>CAVSBO010000001.1:0-11218 GCA_963726195.1 Candidatus Thorarchaeota archaeon
TTCGACACATCCCTGGTAGGACCAATCTCGTCGGCGTTTTCCACGTTAGAGACTTGATAGAAGGCACGGGCAGTACGCAGGCATGAGACGCGAAGCCGCAGGCTTAGGTCCGTTGCCGACTATTCAGGGTCGACTTGGAGACAGGAGCTGCGGAAGCAGCCGGGACACTATGAGCAACATACACGAGACACCCTTATTCCGAAATCCTTCTAAGACTGCCTTCAAGGCGGCTTCATACCCTTAATTCTCTAGGAGTGGCGGATTCTGAGCCACGAGAATCTCGAGCTTCATCCACAGCACATAACGCCGATTGAGCTGGTATGGTCTTTAGCAGTGGCCTGCGTCTGTGTGTTAGCTCTCGTCGTTCGCAACCCTGCCATCATTCCGCCCAGCCCAGTCTTCTACTATGAATGGGATCACTATTACTACCTGCAGATGGCACAGTCACCCTTCACAATTCACTTGGCACCCCTCTGCTACAGAATAGCAATCCCAACTCTAGTCTGGCTCCTCCCGTTCGGTCCAGAATTTGGCTTTAGAGCAATAGCCATCCTTAGTTTGATCGCTACCGGCGTATTGCTCTATTATTTTCTGCGTCGTACTGGCATCTCACACGAAATAGGATTGGCTTCCCTCTTGCTGTTGTACTCACTACAATCTCTATCTTCATTCAACATATGGGATTTCTGGCTCACCGATTCCGCAGCTTTTGCGTTTGTAGTAGGAATGTACCTGACAACAATCAAGCGTAGAACACTCTCTTTCGGAGTTCTGCTACTCATCGGTTCGCTCGTGAAGGAGTCAGTGCTACTTTGTATCATCGTCTTCCTTACCTACTTGCCCCGTGAGGGCCGCTCTAAGTGGATAAGGAACGGATTGTTCACAATAGCGCCGACCCTTGTTTTGTATTTCCTATTCAGAATTGTGTATTCACCAGAAGGTGGAGTACCATTTCAGGTATCTTGGATCCTGCAGATTCTGTTACTCCGGGTCACTGAGAATCCCCTTGAACAGGCAACAATAATGAGCTTAGGGACTTGGTCGATTCTTGTGATAACACTTGCAGTCATCGGCTTGTTGCAGAAGAATGATCTTCGTACTCCATTCCTCCTTTTTCTTCTCGCAGACTACGCTCAACTTCTCTTTGCGACAAATACCGATCGACTCTTGGTTCTCGGGTTTGTCCCGATGATTGCATGGAGTGCTTACGGCATGGAAAAGATATCCAATAAACTGAGAATACCCCGCTCATTGATTTTCCTCATTTGTATTGTGCCCTTCGTGGTTCCCTTCAATCTCAGTTTGTTTCCGCTTCCAGGAGAGATTTGGTCAGTCAACATGCCGACTCCTACGATTCAACTGATTACTGTCGTGACGTGGTACGCCGTAATCCTGTTAGCTCATCTCATAGTGCGGCTGCGCGACAGAAAACTGCGTGAGTCAGAGAGAAACGAACCACGTGAACAAACGCGAATCTTGACAAATGACTCAAGTGCGCCCTAGTGCAACTCGTGCTGCACAAGCCTTTTGATAGATTGAACGTACAATAATGAATTCGTTGTCACAGCATATTATGAATCGAAGCTGCATACACCAACTTTCCTACACAGCCAGCTGCTGCAAGGTCGCAGCGTTACACTCATAAGAATAAGCTAGTAGCAACGCCTGAGTTCTCTAGCCAGAGAGGATAGTATTGGGACGAGTCTCTCTTGCGTATGCCGCATCAAGAGCGAAGCCAGTTGCATTTCACTTCCTAGTAATACTTGGAATTCCTCTCTCAGACTTCTTCGGCATGAATCCCATGGCAGCAGTCTTGGCCTTTCTCTTAACGTTCTTTGTGATTGGCAATTCGCTAAGACTCGGACTTCTTGGAATGCTGACTCCGAAGCTTGATGCTTACCCCAGACTCGGGAGGTCTATTCTTGACACACTCATCAGTATAGTGTTCACTTCGATCCTCGTGATAACGTTAGGGTATCTCTGGGCGATCGCATACACAGGAATCGTACTCGTCATTGCAGTCGTGATATCTGACTTGGTGTCAATTGTCCGGGAATCAACGCCAGATTTGTCAATTTCCTCACAGAATCAGGACCGTAGAGAAACACGAATTGGTATGTTCCTTCCTCCCGCTATTTGTGTGATTGTCGGTGTGGCCATTATCCTGTGGCGTTTCTCTTGGTTAACATGGCCAGAGGCCTTCGGCCAAGACATCTTCATTCATCTAACGGCGGCGCAGTCCATCACCGAATACGGAGGCTTCAGCACTCTGTTTCCAGGGTACTCTCTGGGCTTTCATGCTATCCTCTCCTCTATAGCCATCATGGCGGGATTGGATCCCTATCCGATTCTCGCTTACGGCGTCATTGTCACATATCCGATCTCGTTGATGCTGACCTACCTTCTCTGCAAGGCGATTTCAATGAGCAAATTGATGTCTCTAATGGCATCAATTCTCATTCCGTTTGTTGGTGTGAGCGGCGCACTACTTGGACCTCAGTACTTGCTCCCATCCACCTATGCGTACACAGTCACCATACTAATCATCCTAGCATTGGACCTAGTCCCGCGTACAACAGTGACACAGTCAGTGGCATTTCTTTCGTATCTCACGGCGATTGTCGTCTATCCCTACATGGTTATGGGGACATTGCCTGCGGTCGTCTACTTCTGGAACCGCCGAGCCATTAGCGGCCGCGTGAACCGCATAGTTGCCACGATGATTCTGTGGGTTCCCGTTATCGGAGCCCTTTCTATCATAGTCTATTATCTGGCCACTCTGCTCTTAGGACAACTGGACTGGACCTTCGCCCTCGGATGGGTCTCTTTCACTGTCGGGCCATCCTTATCACAGGAGATTCTGATCCTTCGGCTTGCGTACTCGCCTCTTCAGCTGCTCCTGCTTTTTGTTGGTGTTCTTTCACTTGCCGTCTACTATCGTGGTCTTGCGACAGACAAAGAGAACTCAGCATTTGACTATAGAGGCCTGCTGCTGCTGACAATCCTGTACTTGGTGTGCTTCTTCCTCCCCGTGGCAGTCGCGTTCCGATTTGAGGAGTACGGTCGTCCTTTCTTCTTCCTCTGTATGGTCACGGGAGCATTTGCCGTCGTAAGAGCAGCGAAATACCCTCTGGGTAGGTTCAAACGACCCGGGAATCTCGGCAAGGTTCTCTCAAGATATGCTGCCCTCGCGGCAGTAGCGGCGATTTTGGTCGCCTCAGCATATCCTACGGCAGTAGCAATTGACACAGAGATGAGATGGGAAACTCACACACCTCATCTTGATGAACTGCAGGCATTTGAGTGGCTTAAGGAGAATATGCCTGAACGAGGCTATGTCCTAACCGACCCCACAACAGGTTTCATAATGAACGGATTCGTCCTCAGGAACTGTTCGTGTTCACTGATTACCGAGAGTGGCTTCTATACTCTAGGAAAAGCGAGCTATCTATGGCCGAAGATCTATGCATTTCTTAACGCGAGCTCTTGGGACGATACCTCTAGCTACGACAGTATCTCTTCCTACATTGGCGGCGTTACGTACATACTGATTTCGCCTAGAACCAGCGAATGGATTTGGCGGCAACGGAACAACAACCCAATTGAGTTCGCCGACTACAACTTGAGACTTACATTGGACGATATGGCGTGGGCGAAGTTCTTCGCGCCTCCGTATCAGCTTGTCCAGCAGTTTGGAGGGGTTAGAATCCTTGTTAGGCAGGAGGTATCTTTGTACTACTTCGACTCATTCGATAATCTCACTGGGTGGGACATTAATGCTGGCAACCATCCGACAACTGATGGTCAGATAGCGCAATGGACTAACTCAGCACATCCCACCACATGGTACCATCTCTACACAGACGTGCCATCCTTTGCCAGTCAACAAGATCTCTATCTTGAAGTCAAGTGGAGAGCAAACACGACCGATCTGTGGGGCAGGGTCTTCGGATTCAGCCAGAATGGAATGATGGGTAACTACGCGTTCTACACCGAGGAAACCACCCCACTGCTGTATTGGAGCAAACGCACTTGGAAACTGACTGACACACCGGGCTATACCGAGGGCCCGCTCAAGTCCATAAGTCTGGGATTCCAGAATGAGGATACGAACTGGACCTTGTACCTTGATGAGATCAGAATCTATGGGGTTTTGCAGGTCAACAGCACTGTGGCAGAAAGAACCGTTGAACACAATCGTGACTATCTCAGTGGTTTGGAAGCATGGAACGCCGGCGCTGACAGACTCCTGAAAACAGGCCATCAAGCAGAACGGTGGCGGGACTCAGCGCACTCAGCTGCCGTATATCAGTCTCAGCAGCCACTTGAGATGAAGTGCATATCTGTCAGTGATAGCCTTGGGCAGTATCATCCCCCCTATCATAGTGAGTTCCGATTGAGTAACAGCTTTCGACCTGGCGTAGGACACATATGACAACAACATGACAACAGGTAGTGCGAAAATCCAGTTGAGGTTGACCCACCAAACCGCGACAGAGATTGCTGTCGGAGGAATCAGCAACAAAGCCATTGACTTCCACTCCACTACAGACTGAAGCCTTCTTGCCACCAAGATCGCAGCACAGAATCCGAGGAATGCACCAAGAAGAAATGATGCCGATGCACCGATGTCGGAATACAGCGGTGCAAGAATCAAGTACATCACGACTCTAGGAACATTTGTGCATAGACCCACGAAGAGCACCAGTCTGTACCTGTTTATAGCATAGCAGAACGAAACGATACCGCTGTACACCGTGATAAGGGGTATACTTGCTAGGAACAATTGGAAGACAGTCGCACCCGCAGCGTATTCCGGGCTCATGATGGCAAGCGGCAATGCGGGATAGACAATCAAGAATGAGATGAGTGGCAACGACAAGAGAAGCGCAAATCTGATGCCTTGGTTCATCAACCTAGGACCTTCCTCTTGGTGGCCACTGATGTACGGATAGAGTATGCTTGTAATGGCCGTCGGCAGTAAGAGCACAACACCGAAAATCTGCAATGAAACGTAGTAGAATCCTGCCTGTTGAGCCCCGGAAATGCCGTATAAGATAAGAACGCCCAAGAATGTTCCGACGGTCTGGATGGCCATAGGGACGTAAGTTGGCATCCCAGCGACTAAGACATCCCGACTGTACCCTTTCCTCTCTGAGCCGGGCAGGCTACCAGCTACCATCCTTCGCACTAGTCGCCCTGAGAATATGCAGTCGACAAGAAGAGAAACGGCATATGAAACTAGCAACCCAAGCAAGACGCCTTCGGCCCCGAATCCACTCAGGACGAAAAAGGCACCAGCACTGATTTTCCCAATACCAGCTGCTAGGCTGGCAACGGCTAGGTAATCAGTTCTCATGGTGCTGATCAGGACTGACTGAATCGGAGGGTCCATGTTGGCAATCAACACAGTGAAAGCCGCGATGATAACTATCGAATAGGGAACAGAAAAGACACCGGTCAGTACGAATCCAGTCGTGAGTAGGATGAAAAAGGCGACCAATGTGGAAACTGCCAGAACCCTCACTCCTGAATAGAAATAGCGTCTGAAAAGCGGGAATCGATTCTGACCATAGGTACTCCCTAAGAAGCCGCGCATTCCAACGGCCACACCTAGATCTGCAAGACTTAGCACTATGGCAACTACGCTCAACCCAATTGAAGCAGTGCCGATTATCATGGGACTAGCTATTCTGGCAATGACGATCCAATATACATAGCCAAGGGCCATCCCAGCAAATGTGCCTGCATAGAGATATGCTGCACCTCTAGCCGGGTTCTCCTTTGTCATTGTGGTCCCTTCGGTCATTGCACAGATGAAGAGCTCGTATTCCTCTTATTAAAAATGAGTGTATCAAAAGCTATCTGTCCGTGTAGATTGAATGCCGCCAGCTCTGTCGGTGGCTGTCACTTTTCAGAGCGATCGATATTCCACTCTCTGGAATGCGCCTGCAATGTTAGGAACAACAGAAGGTTAACAGACGCGGGGTGAGATTGGTCTGATTCAGGCGCACCTGCATTGGAGGAAGCGAAAGGTATAATTCATCTCCCTAAGGGTGTGCTCGAATGGATGCAGTCCGAGCTTCTGAATCAGGCTGCAAGTCCGATTCATTAGTTACTGGATCGTCGTTTGGGTGATGCGCAGTTGAGAATTCTGTATCTTGGCAAGAATCAAGACAACTTCTACGCAGCTGAATGGTACTACATGCTGCAATGGCTGGCCAAGACACAGGACTTCCATGTCCATGGACCTATGCTTGGTGGACCTAGTTCGTTGCTGAAGTACATGAATGTCGACAGGCTCGGGAAACTCATGGACCCTCTCTCGAACTCGCTGGCCACCTTTCCGGCATAGTGAGAAGCAATGTCGAAACAGACATTGCGAGAGTCTGCAAGCAAGTTGAACCCGAAGTCATCTTCATAGACTCGTTCTTTCCGCCCTCCCCTGCATGGCGGAACCTGGCTGATGTCGACATTCCCAAGGCGATTCTCGTGTCCGACCCTCACTACATGTTAAGAGAAAAGCTCCAATATGTCGCTAGGAACCAAGTCGACTTGTGCTTGTTTGACTACAAGTTTGTCATGAATCTGAAGCTGATTTCATAGCTGGAGAAGCAGGAACGAAGATGTAACACTGGGATGGCTACCACATTGTGTTAATACAGAAGTCTTCAAGGATTATGCTTTTCCCAGAACAATCGATGTCGCCTCAAGCGGTAGCATTGTCCAATCTGTATACCCACTCAGATACAGAATCATGACTGAGCTTCAGAAGGTGACAGACTTCAGGTTTGTCATGCCGCCGCATGCTCGTTATGATATGGCGCGAGGGAAGGCGGCGTCCGGAGCGCTGATTCGTGACAACTACGCGAAGTTCCTCTCTCATTCCAGGATCTTCATATTTGATTCTTCAGTCTATAACTATGCACTCATGAAATACACCGAGGGATTGGCCTGCAAGACCTTGGTAATGGCTCCTAGACCTCACGATGCAGAAGACTTACACTTCGTAGCAGGTGAGAACTTCGTCGAGGTCAACGAAGCCAACTTCCTTGACAAGATTAGATACTACCTGCGAAATGAAGAGGAGCGAAACGAGATATCTGAAAACGGGATGAAAACGGTCCTTAAGTATCATACCCTCGAAAAAAGGGGCGAGCAACTTGTCACATACCTCAGATCGCTGTTGTAGTGAACGGGCCTGATTCAATCCGGAAACCCAGATCATTGACAGCGCTATATGGGCGAAGCGAATCGTAAGACTACTCTTATCGGCTGCGAGGCGGATTTGGAGAATAGTGCCCCTCTGAACACCCTAGACTGATGAACACCGGGGTATTGAGCAGACGATCGAGTCCGGTGGAGTATGCTTCAGTTTACGAGGCCATCATTCTCCTGCCTTGGATTATTCCACGGATCCGCTTGAGGCGAAACAGTCTTAGGAAGCATCACATCCAACCTCCACTACAATCGCGGATTGGTCAGGCCAGATGGTCGAAGTCGGTGTGGAAACGTCCCTTCGGGAAATGAGCCCAGCAGTGCTGGTTCTCCACTTGTGTTTGGTTGCTCTAGCTTTCGGCAGCGCTCTCCTAGGTGGCTCAAGCTTGGCGGCAGTCTTTGACTTCATGCTCATGTTCCTTGTCGTCGGCCAATCCCTCAGACTAGGTCTTATCCAATCCGTCGCGGTCAGACTCTCATCTGATTCTATGAGAGTGAACCTCCTGATTGACTCACTACTCAGCATCATGATGACCTCATGCTTTGCCATCGTGTTCGCATCGCTTATGTTACTCCGCTGGATGCTGCCAGCCCTTGTATTTGTCATGCTGGTCTTGGACGCTCATGGGCTGCAACACTATGCAAAGATCAGCCACAATCGTCGTAGCATTTCTCTGTCGGAAACGGGCTTTCAACTGGTCAGGCCGAACTTGCGATTCATACTTTCTTTCCTGTTTGGTGTGTTGATGGCTGTCTGGCTGACTAGATACCTGCAATGGCCAGAAGCCGCTGGCGCAGACCTCTTTGTGCACAGCGGTGTGACAAGGCTAATCGCTGCCGAAGGAGGGAGCTTTTCACTGTTTGGCACCTATCCATACGTTTTCCATTGTATAGCGGCGGCGATTGTACTCTCAAGCGGTCTTGACCCATTTCCGCTGTTCGGATATGGCATCTTTCTTGTGTACCCCATTGGAACTGTTGTGATGCACGTCTTCTTTGAAGAATTCATGGCTGGGAAGTGGAAGCCTCTTCTTACGCTGTTCGCTACAAGCTTCGTGGCCGAAGGCGGGGCACTATTGGGACTTCGCTACACATATCCTTCAACCTACGTCTTTGTTTCGACACTTCTTGTCCTCAGCGCTATTAGGATGGCACCACAAAGCCGCTCACTCCTAGTGACGGTCGCGGGTGCAGTTCTATGCCTGATTGTAATCTACCCGGCCGCCTTGCTGACAACTCTTCCTTTGACTGCCTACATGTGGTGCAATCGATCTCCGAATAGTACGATAAAACACCGTTTGGCTAATCTCATCATAGTATCAGGGATACTTGGTGGCACTCTCGTCATTGTGGTATACTACGCACTGTTACCCTTGTTTGGTATTGCCCCTCTAGTTTTCCAACTCCCGTTTGGATTCCTCGACGTCACTGCGAGTCTGTCACTAGATGTAGCGATCTTTACAAATGCCTATTCGCTGCTCCAGATACTGCTTCTCGCGTGTGGGCTCGCTTCATTGGCATGGTCAGTCTGTCGAAGAAATAGCTCACACCTTGAGGAGATAGGAGATGACCGGTTTGTGCTGCTTTCTGCGATGTTCTATCTGGTCGTCTTCTTTCTGCCTACCAGCTACGGGTACAGAACAGAGTTGTATATCAGACCGCTTCTGTCCATCTGTATAGTTGAAGGGGCAGTTCTTGTGGCAGGCACGGTTCTTACCGCTGCCAAAATGATACACGTGTCAACTGGAAAAGTGAATGCTAGTAGGTCTGAGACTGCGTTCGTCCTAGCAGTCCTGCTTATCGTCGGGCTGTCAGCTGTACCGACGGTAGCCCGAATGGACATTGGAATGATGAATGAGCCTCTGAACATATCTGCCGATGAGATACACGCCTTCGATTGGCTGGGTCGACACGTTCCAGGCTGGAGGATATGTCTTGACTGATGCCGCTACTGGGTTCCTGATGAGGTCTTTCATATTGAGAAACTGCTCTACCGCCTCAATTGAATCCGGTCGGCTTCCATCACCTCTGGACAATTCCACGCTGTTCGGTATCGTGTTCTCATTCTTTAATGCGACATCCGGGGAGGAACTCGGACCATACGGCGACCTTGTCGAATCCAGGGGCGGAGTCGCCTTCATAGTCATATCTCCGCGCACCTCGGCTTGGATAGTCATTGCAAGGAGCGGCGGAACTGGTTTGGGTGCGGAATACCGTCAGAGTCTACCTTGGTACGATCCCAGCTGGAGCAAGTTCTTCGGGCCCAGTTACATTACAGTAGAAAGCTTCGGGCAAACAATAATAATGACAAGAACATGAGAACTCCCTACACAGCGTCAGCAGTCCGCCCTACTGAGCAAGTGACAAACCATCTCACAGATGAAGATGGCCCCGGCACAGGGGGAGATGTCTCGCATACGGAAATGATTGGTTTGTTTCCACAATCCTGCCAGATGCTACGAGCGAATAGCAGACCCGGTAGCCCTGGCGTATACTTCCATTGTTTGTTCTGCTATTCGATTCCAAGAGAAGTTTGCGACAGCCCGATTTCTGCTCCTTTGTGACATTTCCTTACGCAGTTGTAGAGACTTCAGAAGAGAGCCTATGTTTGAAACTAGGTTGTCTATGTCACCAGGGACCACCAAAAGGCCTGCATCTGCCAACAATCTAGGCATGTCACCAGCCCGGCTTACTATACAAGGCAGACCCGTTGCCATGGCTTCAAGTAGCGCGTTCGGTGGAGCCCTCATGGTGTGAAACCAGAATGAACACATCGGATAGCCTCATTATCCTCGGAACATCATCTCTTTGACCCAAGAATCGGACGCGATCGGTCAATCCTTGCTGTGCGACTCGTGTTTCAACCTCAGGCTTGAACATGCCTGAGCCAACTAGCAGTAGTACGTGGGGTTGCTGGACTTGGCCTTCAAGATCCTTCATTGCCTGCACTGAGTCTAAGACACCCATCAACTTTTCTTCAAGATCGAAATTCCCAACCCATAATAGAACCTGCGTGTCGTCGTCGATTCCTAACTCGCGCCTAGCAAGAATCGCGTCCTCCTTCGACTGTGGAGGACTGAACATGCTCGTATCAACGCCACTACCTATCTGGCATACGTACGTATGCGGAGCGAGTTGCTCAATGATTGGCACGTAGTCCGAAGTTACTGCTATCACAGAGGCGGCTGATCTGACAAGAATCGCCTCAAGGGTTAGACTGAGGAAACTCCCAGAATCTTTTGACCATTTGAAACGAGGGCCCAACATCCCATGAACTGTAATCACCAGGGGCACCCTCAAAACCCGCGATAACAGAAGGCCGACCACGCTAGAGAGAGAAGGACTATGTGCATGGACCACGCATACTCTTCTCTTGGCAAACCAGTAGATCCCCAGTAGGGTCCCGAGAAGTGCATAGGATAACGAGTACATCATCTTCGTGAAAAGCCCGGCCTGCGGATCAGGCGCCCTCATAGGAAGCCTCTTGATTGCCTCTCGATCTTCTTTCTCAGTTGCAGAGTAGCGATTTGCGGAGCTCGCTATGATCGTACTCTCCACTCCGAGGGCCTTAAGCGCAAGCGAGAGACCCGAGACGTAGTGTGCGGGACCTCCGCGGTCAGGGAATAACCTAGTGCTGACTACTCCAATACGAAAAGAGCGGTTCGTCGGTTTCGCCATGCTGCACACTATTCCGTCGCCTCAACTATCGACACATCCTGATTTCGGGCTTGCGCCATATTTCTGTTTCTACATGGTCAGATGCTACGACTTCTCTGCTCATCGAGAATGAGAACCTCGTAGACCACGTGCAATCAAATACGGCCTTGTTCGCACTCTCAAGACACGTCGGACGAGAGTTTCGACAAAGCTATTCGAACAGCGACAAATGCACCGGCCAATCTGAACGGGTACAACAGGCGCTTGGTTGGTGAGAACATCTTTCTCTTCCCTGATTTCCTCGGGACATGGTGAGTACTCAGCTCTACAATGGAGAGACCTT
>CAVSBO010000002.1:0-5578 GCA_963726195.1 Candidatus Thorarchaeota archaeon
GGCGGCGAAGCAGGTATCCTATCTGAGGAATCATTGGAGAACTGTGTCGCACTTCCCATGATGTCGGTTTTCGGTATTGAAACTAGTAAATCCGTGTGGTCCAAGGCCGCTGCGCTTATGCACTGCATTGTGATACGTCATCCCTTCGTGGATGGGAACAAAAGGACTGGCTGGACCGCAGCCAGGGTTTTCCTGCTGCTCAATGGTTTCGGACTCAATGCATCGACAGATAACGCTGAGACCACTGTCATAAGAGTTGCTCAAGGTGAGATGGCACCCCCAAAGCTTGCAGAATGGATGAGAGAGCATTCGTACTCCATCTAGAGTGTATATCGAATAGATTATAGCGGCCCGTCAGTGACCGCGCTATCCTTCGATAGTCCGTGTCGGAGACCGAATGTTGGTTCAGTGCACAGACCACCCTACGTCATGGCATCTGACTTGGGACAAATTGAGGTGATGCCAGCAGTCGAGTATCTGCCGACTCCACCGAATGACTACTTGAGAGTCTTGACCCATTCATATACGGGCGCGCATAGTTCCTTGATGCGCTCCTTCTCGGGGTTCATGGATCCCGGCTTCCAGCCATCCGCGGGCTCGAAGTGGAAATCGGTGATCACCCCACCTCTATCCTCCTTCCGCGCCCAGACTACCATCACGGGCATAGGAACCCACATGCCAAGGTCGAATCCCGAGAGCTCGCGCTGCCAGCGGCCCGTCACCGCAAAGCACTTATGTAAAGTTTGCTTTACGTATAGTATACTTTACATCTCGGCCTGCGTGATCAGGATGATTGTCAACCGTGTCAAGGAACTGAGGGAAAAGCGCATGAACGAAGACGACAATTCAGGGATTTGGACTCAAGAGGCTCTCGCAAAAAGGGTGGGCGTCACTCGCCAAACGATAATAGCTGTAGAGCGGGGCACGTACAACCCATCCTTGGAACTCGCATTCCGATTAGCAGCCGAGTTCGAGATATCTATCGAGGAGATTTTCAACTATAGGGGGAAGAGTCATGGAGCGTAGGGATATACTGGCAAACGCGGCGTTTTTAGTAATTGCTGTCGTGTTCATTGTATCCTTGATGATTGCCGTCCCGGATCAAGCGTTCCATCTGCTCATAGTAGCGTCTGCAACTGTGGCAGTGATTCTTCTTATTTTGTGGCGCGCCAGGATCGACTCGAGGAAGGATGAACGGAGCATGCAACTCTTTGTCTTAGGCTCCCGGAATGCATTCATTTTCCTCCTGTTTGCGATGCCGTGGATGGCCGCCTACATAGGATACGGTGTGCTCGCGGTGAATCCGGCCGTCGCGTTGTTCGCCCTATGGATTGTCGCTCTTGCGATTGCTTGGGGGTCAGCCTTCTACTACTTTCATACAAGACTGAATCGGCCTCTACGCTTTGGAGACGGGAGATAATGGAAATAACGACTAGGAAGTTGACAAAGAATTACGGGAAGATTGAGGCGTTAGCAGGCCTGGACCTCGACATTCCGAAGGGAAGTCGATTCGCATTCTTGGGCCCTAATGGGGCTGGAAAGACAACAACTGTTCGCATACTTGTGGGGTTCCTAAGACCCACTCAAGGGAGCGCTACCGTGTGCGGTTTCGACATCCACTCGCAGCGAAACGAGATCAAGAGGGCTACGGGCTTCCTCCCTGAAACACCTGGTCTCTATTCCAAGTTTTCGGCAGTCGAGTTTCTGGAGTTCCTTGGAGCACTACGCAATATGGATCACGGTGCTCTGATGAAACGCATCGATACGATGCTTGATTTACTGGGTCTAACTGGAAGAGAAGATGACCAGATGGAGTCCTACAGCGCCGGCATGAAGCAGAAGGTCCTCGTAGCCTCTGCATTGATACATGAACCCTCCCTAGTATTTCTTGATGAGCCCACATCGCATTTGGATCCTGCGGCCAGCATTCTGGTCAAGGACATGATCCGCGTTCTGTCGGAAGAAACGAAGACGACATTCTTCATATGTACTCACATGACGGACCTGGCCGAGGGTCTCTGTGATCTTTTGGGAATACTCGTCAACGGGCGCCTGATAGCGTTTGGGTCACCCCAAGACATAGTTGACAAGACCAGTTCTACGAGTCTGGAAGGGGCTTACATGAAGATAGTTGGCGGCGAGGTTCCAAGAGAGCGTCTACTCGACTGGAGGACGTGAGTATGCCTAGGGAATGGCTAGCCATTGCGAAAGTTGAGTTCCTACTCTCGACAGAGAGAATCAGAAGAGCACGAAAGAGTGCCCTTATCGGACTTCTGCTGGGCGTCATCATATGGGTCTCTACGATCGCCTTTAGGCTGCTGGACATCGTATTCGGTCAATTCCTGCCCGCCCTTAGTATTCTCATCGCAAGCGACCCGTCCTCAATGGTCAGGGCTGTGACTATGATGTTGTGGCTACTGTTCTTTGCATTCCCTATATCGAAAGCAGTTCAGGAAATGAAGATAGCACAATGTGAGATACTCCTCAGCACTGGCACAAGCACACGTAGCATACTCTTTGGCCAATGGCTGGGCAAGGTTCCTGTCTATTTCTTCCTTGTCATGGGCCTGTCACCTCTCCTAATCTCACCGGTCATATCGACCTTTCAGGTACAGTGGGAAGGGGTGCTTGCGATATACGCGAGCGTTCTCGTCACGACGTTCCCGGCACTCTGGATATCAGACATACTGGCATCGACAGTTCGAGGGAGGCTGGCACAATCCTCTCGCGGGGATGCCATCGCCAAGGTGATTAGCGTTCTGACTGCTTTGATTCTGATAGTGCCCGTGATATTGTTTCTATACTTGCCTGATTTGCTGAACCAGTCGATGAAGAGCGAGCTGGTAATCTTCCTGCCTTTCACTTGGGGAGCGGATTTGGTTACTTGGAGTGTTCTGCTGTTTAGTGGGGTATTGCTCTCACCAGCGCAGTAGAAGCATTTGAGTCAGTACTTGTCTCTAGCGCGCAGGGATGTGCTGTACTCATGTTGGCCTTTGCATTGTTGTCTCTTGTGGCTGGAGCACTGGCGGCAGATAGAGTGTTCACTTTTGACCTGGGTGCCCGAACCGAAATCGTGAGGACTGTCCGCAAAGAGAACAGATTCTTTCGCGGTATTAGGCGTGTCTTCGGGTGGCCAACCGGTGCACTTGTGGTTGTTGCAATGAAGGACTTCTTTCGGAAGACCGCAAACATTGTCAGATACTGTTACGCGCTTGTCCTGGGGACCATCCCCGGGTTTGTGGTACAGATTGTTGTCACTAGTATGGGTGGGCTGGACAGCCAAACCATGTCGCTGATTCCTAGAGTCATATTCCTCCTTGCGGTGATGGCAGTAACCATGGTATACCCGACTGTCGCTGTTGCATCATTTAGTGGCACGGGCTTCCTTGAGAGCAGGAACCATCTCTGGGTTTTCAAGACTACGCCAAGAGGATCGGATAAGCTAGTTCATGCACGTCTGATGGCGATGGTTATCTTGTCCTTGCCCGCTCGCAGTTTTGCCTGCCGTGGCAACCTGGTTATTAGGACTCAGCATTCCCCTTAGCCTAACCATCTTTGGCCAAGCTCTGTTGCTGGTGTGGGGGTCTACTCTCACGGGGATTGGAGTTACAGCCATAAACCCTACATACGAGGACCAACATTCCTCCATGTACAAGCTAAACATAATCTCGGCCCTCGTAGTTGTGATGGTGTTTTCGCTAGGACTGCCAGTCGCAGTGATTAGTTCAGGTTGGCTTGGAACGGACCCCAGCTATGCGTTCTTTCTGTTTGGCAGTCTTCCCCTGACATTGTCGGGCCTATTGATATTCCAGATTGGTATTAGATCTCTAGGACGCCCCGAGAAATAGGAATTGGGCTGACTATGGGAGCACTGTCTATTCTCTTCTAGGATGTGAGAAGCTGCTGAGAGTGGTGGCTTCTACCATCAATCTGTTGCTCGAGACACTCTTCCTCAAGGAAAGCACACTGGAAAAGAGGGCTGTTTTCCTCTCAACACACTACTAGGACTGACTCCTCTGCCGATACAGAAGCCGAGACCCTATCTCCTCGTGCAGGCGAATGATTGCCACGTGAATCTCCGCATCAGGATGCATCCCATGGACTCAGTCGTGCGTAGAAACGACTACCACACTGTGCTGAAGAGCGTTAACATAACGAAAAACTCTACTTGCTGGCCTGGGTCCACACTCTTTGGCTGGTGAAACGGCGTGTCAGGTCATAATGGCTGCAATCATTCATGGTCTAGGTCTCTACTGTTCACTCCTCGATATCGTTAGTAGGTCTGTGATGGCATCGGCTGAATTCATCAGGGTTTGCAGTCATGGTAACCACCTGTCTGCTCCATCGGCACAGACTGCACTGTTCGCGTTCTGTTGTGCAGGCAATGGCTTTAATATGGACTCTTGCGTGACCTCCTTGAGAGGGAACGAGCGGGGAATGAAGAGCCGATCAGATGGTTCAGTGCCCTCACAATCCGTCAGATTGTGCTCTTGATGACTCTTGTGACATTGTTCGCACCGATTGCAGTGTTTAGTTCAATCAGTGGAGATGGGATTGTGGGCCATCAAGTTTTCTACGTGGAACATGTAATTATTGCGCCGTTATGGACATTCGCTTTCGGAGACAACTACAACTTCTATTACCAGGGATTCTTCGTGCTCGACCCACTTAGTATGATTGGCCTTCTTCCTGTGACGTTCTTTGGATTTGTCTTTGGTGTGCTGGTTGTCCGTCTCTGTCAAGACAAGTGCTCAAGAAGGGGAGTGTATCTTGCAGCCACTGCAAGCGTAGCGTTTCCGTTGCTTCTTATGGTCATGTCGATTCCAAACTCCATTGCTTGGCGGATAGCGCAGGGGCGCCGTGCTTGCTACAACAGAACTGACATGGGAGAACATCTGTTCTTCCCACACACACGACAATCCTTTCTATGTAACCTGCCATCATACGGCACCTCACCACTCCGAGCGACAGATTCCAGTTAGATATGTAGCATGCGAAGAGAGATGAGATTCAGGTGAATGTCAGCCTCGATAGGAAAAAGCGGTAGAGTGGCAGAAATCTGCCAACTCCATAGAAGCTGCCACTATTTCAGAGTCTTGACCCACTCATACACGGGCGCACAAAGCTCCTTGATTCTCTCCTTCTCCGGGTTCATCGGTCCCGGCTTCCATCCATCTGCCGGTTCGAAGTGAAAGTCGGTGATAACCCCGCGCCTTTCTTCCTTCGGTACCCACACAACCTTGACAGGCATGTTGAACTCCGGTTCCCACGGCTTGATGCCTCTAAGCTCATTGGCTATTGCAGTCTTGCACCCATCCACCACCACGTACGCCAAGACGAATGGCAGCCGCTTCAGGGACGATCGTCCTGACCACCCAGCAACGGTGAAAGTATGCACGGTTCCACGTGGCGCCAGTTTGATCCAATCTGTGCGCTGCAAATCCTCATCAAGACGCCAGCAATTCACCCTTGGCGGGAAGAACTTGTCACCACACTTTGGACATTTAGTGCCCCACAATTCTCCATCTAGAAAGCCGCGTCCCATCTTGGACAGTTCGGAAAGACGCCAATAATACAA
>CAVSBO010000003.1:0-916088 GCA_963726195.1 Candidatus Thorarchaeota archaeon
GCGGGCTGATGCCAAATCCGACTCCATCTTTTTCATGTTGTCGAGCGGGTAGATGAGCTTGCTGAAGTCTTTCGGATGCTTTTCGTAGACCCGTTCAATTGTTGAGTAGTATTTGCTCCTCTCGCGCAGAGTCTTCTCATACTCCTGCTTGTCCTTATTGGACATGGTCTTGATCATGTTGATCATTTCCTCTTGGATGGTCGCGAGGGTCAAACAGACATCGAGTGACTCAAACACATGCTTTGGCTGCGAGGCTAACTGGGCAGGTACTTGGTCAATTAGAGTCTTCATCCTTTCAACCGATTCTCCCATGCCCTGCTGTTCGAACGTCTTCACGGCATTGTTGATTTGGACATACGCTTCGGAGGCTCGGCTCTTGATTTTCTGAAGCACAACAGGAGAGGTTGTAAGCTTCTGAAGTCTATCGAATGACTCGGCTGCTCCCTCCAGTTCCTCTGGTGGGTTTGACCTGAGATTGGCAAGCGTCTGGAGCTCCTTGTCCAAGTCGACACCAATGTTCTTCGCCTTCGCGAAAGACGTCTCCAGCTTTGTGACTTCGTCCATCAGAAGTGTGATGACCACCGACGAAATCTTCTGCTCATAGACCTCAATCATTTTGCGTGCTATTGCGGGCAGGCTGAACACGGTTTCCGCGGCGACACCGATGTTGTTGAGTTCAGCAATTCCTTCCTGAACTTCGGGCGGCATCACGACACCTGTGCCCATCAGCTTCGCGGCTGCAAGCCTAATCTTCACGCCGAGTCTGTACCTGAGATTCTCAAGTGCCTCCTTTGCCATGACGAGAATTGCATCCTTGATGTTTCTCATCTCGGCCCGGATTGCTGCGAATTCATTCAGCTTCTGCAGCTTCTGCTTCCCTTCGTCCAGCTTCTCAGTTATGGGGAGGAATATCTCCGCATAGGCTGGCTTGATTGTCTGCAAATCCTCGATGATTGCTTCAATTTCCTGATTGCATGCATCGCGGAAAGTGGCCACTCCGCTGTCGACAGCTTGTTTTAGCTGTGCGAGAGCCTGAAGTAAGTATACGTTTCCGCCAGTCTGAAGATCCTCGACTTTGGGTGCCTTCTTACTAAGCTGGGCGTAATCGAGGACGCGGTCTGCTGAAGTTGCCAATTCATTGAACCGAGCCATATATGACCGAATTCTATCAGTAATGAACTTCCGCTCCTCTTCCTGCATGGTCCTAGCTTTGAGGTAAATCCTCACCAAGGCATCGATGTCTGCCTTATCCAGTTGAGCCCTCGAATCGGCAAGAAACTGCTTTACAGCAGGCAGGTCTTTGATGCCAGCATCTCCGGGAGCTTCAACTGCCTTGTCGATTTCTTGTAGGATGTCTTCGGTCCTGTCCTTCAGAGCAATTCTGACCTGACCTGTCCACTCTCCCATTCTCCCTAATGATGAGAGCAAGCTTGCGATGTCTTCGCTTTCTATCCCGGCCGAGGGACCCTGTGGAATGATATCTGCTGTAGTAGGGATTCCCCCTTCGGCAATCTTGCTCGTGACTTCGTGCTTTATGTTGATGATTTTGTCCCTTAGCATGCTAGCCATCTGAGTTCTAGCTGACTGAAGCTGGTTATCTAAGCTCATCAAAGTGGTCAGGTTGGTTGCCTTGGCGGCATCTCTGCCAAGGACTCGGAGCTTTTGACTGAAGTCGACCGGCAATTCAAGTCCTAGCCTTGATGCGGTCTCCATGGAAACAGAGAGCGAATCGAGGTCTGATACAAGATGAACTGACAGCATACGACTTACTTCATCCTTCCTGCTGTCAAGATAGGTTCTCTCCGCCTTCAGCTTCTCCGATAGCAGAATGAGATTCATAATCGAAAGAGTGGAGATATCATCAGTAGATGTTGTGGTAGCGAGCTCTCCCTTGTCGATACTGACGTGCCTCTCATAAGTCTCCACAGTGCGCTTGTTCTCGTCAAGCAACGTCTTGGTTTCTCTGGAGAGTTGCTGGTATAGCGCTACCGACCGTTTGGAGAAGGTTTCTGCGAAGCTGAAAAGCTTTTGAAAATCCTCGGTGCTGCCTGCGGCCGCGGACGGAACGTTCGATATGGCGTATGCTTTGATCTCTTCAGGCTTGAGCATCTGCAATCGTGGCAGAACAGATATGATGTCTTTCTGCTCCTTCTTGAAGAGTTCAGCGAAATCCCTTACGGTTCTCATGAAGTAGTCCTGGAGGTCGCTGGCAATCTTGTCAGCCTGTGTCTTCACCTTGCCCTTCTTGAGCATGCCAGCTGTTGCTGCATCATTCTCAAGCTTAGTGAGGTTCGCAAAGATGTCATAGAGATGATGCATCTGCCTTTCTGCCTGCTCCTCGAGCGATGGGTCGACGGACACAAGCATGGCTTTCATTTCTGCTATCTTGTCGAGTTGTATGCGCCATTGACGGCTATCCAAAATGCCTGCCTCCGTATGGTACGACTCAAAGTCTGGACTCTGTGTTTATTAAATGAATGTCGCATGTTTTCAATCCTCGAAAACGTGGAGCAACGAGCGGCAGATTTCCAGCTATGGTGTCAAGTGAACAGTCTTACGGTTCCTTGAGAGTCGAAGCTAATGATTGGAATGGGCGAAGAGTATGGTGGGTCCAGCGAGAGTAGAATCTCGGTCTAGCTGGCGTCCCCGTCGTCGGAATCCTCGTCATCTTCCTCGGATGCTAGGACTTCGCCTCGAACGTACTCAAGCCAATCCTCGCTTTCGTCTTCGAGCATTGGTTCGATCGAAAACGCGTACTCTGCCGCATCCAAAGCTGAATCATAGTCGTCATTCAGAAAATGACAGACCGCGTAGTTGTACCACGTCGCTGCAGAGTTTGGCTCGAGTAGCAGAGCTCTCTCGAAAGCATCCATGGCTTCGTCTATTTCTTCATTGAGCATGAGGGTTATCCCGAGCAACTGCCAGTCACGTGCATTCCTCGGACGGAGCCGTAGGCTTTCCTTCAGGGCCTTGATTCCTTCGAGATCTTCGTTGAGAAGCAAATGTAGGTAGGCCTTGTCCGCCCAGATTCGGCCCGCCCTAGGTGCGAAGACGAGAATGTGGTCGAGTGCTTCTATGGCCTTCTTGGGCTGCCTCAATTCGAGGTTGCAAGACAGCGACTTGCTCCCAAGCCCTAACATTGGTCGGTTCAACAGATAGTCCCCGTTCTAAGGTCGCAATTGCAGCGTCGAATCTGCGTTTCCGCATCAAGGCCTCGGCCTTGTCTAGGAACCGTCCGATTCGCGACGGGACCGTATCAATCTGAACCACTTGGTTGCCTTCTCCTCACGGCGAGTTCATAGAAGACGTCGTTTCCTCTATTTCTGGGGTCAAAAACCGCAGAGAAAAAGCTTTGTCTGTTAGCAAAAATGCCGGGGGTGCATGGGAGCCACATGTAATATATGACGCCCATGCATCATGGTCTATTTCGGATTTCTCTGGTATCCCTAGTGCTGCCAGCCGGTCATCTGGATTCTCACTATGTTGGTCAATAGGAGGCTTCCCGGAATGACTAGTACAAGTGGGTAGGCCGAGCCTTTAAGCAGTTCACCATTGACCCAACCAGCCACCACTATATTGTTGGTGATCATGTCGTCAATCAGCTGCGTTGAGTTCAATGTATAGTTCCCGTCATGCGAATCGTACAAGGTCAGATTGTATTTATGATTGGCAAGCGTAGTGTTGAATTCGTAGTGGGGTGTGTTGTTTCCACCGTCAAACGAACCGACTATGTCCCAGAGTGCTGCGCCCCAATACACGTCTGACCCCACAGTGATGGCACGGCGATGATGTGTAGTACACGACGCCATCGAGTAGTAATCACTGTAAGGCATATTCCATGATTGTGGACCCTGCAGTTGAAGGTACCAGGGTTTGACTTCGTCTATGACAGTGATGTTCACAACGAGCTTTGCCCACCAAGCGCCATCGGTTACGTACCCATCCTTGTTGAGCATGGCCATTCTCAGAGGTCCGGAACTGCTCGCCAACGGAGTTCCGTTCAATTTGTATGCCACTATGAGTGTGCAGTTGACTACTCCAACAGAGCTGCCGTTCGTCTTGTCGTATCCCAGAAAACGGCCTTCCACCTCAGTACGGTTGAAGACAGTCTCATATGCATCAGCGCTAATCACCCTCAGACTGTAGTTAGCAGGAAGTGCGCCGCTCAACGTCAAGAGATCAAGGACCTTGACTCCGGTGTAGTTCCCGATACCAGTGATGTTTCCACTTGATTTCTTGTACCCAGCTAGTCCTGAAGTCGCTGGCATCTTCATGAGCTGGCTCACAGTGTAACTTCTAATCTGACCTCCGAGCTTGACCGTGAGAGCGTCTGCGATTAGGATAGTGTCTACCTTGGAGACGCACTTAGGGCCAGCTGCTCCTGAGTATAGGTCTGATTCGAATGCTCCTGCACCGTCAGCATTCGAGAAGTATCCATCTAGAGGTAGGAACATGATTCTGAATCCGTCGGTCCAAGTCGGTACTTCTGTACCGTTGTACGAAAACGCTAGGACCATGTCACCTTGAAGAGCATACATCGTTGTGTTAGCGTGGACATTTAGGTAGCTAAAGGTCTGATTGTAACCGTCTGTGGCATTGATGATTGCCAGCTGGTTGCCAGCCATTCCCCCTGCAAGACCTATCAGGTCTGCTATCTTCACTCCTTTGTACTCACCTGCTCCTCGAATGTTGCCATACGAGTTCTGGAAAGAACCGTTTCTCGTGATTACGTTCATGGTTTTCATTTGATTGAGGGTCACAACGTGAACCAACCCATCGCTGCCAACCACTCGCACAGAGGGACCTGTTGTGGGTGTTGTTGGCTGCTGCATTAGAACAAGAACTGCTACCGCAGTGCCGGCTATCACAACTACGATTGCCAACACAGCATAGAGCTTGGTATTCGTGCCTGAGCTCATTGGCGAGAAAGCCTCCGATATGCTCAGGTGTACCGGTCGATGTCTGATAAAAGCGTTCCTGAAGAGCCCAAGAAGGCGCGTTGGGTCGAGGCCTTGCACGCAAACGATAAGTGGCACATTCTGCCAGTTCATGATGGTGCCGCGCATGACAAGCTATAGCGGTTCTGGCGAATCGATTGAAGACCCTATTGTGATCTCCGGTGTCAAGACTGACCTTCAAGCAGTCGATGCTGAATACGAGTACTTGGCCAAGCGGTTTGGGAGAAAGGGCACAGATTGGAAGCTTGTGTTGCAGAGCCTGCTCGGCTCTGGTAAGAGGAAGATTGACAGTATGGAGATCGAGCTCTCCAACGGTAAGCGGTTGACTCTCTACTTCGACATTACGAAATACTTCGGCGTCTTCGATGAATCCGACATGTCCAATCAGAGCACCAAAGGAAAGAAGAAACCCCTTCAGTAGGGGAGTCGTCCTACCGTTAGGCAGGAGCGGTTCTACCCTACTGTTGCGATGGCATCTATCTCTATTCCTGAGTCTCTCGGCAAAGCGGCTACTTGGACTGTTGACCTTGCTGGGGGATTCTTTGGGAACCACCTGCCGTATTCAGTGTTCATCTCTTGAAAGTCCTTCATGTCACGAAGGTAGATTGTGGTCTTGACTACCTTGTCCATGGAAGACCCGGCGGCCTCAAGAACCGTCTTCATGTTATCTAGAATCTGTTTCGTTTGGACCGTGATTGAGCCCGTAACTGCTTCACCGGTCTTGGGGTTAATTGGCACTTGTCCTGAACAGAAGACTAGTCCCTTCGCCTTGATGGCCTGAGAGTACGGCCCGATCGGCTTTGGTGACTTGTCTGTAAAGACGACTTCGCGACTCATTTTGCATCGATTGAGCGTGCGCTCCGCTGAGTCATTAAGGTGACGGTCCTCTGCCTATGATGGCTATTTCTTCTTTGAAGGAGCAGAAGGTGCAGGTGCTGCGGGTACGACTCTTGTTCCGGTCTCACCACGCAATGCCTTCGTGATGTTTGGAGGGTCGGTGATAATTGCCAACTGGCCACCTTTCTTGACGAAGTCGATGCAAGCTTCAATCTTGGGAAGCATGCTGCCAGCAGCGAAATGGCCTTCCTTGATGTATCGTTGCGCCTCGTTGATGTCTCATCTTGTCTATAGCCTTCTGGTTTGGTTTGTCGAAATTCAGGTAAGCCTTCTCGACGGCAGTTGAGATAATCAGTACATCGGCATTGAGGCCACTTGCAAGCAATGCGGAAGCCCTGTCCTTGTCAATGACGGCGGCCACACCCTCGAGGTCTCCGTTCGGCTTTCTTACGACTGGAATCCCGCCTCCGCCAACCGCATAGACGATAATGCCTTGGGCTATCAAGTTCTTAATGATAGGCAATTCGATGATTTCCTTCGGGTATGGGAGATGGTACGACTCTGCGCCAACCTCTGCCAGCATCTTCCTTTATTGCCCATCCTTCAGTCTGAGCTCGGGTCTTCGCCTCTTGTTCTTCTAGGAAAGAGCCAATCGGTTTGTCAGGGTTCTTGAAAGCTTGGTCATCAGTATCAACGCGAACGAGCGTGACGACGGTTGACACGGGCTTCGTCACTTTTCGCTTTTGGAACTCATTGTACAGTGCTCTCTGAATCATGTAACCGATTGCGCCCTGTGTGTCAGCACCACAGTAGTCGAGAGGAACCTCATGGAGTTCCTTCCTAGCGATTTCCGATCTCCTGAGAATGAACCCGACTTGAGGACCATTTCCCGAGGTTATCACGACATCCCAACCTTCTTGGATCATGTCGGCGATGTGTCTGCACGTTTCTGCACAAGCTGCATACTGGTCTGGAACGGTCTGATGCTGCTTGTCCTTTATCAACGAGTTGCCACCGATAGCAACCACTGCCTTACGGCCCATCTTTTTCATCTCCTGTAAATGGAGAACCAAGCGGTTGCTCTTCGACTAATTAAAGGAAACGGTGAACAGTCCGTAACACGCCCGGGAGGAGGCCTAGCCCGATGCATGAATGTGTAATCGCAAAGAAGCTTGACTTATATACGTCCTCAACAGTAATCAGCTTACGTGAGGTGGGATTTCGTTGGAACGAGAACGCATCTGCCATTATCTTAAACTCATCATTGTGGTTGAACTGGTAGTTACATTCATAGCAGAGGCCGTAATCACCAATATGGACCCGTTCTGGATGCAGCTTCTTGCATTTCCCTACCTTCCCATGGTGGATCTCATCACGATTGCTGTCTGGGTCGGATGTAAGAACTCGGGCACAAGTAGTTCCTCGTCATCGCGTACGTTTCATTTATAGTCTAATGTAGCGCATTGGTAGTTGTGACGACAGGAATTGAGCTCAAGCCCGAATTATCGGCAGAGTCTATCAAATCAACAAAGGAAGGACGGAGTGCAGCCGACCGTCTTCGGCAGGCAATTCGGTATCACAACTACCGCTACTATGTTCTGGACAGTCCTGTGATTTCGGATGCTGAATACGATACCCTGATGTCGACGCTTCAAGAGCTCGAACAGAAGTTCCCGACACTTGTCACCCCCGATTCTCCTACACAGCAAGTGGGAGGCCCTCCGCGGGAAGAACTCGGTCTTGTCAAACACCCGATACCAATGCTTAGTCTGAAGACTGTGTACACAAAGGATGATGTATTGTCCTTTGAACAGAACTGCCGCAAGGAGCTAGGAGTGCGTGAAGTTGAGTATGTAGCCGAGCCCAAGTTCGACGGATTGGCTGTTGAGCTGACGTATGAGGCCGGAAGGTTGGTCTTGGCGTCAACGCGAGGCGATGGTACGACCGGAGAAGATGTCACCGCGAACATCAGAACAATGAAGGAAGTTCCCCTCGTGCTCTTGTCCGCTGAAGGTGTGGAGGTTCCTTCTCGCCTAGTTGTGCGAGGAGAGGTCTTGATGTTCATTGATGGATTCGAGAAACTCAACCGACGAAGAAGCCGAGTCAGGTGATGCGTTGTTTGCCAACCCGAGGAATGCAGCCGGCAGGTTCTCTCAGGCAATTGGACCCAGGCATAACAGCTCAGCGTCCGCTTCACATATTCTTGTATGAGATAGCCGACATATCAGGCAAGGAGATCAAGACCCAGTGGGAGCTTCTGCAGAGTCTGCAGAAGTGGGGACTGAAGGCCAATGTCCTCGAGTCGAGACTCTGCCACGGAGTCGAGGAATTGCTTAGGTACCACGAGGACATGTACGAGAAACGAGACCAGCTCAAGTACGAGATTGACGGTGTCGTGTACAAGGTCAACGACCGTGCGTCACGTGAACGGCTAGGTTTTCGAAGCAGAGACCCTCGTTGGGCGGTTGCCTACAAGTTCAAGCCGCGTGAGGCTACGACCAAGCTTCTGGATATAATCGTCCAAGTCGGAAGAACTGGAAGCTAACGCCCGTGGCTGTGCTTGATCCGGTTGTTGTTGGGGGAATCGAAATCAGTAGAGCTTCGCTCCACAACCAAAGTGAAATCGACCGAAGGGACATCAGAATTGGGGATACCGTTCTCGTGAAGAGAGCGGGCGATGTAATACCTCAAGTCGAAGGGCCAATTGGAGACCAGCGGGATGGCTCAGAACGGATCTTCCACATGCCTACCAATGCCCCGCCTGCGGTTCAGATGTCGTGATGTCCGAGGACAAGAAGACAACCGTGTGCCCAAACATGAATTGTCCTGCACAGCTTCGAGAGCGACTGATACACTTTGCATCAAAGCAGGGAATGGACATCGAAGGCCTTGGTGACAAGCGTGTCGAGCAATTGGCTGACGCAGGTCTCGTGACGAGTTTCCATTCGTTGTATCAACTCACGAAAGAGGACCTTCTGGCGTTGGAAAGGTACGGCGATTTGTCAGCCGAGAGTCTGCTGAGTCAAATTGAGGGAAGCAAGAAGCAACCCCTTTGGAGATTCCTCAATGCTCTGGGCATTCCTCATGTGGGGGAGCATATGGCACAAGTACTAGCCAGCAATTTCCAGACGATTGAGAAGCTGATGCATGCTTCCGAACAGCAATTGCAGTCTGTAAGCCAAATCGGGCCTGAGGTCTCGCGGGCAGTTGTCGAGTTCTTTGTTGACGAACACAACCATGCCGAGATAGAGGCTCTCATCAGAGCAGGTCTGCGATTCGAGGGGACAGCGAAAGCGAAAGGCAAGCAACCTTTTGAAGGACTGACATTCGTTTTCACGGGAACCCTTGAACGTTGGACTAGAGAAGAAGCGGAACAGCTTGTCGCTGATATGGGAGGGCATGCAGCTTCAAGCGTCAGCAAGAATACCAGTTATATTGTTGCAGGACCGAGTGCAGGATCCAAGTTGGCAAAGGCAAAGAGTCTCGGTGTCACGGTTATTTCGGAGGATGATTTTGCCGCAATGATAGAAAAGAGAGTCAGAGGTGGTACTGCTGCGTAATAGGGGGAGGCTTCATTCGTCTTTGTGAAGGCTAGCGGTATTATGATTACTTGCAGTAGTAGTACAAACGGAACTGGTAGCTAGGGCTAGTCTTATTTGTCGCAGAGAACGCGGAACCTTGTCTATTATGACTGCATACAAGTGGCGCGCGCTCTCTGTTACTTCCCTCGGCTCACTTCTTTCTATCTTAGACGGGTCCATTTTCATTATTGCCTTGCCGAGCATAATGAAAGGGCTCGATGCAGATCTTCTGACCGTCACTTGGATTATCATGGGGTACATGCTAATCATGACCCTCTTGGTGCCAACCTTTGGTCGCATCGCCGACATGGTTGGTCGTAAGAAGTTGTACCTAGGTGGGTTCATTCTCTTTACTGCTTCATCCTTATTCTGCGGAACGGCTACGTCAGGATTTCAGCTCTTGATCTTCCGCATGATTCAAGCTATCGGAGGGTCTCTGCTCGTGGCGAACAGTGCCGCGATTGTCACGGATGCGTTTCCCAAGGAGGAATTAGGCACCGCGATGGGAATCAACAGCATGATCTTCGGCGCGGGGGCTGCGATTGGTCCCGTTCTGGGTGGTCTGCTTCTCCAATTTGGCTGGCGCTTTATTTTCTTCATCAACATCCCAACGGGCACGATTGGCACCATATGGGGAGCAGTCCAACTCAAGGAAGTGGTGAAATTCCAGAAAAGGGAAAAGTTCGACTGGAGCGGCACCATCCTGTTTAGCATCGGCATTTCAGGATTATTGGTGGCGTTATCATTTGGGGGTTTTGTCGGGTGGTTGAGCCCCATGATCATGGTCTTGATTCCAGTCGGGACGCTTTGTTTCTTGGTTTTTGCACAAGTGGAAAAGAAAGCGGAGTTTCCCATGATGGACTTGCGCTTGTTCAAATCATCGCGATTGGCCTACGGGTTTGGCGCCGTGCTACTAAATGCCGTTGCCCGGGGTGCAGTCGTTTTCCTCCTTACTTTCTTCCTGCAAATCATCTTGGGGCTGAACCCCATCCTGGCTGCAATCTACTTGACTCCCTTTGCTCTTGCGCAGGCCGTTGGGGCGCCAGTTAGTGGCAGACTTGCCGACCGGTACGGGGCACGGGGGTTGATGACGATTGGCTTGCTTGTATCAGCTATTGGCTTGCTAGGCATGATGTTTATCTCCATCGATACCTCGTTTCTGGAGTTGGTCTTATGGATGACTCTCATGGGCCTCGGCTCGGGGCTATTCTTCTCCCCCAACGCCAAGGTGATAATGGAGGTTGTGCCGCCTCACAAGCGCGGCATTGCCACCGGCGTGCGGTCGATGTTGTTTAATGCGGGGAGCGTCGTTAGCACGGGGTTGGCCTTGGCAATCCTCTCCTCGGCGATATCGCTCAATGCGTTGACGAATCTGTTCCTTGGACTGCAAGTAGGATCTGAAGGCGTGGCAATCGCTGACTTCATTGTTGGGATTAGATTCGTGTTCACAATTTCATTCGCGGCGACTTTGCTTGCAGCATTCGTTTCGTCCCGCAAAGGTGTCGCTCCGCAATGGGAAAACAACGGCGAGGAGATTCCCGAGGGAGAGGCAGCGAACGTTCCTGCCGGAGAACACTCTTTCTGATCTGAAGGATATCGATTGCGGTGTCGTGGGAGTGCCAACTCGAAGGGGTGAGACAGACGCCATGTTGCCCTTCCTCAGGTCTCTTTTCCACCGCAGTCCGTTCTTTGGCGGAGATTATGTGGTGCCATTGCATCAATGGCAAGTCATTGATTGAGGCAGGAAATGGTACTCCGTCAGACGGAATCGGAGGATACCCTATTTTGACGGAAGTGCGACTTCGCTGTTTTTTGTCTTCCAGTAGGTTACGTATTCGGGATCTGAGCCAGCCTCGATAGGGTTCTTTGCCACCAAATCCTCGGCTAAGCTTCTCGTGTTTCTGTATTGCATTCTCGATTGCTGTCCTACCGGCTCTCTTTGACCAAGAATGATATACCTCGTCCTGAAGCTTGGTCATGTCCGGAAATCTAAGGCCGCGCGCTCCAAACCTCATAGCAAGTGCACGATTGACCTTCTCCCGACGCCACCAGTAGGACTTCGCGGAGTATGCTTTGTCTCCCACACCGAAACCTGAGTAAACATACGGCGTATCGAACTCGAAAGGCCAATACACACTCATGCATGGATTTGACGAGCCAATGAACCAGTGTGTCGATTTATCTCCAATCTCTGATATTTGGCTACCCGTTGTTGAGGAGCTGTTTGAAGGTCCTGCGTGCTGACAAATGGCGGCCACTTCTTGGTTCCAAGGCGTCCAACCGTCAGGATGATTCCTGAGAATCGAGGCCATGCCGAAGAAGTCCAACTTGCCTCTCATCTGTTCGAGGGTATCTGCTGAACAATGAAGCCTATCATCACATCGAGCAATGTACCTCAGGGCCTCGTTTCCGTATGCCGCCGCGAAGTCGAAGTCCTGCTTGCTTTCAGTCCAGCCTTTCTCCATAGCGTGCTCAACTACGTCCTTGGAACCAAGGTCCCACTGAGAATGAATAGTATAACCGTTCGAGATGGAACGCACCGAATCAACTCTCTGCGCCACCCATCTCCTATCTGACGTCTCAAGCACCCAAGCCTCGTCTCTGTCTGCTATGAGAAAGCTGTTGTGATAAGTATTGACTCCTCCAAGCTCACAGATTCCGCCCTGACCATGTTTTTCCAGAAGCGATGTTATGATATCGAGGGCATTTCGGGCCGTCTTCGCTCTTTCTAGACCGAGGCGTAGGAGATCCATTCCGAGAAGACCTACCTCGGGTACTTCTTCATTGGAGAAGACTGCCTCATTGCCGATTGCCACGCCATATTCGTTTGCTCCCATCTCTGCTCCCCAGAGCC
The DNA here is from genome assembly GCA_963726195.1 of Candidatus Thorarchaeota archaeon. Classification (GTDB taxonomy): domain Archaea; phylum Asgardarchaeota; class Thorarchaeia; order Thorarchaeales; family Thorarchaeaceae; genus OWC5. The sequence continues at coordinate 12,231 of CAVSBO010000003.1, forward strand.
AGAAGGGAGACGAGAGGTACACGGCGTATGTTTCCTTAACCTGAGGAATGCTAATGTAGGTGCACTTCACAGTCTCGCTCTTGTCGTGCTGGGCCTTCGGCACATACCTAATCACTTGCGGCTCATTAGGAGGCCTATCGCTGTTCTTTCCGAAAAGGGTCCTCCCGTCAGTAGTGGAGTTCGGAAGGGCGACAAGCGTATCACACATTTGCACCACACTCAAAGAGGTTCATTTCTTCGGCTGAGGTTCGTTGAGCCACTCTTCCTCATAGTCGAGTTCCATGTCACATGCATCTGATACATCTTTGCCAGTCATCGCATCAATGAGCATCTTACTCCTCAGCATGATGCTCTTGTTCTTCATGTTGAGCGCTGTCGCGAATTCCATTGTTTTCAGCATCAGATCGGTTGGTGCGAAAACTCTGTCTGCGAGCCCGATTTGGAGTGCCTCATGTGCCGAAACGACGCGTGCAGTGAGAATCAGATCTTTCGTCCTCAGCTGGACCAACCAAATGTATGAGGTTCGATGCTGCGCCTGCTCCGGGGAATACCGAAAGGTCAACCTCTGGAAACCTGAACCCTGCCGTGTCCGAACAGAACCTGAAGTCGCACGCAACAGCAACCATCGCGCCGAAACCAACAGCATATCCATTAATGGCCGCAATCGTGAAGCAACTCTTTGCCTGTCTTATTAGGCGGGTTGTTTTCTCTAGAAGCTTGAAGAAAGAGACTCGGTCTTGTCCCTTCAGACTCCGGATGGTTTCTAGGTCAAAGCCAGCCGAAAAGGCTTTGTCACCTTCTCCAGTGAAGATAATCGTCGTGATGTTTGGATCGTTCGTGAGTCGTCCCACGTTGTCACTGAACGAAGTCAGCATCTGCCTTGTTACGGAGTTCAGCTTGTCAGGTCTAGAGATTGTGATAGTCGTTACGGGCTCGGCCCTGTCAACCCTGATTTCTCCGTTTGGCTGCGTCACGGCCTAAAGGCGGGTCATTATGAGCATAAATGCTTTCAGGGTTGCTTCTTCCCTTTTTCCTTCCCCTGGGTCTTGCTTTCGTAATCTTCGATTGCCTTCTGAAGTGCCTCTGCTGCGAGATTGCTGCAGTGCATTTTGTGAGGAGGCAAGCCATCAAGGGCATCCGCTACCATCTTTCGGGTTATCGTCTTTGCTTCTTCGATTGTCTTGCCCATGGCCATTTGTGTCGTCATGGAAGAAGTGGCTATGGCTGCAACGCATCCGAACGTCTCCACCTTGATGTCCACAATTCTGTCGTCTTCCACTCTTATGAAAAGCCTAAGCATGTCACCACACACCGGGTTACCGACTGTGCCGACACCATCAGCATCTTCGATTCTACCCATGTTCTGGGGATTCTTGAACTCCCGCATGACTTTGTCCGTGTACATTTGTATTCCTCCAACGACTCACACGAATGGAGTACGGTGATTTCCATGACTTGACCTATCTTCGTTCTGAATCCTCGTCGTCCTCGGAGCAACTTTCCTCTTCATCGTGATTGGTCTCAGACCCCGCCATGAAGTATTCGCCTCTTTTGAGAGGACTGAACTCACGTAATCGATTCACTATCGGTATGAGCGCCTCAACAAACCCGTCGATTTGTTCTCTCGTGTTGAAACGAGATAACGAAACCCTCACAGACCCATGAGCGACTTCAGGTCTCAAACCGATTGCCTTCAGTACGTGACTGCCTTGGAGGGTCTTTGATGAGCACGCAGAACCGGTGGAGATTGCGAACCCGTTCATATCGAGTTCGACAAGCATGGATTCTCCTTCAATCTGTTCTACAATAATACTGAACAGATTGGGAAGTCTCTTCACTGGGTGTCCCGTCACTTTGTAATCCTCTAGAGAGGCACTGATTTTCTGCTCTAGATATTGTCTCAGGGAAAGCAGGTTGTCTGACTCGTCCTGGCCCCATGTTTTCACTGCTTCGGCAAAACCAACGGCTCCCGGGATGTTTTGGACTCCCGGTCTGAGCCTTCTTTCCTCGTCTCCGCCCTCCATGATTCTTTCAACTCTCGTGCCCTTCTTCACAAAAAGCGCACCAATTCCTTTGGGACCATGGATTACCTGGGCATCTACTGTTACGAGATTAATTGGGACTGCTTGGGTGTCGATGGGCACTTTCATGTAGCTCTGCGTGGCATCTGTATGGAAAACTATACCACGGGCAGAAGTAATCTTTGCTATCTCTTCAATTGGTTGAAGGGTTCCTATTTCGCCATTGGCGTGTTGAATCGACACCAGAATCGTGTCCTTTCTGATTCTCTTCTTCAGCTGACCCACATCTATGAGACCGTATTCGTCCACATCCAAGATGTCGAGCTCAAAGCCCTCCTTCTCAAGAGCCTTACAAGTTTGCAGCACTGACATGACCTCGATGGGGCTCGTGATTATGTGTTTCCCGCGCTCCTTGTTGGCCAGTGCGACGCCTCTGATGGCAAGGTTGTTCGACTCTGTTTGTCCTGATGTGAAAACTACTGTCAGAGGATCTGCGTTGATAGAATCAGCAATGACCTTCCTCGCGTTCTCAAGCCCTTTCATTGCTGCAACGTCTCGGGAATGGCCAAGTTCCGTCCCTGCGGTTCCATAGCTTTCCCTAAAGTAGGGAAGCATCGCCTCGATGACTCGCTCATCCACTCTCGTGGAGCCGGCATTGTCGAGAAAGGCCATGTTATCTTCCTCCGTCCTTGCAGGCTCGACACTCCTCCTCCACTTCCTCGCACTGCCCTCGATGAACATCGCACATGATTCCAGCATCTCTCAAGGCTCTGATGAGTCGGTTGACTTCCTTCGTCATGGCTTGATACACGTACTTGTCGGGCTCTCTAGCCTGCCATGCCTTTATCATAGCGTCAACTGATTTCTCAATCTCCGGGATGAAAGAATCCGGTATCTCGATGACGTCGCCCCGAGATCTCTTCGACTTCGCTAACTTGTATTGCGTGACCGCTGGTTCGGTTACTCCGAGGATGCCTGCTATGTCCTTCTGTGGTATACCCTTCTTGATCATCAAGCGAGCCATCACCCTTCGAAGAGATGGAAGAACGTACCATACTTCGAGCTCTTGCGGCATTAGCCATGTTCTTCGCTTGACCTGCTTCTTTTTCCGTTTTTGTGCTTCCGACACGGCAATCTCTCGGGTAGACGCAATTTCACAATAGTTCAGATGCGTCCTAACAATAGTGAAGAGAATTCACTAATAAGGATTCCCTTGTGTGGAAGGAACAAATGATCTGAGCTCAGCTAACTCGCAATTTCCGAGGATTCGTGTCAGCTGTAGGTCTCAGTCATTGTGCTGAACGGATGTGATTCGAATGACACCTCGTCTGATTGTCAAACAGGAGACGAAGATAGATGAGCGCGTAGTGGGCAGTTCCTACATGAAGAGTTAAATCCAAGCGCGAAGGACATGCCCCAAGTCAAATCGGAGGACAAATCGTGTCAGTCTTTCTAGGCATTGAACATGCTGGCGTTGTCGCCAAGGATACTGTTACTCTTTCGAAATGGTACGCGCAGACCTTCGGCATGGTCGAAGTCTACAACAACAAGAAGACCCCACCTACCATATTCATGAAGGCCCCCAACGGCATGATGATAGAGTTCGTTCCAATCGCAGGAAAGCCGAAGACTCTTCCTGAGGAAAAGGATGAGGGTTGGAGGCACGTTGCCATTTCGGTGAAGAAAATCGAGAGCGCCATAGCTGAGCTGGACAAGAAGGGAGTCCAGTGGGTTGGTGAGATGAAGAGTAGCCCTGAGACTGGCGTGAAGGCTCGCTTCTTCAGAGACCCTGAAGGTAACATTCTCCATATAATCGAACGACCTAAGCCATTGTGAACGACTTGTCTGAATTTCGACTCATTCGGTCATAACCACCCTCTGCTGGCCAAGAAGCCGATTCGCAAGCGAGAGTTGTGGTCTTAGTGTTTCGTTCCGGTCTAGTGGCCCCGGAACATCGAATCGGCAATACATAATAGTAGGAAGAGAGTGGCTCCCTGACCTAGGTGCAACTCCTTGAAAGTCTTGGTGACGGGAGCCACGGGCTTCATCGGGCATAAGATGGTCAATCGCCTTCTGAACGACGGCTACGAAGTTGCGGCTTTGGTTCGAAGCACAAGCAAAACTGAGGATCTGCCTGGTCAAGTCGAACTCAGAGCTGGAGACATGCTCGATGAGAAGAGCTTGGAAGCCGCTGTGAAAGGTGTCGATGCAGTGATTCACCTTGCTGCATACTTCGATTTCTATCCGCGCGACAAGAAGCAGATGTTCCGAGTCAATGTCAACGGCACACGTGCCATGATGAATGCTTGCATCGGAACATCGGTCGAGAGGTTCATCTATTGTTCGTCAACGGAGGCGATAGGTCCTGTCAAGCACCCACCCGGCAGCGAGGAAACCGAACTCAGGCCGACCTATGACTATGGTCGTAGCAAGGTGATGGCCGAGAACGCGGTTAGAGAGATAAGCAGTGACGCGGGCTTGCCTCACATGATAATCAGACCGACAGGCGTTATGGGAGAGGGCGACTTCTATTCGGCGTATGAGTTGATTAAGAATCTCAATGACCGGGCAGTCCCTGTTCTGCCTGGTGACGGCCAGAAACACATAATGTACTCACATGTTGATGATGTTGTAGACGGTTTCACCAAGGCTCTGACCTCCCGTACTGCGCTGAACAACACGATAATACTATGCCCCAACGAGCCCATCACGTACAAGGATCTGATAGAGTTCATTGCAGGTTGCCTCGGCGTAAAACCGCCGACAAGATATATCCCAACCTCCCTTGCCAAATTCGGCATTGGTCTTATGAGTCCATTCAAGAACCGACATGGAACCACCTTCCTCTGGCACAGACAGACCATTCAGAGCATGGTTGAAGATCGATGGTACACGAATGAGAAGGCGAAGCGGCTCTTAGGATGGTCTCCTCACTACACAATGGTGGATTGCATTAAGAGAACGGTAGACTGGTACTTCGCCAACGGTCATTTGGAAAAGAAGGCGTGAAGAATGGAAGCTCTTCTAGGTCTGCTCCTGATAGTGCTCCCCATAGCACTAGCTCTTGTCATGCTTGTCTTCCTGCACAGAGCTGCGGACACGACCGGAGTAGTCGTTTGGTTCGTAACAGTCGCAATCGCGGTATTTGCCTTTCAAACAGATTTCATCGTTGCGCTGACCGCCAGCGTCGCTGGCATCGTCAAATCATTCCCAATATCGCTAATGGTTGCAACATCGATACTCATGATGACATACATGCAGGAAACTGGTTCGCTTCAAAGGCTCGTTGTCTTCTTCAAGACACTCGGCGGCGGTAGCAGGCCGATGCAGATTATGATCATCAGTCTTGGCCTAGGCTTGTTCCTCGTTGGCATTGGTGCGACGCCGGTCTCAATGCTGCCGCCAGTCATGCTCGCACTTGGGTTTAGCCCGCTTGTGGCCGTCGCCCTTCCTGCGATAGGATACGACCCGTTGACCACGTTTGCGTTGCTGGGTGTGCCGGCAGTTGTGTTCAGGGATACGTACTCGCAGGTCAGCGGCGTCAACGTTCCACTCTGGCAGGCCGGATCAGTCTTTGCGCTCTACATGCCCATCGTCACAACAGGTATTGCAATATCGATGCTTTGGATTGGAGGAGGCCGCCAGCTAGTCAAGAGCAGGGAAGGTATCCTGCTTGCTGTCCTCTGCGGCCTGACTGCCGGTTTCGTGTCAATCATATGCAATACAGCACTTGTGAACCAGACGACGCTGACCGACGTTTTTGCGGGCGCAGCAGTTCTGCTGGTTCTCTTTGTCTACAACAAGGCCCGACATCGTCCGCTCGTAGACAAGAGCGTCTTGACCGAGAACGACAACGTAGTTGTGGGCTCGATGAGTCTGAAGCGCGCCAGCATTCCTTGGGTGATTCTTGTGATTCTATGTCTGATTACCAATCTCATTCCATACGTTAGAGACGTTCTGTACACACAGCTTGACGTGAAGATCATAGTTGGCAGTTATCCGGCTGCCATTAGCACAAGAGTCCTGTGGCAGGCATACACTCTCATGTTGATTGCAACCGCCTTATCTATTCCATTCCTCAAGCGAGATAAGACGACACTCCGGAACGTGTTCGGCAAGTTCATGAAACGTGCACCAAGGCCGGTACTTGCCGCTGCAATCTTCTTTGCCATGGCTGAGGTCATGAACTATAGCGGCTACTACTTGGACTTGGGCAAATGGACGTTTCCTGCTGGCGATCCTACAAACAACATGGTCTACCTGCTTGCAACGGTGACCTCTGCAACACTGGGTCGCGGATATCCTCTGACCGCGGCGTTCCTCGGACTGCTGGCTGGCTTCATTTCGGGATCCGAGACGTCGGCGATAGCAATGTTCACGAAGTATCACCAAGAGGCGAGCACATTGATTGGAGCAAACTCAATCGTAGTTGCGGCTTCCAATGGTATTGGTGGCGGTTTGGCTAGCGTCCTGAGCCCGGCAAAGATTCAGAATGCTGCTGCGGTCATTGACCAGATTGGCATCGAAGGTCGGGTTATCCGCTACGGTGCAGTGGTGGCAATCCTGATGACAGCAGTTGTGGCAATAATGACGATGCTATGGGCATTCTGACCACGCCGGCGTGCAGTCTCGGCAAATGCCAATTGCACTAAAGAAGCCTTGCGCCAGTTAGAAGTAACTCGTGCTTACCCTACGTCGATTCTTGTTCAGGAGAGGTATGATTTGAGGGCTCCATGCGCTTTCCCTTTTCCAGGAGATCTACTACGTCATCTACGAAACTGAAGTATCGGCCGCTCCGGCATTGATCAATCCTCGGACGTGGGACGTCGACTTGGATTTCCCCGATGAGTCTGCCGGGTCTGGGGGACATGACTAGCACTCTGTCCGCCATCAGCACAGCCTCTTCCACATTGTGGCTGACCATTATGAAAGTGTTGGGTGGCTCCGGGTCGCGCCAGATTCTCAGAACCATCTCACGCAGTGTCTTCGCGGTCAGTTCATCTAAGGAGGAGAACGGCTCATCCATGAGAAGAATATCTGGCTTCAGTGCAAGAGCACGCGCAATACCGACCCGCTGCTTCATGCCGCCAGAGAGGTCATGTGGATAGGTATTCTCAAAGCCATCCAGCTCGACATTGTGCAGGTTCTCCAGAGCGCGATTATAACGTGTCTGACCGTCGAGACCGGTGATTTCCAAAGGGAGCGTAACATTCTCCAATGCTGTCTTCCAAGGCAGCAATCCAAACAGCTGAAAAACCATCGTGATTTTCTGGATAGGTTTGGTGACCGGACTGCCTTTGTATAGTATGCGACCCGAATCCGCCTGTTCCAACCCAGCTGCTATGCGAAGCAGCGTTGACTTGCCGCACCCGGAGGGTCCGACAATGCACACGAATTCCTCGTCGACGGAGAACGAGACGTTTTGCAGGACTTCGATTCGCGTCGTTTCCTTTGCAAAGCTCTTGAATATGGAATCGATTTCAAACACCGCCATGCCTAGCCCATCACCTCGTGCTTTTCTCCCCTTTTCATTAATGGTCTCCAAATGAGGCCCTCCATTGTCAGTACTATGGCGGCCACGACCGCGAGTAGTATGACGAGGACGACAGTATTGCCGTAGTAGTACCCTGCTCGGTCCATGAACGAACCGATACCTGGCACATACGCAGGTGGGATCGTCTCGAGATACTCTGCAAAGATGACTGTATTCCAGCCCGTCCCCCACGATAATATGCTGCCTGTCACGATGGCTGGCGTAATAGAGGGCAATATGATGTGCCTGATTCGGTACCATCCTTTGTAACCAAAGACTTGACCGACTTCACGAATCTCGCTCGGTATCACCTTCACTGCACTGACGATGTTCATGAACATGTACCAAATCATGTCCAATACAAGCATCAGGATGCAGGTCACCTCGAGGGCGGCTGCAGTGGATGTGAACAGCCCACTCAAACCGAGGTAAATCACGGGGAAGAGAGCAAGAATAGGTACGCCTTGGCCTACGTCGTAGATTGGATAGAGGATTCTAGCTGCCCCCTTGTGCTCCGCAGCCAAAACCCCTAACGCGATAGCTACCACCAATGCGATCAAGTAGGCAACAGTGAGGCGGCTCATGGTCAGAATAATCATTATTGGGAGATTGATCAGCTCGTTTGCCGGCTGTTCTGACAAGCCTTGTAGAATAAGTGCACCCGTCGGAAGCTGAAAAACGAGAATGTATGCAATCACAATTGCTGCCGAGACGCCAATTACAGTCACGATGCTTTTCTCCACGCGAGAGTACTTATGCAATCGTTGCCGTGCGCCCGCGAAGGGTCGAGACCAATGAGCTCCTTCCAATCGAAGCCGCTGCGTCACCTTTGCAAAACCAACGTTCCCGGGTGTTGAAACCTGTCTTCTGAAGATGGGCCGATAGACCTCGGAGCTTGTGCGCTCCATGAGCTGCTCCCATGTTATTCTGTTGAAGTAAATCACGATGAAGGTAATATACAATAGCAGGTTGATGGACAACACAATGTCTTGACGCTGAAACGCGGCGACAGCAAGTAGGTATCCTAGCCCACCAGATGGCGGCGAGATTATGCTGTTGTGATACGTAATGTACTCCGCTGCAATGATAAAGAACCAACCATCACACCATGCGAGGTTTCCTCCCGAGACGAGGGCAGGCCGGATTGATGGAAGCACAATGTGCCTGACGTATGGCCATCCCACTATGCCAAAACTTCGCCCTGCTTCTGTGACGCTGGGAGAGATACTCCGAACCGCCCCCACGACCCCGAAGAAGATGGACCACGCCATGGATGTGAAGAGCAAGACGATAACGGCCAATTCTATACCAAAGGCTCCCCAAACAAACAGAACAGCGATAACCATCGGGAAGTATCCCAGAATGGGCAGAGACTGCAAGAGATCAACGATGGGGACGATGACACGCGAGGCAGTTTTATTCATAGCGCACAAGATACCGAATGAAGCACCCCACGCAATGGAAATGAGCAAAGTGATTCCGATTCGAATGACCGTGCTAAGGGTGTACCATGGAAGGAGCTTGACCTCCGGATATGGCTCGATGGCCGCGATGTAGAATGCGGCGGCTATAAGGACAGCCACACCTCCGAATAGACTCAGAAGGTACCTTCGCATGATTCATTCCTCGTTGTCCTCGAGTTCATTCCAGAGTATGAGTTACCGGGCTCCGACAGCGCAGACATGCGCCTTATACGCATAGAGGTTATGCTGGAGAACGCGAGTTGAGACCTATTCAAACTAATCCGAACCAGAGATTGGTCTATATACTCGATGGCTGTTGAGCTGCACAAGTGCTTGATATGAAGTGGGTGACTCGAGCGAAGCCTCATGTTGATCGGTGCGCGTCAGCATGGTTAATCAAGAGATTCATCGACAAGACAGCGAAGTTTGATTTCATCAAGAAAGATGATCCAATACCTCGAGGGTCCATTGCCTTCACACTACCGGCGGCTCGAGATCAAGCCCGTCGAAGGAAAGAAAACAACGTACGATGTCCTTCTGGCAAAGTACGATGTTCGTGACCAAGTAGCGATGAGAATAGGTGAGATTATTCATGACTTCGAGATAGATGCGGACGAAGATACAAATCGAGTTGCACTCAAGGAAACGCTGGGCTTGTGCTATGTTCTCAAGGGCCTTGACCCAACATCGAAGTCGGATTACGAGATAGTTGACAAGGCACTGGTTGTCTTGGACGCCCTCTATGCTACCTTGAAGGATAAGACCCAACACTGAATGCTAGGACGGCTTGTCATGTCTGGCAGATTCTACGCAGCACTGTGTGTGACTGGCTTCTTCGCAATTCTCAGCTCCACGATGTCGAAGAGCCCTGTCCTTGCTCCGTTCGCAGAGAGTCTCGGAACACCGGTCTACTTGATGGGCTTCGTTGCATCCGCATCGACAATTCCCGGCCTACTTGCGAGTCTTCCCGCTGGGTCGCTTTCTGATCGGTTGGGCAGGGGGAAGATGATTGCGGTCGCGGGAATCATATTCGCTACAGCCCCCTTTCTCTATCTCTTTGTCACCACTCCTTATCAGTTGATAATGGTCAGGTTCTACCACGGCTTTGCCACAGCTATCCTCGTCCCGGTCGCAAACGCCGCAATTGTGGAGATGTATCCTGAGAGCAAGGGACAGAGCGTATCGACGTTTTCATCTTCCACTGCTGTCGGGCGAGCAATTGCTCCTACCCTTGGGGGCTACATGCTTTTGGTTACGGTTTCGAATTACCACGAGTTATACATAGTTGTCGGGGTTTTCGGTGTCCTCACCCTGGCCGCGGCAGCGGGTTTGCGTGGGAGAAGAGAGTCTTACGAGGCGCCGGTCAGCAATGGAGCAACTCCCGGAAGCGCCGTGAAGGGATCGATTGAGGTTGCTTTGAATCGAGGCATAGTCGCGACGAGTCTTGTCGAAGCGGCACAATACTACACTTATGGCGCGTTTGAATTCTATGTCGTACTCTACGCTCAGTCACTCAACATCGACACGTTTAGAGTCGGCATAGTTCTTGCGGCTGAAATAGCTACATTTGTTGTTGGCAAGCCCATCTTGGGCGGGCTCTCAGACAGAATAGGAAGAGGACGACCCATTGTGCTCGGATTGGTCGTAGGTGGGGTGACAATGTTTGCGGCTCAGTTCGCTGTTACATTCTATCAACTCGTCTTGATCGCGGTGCTCTATGGTTTGGGTTTCTCGCTGGTTACGTCTTCAACTCCTCCCCTCGTCTCAGAATTAGCGCGAAAGGAACTTTACGGGGTGGCGATGGGTTTTCTTGGCACCATCATGGATGTGGGACAAGTGTTAGGACCTATCGTGACTGGGTTCATTCTCGCCGCAGGATATGGATACTCAGGCTCGTTTATGTCACTGGGCCTCTTGCTTTTTTCAGCTGCAATCATCTTCTCTGGCATTCGTCACACGTGTAACTTGTCCAGTTCCGAATCCTTATCAGCTGAGGGCACAGGCGAGTGAGCGATGTCTCTACCCAACCTGACCTACTGGCGAGAAAAGACTCTCTATGTCAATCCCTCCCATCGATGCACTAATCGCTGCATGTTCTGCATCCGGAACTACGACACGGGGGTCTTCGGTTTCGACCTGAGTCTTGACAAGGACCCCACCGCTGAGGAGCTTTCTGATGCAATAAGAAGAACCTGGAGACCGGACTTCGTTGAGGCGGCCATTGTCGGACTGGGCGAACCGTTGTTGAATCTCGAAGGCACTCTGGCGTCGGTGAGGCAGGTCAAGTCCCTAGCCAGCGTTCCTGTGAGAATCAACACAAACGGGGAGGCCCTGCTCGTATATCCGCGCCGCGATGTTCCTCTAGAACTTGCCAAAGCCGGAATGGACCACGTTCAGGTGTCAATCAATGCACCGGACTCGCGTACCTACGTCAAGCTGTGTCGGCCGACTTTCGGGGAGAAGACATACACATCAATGCTCAAGTTCGCTGAGAGATGTTCTCAAGTACATGAGTGTCGAGCTATCAGTGGTGAGAGTTCCTGGTGTCGACATTGAAGCATGCAGGCGCGTCGCTGAGAGAATCGGGGCGGAATTCAAAGTAAGGGAGTATCGTGGTCCCCCTGAGTTGCTTGATGCAATAGCAAGGCTTCTAGTTGCGTGATTATTGTCACACTGTTTCAGCAACTATATCAGGCAGACCGAAGGGTGCGAAGGCGGAAGGTGGTCAATGGTGTTCCAAGTCGCGGGTCGTGTCTACGCAGACACTGATGGCAAGAATGGCGGCAACTTTGGTGCTATCGTGTTGGACGAGCAGATCGTGATAATTGATACTGGTATTGCTCACACGATAACATCGACAGTCCGTGACTCCTTGTCAAAGCAATTCGCTCTTCCTATTTGGAAGGTGGTATTCACGCACAGCCACAGTGACCATGTTTTCGGGGCTCAGGCTTTCGATGGCGCCAGCATGATAGGTTCATTGAGGATGGCGGAATCCTGTCGTGAAGCTCTGAAGCGCGATTGGAATCTCTCTGAGATTAGGAATTATGCAAGCCAGACAAAGGATGAACGACCAGAGTTCTGGGCTTCCGTTCAGAATCTGCGGATAAAACACCCGACGTGTTGTTTGAAGATGAGATTGCAATCGGCAGAGCCGGTGATATCAGGATTAGGCACGTGGGCGGCCACACCGCAGATTCTTCGATCGTCACTGTCGAGCCCGAGCATGTATGCTTCTCTGGCGATTTGCTGTTCTGTGGCACCTTCCCATTTGCCGGAGATTCAACCGGCAATCCCGATACTTGGATCAAGAATCTTGAAACACTTCGAAAAGCTCACTACAAACAAATCGTGCCCGGACACGGCTCCATCTGCGGGGATGATGAAATAGCTCGTCATATTGATTTCTTCAAATCACTCAGGACCAACATCAAGAAGGCTCTGAGGCAAGGTATCTCAGTGGAACAGTTCATTGAGAAGGGCATGATTCCGAAGTACTATACTGAAGGTGCAGATAGGCGGGCCAAGTCCACAGTCGACGGATGGTACAAGTTCTACGGAAAGAGCTGAGCGAAATGCGCCTGATGGAACCCGCCTCGATTGGCAGTCTTCATCTCCAGAACAGGCTTGTAATGCTTGCAACGCACTTGAGCTACTGCGAGGACGGAGTTGTTTCTCAGAAGCTCATAGACTTCTATTCTGTTCGAGCTCGCTACAGGCCCGGTCTGATAATTGTGGGTGGGTGTTACATAGAGCACTTGGGGATGAGCACGCCAACGATGATTGGAATAAGCAAAGACGAACACATCCCCGGACTTGCCAAGCTTGTGTCTGCGGTTCATTCGTCTGGTGTACCAGTCGGGGCTCAGCTGTATCATGCTGGACGATACGCTCACTCTCTAGTACTCGGTGAGACCGCGATCTCTGCCTCTGCGGTTCCCTCTAGATTCACAAAAGAGACTCCTCGAGAGCTATCAATTGATGAAATACGAACTACTGTCGACAACTTCGGTGCTGCAGCTGCTCGTGCCAAAACGGCGGGGTTCGATGCGGTCGAGATTCTAGGGTCTGCGGGATACCTCATCAATCAGTTTCTTGCTGCGGCGACGAATCTAAGGAGCGACGAATACGGCGGCGACCTCAAGTCACGAGCAAGGTTTGCTGTCGAGGTTGTCAAAGCTGTTAGGCATAAGACCGGAGCCCGTTTCCCGATTCTGTACAGAATGGGTGGAGACGACTTTGTTCCCGGAGGAAATACCCTTGTTGAGAATCGTCAACTCGCACCATTGCTGGTCAAGGCAGGCGTCGACTGCTTCAATGTCACCGGGGGCTGGCATGAGACTCGCATTCCGCAGATTACCATGAACGTGCCCAGAGGTCATTACTCGTATCTTGCAGAAGGCATCGCGGAAGTCGTGCACGTTCCAGTCATTGCATGTAACCGCATCAACAGTCCGAGTGTTGCAGAGCATATTCTCTCCCGGGGAAAGGTCAGCCTCATCGGGATGTCACGTGCCTTCATTGCGGACCCTGAAATTCCCGAAAAGATCAGATCCGGTCGATTTCAAGAGATTCGCCCCTGCATTGCCTGCAATCAAGGTTGTCTGGACAGAGTCTTCATGATTGAACCAGTCACCTGTGCCTTGAATCCGGAGGCAGGAATGGAGTCAGAACGAGTGATAGGTCCTCCCGGGAAGGGATCAGTGGCGGTGGTCGGAGCTGGACCCGCAGGCATGGAGGCCTCAAGGGTTTTGTCGCTCAGAGGGTTCGATGTGACGTTGTTCGAACAGAACTCAGAACCGGGTGGACTTCTCAGGCTCGCCGCCAAGATTCCAGGCAGAGGAGAGTTCGCGGCCTACACATCCTATATGCGGAGGGAGCTCGAAAGACTCGGAGTGGATATGCGTCTCAGAACTCCAGCTACTCTTTCGCTATTGGCAGCGGAATCTTACGAGGCCGTGATCTGTGCCACTGGCACGGTTCCGTGTTTGCCGCCCATCGACGGTGTGGAGCAACCACACGTCATGACCGCCTATGATGCTATTGAGCTTTCACCAACGAGTCTGGGCAGGGCTGTGATAGTCGGCGGTGGAGCAATTGGGTGTTATGCGGCTCTCTTCGTAGCACCACAAGCAGAATCCGTGGAGATTCTGGAGAGAGGTGATGCAATCGGCACAGATCTCGGCCGTTCTACTCGATGGGTCATCTTGAAGGCTCTAGGCGACAAGGGGGTCCATTTACATCCAAAGGTCGAGGTTTCTGAGATTATCGGCGATTACGTGCTGACGTTGGAGAACGGACGCAGATCCATGCAATCAGCTGACACAGTAATCATCGCCGCAAAGCCGCTTCCTCAGAATAGACTGGCTGACCAACTCCGTCAGAATGGAATCAGAGTTGACACGGTCGGTTCGATTCAAGGGACTGACGATTTGCTGGAGTGTGTGCATAGCTCCTACGTTTTTGCCAACAAGTTCGTAATCTCGTGACAACAATAGAAAGAGGCTCTTCGAAATCATCACGAATGTATTGGGTCGCCGCGTTTGCACGCCATCTGCACCGGACAGCTCTTGCAACCTCCTTTCTTACAGTACTCAAGATGCAATCTCACAAGCTGGGACTCAAAGTCTCCGATATCTTCTAGTCCTATCTTCTGAGCGACCTGAACCGCCAAGTTCGAGGGAGGAGGGTCCGCTTTCTTCCATATGCCTTTGAGTTCGCGGAGGAAGATGTTGACCCCTACAGGACCTACACCTTTGAACCCCATGAGCATCTTCTCTAACTCGCGCGGCGAATCTGCTTGCGTGTGGATTTCATCAAGATCACCGTAATGTTCCCTGAGATTTCTCATGATGTCAAGCAGATTTGATGCTGTGGAAAAATCATATCTCGTGTAACCACCCGAATCTAGCACTTCCACGAGCTTGTCCCAACCCGCATGCTCTATTGCGTCAGGTGAAATGAGACCCTCTTCTTGGAACCTGACGAATGTCCTCTTGGAAATCTCGGTCGATATTCTCTTCGCAAACAGAATGGAGGCGAGGAACCATTCGAACCTAGCTCTAGTATTGGATAGGTCGAGGTCTAGCTCCTGTGAATAGCTCTTCAGCTGCTTGAGTCTTGATGTTATTGTATCCATCCCGGCACATCGCAAGACGAATGGTTCTGAGCCTATTCAATTTGCCGAGCATGAAGCTGGGTATCTGCACTAGACATCAGAGTTATAGGCAGTCGCCAAGACCCGCAAAGTCGATTGTCGCAACCAGGGATGGGCTAAGATGTCCATAGATGACAAACCCGACAGCAGCGTTCTCTCTTATCCGACATTCACTGAGCTCAACGCAATGCTGATCAAGCACTTCCAAGTTCTCGAGAGTGAGCTGCAATACGGTGTACCTTCATTTCTCATTCAGTGGCCAGAGGGCACGAAGCCGTCAAGGCGAGAGCAAGAAGAGGTATTCGCCGAGCTGGATGACATGTCAGATCGCCTTCACTTGTGGCCAGTAATTCGGTGGGATAACCGCAAGTTGGGCCAGTACGTGGTCAGATTCGTTCCATCTCAGAAGGCGCGTAAGTCTGACAATAGAATCAACTATGCGCTTTTCGCTGCTACTTTGGGGACAATCGCCATAGGCGGCTTCCTGCAGGCCACCAGTCCTGTGTTTCTGACGTTATTCTATCCAAGCGGTTGGACATTCATTGACCTTCTCTTTGTCACACTCGTATTCATGGCATCCCTCATGGGCATTATCTTCTGCCACGAGATGGGCCACTTCATTACGGCAAGGCGGAAAGGCATAGACTCGAGTCCACCGTATTTCATACCGGGTCTTCCACAAATCGGCGGCACTTTCGGAGCGTTCATCCAACAGAAGAGTCCGCCACGCAGCAGACGCGACCTTTTTGATCTTGGCGTGGCGGGTCCTCTGGCAGGATTTGCAGTCACAATTGTCGTGCTCATAATCGGTTTCTGGCTGTCTGTGCCCCTCACACCTGCGCAGGAGTCTGCTCTGGAGACGGAGTTTCCAGACGTGACTAGCTCGCTTCCGACTCCTCTCATATTCTTGCTGCTGGAGTTTGTCTTCCAAGGACGCATTCCGGCAGGTGGCACCTTGTACCTTCATCCAATCGCGTTCGCTGGCTGGGTTGGGTGCCTGGTCACTTCGCTTAACCTGTTTCCGGTGAGTCAACTCGACGGAGGCCATGCGCTCCGCGCCTTGGTCAGCTCGGAAAAACACAGAATTATCGGATTCGCAGCGATAATAGTGATGTTCCTCTTGGGATACTTCCTGATGGCAATACTCGTGTTGGTTCTATCTCAAGGAGGCGTGCATCCAGGACCGCTCAATGATACTGTGCCAATCTCTGCATCTCGAAAGGCTGCATTTGTGTTGGCCATGATCATACTTGTCTTGGCAATTCCACCCTTGGGATTCAGCTTCTGAAGATTGACCGAGAAAGGACCTTTTGCAAGAACGAGAGACAGTATCGAGAGGCCACGTTAGAGCAACAGGCTCATTGACACTCGCAAAGCATGTGAGTGTCAGTCATCGTCTTCGTCGTCCTCATCCTCTTCTTCTTTCTCTTCTTCCTTTGGTTGTTCCTCTTTCACCGGTTGACGCTTCTTGGCTGGTTCTTCAACGGTCTCCCAGTCTTCTCCCTCAGGTATTCTCATGACGCCCAGTTCGAGAAGTCTCTCCATGACCTTCTCCGCTGCTTCATCGATTTGAGGTTCAAACTTGGCGCCGGTAATCACCAGCTTGCCAGATCCAAAGAGAAGTATCACAACCTTCGGGTCACGCATACGGTAAATCAGGCCGGGGAACTGCTCTGGCTCGTACAGAGTATTCTCAAGTTTCATCGCGGCAAGTTCTAGGTTCAGTTCCGCACCGAGCGATGCGCTGGCAACTATATTCTGAACGACGATAATGGGTTTTCCTGTTATTTCTATGCCAGCCTCTTTGATGTTCTTCACAATTTTGTGGACTGCCCTCTTGGCTTCCTTCTCGCTCTTAGCCCCGGTGCATACCATCTTGCCAGAGTTGAAAATCAGTGTGGCGGTCTTCGGTTTCTTCAGTCTGTATACAAGGCCTGGAAACTGTTCTGGGTCAAACTCAACATTGGGCATGGTGGCCGCAATCTCGTCCAAGTCAAGGCGCTGGTTCAGAATCACAGAGGCTACAACGTTCTCTATCTTCGTGTGGGGTTTTGGTCGGGGCATAAACTCGGTCCTGTGCCTTATATAGGTCAAAGGGTCAGCATATAAGACGTTTTTAAAGCTGATGAAAAGTGAGGGCGGCTCCTGTGGGACTAAATATGAGAGTCCAACCATTCCAACAAGTCATCGAGGACTTGTCCTCTCTTTGTCTCCACTTCATTGTACACTTCGTGTTTCAACCCTTCGTACAGCTTGTACGTTTTGTCTCTGCAATGCGCGAGACTGACGAATAGCTCCTCCGCACCCAGCACCACAGTGTCGTCTCCGCCTTTCTGAATTAGAATGGGAAGAGTGAGCTTGTTCGCTGCTTTTGCCATGCCAGCCGACAGCTTTCTCATCGCTTCCAACAAGCCAAGACTCATCTTGCCAGCAAATACGAGCGGATCCTCCTCGAATGCTTTGACTACCGTCGGATCGTTTGAGAGGCGATCTGCCGGAAAGGAGGCAGTGACCATCCTCTTGGGTCTTGCTTTGCTGAGACCGGCTACGAGAACGGATCTACCCGTTGTCAGGTCAGAGTAGTTCATTCCGGCTCCCGACAGTATCAGGCCGTCAAGTGTCGCTTGGTGGACGCTTGCGTAATGTGTCGCTATCATTGCGCCCAAGGAATGTCCTAGCATGAATATCGGTATGTCAGCTCCCTCTTTCTCACGTATTAGGTCGTTCATCTTAAGCTGATCCTCGATGAAGTCATTGTACGAATCAACATGCCCTCTTTCCCCGTCACTCTTGCCGTGTCCGTAGAGATCCATCACGTAGACTGCATAGCCAGCTGGAACCAGCTTATCGAGCACGTTCTGGTAGCGGCCACTATGCTCAGCGTATCCGTGTACAATCTGAACCACGGCCTTGCGACTCTCAACTGGCAAGCATGCTAGGTAATGGAGCGTGCGACCTACCTCAATAGAGATGCTTCCTTCCTGATAGTTCATACATCAAACAATCCTAACGTTCATGTGCACGGTGGGCGCTCGAATAATGGGAAAAACTCTGCCATATGTAGGCTTCGACTGGCTGGCGAGCTTGTCAGAGTGTTCCGGCAGTACATTGCTCACATTCGGCGTCTGCTAGGAAATGCTTTTATGCCCGCCGAAGGTTCGCCGCCGGCAAGCCACGAAGTTGGCGAAGGTTCAGTCGAATCGCAGCGCTTAGAGAGTGACACTTGATGAGGGATTTCAAAAAGGCGATTGCATTCATCTTCGTTCTTATTGTCTTCGCGAACTGTACGTTCCCGATTCGGGTCGAGAACGGAACTCAGTCAGGAGCAGTTCTCTTCAAGGCACCTTTGACAACTGCTGCGACGAATCTTGTTGTTACTAACAAGACCATTAACGTCAATCAGTCATTCAATGATGACGATTTCCTCTTCTATGTGAAGAATAATACTCTACCTATCGCCGGAGCACTTGTGAGCTTGTACTACTCGGGCAACCTCAGTTTGTACTCTAACAAGACAACCGTGGGTGATGGCTCGGTACTTTTCTACAATGTACCCCAGTCCACATACAGATGGAATGTCACTCTGCCACTGTATCCGAGCGTGTTCAAGACAGGAATAATGGTGTCTAATGGTCCCGAGGCTTACGCCACAGTGAAGATCGGCAATCTTGACTGGCGCAACGACGACGATGACCTCAATGCAAGCGTTATTGACGTTGAAGGCAAGCCGGCAAAAGGACTGAACTTCTCAATACTCTTCAGGGACAACGTCAGTGTATGGAGTCAAGTCGTGCTCGGAACGAATGGTAGCGCCTATTTCTCTGAGATACCCAAAGGCAACTACACTTGGAAAGTTACAGTGATGTCTGGGACATATGCAGGAGACGTTCTACAACAGGGCAACTTCACATCGGACGGCACTGCGGTTCTTGTCCACCAGATTGTTGCACCCCTTTTCGCAGGTGCCCGTTACTATGGCCTCGAGGTCTTCACCTATTATGAAACGAGCATAACCCCGATGGCTGGCGCACTTGTGAACGTGACATACAAGAATGGCACCGTGATTGGCTACAAGTACACCCCGGCGAATGGAACAGTAAGGTTCCTCGAGTTGCCAGTTGCGTTCATCAATTGGACGGTTACACTGGGCGGCAAATCACTGGGGAACTACTGGTACAATCTGACAACAGCGTCGACAGACATACGCGCGCCCGTAATCACCAACCCGGGCGACAAGGAGTTCCTCTACGGAACGAAGAACATAACGATTACTTGGACAGTGACCGATGAAAACCCACAGAAGCTCAGGGTTTACGTGAACAGTATCCTCAACAAGACGATGAATTGGACTGCCAGTCCGTTCGATTATGTGTTCAATATCACAGGTTATGGCCTTGGCCGATACTCAGTGCAGCTAGTGGCTGATGACAAGAACAGCAACGAGGCAAAGAACACCATCAATCTGAGAATCTACGAGAATGTGACACCGGTCATCGTGGGCCCGAGTGATATTGAGTACTACTTCAATCAGACAGGGCACAGCATTCGATGGAACATCACCGAGGCTCACATGGACAAGTACGTGGTTTCAAGAAATGGCACAGCTGTAGCGAACGGTTCTCTCAGCGCCGAGAAACCTTTCGTGGGCGTGAGTGTCGATGGGTTGAGCATTGGTACCTACGTTTACACATGCTGGGTCAACGACACAAGCGGCAACTCTGCAACCGACAATGTAACTGTTCATGTGAAAAGGTACGACATACCTCCGCAGTTCGTCGTGACTCCGTCAACAATCTACTACTCTCTCGGTGACACGAACATGGTGCGAAACTGGACAGTAAGGGACCAGTTCAAGCTGAGCTACAACATAACCGTTGACGGTCTTCTCGTTGTGTCAGAGAAGTGGAATTCTGAGGTCATTAGATTTGACTTCTCAGGTCTCTCTCAGGGGCAGCATTCAGTGGTTCTCATAGTCCTAGACCTTGGAGGAAACACTGCGTCTTCACAAGTCCTTGTCATCGTATCATCTCCAATGATTGTAAATGCGATGATAGTGGGTGGCTTGGCTGCCGTAGGAATTATGGCCGTAGCATTCGTAGTTTGGTTTGTAAAGTACAGGTAGTCTCGTAGGCGTCTTGGGTCGTCATCCTTTTATCGACTGTAGGTTGCACACCACGAACCGACTACTAGTTAGACATTTACTCGGTGAGCTCAATGAAGTACCTGCATGTCAAAGATGTGCTTGATGGAAAATGCGACGGAAAGAGAGTCGCCCTTCGGGGTTGGGTCCACAGGATCAGAAAGCAGAAAACCATGGTCTTTGTTCTTCTCCGTGACCATTCGGGCGTCGTTCAGACTGTGGTTAAGCAGGGCTCTGTCAGCGACCAAACATATGCAGATGCAGACAGAATGCTCGTCGAGTCGCTCGTTACTTTGGAGGGAGTTGCAAAGACTGACCGGAGGGCCGAGGGCGGTTATGAAGTACAGGTTGACAAGCTACAGGTGCTTCAGTTTGCGGAAGAGTTTCCAATCACCGAGGACCAAAGCGTGGAGTTTCTGAACGACTACAGACACCTCTGGCTAAGGTCGAGGAAGATAACCAACATCCTGAAGGTGAGGGACCAAGTCTTCTTCGCCTCAAGAGAGTATCTCCGCAAGAACGGATTCTACGAGACGACTTCCCCGATGTTCGTGGCCACGATGGGCGAGGAAGGAGCAGACCTCTTCGAGGTCGACTACTTCGGGAGGAAAGCCTACCTCACGCAAACTTCCCAAATGCATCTCGAACCTCAGATAGTTGGCCTTGAGAGGGTATTCACCCTGGCCCCTTCCTTCAGAGCTGAAAAGTCGCGAACGAGGAAGCACTTGACAGAATACTGGCATCTTGAGGTTGAGGAAGCTTGGTGCGACCACGAAGCCAACCTGAAGAGACAGGAGGAGCTGAATCAGCTACATCTGCCAATCAGTAGCACAGAACCGAAGTGGGGAAGTGCGAGAGCTTGGGGTGGACCCAAAAAGGCTTCTAGACGTGAAGCCGCCGTTCGATAGAATCACGTACACTGAGGCGATTGAGATTTGTACGAAGGCGGGCCTTGACATAAAGTGGGGCGAAGATATCCGAACCGAAGCAGAGGACATACTAACAAAGGACAGCGACAAGTTCCTCTTTGTCCAGTTCTATCCAAAGGAGATCAAGTCCTTCTACATGAAGCACAATGACGCCGACCCGCGAACATACAAGAACGATGACCTTCTCGCTCCAAGAGGTTTCGGCGAAATCATAGGTGGCAGCCAACGCGAGGACGAAGAATCACGAATCATTGAGAACCTGACGCGGATCGGGGACGATCCGGCGAAGTATCAATGGTACATTGAACTAAGGAAGTACGGGAGTGTCGAGCACTCCGGTTTTGGCGTGGGCATTGACAGACTAATCACTTGGATGCTCAACTTGGAGCATATTCGAGAGTGTGTGCCTTTCCCACGCGACGTAAGAAGACTGTATCCGTGAGCTCAGTGGCAAGATGTTGCAAAGTGATCTTCAGAAAGTTGTCTATTCAAGGTCACGTTTCATCCTGATTAGCTCACGCTGATGAACTCGCACCATATAGACCGAGAACGCCAAACCCACAAGCCCGGCAGCTACTCCGACGAGCCACAGGTCGCTTGCTAAGGGGTGATGCAGCCATTTCGTGAGTAGGTATACATTTAGACTAAAGAAGAAAACCCCGAAGGTCACAATGACTGAATAGAACGACCAAGGCATCTTCACTTTGCTCAATCACTGCACCAAGATTAATCGCAACGGTTTAACATAAAGAGTTTTGCCGATGTTGCTAGATGACTTCTGGGTGCATTATCGTATCACATCGTAATTGGCTCTCACTAGGTCTCTGCGTCTTGGTCTGTGCCCTCAGGGGCAGTTTGTTCTTCTTTCTCAGATTCAAGCGGACTGACGAGAAGACCTTGAGCGGTGACTTTGAGCACAACTCTCTTTTCAATGCCTGCGAGCCTTCTCACGGTCTCCGGGATCACCATTCTTCCCTTTGCATCAATTTCACTTATGTCACCGTAGAGCACGTGTCTCTGACCCTCAATCAAGCCATCTCTGATACGGAGAACACGACTAGCATATTCAGCAACTCTCGGATTGTGAGTCACGTTGATGATTGTTGTTTCAAAATCCATGTTTATTCTCTTTAGGGCCTCCATCACCATTTCTGTGGTTTCCGTATCAAGTTCGCCGGTCACCTCATCTGCGAGAAGCATTTCCGGCTTGTTGGCCAACGCCACACATATCGCTACTCTCTGGTTTTCACCACCCGATAGCTGGTGCGGCTTGTGCTGCATTCTGTTCTGTAAACCCATTGTCTCTAGCAACATTCGTGCTCTCTCATCTGCAGCCTGCCCCTGCACACCTGCCAGCTTCATTGGGAGCTTGACATTTTTGATGGCCGACAAACCAGGAACCAGATTACCCGTCTGCCAAACAAACCCAACCATGCGCCTTCTATAGATCATTGACCTGTAATCGTCCAAGAGCGTTATATTATGGCCATCGAAAAGGACTACACCGGCCGTTGGTTTGTCAAGAGCTCCGAGCAACTTGAGCAACGTAGACTTGCCGGAACCTGACGGACCCACAATGGAGAGAAACTCTTTTGGTCTGACCTCAAAGTCAATTCCTCTGAGTGCAATGACCTCTTTGGTTCCTCGACGGTAGACCTTCATGAGATCCCTCACAATGACCTTGTAGTCTTTTGCAATCTGCTCCAGGTCTTCTGACATATCATTCATTCCTCAACTTGGATTTCTTCAGCGATGTTTGCGCTCAGGCCTCTCTTCGTAACGATGAGGGTTGAGCACAAAGAACACAGGAAGGTTAGGCCGACAATTGACAGAAGCAACTCCGTCGGTATGACAAGTCCGATTGGCAAGCGTGACCAAATTGCAGCGGTCTCAGTCCCAAAGAACATCAGTGGAATCTTCATGAACAGGTATGTGAGAACGAGACTCAGGAGAGCGCCTATCGCGGCAGCAATCATAAGTCCTACTACCGTCTCTACCGCAACTGATATGCTGATGGACCTTGTCTCTCCTCCGATGGCTCTGAACACAGAAAGCTGTCTCCTTAGCTTGTGTATTCTCTCCACAGATACGAGACCAACTCCTAATGTTAGGAATGCTACTGAGAAGACAATGTTCAGAGTGTACACTCCAAAAACCGCTCTGCCTGCTCTCGACGCGAGGGCATCATCTATTCTCTTGAGGCCAGAGTCAATTGTCTTGAAGCTATCAGGTGCGATACTGTGCAGATCTTGAATCACTTTCGTGTAGTTAGCGTTATCATTGAGGTGTATGTATAGACTGTCTATTTTCGCCGTCCTGAGACACGACTGAACATAGGGGAGATTGATTATGAGAAAATCGCTTAAGTCAGGTTGCCCCGGAAAATAGGTCTCTCCTTGGCCTTCCAAGTTTTGAGCCAGCACATCCACAATTGTGCAGGTGCTTCTGTTCACCCAACTCGTACCTTGGACTGTCAGTTCGAGGCTGTTGCCATATGTGACAGTTTCCCCTGAGGGACTATACGAGCGAGAAATGACCGGTTTGAAAGAAGTAATCACGCTTGAATTGCTCTGCGCAAGACGCTGTAAGGATGCCTGCGGGTCGCCGCTGTATGCGAAGTAGGGCAGCCAGAAACCAGCTTGGAACCACTTGGACGGTTGGACTGCGAACATGCGGATGGACCTATTCTGCATCACAGTACCGAAGTAGCTTGCGTCTGCGTACCTGATGTAGGCATTCGTGGAAAACATCGCGGCAACGGAGCTTACACCGTCGACAGCTGTGAGATTGTTTACGATGTTGAGTGTCAGGTTTTCTTTTCCACTACTGATGTCGATCCTTACGTCAGCACCGGATTCGAACATAAGGAGGTCTCTCATATGATAGTAGCCTGTCGTGGCAGAAACCCCCGAGAACAGGCCCGCAGTGAATACCATCGCGAGAAATACGACGCCGAGGGATTGGGTTTTGCGGTACAGAACTAGGTTGCGACTGACAATCCTTGCCCCAGCTGATAGCGAAGGTCTCTTCAGCCAACTGAGAACCCTTGCTTGCACACTTGCTGCCGGTCTGGATAGAATACGCGTGAAACTGAACAAGAAAAGAGCAAGGAACCAAACCATAGTGAACAATATTGAGGCCTGAATTGAGGGATCGGCGACATAGCTGAAATACCCCGATTATCCCAGTAAGAACGAAAGCGCTGATTCCTAAAGCGATGATGTCGGCCCACGGAGTCTGAGACATTTCAGGCACCGACAGGTCTTCCCGAGCAATTGCCGCGTGGGCTTCGGTGGCTGACATCGTTAGTGCGCGAACCGCGCTTGGGAGTGCCACAATGAATCCAACTGTAAACGAAAACCCGAATACGAACGCGAGTGATTCTAGAGGCGGAGCAAAGGTGAACACTTGGAGCTGAGAGAACTGAAACTCAAGCAGAGTTCTCACAGTACCCGACAGAGCCGCCGCAAGATAACCGACGATGACTGCGCCCACACTGCCTACCAGCCCTGTAAACAGAGCTGCTGTCATTATCCACATGAAAGCTTGGGAACCTGATGCTCCTCTGGTTTTGAGAGTGCCCGTGTCTCTTCTTCTTTGGTCAGCGGAAAGCGTCGACTCATAGTTAACCAACATCACACCCATGATTATCGTGGGAAGTGATGCACAGACGGAGACTGCACTCATGCTGGAAGACCATGCAGAGAACTCGGACACTGCGTCCAATAGCTTGAACCCATTGTTTGCGACATCTGCAAACGGAAGAGACTCTCTGTTCAATTCGCCGTGCGATGTCGTTGAGCTGGGTCGTGGCGACTGCAGCGCCGCTCCTAATGACTGCCCCCCTGTCGAGTGCAACCCATATCTGTTGTTCAGGGCTTGCGTATCCAGACCCATTCGGATTACCAAAAACTATCGACATTGAGTGCCTTGTTGTGACAACCCTGAGAGTGGAAATCTGAGGCCCCAAATAATAGAGCGCATGGCTGAATAGCTGTGAGTTAAAAACCCCAACAACGCGAAGTGTCTGATTCAATTCAATCCTGTTACCGTGTTCATCATAGGAGTAGGCATGGAATGTAAGGTTCTTGCCGACGTCAGTGCCCCAGAAGCCCAGCATCTCCTTTTGGACATAGCAAGTGCTATCGTTGAGCTGGGGGCTGCCCGGCGTCAGATGAATTGCATTCTGAAATGTGTGGAATAATGAATCGTCCACGCCGAGATATGTCAATTCCGAATACTCGTAGTTTGTCTGATTATAATCCCAAGTCTGAATGCAAGAGACCACCTCTGTTGCGGTAACGTACTGCTGTTCTTGTGCAATGTGTGTTATGTTTTCCAGTGACGTTGCGTTTTGCTGGTAGAAAGCCCATGTGAGTTCGAGTTGCATGTCAACTGGGACCTGCTGGACTCCAGCTTGGAAAACCTCTGGACCGGTCCAATCCAAGTAGAAGATGACGCCACCGACAACACCCGAAGAAAGGGCGAAGATGAAAAAGGAAGCGACCAGCCGTGGGCCGCGAGCAGCCAAAGATGAGGGTATGAACACTCACAGTTCACCTCCATACGGATTTGCTTCGGCCCAAGCCGCATTGAGCGCCGTGGCTAGGTTCACCCTCGGGCTCAGGGCTGCCACGACCGCGACAAAACCCGCTGTTGACCCCACGAATAGTAGAAGAATCAGAACAAACTGCGCCCAAGGAACCACAACTGCGACAGCCACAGGGAAGATGTAGTAACTGGTGCCGTACAAGACTAACGTATTGATTATGAGAATCGGTGAAAACACGAGTGCGAGTAGGAGGCTCAAGAAAGCCAGGACCAGCATTTCTGTACCTTGTGTCTTGGCCACAAGACCCGTATCCGATCCCATTGCCCTGAGCAGAGCCATTTCCCGACGTCGCGCCTGAATATCCTCCCCAGCATACACAGTGAATGCTGCAAACAAGGACAGGATCATGCAGACAGTAAACATTGTGTCAACGGATCGGTCCATTTTGTATGTAGCCTGATTTATGTAACCGGTCAAGTCCTTTGTGACGGAGGCCCAATCACCATCACCGATAGTGACATTCCAGGCCGAGCCGATAATCTGCTGAGCAAGGTTTGTGCCATTCACGTCTGGGTAGGTCCTGATACAATACAGGGGCACTCCTTCCACCGTTAGATTGACTTGTTCCGACAGATACTCCCTGTTGGTCCATACCGTATTCATGCCCACTTGATTGTACCCATAGTAATAGTACGGAGACGAAAACACTGTAATTGAATAAGCCCCGTAGAACACAAGTGAGGAAGGTTGTTTGTAGCCTGTATCAACAAGAAGAGCACTGCTCAGCGCGGGCACCACAGCGAGTATCGTGAAAACGATTACTTTCGTTTCGCTTGTAGAAGAATACGATGTACGTAACGCGTCTCCAACACTCAGGCCATACTCTGTCGCAATGTCGGAGGTGATGATTATCCCATTTGGAGTGGATGCGAGACCAAGCATTGCCTCCTTGAGTTGTGAGGATTCGAGCGGAGTTCCGCTGGAATCATAGCCGACCTCCAAGTATTCAGAAGGGTCCATTACCACAGCAGTCGTGTACTCGTAGTTGGTCGCTGAGAGCATCATGTTGAGGACAGACAGAGATGCTCCTGCCTGTACTCCTGAATGAGATGACGCATTGCCGACAAAGTTGCGCCTGTCCCAGGGCGACAGCTTGTCGAGGTGGAATGTCAGATCCGCTCCAAAAGCGAATCTTGCTTGATCCAACTTCGTGGCTGGAATAGATGTGCCAACGAACGCGTAACCCCACGCAATGGTCAAGCTGAGCACTATGATCACTGCAACGAGGCCTGCTGACGATGCTTCCTTACCGATTCTTCTGACCGCGTATGCCGGAAGGCGACCAGTGATTCGTGACAGCCTTTGGGATAACCAATATGCGCCGCGTCTAAAACCCTTGACAGTCAGACTTGCGAGTCCTAGGAACAATGTGATAGGCGAGAGGTACGCTATCATTGTCAATGCTGGATTCATCTGAATAGCGGGACCTGCAGTGTATGTCAGAGACATCGCCAGCCCGGAGAGTATCAGGATCGCAAAGTCCCAACGCACGATGGCAAGCACTCTGGATACTCTGGCGAGTTTTCCTCCCTGGACTTCTGCGCTCATCCTTGTCTTGTAGAATGCCTTGTACACTAGAAACGCTGAAGCCGGCAGGAGTGAGCCAATAATCACAGACATCAAGATGGATTCGACACTAACCAAGAGCGGCTCACTCCAGAATCGCGACGCGTCAAACTCGAAGAAACCCGTGGCTGAGACAGTCTATCCTGCTGACAAGCAGACCGAAGAACACCCCAAGAAACAACCCAGCGACCGTGAGCACAGCAAGTTCCTTGATGACCATGTGGTCCAAGTCTGAATTTGATGCTCCTCTTGATATCAGCATGCTGCTTTCATACCGGCGATCGTTGATGTTGAACCGGAGCGCCAGAAGCATCGTGAGCAGGACAATCAGTATCACTGCTGCTCCTCTCGCGACTTCAGAGAACCGCATTGCCATTCTCCAGCTCATGAAGGAACCGATGGCATTTGCTAACGAGTCCTGTACATAGAATCGCGTGTAGTAGTAATTCTGTGGATTGTAGCTGGGGTCAAGGGCTTTGATACTTTCCTCGATGCTACGCATATAGTTCCATGCAGCGTTGGCGTCATATGGTGTCAAGGGCGTCCTGTCCACATCGACAAGCACAGTAGGCTGCATGTTGGTTTGGCTCATCAGTGTGTTGTTCACTACTGCCACACCTAAAGAGTAGTAGGAATACTCAGATGTCATCAACGGAGTAGAATAGACCCCCACGACCTTCAGAACTGACCAATTGGGATATACCGAGCAGTTGACGGTGTCCCCAATCCCTATGTGGAGTTGCTCAACGACATTCACGAGTAGCGCGGTCTCTGACGTGTTCTTCGGCAGTCGCCCTTGCAGGAACACAAATGATTCCGGAAAAACGCCAAGGAAGTCCGAACCAAGCTCGACAATACTCCCATAGTACTGATCAAGGCTGGTTTGGTTCCCTGCACTCAGAATCGCCCACGTGCTCTCGAGATAAGCGGCCCTCTCTATTCCCGGCAAGCCTCTGATGGTCGTGACCATCTCCGCAAGTGTGGGCGAGTAGTATCTATCGGATACTGAGACTGACATTGCAAAGGGTCCGATGTCTGTCATGGTGACCCACTCATGCACTGAGTACGAATCCACGTACGCCGCTATTCCCATGACCATCGTGGTAGCGAGAACAAAACACGCGAGTGTCATGCCTTTTCTTCTGAGACCGCGCGCAAACTCATAGTCCGCTGGAGCTGCGGCCATCTCACTCACCCGGAGCGCTCCTCGACGATGAGACCATCTCTCATGTTGTATACTCGATCCATTTGTTTACCGACATCAGGATCATGAGTCACAACGATGAGAGTACCCCCTTCTTCCTTGGTCAAACCAATCAGTACCTTCATGACGTCTGAACCAGTTAGCGTATCTAAGTCTCCAGTTGGTTCGTCCGCCAAGACTATGACTGAGCTGGTTGTGCCCTTCGGCTTCGCCAGTGCACGAGCAATTGCGACGCGCTGTTGTTCTCCGCCGGATAGCTCGTCAGGCCTATGATCCGCTCTCTCCGTGAGGCCGACTAGCCCAAGTAGATAATCGACTTTCTCCTTTCTCTCTGTCTCGGGAACACCGCTGATAAGAAGCGGCAATTCGACATTCTCGTACGCCGTCAAGACGGGAAGCAGATTGAAGAACTGGAACACGAATGAAATCTTGTTCCTTCTAATGAGCGTCAATTCGCTCTCGCTCATGTGAGTAATGTCCACGCCGTCTATGATGACGCGTCCGTCTGTGGGTCTGTCGAGCGCGCCAATGAGATTGAGAAGAGTTGTCTTGCCTGAGCCCGATGGGCCCATGATTCCGATCGCTTCACCTCGCGTTACCCTGAGCGTGACACCTCTTAGGGCTGGAACCTTGATCTCGCCCATCTTGTATATCTTCGACACTGAGTCCAGGTCGACAACGTTTTCGGAACTCATCCAATTCCTCCCACGGCCAATAACTGCGGAGAAGTTACCGAATCTTGACCTCATTTGCTAATAAACAACGTCCTGCCAGCAGAGCAAGTCTCTCTCGGGCCAAACATCATGGAAAACCAATGCTCACGCATCGAGGCAGCGCTCCTCCTATGGTATGATTTCGGACATCTGCAAACCTTGTGCGGAGAGAGCAGAACCTTTATCTCATCATTGGACATATTTGGTCATAGAATAGATAAAGAGAATCGGAAGGAATGTCTGAGGGAACATTGCATGGAGAACATTACGAGTTCTTCAGCTGGAGAGGGTTTGGTGTCGGTGCGTCAATAATCGGTGCCTCCATGCTAGTTCAGTCATCGATAGGGTTCCCCGACATATGGACTAAGTCACCAGTCACTTATCTCATATTGATTGCCACCTCTGCATTAGTCGTGGGCATTTCCTCAGGGGCTGTGCTAGTCTATCTGGTTGCGCCGAATCAAGACGTGATTGGGCTGTCCGGACTCGGAAGCGACGATGCGAGCCAGCATGTAGTCTCCATACTCGTTCTGCTAGCTCTCGTGCAACCCGTTATCTCAGGGTATGTGTTCTTCTATCAGTACTTCAATAGCGACCCGCTTGCGGCCATTTGGGTGATGATTGCCTTTGCGGCACCGACCGCAGGTATTGTTGTCGCCTTTTTCGATAGGCGCGCGGTCGTGATCTCCGACCTGAGGAAGTATTTCCGAACCAACAACCGTCTTGACTTGGTCGGACTCGAATGGCTCCAAGGTCTTGGGCCACGTACGACAACCTACAGGATTGGCATGCTTGAAACTGCAGCTTCCAAAGTGAAGGGTGTGCAGTTTTCGGGTCATGAAATCATTACGGAGAAAAAATCGACATCTTTCAACGGCTAGGAGGCCGTTCTGTCATCGCTGTTTGTGACGACGGTTCATATGAACGGCAAGCCCCTCTTCCGTCCATGCAGCCCATGTGCACTTTAGACAGGTGAGCTTCCGACTGCCGACCCCGAAACGAGGAGCGGCTCTCTCCTCCAGCTCATAGATTGTTCCGCCATAGCCGCTGCTTCTCTTGGAAGTGACTTTGAACCGTTTCTTGAAACAGTCCTCGCAAATCCCAAGTATCTTCTGTTCATCGTTGGAGTAGCTTTCCTCGAGAGTCTTGCCTGATTTCAATGGGGCTATCTCTTGACCGCAACTCTCGCATAGGTCTGGCGTCGCAATCACCGTTTCCCTAGTATGAGCTAGGCCTGTCATTTACGCAGACGACCAGCGACTATTTTACTCTTCCCTGTCACAACTAATGCTACGCAGACAGCAGCCGAGACCGCTGGCGCAAGTATTGGTTGGTAGCGAATGTCCTTCTCGATTCAACTAGCTACCACAGTCCAAAGGAATCGAAACAATAGCTTGCGGCAGTCGATTCGAGATTCTAGCTTGTTTGCTGATTCGTTGACTTCACGAAGAGTTCTGCCGTCATCCTGAACAAGTAGTCAACACCTTGACCGCTCATGCACGATGTTTCTACAAAAGCCACAGGGTACAGCTTCTCCCCTGAACCTAGTTTCGCCGCAATGTCACTTGCGAGCTTCAGTCCCTCTTCTTGTGACACGGGTGTTTCTCTGTCGACAAGGGGCGCGCTTGCTCGAAGGTCGGTCTTGTTCCCGACAATGACAAGTGGTGTGCGTGGTCGCGCGGCCGTTGTGCTTTCCTTAAGCCAGAAATCGATGCTCTCGAAGGACCAGCGGTCAGAAGTACTGTACACGATGATGATCACATCGGTTCCCTGATAGAAGGCCTTTCTCGTTACTCTAGATACAGAAGCAGCATCAAATGACCAGACCTGCAACCTTACCATGTACTCATCGAGTTCAACTACCTTCTCTGATACATACGGCCTCTTTTCTGCCTCGGCACCCGGTTCCAGCGGTTTCAGTGCTCCCTTCTGGATCAGACATGACTTACCAACGCCCTCTTCACCCAGGATCAGGGCTTTCGCGATTACTTCTGTCTTTGGTAGTCCGGTCGATAGAGAAGCTCTTTCACCTGAAACGCCCGAGACCTCAGGCGAGGCTCCCTCTGGTATGGCTGTTCGAAATCGAGGGGCACCAACTATCTCTTCGGTCCCTTCAACATCAATCTTGATTCTGCTTTTCTCAGGAACCGAACCAGAGAAGCTCTTGGGTCTAGACGCGAGAAACGAGTCACTCAGCGATTCCACGACGCTCAGTGCCTCTTCGACATCACGATACTCAATCCCTGAAATCTCGCCTTTCGGCTCAGCTTTGACCGCGTCGGGAGCGACGGCCTCTGACAGATTCTTGGCCTTGCCCGGCGGGGGTTTCTTCTTCGCCTTCTTTTTGGCTGCATTCGCGGTTGATGCCCTTCTAGCGGCGAGAGCTTCTGATTTCTCTGTTGGTTCCAAGTCTGAGACTATCCTCTTCACCTGGGGCACACCTAGTTTCTGAAGAGTCTCTTTGGCGACGCTCGGAGCTAGCTTCTTGCCCGCCTGCCGGAAGTAGCCCTCGAGGTCTGAGCAGACGTCATCAAATGACCTGTTCCTTGTTGGAATCTTCCGCTTTAGGACGCCCTTATCGCGGACCTCAACGTAACTGGGCAAGAGAGTTACACCGACGGTGGTTCCGGGTATTATCAGGTTTGGCGCCTCTGAATGAACTGTGTTTGTCCATAGCTTGCTGATGCTGTTTGATAACCGTTTCGCTGAGCTGTTGAGGCAGGTACCGAACGTTTTTGTACCCGTAGGGTATCTCAGGACGCGGCTCAGTTTCGAACATAGAGCGCGAGGTTGGTAATTTGGCGGAGATTGATTTCAGAGACTATGTCGAAGTAATCAAGGACTGGCCATCACCGGGCAGGGCCGTTTGCGACATAAGCAGGCTGCTCGAGAATCCGAGGGTCTTCCATGAAGCTGTCATGGCCTTGGCCAGGCCGATTGTCGAGCTCAAGCCCAACAAGATTATCGGTATTGAGCAAAGAGGATTGGCTTTGGGTAGCGCTATCGCTTACTACCTCGGGTGCGGGATTGTTCCTGCTCGTTCGATTGCTTACTTGCCTGATGACTATAGTAGGCCCGTGGAATTCCTGCCATCAGACAGATTCGCAGACAGAAGGCTCGCGCTCGTCTCGGACTCGATTTCACCGGGCGACAGGGTTGCCATCGTGGACGACTGGCTCATTCAGGGAACGACCGTTCTTGCTGTGGCAAGGATCGTTCAGAAACTCGGCGCCAGTGTGGTAGGTGTCGCCTGTGTGATAAACAACATGTCGGAAGCACGTCGCAAGATGCTGGGGCGGCCTGAGATTCACTGTCTCATACGTAACTTGCGAACTGACATCTTGCATCCCGATAACTAGTGAGCGACACTCTTGAAGTCATGAGTACCACCATCTCGGCTGAAATCCTGCACACTCGCCATCGAATGAAAAAAAAGTGAGGAAGCGCTGGGGTTGGATTTGTCACCCACAGCGCTACTGCAAACTAACTCTGAGTCTTCTCTCTCAGCTCTCTGCGGAGAACCTTTCCGACCATTGTCTTCGGCAAGTCAGTAACGAACTCGACTGATGTTGGAACCTTGTAGACGGCCATCTTCTCTTTGCAGAACTTGCGAATCTCTTCCTCAGTTGCGGTCTTGCCCGGCTGAAGAATGATGAACGCCTTCACGGTCTCCCCACGCACCTTGTCAGGCACGCCAATGACTGCGGCTTCCTTGACTGCCGGATGCTCGAACAGAATCTCTTCCACATCTCTTGGCCAGACCTTGTATCCTGCGGCATTGATCAAGTCCTTCTTGCGGTCGACTATGAAAGTCCACCCATCTTTGTCCATCTTGGCAATGTCGCCGGTGAGTAGCCAGCCATCCTTAGAAAGTACAGCGGCTGTTTCGTCAGGTCGGTTGTGATAGCCCATCATAACTTGTGGTCCCTTGACGGCAAGTTCACCAATCTCATCAGGCCCCAAGACCTTTGAAGAGTTCTCAAGGTCTACTATCCTGCTGTAGGTACTCGGGAATGGGAGCCCTATCGAACCGATTTTTCGGAGGCCTTTGTCCAAGGGGTTTGCGTGAGTGACTGGAGACGCCTCAGTCAAACCGTATCCTTCGATGATGATTGCGTTCGTCGCTTCCTCAAACCTCTTGGTGACTTCAGCTGGCAATGCCATAGCGCCTGCGATTGCCATCTTCAGAGAGGTAAGCTTGTACTTCTTCACATCGGGGTGGCTATAGATGGAAATCGCCATTGTAGACACTATTGGGAACATTGTCGGTTTGAGGTTGTTAATCTCCTCCAACAGATGCTTGACGTCACGCGGATTAGGAATCAGGATTATGCCGCTTGCCCATGATATGGCCAAGTTCATTGACACGGTCTGTCCGAATATGTGCTGCATTGGAAGCGCTGCCACAAAGACCTCTTTACCTTTGGTGGCAATCCAGTCCATCCAAGCGCCACACTGAGCGCAGTTCGCCTTCAAGTTGTTGTGTGTTAGCATTGCGGCCTTGGGAGTTCCGGTGGTTCCGCCTGTGAACTGATAGACAGCGAGGTCCTTCGCCGGATCGATGGTGACCTTCGGGGCTTCGGGCTTAGCTGCCGCAAGAAAATCGAGCCAATTGCGGTCACCCTTGCGAAGGGGAGGAACATCCTTCATCTCATTCTTGTAAACGGTCTTTGGGGCAAGAGCTTTTTCGCTGAGCCGAGAGGATCCCAGCCGGCCGTGACTATGACGTTTTCGAGGTCGGATTCTTTGCGAACTTCCTCGACAAGGCGGTAGAAGAAGTTGAGAACCACAATCGTCTTTGCTTTCGTGTCCTGCAAGTATGTCCTAAGCTCTTTTGCTACGCTCAATGGGTTGATTGGTGCAACGATGGCGCCGCACTTCAGTGCTGCGAAGTATGATATTACGAACTGAGGACAGTTTGGAAGCATTATCGCGACCGTATCACCCTTCTTGACACCAAGTGATGCGAATCCATTCGCCGCCTTGTCTATGAATGTGCCAAGTTCCTTGTAGGTGACCTTGATGCCTTCGTAGTATAGGGCGACGTTGTTTGGAAACTCCGCAATAGCCTTGTCAAGCTGGGCGTACAATGGTCCATCTGGAATCTTGATGTCCGGCGGAGTCTTGCCGACATAGCTCTTCAGCCAAGGTCTTTCCTCTCTTGGGGGTGCGGCCATGGGCTTCGGAGCAGTGGGAGCTGGAGCTGCAGCTGGCTTTGGAGCTGGAGCTGGTTTCGGGGCAGGAGCTGGAGCTGCTGGAGCTGGTTTCGGTGGGGCAGCAGCAGGCTTCTTCTCCTCCTTCTTGGGTTTCGCTTCTTTTTTAGCCATGATCTCTCTCCTCTGTTATAACAAAGGCAAGTATGTGGGATGGACTGTCATGCTAGATTTATCCCTTTGGGAGCCTCGTCTGCGACCATATAGCATGGTGCCATAGCATCTCAAGCAGTGCACGTACGGCTAGATGAACTACAGGTCCGGACTGCTGTCTCTTGACATGCTAGTGAACAGCCTCCCTGAGAACAGACCAAAAACGCTCTTGCCGCAATGCTTGCGGCCCTGTTCGCCTTCGTTGATCCAGATGACATCAGACTTGCTACCATGTCTTGCAGCTTGGTATCGCGATGACCTATTTCAAACAAAATGTCTGCAAGCGAACTAGTGAAGAGCTTCTGAGCGACCAGTTGTCGCTTCATGTCACGTCCAAAGCTATGCCTCCACGCTCTCTCATAAGTGATAAAGGATTCTGCTTGGAGGTCGTCTTGCTCCAGTGCGCTCGCCAATGCAATAGCGGCGAACTTGCCTGCACGCATTGCGTAAGCTATCCCTCCACCCGTCAGGGGACTCACCATGCCTGCGGAGTCGCCCACCAAAAGGCACCGGTCTGAAATTGTGCATGGTATTGACCCTGCCGTGGGAACCAAAGCTCCTCTTGCATGAGATGGATCTGCGCTGGGAACGAGGAGACCTTTCTTTTTTAGCATTCTAACGAACAGGGCAAACCGGGCTACGAGGTTTCCTCCAGTATTAGTGACGAAGCCCAGTCCAACATTCACGGTCTGCGTTTTCGGAAAGATCCAACCATACCCGGGACGCTGTCCGAAGTTAGCAAAGAAGTGGTATTCTTTGTCTTCGCCATAGTAGTCCGAAATCTGCGACTCCTTTGCAGGGACCTCCATGACTTTGCATGCTGTGAGCGCTCTTGGAGGCCACCGTATGTTGAGACCTGTGTCACGTGCGACGGTGCTGCTAACTCCGTCCGCACCGATGATAGCCCTTGCATCGACTACCTTTCCGTCAGAAAGCTGGACTGCTGCTTTTTCATCGCCGATTTGAACCGACTTCACCCTGACAGGAGTGAGATAGTCTGCGCCTTGTACGAGGGCATCGTGAAACAGAGTATTGTCAAACTGCTCTCTTAATGTCATAATCATCTCTGCGTGGCCTTTGAGAGTGACGAGCCCGTTTCCTGAATGAAGCACGCCGGTTCTTGAGATACTCTTAGGAAAGCTATTGTCTCTGCTCTTTAGGTAGCCAAACTCCTCAAGTAGCTGAGGAGAGAAACCCCCTCCACAAGGCTTGTCCCTTGGGAACTTGCACTTGTCAATAAGACATACACTCAATCCCAGCTTGGCCAAGTACCTTGCAGCCGTTGATCCTGCAGGTCCAGCGCCGACTATCGCAACATCGTACATCATTGGTCAACTTGTGCGAGGCAAGATCCCGTCTATTCTCTTTGCTGGTTGCGGAGGATCGAGTACGTCTTCATCCCTGCATAACCACTCCATGAATATGGCTCGGATTGCGGCTGCGAAAACGACGAGCAACAGCCAGATGTGTCCTCTGGTTCCTATATTCTGGCGCCGCAGTTCTTGCAGTTCGTTGTTCCCTGTTCGTTCTTAGTGCCGCAGAATGGACAGACCACCAGTACCTTCTCAATCACCGTTTGGGTCTGAATCACTCTTGTCGGTTGGGTTTCAGAGGGTCTCTCCACATAGTGGATCTCTTTCACCACTTTCTGTCTTCGTCGACAGCAACAACTACAGCAACAAGCAATAAGCAAAAGAATGACCAAGAATGAAAAGAGACCGTACAAAGCGAGAAATTGTGTAATCTGCAGCAACTGAATCCGCCTAATCTAGAATCCGCAGAACTGGCATTTATCTTATACTTGTACGAAGAGTAATGCGTCTCCGGTTACGTTGACCATATTCAATGCATAGGAACATGACAAGTCGCGGCAATGTAACAACGCGGGAACATACCCCCCTGTCAATTGCCACTCAAAGCGGGGTGAACTAGATTCTTGGTGGCTTGAGATAGACCTCGAAAACGCCTGTCCAGAGGTCGCTGCTTTCTTCGGCCTTGATTAGCATGTCTCCATCAAAATTGACACCCACGGGCTTGGCGCTGCTCTTCTTCCAGATATCTGAGAAGATGATTGAATGAACCTGCGTCTGAAAATCCTCTGTCACCCGAGATATTATTCTCTCGATGTATGCACTGTCAATTCCCTGAGCTGAAAGATCGCCAGTCTGTTTGAATATCCGTTCCTTTGTTATCGCCCCTTCCTTCTTGTCGAAGGCGTAGCCCAATCCGCCTACCAAGTAGAAGACACCGTGCGGTACACTAGGTTCGTTGCCGATTACAATTATGTCATTGTTCGTGAGCACGACAAACTGTGGACTTGCGACATTGAAGGGTATGGACGCAGCTTCGACCGAAACCTCATCCATGCCAAGGTCGATTGAAAGGAAGTGATCGAGTGTCTTCACCTTTGTGTCAAAGGCGAACGGCTCGAAGTCGCCGGCGAGTATGACGTTCCTAGCTTTCCTTATGAGGAGGTCAATGATGCCCTGGCACTTCTTCAGGAACTCAACCCGTTCTTCCTTCTTGTGAAGTATGCGTCGGGCAGATATTACCAGCTTAAGATACTCAAGCGACCTAAAGCCAGATAGGAGTGTCTTGCTGAAGTAGGTGTTTCTATCGGACTCCAGGAAGCCCTCATTGCGAGCCAACTCGCGCGGAAGGGGTTCTCCTATATAGACCTGCGCAGGTCGATCTGCTTCCTGGGTCTTGAAGAAGATACCAATATCCAAGCCCACCCGAGGAATCTCAGTAAGCTGTCTGACAAAGGCTCCGTCAGGTACAATCTCTCGTGAACGCGCTTTTTGGTAGATTTGTGTGTATTTGCTGAAGATATCGGTCCGCGACATTGAGCTCCCTTTGCAGAAGATTGGACCATCCTCTATTATCTTTGTCGTGTCTCATCAGCGGAAAGCCAGCAGGCACGATGTATAAATACACGGCACAACAACTCCCAATGAACTGACTGTCTACTGCTTTGACCGCCTCCGGAGGCGCTTCAAGCAGGTCTAGGTGCATGGGAATGAGTAGAAGAGTCAAAAGTGGCAGCTTGCTGGTCACAGGTGTTATCATGTTTGCGTTCTCTTTCATAGCGATGTTGCCTATTGATGGACTGTATGTTGTTTCGTTGGCAGTAATGTTTTGTGGAATAGTGCTAGCAGGAATCGGAGGCGCAATGGCAAAGGGGTATGAGGGTTCCCTCGATGCACCGGCGGGTGAATGCTACTTCTGCAAGGGCACCGGAAAAGTGCCTGGCGTAAAGGAGCCTGAGACGTGCCCGCGTTGCGGTGGAACGGGCAGGGCAAGACCTGACGAGTAGAGGGGTATGGATGCCGAGGTCAGCGCATGTTCATCCGGGAAAGCGAGACTTGCACAGAGCGATTGTCATAGGCCATCGAGGTGCTTGGGCTTATGCCCCGGAGAACACCATGCTTTCATTCGAGACTGCATGGAAACTGAAGGCCGACATGGTTGAGTTGGATGTTCGTGCAACTTCGGATGGCCAACTCGTATGTATTCATGATTCTGATGTTTCAAGAATCACGGGGACAAGCGGGCTTATTGCAGAAATGACGCTCAAAGAAGTCAGGCGCCTTGACGCAGGGAGAGGACAGAAGATTCCTCTTCTTGGAGAAGTGCTGGACTATGCCCGAGGCAGACTGGCGGTTGACATCGAGCTCAAAGTTACAGGCATAGAGGAGAGTTTGCTTGGCCTTGTGAGAGAACGAGAGATGATTGGCTCGGTCATCTTCTCATCGTTCTTGCATTCAACTCTAGAGCACCTAAGAGATCTTGACAAGGAAGCCAAGACTGCAGTTCTATACAGTGAACCGATGGACGACCCTGTGCAGTATGCACTAAATCTCGAGTCGAATGCTATCAATCCATTGTTCTACATTCTGGAGCCCGAACACGTAAGGCTTGCTCATGAATCAGGGTTGAAAACCTATCCTTGGACCGTCAACGATGCTGAAATGATGACACAGCTGCTCTCGATGAATGTGGATGGGCTGGTCACGGACTGTCCGGACATAGCAGTGCAGGTATTCGACTCATACTTCGGACCGCACTAGCTGCCTTCCAAATGCATTTGCGGCACTTATCCCCAATTCGAGGGCCTGATGCTTTGCCTCTTACTACAGAACCCGTATTCATCGGGATATTTTCAGCTTGAGGCCTTGTGTTATCATCTTCAGCCTGATTCCGGCTGAGAGCCATGTAATCACGCAGGTTATCTCAATGCTCACTATTAGCATTACAAGCAGCGTAATGCCAACTGAGATGTCGCTAGCCGTTGGGAACCTTGAGAATATCGAAAACAAGAACAGAGCGACTAGTATCCCGGCCACAAGGCCTGCGGCAGCCGCAATTCTCACGAACTGCCCCTCGAGTTGATATCCTGCTTTGAGAATGTCATTGCCTAAGTTCAGGTTGAGGGAGATGACGAGGACAAAGCTGATGGCGTATAGGCCAAAGATAAGTGCTGCAGATGTGAGAGCTTGGTGGGTCACGCCCGGATTACCCGATATCGTTATCGCCATCAGTGCGAATATTAGGCTCATACCTCCAATGATTCCTGAGCCGCCATAGCCGCGGCCAAAGGCAAAGCCGCCAATCGCCACATTGCGGACCAGCAGGCAGCCCAATACTGTGCCCATTATCGTAGCTCCCTGCACATTCGGTGGAACGCCTGCTACGAATGCCACGTTGAACCATCTGTTGGCGGGCCAAAGGGCAGGAGGGCCACTCCCAAATCCACCCAACATGAAGATTACAAACAGTATTGACGAGGCTATGGTCACTATCACAGTTAGGAACTGCTGCGAGAAATGCGTGAATTTCCGGAACCAAGTCTCAATCATGAGTATTGCTTGAGTAAGAATCACTAGTACCCAAGCGAAAATGACAACCCCTGATAGCACATAGGGCCCCAAGAGCATATAGATCGAGGCCAACACCAACGGCAGACCTGTCACAACATCAGTCGACCGAGTGTAAGCATAGCCCATGAGAAACATTATGGCGGCGGGACATAGTGTCAGAAAGACACTCCACCTAGGAACGAGATATGACAACCCACCCCCTGAAGCCGCCAAGCCAGTGGAGCACTGGCCAGCACCAAAGATGCCGACGATTGCCATGAAAATCATCAAGTACTTCCAGGCGCCCTTCACAATATCCTCTGATATCTGCGACTCGCGGAGTCTCTTTAGCGCCCAGTCTTGGTCCCAACAACGACCAGAACAACATGGATGACAGAATAGATCCGACAAGATAGGGCGCCGTTGTAAAGACGACGTGCGGCCCGACGGTAGTGCCGCTAGACCAAGGCAGCCACACGGGCGTGCCATCAACGACCTGAAGGGCACTACCCAGAGCCGCAGCGCCTCCCAGAAGGAATGTGACAAACCCAGAGAGTCCAAAACCGAACTTAGCGGTATCCGTGCTTCTGGCGTATTCCCTAATCTGAGATCTCGGACCCCACCAGAACTGGAACATCGCCAGCTGACCTCCCAGCAATAGCAAGTATCCAAGGGCTGGGCTGACAGCGAGCATGGGAAGGAAGAATCCATTCATCAAACCTGCAAGCATACCCCAGTATGACTTGCTTGAGTCAATGTATACAACTGAGTTAAATTGCCATACAATGATGAAGACTGAGCCACTTACGGCAAGTGAGCCCATGTACGCTTCAACTGGGCTAGACTCCGTTGGCAATACGCCAGTGCCACTCAAAATCGCAAGAGCGACGCTGAGGGTAACTACCGCTGTGAAAATCATCCGCAATGGTGTATTTGATTCAGTGAGCGACCCGATCACTTTGGCTCCTCTGTATTGCAATAGTAGCCCGACGGCAAGAAGAATGACGAACGCTCCTGACACACCGATGCCAGCCTGGTTCTGAGTGAGTTGAAGCCCGAATGCTGGAATCTCAAGTGCCAACCCCGCTGGAACCATACCGACTGCCGCTAATGACACGAGACCAAGTACGGATGCTGCGACACCCAGAAGACTGCCAAAGCCTGCTAGCCTGTCAAGAGGTAGGTTCGTTTCCGATTCCGAGCCGACTATTTCAGAAGTAACAGACTCTGCCATCTATCAGTCCTCAGGTCGATGGTCCATGCAACGCGACAACGACCGCTTCTGGTGGTATAAATGCATATCGGACCAAGCGAGCGAATGATTTGGTCAAATCGATGGAATAGCTGGTCCCACAATTCAAAGCATAAAAGAAGGAGTCTACTAGAAAGAGTCGGTGGTTAACGAAGTGACTGCAGTTGAGCTCTATGTGAAAGGGAAGAGAATAGCTATGAACGAGTTTGCAAGCAAGATTGTTGCCGATGTCTTCATGGCTGTTCTTTCGAACTTGAAGGACGTAAGTGTAGAAGGGATTACAAGAATAGAAGTTAGGTAATCCACCTTCAAGCCGGAGGCGCAGATGACTTGCCTAGGGCAACGAAAGAGGATTGACGCCGCACCAAGTTAATATGCGGACAAGGACAGCTCAGCACGACAGGAAAGTGAAAGACACTTACCAACGTAAGACCACGGACAGCCTTCTTTTCCTAGTGTTGCTCATCTCTCTAGTTATTCTGCTCTGGGCTT
Source organism: Candidatus Thorarchaeota archaeon (assembly GCA_963726195.1). GTDB lineage: Archaea > Asgardarchaeota > Thorarchaeia > Thorarchaeales > Thorarchaeaceae > OWC5. The sequence goes on from CAVSBO010000003.1 coordinate 53,538, forward strand.
TGGCACTAATCTTCGTGCCATACTGGCTTTCGCCATGAGACACTCGTAGGCACATTGCTACTTGATTGCCGAGTAGATCTCTTGCATATGTTGAGTGAATTCACTTTCAGGATGCTTCAGACACACAATGTATCTACTACCTGCCTCAATCAGTATTTGGAGCATAGGAATAATAGTGACCACTTTCGTCTTGAACTTCCGCTCAACTTCTTCGATTATGGCCTTGTCTTCGTAGATACTGGGCTTCTTGTTGATTATGATGCGGGTATCCGGCACCTGCAGCTTGTTGGCAACGCTCAAAGTCGCCGCTGTCCCCAGCAGATCTTGTTCATCGATTCTGGCCACTACGAGTAGAAAGTCCGTTGTCGCCATCGATAACAGAGTTTCGCGGTCGAGACCCGGATGGGTGTCGATGATTAGGTAGTCCAAGTTCTTTGCTTTGATTACTTCGCTGAACCCGTTCTTAAGGTCGCTAACTTCGTAACCTTCCCTGAGAATGCGTGTAATATCGGTGGCGCTCATCGAACTTGGAATCAAGAAAGCTGTCCTCGCTTTATTCCGAGTTCGCTGGTCATATCCATGCATGCATCCTTGATGTCACACTCCCCTCGCAAGTAGTCATTGAGTGTGTGCTTGAGCTTCTGTCTGCCCAGCCCAAAGATTACATGGATACCCGGTGATGCTACGTCGGTATCCATTACGGCGACTCTCTTACCATCGAGGGCCACAACTGCAGCGAGATTCGCCGCTATGTTTGATTTTCCAGTTCCCCCTCTGAAGCTGTGAATACATACTATCTTGCATGCTATATCAGCGCACATGCTGCATCACCCTATCCGTTTTATATTCGACATAGTTGCCCAACGACTTGAGCACTTCAAGTATACGAGCCGCAGGGATTCCCGTTTTGTCAGCTATTTCCTTCAGCGAATATGCTCCTGTGCAGTAACGCCAGACGGCATCGACTACGCGATAGTCCTTATTATTCATTCCTGCGATTTCTAGGAAGGCTGCGAAGCGCTGGTCCCTTTCCGACATAACAGGAAACAGCTTTGCGATCCTCACTATGCCTTTTGAAATGAGGTGCGCCAACACCTCTGTCGTCACTTCTGTTGTGAAGCCCGTCTTCTCCACTATGTCTGCAATTGTATTCTTCTGATCCACCGTATTTAGTACAACTATGGCGCTAGCACGCAAGCTGTCCTGTAATCCGGCTAGAATCCTACGTGGGCTGTCCAGCACCTTGGTCACTGGAAGCAAAGGCACAACAACGTCATAGTCATAGAAGGCGGTTGACTCTGCCAAGTATGTTGGCAGAACCTTCTTCATCTTTGTTAGCTCGAGTGACATGACAGCTGCAAGGACCGGCTCCACTATCCTCAGAAGCTCGCCGTTTGGTCTAGCTGCATCGACGACGAAGATGCAATACACTTCATTGTCTGACCTGGTAACGAAGAAGCACGTCATCGGATCTAGGCTGGTGTGTACGAGAGTGAGGCTCTTCTCCGCGGCCTTTGGACCTGAGCCTAGACCGTTCAAGAGGTCGAGCAAAGCTTCCATCTCATAAGTTCTCAAGTTGGATGCTAGGACAAACCCATCATTCGTGAGTGCTGCTCCTCTCATCACACCTGGACTGTTCTCCGCCTGCGCCATAACGACCTTCAACTGTCTCAAGTCATCGGCGGGCAGGAGACCTATCTTGTAGCGTCTTGCCAGACCGGGAATCCCATCAAATCTCTGGAGCGTAGCCTCTACAGTATCTGTGAAACCCTTGAACGCTCGGGGATCGCTAGTCTCACGTTTGAGTTCTGTATAGAAAGTGCTCACAAACTGATCTGCCAGGTCGCGAAGGATTACGCGATATATCTCGGCGCTGTCTTCCTGTAGGATTAGCGCTACGAACAATAGGTCGCCCTTGCGCAACCAGACGAACTTGTTAGAAGCAAAGGATACGACCCTGATTTGTTGCTCACTTACCTGCTCCGCTAGAGAACCCATAGCAGAGAGAAAGGCCGCAACCAATTCGTCTAGCTTCTTTGCGCCGCTGACACTGTAATGAAACAGAGGGATTCCTGTTTCTCGCAGAATGATAACTTCCTTTACCAACACAAAACCCTCAGCGAGCTGAGAACGACTTCTGAGCCGCTCCCACTGCTATTATACCTTGTCAGCGCAATATCCGCATACCAAAACGGGCCCAGGTTCAGTTAGACGTTCTCGTGGGTTAGCCCAGTGACTTCTACGAGTTTCCAGCTGACAGCATTGCCAAGCTTCCCGAGAACATCGTGCAGTTTCTCAGCAGTGACTCCAATCTTTTCGCCTATTTCGACGAGGGATTTCTCGCCATTGCAGAGCGGTCGTGCTCGATTCAGGACCTGATTGTCCCGCTTGGGGATGCCAACCATGTCGAGGTAGATGTCGAACCGAGTATCGCTTGTCTGGATAACGGGACACATCTTGAAGATCTTGACCACGCCCCATATCACCAGATACTCGACAACCTCTGTTACTTGTTCAATCTCAAGGCCGGATGATTGACTAACATCGTGAATGGAGGTTTTTCCGTCAATTGCCTCTGTTATCTTGCTGCCAGTGCTGCCAAAATCGCGATGCAGCTCATCCAAAAGCCCCATCGACTTCACCGCCACATCGAACGCTTCTTGGTTTATCATTGGGACAACAAATGAGCTAAGACTCGATGCTACCGCAAGCACTCCTTCATAGAACGCGAAGGACCTCTTGACCTCATCAGCGAAGCCCTTGAAGGAATCCTCGAAGAGAACGTCGGCCTTAATCTCCTCTCGGTATCTGGTGAGGAACTTGTGGCTGAGGTCTCTGAGCACAGCCCTCAGGACGCGCTTCTGTGCACCTGACCCGACCAGAAATATGAACAGGACCTCTTCCTCGGTCTCATAGAGGATTTCCGAGCCTTCAAACGACAAACTCTGTATTGAACGCTCTCCAAACTCAGCCGCGAAGCTGGAGATAGCACTAAGGAATCCAGACAGCAGAGTGTCGAGCTTCCTGGTCTCATCGGGTGAATAATGAAAGAGAGGAATTCCTCCTGCCGTGAGAACCATGAACTCGTGCACTTTGAGCGGTCCGGTCATTACCTATACTGCCCTCTTTGGGCTCGTTTTCGTTATGATTTAAGCGTTGTAGTGTTTGCGCATTCATCGAGTCGTAGAAGAGTACCTGCCAATCCGACAGATGTGTCTGTTCGCGAAACGTACATATTGCACTCGTTGTGCAGACTGAGTGATTGGGTATGCTTGAGTACAGGGAGTTCCCCCTAAAGAAAGCCACATATTTCGTGTTCGTTTCCCCGGCAATGGCTTACTACATTTACACGATCATCCGACTGAGTAACCAGGTTCTTTTTCCGACGTTTGGTCGGCAGAATCTGCAGTTCCTAGGAATAGGTCTTGTTGCAGCCGTCGTGACGTTGCTCATTGCTGGATTCGTTCTTGATCGCATTGAGAGAGGATATGTCATGACAACGGTCGGCGCGATTGTCCCTCTCTTCATAGGTATTGTCGTCGCGCAGATTGGATCTCCGAGCGCGTTTTCTCCCGGTCTTGAAATGCTATTCACAGTGTCCGTCTTTTCTGGTCTCGCACTCGCATTGCTTAGCTGGATAGTCCAACTCAGCAAGGCGATCGTGGCCAAGTATCGAGGGAGGGTCGTCGCGGCTTTTATGGCATTATCCTTGATTTTGTTCGCTATCTACTCAGCCCTTCAGTCAAATGGCATAGAACTGTATACCTCCGGAGTTCCAATAATGGAAATCATAGCGATTGTCGCCATATTAGCGCGTCTTGCGTTCAAACCCTGGAAAATGGAATACAAGCGGCTTGCAGTTCAGGAAAAAGCATTCTCGTATTTCGTTCCGGTCATGATTCTCATGGCTGGTCATATGCTATGGTACTTCGGCACGCAGTTAGGTATAATCAAAGTGCTTCAAGATGCCGGGTACACGACTTACCAGTCTTTGGGTCAGTATTCAGGTCTCGCACTCTATGAGCCAGTCTTGATGGTTGTAGGTATTATCGTGTCAGGTGCTATTGCTGACAGCAGAGGAAGAAAGAGCGCTTTCACGATGGGGGTGCTTCTGTTCGGTCTGCTAACGATACTCAGTCCGATTGCTGTAGAAGCGGTCCAACTTTACGCGGCTTCTCTCTTGGTTTCCGAACGGTTCATTGAGGGATTCTTGCTCGGACTTCTTCTATTGCTCATTTGGCCCGAAATCGGCTCGCCGAGGACCAAGAGCCGAAGGACTGCTGCCGTTTGGGTTTTCTTTGCAGGGTACGTAGCCCTCTTCTGGGCCGTGTCATTTCAGGTATCATTTGTTGTCAATTGGCATGCTCCTGTCGAACTGCGAGTGTTGGGCACGCAGATAGCGATTCTTCTAGCAATGGTTGCTCTCTACAGGTCGGCGCCCATTCCTGAGGTTCTTGGAAACGAAGTGGAGATGGAAGAGCTGAGCCTCGATTTCGACGAACGTCTTGTGAAACAGACAGTCGAGCAGTATGTCGAGTCGGGCGAATTCGAGTCGATTCGAAGCCAGATCGATATCGCCGGCATGCAAGAGCTCAGCGATAAGGACATGCACGAGATAATTGGTCCGGACTTCGAAAAAGTTCTCCCGTTGCGCAAGATTCCGGGCATTGGCGCGAGGATGGAAGAAAGACTTCGAGAAGCCGGTTATGAGTCAGCGGCTCAGCTCGCTGGGGAGACTCCTCAAAGATTGTCATCAAAGGTGAAGGGGCTCAGTGAGGCGCAGGCCGACAAGATTCTCGGAAGTGTTCGTGAAGCGGTTAGGGATGCCATGAAGTCAAAGCCTGACAAAGACGACGAGAAGAAAAGACCCTGAGTGACTATCGGTCAGCTTCTCGCTCCCTCGGTCCCAGCAGAATAGTATGCCAATCCGGTTCCTCCGAGAAGGTCCGTGTTGTTCATCTGCTTGCCGCAATTAGCACAGGACAGCACTATCTTTGGTTCCTTTGTTGCCTCTCCGCAGCCTTTGCAGAGCAGTTCTACATCAATGATACTTAGTTCCGAAACCTTTGCTGGTTGCTTGCATCGCTGGCAATGAACCTCTGTCAGGTCGTCGACAATCACGGTTTGAGTCTTATTGCCGCACTTTGGGCAATACACCAGATAGACCTTGTAGATATCACTACTTCCGCACGAAGGACAAGTGAGGTGCAGAGTTACCTCCGTGCCGCCACACTGTTTGCATTCGACCTTTCGTCCATAGGTCTTGGGAACCAAGCGCCCTGCGCGTTCGAGATCCTTAAGGAGTCTCCAGACCTCCTCCTCATCGGCTCCCAAGTACTCAGAAGCCTGAGGGTACCTCGCTGTCGCCTTAAGGATGTGCTTGGGAATGAGTGCGGGCACCCTACCCGATTCCATGTCTTCAACAAGCCTCGTCACATGCGGGTTAGAGAGCAGTTCGTCACCCGAAGTCTCTGCGATTAGTTCCTGCAATAGCAGGAAAGCCCGGGTTATCTCTGTGTCCCAAGTGCTGCTGTTGAAGTTAATCCGGCCTACGAGTCTTAGTAGGTTTCTCTCAACGACTGAGGGTTCATCGCTGTCATCAAGCAACACTGCAATGCAGTTGGGCGTATCAAGGTATGATACCATCAGTCCCTTCGCCAGCTTTGTGTAACCCACTTTTGCCTCTTGGTTTATACCATGGCCCATGAAAATGACTATGGCATCTTCGGTCGTGAGAGGATTGTTCTCAGGGTATGATCTGCCTAAGAGGGGACCAAGAGTTTGGTCCCACCAAATGGCATAGATGGCCTTAGGCATCGGTCCGTCTCCTCAACAAGCATTAGTCTGAAAGGTCCCGGTTTTGCTCAGAGCGCGAGGTCTTAATAGCGTTCACCTTACGGACATTTCTTCGAGACCGAGGGCAACGCCACCGAAGAGTATAAAACGGGCCCCCAGTTCAAACGGCCGCTCACCGCAAACAAGACCAATGGCAGATGGTGCATGAATGCTTTCGCAGCGTCAGGGTAGATTCATCGTTGCTACAATAGTGCTCTGGCTGGTCCTATCGCCTTACGTTGCGTGGTCCTCTGGCCTTGTGACGAACAACCCTCGTCCAGAGCACCGGTTCATGACTGCGGCTCCTACCATAGACAGTCCTCCTGACCAGACCTATGAGAATGGCACAATCAACAAGAAAATCGTGTGGACCCCCTTAGATCCCTCACCGAAGAACGAAACCGTAACTAGGAATGGTACGGTGTATCAGTCTGGACCTTGGTCAAATGGGTCCATTGTGGTTCTACTAGACCATCTCTACTCTCAGAAGCTTGTCACAACCCTCCCGATCACATTCTCGTTCGTATGCAAGGTTTTCAACGTGAAGAACGAGTCTGTGTCCGACGAGGCCCTCGTAACGTTGATTCCGGATACAACACCGCCTATCATATCGGCTCCAGCCAACTTCAGCTACGAAGTCGGCAGCTTCGGACACAAGATTACTTGGAACATTACTGAGGCGAACCCCAGTTTCTACAACGTAACTAGATTGTCAAACGAGACCACCAGCAACCATACTGTGTTGCAGTCAGGACACTGGGATGGCAGAAACATCACAATCGGCGTCGATGGACTCAATGCAACCCATTGGTACATCTACAGTCTTTTCGTAAATGACACCCTCAAACACAATGCTACTAGCGCCGTGAACGTGACTGTATACTTAGACGTGACTTCGCCGACTGTCACCCATCCGGGTAATCTGGCTTATGAGTTTGGCTCAAAAGGGCACAAGATCACCTGGCATGTCTATGACAGCAATCCCAAGAACTACACGGTCAAGATAATCACAATCTATACCAACTCAACCTACGGCAATGTATCCGCTTTTCACTGGCTTGCTAACATCAGCATGGTGCCGTGGACCTTCACCGACCCCAAGGGCAATAATGTATCGATAGACGTGGACTCGGTCTTCTTGGGGAACTACAGCTTCAGGATACTGCTCTTCGATAAGTATGGACATAATAACAGTGACTCGCTCAATCTCACGATCTACAAGGACCTTCGGGCTCCCGTTGTGACTGCAAATACGCATCTCACATACGAGGAAGGCTACAAAGGCAACTATCTCAACTGGAGCGCAGATGAGAGCAACCCACGCTTGTACAACCTTACCCGCGACGGGGTCGTGCTGATGAACGGCACATGGAGGGGTGAGAACCTGAGCGTCAACGTAGATCGCCTCTCAGTAGGTATTCATATTTACAACATGACTCTCACTGATTTCTTCTACCAGAGAACAGTAACACTCACGACCGTGAATGTGACCCCTGACGCGCATGTTCCGACCATCAGCGATATCGTGGTTATCCAGTCGTTCACTACGTCCTATGCGGACAACCTGACAGTGCAGGCCTATTGTTGGGATATCAATAACATCAGCAGTATAAGAGTCGAATGGGGGATAGACACCAACCACACCTCGAATGTCACAATGCACTCTCAGGGAAGAAGTCTGTACTCAGCTTCACTAGGCGAGTATTCTGTAGGGTCTGTTGTGCTGTACCGGATCATAGCAGTCGACAATTCGTCTGTGAAGAACGTTCACACTACTCAGTACATGAGTGTCACTGTCACGTCCATGATACGGGAGCAAAGCCCTGCTCTGCTTTGGGGCTCACTCCTGGCCTTGGGCATGCTATCATCTTTCATCATCGCGATCCTGTACTTCAGGACAAAGCCAAGATAGAATCACTGCTGTCCTAGCATTGAGAGAATGTCCCGGTGCATTAGCTCCCTGTTTGAGACCGTGAGCTCCAGTAACCTAACATCGGGACGCTCTTTCACTTCTTGGACAAAGCTACCTCCCTTTTGCTGAAGTGTGCCAAGGACTCTTCGCATCTCAAGGCATCTCCTGACCTCAGGAGCGAAGTTCGGCGAGGTCAGTTCCATGCTAGCAATCTCATCTATGACTATTGACTTGCCGCTCTCTCTCGCGTGTCTGAGAACCGGCACTATGATGCGTTCAATGTCAGGCACGTTGACAACGTACCGGCCTATCCGTGGCCCTGACTTGGAGTTGAGTCAGCAAGCACGCCTTGTTGACCGTCTGTTGTACTGATACTGAATCCTGTCCTTTCAGTTCCACGCCGAATCTCGCTGGTCCAGAATCCTTCGGCGCGCGACTCTCCAAGTACATCGATTACCTTTCTGATTACAGTACTCTTTCCAATGCCCGGTCGTCCCGTCAAGAGTATGTTCTGCTGCATCGCCTACACGTCTGGAGGGGAGCCTTATGAATGAAGCTCACATCTCGGTTGAGAACAACAGGCTCTGCTCACGAACTATCAATCGCCCTTGGAGTGAAGCACTCTGTATGGGACCTTGGCCCAGAGTGGTCACTCTTCAGCTGCTTGGCCGGGCCTGAGTGAGTAATAGCGCATCGCCTTGGAGCGCGCGGATTTCTCGATTGCCTCAAGGGACTTAGCTTCTATCCGTTCGCCTTCGATTACACCTTTGGTCATGGCATCTTGAAGGACTTTCTCGCCTCGCTCCGTCCTGGCAAGCACGGTTGTCCAGCCAGCTTCGGAGCCCACATTGCCGCAGGATATGTCTGCGTTCTTGCATGTGAAGTCACGGCAATACGAGCAAGACTTGGCGGCGACACTACCGAGTTCTTTCACAGGCCACTCCTGTTTTCCAGTGGATGTCGTAGCATTGAACACGCCGGACGAAATCGTCATTCGCCGGATACTCTTCATGTCCAGACCCGCGGTCTGGAGGAAGCTCAGCTAATCCTTGGTACCCAAACGACTCAGTACAGAACAACCCTATCTTGAACACAGTTGCGCCTGCAAAGAATCCCGCGGGCTGGGTTTCCATCTTTTGTATCGAATCGATATGGCAAGATGTTCCCACGACGGCCAGATTGTGAACGCCGCTTCTGAGGGCTTTCATCATCTCGGGTACGATGGGTGAATGAGTGTAGATGGTGCCTGCGGAGGCTAACACTTCCTGCCGCTTTCTCGCAAAGAATGGAGTGGGCATCCATGGCTTGCTGGGATCTTGCCTTGTGACAATCGCGCCCTCTATCATTCGCTTGTCAAGCATGTGTGCCAGAACAGCCGTCGCTGCTCCTCCGTCTTGTCGTGCTTGATTCTCCAATTTCGACTTGATTCTCCAAGCGCTCTTGAAATCGCCAATCAAGTCTCGCTGAAGAACGACCGTACGAGGGCATATCGTGTAACACACGCCGCAACTTGTGCATTCGCCTGTGAGTGTGGGAACATACTTCCCAGAAGAGCAGTCGCCGGTCAATGCACTGACGGGGCAGAAGGAAACACAGCTGCCGCACTCAGTGCACACCTCAGTCTTAACAATCTCCTTCTCGAGTTTCTTGAATGCATATCTCTTGGTGTTCTGTTTCAACCATGCCTGAACCTTGAGAAGGTTCTCGTCCATGAAGTCAGTCAAGTTCATGCACCGTCTTTCGTTTGAATGTGATTGGCAATTGCGAAGCTGACAGGCATATAGCACTGACGCTAACGGACACAAAGGTATAAAGAGCAAAGCGAAGGACAGCGCGATTCGTTCCAGCGCCAAGTCCTGGGTGAATCTGGGAGGAGGCCGGATTCAATTCTGGGCCGTCCGTGTGCGTTTGGATGCATAAGGTGTCGAGGATGAAGCTTATCAAAAGAGAAGATTGAATCTCTGATACAAGAGAGTGCCGGGCACACGTGCGACCCCATTCAATGCTGCGTCCAACTCGTTGCAGTCGCTGACTTGCCGAGTCAGTTTGGTCAGTTCCAGATATGCGGCTTTGTGAGTCCCTGTGATGACAAGGAACATACGGCCCTTATCAAAGGTGATGTAGTTGACAAGGAGGGAGTAGTCGTCCGTTTGCATTCGGAATGCTTGACAGGAGACGTAATGGGCAGCAAGCGTTGTGACTGCAGAGACCAGTTGCTCGAGTCACTCAAGTATATCGAAAAGACCGGCGAGGGCGTGCTAGTCTACCTGCGCCAAGAGGGTCGGAACATCGGTCTCACGGAGAAAATCAAAGCGTATTCGTTGCAGGACGAGGGCGTTGATACCTTCGACGCAAACGTGATTCTGGGTCATCAACCTGACGAACGCGACTATGGTGTCGCCGCACACATGCTGAAATCACTTAGAGTCAAGTCAATACGACTTCTCACTAATAACCCTGAGAAGATCGCCCAACTCAAAGCGCATGGCGTGAAAGTCCTTGAAAGAATCCCGTTGATAACAAAGCAAACAACCTACAACGAGTTCTATATCCAGACCAAGCAGAAGCGTGCAGGTCATCTGTTCGGGGCGGATGCACAGGTGACTTCCATCAAAGAGATAGAACGCATGTCGGGCAAGAGGAAGGACTGAGGACTCGGTTCGTCTTCGCAAATCCCTCAGTGCAAGGGTGTGTTCTAAGCCATTGGCGAATCCACTGACTTCCTGCTACCTGTCAGGCGAGGTTCGCGAGAGTGGGGATGTCTAGTTCGGATGTTCACAGACGTCCGAGGGGAGCCTTCTCTTTCGCGGTGCTGGCGAAGTACCACTTCGTGAAAGATTCCAGCTTCCCTGTGACTCCCAGCCACCAGCATAGGTAAGCGGCGAGTATTAGGACGCTGGCGATTGGATTAGCAATACCGCTTGCAGGAGCCATTGCCAGAAGCATGGAGATTGCACCGATTGCAATGAGCAGGGGTCTGCCTGCTGAGGGCTGCATCGCTTTGCTCATGCGCCGCCAGAGATACAGATATACTATCAGTGGCAATACGAACTGGACGATTCCGGTCACCGCCAAGATAGGAACAGTATAGGGCATCGTGGTCATATCCTGTGGGTAAGACATCGATACATAGATGACCTCGGGCATGATGATTAGGGCCGGTAGCAGAGCAAGCGCTCTCCAATCGAGTGCAAAGAACGCGCTCAGGTTGAAGAACATAAGCGAGAAGACTGAAAGGTATACGGCCGCGTAATACCAAGTAATGCTACTCGAGACTCCTATTGTCTGTGTGACGTCGAGCACGTAGGACGCAACGCTCAAGAATAGGAACATGAACAATGCAAGTGTTGCACGACTTCTGGTTTTCTTCCATCTGGCATATGTGTAACCACTCGTGCTCCATCCCAGGACCGCTGCTATAACAACCAAAGTGATTGAGGTCTCCTGGACCAGATCGGGCAATGGCTGGCCAATGAAATACGAAAGAAAGAAGGAGAGAAGGGCGTAGGATACCCCATACAAGGCGAGCTCGACAGAGATTCCAATATCCTTGTAGTAGAATGCAACAGCGGCAATAGCCGGTCCGAGCAACCGCAGGCCGATGACTGCGTCAGCAAGATTCAGGGCTCCGAAGACAAATGGATGGATTGTCAGACGGTACAGAGGATAGGCCGTGACTAAATAGAAGAGCGCAAGGCTTGTTGGTCTCCTGGTTCTCGCAAACGTGTAAGCGAACAGGATGACTACTGGGAGGTACATGGCTGATGTTACGTCTCCGGTCGAATCTCTGATGTCGAGCGGGACTCCCGCGAACCGTAAGATCCAAAACACACTGACAATGGCCATTGCAGCGAGTGCTGGAACAATGAATTGTCCTCTTCCGAGGACAATCAAGGCTGCCGCCGTTATGAACAATGGAGCAAGCAAGGCGAAAGCAGCGTAAGTGTAAGCCAATTGAAGCCGCAGTTCTAACGACCCGGACGTGAGCATCACAGCCGAGAGGAAATTGGTCAAAGATGCTAGGCCCATGGCGAATGTCCCGGCCGCGTAGGCGTAAAGAGGCCTAGACATTCGCTTGTCCTCCTCTGGTAGTTCCTTTACTCGCCGGCGAGTATATCTCACCATTGCAGAGCTGGCTACGAAAAGAGCCAGGCTCATCATAAGCTCGGATGCATCAGACAATTGTATCGCCATCGTAGTTACCTCCTAAAGCATCTTCGAAGCCCAACCATCGGCCTTGCTTCGAGCTGATTCCTTGCCCGTTGCTGCTTCACGGATGGCCTGCGTCAGCTCTTCATTGACTAAACCTGCAAAGTGCTTCTGGAAAGCTTCACACACCCTCCGATTTGCCGATTGGCTATCTGTGTCTGCTTTGTCGTGTATTGTGACCAGAAGATACTCGCCTTCTCGTGCGACGAGTACTCTATCATTGCCGAGCAGAAGCTCCTTGATAGTATCACCGGACATCTTCTGAGAAAACATGTCTATTGCGGACACGAAGCCACCGAATAACGCGTCATCGGCATGGAAGTTGCCCAGAGCAATCGCAGCCAAGGGCTCGCCAGCTTCGTTGATCAAGTAGACCATCTTGATCAGAGACATCACCCTCGAAACATACTTGCAGTCGTTTGAGCACCATCAGCTGCCGTTTTCTTCGTACACTCTTTCGCGGCATGCGTGTCCGATTGGGAGCTGCAGACCTTAGGCCCATTGTTCAGAGACTGAACCACGAGGTGAGCTGTCCTGAATTCAGCGGCAGCAACAGTGAAATTCCTGTAGCTTGTCAGGGGTGAGACCCTCTGTGCCTTCCTGTCTGTGCTAGAGACCCCGGTCGGCACAATGACGCCACGCAGCGGTTCGTTTCTCAAAAGGATCACTTTACTCCAATAGGCCCATTTGTGATTGTTGTTCTTCTTCTAACGTAGCAGTATCGGTGTGTAATCTTTCGAAGTGGTTCGGGCCAGCTGTTTATTAGCAAATCTTGTACGGTTCTTCTTGCTCTATCGGCAGAAACAATGTATGTTGATGTCTGCTGGGATGCGTGCTATCCTTTCGCGACGTATTTCTTCATCAGGGTTCTAGCTGCTGTATCGAAAATCTCGTTAACGCCTTGACCCGTCTTTGCTGATACCTCGATGCAATCGGCACCAAACTTCGAAGCAAACGCGAGTCCTTCCTCAATGGATACACCGCCGTTAGAGGTGCGTTCGTCAGTCTTGTTGCCCACGATGAGGAGGTCGCAGTCAGGCGCGACTTCTCGCAGTCGATGTATCCATTCCTCTAGCCGTTCAAGAGTGTAAAGTCGATTGACGTCATAAACAGTTATCCCGAACTTAGTCCCTTTGAAGTAGTCTTGCACTACGTCGTGAAACCTAGGTTGTCCTCCCAGGTCCCAGAGCATGATCGTCAACTGTGTGTCGCCGATTGTTACCTTCTTGGATGCAAAGTTGGCACCCACAGTCATGCGCATGTTGTCATCGAAACGATTCTCTGTGTAACGCAGGGTGATGCTGGTCTTGCCTACTCCTCCCTCCCCAATCAGAACGGTCTTGAAGACTGGGGCTTTGCTAGACATCTTCATGCGCCACCTGACGAGGATGTTCCTTCCGGTTGGGAGACCGAGGCCGCAATGGGCTTCGGCTTGACAGTAGTAAAGTGCCACCACTTTGTGAAGCGCTCACTTCTTCCAGTAACTCCTAACCACCAAGCTAGGAATCCACCCAGAATCAGAATTCCGCTGATTGGGTTTGCCACATCCAGAACCGCTGCGCCCAAGATGAAAGAGCCGACAGCCAACGCAACAGTGAGTTCTAAGATTCCCATTGCAAACAGGAGTGGTCTGCTTGCTGAAGGTGTCGATGCGTGTCTCATTCTTTGCCACAAGTACAAGTACAGGGCGACCGGCACAACTGCGGCAGAGAGACCTGTTATGCTGACCACTGGAGTGAAGAAGGGATTGGCAGTTGGGTTGACCGGGTATTGCACTGCCAAGAAAAGAAAGAGCGGCACCATCATCAAAACAGGCAACAACAAGAGCGTTCTCCATTCGAGACCAAGAAATGCAGCCATGTTGAAACACATTAGGCCGATGAATGTCAAGACAATAGTTGCATATGTGTAGTACACTGCGCTTGCGAGACCCACTCCACCGAGCGCCACCAGTATGAACGCGCAAGTAGTGACCATGAACGATAAGAACAATGCGAATGTTGCCCCAACCCTGCTCTTCTTCCAACGGGCATACGTATACCCGCTTGTGCCGAACCCGATTGTACAGCCAAGCGCAATCAATGTGAGTGACGTAATCAATGTGGCATCGGTGACGGATGAAATCATGACATATGAAAACCAGAATGAGATGAACGCAAACGCCATTCCATAGATCACGAGCTCAACTGAGATTCCTATATCACGTAGTTGGAAAGCGGCGAAAGCGATTGCTGGACCGAACAGTCGCAAGCCGACAACCAACGAGATGAGGTCAATTGGGAAAGGCGGGAGAGCAGTGAGCGTGATTGAATAAAGAGGATAGAATGTGACTAGGTAGAAAAGCCCGAGACTCGTGGCCTTTCTTGTCCGGACCAGTAGGTAACCGAATAGCAGAACCGCAGGTATGTACATAATCGAGGAGACGACTGCAATCGCACTACGAACATCGATTGGGTTTGCTATGGTTGGCGATATCCAGACATAGCTAACAACCACCAACGCAAACACCACCGGAACGATGAATTGCTCCCTCCCGAGGACAATCAACGCGGCTATCGAAATAAACGCTGGCGCGAGTATGGCCAAAACTACGTAGGCATATACTGGCCAGAAGCGCGATACCCAAGGTCCGATAACAACTCCTGTGCCTGCCACGTAGTTAGTCAGAGATGTCATGCCCATCACGAAAGTGCCAGCTGCGTATGTGTAGAGGGGTCTGCCCAATCTCTTGTCCTCCTCGGGCAGCTCCTTGATTCGACGACGAGAGTATGCTACTATCGCAAAGCTCAGCTGCTATAAGGCCCACAAACATGAGAAGTTCCGATGCTTGGTTCAGCAGTATCGCCAGTGTTCTTGCCTCCTATAACATCTTTGAAGCCCAATCGTCTGCTTTGCTCCGAGCAGACCCTGTGCTAAGAACGGCTTCACGGATAGATTCTATCATTTGGTCAGTTACAACGCCGCCATAGTGCTTTCGAAAAGCCTCGCATGCTCTCCGGTTAACAATCTGACTGTCGGTGTCGGTCTTGTCGTGGACCGTAACAAGAAGATGGGTCTCCTCACGAGCCACAACGACTCTGTTCTCGCCGAGAATGAGTTCCTTTATTGAGTCCCCAGCCATTTTGTGACTAAACATGTCGATAGCAGACATGAACCCACCAAACAGCGCATCATCCGCATGGAAGTTGCCAAGGGGGATTGAAACCAGCGTCTCGCCGGCCTCGTTAATAACGTAAACCATCTTGATCACTTCAATCACCTTCAGAGCGAGTCCATCCATGACTGAGCTTTGTCGAGTGCACTCTTTTTCTGCTCGGCGTCTCCCGCAGCCTCAACATCACGAACCGCGAAAGTCTTGTCCACGAACAGGATCACTGCGTGTCCCTTCTTGCACTTGGCGGGAACGATAACCGGTACTCTCTTGGCATTCAGAATCGAATCTTCATCTACTACTACGCCAGTGACCGGGCCCTTGCATACCGGGCATGGGACATCTGTCAGTGTCTTCTTTACCAAGGGAATCACTTCTTTGGATGCAATGTATGGAGCTTACTTCTTCTTCCGACTTGCCTTATCCGAAGGTGAAGCATTTTGGTTGAACTCAAGTCAGGGACATATTAACAAATCGTGTTTCAACCGTGTTTGTGAGGAAAGGAGGAAAGCTGCGGTGAACATCTCTGCTCCATGTGGACGAACTCTGATATTGATGCCTGTTTGTTGCACTCAACGTCAGAACAGACAAAACAGCTATGTCCGCAGTACTTATAGCAGGAAGCTTTGCCGAAACGAGGTCATGTCATCAGACTCAAACCGAGCCGCGTTTCAGACCAACTATGCGGTCATGGTTCTTACATCCATGGTTATCATGATGATTATCGTCTATGCTGCAATAACGTCGACGTTTGCGGATTTTCCTAGTGAACTCATTGTCTTGAGCGCAATCTCGGCGCTGGCAATTGCAGGTCTGTTTACCCTCTTTGCTTTTGGTAGCACAATAGCGATATCCAGCCAAATGCTTCGAAATCCCCGGACTCACGCGAAGATTCTCAAGCTCTTGAACGTCCTTTCGTTACTGTTCCTGCTCGCGATTGTCGTTATCTTGGTGAGTTTCGTGATAAACGATTACTTCGATATTCCGCCAATCGTGGGTACTCTCTTAGCCTTCATACTCATGCGAATTCACATTAGAGCTGGTTGGGGTTTGGTTCATCTAGCTACAAGACCCGCAAACTCATAGTCACATCGTGAGTGTTTCGTATGCTGCGAGCATGTGGACCCGAGTATGCTGGGTTTCGTGGAGTCAGCAATCATACTCTCCCGCGCTCAATTCAGCGAACCAAATCAGGAGCGCCTGAAACCTGATAAGACAATGGGTCATGGGAATAACCCGGAGACTGTAACGAGAAAGAGAGCGGTGGTTTGTCCTTCTTGCGGCGCGCCCCAAGACAACGGGTCTCCAAGTTCTGGTGTTCAGTCATTCTGTCGTTACTGCGGAAGTCCTCTTGCCTTTATCGGCGACGTCAGGAAGAGGACTGGACCATGTCAGAATCACCCGGATGTCCCGTCAGCGGGCACCTGCAAAAAGTGCGGGGGCAGGTTCTGTGAGAACTGTCTCTATGTGCTTCGAGAGATGCGGCATGAATATGTCTGTGAAGTGTGCTTGGATGAGACCAAACATCGTATACGGATTAATAGAATATTCGGGGCCCTGCTCACAATAGTCATCGCAGTTGCATGGATTCCTCTTTCCACAACGCAGTACGTGTACCCGTATCTCTTGTTTGTGGCCTTCTACATCCTCGAAGGGTTGGTCGGGATTTTTCGGCCAATTGAATTCCCTCTTCTTGCAACCAAAATGCATGAGTTTACTCCCAATCCGGGTTCCATCTACGTGAAGTGTCTCAACTGCGGTTCAGCCTACCACTATGGTCCAGACAAGGTCGAGCCTAATCGCACGGTTGTCTGTCAGAACTGCGGCCGGACGATCAACCTCGAGGGCGAACCCGACACGGACGAGCAACGATTTGTTTGAGTCTCCCAAAACCGACAAGATCATTATTGTGCGTTCGAACAAGAATAGTGGGTCGGAAGCAGCTCAAGCTTGATAAGACAAGTGGCCATGGCAATACACCAGGAAGAATTGTGGGTGAGGAGACTTCAGTTTGTCCCTCCTGTGGTATGCCCCAGCGACATGGACCAGGCATCATCGGTACCCGGATGTATTGCAGGTACTGCGGTAGCGCTCTCACACAGCAGGGTACCTTCAAAGTAGCGGCGCAGCCATGCGAGAATCATCCGGAAGCTCCATCAGTAGGCTCCTGCAAAGAATGCGGCGGCGGATTCTGCGAATACTGTCTTTACGTACTACCCCGGTCAGAACGCGGATATGTCTGTGAGAAATGTCTAGGAGAAGTCATTCATCGCATACGAACCAATAACGTGTTACGCGGCTTGGTGGTGACGGCGTTCTTGGTCTCGATTCCTCTTTCGTATGCACAGTCATTTGCACAGTACCCCTTCGCATTCCTCATGATGCTGCTAGTAATGGCATTCCCTGGTATTGGCTCACTTTTCGAGCCGGTCGAGTTTTACTCTCTGGCCAGCAAAATGCATGAATTTGCATCCAGCCCGGGATCTGTCATTGTCACGTGTGGTAACTGCGGTGCAGTCTACCACTATGCTCCAGACAAAATCGATTCCGACAACGAAGTCGTCTGTCAGAACTGCAATCGAATAATCAACATGCAAGGTGCGCCCGGCCAAGCTTCATATTGACACAACTTTCAGGACACACAGACTGAGGATCGGACAACGAATCCAGTTACAGGTGGACCTATTCTACTCATTCTCATAAACCTTATGAGCTGTGCTTGGGAATGATAACACGGGAGTCTGTGTGGAGAGAGAAGCTTTCGTGTGTCCGTTTTGTGGCGCGCCTCAGGAAGGTGGATTGCCATCAGGTGTGACGCAGACAAAATGCCTGTACTGCGGAAATACGATTGTCCTCCCACGTCGTCTCACAGGCTTGACACAACGATGCCCGAATCATCCCGATTCATTGACATCCGCTTTCTGCACGAGATGCGGCCGGGGATTCTGTAGTCGCTGCCTTTACGTACTGAAAGGAGAAGGCGGAGCCGTGCAATATCTATGTCCACAGTGCGCCGGCCTGGCAACCATCGAAGCTACACCGGGCATCTACCTAACGATTTGCTGTTCAGCCTTGTTCTTTGTTGTCGGACTATCGGGTATTCGAAGCAGCGGAGATTCTTTTTCTATGGCCGTCATATGCTTGGGGTTTGGTATATTCTGTTTGGTAGGAGGGATACTTCAGAGGCGTACAATCAACAACATGCCCACGCTTGCGGGCAAGATAAGGGAGCAGCGCGGCAGTCTTGATACTTGATACCGATACTCCACGATGACCACAGGTGAAGCATGTCGCATCATGGTCCTCGTTTCAAAAGCCTGATATCCCTTCGCCACAGTGTCAGATTCGGGCATTGAAATGGAGAGAGAGGTGTTGGTCTGTCCATCGTGTGGCGGACGCCAGAAACAGATATTGTCGTCCAGCATATTTCAGACTCGATGCGAGTACTGCGGCAGCACGATTCTTATTCCACGAGAGTTAACTGGGCTTGCCCGACGATGCCACAACCACCCTGACCGCATAGCAATGGGCATTTGCCATGATTGCGGACAGACCTTCTGCGAGGATTGTCTGGTCGTATGGGTCCAAAATGCTGAGAAGAAGTACATTTGCCCTGAATGCAGAGACCGAAGACGTCACACGCTTACTTTGGAATTCCGGTTTCTTATGGTCCCCGGACTGGTCGTTCTTTCGGTCGGACTTCTGCTTGAAATGCTTTCACCGGCTTCAGTGCTCGGAATAGTTCCTTTGACATTGGGCTTCCTCTGTCTCTACGTGGGGGGTATGGACAGGATAGACAACGGGGAGATTGGGACGATGAAACAGGAACTACAGGAACAGGGGGCAGCTGGCGAAGGCCTTCGGGAGGAGTGTCCTCACTGTCACGCACTTTACTTTTACAACCTGCATCTAATCAGGCCTGACTGGACCGTCGCTTGTCAGAATTGCGGGAGGGACTTCAAGCTGCGTGGCACGCTTCCCGTTGGTTGATGGCGGGCGACTGACCGAAAGAGTCCAATCGGCCACCGCATGACAGAGTTTATGAGACATGTTGCTCGGCCCGAGATAGCGCCGCCACACTGAGAGAGTTCGTGACAGCCAAAGAAGATCATATAGTCTGACGGAAAATGGAGGAATCCCAAGTGAAAGCGGTCCAAGCAACTGACCTGACGAAGATGTATTCGGACTTCAAGGCGGTTGATTCAATCTCGTTCGACGTTGACGAGGGACAGATATTCGGGCTTCTTGGGCCAAACGGTGCCGGGAAGACGACGACTATACGAATGGCGCTCACTCTCATCAGACCCACATCTGGAAGCATCAAGGTGTTTGGTATCGACTGCGTAAAATCAGCAGCATCTGTGCGACAAATCTCGGGTTACGTCCCCCAGGAGGTCTCCATAGACACGGACCTCTCAGGTTACGAGAATCTTCTGATGTATTCGAAGTTATATTATACGCCGAAACAGGAGCGAGGCAAGAGAATCCAAGATGCTCTTGAGTACATGGAGCTCGCTGACCGCCAGCACGATTTGGCTAAGACTTATTCCGGGGGTATGATGCGGCGCCTAGAGATAGCCCAAGCACTCATGAACAGACCCAAGATGCTCTTTCTCGACGAGCCAAGCATCGGCTTGGATCCATCAGCAAAGACTACTGTCTGGGACCACGTAATGCACTTGAGAGATGAATACGGGACCACGATATTGGTGACCACTCATGACATGCATGAAGCCGAAGTGCTTTGCGACAAGATTGCCATAATGAACACAGGAAAGATTGTAGTGGAGGGTTCGCCAAAGCAACTCAAGGATGATCTGGGCGGCGACATGATCTCAATCACAGCTCATGATGGAGATTGCTCATCGATTCTTCAAGAGCACGGGCAACTACTGGTATCAAAGCCCGATGAGGGAACATACGAGCTGGTGGTAGTTCAGGGTGAAAAGGCAATACCCGCGATTTTGGAATCTCTTGAGATTCACAAGATACATGTGGAGTCCGTATCGCTCAAGAAGTCTACACTCGATGATGTGTTTCTGAAGTACGCGGGGGCTAGGATTCAGAACGGCGGCACATGGCGCGATGCGCGAGTCACGAGAACGGCACTCAGGAAGCGAAAATAATGATTGGATCAAAATTCTTGCTAACAGTGTCCACTCTGGCTGAGTTCGAGCTGCGAAAGCTCAGGCACGATTCTTCGGAGATATTCATACG
Organism: Candidatus Thorarchaeota archaeon; assembly: GCA_963726195.1. Taxonomy (GTDB): domain Archaea; phylum Asgardarchaeota; class Thorarchaeia; order Thorarchaeales; family Thorarchaeaceae; genus OWC5. Next base: position 73,862 of record CAVSBO010000003.1, read on the forward strand.
CGGAGTTCAGCCAGCGCTTTGGCTCCTCGTTTTCGGGACCACATTTGCCAGCATGAGAGCCATGGACGTTGCGCCCTTCACCTACCTTCAGTTCCTTGCTCCGGGAGTGTTGTCACAGTCCGTGATGTTTGTCGCAGTCTTCTATGGGATAATGCTCGTCTGGGAGAGGGACCTTGGGCTTCTAAACAAGCTCCTATCTACGCCAGCCCCTCGGTCAGCAATAGTCTTGGGCAAGGCTCTATCAGCCGGGGTCAGAGGCATATTCCAAGCCATCGTGATCTTCGTTCTGGCCCTTGTCATCAACGTTCAGCTGAGTCTGAATCCGCTAGACCTTATTGGAGTCACATTGGTCATAGTGATTGCCGGGATGTGCTTCTCATGCCTGTCTATGTGCTTGGCTCCAATATTCAAGAGCCGAGAAAGGATGATGGGCATAGGTCAAGCAATAACCATGCCTCTATTCTTCACTAGTAGTGCAATCTATCCACTCAGCGCGATGCCCGATTGGCTCAAGGTTATCTCAAGGTACAATCCTCTGAGCTATCTCACGGATGCGATGAGAGCTCTGTTGCTGCCGGGATACTATTCGAACATTCCCCTCGACTTGGGCGCGAGTCTTCTCGCTACCGCGATATTCGCCGCAATAGCAACTATTCTCTTCAGACGAATTCTCGAATAGAGGCCTGCTGTACGGGTGCCGTTATCAGGTCGCACAAATCTGATAAGCTCTCGTTCGTCTGAAAACACTTGAGAGCGATGATGGAGAGAGGACCGTACGATTGTCCGTTTTGCGGTGCTCCTTACAAGGCTGAACTGGCATCAGGCATGGTCGAGACCGAGTGCAAGATATGTGGGGGTCGGTTCCTGATTCCTTCTAGCCTGAGCGGTTTGCACGGACAATGCGTGAACCACCCCGGGTCTGAACAATTCGGACTATGCAGCGAGTGCAGCCAAGGTTTCTGTGAACGATGTCTCCACGTAATAGACCAAGGAGAAAAGAATCTATATCTTTGTCCGACATGCACTGCGGAGTACATTCATTCGTACTCCACCGGGTCTGCGTGCTTCATTGTGGCCGGAGTGCTCACCTTCCTAACTGGGTTCTTTCAGGTACTACCTGTGACTATTTGGACTCGTTCGGTTCCTGAGTGGTTAGTGGTCTATGGCATAGGGTTTTTCTTCATGGGGGTCTTCTTTCACTTCTTTCGTCCTGCGGTGCCCACTCTTGAAGAGAAACGGCGTAACGACAAGATGAATGCGCGCGTCAATTGGGCGGAATGTCCCTATTGCAAGGCGGGTTACTTCTATAGCCTTCATCAGATCAGGCCTGATTGGACAGTGAATTGTCAGAACTGCAATCTGCCAATCGACCTACGAAGTGCCTTTCACGACATGTGAGTCATGGGGCTTCACAACGACGGAAGATTTCGCCCTGTTGTTCAGCGTGTGGAGTGAGCTTCCTGCTTGAGCGACTGGATATGTGCCTTCAGGACATCCTCTGAGTTATCAGCTCTCACGAAGATGGGTACACTGTCCAACCCAGTGGCTACGTAACTCGACAACAGCCAAGAGCCGGGTGGAAACTCAAGTGTCTTGTCCAGAATGCTCAGATCTATCTGGAACGAACTGCTGACGACCGTGCGATCGTATGGTCTGGGCAATGTGCCCACGAAGAAAGTGTGAAGTTGCTGCATGATGTTAGTGTTCACGTAGGCTATCCTCTGAGTAGCAATAGCCCCGCCCAGTCCATACTTCCTGCCCTGTCGAAGCAGTGTTCTCAACGGAGCGACTACAGCGAGCAACGTCTCCTGTAGCACCTGAAGGGATGAACTCCTGAGCCTCGTCAAAGACAAAGAGCATCTGAGGCTTGATTTGGAAGCTTCTTTTCCTGTGCCTAAGAGCCGAGCCAGTCATGCTGACTACGAGTTCCCTTAATGTCTCCGGGTCTGCGATAGAGACGCAAATTACCCGTTCTTCCCCCCATAGCATTCTCAGAATGTCTTTCGCACTGACCCCGGACTTCTTAGCTTTCTTTGCCCGTCCCAGCGAGTCCTTGAGTTTGCCCCTCGTTTTTGCCCATGCATAGACGTTTGACTTTTCGCTTACAAAGAACGCTTGAACGGCAGCCTGAGCAGCACCATCAAATATCTCCACGAACTGGCTATCTATCTCGTCACTGTCGTTCTTTTTCGATGTCTCCATCCACGCTTCTACAGCGGCCATGACTTCATCTATCGCCTGCACATATGTTGGCTTTCCGGACGAATCGGCTTTGAGCTCCCGCATTTCCTCGATGATGCTGCCGTATGTTGGCACTTGTGCAAGAGGTTGATTGAAGAACGTAACTCGCCCGGCATCATAGACTGCTTTGAGAGCCTCGTTGGCTTTCGAATCGTCCTCGAAATCCCGCGGCTTCACGATAGTACGAGCGAAGTCGTCCGCAGTACTTGCCTCTTCTTCAAGTATGATGCGAGAAGGAATTTTGGGATCTGAGAAGACATCGCAAAGCAGGAACGGGTACTCGCAGCTGATGTCAAATAGGACCAGCTTAGTGTCTGTCACATGGTATAGTATTCTCCTGAGCAAGTTTGCCATCAGATTGCTCTTTCCGCCTCCTGTAAAGGAAAAGACACCGAAGTGGTAGCGTACCAACTTAGTAAGATCCACATAGATTGGTACCTCCTTTCCGGACTCCATGAACATCCTGAGTAGCCCAATCCTAGGATCCTTTCGGGGGTCGGCTGAGCTTGTCTTCTTCTTATACCCAAGAGCCTCTTTCACCTTCCCATTGTAGATCAGGTCCACAGTCTCCATATTGATTACGTGGACCTTGCCACCGAGAAGTGGATACGAGAACCCTTTCTTGAAATCGACCTTGCCTGATGAGTCGACGACCATATCATAGTTAATCGGTATGGCGTCGAGGTGAATCATCATTGTGGCTTGGTCATCGGTATCCCAATCTGGAAGAGCCTGTTCAATGACTTCCATCTGAAGAGGATAGTAATGACTGTCACTAACGCCCCCCAATCCATAGTGCAACGGCCATATCTTTGAAATGACCATGACGGTGTATCTCTGAAGGTTCTTCTCGATTGACAACTTGGACTGACCGCGGAAGTTGTTGACTGCGAGCATCATGCCCTCTTCCAGCTGAGCCATGAGTTCCTTGTTGTAACGAACTTTCACTCTGCAGTCATATCTGGCCGCGGAAGCCGCCCACTCCGATGTGTAATTCGCAGCGACAGGAATAACCCGTGCTAGAACACCATCAAAGGTTCCATCAAAGTCTGTGAATAGTTGTTCAGCCATATCTCCTTGTTTGCTCAACTTCTGACCTCCTTTCTCTGAAGGTGCTGAGATAGAACAGGAATTCTCTTAGTTGAGGCCTGTTTGTTAACCAACACCCCGTGCTTTCGACCATCGACGAAAACTGTGAGTAATGAAATTTCGCAATCTTGTCAGCTGATGTACAGCGGCCTTAGGTGGCCAAACAGCTCCGGGATGCTGTTGCTAGTCATCTTCGTGAATAAGCTCATGATAAACGACTGTATAGCATTCTCTCTTGCCAGATAGAGAACAACATAAACGGGCTCGGGCTCGTCGGGCTTTTCCATGTAGTCGTGCATCAAAGTAAGAATCTGGCCGTCATCTGTATCAAAGTCTGGGTAGACGAGGCGGTCATAGAGGAGCACGTTACTTCGAAGCTTGGGATCGGACTTGGCCTGTGATAGTTGAAAATACGCTTTGGCGAAAGTCTTGTTGAGGGATATCTGATTGCGTCGTGCTCCGGAAACCAGCCCCTTCACTCCGCCGAAGTGCGGAACAGCAGTTTTGAAAGCTGTATCGTACTCACATGTGGCCCATGGCACCTTGAGCTTTTCTCGTTCCTGCAGAGAAACCCACTGGAGTATCATCCTATCAGTGTCAGGGATGTTCTCGCTGTCGGCGAAATTGCCTCTGAAATGCCCTGTATGATTCAGGACCGGGAGCAACTGCCTCTTCAAGTCTCTTGCAGAGGTATCCTTGGCTACACCGATTAGGAGAGACCTGTTTTTCCAGCACTTTTCCGAAATCAGCTGAAGACAACACAATGCGAGAAAAGCCAGGTCTGTCGTGGTCAACCACTTGAAGCCAATTTTGAACCGGTCCTCAAACGTAACCGACGAATTCTCACTGAACATTCTTTCACATACGTCGTTCACGAGACGCTCTGTGCGTTTCTTCAGGTCCTTTGCTGCGGGTTTCAAGACGAAATGATCGCGTTCTCTCGTCAGTATTCCTTGGGCTAACCTCTTTCCTCCGATACCGGTCTCCAGCGCATGGTCCAGGCGAGCTCTGCTAGATTCAGTGGTGAGTCCCAAGCGTTCAATAAGCTGGTCTCGGGTAAGACCTGATCCCTTTTCGGACAGGAGCTCGGTGATTACTCTGGGCAACAAGTATTCTCCTCTCGCTGGGGGTGTTCCCAAGGCGGGATTGCCAAATATCTGACGAGAGTAGACCCAGTCGGTAGCCGTGTATGGTCTGCCGTCGACCTTCGCGCCGATGAGGCCGCATTGTGTTTCAAGATTGATTCTCGAATCTGAGGTCTCAAAGTAGAACGACGACAGTTCTGATGAGCATATCCGGTCAAGGAGAAGAATGTCAACAGGCGTCTCGGAAGCTGACGAGCTTGTAGCCCAGATAGAACTCCGCGAGGCTCATCATGTAGTCTGCAAAGGCAGAGTTGTCTATCACCCACGAATCACTCGGAGTAATGGAATCGTCGATAGAACCGTCTTCATCCGTGACAAGCAGTGTACGGTCGATACTTAGGACGTCATTAATGTACATGGGCAGAACACTGGAAACCCCGAGCCCTGTTTCTAGACAGGAGTCATCACATTCAATCTTTACGGCTCCTGAGGGACTCACATGAGCAGCACCGTGGGCTGAATATGCCCCAGCGAAGAACACTATGAGATCAAAGACAGGGTACTTGCATACAGTACCATCCACACCTGCAAACGTGAGGTCGCGTTTTCCGAAGAACTTGTCTACGAATGAGACATCGACGGTATCTGGTGGGTATGATGTAAGTATCTTTGAGAGAAACGCATCGTAAGACCCCTGAAGCGAGCCGAACCTCTGCTGATAATCGCTTACCTGCGTTTGAGCTCCACCTAGCAACAGGTCACCTGTCTGTTTTATCCTGCGGCTAATGCGGGACCCTTTCTCTGTCACGACCTCTCGCCGCCACTCAAGGCGTGTTCATTTGTGAGTTTTCGGCTTAATAAGTAACTCACTTCTCTCCGGCTTCAGACCCGCTTTCCGAGAGACTGGCGTTCTCCTTCACTGTCCGACCCATCCATTTCAATGCAATCAATGTGGCGACGATTGAGAGCAGTCCTAGGACACAGGCGATTCTCCAAAGAGAACGGATGCTTCCCGTGAAAGCCCAGATGAGGGCTCCCGCCGGGGCTGCGAATACTCCCGTTGAGCTCATCATGAACTGCCAAGTGCCCAGAGCTCTTCCTTTCATCTCTGGGCTTACTCCCCTCACAACGAGAGTTCTTTCAGCGCTGATCCACATGACGATGGGTACTGCCCAGAGCACATTGAACAAGACCATCATCAAGACGCCCGATCCGAAACTGAATGCACCCACGATGAGTGAGTTCGCCGCCAGTGCGAACACCAAGCTCACCTTCGTATTTCGACCCGTGAGACCACTCGCAGAGTACGAGGCCACCGCTGTCGCCAGCGAGGAAACGCTCCAAGTATATCCGAAAGTCACTCGATCTATGCCCCATTCATCAACACATAGTGGTCCCAAATACGATACTGCCAGATACCACACAGTGTAGAAGCCCAACATGCCTGTCGCGAACTTCCAGAAATGAGCTCCTAATCTCCGAGGAGAAGTAATGACCTTGGCTTTTGCTTTTGTTTGATTGTCAGAGCTGAGACTCTCCCGGACAGCGGCGAGCGTGGCGACGAGTGCAATCAAGGCAGCTACCGAGCCAAGGAAGAAGAGGTACTGCGGGCTATACCCTTCATTGAATAATGTCGCACCGATGATAGGACAGAGGCCATCGACGAAATACGCTGGCATGACAACCATCATGAACTTGCGTGGAGCGTCAGGTTGGCCGGATGCAGCGATTTCGTCGGCGGGGGCGGCCCTGGATATGATGAGGATAAATGCCCATCCGAAATAAGTCAGGCCGAACGAGAACGTGATGAGCGGCCAGACTGGCATCTGGGACAACAAAGTCAGTCCGAAGAAAATCGGTATCAATGAGAGTGCCATGGTCACTCTTCTGCCAAACGCGTCTGAGATGAACCCTGATGCTAGATAGCCAATCAAGGTTGCAAAGGTTCCTGATGAGTATGTGAGTCCGATTTGCAGAGGGTCGAACTTCAGTACGTCCTTCAGGAAAATAGCAAATTGCCAGCTCCATAGGCTCATGGAGAACTGAGCGATGCCAACGACGATTGCCAAGCGCCAGAGTCTTCCGCTGAGACCAAGGAGCACTCGGCCTGAAGAGGCCACCTTGCCGTTTTCTGGCAAAGGCACAGGCGAAGTGATGCTTGGTGCGTCCTCTGGCACGGAATTCATCTCTCGGCCCGCCTTCGCCGAATACATCAGCTTAAGACATTGTTCATGACGCTCGTTCTGCCATAGAATGGTTAAAGTGTGGCATCTTGCCAGTCTTGGCCAGCAGCACATCCTAGGAGAATGATGTTGTGACGATAGCTCTGGAAGAAGATGACCTGAGACTCAACAGAGCAGTCACTTTTGAGTACTTGTACACGAACGGCCTTGGCGGTTACGCATCATCCACAGTTGTTGGTCTCAACACAAGGGGATACCATGGCTTGTTGGTTTCCTCTCTGAATCCACCTGTGGAGCGATGGCTCACGGTCGCCAGAGTGTACGAGGCAATCGGGACCTCTCAAGGTGAATGGAATCTCGGTACCGAGGAAAACGAGGAAGGCATGTCACTCCGCGGATACAGATTCATGAAGCGTTTTGAGCTGAATCCGTTGCCCCAGATGTCTTTTGCCACTGATTCGGTCACGCTTGACAAGACTATCTTCATGGCGTACAGGAGAAACATCACCATCGTGAACTACGAAGTGAAGACAAATGAAGAGACCGTCTTCACTGTGACTCCGCTTCACACGAACAGATACCTCAACGAACGGCCGGCCCATCTGCCCTTCACTCCCGAGATTGAGCCGATGAACGAACACACCTATCTCGCCTTTGACGACAGGCGGAACAGCCCTTGGGTGTTCGCGTATTCTCCAGAGGCGGAGTTCATGCCTTCTAAGATTAAGACCACCCGCCCTCAGTTATATCGAGAGGACAAATCGGAGGGCATGCCACATGAGGAGGAACTCTTCGAGGCAGGAGTATTCCACACGATTCTGAGACCCGGCTCTCATTATCTTTCGTTCCTGTTTGCTGTGGGCAGCTCAAGGGCAGACCTCATAACTGGTCTCGGGCCGCTGGCGAATGCAACTAGAAAGGATTTCACCAGACTCAGATTCGATGAACTCAAGCGGCGAAAAGTGCTGAATGATAGGGCGTACTCGCTGTCCGGCAAACAACGCGACGAGGACATTGAGTGGCTCATCTTCAATGCAGACTCATTCATCGTTGATCGAGCGTCCACTAAGGCTAGGTCTGTCATCGCGGGGTATCACAACCTCGTGGATATCGGTCTCGATGCCATGGTCTCTCTGCCTGGCCTCACTGTCTGTGTTGGCCGATTTCAAGATGCAAGAGAGATACTGACAACATATGCAAGGCACTCCCGATATGGTCTCATACCGAACGACTTCCCTGAAAGAGGAATCCAGCCGAACTACTCCTCCGTTGATGCATCCTTATGGTTCATACTAGCTGTAAGGAGATACTTGGAGGCTACTAACGACCTTGAGTTCCTGAGCGGCATTATCTGGGACACCATGGAATCCGTGATTTCAGCTTACAGAATGGGAACGAAGTTCGACACACGTGAGGATACCGACGGACTGATTGCCGCCGGGATTGAAGGTGTTGAAGTCTCTTGGATGAATGAGCGCATAGAGAACTGGTGTGCAACGCCGCGTATGGGGAAGTGCGTCGAGACAAATGCCCTGTGGTACAATGCACTATTGTCTATGGGTGACATGGCTGAGATGAAGGGACTGGACCCGTACGAGCACAGGGCTGTAGCCTCGTGGATCAAAGAGGCTTACCTGCAAACGTTCTGGAACGAGGAGCTTGGATGCCTATACGACTTCGTTACCGATGAAGGGAGTGACTCCTCGATTAGACCGAACCAGATCTTCGCCATTTCATTGCGGTATCCTCTACTCGAGGGAGACAAGGCACAATCAATCCTCAAGGTGGTTACAGACGAACTCCTGACTCCGTACGGTCTCCGAACCCTCAGTCCAAAAGATCCTCGATATGCTCCTGCTGTCACCGGAGGTCCTCGTAGTCGTGCAGGTGCAGTTCATCAAGGCGCAGTACACCCTTGGCTTATTGGGCCTTACATCTCTGCGTATATGGCCGTCAACGGACGAACACCGGCAACTCGCGCTCTAGCACAGAAAGAATTCTTTGCACCCGTACTTCACGCGGTACGGACTGGATGTCTCGGAACGGTTTCCGATATGTATGATGGCTCCAAGCCGTACCGTGACAGGGGCTGTATTTCGCGAGCAAGGAGCGTCGCAGAGCTACTCAGGGTATATTTTGATGAGTTCTAAACAGACCAGAAAAAGCCGAGGGACAACGTGAGTTGAGCAAGGCAACGGACATGATTCACAGGGTAAGGGTTCCGACACCATTCCCTGTGGGAGATGTCAATTGCTATTTGATTGACGGTGAGCCGCTCACTCTAATCGACGTCGGTCCAAAGACAGACGAAGCCTTGCAGACACTGACGAAGGGAGTCACTCAGACAGGCCACGAACTTGGCGACATAGGGCAAATCATTCTCACGCACGGTCACGTTGACCATACCGGGCTTGCAGCGCAAATCCTCAGAGAAAGGGGAGGACCTACCAACGATAGAACGCCTGTTCTAATCCATTCTGCAGATCTCATCCGTGTTACAGATTACGAAGGATTCACCAAACAACGAATGGACTCATACCTGAAGATTATGGCGTCTTCAGGCGTACCTTCCACTGAGAGGCCGGGAATTTCTCAGAAGCTACTGACCAAGTACTATACGGGATTGGGTGAGTCAGTGCCACAGGCCCGAGGTCTTGAAGACGGCGATGTTGTTCGCACGGGAATTGGGGAGCTGAAGGTGCTATGGGTTCCCGGTCATTCACAGGGAAGCATTTGTCTGGTCTCGAAGAGGAATAGGCTGGTGTTCTCCGGAGACCATGTCCTGCTTGATATCAGTTCCAACCCGAGCTTGGATTTCGATGTGGCGACTGAGATAACAATGATTACACACATGAGGTCTCTCGAACGAATGAGGCAATTGAAAGGGTATTCTGTTCTGCCCGGACATCGGGAACAGATAACTGACCTCGCCGGTCGTCTTGACGAGCTCGCGGTTGAGTATCGTCAAAAGCTCGACAAGGCGAAGAGTCTCCTTGACTCGGAGCCGAAGAGTGTCTACCAGATTTCAAGGGTTATCTATGGCGAATATGATGCTCAGAACATGGTGCTTGCCCTAGCGGAATGTCAGGACCTGTTGAGAATCTTGCAGCAGGATGGTCTTGCTGTCTTGGAAACCAACTCAGGCATTGTCTGTGCCAGAAAACCCGGCCGATAACGGTTCAAGAGCAAAACGACACGATACAAGGTTATAAGGACTCAAATGGTAGCAACTCCTGCAGTTTTTCGGCTTTCTTTCATCAGGGGCTACAGTAACCGTGCCCATGATGTACACACCAAATGAGTCAATGCATCCTCTTGTTCCACTCAGAATACGTCATGTGGAAGGGTGGGTTGACAGCGAGAGTCAATCTCGTTCCGACTGCGATTGGGAGGAGGCTGCATTCAAGGCTCACGGTGAGGGAACAATATGAAACGAGCAATGAGTTTGATTCTGATAGCTGTACTGGTGTCGACTTTCGGGGCGGCGACGAGCTTCGTAGGCGCCCAAGGAGGCACCAGTCCGGTTGTCCACGTTGGCTGGAATGTGACCAACACGACAGAAAACATTACACATCAGTATCAGGACTCGCTGTGGATTTTCGGCCCCCAGCCCAACGTCTGGATTACATACGCCAAGAACGGGACCAACATCGCCAACAACCAGTACCGGGTCAATGCCGGTGACCAGCTGTTAGTGAACATAACTATTCCATACAAGTTCCTTCCAACTGGATCGGTTCTAGACGTTGTCAATTTCTGGGGTCAGACTGGCCCTACTGCTCCCATGAAGGCAGTGTTTGGTCTCGAATACAATACGACTTCTGATACTTGGAACAGTGTGAGTCTGATCTACAAGCATGGCCCTGAGAAGCCTCCTGCGCCGGGGTTCATGGCCCTCAATGCGACTCGCTCCACCTTTGCCAGTAGCAGCCTCTCGCAGACGTATGATGTCGTGTTCGCGGTAACATTCGATAACGAGATTGTCACTATTTTCTCAACTGGCTTGCAAGTCGTAGACACCAACGGCAAACCCGTAATTGCTTCTTGGCTGAACACCAGGCCAGGTGAGTACGGAAGCCCGCCGCTGGGCTTGGGAGTGGCTGTCGCACCTAACGAGTTCACTATACCGAAGTACTACTACGCTGAAGCAATTGGCAACGACAACAACATCATTCACTACGTCGACTATGGAACCAACTTCACCCTAAGGCTACAATCTAACGTTCGATTCGGTAAAGTCATGATACCTTTCTGCATTCTGTCGACCTCTAAAGAATACGCACTGAATTACGACTGGCCTATGAAAGTGGATTTGTACAACCGTCACAGTGCAAATCAAACCATTCATGGGATGCCACTATTCCTTGTCTTCAGGCATAATGCCACCGGAACCTATGCGCTCCCCGGCTACCTGTACAACATCACTTGGACATGGATACCTGAAATCATACAGTGGTCTGTGGCCTTTGACATCAAGTTGAACAGCACTATTCGGATGTCCGCTTTCTACCACCAGCTGTATGCTGACAATAGCTCGAACGGCGCAGAGATCAAGTGGACCGGTTGTTTTGACAAGGCAGTGAACATGAGCGGCTACGCTCTTGATGTAGGAGGAACCATTTCACCCGTTCCCAGCTTCTGGAAGGTATTCGACTCTGGGAATGACCCTCTTGAACCCCGTCAAGAAATAACAACCAAGAACACAGTCAAGATTGCATTTCATTCAGCGTTCATTGAGGCGTTTGTCAAAGACCCGTTAGGCAAGATAGCAGACCGAGCAATGCCCAATGACGTTCTTAACGTGACGCTCGTTATCCATGCTCCAGATGGAAAGGTGAACGGCACGTACTACGTACCCGTGAATCAGACCATCAACAGCGGAACTCTCGATCTTGCTGGCATAGAGGTTCATAGATTGCTGCAGAACATTACACTCATGTTTTCCGGCGGTGGCATCTCGAGCAACCAAACTCACGTGATTACGTATACCGTGACGCATGAAATAACAATAGACCTCGTTCACGACATGATGACAAATGTGTCGCACATTGACTACCGGGTCGGCTATCGGAGCAACGGCACTCTCATTGCCCACGTGAGGTTCAACACAACCAGCATTACTGCGATGTTGGATCCATTGAATTGGAATCTCACTGTCGGCAAGGATTTGTCCCGCCTGTGGTTCACCTTCAAATTCACGAACCAAGCTCCTTCAGTCATGTTCGACAAGGTTGTCATATTCGCGGGCATCTTCGAGCAATACTTCATGAATGTGTCTACCCACGGTGCAAATTCCTACATCCTCTGGCCCGCAGGGAGCCATAGCTCAATCGAGGTCTCTCAGGATAACGTGGTTTGGAGTCCTAGCCGCCTGCTTGTTGGCAATCCTATTGCTTTCGAGCAACAGAATTGGGCTGTGACAAAGGACAACGCAATAGACCTCGACGGTAACGTGTTCACCACAACAGACCAATACTTCGTCCGAAGAACTGGAACATGGAAAGACTGGGGCAACGTAACCAAAGATGGCATGGAAGTCGGACTCGTTTTCGACCCGACACCAGGCAGTCCGGGTGACGAATTCATCTCAGTCACATGGATGGGAGTCGTCAAGATGATGATTAGTTTCCAGGCAAATGAGACATTCACATGGACTCACGCCGACGGGACGCCCGTCAACTCGAGTGAGATGAATCAGATACAAGAGAAGATGTGGGCAGTGAAGGGGCTAGTCCCTGCTCCGGGCTATGAGTGGGTCGCTTGGATGAGCGTGAACCGTACAATCGACCTGAGTGGGATCCCAGCTCTGAAGTCTAGGTCCTGGTCCAATACTTGGTTTGCATGGGGAACAACTCAAGCATTCCAAGTCTCGACATCAGCGGCTGCTAAGGAATGGGCTGCATTCAGAGCCCAATATGCAGGCCTACTGCTGTTCCGAGACCTGCCTAACAACGGCTCTGTCGGAGCGCCTGACTTCCAAATCGTTAACGGCCAAGTAGTGACTGACGAAGTTACCCACTTCGTCCTGATCGACTCAGTCGGCTCAGTCAGTCTGACAAGGCCCTTGGGAGCTATGGTTGACCAAGGATTCGCCGATGTTGCACCAGCAACTCTCGTGAACTTCGGCATCACAATACGTCAAGTCAATGTCACAATCTACCCACTCAGGGTGGAGAACTCCGACGCAATCCGAGGTGCCTGGCAGATCAGGCAATCCTCCGAAGGCGCAGTTGGACTTAACTCGACCAACTTCGACTACTGGATAACACCCGCCAAGGTCGACGTGATGTCTTTCAACGTGTCTTTCCACGTGGACCTGGTGAACTACAACCCGAGTGACCCACTGAAGTGGAACCACGCTGTGGTGTTCAAGATTTCCCAGGTGATTGGGAACTGGACACTACATGACTTCGACAAAACCGTCCTCCAAGGCCGCAGTCTTGCAGTCAACTACTTCGGTGTTCTTGGCACGGCGACAAGAACCCAGTATAGTGCTGGCCAGAAACCCGTGACCGACACAGGTGGAGCGAGTGTCAACGCTTCCTACTACGAATTCCGTGCTGCTAACAACCCATTCGCCAATGTGACGATGGGTGGTCTGCCTTACACATGGGGCGGCGACAACTACTCTACCAACTACACGTCCGGTTCTTCAACCGCTCCAGTCGGTGCCTTCAGCGCAATGTACGAATCAGCATCGGGTGATACCGTCACCAACTGGCAAGTTCAAGCCTCAATGCTCTTCATGACAGCTGGCTACAGGAACTGGGGCGGCCACGAAATCAGATGTGATCCAGTGTTTGTTTCGTACACTACTGCGCACCCAGCAGGATCCACAACAACAACCACGACAAGTACAACTGGCACTACAACTACATCTTCGGGCCCGCCAACCACTATCAACGAAATGGCCCTATACATCGCAGTCGCAGGCTGTCATTGCACTAGTCGTCATCGTCATAGTTGTCGTGAGAAGACGGTAGTCGACATGGGGGTGTAGCAACACCTCCACTCAGAACAAGAATCAAGACTTGCCTTGACGCAAGTGCTGCGTCAGGGCAAGGCCCCTCTCTTTCCTTTGACAACACCACGAATCAGACGCCAAGTGCTTGAAGCACATCTTTAGGCAGTCTGTCCTTGACAGTTGTCGGTTCTGTCAGATAACTATCATCAGCAGGCATCACTAGGCTCCAACCACGATTGGCATATTCATACGCGGTACAGGACGCGAAGCCCAAGTACAACCAATCCTCGAGCTGAGGAGGTCCGCCTCTCACGAGGGAGAGAAAGAGAGCAGTGACTATTGGGTGGCTCACGACGGCGATAGACCCACCGATGCTCTTCTCTGCGATATTGTTCATGCAGTCACCGAATCTGCGCTTAGCAGTGTTGAAAGACTCGCCACCAGGAGGAGCATGAGCCGAATCATTCCACATTGCTGGAAGACGATCGGTCAGTTGTCTTGGCATCGACTTGCTCTTGCCCAAGGATGCTTCAGATAGGCAGTCCTTGCTTTCGGTCTTGATTTGAAACTCCTTCGCAAGGATTCCTGCTGTCGCAGCTGCTTCTTTGAGAGGAGATGTGTACACTATCTGGACACCAGAGACTACTCTGGACCTCGCGAGTTCAATGACTTGGTCGTGACCTCTCTGCGAAAGACTTTCAGGGCTTTCAGGAAGCGTTTCCCCGTGGACTATCAAGTAGACAAGCGTTCTGGCGCCATATGCCTTGGAGATATCGCGTTCCTGAATGAGATCAAACATCTCTTTACCCCGCAGGGTCCGTCTTCTGCAATAACGTGTTAATATCCATCACGGAAACAGCCGGATGCCTGAATACTGCCCATGTTTGGACAAATAGAAGGATAGCCGTGCGACACTCACTGAAGCTCACTAAGCCGACCCACGTCGTAATAGAAGTTGGGAGTTGTACAGAGCACTAGGCTCAGTACACTTCCCTTGGGCTCGATGTCAGTCTGTCGGGTAGTTTTCCACCCTCTCCCTCAACTTCGAGCTCAAACCCAGCTCCGACTCGGCCGCCGTTACGGATCAGAAATCCAGACTTGGTGATGCCACGCGCTTGGCGCTCGGCTGCCCTTCTGATAATCATGCTGATGTTGGAAGGAACACTCATCAAGAGTTTCTTCTTCGCATCATCGATTGTCAGGATGATTGATTCGTTGCTGGTGTTCTTAGTAGTTTCTCCGAACTGACTCGTGGTTTGATTGAACTCAAGATGAACAGGCATGAGTGGTTTCAGCTCCGGTCGAATTCTGAACATTCAGGGGGCTGTCTACGTATTTATATGATATTGCGACGAGCCCTGTCATTATTGGGCCTAGGTTGGCAGTAAATGTGCTGTTCCACAGTGTGGACAGACAACGGCCGATTCTCCAAGTCCCGGAAGAGGCAGAGGAGCTCCACAATTGTGGCATTTCAGCTCTGTCAGTTCCCTTCTTTCTTCAGGTGTGGCGTTCAGGGTGAATGCGGAGGTAACGAAACCGAACGTCTTGCCAATCCTATTTGCGGCTTGGGCTATCGCATTTCTCTGAGCAATGGTCAGAGACCCAAGTCCTATCGACATGAAGAGACTATCAATTGCCTTTCCGATTATCCCGACTGCTCGAGTGGCCTTCCAAGAGAGAACATCTGCTGTCTGCAACTCGATTAATTCGCTGTCATTGTGCCCCGGGATTTGGTACCCAAACTTCCATTCAACTCTTTGATGTCTGACAGATGACAGCACTTGATGACAACTGGGACAGACTCAGCTGCCACTCTGTCTTAGCGAACATTCCCTTCCTCGATCGCTTGTCGCCGATTTCATACCAACAACGCTTGTGCGCCGTTCTTCCACAACTGGGGCATGTGAACAAGTAGTATTTGTCCGGTCTGGCTCTCGCGGCAGACCCCGTATGCGTTTCCGCGTAAGCTAGGTCTTTTTGCGAGTTGTTCAGGAGATAGTTGCCGCATATGAAGCATGTCTTGCCGTCGAAGTCATTCAGTTTCTTAGGAGCGACTCTCAATCGACAAAACCTCCCGACGAGGGAAACTGGCGGTCGCCTTAAGTTCTTTGGGTATTCAACTGGCGGCAGGTCTTGCCTTTGGCCTCATGAGCGACAACAATAGCATGAGCAGTGCCAATGGAACAAGAATGTAATCGCTGATCGCTCCGGGTGGTATGTGTATGACAGTCAGAGGTTTCAGAAACCCGATGAGTATGCGTCCAGAGTACTCCAAAAGGACGAGCAAATACATGAAGGGGATTAAGCTTCTGTAACGGAAAGACACCACGAGATAAACGAAACCCATCAGAAGCTGTGACAATCCCCATAATGCAAACAAGGAGATAATATTGGACCCACCTGCGACCGATACGTCAATGCCGGCTATGCTGCCTGCACCTCCATCAGGTGCTAATATGTGAATACAACTTCTTACTATGGTAGTGATTGTGATTAGAATGAAGACTATGACCACAACTCTGTACCCTTCGTAGTTGTTGTCCACTTGTCTTGGAAAAATGCTATTGTGGTTACCTTTCTTCTCACTCATGCCAAACCCACCTTCGATTGTAGGTTTGATACGTGGTCTTGCTGTGATTCCAGTCGCTTCATATGAATTGCTACAGAGCCACGACAGACAGCGCGAAAGGCAGAATAGGCGCCGGTCATCCTGCTGCTTCCGCTGGATGTGGCCCGGATTCGTTGGGGCTAGAAGCACGAGCCAGCATGTCGTTCATTGCCGAATACTGCCTACGGAACTGATATTACGCACGACAGTGTCTCCGGGGTCTATTGGAGAGCAGCACCCAATGGGTAATCTCATTCTAAGACTCAGCGAAACTGACACAGGCAATTCGCGACTTACGGGAAGCAAGGCCGCGAACCTGTCGCGAGTAATCAAGACTGGCTTCAAGGTTCCGGACGGTTTCGTTGTCACAACGAATGGATATGACGAGATGCTCACGAAGCAATCACTAGGTCAGGCAATTTCGGAATCATTACGACAGATAGATTACGGAAGACCAGAGACCATCGATGCCTGTTCCGAAAGGATCAAGGACTGCATCCGGAAGGCCAGTCTCTCCCCAGAACTAGCTGCTGAGGTCAAAACACATTATGGACAGATTGGTGGAGGAAATGTCGCGGTGCGATCCTCAGCTAGTGCGGAGGACCTACCCGAAGCATCGTTCGCGGGCCAGTACGATACATACCTAAACATTCAGGGAGTGAACAGCGTTCTTGACCACATTAAGCAGTGCTATGCTTCTCTGTGGTCTTCGAGGGCAATCGCATACCGACACAAGAACAGCATACCTCACGAGAAGGTGAGAATAGCTGTCATTGTTCAATCAATGGTTCAACCGCGAAGCGCAGGTGTTCTCTTTACAAAGAATCCGACTCCATCTGCCGGATGCGACATGATGATCGAGTCGAGCTTCGGTCTCGGAGAGTCAGTGGTCTCAGGGGAAGTGAATCCGGACAGATTTCTGGTGTCCCAACAGACCGCTGGTGGAAAACGGGAGTACAGCGTAGTCGGCAAGGAGATTGGGGCGAAGGCCGTTTCAGCTGGTCCGCAAATGGCTATTCAGAAGACATCGCTGACAGACACTGAGGTCGTTCATTTGGCCGAGATAGGATCATCTGTGGAGAGTCTCTTTCGCAGTCCTCAGGACATAGAATGGGCAATTGACAACTCAGGCGAAGTGTACGTACTGCAAACAAGACCCATAACTACGCGAAAGCCGGCAAAGAAAGAGTTGCCCCAGGACATTGTCTGGTCAAGAGGCTACTCGGATGACTACTGGAACGACAACGTCAGTTCTCTCTTCTACGACCTTCTAGGCGATCAACTGACATACATTGTGAATAATGAATTGAACCAGATCATGGGATACAAGAAGATGGATCCAAGACTCTTGAAACTCTTCAGAGCGCACGTCTACTTCAATCTCGATATTCTTAGGAAAAAGGTAGTGTACGAGATTCCCCCATTCCTTCGGTCCGAGGACGTTCTGAACTACTTTCCCGAAGGTTCTGGCCCCTACGGCAAGCAGACAATGAAATCTCTTCCATTCAAGCTGAAGAATCGGATATTGGCTGAGATTCGGGTGACTCTGCTTGACGGGAACGGGAGTATGACCAAGACAGCTACCGTCTACAAGAACTGGACAAAGGATCAATTCGACGTCTTCTGCAAGGAATTTGACCGACGCTTTGCCGAGCTCGAAAAGGAGGGTAGCCCAGAACGACTAATGGAGCTGGCGAAAGAGCTTGACAAGACCATGATGGCGCACTTCAGATTGGTCCGCTACGGGATTCCGGTGCACAACATCGGAATGAATCTTGCCTCGAACTACTTGCTTCGCAGATTCCTCGGTAAGGACTTTGGCGGGAAAGCCTTCACTGCGCTAATATCTGGACTAGACCACAAGACAACTGAGACAAACAGAAGGATTAGTGATCTTGCAGAACTCGCGGTGAATTCTCCATCTGTCAGGAAGGTCATAGTTGAAAGACCTTCTCCTCAGGTTCTACCTGCTCTCAGGTCAATGAGCGGAAGCGAAGCCCAAAGTTTTGTCAAGGAATTCGAGAGGTTCATCAATGACTTTGGCGACAGGGGATTCACACGAGAGCCGTATTATCCTCGTTGGAACGAGACCCCTGAACGCGTTCTCGACGTTCTCAAATCATTAGTAACGCACGGAATTCGTGACATGACTGCCACCGAAGCTCGGACACTTCGGTTGAGAGGACGAGTCGAAAAGGAAGTTGAAAGGAGAATGCGTCGTCAGAGGAATGGCGCAATCAAGTGGTTGTTGTTCTCGACGATTCTGTCATTCGCTAGAACATACATTGTGTTTCGTGAGGACCAAAGATTCAACCTCGACCGGTGGATAACCCGTAACCGCAGAGCGTATCTTGCGATTGGAAAGCGGCTTACCGCCCAGGGCGCACTGAAAGACCCGTCTCGCATATTCTTCTTGCACCGGAAAGAGATCAAACAACTGGTTTATGGCAAGCCCGACGAAGCGACTAAGCGTTCCTTTTCTCAGTTGGCCGAGCAAAGGTACAAAGACTTCGCGCAGAATGAAGATGCTGTGCCCCCGAAGTTCATTTGCGAGAGCCGCGAGTATGATGATGCGGCTCCGGAGCCCAGTTCGATTCTGCAAGGGATAGCCGCAAGCCAAGGTCAAGCAACGGGGACCGTGCGAGTCCTGAACTCTATTCAAGACATTCCGCAAGTCAAATCAGATGAGATACTCGTTGTTCCGAGGACGGACCCCGGCTGGACGCCGGTATTCTCTTCTATACGAGCGCTGATTACGGAGACTGGTGGAATACTGTCTCACGGTGCGGTGGTCTCTCGAGAGTACGGCATTCCGGCTGTGACAAACGTGAGGGATGCCTGCAGGACCCTAAAGACCGGGCAAGTTGTCACGGTGGATGGAAACCTAGGCCAAGTGTTGATTCGCGCGTAGGGGTAGTCCACTATGGAGCCGGTCACAAATCCTCCCGCTTCGAAGCACCCTGAATGGAATGAGAGCTACTACTTCGTCTTCTATGACAAGACCAATCACATAGGCGGAATGAGCCGTGTTGGATTCAAGCCAAACAAACCCGAGGGTATGACCTTCTTCTTTCTGTTTCTTCCGGATGGTTCAGCCGCAGGCTACCACGCAACGGACCTGTGTGAGCATTATCCGTCAGAGCTTAAGGTTGAGCAGATGTCTCACGTAAACGTAGGCGATGATACTTGGAGATACTACTTCGACGGATCGATGATTGTTGTCAAGAATCCGGAAAAGCTTCCGGAGGCAAGAGAGAGACCCGACCTCATATCAGACTTGCTTGATGTCAAGATGGATGTAAGCTTTCATCCCATTCATGAGGAGTATGAGTACAGCGAGCATATGACTCCTGAGGCTCTTGAGCTCGGAAAGAAGTCAGGGGACAAGCACTGGGAACAAATCGCCAAGGTGAAGGGCTCAATAAGGCTCGGAGATACTGAACTGAAGCTCAAGAACGTGATCGGCCAGAGGGACCACACGCATGGAATCCGTGATTGGACCGGGGTGGGTAACTGGTTCTACTTCGTGATTTGGTTTAATGATAAGCTAGCGGTGAATCCAGCAGCGATTGTCACCGATGATGGCCGTCTCGGCGCTGGAGGCTTCTTGTTCCAGAATGGAAAGAATATCCCCCTTCGCGACATACGGTTGGTAAAGCATTCTCTGAGAAAGGATGGTCTCCTACCGTCCAGCACTGAACTCGAACTGATTGATGCGAAGGGCAACAAACACAGACTCCTTGCGAAACCCGGAGCGATGATTCCCCTTCCCTTTGAAGATGAAAAAGGCACGAAGTCGATACTTGTTCAATCGTTCGGTCAGTTTCAGATGGATAACGTCAGGGACGGATACGGTTCCTACGAGACGCTGAGACGGATACGTGTGGGCTAGAGAGGTTCTGACTTGCACCGATTCAACAAAAGTGTCCCGCATTGGCAACCCCTTGTTCCAAGCAAAGCTTTTTGAACAGGCTGCGTATCGCACTTTGCTCAACGGCAATTGTGGGTGCAACCAGTGTTTGAATGCTGTAACCTAAAGTTTTCAGAACTGAAGCATAAGTCTGTCTACAGTTCTGACGGGAAGAAAGTTGGCAGGGTAATCGACTTCATATTCCGATTTGCGGATAACAAAATAGCGTTGAAGTCTGTGGTTCTTGGCGGCAGTCATCTTGAAGAATTCCTAGAAGACGCTCATGTGATTCCCGACAGGGACCCCGTATTTCAGCTCGATTGCATCGACAAGATAACTGACCGTATCTATCTGAAGACGGCGTGCAGCTCCCTCCAGACGACGCTTGACACCGGAACCATAACCTCTGAAGACATGAAGCTCACGAAGCTCGCGAAGCTCCAAGTCATAGACTCAGACAATGTCAAGATAGGCAATGTAATTGACGTCTGGTTCGATACGGCGAACAAGATCTGGCTTGTGCTGGGCGGAGGCTTTGTCGAGGAGACCCTCGAGAGGATTGGAACACGTCCCAATATCGACTTTCTGGTTCCCGAGGATTTCATCGCAAGCATATCTCCGAAGCAGATTAAGCTGAAATGGACGAAGTTCCAGCTAAGTGCGACGAGTGAACGCGAGTACGAGAAGCTCAAAAGAGAAATCAGTTCGAGAGATGAAGTTGGTGACGCTAGAGGGCCTCAGCTGAGGCTCACCGGAGCTCCTCCGAGATGATTTGTCTAGTCCTTAGTTCGACGATTGTTCACCTATGTCAAACCCGGCGTACCGAGGTCGATTACTAGAAGTCTTCTGTTAGATGAGGCAGCTGCTTGGGAAACCAGCTACGCAAGAGCTGGATATGATCTTCAGAGCCTGATTTCAGCCAACCGTAGTCCACAAGATCATTCGGGTCAAGCGAACCGTAGCAAAGAGCCGTTAATCCCTCGATACTTAGTTCGGTTCTTGTTGAAGTGTTCCCTGCCTGCGTCGCCGTCAAAACGCGGCCATCACACTCAATCTGGAACGTTTGACTGTTCCACGAGCATTGTGCGTCTCTTACTTTGACCGCGATTCGTCCTTTCTGGCTCGCTGGCAAACCGTGAAGGCACTTTTCGACATCTATGATTCTTGCCATGGGTGTGTGCGTTGACCTGACCAGCACTGCCTTTTTCGTGAAGTTCTCAACCCAGAGATAGTAATCTTCGTCTCTTGGACTAAGTGGAATCCGAACAACCACAAGCTGATCAGAGTGAAGGTAAATGTAGTTGAACAGGGCAGCCCGAGCATTTCGATTCAGCCAGTATGCTTCTATGATGCTCATTGTACCTGGCTTGTCTGGGGTCCAGATTTCTCCGTAGCCTTGGGCCTTGTACCACATGCCTGCCTCAGGCTCACCATTCGGACCGTATACAACTGCTATTTCGTCCTTGTTTAGTATCTCGAGCTCCTGCCAACGTCTGTCGTCTCTGCGAACTCCTCCGTGAATCAATTGCACGGCCTTTTCATGGACTCTCCTGTACTCTTTGACCCCGGGTGAAAAGGCCAACCTTTCGACGCGATAACCGCTCGGCAGGGTCCATCTGGAAAACATGGAAGGATCCGCTTCGAGTCTCCTGTTCGGCGGGAGAGTAACATAGCCGAATCTTGCATAGAACGAGTTCTTGAATGGCCACAGCGTGCTCGTCGCCATCCCATCCTTCTGCATCGATTCCATAACTTGGCCAAGCAGGGTTCTTATCTGCCCTCGACGTCGGGCCTCGGGTGCGCTAGCGACATCCCCGATGCAACCCATCAGTTTCCACGCCCCACGGATATTCTGTTCAAGATGGTAAACATGCAACGCCGCAGTTACTCGACCGTTCTCTTCTACAACATGAGACTGGTCATATCCGAATTCCACAATTTTCTGCGATAATGCCAATTTGGTTTCAGACTGGCCATATGCATATCGCGATAGCTCGACTATTGCACTGATGTCGTCCGCCGTTGCTCGTCTCACTTTCAAGACCCATCGCCCCTTCCTTGCATATTGCTGTCCTGCTCTAAAGCATGACTGTCAAAACCGATTGTGGCATCACGTTCAACCGATTTTGCTCGACTGCCAATCAGGCTGAAACGGATACTTGTGCCCTCTCCATTGCCAAACAAAAAGCCTATTCCAGAATAATGCTAATATATGCGTGACAATCCTGGACCATGGAGAAGGGTTGGTGGGAAATGGCATTAGTAACAACTTTCAGTACGGAATCAGTTTGGAAAGTGGGGTGTCAGGTTATCTGCTGTACAATAACTGGCTTGGTTCCAATGGCATAAATGCACGGGACGATGGCTTGGGGAACAGCTGGGATAACAGTGCAGGAGTTGGCAATTACTAGAGCGACTACTCGGGTCTTGGCGATTACACAGTTGCAGGCACTGGAGGGAGTGCGGACCACTATCCCAACGGCACGATCCTTACATCTCCCTCGGGTCTGTATCAGCTTAGTCTCACGCTGTGGCTTTTGTTGTCGGTGGCCGTCCTCGGCATACCTGTGTTTTTCATCATTCGGACAAAACGAATTCAATTGTGAGAGAGCAGACTGTGGACACGGGTCGTCAGTCCTCGGACAAGCCCCCCACTCTTGAGGGCTTGTGGTCCTTAGTACGAGACCACATCGCTTCTTCGGTCTCCGCGGTCGGGTGGTTCCTACGTCTACTCTCACCGGAACGGATAAGAGAGTTGATTGTAATCACAAATCATTGATTGTGTTTGGTCGCCGCCTTGAATGAGCTGACTCGCCTTTTTGACGGCGGCCCGGGGATGGCGGTCAGCGATTGTGGAGGCGTCACGTCGTGGGTAGGTTTGTTGTTGGAATTGTCGTCTTGGCACTCCTGTTCAATAGTGCTGGTGCAGCATACGCCACAAGGAATGGCTGGCACACGATTGTGCAGGTCTATCAGTCGCACGCGCGGATAGAGATACACGGCAATAGTGATTTCGCAGGTCAGGCGTCTGCTGGTGGTTGGCCCGGAACCGGATCTCAGTCTAACCCATACATCATCCAAGGGTACAGCATAACTTCCGATTGGTCCAGTTGTATCGAGATCTGGGGCACAACCGTCTACTTCAGAATCCTAAACTGCCTTCTGACCATAACAAGCGACTCAGGTACATGCATCAGCATGTACTCCTTGATGAACGGATTGATAGAGCATTGCACGCTCATTTCTTCAGGCGCCGGTATCGACGTCTATTCATTGCAGAATTGCGTCGTCCGGAACAACGTAGTGCAGGGTTCCAGAGTGGCTGTGTATCTCTCCACATGTTCGTCATGCACTTTCGAGAACAACGTGTTCAAGGATGGTGGGATTGCACTTTGGCCTATGGATCCTAGTGAGCTGACAAAACAGCTTTGTGAACAACACTGTTATGGGAAGAGCCCTCCGGTACTGTCTGAATGTCACAGGTGCGACCATATACGCCGCGGACTGCGGTCAGATTATTCTTGCAGGATGTACTGACGTCGTTGTCAAGAACGGCGTCTTCCTCAGCCTCGAGATGGGCTGTTCCATACTCTTCTCCACGCACTGCACGCTAGAGCATTGTCTGCTCTACGACAGTGACTTCGGTGTCCACATCATGTATTCAAATGACACCCGCCTCCTTGATAGCAGGATTACCAAGAGCAACTACATGGGTGTTCTGATCAACTGCTCTGCTGGCTGCCTAATCGACGGCAACCGGATAGACTCCACCACTGGCAGCGGCATTGAGGGCTCTGAGTCGTCGGACTTATGCGTGAGCAACAACGTCATCTACAACAACTCGGAAGGCATACGACTATACGCGACACATGGAGGCATGATTGCTAACAATAGTCTTCTTTCGGAATGGGGATGCCCCATCGAGCTGGTAACAGCGGTAGTGGGGCTTAGGCTCTTCAACAATTCGATGAGTTCGACCACCCATTCGAATGCAACTGACAATGGAATCGCGAATGCGTGGGATGATGGCACAAGCTTAGGGAACGCGTGGCAGGACTACGCAGGGTCGGGTCTGTACAACGTTTCCGGCACGGCAGGCAGCGTCGACCACTTCCCTCGGCACCTCAACCAGACCGAGATTGCTATGAGTCCGTGGATAAGCAGTCCATCAGACGTTTTCTACTATGGCACCACCGGAAACAGAATCAGTTGGTATGTCCAAGTCGATGGCCTTGGATCCTTCAAGGTCTTCAGAAACAATGAGAAGGATGCTGTCCTATCGGGTCAGCTTGGTGAACCGTATCTCGACGTGGTGACCGTAAATGTCGATGGTTTGGCACCAATGGATGTGGCCTATACGTTCACGCTGGTTGCGACGGACTCTCACGGCAGGCCCGTGACCGACACGGTCTATGTGTTCTCTCTTGGATCCACGACCGGCATTACGACTTCAAACATCACCACTAATTCCACCAACAGCGGATTCGGGTCTCTATCTCAGATAAGTGGCGTGATCACGGCTGCCTCTGTCGCTGTAATAGTCGTTGTATCGATCTTAATCTTCCGTGCAAGACCTAACGTCCGGCAAACGGTGGGCTAGGCGAACGTGATTCCTGGATGCTCTTTCATCGGGAACTCAACTATCATCATCTCAGACCATAGACCGGTGTTGGCGAGAGGACTTCAGGCATGACTGACGCCCGATTCATTGTTCCACATCAGTGTTTCTCATGATTCGGACAAGACGATCTCAATAGGCAGAGAACGTATTGTAGATACCGAATTTCCTCTACTCGGGAAGTCGTCCGTAAGAGTGTGCCCATGGCCAATTGGTCAAGTAGAATTACTTCCAAGCTGAGTCGTTCTTGGGCAGAGTCTCTTTCTGTGGCTCGGTTCTTTCGAACTTGGAGACGAGCTTGACGACGGATGGGAAGTCAATTCCCAATGCCTTGACCTTGTCTAAGGTGGGCACACCATTCCTGGTCCAGCCACGTCTCTTGTAAGCGGCGTCAGTGAGAAGCTTGTATTGTTCCTCTCTGTACTCTCTGAGTCTCTTTCGCTTGTCGCTGGTACCTATGCCTGCTGGGTCGGTTCCGACTTGCTCCTTGAGTTGCCTGTCGTATCTCTCCTGTCTGCTTTCGTACTCCCAATCCGTCACAGGGCCCATGCTTCGGTAGGGGGTATTAGAGTCATCCGCTCTTAGACCATGACCTTGACGGAGATTGAAGACTCTCTGCAGGTTGTACACACGCTCTGACTGAGTGATTAGGTCAGCACCAGTTACTTCCTTTCCAGTCATCGCCTTGAAGAACCTCGTATAGAATGCCACATGACCCGGAACCTTTGCCGGTTCTGAGGTCTGTTTGTTATCGGCCGGAACAACATCATTCCAAGGCAGCTTGCAGAGTCCGTTAAGGCCGAACCACGTTCTCCACATGGGGAAGTAGTGAAGTGCCTCAGCCTTCTTCTCGAAAGTCGGGAGATACTTATGGACTTGGTCCATGAATATGAGCCATGCCTCATCGTGCTGAGGCCCCTTGAGCGCGAGCCCGTATCCTCCCTGCTGAGCAAGGCTCTCCTTAGTGACATACTCGCTGTACTCGAGACCTTTGTGTTCCATGCCGATGTCTTGCATGAGTGACTTGTCGACCTTAAACTTGTCAGCAAAGTAGCTCTTCAGGTATCGGATGCCCTTGCCGAAATGCTGACCGCCAAAGCCCTCTCCACTTCCTATCTCGTGGAGCACTGACAAGACTTCGGCCACTGCTCCCCACTTGAGCTTGTGTCCACCCGTTGCTTTGTCGGTTATTTGACCGCCCTCGAACAGTTCCATGACGAAGCCCATGGTTGTGCCAAAGGAAATCGTGTCGATGCCGTAAGTATCGCAGTAGAAGTTGATCTCTGCGACGTCTCTTGCGTTGAAGATTGCAAGGTTGGAACCACAGCCAGCGATTGTCTCATACTCTGGACCGTCAACTGTCACAGTTTTGCCCTTGAAGGGGCCCGTCGTTGGTACGAAACCCTCTATGCAGTGCGAGCAGTTGATAGCGCAGGAGATCCAGCACCCATCCCAACCCTTGCCTGTGTTGGTGTACATCTTCTCCCAAACATCGCCAGATAGACCCTTGGCTTCAGGGTCGCTGCCGGACCTGAAGTTACGCGTTGGAAACAGATCGAACTCATTCATTATCGAAGGCAGGTGACCAGTGCCGATAACACGCATTCGGTTTTGCTTGGAGTCTAGTTCAATAATCTCTTGGCTGTGTTCCCTTCCGACAGCCTTCAGTGCTTCGGGGTCCGCAGGCCCATTCATGTCAGGAGTCATCTTGGCTTTCTTGACAACCAGAGCCTTGATCTTCTTGTCCCTGAACACGGTTCCCGCGCCTCCCCTGCCCGCCTGCTTGTAGTGAGGCTGTTTTCGCCATGTGTCATACCATGAGAAATCCAGGCAGCCCATCAGGGCGTGTTCTGCGCCAGGACCCGTGGTGACCACAGATATGTCCATGCCCGTCTTGGCTGTGTGACGTTCAGTGAGAAGCTTTGTCGTCATATGAGCGTATTTGGGCAAGTCGGTTCCGTCAAGTATCTGGATCTTACCTTCATCGCCGTCAATGAACACATACACATCATTCTGACTCTTGCCTTGTATCTCCAAGGCATCAAAGCCTGCAAACTTCAGGATGGGCCCGAAATACCCACCAACATTACTATCAATGATCAGGCCGGTCTGTGGTGATATGGTTGTGACAAGCGACTTACCCGCCCCAGGATAGAGGGGCAAACCACCGAGAGGACCTGACGCGATGCAAATCTCATTCTCAGGGTCATTCCACTTGACAACCTTGTCCATCGGCAGGCTGTTCCACATGAGCCACAGGTCGAAGCCCTTGCCTCCTGTGAAGGTGTCCTTCATCTTTTGATCGACAGGCTTGACTGCAATGGCGTTCTTGCTGAGGTCGATGTAAAGTGTCTGCCCTGCATATCCTTTGTTCACAGCCGGAATCTTGTAAGAGAACTCTTTCAGCACCATAGTTGGTCACCGCTTCCGTTAGTCGACAACAACGTGCGAGGGCGCGCTCTCAATGATTTGACACGGATTCGTCTCACATTTTAGTCTTCGCCTAGATGACTTGTCTCAGCGTGCACGACCTATGCCATCCGTGAGTGGCTAATTGCTTCTCTCATTTAGATATGATGGAGCTGAGAGCGGCTTTGATGGTGCGTTCGATGGTCCGCGACCAAGAGCTCACGCTAGGAGATGCCTAGCCACCGTATCTCTTTCCCATCGCATAGGCGTCAGCACAGTCTTC
This sequence comes from Candidatus Thorarchaeota archaeon, assembly GCA_963726195.1. Classification (GTDB taxonomy): domain Archaea; phylum Asgardarchaeota; class Thorarchaeia; order Thorarchaeales; family Thorarchaeaceae; genus OWC5. The sequence goes on from CAVSBO010000003.1 coordinate 101,252, forward strand.
CGACTCCATGGGAAAGAAAGCATTGTCAGCGACCTTTGAGCAGTATATCATATGTGTGCTCGATGCCTCTTTGTAGCACTTTTTGCAGTCTTTGCGAGCGGAAAGGCTTGTCAAGGCTTCATAGAGAACGATCCCAACAATACACGTTGATACCGATGCCACTACCCATGCGATAGCCGCAACCAAACCCATGGTTTGTCCTCCATCTTCAGCAGTCCTAATGAATACATATTGTATCTACGTATCTTTGCTCTTATGCGTTACCCTCTAATTGTGTCTTCGTGAAACGCAGTTCTGCAACGAAACGCTTGACAAAGGCATGTTGACAGACCTTGTCGTGTCTGTGCCTTGCCGCACCCGGCAAAGATATAATAATACCACAGGAGAACTGCCGGTCGGAATTCCGCTTCACAAATCCCTAAAACGGCTCAATTCGGATTGTTCTATGGATTTGTCTGCTGCTAATGGGTGAAAGCGAATGGAAGAGGTTCACACGCCAACATCAGCCTTTGCTCGAGAGATTGCAAGGCAACCTGGTGGAGAAGCCATAAACAAGTGCATCCAGTGCGGCATATGCTCTGCTAGCTGTGCCGTCGCTAACGTATCAGACAAGTATCGCCCTCGTCAACTGATCCAGAAGATTCTGATTGGCGAGAGAAACGAGGTACTCAAGAGTGACCTTCCATGGCTCTGTATGACATGCAGGTTGTGTGAGGAGCGATGCCAAGAAGGCGTGAGCCCTGCTGAGATATTCGAGGCCGTGCGACGCATCGCTGCTGAAGAGGGACACGTGCCCGATGTGTTCAATCGGACTGCTGACATGGTCCTTCGCGATGGGTGGATGCTGAAGGACTCTTTCACTGATTTCAATCAAGATGAGCGCAATGACTTGGGCCTAGATCCGGAATTAGGATGGGACAACGAGTTTACGAAGAAAGTGAAGGTTCGTTACTTCTCAGGAGGAAAAAAGAAGTGAAGGAGTACATCCTGTATACGGGATGCACCACACCTGTCAGGCATCCAGGGTACGAAGCTGCCACGAGGGCCGTGCTTGAGAAGCTGGGTGTGCACCTTGTCACCGTGAAAGGGATGAACTGCTGCGGAGCGCAGTACATCGAGTCCCTAAACAGAATGGCCTTTGCCGCGATGGGCGGACGCATCCTCGCTCTCGCTGAACGCGAAGGCAAAGACATTCTGGCGATATGCGGTGCGTGTTCGGGTTCTTTGAAGCACAACAAGCACCTTCTTGATACAGATAAGAAAGTCAGGGACGAAGTGAACTCGCTTCTGGCAAGTGAGGGGCTCAAGTACACGGGAAAGGTTGACGTCAAACATCTCTTGCAGGTCATGAGAGACGATATTGGTTATGATAAAATCAAGGCCGCAACTGTGAGACCGTACACGGGCATTCGTCTTGCCGCTCACTATGGGTGTCACGTCACGAGACCCTACGACATAGTGAAGGTTGATGACCCCGAGAACCCGACCGTCATAGACAAAATCATCGAAGCGGTCGGCGCTACACCAGTTGACTACCCGGGCAAGACAAGATGCTGCGGCGGACCCTTGCTAGCAATGGACCAAGATCTGGCTGGCAAGATCGGTATGGAGAAGATAAGGAACGTTAGGTCCGTCGGAGCCCAAGGCATCGTTACGGCATGTGTGTTCTGTGATATTCAGCTCACCCAAGTGCAATTCGGAGAAGACATTCAGCCTGAGGAACGCATTCCGGTTATCACACTTCCACAATTCATGGGCCCGGCGCTTGGAATAGGTGACCAGGCACTAGGCCTCTACCTCACGAAGATAAGCCCTGATCATATTCTTGAAGCATTGCAGGAGGCAAAAACGTGAGCAAGACCGCAGGAAAGAAATCATCTTCCTCAACGAAATCCAAGGGGTCTCAGAATGCTCTGGTAATAGGCGGCGGTGTCGCAGGAATGCAGGCATCGCTAGACTTAGCAAATCAGGGATTCAAGGTCTACTTGGTAGAGAAGTCACCATCCATAGGCGGACGGATGGCAATGCTGGACAAGACATTTCCCACCTTGGATTGCTCGGCTTGCATTTTGACTCCCAGATTGAGCGAAGTCACTCATCATCCTAACATCAAGCTGCTGACCTATTCAGAAGTAGAGTCAATCAGCGGCACTGCTGGCAGTTTCAAGGTGAAAGTGCTAAGAAAGGCGCGGTTTGTTCGAGAGGACAAGTGTTCAGGTTGCGCTGCATGTTTTGCTGAGTGTCCAGTCGAAGCACCAAACGAATTCGATTGGGGAATAGGATTCAGGAAGGCGATTTACATTTCATTCCCACAGGCAACACCGAACATATCTACAGTGGACAAGGCAACTTGTATCAAGTGCAACCGTTGTGTCAAGGTATGCGAACGAGAAGCAATAGACCTGAACATGACGGACGAATACGTTGATCTCGATGTCGGTGCGATTGTTGTTGCCACTGGCTATCGCCTATTTGATGTCGTTGCATACCCACGGCTGGGTTATGGCAAGTATGCCAATGTCATTCATGCAATGGAGTTCGAGCGACTAATCAATGCTGCAGGCCCCACAGGCGGCCATCTGATTAGACTGAGTGACGGAAAGATACCCAAGAGCGTTGGATTTGTCCAGTGCGTCGGCGCCAGAGACGTGAACAAAGGTGTGCCGTTCTGTTCGAGGGTGTGCTGTATGTACGGCATCAAGAACGCAGTGATGACAAAGGAGCACTATCCTGATACTGATGTCACCGTATACTATGCAGACATCAGAGCTTTCGGGAAGGGATTCGAAGAATTCTATGAGACTGCACAGAGTCGGTTTGGAGTCAAGTTCATGAAGGGAAGGGTCGGTGAGGTGGCCGAGAACCCAACGAGCGAGGATTTGGTAGTTCGGGTGGAGGATGTCTTACATCACAAAGTGATGCAGGTACAGCATGACCTTGTCGTTCTGTGTCCAGGGCTTCAGCCGCCGAAGGACTTGGAAAGTCTTGCCAACCAACTGGGAGTTGACCTCAGCGAGGAGGGTTACATTGAGGCTCAGAACGTATTTTCAGGCCCAGTGGATACGAAGATTCCAGGCGTCTACGTATGTGGTTGCGCTGACGGTCCTAAGGATATCCCCGATTCAGTAACAGCAGGAAGTGCTGCGGCCATGAGAACTAGCATAGTACTCGCAAAAGGAGGCGCCGCGTAATGGCTACCAAGCAAACTCCTAGGATTGGAGTCTTTGTGTGTCACTGCGGGCACAACATCGCTGGAGTCGTGGACGTGGCACGAGTGGCCAAGTCGGCGGAGACCTTGCCAAACGTGGTATTCGCAACTCACGAGATGTTCATGTGCTCAGATTCAGGCCAGAAGCTCATTAAGGACAAGATTGCTGAGCTCAACTTGAACCGAGTCGTTGTGGCCAGCTGCTCGCCGAGAATGCACGAGCCTACGTTCAGACGAGCCGTTGAGGAAGGAGGTTTGAACCGATATCTCTTCGAGCAGGTCAATCTCAGAGAGCACGTTTCATGGTGTCACATGCGCGAGCCCGAGGCGGCCACGAAAAAGGCGATAGATCTTGTTCGCATGTCTGTAACTCGTGCTGCCAAACTCGAGAGCTTGCCTATCAAGAGTGTGAAAGTCACTCCCAGAACTCTCGTTGTCGGTGGCGGGATTGCGGGCCTAACCGCCTCTCTCGATATAGCGGACAGAGGATTTGATGTCGTTCTCGTAGAAAAGCAGAAGGATCTGGGTGGGCACACAATCAAGTGGGATAGCCTATTCCCTACAGGAGAGAGTGGCACAGAAGTCATGAAACCCTTGATTCAGAAAGCAAAGACTCACAAGAGGATACAGGTGCTCACTGACAGTGAGGTCACTAGCTTTGATGGATACATCGGAAACTTCGAAGCAACAATAAAGAACAAGTCGAATGGAACTAGCAAGAAGTTCGATGTCGGTGCCGTTATCGTTACCACAGGGTTTGAACCTTTCAAACCTTCGGGCTACTTCTCATATGGTGATAGCCCTGACATCATGACACTGGCGGAATTCGAGGAACGGCCAAGGGATTCTCAGCTCTTGAAGCCGAGTGATGGTAGAACCGCCAAGAGGGTTGCATTCATCGGCTGCGTGGGATCCCGCGAACCCGGAAAGATCGGACATGAGCATTGTTCACGCTACTGCTGCACTGCCGTGTCAAAGGTGGCGGGAGACATCAGGGATAGGCTAGATGAAGTGCTGATTCTATACAAGGACATCCGCACTTATGGAAAGGGTCACGAGGAATTCTACAGACTAGCCCACGCTAAGAGTGTCATCTACTCAAGATACCCCACAGATGAGGAACCTTCCGTTAGTGTGAGAGACGGTAAGATCGAGATTGACTGGAGAGACATCTTTGCAGACGAGCAGCTTCACTTCGAACCCGATCTCCTGATACTTGCTTCTGCCATGATGCCGCCTGAGGACATGGCGAACACTGCCAAGATGTTCAGTCTGACCCGAAGCGGTGATGGCTTCTTCAATCCTGAACACATTAAGCTGGCTCCTGTCACAACTCACACTGCAGGTATAATGATAGCAGGTGCTTCTCAGGCTGCCAAGAACGCTTCCGAATCGGTAATCGATGCAAGCGGAGCTGCAGCGAAGGCTGTTGGTCTGATGGCGAGAGGGCAGGTGGAGATTGAATCTACTGTTTCTCATGTGATTTCGGAACTGTGCTCCAGTTGTCGCACATGTGTCACGGCCTGTCCTTACGGAGCCATTGCTATGGATGAGACCGAGAAACCTCCGGTAGCACTTGTGACAGAAGCAAAATGCCACGGTTGTGGAACCTGCGCTGCTGCGTGTCCGAGCAGTGCCATTATCATGTATCATTCAACAGATGACCAGATTCTCACGATGGTCGAGGCGTACCTGTGTCCGCCCGTACCCGCTGAAGGAGGTGCCGCATGATGGCTTCTGCGTCGGTACAGACAACTGACCAGACGACAGAACCACTGTCTGCCACTGGAGAAAAGCAATGGGAACCCAGGATTCTCGCGTACTGCTGTAACTGGTGCTCATACGCCGGCGCTGATCTTGCTGGCACAAGCAGGATACAGTATCCTCCGAATGCAAGGATCCTCCGGGTGAATTGTACCGGACGCATCAGCCCTGAGTTCATACTTGCCGCACTGGAAATGGGCGCAGACGGTGTCCTTGTATCGGGGTGTCACCCAGGTGATTGCCACTATACGAGCGGAAACCTAAAGCTTAGGGCCCGCTGGGCATTGCTTGAGAAGACAATCGAACAAGCCGGAGTAGATCCTCGACGTGTAAGACTGCAATGGGCGAGTGCGTCGGAAGCGCAGATATTCGCTGATGGAGTGAGGACTCTCACAGAGCAGGTTCGTAAGCTTGGACCGATAGGGAGGGAATGGAAGTGAGAGAGTTCACGCAGTTCTTCGAACAGAACAGGGGTGCAGTCAGAAAGCAGAGGAAGTCCATAGAAGATGCACTCTCGTCTTCTCCCGCCACCGTAACAGAACTCGCTGCGAAGACTCAGCTGACTAAGAAGCTGATTGTATGGAACCTTATCGGGATGCTGAAGTGGGGCACTGTGGAAGTAAAAGGCGAGCATGATGATGAGCTCGTATATGCATTGAAGGAGGCCTGAGAATGACTGAGCCCGTTCCTGTAGCGATGGCACAGGGCAGTTCCTGCTGGGGCTGCTTTCAGAGTCTTATAGACATCCACCTCAAGCTTGCAGATGTTCTGCCACTGCTAAACATCAAGTATTGGCAAGCGGTGGTCGACTACAAGCTCAAGGATCTTGAAGGTTATCCTGACGGTTCAATCGCGGTTGGGTTCTACGAGGGAATGGCCAGAACGGAAGAGGACGTCCATCTTCTCAACACGATGCGAGCAAAGTGCAAGACGCTGATAGCGTTCGGCTCTTGCTCATGCTTCGGTGGTGTTCCGGGCATGGCCAACTTTTATGATATTGAGGAATGTTATGACGCCAAGTTCCGTCACAACAAAACTGTGAATGATGGGAAGGTTCCTTCAAAGAACGTTCCGCCAATCGAGAATGTCGTCAGGCCTAACACGGACTACGTGAATTTCGAAGTGTTCCTGCCAGGCTGTCCTCCAACTTCAAAGTTGATCCTCACGGCGGTCAGTGCATTGCTGGAGGGTAAGCCCTTGGATTTGCCTCCACACACGGTCTGTCATTACTGCAAACGCGAGAAAAAGGAGACACCCATCTCAGAAATACTCAGACCGTACGTTGGCAAGGCCGATTCCAAGAGGTGCCTATTGGAACAGGGATACATTTGCATGGGTCCGTCGACGTGGGGACTATGTGAGGGACCGTGCGTGAACAAGGGCGCAACATGCCGAGGCTGCTTTGGCCCATCGCCGCCTATAACCAAGGATCATGGTGCTGCGTCGATATCAATGCTCGGCACGTATGCACCGATTGAACCAGAGAGTCTTGTTGCACAGGTGAAAGACCCTCTCGGGACCTTCTACAGATTCGACTATCCCACAAGCCATCTAGGACGTATTCGTATCAAGCGCGAAGACGCAAAGAGGAGGCGCGAGTAGAGTGCCAGAAGAAAAGACAATCCGGATCAATCCTGTTACTCGCCTCGAGGGTCATGGAGCTCTCACCATAAAGCTGGGTCCCGGCAACAAGGTGAAGGATGTTCAATTCAATATCGGGAGTACTCGCTTCTTTGAGCAGTTCATGGTTGGCAGGCCGATGGAGGAAGTACCAAGGATTGCTCCAAGAATATGCGGCATCTGCCCCGAGCCACATCACCTAGCCTCAGTGAAGGCTGTCGAGGCCGCTTGGGATGTCAAGCCACCCCCTGCTGCAACGAAACTGAGAACGGCTATTGCTCGAATCTAAGCAGCTATCTTCTCATGCGATTCATTTCTATGCGTTAGCAGCCCCTGACTTCGTCTTTGGCCCGTTCGCCAAGCCAGAAGTAAGAAACGTTGCTGCCGTTTTGAAGTACAAGCCGGATATCGCCGTGCAAGCTATCAAGATAATGGAGTTCGGTCAGGAACTCTGCAGGGACATAGGAGCAAAGGCCATCCATCCAGTGACTGCGATTCCTGGAGGAATGCTCAACACTCTGACAGAGGAAGAACGTGACAAGTGGCTTGCTGCCGTGCCCGCGATGCTGGACAATGTGCAGAAGACCGTTGCACTTGCAAAGACAGTCGTGAACGCTTACATCGACGTGATCAAGAAGGTAGCGGTAACTCCGACTTACTACGTAGGGCTTTCGAACAGAGGAGTTCATGACATATACGACGGGACCGTTCATGTGATGGACCCCGCGGGAAAGATTGTTGCTGACTTTGAAGCAAAGGACTACACGAAGTACTTTGGTGAATATGTTCCTGAACACTCCTATGCGACCCACATCTACTACAAGCCCGCAGGCTATCCCCAAGGAATCTGGAGGGCGAACACACTCGCGAGATGCAACATCGCAGACAAGATGGCTACTCCACTTGCTGATGCAGCATTGAAGGAAATGCGAACCTTGCTTGGGAGACCTTCTCATCACACTTTCGGCTATCACTATGCAAGGATAGTAGAGATGGTACAAGCCGCTGAATCAATCAAGAGGCTCCTAGAAGACCCAGACATCGTAAGTACAGACGTCAAGCTGTCAGATGTGCAGCCCAAGGCTGGTGATGGAGTAGGCGTTGTCGAAGCGCCTCGTGGTACCTGCTTGCATAACTACGAGTGCAACGATGAAGGCATTGTTACCAAAGCAAACATTATAGTCGCGACGAACCACAACGTAGGCGGCATTGAGAAATCACTGATGGATGCTGCCAAGCTCATCTTTGAGCAGGACGGACTCAAGAAACTGAAACTCCCTGAACCACTTGTGAAAACCTAGAGAGGAAATCAAGATGACAGACGAAATACCCGAAGGCGTGCTCAATCTCCTTGAGATGGTAGTACGCTGCTATGACTGCTGACTCTCGTGCGCCGCTCATATCGTCATCGTGGACGAAGAGGGGCGCGAGATAGCCAGGAAGGAGATAGTGACCTGCGAAGAATGAAGGTGCGGTCGCAAAGAACTATACCGCGCTCGACAACCCTGCAAGGGTCGCCGGTCACTCTCCTTCGTTCTCTCTCATTTCTGTGTCATGACGTGCCTTGACTTCAATGCTCTTGGTGGTATTTCCGGAGGATTTGAGCTATTGCCTCGATTAGATCACGCCCGGGTGCAATCAGCCAATCTGCATGCGGCACCCTTCTCTATTGGAGTGGATGCGAAAACGAGAAGGGGAGGATATATCTCGACCTACTCCAACCAAGAAAGCGTGACTAATCGCCAAGCCGAATCAATACCAAAGCAGGTGAGACGCCGACGCGACCGAGAGCAGATTGTGTCCGCTCTTCGTGCCAGACAGTTGTCCGGGGAGGAGACATTGTCCCTAGGACTCGAACTATCCGACCTTGCGGTTCGAACGACCAGAAGGCAGCACGATGAACGAATTCGGTGAGGTTCTTCGGGTCGTCTGCAATTTCCTCAACGAGAATGAAGTCGACTATGTTGTGGTGGGCGGTATTGCTGTAATGTACTATGGTGTTCCCCGCACTACAACCGATATCGACCTGATTATCAGGATGAAGACTGCTGAAATGAGTCCGTTTGTTGTCTTTCTGAGCTCCCATGGATTCCATGCGAGATTAGAGGACTTGACTGCAGCGTTGAAAGAGGGCTCGCATTGCACTTTCTTCTACGGAAGAAGCCTCCTCAGACTGGACATTCAAGGGGTCGTCTCTGAGTTCGATAGAATGACCCTTGAAAGGGCAGTCAAGGTGAATCATCTAGGGACCGCTGTCAGGCTGGCAACGGCCGAAGATACTCTTGTCAACAAGGTGTATTTCCAAGCGGAGCAGGACCTGCGCGATGCCCTAGGAATTTATGTCCGCAATGAGGACAAGCTGGATTTCAGTTATATCGAGTCTACGTGCAGACTCCTCGGAATCGAAAACAGGTGGAAATCCTTTGTAAGAAAAGCCACCAGGAATATGAAAGAACACACCGAGTAGGACTGGCCGAACCATGCTCGTGCACCTGTGATGTAACGATGAGAATGGGTGGCAGACGCCAAGAGCTAGCACGTGACGAGCGGCGAATGAACGCGGAGTGGCAAAGAACTGTACCCCCTGGACAAACCCATCGAGGGTCACCGGTCATTTTCCTTCGGTTCCTCACCTTCGGCATTGAGATGGATTAATCCGAAACGGAGGGCACAGGCACAAGCGTTCATAGGAAAGGTGATTCTTATTAGCCGTGGAGTCATTAATATGGACGACTGGCAGGAATGGAGCAGCCTACAACAACCACGGATACAAAAGTCTGGTTCAAGCTGATAGTGATTCTCCTTTTTCTATTAGCACTACCGGAATACATGCAGTTCGGCTATGGTGGTTTCACATACTCCTCGGTGCTGTTTAACATCGGTTCGTATGTCGGGATAATGCAGTTGCCTTCAACGGGTCCCGTTTCCGTTACACCTCGAGCTCATCATTCTGGCTCTAATACTCTCGCTGCCAGGCATCATCTTCTTTGTTAGGATTCACGGAGCAAACCGAATAGGGCCAATCAGACGGTTAATGATAACATGTATCGTGACAACCTTCGTTCTTGGTGCATTTGTCCTGAGCTTGTGGCCAGCTTTCATTCCAATGAGCTTTGTCGAGTATTATGTGTTTGCTGAGGTTGCGAATGCCTACGCAGTGTATGCTCTTGTGGCTCTGGTTTTCGTTCCGTTCTTTCTCCGTGAGTCAAGTTTCCTTCTGCCTATCTCCACCGAGCTAGGAGTGACGAAAGTATCTACAATTCAACCCGGCCGTACAGCGAGCGCGAGAGTCGCCTATAGCATTGGTCTTCTTGTAGCGATCGTGACTCTCATCACACCAACGTTGGTAGCTTCCGTTGGTAACCAGTACGTTCGGCAGACAGTCTTTAGTGGCGTGACCATCAGTCTCCAGTTTATGGTGTACACGAGCATCGGGGAGGCGGGATCGCCTCTTTACTCTCAAACTTACTATATGGTGAGTACTCTATTTCCCTTCGGGGCGCTTCTTGTCCTGTCCCTTCTGCGCGTCGTGTTTGCTCGAAACCTCATGCGCTACTACAGAGGCATCGGACGAGTCGGGAGATTGTTGGCCACAGGAGCGATTGGTGAAGCCATGCTCTTTTCTCCATACATCCTCGCCTCCGGGTACTACATGACAGTGTTGCCGCTACCCCTCTTGCCTGTCCTAGGACTCGTGTTGGTAAGACTTCGCGGATCGCTTACCTCTATGCGTGCGCCCAGCTATCTGGAGAAACTTCGCGAATCGCTTATCTCTATGCATGCGGTCAGCTATCCGGACGTCTGGCCGCTGACGTTCGAAGAGGAAGGTGTGACACGGCAAAGTGAGCAGAATCTCAAACGTGCTTCTGTGAAAGTGCCTGTCACATACGTGGTTATTTCGCGAATGCGTGGCCACCTTAGGCATACCCAGGAATAGGACTGGACTGTGCTGTGCACATCTTAGCTCATGACTGCCCTTATTAGTTGACGACTGAATTCCATGAAATGTGGTAAGCAGGTTACGAAAGGCATCGACGCGAGAGTGCTGCTCAAGCTCGCAATACTAATGCTCGTTTTGTACATCCTGCCATTGGAAGTCAGGGTCCTCGATGCTCCCATTGCATACTACTCGGTCCTCTTCTTTATGGGGTCTGGCGGCATGGGAGAAATCGGGACGACCTCAGGCGGCATCAGCTCTTGCTCCGCCTGCCATTATTCTCTTGGCAGTGGCTGAGTCTTTGCCGGGGGCTTTCTTCTTCCTGCGTATTCACGAATCTGGCCGCTCTGGACAAATCAGAGGGCTATTCATTGGTTCTGTGGTTGGAACGTTCTTTCTCGCTATGCTTCTGCCCCAGAATTGGTTTGAGACTTTTCCATACCCATCGCCCTTGTCCTGGGAGTTCAGTGATGTTGCCGGTATCTACCCAACGATAGCTCTACTGGGTCTGATACTCATCCCGCTCCTTTTCCGTGAGTCATCTTTTCTTGCGCGAGAGAGGGCGGAGCACCAACAGGAGAAGGAATCCGCTATACTCTCAACTCGGGTCGCCAGCTTCTGGGTTTCGAATGGTATTGCGTTGGTGATTGCGCTTGTGACATTCTTCGTGCCCTCTGGGTTTGGGACACAATCTGGCCAAGGTTCTCCAGTTGGAGCTGGGAGAGCGTTGTCGCAACGGTTTATTCACAGGATTTTTGGTTTTCATCTTTCACGCAGTCGCAGACCAGATCCTTGTTCTATCCCCTTTTCCAGTTTGTGGTAATCCTTGTCGAGTCTTCTGTTCGGGTTCTCTTCGCCCAGAGGCTCATACGCTACTATCGTGGATTCGGACAGACTCGTAGAGTCCTAGCAATCGGAGTGATTGGCGAGGTCTTGGCGAATTCCCCCTACATCTACCAGGTTTATACCATCATTCTTCTGTACGGCCGCTATTGGGGCAGTCTCGTGCTGCCGGTGCCTTTGTTCTTCATTCTGGGACTGCTGTTCATGAAGTTTCGTGGCTCACTGACAACAAGAGAAGTGGTAAGTGATGCTGGCATGCGGTCCATGACGTTTGAGAAGGAACCAGCAGCAATCTCCAGTGGACAAAGCGTTGATGCTGCATCGCAATAGTATAGGCTGCTCGCGTGATTCTTTCGAGTCCGTGAGTATCTTCTGTGTTCTCACGACTGATTTTAGTGTTTGAGGCGTGTTGCTTGGTCGAGGTCTCGAATGTCCACTAGAGTGGTTGATTGGGTGACCTGTACACAGAGTAGAGATCACTACCGGTGGACTCTTCACCCTGCATGTGCGAATTATGACTCACATGCTCAAGCAGACTTAAAAGGAAGGGTGGCAGAACAAGAAACAGCAGGGCTTACCAAAGCATTTCGTCCTTGGAGTACCGAATATGGTACGTCCTTGTGAAGTACTTGTTTTGAAAGCACCTGTCTAGTTTCAGACGTGACTTAACCTATGAGTAGTGAATCAGAGCCTATTGTGGCTACTGTTTCCGAACTGAAGCCCTCAATGAGGAACATCTCGATTGTCTTCAAGGTCCTAGAAATGACCGAACCCCGCGAAGTCACATCGCGGGATGATGGCCAGTCTCATAAGATCGTTGATGCAAAGGTCGGTGACAAGACCGGCACAGTCATCGTCCCTCTTTGGGATGACGCGATAGAGCGCGTCAAGGTCGGTTCAACATACAAGCTTGACAACGGATACACTGGTCTATTCCAAAGCAACCTCAGACTGAATATCGGCCGGTATGGTGTAATCAGTGAGGCTACCGAGGAAATAGCCGATGTTGACACCTCCAATGATGTATCTGCTGTTGAGCACGAGAGAGTGTATCGCAGAAGGCCTAGCAGCGGGTATGGAAGGCCCCGCGAGGACTCCGACCGTGGTGGCTATGGAGGCGGCGGCGGATACGGTGGTGGCCGTGACCGTGCCACTGGGCGTGGCACTGGCCGTGGTGCTGGCCCTGGCGGGCGTGGTGACCGTGGTGACGGCGGCCGCAGAGGCTATGACTAGCACAAGCCGATCAGTCTAGATTGTTTTTTCTGCTGAAGAACAGTGCGAGAACTCCAACTTCTCGCACTCCATTGTTTCCTTTCGCACAGAAATCTTCGCGAGGCTTCAGAGAACCTGCAAACGTGCTCTGACTCCTATATGGTGTTACTTGGTTGATACACAATCAGCCAGATTTATATGGCACCAAGCGCGGTCGAGGCCTCAGCAGGTTTTGCCGAAGCACGACAACTCTATGAAAGGCAAATCAATTCGACTCGTCTTCCATGGGGCGAATCCGTTAGTCGAAGCCTGTCTATTCGCTGATGTGGTATACAATGAGCGACAACACGGTCCAACCTATACAAGCGACCGTTTCCGAACTTAAGCCCCGAATGAGAGGTTTAACGATCATATTCAAGGTCGTTTCCATAACCGAACCCCATGAAGTCACATCTCGTGATGATGGTGCCACTCATCGAGTTGCTGACGCGAAAGTTGGCGACAGCACCGCTACAGTCATCATACCTTTATGGGACGACGCGATTGAACGCTTCAAAGTTGGTTCAGTCTACAAGCTGGACAACGGTTACACGAAGCTGTTCATGAATAACATCCGTCTGAACGTCGGACGTGATGGGATTGTCAACCCCTCTGATGAAGAGATGCCAGAAGTCAACATGGAGCACGATGTGTCTTCCGTTGTCTATCCTCAGAGGCCCAGACGCCGGTACGGAGGACAACGAACTGAACGAGACCGCCACTATCGCGAGGATTCTCGCAAAGCGGAGGAAGGCGAAAGCCGCGAGGGTGCCAAGGGCCACCGCGGTGATGAGGACGAATCAGACGCAGGTGATGAGCAGAAGCAATAAACCACAGCAACCATGAGCTGTGTACCTGTACTTGGGGCGAGGAAAAACTTTCGCCCCTTGCTTATCTTCGACCTACGCGAACCGAGAGTTCGCTACACTCGTTTTTCGCTGCCAATTCAAATGGCGGTTTCATTATCAATGCAAACATGAATCGTTGATTCGTCGTCTTGGCCTTCGTCATTCATTGATGCGTCTGCTTCGAGCAGCAGGGAAAATGCCAGAATTGACCTTTGGCGGTCATTTTGTGTCAATTCGCATTCTTCATAAGCGATTGGCCTACGCCCTTGGATTTGGTGAATACAATGTCACGTGAAGTTGAGCTAGAAACTAGCTCAAGAATCCTGACTACAGCATCAAAGTACATGATTGTGAGCGTACTCGCTGTAGCAATCGGCTGCGTCGCAGGTGTGTATGCTATTCTCGCCTACCTCGCCTACGGAGTAGCAGCCCAGTACTTCGCTATTGTGGCAGGACTCTTCGTCGGTGTTGCCTTCATCCTGATTGGAGTGTTCCTGGCATTCTGGGGCCTCTACTGGATGCGAAACGAAGGCAAACGTCTGAGGAGAATGTTCGGAGAAGGTGGTAAGTAAGCCATGAATAGCAAGTCTGACAAGGCGGCTGCCAAGGCAGAGAAAGAACACTATGTCCCGAGCAGCTGGGACGAAGTCAGCACCAACCTCTACCAGCGAATCGAGTGGTATGCCTCGAAGTTCATCACGGTCTCTGTTATGGGTGTCGTGATTGGTGTGATCGGTGTTGTCTACGGTCTCGTTAGCTTGGTCTTGGGCAGCGCAATTAGCGCAATCAGTGTCTTTCTTGGATTCTTCGTCGGTTTTGGCGCTCTAGTCGCTTCGATAGTCCTCCTCCTCTGGGGGGTCTTCTGGCGTCGCAGAGTTGAGAACAAGAAGATACTCTAGGTCAACAATAGTAAGTAGTAACACAGCTCCAATACAATTTCCAGCTGTGCGTTCTATTGAACGGACTCGGAACCCTTCGGTTCCCTGTCCCATGCTTTTTTCATCATGCATTCGATTAGACGAGTGACATTCAGAATTTGCCGTCTCGTGCCGACATGGTGGATGTTCTGATGTTCGGACAGGTCCATTGCCCTTGGGATTAGACGAGAATCTCTAGATCCAGTGTCTTCGCCTGAATGTGGCAAGCATCGCGATCATCATCGCAAGGGCCAGTGAAACGAGCAGGAGATAATAGAAGGGCCACTGCACTTCAGGCATCTGGGGCACGAGGTTCATGCCGTACCAAGACGAAATCACCAAGGGAGGTATCACCACTGTGGACAGAACAGTGAGGAATTTTATGACCTCATTCAGCCTGTTCGTGACGCTCGAAAGGTAAATGTCAAGCATGCTTGCAAGCCATTCTCTGTAGATTTCGATGTGGTCGGTTATCTGGATGACGTGGTCGTAGAGGTCCCGCAAGTATGGTAGAGTCGTCCTGTCAAACAGCTGAGGAGCTCTCTCTCAAGGGTCAGCACAACCTCTCTCACGGGCCACGTGAATCTTCGAAGTTCCACAACCTTACGCTTTATGCCGTATATCTCTCGGAGTGTTTCAGCCGACGGATTGGCAATTAGCTGCTCTTGAGTCTCTTCAATCTTCTCACCTATTTCGTCGAGCATAACGAAGTAGAAGTCAACGATTGCGTCGATCAGACTGTAGGCAAGATAGTCTGCCTTGCTCTTCCTGATTCGCCCAGATGGTTCTTTGATCAACCTTCTAATCGGGTCAAACACATCACCCTCGATTTCCTGGAAGGATAAGACGAACCTATTCCCGAAGACAATGCTGACCTGCTCTGAGATTATCTCTTCATTGTTCGTAAGGTGATGAAACATCCTGGCCACGATAAATCCATACTCTGCGAGGATCTCTGCTTTTGGCTGTTGACCCGTATTCAGGATGTCCTCGATAGTAAGTGGATGAAGACCGAAGCAACGGCCAATCTGGTCCACGATATCATGATTTCGGACTCCGTCGACATTAATCCAGCGAACGTTGATACCTTTGGGTGGAGGCAAACACACGTCCAGAGACGTCGCAGTCCACTCCTTGTACTCGCTCTCATTGTAGTCGAAGACAGTTATGCGAGGAATCTTAGTTGCACTTACGGTTGTCTCTGGACCGGTCGGCATATCCAGAGGAGACCGGGCTGCCGAATCTTTGTTACCTAGGTCGACGCTCACATGCATGCCTCGCCAACATAGACTACAACGGATACCCGAGAGATAATCAACCAATAAAAAGGAAATGCATACGGGTACGTGTTCAGATTCCTTTGATTTCCTTCGTCCTGTCGCAGTCGCTACTCACTCTGTGGCTATTGGACTGTCTTTTGGTTTCGTGTCAATCAGTGCATGCTTTCAAGAAGCTCAAGAAGGGGTGGGATTGACAACGAACTGCTTCTCCAGCAGTGTCAGTGCAAAGCGCTTCCTGCTTCCTTTTGGTATCAAAGGACTTGCCAACAGTGCTTTCCTCAGCTGAAGCGGATAGATGCCCATCGCTCCTTTGTACTTGTGCCTCTTCGCGTATGAGAGTTGGTGGCCAAGATGAGAACAGAAAAGCCTCATCGTTGTGTGCATATATCGTGAAGCTCCACTCTGTCCCCTTCATTTCCTTTCTGTCGAGTCCAACTGAGAATGATTCTAGAAGCCCCGAACGCGCCGTGCTCCAAAACTGACACTTCTCTTCCAACGCACTTAGGGAAGATCTGCTGACCTCTACTGCCTTCCAATCGAAAATGAGCATATCATTCAAAACCAAGTCCTGACTTGACAAGAGCTGCTCGTAAAGTGATGTGCCGTCCATCTTTGTCAGCTTTCGTCCCAGCTTGCGGACTGGTTCGATTTTGTCTGTCAAGGCCCAGAAGACCCCCATGTCGAATACTCGGTGCATTCCCACTTCTTCGCCGAGCTTGAGGGACGCATCATTCGTTGTGTCAGTTGTATACCTGACTCGGCTGACGCCAGTTCCTTCACTGAATTCCACGATATGCTTCGTTAGCAATCTCGCGAGACCGTGCTTTCTATAATCCCTATGCACTCTGAGCCCTTCCATCCACCCAGTGCGGCCGTCATCGATTATCCTTAGGTTGTTCAGCCCCACCAAGTGCCCGTCAATCTCGATGCCAAAGGTATAGCACTTAGGGTCCTTAAGCCATTCATCAAATGCAAAGGGCAGGTAATCGTATCCGCCCCATGTGAGACGAGCTATTCTCATCATGTCGTCACGATCTGACTCGGTGACTCTTCGAATTTGAGGCTCCATGGCTGCTACACCCACGCTCATAGCTAATCTAGCTTTCTGAAATGATAATGAGATAGCAAACTCGGCAAAAGCTTGGAGCCAAGGCCTAGTGCTCAAAAACCAAGGTTTTCACCACAACCGGCACGACAACGCCTTCGATGATTGGCTCTCCGATGTCTAGAAAATCACCATCACGAAGTGTTATCTCATCAATCGAGAGTATGTTGTTCACAACATGGGTCTCTCTTTTCATCACGTTGCCCACGCTGTTGCCAACATCTGTGTCGAAGCACATTAGGATTGGTCTCCCTGAGGATATGGTGTTCGGCAGAGCGCCTAACACACCCTTCGCGAACTGGGTCAGGTTCTCATATGAAGGTCGCACGGCATCATTGAAAGCCAGAATTACATCATCTACACCTTCCACGAGGTCGAATCTCTGAAACGCTTTCAGCACGGCCGTCCTGACACTACCAACAAGAGTTCGCCCCTTTGGTACATCGGGAACTATCGCCATCAGGTTCCTCAAGGGATACTTGAGCCCGGCCGTGAGAAACGTCGTGGAACCGCTCACCTGCAGATTGAACATCCCAGCACCGATCACCGTCGCGCGGATTCTTTGCTCAGGTGCCTCAACCCGCATCGGGAGTCGCTTCACAGCCGACAAGATCGCCTTGGCTAGGCCGGTCCCCAAGTCATGGTAGTCCTCACTCGTGGTACCGTAGATGTATTCAGCGACTCCTCCGGAGAATGTGAGTTCGTCCACTTTTCCCGAAAATGGAAGAGGGGGAGTGAGCATCAGCATTCTAGTCAACTTCGACTGTTGATTTGGCTGAATTGCATCGCAAAGAGCATTCGCCATCGCCGAGCTAATCGATTCCTTGGCTTCTCGTGTCAGCTGATTGCCGAGGTCAAGTGAGTACCCAACCTCTCTGGCAATCGCCTTTCCGGAGTCTTCGAGCCGCACAATTCTGTCTTGAGAGTCAGTCGCGACGAGGCGGCCGCCTACATTTATCGCGGCTGTCGCAATTACCTTGCCGTCCTGGCATACCGCGATTTTCGATGTGCCTCCTCCGATGTCAACGTTCATGACAGTATTGTGCAGAGAAGCGGACCTAGCAACAGCGCCTGAGCCATGTGCCGCGAGCATTGCTTCATAGTTCGGGCCTGCAGTTGCTGCCACGAACTTCCCTGTTTCTCCAGCAAGTGACCTCACTATGAATTCTGCATTTTCCTTTCTTGCAGTCTCACCTGTGATGATGACTGCGCCCGTGTCAACGTCTGACGGATTAATCCCCGCCGCTCTGTAGTCATCAAGAAGGAGCCTTCTGAGTGTCTCAAAGTCGATGCTCCGCATTCCCACCAATGGCGTAAGATGAACGGCTCCAGCATGGATGACCTTTCGGTCGGTGATCTCGAATTTCTCAGTACGGCTCACAGGATCCTTTTCCAGAACTAAGCGGCTGAACACAAGATGCGAAGTCGAAGTGCCGATGTCAACCCCGACACTTGTCAGTTCTCTCTTCTGGGTCTTCAAGAACATCTTTGGTCCGACCGTCTGCAAGACTTGAGCGCGTGTTGATGCTCCTTTAAGGTTGCGAAATCCTGCATTTGCCGCTTTGCGACGAATCTGGAAACGCTCAATGGAATCTCGCGAGCGAAGTCCGCGGGACTATCGTCCACTTCGAGTGGCAACACAAACCAATCCAAGTAGGGAGCTTCAGTATTCGCAGAGCTCACCCAGAGGCTTGAATTCTCTGTTCGGAATCCTGTACGTGAAACAGCTATGCAAGAAAACAAGAATCTTGAAAAGGCAGGGCGACTAAGCGGCACGCTGAATTCTTGGAAGACTGCTGGGAACGCACGAGCCTTCAATGGAGGCTTGGTACTAAGAGAATGAATGAATCCGTCATAGATGCTGACACCATTGCTAAACAGCGAGGGTGGGTGATAGAGCGATACCAAGCGGATCAAGAAGCTGTAAGAAATCGCATTTTCCAAGGAGTTCCCGATTTAAGGCCACCCGACGGTCTCTCTCCTAACTGGAGAGACGAACTCATCCTTTGGTGGATGTGTCCGCCTTTGCTAGTCGGGCAGAGATCAGACATCATTCTAACAAGCAGGAGACTGATTGTTGAACATGCGATTACAGATAAGAAGATGCTCCAGAAAGCGAAAGAACACAAAGTGTTATGGGTAGTATGGTACGGGGACATCTTGAGAGTCACACCTAGATGGACCGGCGACTTGGGATCGCACGTCGAGGGCGGCGGAGGATATACTTATGGCTGGGGTTGGGGAGGAACGGGGGGAGTCTGGGGTCAGCAACAACCAGTCTGGACTGTTCAACACTATGTTCGGTGCGTTGTGGATGTTGAGACTAGACAAGGGGTTGTTAACGTGCCGACTATTGGCACGCCTTTCACTTGCAGAAATCCAGGCGAGATAGAGAACATCAGGCAATTCGCCTGGATGCTGGACGACCTAGTGAATAGGGCATGGCAGAAAAGCGGCAGTAAGTAAGCTTCGCCTCTCATTTGGAGATTCATCAACACAGCAAGTCATACGGGAAAGGCGGTTTTTGGTAAGAGACACAATGAGTGCGTTTATACGCAAGGCGCATGCCGCGCGTGCATCGCCGGTGGACTTCAGCCATGCCCTCTGCCTCGACCAAAGACTATGTCTTTCTGATATTCACAATGTTCTTTTGGGGAGGATCATGGGTCTCTGGGAAGGTCATAGTAGGAACAGCACCATCTTTTACAATCGGGTTCTTCCGTTTCTTCCTTGCTAGCATCTTTCTTCTGCCTGCCGCCTTCCTGTTGAATTCTCACAATTCAAGTCATATCACCCGACGCACCATCATGCAGTATGCCGCGATGGGATTCATTGGCATATTCGGATACGGTATGTTCTTCCTTACGGGCATGAAATTCACCACTGCCGCCCAAGGATCCATTATAGCAGGAATAAACCCGGCTACAGTGAGCCTTTGGGCTCACGTCGTTCACAAGGAGCACCTTGACAAGAACTGGAAATACGCAGGTTTTGTTCTGAGCTTCATTGGCGTCCTTTTTGTGATTGGAGTCCAAGCACTAATCGACTTTCGACCAGACTACATTATCGGTAATCTGCTCGTTCTGTGTGCGATGATGACCTGGGGAGCCTACTCAACAATAGGAAAGTCCGCCATGAAAGTGAGCTCACCGCTTCAAACGACCGCGGGAAGCGTTGCATTCGGCACCATGTTTTTCGCAACTGGTGCGTTCTTCGAAGGGTTCTGGACTCTCCCGGCAATGACAGACATGGTCTTTTGGGAAAACATACTCTTCCTTGCAATCCCGGTAACGTTCATCTCTTACATATTCTATTTCAGTGCAATCAAGGACATCGGAGCAACGAGGTCCGCAGTGTTCATCAATCTGGTTCCAGTGTTCGGCGTTTCCCTGTCCCTTCTTCTACTTCAGGAGACTATCTACTGGACCTTTGCCATTGGTCTCATCCTTGTCGTCATTGGCATAGGGGTTATCAATTTCCCGGCAAGGAAGAAGAACGGGTCTACGTCAAAACCAAGTCCTGTCATTCATACGACAACTCAGACCTGAGCACGGCGTTCGGGGACTAGCTTTTGAGTGTCCGGTCTTGGTACTACGATTGTGGTTACCCTTCGGGACATAGTAGAAGCCTATGACAGAATCAAGGATGCAGTTACGAAGACGCCCGTGATGACGTCACGAACTGTGGACCAAATGGCTCAGTGCAAGGTTTTCTTCAAGTGCGAGAACTTCCAGCGTGCTGGAGCCTTCAAGTTCAGGGGCGCGTTCAACGCCATATCACAGCTCACCGACGAAGAAAAGAGACGCGGAGTGATAACTCACTCATCTGGCAATCACGCTCAAGCACTCGCCTTGGCTTCTTCGATTCTAGGCGTCAAAGCTGTAGTCGTAATGCCACGCAACTCATCGAAGGTGAAGATGGAAGCCACACGCGGATACGGGGCAGAAGTAGTCCTTTGTGAGCCGACGCTCGAGTCGCGCGCGGCTACCGCACAGAAGCTGATCTCGAAGCATGGCTACGTGATGATTCATCCCTACAATGACGAGAGAATAATCGCGGGTGCCGGAACTGCAGCCCTCGAACTAATACGAGAAGTCGGGCCTCTGAATTGCGTACTTGCCCCAGTCGGAGGTGGAGGTCTCCTAAGCGGAACGTCCATTACGACAAAGGGCCTTTGCCCGGGAGCGAAAGTCATTGGGGCTGAACCCAAGAATGCGGATGATGCGTCACGCTCGTTCAAGACGAAGACGCTCCAACCAAGCGTGAGCCCAAGAACCATTGCCGATGGGCTGAGAACATCACTCGGGGACATCACTTTTCGGATAATCTTGGAGAACGTTGACGACATCGTCACGGTTTCTGAAAACGAGATTCTCGCAGCGATGAAGATTCTTTGGGAGCGCATGAAACTCGTTGTTGAACCGTCAGCTGCTGTACCTCTTGCGGCGCTCTTGACGATCAGAGAATCATTGGCGCGAGCCAATGTAGGAGTCATTCTCAGTGGCGGTAATTTGGAATTGGATGCTCTCTTCCGGGAGTACGAAGGGACCATAGCCAAGGAATGACTCATGCCCCGGACGAGAATAACGTGAAGTGTACGGCGACTGATTATCACGATGCATAAGACCATTAGGGAGCATAAAGGTGTCCTCAGGTATGGCCGAAAGGGTTCTGGTGTGCTATGGCACTCGTTACGGGTCGACCGCAGAAGTGGCAGCAGAAATAGGCAAGACAATTCAGGAGCGGGGTGTAGCCGCAGATGTCGTTGATCTCAAAAAGGGCAAGGTTCAACCAGTCGGCTACGATCTTATTGCGATAGGAAGCGGAATTCAGGCCGGAAAGTGGACCAAAGAAGCACTGGGTTTCATTGCGCGGCACAAGGATGCACTTGCAGAAACGAGAGTGGCACTTTTCGTGGTGTGCGCTAGTGCTGGTTCCCCCGACAAGTGCAGCTTTGCACAGACAGAGTACCTCGACAAGATTGCGGCTTCCTTTCCTTTTCTTCATGTTGTCAGTACCGGGCTGTTTGGTGGTGTGTTCGATTTCAAGAAGTACAGCGCTCCGGTCCGAATGCTAGTAAAGAGCATAGTAAAGAAGCAGACACCGGACGGCAAGGTGCCAGAGAAAATCGACTTCAGAGACTGGGACAAGGTACGTGCATGGGCCAAGTCGATTGCGGATTCCTAGCGCCAAACCTGCCTCAGCCGGAAAGTTCATCATCCAACCATCGTGGGCTTCGGGTATGCCAAAGGCTGCAAAGAAGGTTTCCATCAAGAGCGAGCCAAGAGTAGTAGTCACAAAGAATGGGCCATATTTGGTTTCGGGCAGCATTCCGCTCGTCAAGGAAGTTCCAATCATAGGCAAAGATGGCCACCCCGATAAGTGGGAGGTCACATCCACCTACCCTCCGCAAGAAGCTATGCATTGTGCCGATGCGGGGAATCACGAAACATGCCCTTCTGTGATGGAACGCACGCGACTATAGGATTTGATGGTACCGAGACCGCAAGCAAGAAGAAGTACCTTGAGCGCGCGAGCATGATTACAGGTCCAACGATTGACCTCACGGATGAACAGGATCTGTGTGCCGGAGCAAGATTTTGTCACAAGTCTGGGGGTACTTGGTCAAATGTCAGAAAGTCCGACGACCCGAAGGCGAAAGAAGATGCGATAGAGTCTGCAAGCAATTGTCCTGCGGGCAGACTTGTAGCTTGGGACAAAGCGACCAGAGAACCGATTGAACCTGCATTCAAACCCACAATCAGCCTGACAGAGGATACCCAAAGAGGAGTAAGCGGGCCTCTATGGTTGAAGGGATGCATACCCTTCGAATCTGCAGATGGCTTCAAGTACGAAACAAGAAATCGTGTGACACTGTGCAGATGCGGCAAGTCGAGGAACAAACCGTTCTGTGATGGAAGCCACGTTTCTGCGAGGTTCAGTGATGGAGACGAGTCTCTGAAGGCTAAGCCATAAAGGCTCTCCCAAGTTGCTGAACGTTCAGATTGTCGAGAGAACTTCACTGGGTCTGAGGGTGGCTTGCTATTCTGACAGATAGCCCTTCTCAACAGAGCTGTCTATCAATCCCTTGGCATAAGCCCACAGTTTCTTCGATGCCTTCTCGATGTGCTTGTTGCGTTCAAGGACCTGTGCTTTTCTGATTTGATGCTTCTTCCACGCGTGGCCCTCAGTGTTGTAGTTGAGGAGCAAAGGTTCTAACCTATCCAATGCGGCCGCGTAGCGCGCCTCGGCTGTTTTCGTCTCAACGAACTCATCCCACAATGCGCGCAATTCCTTTGCTTGATTAGCTGGGAGAACCGGAAACACCTTGTCAGCAGCACCATTCTCTCTCTTTCAGCTGCCCCTTCACTCCTTCTTCGTCGTAGCAGAATGTATCTCCTGCAAATACCTCGACAAGGTCGTGGATAAGAACCATCTTCATGACCTTGAGAAGATCCACGTTTTTCTGGTCAAGGTACTCATAGAGAATCATGGACATCAGTGCTAGATGCCAAGAATGCTCTGCATCGTTTTCTTGACGACGGGTCTGTGTAAGCACTGTCTGCCTGAACACATCCTTGAGTTGATCCGCGAGGACAAGGAAATCTATCTGGTGAGAGAGGCGGTCCGCTACAGTATCAGTCAATCTCTTCTGTGCCTCCGTTCCGGACAGGCGAGGCCTCCCGGAACCTACTTGAAGCTTCTGTTTGGACAATCGGCCTTCCTTAACACGACAGGAAGCTCTACGATTATCTTCGGAGCCCTCTCCACTTCAAATCTGTTTCATTGAGAGTAGCCTCTGCGCCCTGAATATCGAAGGGTAGCTTGTGGGTTGCGATTAGAGGCGGACACCATGGACCGATGGATCATGCATGTCGATATGGACGCATTCTTCGCATCGGTAGAGCAATTCAGAATTCATCCTGAGATACAGGGACGACCTGTTTGCGTTGGCCCTGACCCTAAGAGCGGACTGAGAGGCGTTGTCCGGTCAGCATCATACGAGGCGAGGGCTTATGGCGTCAAGTCAGGCATGCCGGTCTCAGCGGCTTCCAGACTATGCCCGGACGCAGTCTTCGTAGGCGGGGACTTCTCGAACTATGTGACTGCTTCTGAAGAAATGATACAGATCCTAAGGAGGTACGCTGACGGAGGCCGAGTTACGAAGGCAAGTATAGACGAAGCGTATATTGAAGTCACAGAGAGGGTCGCACACTACTCAAGCCCCGTGGATCTTGCCAACGAGATACGCGCCACAATCAAGGCTGAAACCAATCTCCCGTGTTCGGTTGGCATCGCACCAAACATGGCCGTAGCGAAAGTAGCTACAGGCCGCGGCAAGCCAAATGGAATTACGCTTGTCAACCAAGGCGCTGACGCGGTAGCCAAGTTCCTAGCACCACTCAGCGTTCGGGTGATAAGCGGCGTCGGCGAAAAAACCGGAGAACGTCTTCAGGCATTTGGTATCGAAATTCTAAGCCAAGTGCAACAAATGTCGATTGCTGATTTGTGGCCGGTAATGGGCCGTGCTTCTCACTGGTTGCATCAAATGTCGTTCGGAATCGATGAGAGACCATTGTTTGACACTGGACATCATGCAAGGGGGTCGATGAGTCATGATTCGACTTTCATGGAAGACGTGGATCCTGACAGCCTAGACTTTCTATGCGGCAGACTCACAGATATGTGTACCAGAATCGCAGAGAGAGTCAGATCAAAGGGCTTGCTGTTTCGAGTCCTCACAGTCAAGATACGTTACAAGGACTTTACAACTGTTCAAGTAAGCAAGTCCCTGCCTGTCGGAACTGACAGCTGTCATGAACTATGTCGTGGAGTTCTTGACTTGTTCAATCGCAGACGCAGAACAGACATTCCTATCCGGCTCCTAGGAGTCAAGGTCTCGGATCTGAGTGAAAGGCAAGCACAGACTGCGCTCACTCAATTCCTCTAATCAACTTGGTCAGAATGATGGCAGGATTGAGTCAAGAGAGCACTCCGTAATCCGCGTTCCCCTCTGCAGGCCAATGTCCTTATCTAGCACCAAAGTATCAGACAACTGAGGGCAAGCCAGTCAGTTCGTGTTTACCTCGCGGGTGATCACATGGTGTATCGAAATGATGTGGTCGAGAGGATGACGGGCGACGAACTCGTAGGCCTTGCTCGTGCGCTGAAGATTCCGCTCACTAGTCGGTCAATTCCGAGAACGTCGCTCTTGGAGAAGATATACACACGCCTTGAGGCCGCAGAGAAAGATCAGAAGAAGCCCACTCTTCAATCACCAGCTATCAGGATGTGGCACGTTGAGAAGCGTTTCGGCAAGACACCTGCAGTCCACAACTTGTATCTCTCTGTTAATCCCGGGGAGATTGTTGGGCTTGTCGGTCCCAATGGCGCAGGAAAGACCACCACACTTAGAATGTTAACCGGAATCATAGCTCCATCAATGGGCATAGTTACCGTTAATGGATTTGATATGAAGAAGAAGCCCTTGCAGGCCAAGCAGAGGATTGGCTACATACCAGAGCGTCCAACCTGCTACCAGAGTCTTAGAGTGAATGAGTATCTCACCTTTGTTGCACGGATTTACGGGGTTCCCAAGTCCACGATGCACATCAGAATGAAAGAATACGTGGATTTATTCCAGCTGGGACCATTTCTTAAGAACTTCATTGGAACGCTTTCGAAGGGCAACTTGCAGAGGACGCTGCTGGCAGGTATCTTCGTGCGAGAACCTCCTTTCATATTGGCTCTTGATGAACCAATCTATGGCTTGGATCCACGTGGTGCATGGATTTTCAAGAGGCTCCTGGTGAAGCTAAGAAATGAAGGCTCGTGTGCAGTCATATCAACGCACACTCTGGAGGTTGCCCAAGGACTGTGTGACAGGTTTGTCATAATGAACGACGGAAATGTTGTGGGTGATGGGACTCTGCAGGGTCTTCTGGCTTCGCACAAAACTGCACACACACTTGAGGAGGTGTTCCTTGAATTGACGGGGGGAATCCCCAAGGGACAGGGTGTGTAGGTTGGTCGGAACTTCGATTGTCATGAGGGTCGAGTTGCGTCAACTGTTGAACCATTTACGTATGACAATAAAGACGCCATCGCTTTTGGCTTTCTATGCCATAATGATCTTCGGCGCCTATTTTGCCATGAGCATTTTCGCTGCGCTGTATAGCTTTGCAACCTTGTTAGGTGGGCTATCGGATGTTCTAAGAGATGTCGTTGGCGGAGACATCTTGTTTTCAGCTGCAGGCTTGCTCACTCTGTCGTCAGTGCTATCAGGCTACATAGGTGGCGGACCGTCGTCGTCTCTGGAGACTTCTGATGAATATGTGATTATGCCTGCGCCGATCAGACCGCATCAGTTGCTCCTCACTCGATACACTAGGCGCCTGTTAAGAAGGCTTTCTATTTCGGGAGTAGCTCTCTTCACGCTCGTACCAGTATTTGTGAGCGCTCCCTCTCTTTTCATGCCAGTCCTGCAATTGGTACTCTCGACACTTCTTTTCATCGAGTTCAATCATTTCGTAGCGGAAGTCACCTCACAGCTGAAGACCAGGCTAGATGCAAGAGTGCACAGCAGACTTAGACATGTCACACTCTTTGTGCTAGCCGGCTTGGTATTTCTGCCTACGCTTTCACAGGTCGTTGGCGATCCCGGAATCATACTGCTCCTGCCGTCCAATGCATTCTCCATCGTAATTCTGGCGAATCTAGGTGTTCACTACTCTGTGGTCATGGAAGAAGTGGGAACTGTGTTCCTTCTCATTGGCTATTCAATCGGCCTGCTCACGTTAGCCAGCCTCTGCGACCAGAGCCTCTACGAGTCATTCGCAGCTGGGAGTTCTACAAAGGAGTCGGGAAACCGCTTTGGGAGGATGGCCCACGGCAGCGTGGATTTCTCAGACTACAGATTCAGCGATCCAATGGTGTCCATTATGGTCAAAGACTTCTGGAGCCGCATGCGAACACCACTGCAATTCTGGAAATATGTCTACTTCGCAGCTGGCATGTTGCTTGTCTTGTGGTTGAACTTGGTTCAGCCTGCTTGGGTGCCTGGTCTACACATACCTTCACAGCTGAGCGCCTCGGCAGTTCTCGCGTTTCTAATGATGTTAATCATCTTGTGCCTGATGTCAAGCATGAGCAGCATGGTTCTCGTTCCTTGATGAAAAAGACAACATCTACCTACTGAAGGCGAGCCCATTCAGGAAGTCTGACATAATCCTAGCCAAGTACGTTGGAAGCCTGTTTGAGAGCACAGTATCCCTCTTGCCTGTGTTGGGTCTGTTCGTCTATTTCTTTCACCCCGAAGGCTCTCTGATATATGTGGCCCTGTCTATTCCTTTGCTAATATTGTTCAACGCTTCTGGGGTCATGATTGGTTCTTATGTACCAGTTCTGACAAACGATCCAGAGAACCCACCCATTCCGATGGTCTTCTCGTACCCAACGATCAATCTCGGAATGGGCGCTCTTGTTGTGCTCATCGTTAATGCTTTCCTGAAAAGCACGCTCCTTCTCTTGATACTGCCTACGCTCGTTGTGCTTCTGTCGGTTCTGTTCTTGGGTCTGTCAGTATTCGCTCTGGGTGCGTTCAAGTGACCAAATCATTCTGACCCTGTCCGGTACTCAGACATTGCGTGTTGTCACGGCGAACCGGTTCCGACAAACAATGATTATACAGACACTCACCTGATTACATCATACTTGACGTAATGTAGCCATTCATTGCATGCTCTGTACAAGTTACGAACAATTGTCACAGGGCCGGCAATTGGCTTCACTTCTGTGCCTTGCGTGAGAAGAAGGATGTCGGTGTTGTCGGATAATACTAGTACGACGAAGCGAGACGATTCCCATGACCCGTATCAGGACATCCTCCAAATGGCGAATGATGGGATAGTTGTGGTGCAAGAGGGTCGGATTGCGGTCGCGAATCCTGCGTTCGCTAAGATGCTCGGCTACCAGGAATCGAAGCTCCTTGGGATGGCCTTCGAGTCGCTTCTAGATCCTGTCGCGTCCCACCTATACGAGGAGAAACAGGAGGAATTTCGGTTCGGCCAACAGGATAGACCCGCTTTTCGTGCAAGATTCGTCACCAGCGACAAGAGAGCATTAACTGCTGAAATCAGTACTGCGGATTTCGTCTTCAAAGGCCAGCCTGCAGTAATCGTGCTCGTCAGGGATGTCACCCACCAGCTTGAGCTCGAGAGTTTGCTCGAACAATCCGAATCTCGGTACAGGATGATGTTCGAGTCTTCACCCATCGCTTGCTTCACCCTGAGCGCTTACGGGATAATCCAGAGTATGAACAATGCAGCAGAGAGGCTCGTGGGTTTCAAGTCCGACCAGCTGCTACACAGGAGTGTCTTGTCGCTTCTGCCCAAGGCCAAGGCAGAAGCAGAGGTGGCAAGATCGGTTCTGTCCGGTGCTCTGGAGGGGCGGACAATCGGAGATGAGGAAATCAAGCTCGCTACCTCAACGGGTCAAGATGTCTGGGTTAGTGTTAGCTCAAGTCTACTTTCTATGGAAGGGCAGTCATCGATAATAGCTCTCATGGCACTGGACATACATCAGAGAAAGATTGCTGAAGAGAGGGAGAAGGCACAACGTGAACGAGCGAATCTCTACCTCGAAGTCACCACACACGATCTCAACAACGTGAACCAGACACTTCTATTCGTGACGGGCCTCATGGAGCTTTCATCTGACCTCTCTGACCAGACAAAGGAGATGGTGCGTCAAAGCAGCTGGAATGTGAGGAAATCCGCAAGATTGATTGCAAACCTGAAGCTGCTTATGGCACTGCGAGACACTCCACCCCTGGTTGCGAAAATAGACCCCTGCGCGACGCTTCAGAGCGCAGTTGACGCCGTACAGCTTGATTTCCCATGGAAGACAATCAGGTTGAGCAGTAACCTGAGACCTGGTGCGTTCTTCCTCAGCTGCTAATCTGAACATCGAGGTTGTCTTCTTCAACATCATTCACAATTCCGCCAACTATGACCAGAGTGATTTGGTGGAGATTGACGTTGCCGCACGGAAGGACGAATCGAGCGGTGAAATCTGCTTCGAGTTCTGTGACAGAGGCCCGGGCATACCTGATTCCCTCAAGCAGTCCATATTCAAGCGAAGCGGCAGTCCGGATGCACAGACTGTAGGAAGAGGCTTAGGTCTAACCCTCGTTGACACGATTGTGAGGGGTCTTGGAGGCAAGGTGTGGGTAGAGGACCGTGCCAAAGGTCGCCCATCTCAAGGGTCTAAATTCGTTGTGTTGATACCTGAATGGAAGGAAGAGACCATCCTGCCATGTGGAAGAGGTACGTGCATCACATTCTACAAATCGGACAACTGCCTGTTCTGCGAGCAAGTCTTAGTTACCATAAGGGCCGCGCTCGAGGAATTGAGCATACCCGCTCAGATGGTACAGGTAGTCAACGTAGATGATCCTGATGCAGATGTGTCGGAGAACGACGTACCCATGGTTCCCCTTGTGAGAATCTGCAAAGATAGGGATCTCACTGGATTGGTTTCTGATGACCAAGTCCGGTCTGCCCTTCTTGCATTAGTCGTGAAATCATGCTACCCCATGAATCGGGATATGCATTCGTGAGCCGGACTGAGCGGTACATCGTGGTTCGAAAAATAGCTGTGTGGCTGACCCCTAGAGCGGGTCAGACACACGAGGCGGTATGAAACCAATAGAACTTAGACTGCGCTTTCTAGAAGAACATGACCCTGTCGTGCTTGAGGACATCGTTCACCATTGCGGCAGCGCCGGCTATGACGATCCTCTTGTCGCGGAAGTCTTTCTCACTGAGCTTGCGGAATGTGGCAGAGTTAGAGCAGACCTCTATTTTTCCGCCTGCCTCTAGAAAGGAGTTGATCAAATCAGGCAAAGGCGGGAAACCCGGAGCCTTGATTTTCTCTGCAATACCTTTCTTCATCAGATAAACGGCGTCCATCATCAAGAAGATCTTGACATCGACATCCAGTGTCTGTGCAGTCGTGCCTGTTACAAACGGTCCGAAGCAGCGCTCTGCAGCTTCCGGTCCCCATTGTCCGACTATGTATAGACTTGGCATTGAATTGTCACCTCTACATTACTGCAATCTGCGTGTAGTACAAAACCATTGCAAGAGCGAAGAACAGTGTCACGATCAGGTTTGTGATGTGAGAGCTGTGCATCGGTCCTCCCTGCATCGTCTTGAGCAGGATTGGCAGGACTTTCCCGAACTCCATCAGTGTTGCTACTAGCACAAGGACAAAGTCGAGTAGCAACAGAATGTGCAACAGGTCGAACATGACATGCATTGCCGGGGTTAGGAACAGCTGGTAAACCAGTGCAACCATTCCCACCATCATGGCAATCATCAGTGTCATGACCTGGCTCATTAGATACATGCCCATTCTCCTAGCAAGCATGAAGCCCGAGAACATCGTGCTCATGCCCATGGCGAATAGCATGAATAGCATGATTTGGAATATAGCCACGGTTTTACACCTAATTTTGGGCAAATGCGAATCGCTTCAAATAACTCTGTTGAAAGCGGCTATAGAGTAAGGGATAATAGTGGAAGTCTCTGATGGCCTTTCTGAGGTTCTAAGATGGTAACCTATACTGTAGCTCGAGAGCTCGATGCAACTGCCATGAGGTGCCCAATGCCCGTTCTTGAGTTGAAGAAAGCAATTGCTCAGGTCAAGGTGGGAGAGGTTGTGAAGGTCGTAGCAACTGATGTAGGCACCAAGAAAGACTTCCCTGCTTGGGCCGAGCGAACTGGCAACCAGATTCTCGAAGTGAAGCAAGAAAGCAACAAAATCATTTGGTTCATTAAGCGCTTGAAGTGATTTGTTCACTCATGCAGTAGCCAGCGATCGCTAGCCAAATCCCGTGCCTAGGACAATCAGTGCCTGCGCCTGTGGCTCTTCTCTCGCCGGGCACTATTCTGATTGTGGATAGGGAGAGCCGATTAACATCAGAGCATTGTTAATATGGCGACATCAGAGATTCGCTTGAAGGCGTCCCTGATGACCGTGATAGATGTCGTGGAAGATCTGCTCAAGCAGGCGGAAATCAACTACAGACGTGACGAGAAAGTCATCACAATGCACTGGAAGACAGATCATTTCGATGACCTGAAAGTCATAATAAAGACAAACCTCGACGAATCGTGGACGTACGTCGCGGCGCCTTTCACG
Source organism: Candidatus Thorarchaeota archaeon (assembly GCA_963726195.1). Classification (GTDB taxonomy): domain Archaea; phylum Asgardarchaeota; class Thorarchaeia; order Thorarchaeales; family Thorarchaeaceae; genus OWC5. Next base: position 132,230 of record CAVSBO010000003.1, read on the forward strand.
AGCCTCGACAAGGTGCCTCAAGCTCAGAAGATGAAGTTCCTGTATGACATGCTGAAGTCGTCTTGGTTGGTCAATGGGGTGAAGTACGCGGTCGATAATGATGATGACATCATGGTCATTGCGGAAACCAACGATTCAAGCCTCACAGTTCAGGAAGTCGAAATGTTCGTAAACAATGTTGTTCATGCCTGCGATACTCTTTGGGAAATCTACCCGAAAGAAGAAAAGAAGGCGGAGAAGCCAAAGGTACGAAAGAAAGCAGAAGAGTCGAGCGGGCGAAAGAAACCACAGAGAACATAGAACAACGACTTGACACGAGATTTCATGCGGAAAGTGCGTGATATGCACCAACATCTCACGTGAACCCACTCCATCTCATCGCCTCTGTCGTGTGTTCCCTTTCGGTTTCGTTGAGGACAGTCTCAAATGCAACTGGCAAGTGCAGGCAAGAAGCAAAGACATCAAATTGATAAGACCCTCATCCTGCTCGTAGAAGGGACCAACATGAGTCAGGGCGTTGCCAATCTTCAATCCAATCCGGACGACAGAGAAAGGCTGTTAATGATCATGTTCAGGAAACGCACAGGCTTCTTGTTCTACTATGTATTTGGCGCAATGCTTTCAGGCATTGGTGTTCTTGGCAACGTCGCAACCGCCGCCGGATTCGTTGAGCAGAGCTGGATAAGATGGGAGCTTGGTGTTGCCGTCATAATCAGCGGGGTTCTCATAATAGCAGCGGCCGAAATCAAGAGGAGACTCACACTCTACATCCTGACCACTTGGAATGTGAGAATAAGGAAAGGGATAATGAAGAGAACTACTATCCGTGTCTTCTATGACGAGATATCGGCTGTTGACACTTCGATGAATCCGGATGAGAAATCTATCGGAATCGGAGACCTTAGAGTGTATTCGAACGATAGCAAGGAAAAGCCGACAGTCGTGTTTACTGATATATACAATCCTGACGGCATTCGCGAGATTGTCCTCCGCATGATGCAGACAACCCCAGCTCCCGTGCCGTGGGTCCATGTCCCAAGAACGCACACGGTTGTCTTCTAATCGAACTCCACTTACATTGCCTTCAGATCTTGTTGGTCGGGCACTGATGTATCACCGGGGTATGGCTAACGGTTATCATCCCTTCTGTGCGTAGTTAGTCTCATGACGAGACATCTGACAGTCAAGATTCCTGAAGACTTCAAAATGATGTGGGTCAGGAAGAACCTGCAGTATGGCCTCGGTTACTCTTCTTTCCCTGAGTTCATCAAAGACTGCATGAGGCGTCGCTTCGAGGAAATCGACAGGAAATCGACCGCACGCAAGGCTGGTCAAGCGTGACATAACACCCGAAAGGTGCAGCACAAGAAGCAGTTAGAAGGTTAACCCTGACACGCCATTCCAAGTGTGGCCTTTCATGCCCGTATCGTCTCCCCTTGCGAAACCGGATGTGCGAACCTGGCAGACCTACAGACTACTCTCCAGCAAATCCCCACTCAGAAGGAATATGCATTCGAGGCTCTGTCTTGTAGTAGCCCAGCACCTTCTCGAACTCCTTGTTGACATTCAATGCCATCCTAGCGATGCAATCGTATAGCATCAGGGTTTCGTTGTCTGGAAGCGGATCGCTCAGTTTTTGGTCGAGAAATCCCCAGCCTCCGTCCCAGGGAAGAATCTCGATTCTGTTCAGAGAGAGAAAGTCTCGCACTACATTTCCCCAGATGAATCGAAGACCGTGCATGTCCATGATACCAAACTTGTCCGGGTCGCCCCTTCCCGTACGACACATTTCCCAAGCCCTGCCGGCATTGATGAACCCCTCAGGTGGAACATCCAAGGGATTAAACGAAATATGAAGGGCCTCCTTTTGAAGCGAATCGAGTTGGGAGTCCACCATCGCCCAGCGTTTCAGTTTCGGTTCCCAGTATTCACAGACCCAATGGTCCTCATAATGATTGGGCATGAAGTACGCACCGAACCCGCAGCGGGCTCTTGCTGGTATGCCTTTATGCCGCAATATAGTACAGAGCAGGACAGAGAAGTCCCGACAGTTTCCTACCTGTCGCTCCTGCAGTGGTCTAGGTATGCTAAGTGGCTGGTCATTCTTTTCTGACATCATTGCGAGCTTTTCGGCAACGGGGCGAATTTGCAGGCTGAGCTGTTGATCCTCGGTCAAAGCAAGTCCCATGCGTTCGGCCCAGAAGACATGAACCAAGTTGGTCTGCACTACCTGGCAAATTGAAGCCAAGTCGTTAGGAATACCTACCAACATTGAAGCATATGTGCCCGGATTTGTCATTACGCCGGGTCTTGAATAGAAGGAAAGAGGATTCACGACCTGCCGCTGAAGCCTGCGCACTTAAGTCTGGGGGCACATGCCTTTCGCTTCATAGGGTGACAGGAAACAAGAGCAGCATCCAATCCCTCTGAATCAGAAACAGAATGTAACACTAAAAAGGATAGAGACCACCAATTAGCTCAATCAATAGAGAGTTCATACGGGTCAGTATCCACACAACACAATGGGAGCAATCACAGATGCCACTCATGACCGGCAAGGAATACCGAGAGAGCCTCAAGAAAAGGAAGCCGCTTACTATCTTCCTCCATGGAGATAAGATCGAGAATCCAATCGAGCACCCGATCATAAAGGCGTCAATTAACTCATTGGCGCTGACATACGACCTTGCCTCCGACACGCAATACCGCGAACTGATGACCGTCAAGTCCTCGTTGACTGGAAACACTATCAATCGCTTCTGCCATTTGCATCAAAGCACTGAGGATCTCCAAAACAAGGTTCGAATGCTGAGACTGCTTGGGCAGAAATGCGGAACATGCTTTCAGCGCTGCGTTGGTATGGACGCATTGAACGCGGTTTTCCTCACAACTTATGAGATTGATCAGAGTCATGGCACAGACTATCATCAACGTTTCACTGAGTACGTGAAGATGGCGGAGAAGAAGGATTGGACAATTGATGGAGCGATGACCGATCCGAAAGGAGACCGGAGCAAGCGTCCTTCTGAGCAAAAAGACCCTGATGTCTACGTCCATGTTGTCGAGAGACGAAAGGATGGCGTTGTTATCCGCGGTGCGAAAGCTCACCAAACCGGCGCCATCAATTCCCATGAACACCTAATCATGCCCACGGCCGCACTGCAGAAAGAGGACCGCGATTATGCGATTTGTTGCGCTGTTCCTGCAGATGCTCCGGGCATCACTTACTATTATGGACGACAATCGTCGGACATGCGTCGACTTGATGAGAGTGTCGAGGGCGACATCGATTGCGGTAACCCGACGTACGGAGGTCAGGAATGTCTCGTCGTCTTTGATAACGTATTCGTGCCGAACGACCGCATCTTCATGAACGGGGAGACTGACCTCTGCGGAAGGCTCGTCGAATCTTTCGCCGCCTATCATCGCCAAAGCTATGGAGGCTGCAAAGTTGGGGTTGGTGACGTGCTAATCGGCGCGGCGGCCACTATCGCAGAATACAACGGCGTTCTCCAGGCGTCTCACATCCGGGACAAACTCACAGAAATGACGCATCTCAACGAGACCCTATACTCATGTGGTATGGCTTGCTCAGCATGCGGCAGCAAGACTCCAGCAGGTAACTACCTCGTTGACATCCTTCTTGCAAACGTGTGCAAGCAGAATGTCACGCGCTTTCCTTTCGAGATTGCACGCATTTTGCAGGACATAGCGGGCGGACTGTTTGTCACTTGTCCGAGTGCCCGTGAGCTCAGGAATCCCCAGACTCGGAAGATCATCGACAAGTACCTGGCAGGTGCAGAGGGAGTAGAGACGGTAAATCGTATCAAGATGCTTCGGCTGATTGAGAACCTAACGCTAGGAAGAGCGGCGGTCGGATACTTGACCGAATCAATGCATGGTGCCGGTTCGCCTCAGGCACAGAGAATCATGATCCACCGTTTGGCCAACATTGAGGAGAAGAAGAAGATGGCCAAGCTGTTGGCTCAAATCAAGGAGTAGTATCTGCCTAGCGCTTGACTCAGAGGTCTTGAGTGATGGGCAAAGTCACCTTGGATGTATGCCGAGGAAAGGTGAAGGAGTCCATCGACGTACCTGATGACTCCGTCTATCTCGGTGCCCAAGGCTTGACCTCTATCGACCTTAGCCCGCTGTCAGAATCCACAAGACTACAGAATCTCTGGCTCTACAACAACGGCATAGAAGACTTGGACCTGACCGCCCTTGGCTCATGTACCCATTTGCGTTCGCTTTCATTGCGGAACAACCGTCTGAATTCCCTGAACCTTAAGCCCCTAGGCCAGTGTTTGCGTCTTGAAGAGCTGGACCTGTCAGATAATGAGATCAGAAATGTCGACCTTGAGCCAATTGGCTGGCTCAACAACCTGCGACGGCTAGACCTCAGCGGCAACTCTCTGAAGAGGTTGGTTCTGAATCCCATTGCGTCGTGCTCGAATCTCGGAGCACTAGTCATAGGAGATTCCGAATCGCGCCGGTCCGATTCTCTGAGGGCAAAAGATGAAGCATCAGTGCAACGCAGTTGGGATTTCCGCTTTGTTGAAGCTGTCGATGTGAGCCCACTAGTTTGGTGTGACCATCTTTCAACATTTGTAGCTAGAGGTCAGGTCGATCTGACTCTGGACCCCGCCCTCTGGTATGTTGCGGCCACCAAGGTCCTTGCTAGTGCTGACACAGTGACATCGGCTCCACGCGACAAGGCTGCTCCAGTACTGGCTTGGATGAACCCGTCGCTCTTTTCGAGGCTAACACCTCTGAATTACGAAGCAATCGCCACTCAGACCGATACTCGAAATCTTCGAAGCATTATCATCCGTAACATCAAGAGGGTGTCGAGAAAGCACTGGTATCATTCACAAAAGGGCATGCTTGAGGGCTTTGCGCTCCCGCAACTCTCGGGATATGACGGAAACCCGCTATCAATCCTGGATCTGCCTTCTTTCCCACGAGAGTATGCCGGATTCAGGACCGCCTTGCGTAAGCACGTTGTAAGCCTCGTTCGCAGGCAGATTGCTGCCGGCGGGCCCACTTTGTTCATGGAGGTCGATGCCCTGCTAACCGAAGATGAATCAGCTTTGGCAAAGGCAGTTGTGCGAGCTGAGGAAGGAGGAGATGGATGGGTTAGTTGTGCCAACCGACGGACGTTCTGCTGATGTGAGCAGATTGAGTGTGACAAGCTACGGGCTCTCCATAATTAGGGCTCTAGGTGAACAACGGGCGAAAATCCCTTTATCAAACTTCAATAGGGTTCAAGCTGCACTTAGAGATGCTGGGTTCAACATAAGGAGTGAACGCGGCAAGCCCAGCAGGCTTGGGTCTCCTCCCGCGCCAAGGGTTTCCGCCAGCCTCATCAGCTTTGTTGTCAATAGTAGGATGGACCTTTCCCCGATGAAGGGGCCGGACCGGATGTCCGCCTTCGAATCCGGTCCCTAACGAGTATTCAGAATCGGGAACGTCTCAGTGAGGAGACCCCGTGGTCTGACCTGGGACCACGCGTTCAAGTGGGACGTCTTGAGCACCTAGTCGCCTGCTAATGCCTTGGACTGCTCTCGACATCCATTTCATTATTATTTCATTGAGCATGATGACTGGCAACACAAACGACATCAGGAGCAATGGAACTCCAATAGTTGTGAGTAGACCCAGCGTCAGGTTTCCGCTGGTCATGGGCACCCCTCGGACGAAGAAAGGTACGTAGAAGTACGTGTAGACCATTGCGATGGGAAAGCCCAGCAGAGCAAATCCACTGATGTAACTGCTGTACCAGCGGCCTACGCCTTCTGTATGTGGGGGCCGGCGGTTGTCCAACTGTTCCGGCTTCAGGTGGGTCACAATCCCGCTATCGTCCAAAGCCCAAGTTGGCATGAAGATTGCAAGGGCCACTGGGAGAACCACCAATGAGGACAGTATTGAGAGGAGGGGGTTTATCACCGTATGTTCAAATTGGACGTTGACGAGGGGAATAGGCTCGAAAGGCCAGTTGCCGACAAGACTGAGGAGAAGGTCACCAAAAGAGAGAGCAAACAAGGCCGGCATTGCAGCGCGCCTCACCATTCTGTAGGCTCCAAACTTGGTTCCGAGTTTCATTACGCTCTGAGTATAAGCTGTGGACTTGACTAGCTTGTTTCCAATCAGCATTAGCGACGCTAGGGGAATCGTGAGAATGAGAAACTCAACTAGGTATAAGGGAATGACAACCATGAGAAGGAATTGCGCGTCTGACGGCGTAGTACCTGAAACAGCGGGTATCAAATCATACGTTGGCTTCTGAGCATAAAGGAACTCACTAAGCCGGTTGACGAAGAAGACGGTCAATGAGATCCCGCTGGCTGCCAGCAGGATAGTCAAGAGAAAACGGTTCGATTGTGCGTGCATGAGAATCCCTTGATGACAAGGCGCACGGCTCTAATCTAAGCCTTGTTGTGACGAATTGAGATACCTTCCAGCAAAGTGCCTACCCGCGCTCAGCCAGCCTAGTTCATCCGTGGAAGAGGTCCTCACCTTGGTTTCTCACGATTTCTGAAGCCGAACCGGACGTCAAGTCGTACTTGACACCCCGGATTAGAGCAACTGGGATGCCTTCGTCGGCCTGTCCCATGACCAGCTCTGCAGCCTGAGCAAGCTCATCAGCCAAACACACAAGGGACGATCTCAAGCGGCGTCCGTAAGATCCTCCTTCCCGGCGTTCTTGAAAAATGGAGACATTCCCGCAACACCGATTGCTGTATTGATGGCTCCCTGTCGCCAAGGTCTTCCATGGGTATCCGTGATGATGACGGGTATGTGTACTCCGAATTCCTTGGACAGACGACTATGCAGTCTTCGAGCTGACTCATCGGGGTCGATTGGTAGTGCGACATAGCTCCCCATCGGAGCATTCTTCTGGTCCACGCCAGAAAAGTCGGTCACAATCCCCTGTCTGGTCTTAGTAATGAGAACCGGCTCTTCTCGAATGACCTCCGATGCCTCTCTCAGAGCGATTTCCACCTTCTGGGGAGTCCTTCCCGTAGCTGCCGCAATGTGTGTTGCCCTTTCTGAGAGCTCAATCTCACTGTCGTGAAAGACTCGATTTTCGGCCATTGAGACAATAGAATGCGTTACTACCACAATGTCGCCTGAACGCAGCCTGATTCGAGACCGTTTTAGAGCTGTTCCGATAATGGAGGCGAGATCATCTCCAGGTTTCACCATTGGGATTCCCGAGAGCGGCACAATCTCCATGCTACGCACTGTCATGTGGTTCTTTTCCTTCAGTTCTCCGAATCCGAGTCTCGGGCTGCATCTCGTTTCACGCTTTCAGAGCTCGAGTTCCAGAATCTGTAGTCAATGTTGAACCTATGTGGCAGACAGATTCCCTCGCTCTTAGGGATGGACGCTTGATTAAAACCCATCGATGTAGATGACCTTTCGGAAGGAGCGATAGTCCGTCTTCTAGGCAAAGCTTTTCATTAAGGACGATTTCAGGAGGATAAGTGAGCTGACATGTTTCTTACTCGCCCCGATACTTATCCCCTTGACCAGATGATAGACGTGGCGGCCGGAAGAACACGGGCCGACCTCGTGCTCAAGAACGGATCGGTCGTCAATGTGTTCACTGGAGAGGTTGCCCAAGGAGATGTTGCCGTTCACGCTGGCTTCATCGCAGGCGTGGGACAATATGTCGGCAATGAGGTCATCGATATTCAGGGGAAGTACGTCGCTCCATCCTTCATCGATGGACATGTTCACATCGAATCGTCTATGGTAATGCCCATGGAATTTGCCAGAGCGGTTGTGCCTCATGGTACCGGAGCTGTGGTCACAGATCCTCATGAGATTGCTAATGTCCTTGGCATGGAAGGCATCATGTACATGAGCAAGAGCATGAGAGGGGGACCGCTCGAGGTCTACGTGATGTTGCCTTCGTGTGTCCCATCGACTGACCTCGAAACAAGCGGTGTGTCACTTGACTCCCTTGATATTCAACCACTTATGACAGAGTCTTATGTTCTCGGGCTTGCCGAGGTAATGAACTATCCGGGCGTAGTCTACAAGGATCCGCAGATTCTTGATAAGATTCGTGTCTCCCTCAGGCTCGGCAAGAGAGTCGACGGACACTGTCCACAGATTGCTGGAACCGACCTCATGGCGTATTCCGCCGCAAGGATTAGTTCAGACCACGAATGCACCACACTCGATGAGGCCAAACGCAAGCTCGCGGCTGGAATGCATATTCATATCAGGGAGGGCTCGACAGCAAGGAACCTCCACGACCTCGCTCCTTTGATAACTCCACAGACCGCTATGTCATGCAGCTTCGTCACAGACGATCGAAACACCTTGGACCTAATGACGAAAGGCCACATAGACAGCATGATCAGAGAAGCTATCAAGATTGGAGTAGACCCTGTCGTCGCAATCAAGGTAGCGACGCTGTCCACTGCCTGCCACTACGGCTTACGATACACCGGCGCCATCGCGCCCGGATACGTTGCAGACCTCGTGGTCTTGGATTCTTTGGACCGCATTGGTGTTGACATGGTATTCAAGCAGGGAGTTCTTGTGGCCAAGGATGGCAAGATGGTCGACACATTCGGAATTCAGGAGCAGCCTAGACTGCGTCGGTCTGTCAATATTCATTTTCTGGAGCCCAAGGACTTCCTGGTGAAGGCACGCGGTCCCAACATGAATGTGATCGGAATGATTCCACAGCAGATTGTCACAAAGCGGCTAATCGAAGAACCAAGGGTGATTGATGGCATCGTTGTACCAGACATCGACAGGGATATTGCAAAGGTGGCAATCATAGAACGACACAATGCAACAGAGCCGAAAGCCATAGGCTTTGTCAAAGGAATGGGAATAAAGGAAGGAGCGATGGTGTCGTCAATTGCGCACGACAGTCACAACATCGTAGCAGTTACGACAAACGATCATGACCTCATAGAGGCAGCGGTGCAGCTGGTTAAGATGCAAGGGGGTCTGGCGATAGTCCGCGATGGAAAGGTTCTTGCTTCTTTGCCATTGCCAATTGCTGGGCTGATGTCAGACAAACACATCGAGGAAGTCAGCGAGGGTATAAAGCAGCTAAAAGAGGCGGCGCACACGCTGGGGAGCAACGTTGAAGACCCATTCATGGCTATGTCGTTTCTTTCATTGGCGGTCATACCGGAGCTGAAGATAACCGACTTGGGTCTGGTTCATGTCAAACGCTTCAGAATCATCGACCTATTCGACACGAAGGATTAAGCTCTTGTCTGGGCCTATTTCTTGCTTAGGCCAAGTATCTTCCTTGCCTCTTTCAGACTGGTTGCGCTTCTCTGAACCAATAACGATAGCAACTCGCCGCCCCAATGAAGACCAACAGAGTCGCTGAGCCGAACGCGGCCAGTAGTACGAGGACCAAGTACGGGTTGGGGTAGTACCTGAGGTTGAAGAACAAACCTCTTTCGACAAGCAACACAACCTCTACGACGAGTAGCACTAGAAGCACTATGCCTGCGCCCAGCTGTCTTTCGTGAATATAGACTTGCAGTGCGGTCTGCAAGAGTATCGCCGAAACGAGGTTACCAAGAATACCAAGAACAACTACCGCGTCGCCTCTGATGAAGAAGTACGGAATATTCGATTGGTTGAGGCCCCATGACGTGAAGAATTGGATGTATACCATGGTTAGAATGAAGACGAGCTCGAAAACCATCATCAGAATGGCGCCTGAACCTGCAACATGAAGTACCGCGTTGTCCACGGAATCAGCCCAATCCATGTTTGTGAGCTGCTGGTATTCCGGATTGACTTGCTGTGCCCAGTTGCTTGCAGCAACGCATTCCTGCTTGTGACAGTTTGTGATTGTGAACAGCTTTCCCCCATAATCGCCAACTCGTTTTTCCATGCACTCTTCACAGATTAAGTCCCCACAGACATTGCACACAGCCACCGCAAGTCTGCCGGGATGGTTAACACAGTCTCTCTTCTGGGAACGGCCCAAGACCGGGCTGCCGCAGAACTCGCATCTGTTCACTTTGTCAGTGGGCCCAGCCTTCACTGCGCCACCGCAAACAGGGCACCTGATTGTCTCTGTAGACATCTGTACGCTCACCTCGGATAGGGGCTTCTTTCGTTCTGAGGCTCCCGTAATGTCTTCGGATGCTGCCACGAGCGGCTAGGACCTCGCAGTGCGGACTCCTTCTTCTTCATGGGTTCGCGGTTCATGACTGCCTTCTCCCTCAGCTTGGTCGAGTGAGACAAAGTCGGTCCGACGTATGATCCGAACAGCCTCAACTGCTACGCCAACAAGCCCTGCATAGAACAGAATTGGAACAATCACAATTGCGCCAAGGAGGAGTGCGATTCCTGTGAGCACTGGGATGGCTACAATGGCAATAATCATGGCTATTATCACGGCCCCGGCATTGTCATTACCACGATTGCCACGGTTCATGGAGGCGAGAACTCGGCCTGCAATCTCCAAGGAATAGGCCATGATACGGAAGTACTTGCGCAGAAATCTGCCGTAAAGTGAACCCACCCTCGAGAACCTGGAGCCAGCTTTTGTGAAAAGCTCCTCAATCGGAATAACCAGTGAAGTGGTTGTCACTGCAGGGCGATATCGACCTTCAAAGCATTTCGAGCATAGGAAGACAGTGGATCCCTTCCATCTGTCCTCGATGGGTGGCTCTTGGGAGGTTAGACATCGACGACAGAAATGCTCTCCACAGACAGCACAAGCGGCTGCAGCGAGATACTCAGGATGGTTTTTGCAGGGTACGAAGACCCCGCTCAGTGCGAGCCTGACTCCACAGAACTGACATCGAATTGTGTTGTCTGAATCAGCCTTTGTCAGGGGCGTGGCGCCGCCACAGTTGGAGCAAAGAATAGCCATTCCTTCTTCGGTTGTTACCTCGCGGGTCTGCATTATGCTCTGGCTCTCTTCCTCGGTCAGAGTTGTACGGCCGTCGCTCCCAAGAAGACTGGTCGACAATGGTGTCGGCATAAGGCCATGTTCAATCATTCTGGCCAATGCACGGTTCTCTTTCCACGCGAACTCCCTTGGCCGGGACAACATGCTTCCATCTGACAACCAAGTAGAGAACAAATAGGACCTGAGTGAGCAATATCAAAGCCGCAACAAGACCGATAGCCACTTCGGTGACCAATCCAAACAAGGGGACACTCCACTGATACTGTAGTCCCCAGTGAACCAGAAAGTAGCCTGCAAGCGCAATTGCCGCGAGGCTGTAAAGTAGCTGCGCGATTACTGCATTTCTTCTCAGGTCATCAACGTAGTTGCCTATTACCAGGCAAGGTATTCCCACGCAGACCAGTATCACCAACGCGTACATAGGAGCCAGAGGAGGGATTGAGGGACTCTCGTTGAGCCAAGCTGCGAACAGACCAAGTGATGCAAAGGTACCCAATAGTCCAAATGACATCTGAGTAATCCCGATAACTCTGAGACCATGAGGGCGTTCGAATATCGTCTCTGCGGTTTGACTCATGTCGCTGTCTTCTCCCTGCATCCAATCAGAGGCGCTCTGTGTCTATGACTCGGTGACTTGATGACAGTCTTTTCTGCTTTGTGTCCTATGCACATGACTCAGACGAGACAACAACACTTCCCACCCTGCCCGGTGAGGGAAGGCGATGTCAGGCACAACTCTCATAAGCTGACGCTGGCGACATCGTCAACTCAGCCCCCAATTTGGGTAGCGAAGGCGTTCTCTTCAGGGTGAGAGTTCAATCGTGTTTGAGAGTCTCCCGAGGCATCGATTGGCCTTTCTTCCAACTCCGCTTCATCCAATGAAGAATCTGGGACAAACAATAGGTCTCAACGAGCTCTGGATCAAACGAGATGATATGACTGGACCGAGCTTCGGAGGGAACAAGACCAGAAAGCTCGAGTACGTGATTGGCGACGCGAAGGAGCACGGATGCGATACGCTTGTGACGGTCGGCGCAATACAAAGCAACCATTGCAGACAAACTGCAGCCGCGGCTGCCTCCGCAGGAATGAGAAGTGTTCTGCTTCTCGGGGGTGAAGAACCGGAGACCTACACGGGGAATCTCTTGCTGGACAAGCTCTACGGGGCCGAACTGAAATTCATTCCCGATGAGGATTTCATGTCATTGAATGATAAGCTGGCCGTGGTTGTGCCCACGCTTGAGGACCTCGGTCTCAAGCCATATGCAATCCCTGCCGGAGCTGCGACCCCACTCGGCTCATTGGCGTATGCGGCCGCCATGGAGGAGCTGAAAGGACAGCTAGAGAACACGGACTTCAAACCTGAACGCATCATTGTAGCCACGAGCACAGGTGGCACGCTCGCAGGTATGATTGCGGGAGCTCACTTGGTTGGACTTAACGCTGACATCCTAGGTGTTGATGTATATGACTCAGCAGACTCCGCGGTCTCCAGAGTCCGACAGCTCATCCAGAGAATGATCAAGGAATACCCATCGTTGATTCCGAAGTTCAGTCCTGAAATCTTGGTAACAGATCGTTTCATCGGAGAAGGCTATGCAAGAATGAACGACACCGAACTCAAGGCAATCGAGATGTTTGCCAAGCTTGAGGGTATCTTGCTTGATCCTGTCTACACTGGGAAGGCTGGTGTCGGACTTATTGAAATGGCCCTTTCCGGTGAGACCCCCAGCGATAGCCCGACTCTATTTTGGCACACCGGAGGGCAGCCGGCACTGTTCGCCTATTCCGAGGAGTTGACACGAGACCTTCAGTAGGCTTACTAGTAGGTTTCGCATGGAGCTTGGTATGTTACAGGTTTCGATGCAAGTATGAGCACAATGACGGGCTTTAATAGTCTGGAAGGAATCTCGGCATTGTCAGGGGGTAAAGCGTTGCACGGAAATGAGGATACGGCCTTTGCTGATGCTTTCCAAGACCGTCTGGCTGCGGCTTCCACAGAGAAAGTGCGAATGGTTGTCCGAGAGCAGTACAAGGACGCATTTGACATACTTCAGGACTGCGAGAATGCCAACTTGATACCGGCGATAATCGGTCCCCCGGGCGTAGGCAAGACACTACTCTTGCGTGCGTACGCTCAGAATACGAACCGATTGTTCGAATGGGTGACCGGGGATGAGGGAGTTCGCCCGTCCCACCTGATAGGTTCATTCAACCCCGCACTGGTTCTCAATCGGGGCTTTACTCTCGATTCATTCGAGCCGGGCCCGCTTCTCAGAGCGATGGTCTTCGGAGGAGTCTTTGGTCTGAACGAAGGCAATCGTTTGCCAGAGTATGTTCAGAACTCTTTGCTTGAGCCTTTTGAGGAGTTCAGCGTTAACGTGCAGAGGATTGGTAGGATAAAGGCACGTGATGGTTTCTTTCCAGTTCTCACGATGAATCCTGAGGAGATGGCAGGCGTTCACAGGCTCAGTGAGGCATTCAGAGACCGTGTGCGGGTATGGATAAAGTTAGGCTATCCTCGCAAGGAAACTGAAATCGAGATCATACGAGTCAATTGTCCTGAGTACAAGCTGAGTGATCACGTACTCGACAGCATATACAATCTGGTCTCGGCTACGAGGGCAAATACTGACGTCGAAGTACCTGCCTCGATTCGTGCAGGTATCTCGATTGCTCGGCTGGCGGCTGAGATGTCAAAGCGAGAGAATAAGCAGATTACTCATGAAGTACTGTCAGATGCCGCTCACCATGTTCTTCTTGGAGGCCTGAAGTTCCGACCTGGGATTGACCCTGAACCTGCAGTGAGTCTTCTTGTTAGCAGGGCATTGGCTTCCAGCCGCTCGACAGCTCATGTATCAGAGTCCAATGAAGATGAGACAAACAAGTAGGCTGGCGGTGCCTGAAGCTTGACGAGCAACCCGGTAATTACCCCGAACATGCAAAACGTGCCTGCGTTCGCCCACGAGTTCGTTCACAGAATGAGACAGAGCCCAGAAGCGAAAGCCAAGCCGAGCGTTCGTCAGACACAGGCGATTCCTGGTTTGCTCTCCTCAAGATTCTTCAAGAATGGCCAGCTGACATTGGATGATTTCATCGAGGCTGCTGTGTTCACTACATTTCCTCCTGACCAAAAGCTGGCACGCTTAGTCGCCGAGGATATCGTCTTTGGAAAGTCGTCAGAGAAAAAGATGGAGGAAGCCGCCCCCAGCCCAGAACAACAAATCAGCTCGAATGCACTTCAGGCTGTAATACAGCAGATACGACACGAACAGGAACTTGCCAAGCTGATCAAGAAGGAACGTGTACAAGCAGGTTATGACTATCTTCAAAAGATTCGAAAAAGACAGGATACTTCACTGTACGATGCTGCCAGAGATTACCTCAGCGACGGGGACATTGTGCTCCAAGGGATTTCCAGCGACAAACAGCTGAAGAGAACCGCTTCGCAGAAGCTTCTCGACAAGGCTGGCGACATGACCAGCAAAGACATTCTGAACTCCAAGGTGCTCGATGCTCTTGACGAATTATCTGAAGTGGAGAATGCCGCCGAACGGTTGGCAGCGAAGGCATTGCGACGAGACCGAGATGTCACAACACAATTCGAGCAGCTGGCCATCAAGGATCCAGCGACCGCTGCCAAGGCGTTGCATTACATGGAGGACATCAAAGTCTCCAAGTAAGGCGCAACGTGAAGCGATGGACACGGCCTTGCAGCAAGCGCTTCAGAATCTCAGTGACGCAGGAAATTACTCTGCCCAGTTTGGAAGGGCGCCTGATAACCTGGTCGACCTAGCTAGGTCTGCTCCTTCTAGCTTTTCGCTTGGCGACTCATTTGAGTTTGCAAGCCAGATCCAAAGTGGAACGGGTCTAGATATCCGAGAAGACCTGTTGCGTGAGTATGACAACCAGTACGATTCCGGCGCGTCAAAGAACATAGATGCAAGACAGCTGGCAGAGAACGCAATGGATAGTCCAAGTTGGAAGAACCTGGTTGACAAGCTCACGAACGACCTCATCCAGAACGCCTACTCCCGATCAAACCCCGCTGAGTACTTGGTTCAGAAGGTGAGTGAACATGTCGGCCTTCGCCAGAAGCTCCCTGATGCAAACACGGGGAAGAAGTGGGAAGAGTCTGTGCAAAGGCTAGCAGATGCGGCAGCGGCACGGGCGACCAGCAAAGCTCACCTGCGTCAAATCGTGAAGTCATCCTCGAACGCAGGCCAAGCGCCAAGTTCCGAGGCCATCAGGAGCGCAGGGGAAGCATTGGGGATGACTGAAGAGGAGATAGGCGAGCTACTCAATCCATCTTTCGAGGTCATAAAGAAGCTAATTCAGCAAGGTGTGTCTAACTTTGACAGACTTCACGACCTGATGTCTGCGGCCGGACTGAGCCATGACCAGCTTGAGCAACTCGCAGACTTGGCTCTATCAAAAGACAACCAAGCGGCACTAGGGGCCGTCGCGCACATTGACCTGCATGCTGCTCTTGGCACCAATTCTCCCAAGATGGGATATAGAGGCGGACTGCGAGGCCAAGGCGTACCGTCTGGAAATCAACCCGGTCAAGACCGCGTCAATAAGGTCATGGGTGGTCTTCTTGGAGGCCCTGCAACTAACATCGTCAGAATATGGTATGCATATCGTGATGAGGTGCCCGATGAAGTCAGAGACAGACTAAGGGAAATCGCCAAGAAACTTCTAATCGACGTGGGCGAGCGATTCGCTCGTCAAACCATGGGAACATCCATGCTGGGAGGCCTGCAGGAGAGTTCAATTATCAGACCGTTCAGGATAGGCGACGAGACTGACCTGATAGACCTCGAGGAAACCATCGATTCCCTGCTTTCTCAGGGTAGAACGAGTCTTCAGATTCTGAATCCAGAAGACTTCCTAATCAACGAAACCTATCAAGGCCACAGAGCCTTCTTCTGGGCGCTGGACAAGTCAGGCTCGATGGAGAGTGCAGAGAAGCTCGGGATGCTTGCCATTGCGGTGATGGCAGGCGTATTCGCAGTGCAAAGAGATGACTTTGGAGTAGTCCTGTTCGATAATGAGACGCATATCGTGAAGCGACTGGAAGATAGGCTTGCCTCAATAGACAAGGTTGTAGCAGACCTTCTCGATGTGAGGGCTGGAGGTGGGACCGGCGCGCGCACAGCTCTTGCTCTTGCACTAGCAGGTTTCAAGGAGACAAGAGCCAAAGAAAGAATTCTGATCTTGAACACGGACATGTACCTGAGTGATCTTGAAATATGCGAGGAGCTGGCAGGCGAGATCAAACACCAGGACATAAAGCTCATAATAGTCGTACCCAGAATATCGAACAATGCGCAGGGGGCTGACGCTCTCGCAAAAGCCGCACGTGGGGTAGTTCTGGAAATAGCCAGCATAGAAGAGCTGCCTGAGAGACTGCTCCGACTCACTAACTACTAGGCCTGCGGGACGAACCCAAGTTTGGGTGCAAGCGACTTGTCCTTCACTTCGGAGACCCAGAACTTGTACGCGCAAGTGTACTCGGCGACTCGCATATCCATGAATTTTGAAGAGAAGAGCGACCTAAGGCACCTCATGAACCTGTAGAAGGGCTCCTTTGGTTGAGAAATCTCAGCCAAGCAGTTGATTTGGTAGCCCGGGGCGACAGCCTCGCCGGGTCTGTTCCACATAAAGGAAAGCGTGGCTCTTGGGTCTCGTTGGATGTTCGAGTATGTAACATCCTGGAACATCTCTACGGCGCCCAATCTCATTCGGTCGACCTTCTTGTCATCGACGTAGAGCCGCTTGTAAATGTCTATCCGTTCCTGTAGGGTTTGTCTGAATGGTCGGCCCTGCAAGGCAAGAAGCTCACCCTCAATCTCGTCCATAGTATCCTCGATTGCTTCGTCTGTAAGCGTGAGTCTTACGAGCTTCGTAGCCGCGTTGATGGGAAACGGACCGGAGAGGTTGAGAGTGCAAACAGCAGGTTTCATCACACTTGAGCTGTATAGCTCCTCCACTCTGGCGTATGCTTCGACACTACCGTCCAGTGCGGACGCCATTGCTTCATAGATTGGGTCAGGAATTGCGTTTAGAGGATAGCAGACTAGTATCTGGTCCGGATACGTGACCTCGATTCTTCTCCTCTCGCGGTCGACGAACCAACCGATGGAGCCGTCCTCTTGCTGCAGAGTGATCACCCTCAGAATCGTTCAAAGCACTTGCCGAATATAACGTAATTTGCGATGTTGCGGCATTATCTCGTGACTCTGCGAGGTTGGGTCATCGGGGCATGGCCCTACCAACTCAACTGAAAAGGATGATAAGACAAATAGGAATCAAGAGACAACCGCCATGGCTGCTCGGAGCTACGATAATGGTCGAAGCGTTTGAGATAGACGAACAAGCAAGGCTCATACCCGCGGAGGAGTACGTGACACACACCGACTCCAGTAAGGTTCTGGTCTTCGTTGACCACGAGAACAGAGTAGTCTATCTCTGGCGCGGAAAGAAAGCGACTTTTATGACCAAGCTCATGGGCACACGTGTGGCTGCCCGTTTGAGCCATTCTTATCCTGACTACCGTGTTCGTCCGATATCAGAGGATAATGAGCCTGCTGCATTCTTAGCGCTTATTGGCTTGGACCATGCTCTGGACTAATCTGGAAGCTCTCATATAGGCATTGACGCATTGGACTCAATGGTAAGTGGTATGAATGTCGATAGACCCTCGAGCACGTCTCCATTGGATTCGAAACGTACGAAGGGGTCTGGTCGCTCGAACCAGCATAATTAGGAGGCTTGAGCGACAAGAGTGGAGCACAGTTCAGGACATAGCATACGATGTGAACCTGACGGCAGCAACGGTCCTGTACCATCTCCATCACATGCATCGTGAAAGCATAGTAGAAAAGGAAGCTGAGGGCAGAAAGTGGGGGATGTCAACGCGTCATCAAACATCGCTTTCAGACTACCTGCAACCAGACACGCTCAGGAGGAAGAAGGAATCTCGAAGTTCCAAGAAGAAACGGACCCGATCAGCAGGAGACTCGGGTCAGCTCTCGTAAAGCGCCAACGCATTCTCCCAGTATATCCGTTTTAAGACGGCTGGTGATAATGACAAACCGTTGATGAAAGTACCTCCGGAGTTCTTGGTGTCTTCATCAACGAAAGGCAGCGGGACTCCACGGACATCGCTTTCCCATAACAGCCTCTCGGTGAGAAAGCGTCCCTCATAGTAGTCTCGTTCGAGTGTGCGGGCAACGCAATCGGTACCGAAGAGAATTCTACGCGAATAACGGGTCACGAATGCTCTCGCCTTCTTAACGTTCTTTCCCAGTTCTCTCGCCATCCACCTAGCAGATCCTGTGTCGACGCATAGGTTGGGATGCGTGTCAAACATTCGTCCTAGGTTCTCAAGTCTTGGCAGCTCGGGCTGTGCGCCGAAGTGCGCGGCTTGGAATCTCAGTTGCTGGTTCTTCGACAGTCTCTTCTCGAACTCTGCGATATGGCTGTCCTTTGTTCCATAGACCTGACTATTGGAGTACTTGGTCGCATAATAAGTGTCAGGGTCAGAGATGTGTATGACCACTGGAATCTTGAGGTCAGAGAGGAGGTCAAAGAAGGAACTGAATCCGTCGTCTTGAACGGGAGGTATCGGCTTGCCTCCTTCGGGAATTCGGTCCCTCCAGAACGGAGCGAAATGTGTCTTAGCCACGGAATAGCCTTGCTCTCTCATCGCAAGGACTTCCTGCTTCACACCTGTGAAATCGTCAGCGCAAAGTGATGTGTTGAGGAAAAACTTGGCAAAAACAAAACGCCCCGGGTACATCTCACGAAATCGTGCAGCCTGAGCAGTGTGCAGAATGAGGAGGGCTCTTTCGACGCCAAACTTGCTACCTGTTTCCACCATGAGCTTCAAAGCTGCTTCGTCGGCTGCATGGGAATGGGCATCAAACAGCGGACCGTCATAATGGAAATCGGACATCAAAGAGGATTCCTCCCTATGTGCCACGCGAACAGTAGTACAAAACCGTTGAGATACGTGCCGCTCACTTGCCCCGTCGAGAGCGCCGAAGAGCTTTTCTCTTGGCATTGCTTGGTATCAGGCCAAATTCTGAAGGAATGTGAAGCATGAAACGCGCCGTGCAAGTCGTGGCTGCGGTTACGGTCTTGACGATGTGTCTGGTGTTTCCAGCCGCAGGGGCCAACCTTCAGGGACTGAAGTGGGGCTTCAATCCCGGTGACAAGATAGACTACGAGTTTACTCTGATGACAAGCCCGGCGTTGAACCTTAACGAAGGCATGTACGCCACAATGGGCAGTATAAGTGCGATTCCCAGCACTGTCAACCTATGGAGCGACATTCCGGATCCCAACCCTTCCTTTGATTGGAGATGGACCAACGGTTCAGTTGTCCCAATCTTGCTATGGCTCTATCTCCTGCCACTCGCGACGTTTGGCGGGTATCTTGCTGTTCCGACCGGGAATTGGTCACTCCTGACAAGACTGGTTGACAAGATTCCACTGTGGCAGATCAATACCACAATGGTCGAGAACTCTGCGTACTGGGGCATGAGCCTTACCACCTCTTCTAGCGGAAAGACGATCGTACTCGAAACATCGTACTTGAAATCCGACGGCGTCCTTGCACGATATCATTGGACAGAGACCGACATCGCCACACACGTGAAGGAGAGCGACTTGTCGCTGGTTAGACAAGGACTTCCAAATGACTTGGTGGTCTTCCTCGAAGGCAACTTGCTGTACATTGGAATTGGCGTCGTTGTTCTTGTTCTGCTTGTAGTCGCCTGTAAGAGAAGGTAGGGAGGATTAGGGGCTTTTGTCCCTTATCTGTTCCCTTTTTCTGGGAAGCCGAGATTGGGTCTGTTTTTCATTCAATCGAATCTGTCGCTCACTGGCCTCTGTAGAACCTCAAGGTAGCCTGTCGTGAGAATGGGCCGAAGGCAATGTTTTTCTTCAAATCTGAGCCTGTTACAGGTACCATTATCAAATGGTTTCTATGGAGAAATGAACTAATGAAGCGCACGCTACAGCTGTTAATCGCGCTTGCGATTGTAACAATGTTTGTTGCGTCCCCAGTTGCTGCAGCTTCTAATCAGGGGCTGTCGTGGGCAGTGGTGAAAACTAACGCTTACAACTACCACATGACCACAAGTGGAGTAACAACTGGTACGAATCTCAATGAAGCTTGCTTCATGAACATAACTGACGATCCTCCGTCCATACCGAATTCCATGACTACGTGGGCTCAGGTTCCCAATGTGGATGTCGACATTTTCTGGCACAATGGGACCAGCATTGGTATCTATGGACTCGTATTCCTCGGGATACTCCTCGTCGGTACTGGGTTTGTTGTGCCTATCGGAAACTTTACCCTCCTTGGGAATTTAATCAAGACCTACGTAGCTTGGAACAGCACAGCTACCACCTATGTCAATAGCACTCTCTATTGGGGGCTGAAGTACACACAGACTCAGACTAAGCAGAACACTGTCCTTCAGATGTCATTTCTGAAGAGCGATGGCGTATTGGCCCGCTACATCATTGATTTCACCAACAATACATCACACGCGACCACAGACTTTTCATTCATCCGAGATGGCCTGCCCTCCGAGGGATTCGACATAGTCGGGTTCCTGCAGAATAATATACTCTACGTCGGTGCTGCGGTGGCTGTTATCGTAATTCTTGGTGTTGTCGTCTGCATCAGGAAGAAGTAGTTTGCTTCAAGTCAGGGGCATCTGCCCCTGCTCTCCTCTTTTTTCGCCTAGTGTTTCCGTGACTCTACCCTGGTCTTTTTTCAACTTCGACGCTCTTGGCAATCGAGAACCAACCCTACTCGCAGATTCCGTTCACAACCCTCAGATCGACTCATAGAGATTGACTTCAGTTTACGATTCCAAACGGTTAGCAGCCCACCGACAAAGACATCCAGAAAGCCCCTGGTCATGAGTCTTGAGTACACGGTCTCAAACCTCATCCGCGCGGTTCATGCGTCAATGCAGAATGCTTTTCTTCAAATCTGGCTATATTGTAAGCAGCACCATCAAGTGGTTTCTAGGGAGAGTTACACTAATGAGACACATGCTACAACTACCAGTCGCACTTGCAATTTCGAGTCTCTTTCTCGTTTCTCCAGTTGCCGCAGCCTCTAATCAAGGGCTATCATGGGCAGCCGTGAAAGGTGACGTTTTCAACTTTCACCTGACCACAAGTGGCGTAACAATGGGTCCGAATGTCAATGAAGCTCTCTTCATGAATGTGACCAGCGATCCTCCATCCATACCGAATTCCATCACTGCGTGGGCTCAGGTTCCCTGTCCTAACGTAGGCTGGTATTGGAGCAACGAGACCGCAATCGGCCTGTACGGGATCCTATTCCTCGGGCTATTGTACTTCGGTACAGCGTTTGTTCTGCCAATTGGGAATTTCACCTTAATTGGGAATGTGATTAAGACCTATACATCCTGGAATAGCACAGCTACCACCTATGTCAATAACACTCTCTATTGGGGGCTGAAATGCACACTGAATCAAACCCAGCAGAACACGGTCATTCAGGTGTCATATCTCAAAAGCGACGGCGTTCTGGCCCGGTACACTATTAGCGCCACCAACAACACATCCCATGCGACAGAAAGGATATCATTCATCCGAGATGGCCTGCCTAAGTGGGTGGTCACACCTGTTTCGCAGACACTGGCCTACGGGCAAGCACTGAGTTATCAGTTGCAAGCCTCTGATCCTTCTAGCATCGGCCAGTGGCAGGTCAATGACACCTTACACTTTGCAATCAGCTCCGGCGGCCTTCTTACAAATGCGTCAACTCTGGCAAGCGGCACGTATGGGGTCGCTGTCACGGCATATGACATGTACGATGGCCATTTCACTGCAACATTCAACGTTACAGTCCAACCCCAGGCAACAATAACGTTACCACCTTTGGGCATTCCTCTTTTCGTTTGGCTGGGTGCCGGTGGCGGGATTGTGGCGGCGGTCCTGATTGTCCTTCTGCTTCGCCGCAGGTCTTGAGACAGACTCTCGGCCTGTACATCGCGGCTTGCGTGGTCGTCATTGTACTCATTGGCGTAGTAGTGTGCCTGAGAAGGAGAAAGGTGACCTGAGCGGCTTCCGCCCCTTCTTTCCTTTTCTCCCACAATGTTTGTTGACTCAGTCTTGATTTTTCTTCATCCTTGAGTCCTTCGACAAACGGGACCAGAGCGCTTGTGCGGATTCCCTTGACGTCGCTGAGACTGAATCATCAGAAGCCGTCTTCAGTTTTCCATTCCACACTGCTGGTCGACCATTGACGAACACATGCAACACATCCCGTCCTGAGAACGTGTTGATCAGATGAGCCACGACGGAACCAGAATCAACAGGGGTAGGAACCCTGGAGGCATCAAGGACAACTATGTCTGCGAGTTTTCCAGACTCAATGCTTCCAATGATGTTGTCAAGTCCGTAGCATCTTGCGCCTTCAATCGTAGCCATCCTGAATACTTGGTCTGGACCAATCACACTCGGATTCCGCGTTGCAAGCCGGTGGACAGTCAATGCACACCTCATGTTCTCGAAGGGGTCGAATATCCAACCGTCATTCCCAAGGCCGACCTTTATGCCCCTTGCCAACATGTCAGGCACGGGCGCAGTGCCGACAGCATTCAGCATATTGCTCATTGGATTGTGGGCCACCGCTGCTTGATACTTGCTAATGAGATTGAGTTCATTCCCGTTGACGTGTACGCAGTGTGCCAGCACAGTTCGCGGCCTCAAGACACCCAGTCTTGCGAGCCGTTCGACCGTTCGTTCACCCTTCTTTTCCAGATTATGATAGAGATCTACGAGACCTTCTGAAGTATGAATAGTCAAAGGAATTCCATTGCTGGATGCGACTTCTGCACCTTTGGCAATCACCTCATCGTCAACAGTAAACGAGGCATGAAGGCTGACCATCGCTGAAGTCAATCCCTTGATTCTTGCGCAGGCCTTCGCGAAGCGCACATTCTCTTTCATGCCGCGCGCGGCTTCATCAGTGCCGTTGCGTTCTGTGACTTCAAAGGCCAGCATCGATCGAATCCCGATTTGTTGTGTTGCCTCAGCAATTGCATCGAGCACGCCCTCTATTGAATTAGGACCTGAGTACGTGTCAGCAAAGAAGGTTGACCCATTGCGAATCATGTCTGCCGATGCGGCCAGTGCACTTGCTTTCGCATCCTGAACCGTCAACGCTTCGTCAAGCGGCCACCAGACCCTCTGAAGAATCTGGGCGAAATCTGTCGGTGGTTCTATGTTGAGTGATGCTCCTCTAAGAAGAATCCCATACAGGTGGGTGTGGGCAGTGATAAGACCCGGAATGATGACACAGCCGGATGCGTCGACTGTCACATCTGACTTGGTGCGCGGTTCTCCCTTGCCAACCTCTGCAATCTTGGTACCTTCGATTCTAACGAAACCAAGAAAGATTCTTCCCTGTGCATCACCCGTGACAATCAGCCCGTTCTTGATCAGAGTGGATTCCGCCATGATGATCATCCCTGTGCATGAAGCGATCACGCTCAGTGATATGACACCATGTGTCAGATGGGGCGACCTAGATGGAGCTTTCGGCGCGATATGCAAACGGGACCAAGGTCAAGTAATCCTCGCATTACGGTTCCATGTCGGCCACACTTAGCCTGTCCTTGCCTGACCGGTAGACGATACCATCCCGCTCAAGTTGCTCCAGCGCCAAATCGAACTCTCTGTCATCCAGTCCCGAGGACGCAGCATTGTTCTTGAGCTTGGAAATCTCTACCTCCTTCCCCGTCACAGCAGTCATGCTACGAAGCAACCTCATGAAAGTGTCAGCGGGTGCATATTCTGTTCGTCCGGAAACAGGCTCGGCTTCAATCTCGGTCGTGTCCTCGGCTGGCACTGAGTGCCGCGCTTTGGCGGCGTCTCGTGCACCGACAAGAGCAGCCATTAAATCCGAGCTGGGATGTAGCTCGGCTTCACCGGTTAGTTTGCGCGCGCCAATATCCTCCAGACTCACACCTTGAGGGGCTTCGGTGCTACCACTTGCCTCTTCTTCTTCTGAGATAACAGGGATTGGAAATGACTCGACGAGACTCACTCCGAGCCAGCTAGAATCAACATCACCGTTTGTCGTAGCCGCTTCCAGCAGCTGAGCTCTGAATTGCTTCTCTATCTTGTCGCGCTGAGCAGAGAGATTGGAATCGCGACAAACCTCCGACCCGAGCCGCAGCAAAATCCTCCCGGCGAGTCCGTGCACCCTAGTGTGTGGATCCCGCACGAGATACTCCAGTATCTTCAGAAGGGGAAGGAATCTGGAGCCTCTGATGCTCATGCTGTCCAACAGTGCCTGCTTCACGCGCCAGTCTCCGTCGGCGACAAGGTCCATGACAATCCCCGCTGGCGCAGTGACTCCCTGCTTGGCCACGGTTTCTGCAACCTCAGACCTGACCTGCCAGTTGCCATTCCTCAGGAACGGATGCAGGTACTGCACTGTTTTTGGGTCGATAATAGGACATATGTACGGAAGCAGGTCAGGCCTCTTCTCAGCTGATTTCTGGCAGAACATCTTAAGCAAGTTGGCGCGCGTTGCCACTGGAAACGCCGTCAATCTCTGCACACTACCGAAGCTCATTGTCTCCACGCGCTCGGAGACAAGCTCCTTCGCCCACTGTGTGCCAACGCTTCCTAGAAGAGCCATGATGCCCACAATTGTCGGCTGATGTTCCCTTCCTGAGAGACTGCAGGGCCTCTGCCCACCTCTTCTGTTCTGTGAAGGATTTTGGACCGGTCTGAATGAACTTCTCCTCGATTGCCTGAAGGACCTGCTCGCGCTCAGCAGGATTGACTTCCTTCAGCTGTGACATCAGCTGTCGGATGTATTGCCCGTATGCATTCTGACCGGCAACCCTGAGAGCAGTCTTTCTCATAACGGGGTCATCGGCTTTGGACACACTCAACGCTTTCGCCAACAGAGTTCTCAGCTGTTGGCTGCGCGGCGAGGTGGCTTGCAGCTTCATACATGCTTTCCAAGATTGGAGAATCCAGGCTCCACGCAATATCGCGGAGTTGCTTGATTGCCTTCCGCTCAGCCTCTGACGTGGTTGACTTCGTTGTCTTCGGCTTTGCTGTCGTAGGCTTCAAACAGGTTCTCTCCCATCTCACTTGTGCGCACGCTTTGTACTCTCCCGCTTCGCCGGGCTTCTTCCGGCTCTTGACCTTGGACGACTAGGCATCGGAACGTGTTTTGAAGCTGCTCCTTCTTGGGGATGCCCCACATACTCCGTTAGGTTGGTCTGCACTGCCAGACGCCGGCTTTCTGTACCTCTCGTTGGCTTCTTCCCCACAGACGCCTTAACCGGTCCGCCAACAATTGTGGCTTGTTCTGTGTCCGAGACGGGAGCAATAGCGATGTCCTCACCGATTTCAAGGTCTACAAGCATATGCTCATAGCTCTCAAGTAATGCCGCCGCGCGAGGATCGTCCTCATCCAGTTCATCTTCCATGATGGCAAGTTGCCTGAGCAGTGTTCGTCCGACGACTGAACTGGACAATCGTCTCAAGTCCAATTCTCCCTTCAGGGCCTTGGGTTTAGCTTCTTGAATTCATCAAGCTGGGCTTGTCGCAAGGAAGGCAGAAGGAAGCCAAGTCCATCTGTCGCAAGACCGATTGTTGTCAAGTACTTAATCTCGCCCTGTCCAATCATGTCAGATACAATGCCTGATGCATATTCTCTAATATTCCGCTGTGCGTCTTTCCAAGAATGCTGCTTGGTAATCTTCCGGACAATCTCCTCTGTGCTCACGTCGAGGACCAAACTGAGGGACGTCAGACCCAGTGCTCCGAACACAGCGTCTCGCAACAAGAGCAGCGTATTTGACAAATCAGCATCTGGCTCTTTTGTGAGGGATCGCTTCTCAAGGAGCGAATAGAGTGTGTGCCAAGGGTACTTCGTTTTGTCGGTCCAGTATCCTTCGAACGTTTCGGCGACTGCAGAAATGTCACCGCGCCTACTCATGTCACTTACCATGTCGACAAATGCCATCTTGTCCGTGGCGACACTTCGGCGCTCGGTGGCCATGGTCAGTCCTCCGCTCGTTTGACAAGCAAGAGACTTGCACATGGTGCTTTTGATTGTATCGTGCCGTCGGACTGCGCTTTCAAACCAAAAGCATGCCTGAACACGGCAGTGGCCGATTAAGGATGTGGAATCCATCTTCTGACTCTATACACGTAGTCCGCATATTCATCCCCAAACCTCTCGGCAAGGTCTCGCTCTTCAAACGCTGCGATTCTGTCGTAGAACACGAACATGACAGCAAGAATGTCTAGGCAGAAGATAGAGCAGGTTGTCACAAACAATCCCAAGTCCATGCATAGGCTTCCCAAGTACATGGGATGCCGCACATGGGCGAAAACGCCGTTGTCAATCACACGAGGAGGATCTCGCACTTCGCCGAAGACAACTCGATCGGTCACCCGAGAACAACCACATGCCCAAGACAAGGAAGAAGCCAGCAATTGGAAGGCGAATATACAGTGGCACATAACCCGCGAGTAGTGTCGAGATACCGAAGATGAATGAATCCGCCACCCAAATAACGAAGAACACGAGCTGGAAAAGCGCTTGACCTCGGTCACCCCACGGATGCTCTGGACCTAGATCTGCCCTTTCAGGTCTGTGGGGATTGCCTTCGTGCGACGTACTACCGCCTTCTGATTCTTCACTAAGCCGTCATATCAGACTATGCATTTCAGTAGACTGCTGAGAGATGCGTGAAAACACCTTTCGTGTTTCTACTTCTCAAAGGTTTGCCCGGTCTCGCTCGGCACAACGCGACTCATCCAAGTAACACTCGAAGGCCGCTCCGCCAAATGGCCTCACCCATGCGTCTGTATCCCTCAATGCTCAAGTGAAGACCGTCGCCACTATCGAATTCTGCAACCAGCAGACCTTTCTCGTCTGACAGGTTGTTGAATAGGTCGACCACTAGCAGATTATTGTAATCCTTTCCTGACATGCGAATTGTTCTCGTTAAGTCGAGCTTGTGTTTCTTGCACCCCGGGATATGCAAATCCTACCGGCGGAATCGTGCATGCGATGACTCGCGAACCTCTGTCGAGCGCATGCTCCCAAAGCGACTTGACGTGAGAACAGATTGTTTCCGAGTCACTCCCCCATCCAACATCGTTGCTGCCTGCTAGGATTATGACAATGTCATAGCTGCGCAGGTTCATCGCTTTCCTAAGACGTGGCAACATGTGTCGCGCGAGCTCACCAGGCACACCCTGATTATCGAAATCTATGTCAATGCCGTCTTCCTGGTTTGCCTGTCTGGCCAGCCAGTAACCATACTGGGATTTCTCGTCCCCCGAAAGATCGAAAGGGTCGTAGCCAGGTGTGCCCGCAGTTAGACTATCACCAAAACCTAAAACCCGAACGACTGCTTCACTTCTGGCCAACTGCTTCCAGCTCTTTGCAGACCTCTGTCTTTCTGACGAGGAGAGTCTGCCCACGCTTTATGAGCTCTTCGAGTTCGTGCTGGTATTCGTCTCTGTCAATGCGACCTTTCTCGTATCTTCTTTCAAGGTCTTCTCTTTGCCGTCTCACTTCTTCGATTTCGGAATCTATGGATTTCTGTTTCACCTTCAACAGAATACGGTTCTTCCCTTCAGACGAAGAGACGGGTACAGTCTTCATCGAACTGACTATTTGACCTTGTGAACCCGAAAGCTTGAGTGGCTCGGTTATCTGTACGGCAATCGCATTGCTAGCGGGTTCAGAGGAAACGGAGCCAGCAGCGCTCATTCTCGGACTCGTTTCTGGCAGTCCCTCTTTCAACGTGCTCTTCGCAATGGGATTGCCCTCAGTTCCACCATCTGGCGTCTGACCTTGTTCCTTCGCGAGCCTTGACTTCTCACTGGTCAACTTGATCAGGAGCTCTCTATATTTCTTAAGACGCTCTTCAGGCGTGAGCACGTTTGATGCTTCAAGACCACTCGGCATTATGTATTGCCTCCGACATCACAGGACGCAAACACAGGATGTGAGTGAACGAGTCCCGTCGTATGTGCCGAAACAGATGTATTAAGGATACTTCGCTTGAGTTACCACGAAAAAATGTTTGAGAGAAGGGAGGAATCGAGTAGCAAGACCTACGAACCACGCCTGATTTCTCTCTATGGTGCGTCCAGCTTGGTTATCGCTTCAAGCGCGACTCCGATCATCCTCTTCTCGCCCGCTTCAAACTCGTCCACTCGCTGACCCTTGTAACGATTCTCGCCTGTCATAAGGTTTGAACCCGCGGTGAGTATTCCCGCTGCCCTCTTGCCAGATCCATAGCGGCAACAAGAATGCCAGAGAGCTCCATGTCAATGCCGACCGCACCCAACCGTGCATACTGCTTGTTAAGTTGTGGCGACCGATCCCGCATGTAGAAGTTGTCACATGTGCGTACTATGCCAGTGTGATACGTGACTCCCGCTTCTCTTGCAGAGTCAATGAGAGCAAGAAGAACATCCAGATTCGGGATTGCGGGGAAAGACAGTGGGGCATACTCAAGAGTGGATCCTTCGTCGCGAATGCAGCCCGTTGCAATAATAACGTGGCCCAGTTCTATTCTACGCTGCAGTGTGGCACATGATCCAATTCTGATGAATGTGTGAGCCCCGATGGCGGCAAGCTCTTCCACCGCCGTCACTGCACTGAAGCACCCCATCCCTGTCGACATCACGGTGACATCAACACCCTTGTATTTTCCAGTAAAGGTCAGGAACTCTCTATGCATTCCCTTTTCCTCCACCTCGTCGAACATCGTGGATGCAGTCTTCGCTCTTTCCAAGGAGCCTGGAAGCAGTACGTAACCTGCAACATCACCCTCTTTCAGGTTGATGTGCGGCACGCGACCATCAGGATATCTGAGAATAGCGGGATGAGCCATACAGCTACGATTGGCTTTCCGATACTTAATGGTTCCGCGGAACTGGACTGGACCTTCTTGGCGCGCCCTGAAGTTGACGAGAAGGTGCCAGCCACTAGAAGAACGTTGGCTCAATCTCGGTCACATGCGTTGGCGCTTTCATGTTGACCGTGGACGCCGGGGACAGGACTTCGACCAGCTCGTAGTCTCTGGTTCCTAAACCGAGCTTCTCCGCATACTCGAGAACGATGTATGGGTTCTTCATCGGTCCGTGTATTCTCTGGAACGGATGGAGATTCACCTTCTTGTCGAGGTTCGGTCTGAAGAAGAGAGGTATCATTGATTCGTTCAAACCCTCTTTCGCAATCAGATCCAGAGTGGCCTTCTCTATCGCAACCATGTCTCGAGAGCCTAGAACACCTATGTCATTCACGATGCAGGGCTGCGCGAATGGCCAACAGTCGCAGTATGAAGTGATCTCAATCGCGAAGTTGATGAAGAATCTCTTCTCCTTCGGGATGTTTTCCAGCACCTTGCTTGTGCCGATAGCCATCATCTCTTGGAACGCGGAGAAGTGCTCTTGCTTCACCTCAAGGCAGCCCACACCCTTGTCCGCCTGAATGCACTTCATGCACTGGTTGCACATGTCGAACTCGAGATTCAGCTTGTGCTCACCCTCCTTGTACGTAATCAAGTGGTCAGGGCACGATTCAACAAGCTTCTTTGCGTGCTCCGGTGTGCATTTGTCCGACTTCCAGTATGGGATTGACTGCCAAATCGTGTGATATTTGTTCCAGCGGCTCTGGGCCGAGAACCCTCCAATCGCCAGGTTCTTGATTGCACCGCCGTATCCACAGGTATTGTGACCCTTTGCGTGCGAGAGATCAATGAGCGCATCCGAATCGTGGAGCACGCCGCCCATCTCGAGGGACTCGACTCCATGGAAATCGATGTCGACTTTGTAGAGATACTTGTCCTTCACACCATCGAATGGTATCAGAGGACAGCCGCAGGTCTCGGACGTGTATCCTCGATTCACAGCATTGTACACAGAAGTCGGATTGTCAGTTATGAAAGGAAACGCTCCAGTCTTCTTGACTGCGTCCACAATACGTCGCACGAAGAAGACAGGAATGGTCTGGTAACCATCCTCGTATCCAAGGTGCATCTTAATGGCGACCTTGTCCTTCTTCTGGATCGTGGACAGGTCAAGTTTCTTGACAATTTCGTCAACCTTGGCAGCAAAGCAGGCAAACTTCGCTCTGTTGCCTTGCTTCACGGACCCAAAGTATACCTTCGCTCGCGGGGAACTCATGCCTAAGACAACAACAAATCAAGAATAAGTCTGTTGCGAAGGAGGCCTTCAAGCAGCCGTTGGTTGTCTCGTCGTTTCTCTACACCGTGGGTATGCCGAACACTCTCTGTACCATTGTACCAAGGCTTAGAGCCGACAGGGAATACCATGACCACAGCCAGAGACCGAACCCGCCGCCCGGAACAGCCACTCCGACCCAAGGTTCCAAGAACGGCAACAGAGTCTGAGGGCTGAACGGGAGAATCGCAACCGGAGTGGCACCGTATATTCCATTAAGAATGGCAAAGATGATCAGGAACGGTATGTAGAAGACACAGCATGGCTTCATTCTGGCGCCTTGCATCGACAGGCTGAAGTTGCATAATGTGCGATTGCTCACTAACAACTTCCTGCAGAAGTGTGGGATCCATCGTCTTCCTTGCTTGATTAAACTTCGTCTGCCATGCCCGAAGCTCCGCCATGTTTGCTCTCAGTTTGCTAACGTCAACCATCTTCACAGTTACGAAACTGGAAATGAGAGTGAGCAGAATACCAACTCCCAAGACAAACACTGCAGAATATGGCATCACAGACACTGGACGCAGGAAACTGACAACTGCCGCGAAGATATCGCCCCATACATCCATTGTAAGGCCCGACCAATTCTTGTTTGACTCCGGGCCAGCGGCCCTCGCCGTATATACGTTCCGCAGGACGCGACAATGAGGCAAAACAAGAAGACTGGTGTGCAGGCCTATACCTTTGCAGCTGGGCTCTCGTACACGCTCCTGTGCGGCAGTATACACCGGTGCATGGACTTGGTACACGCCGCATTCCAGCTGTTTCGCGCCAAACGAGCCCGAGTCATTTGAGGGCAAAGCTGCCAAAGCGAGCCCGCAGAAGCGTTTACCGGAAGACCCCGCTTCGTTTATATCATGGTAGCGTGTACTTTTTAACTCGTCTGCCACCGGGAGGGCTAGACGCAAATGCTGATGTTCACAAGGATGCTAAGAAGACAAGGATTCTACCGTGTAAAGAACCAAGAGGATCCAGTGTACATGAAACACAACGTAGGCATCGGCGGTGTCTACGTTCGCATTGAGAAGAAGAAGGCACTGCTTACTGTCCGTGACCTGGGAATCGAAGAGGAATTCTCAAAGGTCAAGAAGCTCGAGGATTTCATAAACGAGCTGAGAGGATACTGCCTATCGTGAGAAGTGTTCTCATCGTGAATAAGATGAGGGGCTCAGGGTCTTAGACAGCCCAGTGACTCACGATTTGCCTGATATCTTCGAGCCCAGATAGCTGGGCAGCACCGACTTGATGGCGCTCGTCACAGACCTGATGCCGACAAGCATCTCAGCAATAGTTCTGGTTGTCTTCTCCGACTTGAGGAGTTGGGAACCGAAACTGGATGACCCGCTACGAACAAGCCTGTTCTGCAGCCACAGTCCCCACCTTAGGTCGGAGCCTATCTGACTAGTCCATAGCCGCTCGTACTTGGAGAGAAACTTGGCAGTGAAGTCTCTCTTCTTGACGGCCTCCGCGGGAATTGCCGCTGCTGTGTCGCCGCCAACCATTGAATAGTATATCCCCTCGCCTGTAATCGGAGAACAGTGACCCGCTGCGTCGCCAGCAAGCATGATGCGGTCTGAAAAAGAAGGCTTTACCACGCCGGCCAGTGGCATCAGCGCGGCTTGCTGCTTCGTGATTTGTGACCCTTCAAGCTCAGCCTTGGTGAAGTCTGTCTCTTTCGTGATCCTGCTGATGTACTCTGAGAGGTCCAGCTGAGACTGTCGTACATTCGTCACCAGACCGCCGGTTCCGACCACAGTTTCGTGTCCCCTAGGGAAAATCCAGGCATATCCTCTAGGTGAGAATTCCGAACCATACAGGAAGTAGTTGGCTTGTGGGAATGGTGGCATCGACTCTTCGCGGTGCATCTCGTACTGAACGGCATACCCCATCCCTTCATTTGAGATGCGAGGCCTGACTAGCCCCGACCTGATTGACACTGCATTCGCACCACTGGCATCAATCAGGACCTTGCATTTCAGTTTCCTCTTGTTTCCGCCCTGTACATAATTCAGAGAACACCCTTCGGGCCCAGCGTCCACAGACAGAACGTTCGATTCCAGCGAGACATGTGTTGCTGAATCAGTAACCATGCTCAACATGACTTCTCCCAGGGCTCTTCGAGTCACATTGAAGCCGACCGGATCTTCGAAATCTACTGATGTCAGATCAACACGTGGAAACTTCATCCGAACGCTCTTTACGGGCCAGGACCCTGGAATCTCTCTTGCCGCTAGATACTCGAGTGCTCTTGAAGGCACGAAACCCCCGCATACCTTGTCCTCACAGGGCACCTTTTCCCGGGTTAACAAGACGAAATCGACGTTGAGATGTGCAAGGCGTCTTGCTGCAGTAAGACCTGCAGGTCCGGCGCCAACTATCACAACGTCGATATCAGTTGCCATGGCTGTGCCGATTGAATTGCACCTTTGTCTTAAAACCTTGGTCTGCGCTTTCTGAGTGTACACGATTGTCGAACTATGTAAACGTAGGATACGAACAACGGTCGAGTATCTGAAGGAACGTGTACGATAGTTGGCACGGGGATCAGATTCTCTAGTCCTTACTCTCCGAAATCATTCTGCCTTTCGGAGAGTACGGATAGTAAACGCTTGAGTCTTCGAAGAACACATATGCCACAGCGGTGCTGCAACATCATAACTAGTACACGCTTGTCTGGAATCGTACACGTTTCGGCAGCCTTGTAGGATAGCGGAAACCTGTGACATCAGACAAGGGCCACATTGCCCTAGGGATGCTTCAGGAAAGTGCCGTTCCTGTACTCTTCGAAAGCCAGTGCTAGTTCTTCGTCAGTGTTCATGACAATAGGCCCGCTCCATGCGACCGGCTCCCTTAGCGGCTTCCCCGAGACGAGCAGGAAGCGAAGAGGCTGGTTCGCCGAACGGATTTGCACCTCTGTACCATCCCCGAAGAGGACGATGCTCTCAGGGTCGATGATGCTGCTTGCTTTCTTGTCAAAGTGGCCTTTGCCTTCAATCACATAGGCAAAACCGGTGTAGCCCTTCTTGATGGAGTGCGTGAACAGAGTTTCCGATGGAAGCGTTACGTCTAGGTACTCAGGGTCTGTTACAATCTCCTTGACCGGTCCGACAACACCGCCCGCTTCTCCACATATGACTTTGATTCTTGTCCCATTGTCGAGTACGGCTTCAGGGATGTCAGTTCTCTCGATTCCCCGGTACCTCGGATCCATCATCTTGTGGGAGGCCGGCAGATTCGCCCAGAGCTGGAAGCCTGCAAGCATGCCTTCTGTCCGCTGGGGCATTTCCTCGTGGATTATTCCGCTTCCTGCTGTCATCCACTGTACATCCCCCGGCCCAATCTCCCCGCCATTTCCAAGGCTGTCTCTGTGCTTTACCCTTCCACTGAGCATGTAAGTCACGGTCTCGATTCGACGATGTGGATGCCATGGGAATCCCGCGATGTAGTCGCTCGGTCTATCTGAGTGAAAGTCGTCTAGCAATAGAAAAGGATCGAGCTCCTTGACCTCGTAGAACCCAAAGGCTCGCTTGAGATGCACGCCTGCACCTTCAAGTGTGGGTTTGCTGTTCCAGATTCTCGCTACCTCTCGCTGTTCTACCATGTGAATCTCCTACTCTATGTCAGAGATTGACGCCAGCCGCGCTCGGAGCCTGCCCAAATCAGTAGAGCACCCAATCTAACACTAAAGAAGATTGACATGTGGCTATCCTGCTCAGCAGGCACGGGCTCTAAAGGAGCATACATACGCTCAGACTCTTGGCGGGGCGACAGTAGCAGCCGTGATTGCTTTTGTGGAATAGCACTGTTGTATCGCTAGGCCGACGATGGTTGTCATGTGTGCCCATATCTGATACGTTGATACACGGTATAGAGAGCCAACGGGATGATTATGAAGATAAACGGGACAACCAAGCTGATGTAGATAACACCGAGAGGTAGCCACACTCCGAAGAGCACAAGCATTGGCCCCCAAAGGACTGCATTTCCAAATAGCATGATTACCGTTCCGACCACATCAAAAAGCAGCGTATCGAAAGGTGCGCTCACAAGGAACACAACCCCGACGGCCAGGGAGAAGATAGTCCACGTCTTGACAATCCTAATGCCGACACTGACATATGGATAGTCATCTCGTCGATAATCCTCTTGTTTGACTTTCAGTAGAGCACTTAACAACTGGTCCGAGATGCTGACTCCTCCTGAACCCATTATCAACAATATGGCAACGAAAAGCACGAAAAAACCGGCTTGGAGAAGCCTGAGAGATGAGAATATCAGCATGCCAACCAGCATTGCTGCCGATCCAAGAATCAAGCTAAACCAAAGAAATGTCGCTTCAGTCCTATCCATCATTTGACGTTGGAACCACTCACCGATTCTACCATGCTGCGTCTGTGTCATATGCCGAACGTACCAGTCATGCGAGAAGCAGTCGGCGTATTCAGTCCTTCCCGAAAGGTCTAAGCCCGTTACATCAAACCGCTTCTCAAGGCTTGCACTCAAAGCTCTGTATTGTCGGAGTCTCCTCAACCGGAGCAAAGCAGACATTACCAAGAGTATTCCGCTTATGGCTAGAAGCAGGGTTAATTCAATCATTCTTCATCATTCTGAACTGGTTGTCCGGGTTCCACCCAATGTGGGCGACGGAAAGGACCTGAAAAGTGACGCGCTTCACGCAGAACCATCACTTGCTCCCGGCGTTCGTGGCGTACGGACTCAGCGAAATATAAGCTATGCCCTAAACCACTGGGCTATCCCTCAGTTTTCCAGTGCCGGAACTGGACATTCTGCTCATATCGCACCCTTTCTTCTCTCTGCATCACTGCAGATAAGTGGACGATATCCTATCACTGTCCAGCGATTCTAAATATGATGTCTTTGCT
The DNA here is from genome assembly GCA_963726195.1 of Candidatus Thorarchaeota archaeon. Taxonomy (GTDB): domain Archaea; phylum Asgardarchaeota; class Thorarchaeia; order Thorarchaeales; family Thorarchaeaceae; genus OWC5. The sequence goes on from CAVSBO010000003.1 coordinate 167,336, forward strand.
CTACTGGTCCAGCCGTTTAGAGGTACATCATGTACCATTTGAGGGCTGTTATATGCAGGCATTATTTGCACTTACCAAAGTCGATTCTGTATAGTGATGGGTACTACGACTCGGCGGCCAAACGTTTCTTGATGTCAAGATGTTGAGTCTCGAACGCATTGGTGCACAGCCTCATACTCGAAGAACGAGTCATGGTGCGATCAGACTAGAAACACACTCAGATAATCTGGGTTATCCTCGCAAAACAGTGCTAGTACATAGATAATGAGTACAGAAGTGGCATAGCGCACCATGGTCATTCATTGACCGTATCCAGTAGGTGAATACAGGAACAGAATGATGGGCTACGGCCTGTAACTTATCTAGCCGTAGTAATTGCCTGGTTATTGGGGGCACCAGTGGCTCGTCGTCTGTAGAGGATCACGGGGTCCGGACGCACTTGCCTCCAATTATCCCAAGCAGTTCTGAGTTTGGAGGCCGAATTCAGATACGAACCCAAGTTTGTCCCGCCAGATTACTCAAGTGAGTGAGCGAAATCTGACGAAAAATCGACAGATTCTGAGGGATGAATGCGAGAGAAGACATGATTGCACAGGGCGTTTGAGACATCCACGAACAGAACAAACGCGTTGCAGGTCAGGCACTCGAGGGCAGATCTTGACATGACGGCTGCTTCGCTACATATCTAGCCGACCAAAGACCGGCCCAGGCATTCGAGCCGCCAGAAGGAGTACGTTAGTGTCAGCCCTTCATACCTCCGCTTCTAGTGCTCGGGTTCTACTACTGCGAACGTGTACTCAGGAGCTCGAACAGAAGAAAAACCCAGTCGCGTCTCGAGTAGTTCAATTTCAAGTCCTTTCCGAATCGTCTCGTTGTGAAGATGGTCACTCAATGACATGAAGACACGAAGATGAAAGAGGCGGATGAAACACTATTCGCACTGAATGGCCGGGAGCACAACGCTCGGCCGAGCCGGATACACAATCGCAATTTCCTTTATAACTTACGGAGCATTTGTGAGTATCACGCATTGAGCAAGCGGACCAGCAGGCGTTAGTGGATTGGGTCATCGTTCAGCAGGGAGAAACTCTTCGAGGCCTGTCCCTGATGCCCGGAGGCCTCGCCCCAAGGGTGAGCGTGCACTTATGGTGACTATCTTCATCGTAGACGACGAAGCGATCCTGCATCGCCTCTACAAGGATGTATTCGCGATAAAGGGTCACCAAGTTGTTGCAGATGCATATGATGGCGAAGAGGCGGTCCGCAAGTTCCAAGAGATGAATCCCAGACCAGACGTGATTGTCCTTGATCACAGAATGCCCAACAAAGATGGCCTCGAAGCCATGAGAGAGATTCTGAAGATTGAGCCCAATGCGCGCATTGTGTTTATTAGCGCTGACGCCAACGTACGAGAGCAGGCCATTAAGAACGGGGCCGCTAGCTTCGGCCTGAAGCCAGTAACAATCCGGCACATGCTTGACCTTGTCGAGAGTGCCGTTAGCACCTGATTCATCTCATATTCTGAAGGGGGTTCACGAATCTTCGACTCCTTCGACACTGAAAGCGACACGAGGGCTATCATAGCAGGTGATATTCCATTCCTGCGAGGTCTGCTCCGCGTGGCAATCGAAGAAGCTGGCTACGATGTTGTGGCGGAGGCCACTGACAGGGAGACACTGCTTGTTTCTTGCGCTATGTACAGGCCAGATTTCGTGCTCGTCGACATCCATTTGCCTGAAGTCCAAGAGGCAAGATTGGTCGAAGACATCCTTGACATAGATCCAGACGTCGCCGTCGTCATAATATCTGACCCACTCGAGGGCTTTGGGGAAACGATTCTGGCCGCAGGGGCAAGAGCGTATCTCGAGAAACCTTTCAGTACGTACGACTTGATTGACATGGTAAGAAAAGTGATTCCGTGAATGGTGCTGCGATGTTCCCAGAAGGAACCGTCACCGCTGATTGGGACGGTCGTGTAGAATCTTCAGAAAGACCTTAGCTTCTCTCCGCGATGCACCATCTCTCCGGAAGAGAAGCAGACAAAGTCGCGACCCGGTAGTCTTTGCGTACCGGGCCAGAAGAGTGTACTTGAACAACACTGGGAAGCAGAAGGCAACGAAGTATCCAGCCATTAGCAGTAAAGCAGTGTCAGAAAGAAACCTGCTTTGGACTCCGTAGCCTGGGCTGTAAGGAAGGAGAAGAATCAGGGCCGGTACACCGATAAATGATGGCCCGGCATAAACGACAAGACGCATTCTAGCGCTCAGCAAGACCTCTCCGTCTCTCCTCAGGGCATTCAGAATTGAAATGAACGGCCGACAGGCAAGCAGGCCGATTATAGCTCCCACAATACATGAACACCAAACTACCATACGTGCTCCATCGGACCCGAGTAATGCTAGGGCAGACTTATCGACTAGTGAAGGTGACCCTCTAAGATAGTTGTAGAAAATCAACAAGTCTGCCGGGTACCAAAGCAGGATTGGAGCACCCCAAAGACCAAAGAGCAGTGGAAGAGCCATCAAGGTGACGGCTGAGGATATTCGCGTTGCCCTCTTCTTCAGTTCTTCCTCAGACTCGGTCATACTTGAATTCTCCCACCTAGTGCAGAATTTCTGAGGAGGCATATATGCGTTCTGCGGCCTGAGCGAAACGGGCACTTCCCCGGGCGTAGGGAGTCCCATATCCTTCAGAGCATTCCTATTCGCTGCTTTCAGCGAACAGTAGCTGAGCTCCGGCTGTGTGCGTGAGGACTCGCGTCTTACGTTCTCAGGACTTTGACAGGTCTACATGGAAAAGACAGAATCACGTAACGAGAGTGTCGGGAGCTGAATTCAGTCGGAAAAATAAGCGGATGAATGCACTAGAATACTTTTGACTTGTCCGAGGTGCCCTCAGCGAAAACCACATAGCCTAAGTTCCATTCCCTGGTTGTATCGAGTCCAGGGCCTCGAAATGGTGATGGCGCCCATTGCAGAGAGACCAATTAATACCCGAGTTTGCAATGTACAGGAGTGGACTCGATAGCTTTGAGATTTCTGACCTGACCAACAGAATGATGTCCGAACTGAAAACGAGCAAGGACCGCTTCATGGCCTTCACGGATATTCTCATCGAGGGTGTCGGCACAGGAGAGTGGGCGAAGAGAACCCCTAACTTCATGGCGATGTGTGCAAAAGCCAGCTTTCTCAGGGGCATGTACGGATACAATCAGATTCTGGCAAAGGGGACTACCAATCTAGTATGCAAGGCATATGCCGCAGCAGCCTATTGCCGTCAGAGCCTCGATCCGAGGTGGATTAGCAACCTGACCAACTACGCGAACCAGGCATGGCAGTCAAAAGACTACACAGCCTACGCAGAGCTTTCTGGGGAACTAGCGTCCATTCTGATTGACTTGGGATACACAGATCGTGCAACAAAGGCGGCGTCGGAAAGCATCGAGAAAGTGACCGCCGCAACCACTAAGGATGCGAGCATAAGATCGGTGGTTCAGTCCGCACTGCTTCGTTGTCGTATTGTCATGGCATACATAACTGCATCCACGGTCTCGCGTGAGGAAGGGCTCATGAGACTGGAGTCAGCCGAAGAAGCTGCAAATCTATTTGACGACCAGCTTGCGCTCACTGACATAAGGTATTACCGTGCCAGAACGTATTCGCTGTACAAGGAATATGATACCGCCCTGAGTCTCCTCGACTCTGTCATGCGGAGATATGAGCGCATGGGCTATCAGCAGGGTGTGTCCAATGCAAGAAACCTGCGGGGTGTCATCCTCATCGACCTAGGTCAGCTTCAAGATGCAAGAGACCAATTCGAGGATCTGCTCGTTTTGCAGCAACAGTTGAATAATCAGATTGGACTCGCTAACTCACTTATCAACGTCGGAGAGATTGACCGATCCCTCGACCAGCTCGACCAGATGGAAACCTACAACAGAAGGGCTCTTGAAATAAGCCAAGAAGCCGAGTACGTGAAAGGTATCGGATACGCTACCGTGAACCTAGGTGACGTATCTGTCAGAAAGGGTGACGTAGACGGAGCCATAACGCTGTACCTCGATAGCATTAGGGTTGCAGAAGGAGCGGGGATGAAGGATCTCCTTAGGCTAGTTTTCTTCCATCTCGGCGATGCATACTTCATGAAGGGGGATTATGAACAGGCAGTGGACTGGTACCGGAAAGCTCGGAAGATGGGTCAAGAGACCAACTATCCTGGGCTGGTCTTCGATTCCGTCGTGAGCGAGATTATGACAAAGTGGGCTGCTGAGGAAAAACCCGGTCGCGATCTTCTCGATAGAGCGAGGTCGATTCTGAAAGGAGAGTCACTTTGGCATGAGGCATTCAGCTCAGCCCCAATGAGAACCGTGCGACAGGACATATTCGAGGACCCTATGCTACAAAGCGATGTCTGCATCTTCTACGATAGCGAAAAGAACTTCCAGTGCCGGGTCGAGAGGCTCACAATGAAGAAGGACTGCTTTGGAAACCTGTTCTGGATGCGGAGCTTATGTCCCTACTTCATGGATTTCATTGCGAGACTGTACAAGTGAGCAATGCAATATCGATGAGCTGATCATATGTGCCGATTGTCGCCACGGGACATATAGGAAGGCACTATTTGACTGTTCGGAAGGCTACAGGTGTTGATTTGCCATGCAACCCGATCGAGTATGTTCACATAATGTCCGGCGAGCACGTCTCGGGCTGGCAGATAATCCTCAGCTAGTAACGACCCAGAGGCGTAAAGTCACTGGCTGCCGACTCAATCTCGATAAGATAGGAGTGATGGCCGGAGACGCGGTTCATGTGTCGCACCTCTGGCCGCGTACCACCCGGCTCAACCGCCTTGTGAGTATGCTAGTCCTCAGGATGACGGCCATCTTCTCATCTGTTGTTTTCAGATTGCCTCCGGGGCGGTATTAGCCTAGGGATTCTTCTTCCGGGTGGCAACAAACGCCACGATGATCACGACCACAGCTATTCCAGCACCTGCAAGCAATATCACTGTCGGGAACCCGCCCGTTGTTGTGGTTGTTGTAGTCGTTGTGGCTGTGGTGGTTGTGCTGGTGGTCGTCGTTGTCGTAGCGGACACGACAAATGACCAAGGCCCGGCGAAAGCACCCAGATCGCCCTGAGAGTCGTTCGCAGCCACGCGCCAGTACCACGTACCATTGGTCAAGGATACAGTAGGTGTATAGCTTGTTGTACCCCCGGCGATAGTAACGTTGCGCAGGTTCGGCGAGTCGAAAGTGGCTGCAGTGTCCAGCTGAACCAGGTAGCCTGCGCTGCCCGTGATGGCGGACCATCCGAACACCGGTTTGTCACTTGTTGTGACACCGTTACCGGGTGAAATGAGAGTGGGCGCATTCAAGAGCGTCTTGCAGGAGATGGCCAAACTTGTAAGGACTGGTGTCTGCAGCAGGTCGCTCGTGGTCAGCACGGCGCGCCATCGCAGATCCGACCCTACGTTCGTGAAAACGTGCTTGACCCCGGGTGTCACACCCTCCCAGTTGTTGCCATTGTCGGGCGACAGGTAGTAGGCAATCCCAGTCCCGGTAGGCAGGGTCTGGGTGCACGTTAGAGTTGCATGTACTAGTAGCGCCGATGCGACGGTGAACACCTTCAGAGACTGTGCCGCAGCTTGGTCTTTGAACTCCACGCACTCGCTGCGCTGCACCTTGACTATCTGCAAGCCCCCGGAAAAGGTGGCGATGTACGCGTATTCTCCCGCTAAGCATACGCTAAGGGCTTCATCAGGTGTGCTATAGCTGGCCAAGTAAGCGGGGCTTCGAGGATTCGTGACATTGACTACCTGCAATTTCGAGTTAATATCGGCGACGTAGGCGATGCCACCCGCCACTGCCACACCATTCGGAAAGTCGTACCCACCATAGCTACCAAGCAGCGCCGGCTGGTGAGGATTCGTGACGTTGACTATCTGCAAGTAGGTCGAGTCGGCGTCTGCGACATATGCGATGCCATCTACCACTGCCAGTCCTTCCGATTCGCCACCCATACCGAAATTCAGACTGCCCAGTAGCACAATATGCCGAGGATTCGTGACGTTGAGCACCAGCAACCCCTGGGTAAAGTCGGCGATGTAGGCGATACCTCCTGTCACCACCACTCCACATGCATTGCTGGGCGTGCTGTAGTTGCCCAGCAAGGTAGGATGCCGGGGATCAGTAACATTGACCACCTGCAACCCTTTGTTATAGGCAGCAAGGTATGCAATGCCGCCGACGACTGTTATTCCAATCGAAGAGCCGGGCGTACTGCAGGTGCCCAACAGCGTAGGTTGGCGAGGATTGGTAACATTGACCACGACCAACCCAGTACTATAGTCGGCGACGTATGCGATGCCGCCCGCAGCGCAGACATCCATGGTGCTCATCGCTGTGACATACGTGCCTAGGACGGTAACGTTCTTGGGGTTGGTCACGTTCATGATTCGCAGGCCCGAGGTCCCATCAGCAACGTAGGCGATGCCACCTGCCACCGCCACTCCGTAGGTATAATCGGACGTGGCGTATGAGCCCACAGAAGTTGGCGTAATCAGGTCGGCAATCTGCACTACCTGCAAGCCCGAAGTTCCCGCCGCGATGTAGGCGATACGGCCAGAAACTGCCACGCAACGCGCAGGTTGGAGCATATCATAGCTGCTCAGCAGGAATGGCTGTCGAGGATTCGTGACGTTGATTACTTGCAGACCTCGGTCGTCCCCGATGTAGGCGATTCCTCCCGCGACTGTCACGCCATATGCAACGTCAGGAGTGCTATAACTGCTCAGTATGATTGGTTCACGTGGGTTTGTGACATTAATCACTTGTAGACCTTTGTCCTCGGTTACGTACGCAATGCGGCCAACCACCGAGACGCCGTAGGCAGCATTGGGTGTAACGTAGCTGCCCAGCAGAAGTGGCTGTCGAGGATTCGTGACGTTGATTACTCGCAAACCACTATTGTAATCAGCGATGTAAGCGACACCAGCCGCCACTGCCACGGCGAACGCCATGTCGGGCATGCCACAAGTACCCAGCAATGTAGGGTGTCGTGGGTCGGTGATATTTATCACAACCAGCCCCGAGGAAAGGTCGGCGATGTAGGCGATACCTCCTGCCACCACTACACCAGACGCATGGGTTAACGAGAACGTAGTTACCCAGCAAGGCGGGGTTTCTGGGATCAGTGACGTTGATCACCTGCAAACCTCCGTCCTGGTCAGCAACGTAAGCAATGCCGCCCGCCACCGTCACCCCCTGCGCAGTGCCGGGCGTGTTGTAGATGCCCAGCGCGTTTGGCTGTCGAGGATTCGTGACGTTAACCACCCGCAATCCCGATGCTCCGTCCGCGACATAGGCGAGGCATCCCGCCAACTCCACCCAAAGTGCAGAACCTGACATGTTGCACATGCCGAGCAGTGAGGGCCATTTAGGAGGGAGCTGCAGGGCTCCGGAGCCCCAGCCTGTGGCACTCGTCGCCGCAGCATCTTTGTAGGTGGTTGTCATGAAATTCTCCGAGTAGCTGCTGGAACCTGCCGCCACAGGCGGGACATAGGCCAACAGCGTCATAGTCATAGCAATGAGGAGAAGAAAACTCGTGAAAGTCTTCTTCAGAGCTCGCTTCGTAGAATGTGACATATTCTGATAATCATCTTCTTGGGGCATTGTGCCCTTACATGCCTGACCGGATTCCACAGGGGGCGCAGCGAGGAGTCGATATCGAGCCGGTGGACCCTGATTGAGACAATTCGTCAACGCATATGACGTCGGTCGCCCAAGTCTGGGTATTTAAGGCATATGGGGAATCCTGCTATCTTCAAGCAGATGCGCGCTCAACTCTCGCGGATGGGAAAGGGTTTCCGAATCGCGGGTTGGTGCAGGAAGATGACAGACTGTAGCCCCGGCACAACACGACCACAATTGGTACCGGATTCACGGTTAACTCTGCACAGGAGGCACTTTAGGAATCGCGATCTCTTGCCTTAGTCGCGGACTTCCGTTGAGTCTCGGCGTCTTCGTCCAGCATGCTTTCGAACACGGACAGAATCTCCCTCACGGTCTTCGACCAGATCTCAAGCTCATCTGATTCGTCTTCCCACATGTCATTCTTGACAGGGTCGAGCAAGGCACGCACTCTCTCGAAATCATCCTGGCCCCAATCCGATTCTCGCATCATCGTCTCAATCTGGTTGATTAGCTGACCCCGCAGCGACACTAGGCCCATCCGGTCTCGGTCAAGATCCTCTAGGTGTCTATCCACTTTCTCTAAATCCGAGAGCAGGCTTCTCACGACCTTGACACCGGCTCCTGTTCGTGGAACTGCGAATTGTGGAGCAGCTGGGGCTATTCCCAACTCGCCAAGCCTAGCGACCCTAACGGAGAAGGTGTTGGGGAGAACCGTCGTCGACAGACCAAAGCTGACATTCACCTTGTAGTAGACTCGGTCAGGACCCAAGCTTCCTTCAGCCGATTCCCGATGAACTAGACCTGCTTCCTCGAGTGCTTCAAGATGTTTCAGCACGACTCTTCTGTTCAAATCCAGAATCTTGCCCAACTCGTAAGGATACTTCGGGCTCTCTGCAAGCAGCTGCAGGATTCTCCTTCTGGTCATGTGTCCGAGCGCCTTGAAGACTTTGTCCATCTCGGGCGGATTCTCCGTGCTCATAGTTGTTCGTCCTCACCTTGAAAACGGGATGTTCAGTACGGCCCTCTACTTGAGGGTATTTCAATATCCATCGTCCTAGTACACAATCTGGTCCCTAGCATGCGGACTTTCTATATAAGAATTGTGAAGCAACTCAGATTGTAACTAGCTTTGCATCACCCTGTGAAGATTCGCGAATTGAAATCAGGGCTCGCGACTGGAAACCTGTGTGGTCGGGGATTCCAAGTCCTCCTTCTTGAGTCCTTCTTGCTGGAGCTTGTCTGTTGCAGCTGAGCAACTTCCCTCCACGACCGATGGTTGTGATACAGGCTTCGTTTGAATCCGTTCCAGAAAGACGTCAGCCTTCTCATAGATAGGTCCATTGCCCACGATGAAAGCAGATGACACGCCCTCCTTTGCCGAGATCACGGGTCTAGATGCGGCCATCAGCAGATAGCGGAGAAACTCAATATCCGTTATCTTCTTCCCAACTTTGCGTTGGTGACGCATCTTCTCTTCTTCCCAAACCAAGATGTCGTGATCTGTTAGACCTTTGAACAGTTTGTTCTTCCGTCCCTCTGTTTCAGGCATTGTCCTCGACCTCGGCCATTGGATTGCTTTCGGGTGCGTACGGCTGCGAGTTTACCTCTGAGCGCCAAAGAACGCCTCGCCGTACAAAGCCCCGAGTATTACATTGTCTGGGCGGTGCGGTGACCAATAGCGGTCTGTGGACAATTGGACAGGCACATAAGGCGGAGCCATGTACGCCTGCTTAGCCATTTGACAGAGATGAGTAGAACATGACTGTGTGCATAGCTGCCATCTGTGAGGCAGGCAAGGCGATTGTTCTCGCAGCCGACGCCATGATTACTGGGGAAGACCTGATGATTGAGTACGAGTTCGGTTCTCCAAAGATTAGGCAGTTGACCGACAATTGCGCAGTGACCGCGGCAGGAGATGCAACAATGGAAACAGACCTTCTGAGAATGGTGCGGAAGGCGATATCAGAGTTGAAGGCACCCTCCATGGAGATGATCGTGGAAAAGACTAGAGAGGTGTACCACGCATTGAGAACACGAGCCATGGAGGACCAGATTCTGTTGCCTCATGGTCTTGAAAGCATGGACAAGTTCTACGAGACCCAGAAGACCATGCTTGAACCAGTGGCCAAATCCATATTCAATGACATAGAGGATTTCGACCTCGAACTTGACCTCATGATAGACTTCTGTCGACAGGGACGGCGCTCACATAGCAGTCATCGAGGACCCAGGGACTGCATCAACATGGGACGAACTGGCGTACAATGCAATCGGAAGCGGATATGCTCATGCTGAAACGACCCTGATTATGAGGGACTATGACCCTTCGTGGTCACTTGCTGAAGCTCTCCTCTCGGTCTATACGGCAAAGAAAGCCGCTGAGAAAGCTCCCGGTGTCGGACAGAGACTGACACACATGGCCGTCGTTGACGACCACTCAGTCACAATGCTCACCGAAGAACAGGTGAGACGAATCGATGTGGTGTATCAGGAGCGGGTCACCGAACTCCGTGCATGGGAAAAGGAAAAGGACTGGGTCTCCGGGCTTGCCGATCTCGCTTCGGCGGTCAAGTCCTAGTACGATTCCGCGTGAATACATTGTTTTCGGACCTTGTCTGAGGGCTCGGATATGAACGTGCTTGAGATACTGGTCGCATGGTTTCTTCTCTCGTTGACCGGCGCACTGGCACCCGGTCCTCTTTCCGCAGCAGTGGTAATGCAGGCAAGCAAGCGAGGCCCCTTGCACGGGATTCTGCCAATGGTTGGTCATGCCGTCGTGGAACTCGGCATTGTTGCCGCAATCATAGTCAGCGTGCAAGCTCTGACGCTCGACACTACGACGATTCATATGCTGGTCGGAATCGGAGGGCTTGTCATTGTGGGCTTCGGTCTCTTGGCACTCAAGGACTGGAGACATGTTGCGCCTAGTAACACTTCCGAATCAGCGGCGGCTTCCTCAGTATCGACAATTGCACAGGCCACAGTTCAGGGTGCTGCCGTTAGTTTACTGTCGCCCTATTTCCTGCTTTGGTGGTTTGGAATTGGCTTGGCCAATGTCACGTTGTTGGTCGGGCAGCTACAAATTGGGGTCGGCACCGTTATGCTTGCGGGCGCGCTCATCTATTTCACACACATATCCACCGATTTCCTCTTCGGGGCATTCCTAGCCGTTGGGGCCCACAGGGCGGCGAGGAAGGCAACGTCCGGGGGCGTGAACTGGATCAACGTCGCAATTGGGGTGTTTCAAGTTGCCCTCGGAGTGATTTTCATCTACACAGCTGTGACATAGAGTAAGATGAAGTAGAGAGCATAATGCTTTAGTCAGGCTCATGATGCAATTGGTAGACTGGTCCATGAAGACGCTACTGATGACGGGGTTCGAGCCCTTTGGCGGCTACTCGGTCAATCCTTCAGCTGAGCTTGCGAAGGCGTACGACGGAAAGAGGGTAGGGCCGTACAGTGTGGTCGGAATCGTACTTCCATTGGCGTTCAAAGCTGCTCTCGACGTTTTCAATCAAGCAGTGAACAAGAGAAGTCCTGACGTCGTGCTTTGCTGCGGCCAAGCGGAGAGGGGAGTAATCACTTTCGAACGAATAGCCGTGAATGCTATTGATACTTCACGTGCAGACAACCAAGGATATACTCCCGAATCAGACCTCATCGTGGCCGATGGCCCGGCGGCATACTTTTCCAATGTAGACCCCCATCCCCTCGTGAAGCGGCTTCAACAAGAAGGCATACCAGCGTTGGTCAGCTATCAAGCAGGAACCTACGGATGCAACTGGCTTCTGTACAATGTGCTTCACCTGATTGCTCAGGGTCGGCTCCATGCCAAAGCAACCTTCATGCATGTGCCCCCTCTTCCGTCTCAAGCGATTGAGAAGAACAACATGTCACTTCCAACAATGCCATTGGATATCTTGGCACGTGCCGTGACAATAGTCGCACCATTGCTAGCATAAACACGCTAGGTCTCTCATTGTTTCACGGAAGAGGCACTTGGAGAAGCGTTGAGCCGGGAGTACAGCAGCTTGTTGGTCTTGTAGATGTTGAGGAACTCGCCGTACAGCTCATCGTATATTCGATGATTGTCAGGATTCGGCTTGAAGACCTTCACTATTTTGGTGAGCTTGGGTATGTCCTCAACTGTGATGTAACCCAAACCAACAGCAGCGATGAAGGCAGCGCCGCGTGCATTAGCCTGCATGGGGTCCCTTACCTGCTGGATTGTTCGGTCTAGCACATCAGCGTATATTTGGCACCATATATCCGACTGGGCTCCGCCGCCAATCATGTTGAGAGGGTCCATTCGTCTCTTGATGAAACTCTCCACTACGCCCAATAGCCAACGACTGTTGTAGGCAACACCTTCGAAGACAGCCCGGATGAGCTGGCCACGGCTTGTTTCTAGCGAAATGTTGTTGAACCCACCTCGCAGATAGCGATCCTCCACAGGAGCGCGTTCGCCATACAACCAGGGAGTGAAGATTGTCTTGCCACTGCCAGCGGGAACCTGCTCCACAATCCGATCGAACTCTTGGTAAACCTCTCTGTTTCCGGCGCGTGACGGGTCATTTGGATAGAAGACCTGGTCGCGCAGGTAGGCCAGACACGCCCCTGCACTTTCTTGTTCAGCAGGGATGAAATACAAGCCCGGGATGGCAGAAGGCAAAGAAGCTATGTTGTGGCCTATGTCGGTCTTCTTGAACCGCACGTGACAGCTCACCCAGCTGGATGTTCCAATGTAGATGTGCCCTTCATATTCCCGGACCGCACCGGAGCCGACAACAGCTGACTGCAAGTCTGCAGCGCCGGTCATGACTTTCACGTCGTTCCCTAGGCCCAATGCACTGGCCACATCCTTGGCAAGTGGTCCCAGAACATCAGTCGAACGCATCAGCGGCGGCAACTTGGTCTTGTCAATCTTCATTCGCTTGATGAGGCCGTTATCATAGCGAACCTTGTTGATTTTTCGAGTGTTGGTCAACCAAAACAGGGTGATAGATGCAAAAGAAGCCGCAGCTTTGCCAGTGAGCTTCAGGTTAATGTAGTCTGTGGGTTCAAGAAACCAACGAGCCTGCTGATAGACTTCCGGATGCTCGTACTTGAGATACAGTACATGAGCAATAGGGTCCTTTCCGCTATGAGCTGCAATTCCTCCTGCCTTGCGTAGCCAGCGAAGTGCATCCAGCAACGGATATCCTGCTATCTTGATGTGCCCTGTGAGAGTGCGGTCAATGTACGGAGCTCCTCGAGAATCCATCCAGATAATGGCGTTGCCAATGTTGTCGCCATTCTCGTCCACGCTCACAGTTCCGGACCATTGACTAGTATTGCATACAGCAACAATATCCTTGGTGGGTACAAGTCTTCTATCTATGAGCCGCTTTGCAGCTTTCAAAAATGCGGCCCACCAATCCTTCGGATTCTGTTCTGCGCCGCCGCCTGGATATAGGTACAGCGGGGTCGGCTCGAACTCGAAACCGATGACATCTCCATTTGTCGATACAATAGCGGGTTTCATCCCAGAAGTGCCGTGATCAATGGCAAGAATGTATTTGACCTGGTGTGCAGCAGTCATGAACTTCAACCGACCAAGTCGTTGCTCTATGCTTCCCCGATTGAAAAGCACTTCGGGCAACGATAGGTGGCACGATTGAGCGCTTCTTCAAGAAGATTGGCGTCGGTTCCGCGATTTAATTGACAGCCTCAATGGTTCTCGGTGCCTCCAGCTGCACAGTAGACCTCAACAATGCTTATCATTGGGGCGCCTTGTTCCCTAAGATATATGGTCGGCAAGCAACACCCCCAAGTCACAGAACAGAGCGTTGAAAGGACAGAGTCGCAACAGGCCAAGCTAACGGCATATAGCGTCAAAGTCGGAAGGCACCTGCTTCATGCCTTGCCGTTAATCTTGGTCGCGCTAACTGTCATGTCATTGCTAAACATCGTTGCGCCGGTAATTCTGCTGTATGTTCTCATTGCAGTCCTAGCCATGTTTGCGTTCAATACCTTCATTCTCGGCCTATTAGCAAGCAGGACAAAGAGTGCATTTACGAAGAGACTGCAATTAGAGCGACAGAAGGGCAGGCCTTTGGATAGTCTCCAAGGGTTCGTCGCGATTAAGAGCGGCGTCAACAGAACAATCAACACTATCATGGCAGTATTCCTGCTCGGCCTCATAGTGCTGATTCTCTATGGAGGCTACGTGTTTGTGCTACTGAACGCACTGCCTGCGGAGCTTTCTCTTTGGGTTGCATATCTCGGCCTTGGACTGGCTTTGGTGTGTTTCGGAGCATCTCTAATGGTTAGAAGCATTAGGATGGACATTACCTCTGTAACCGGCCTTTCTGATTTCTACAGGCCAACCTCACATGAACTCGTACTGGAGAACTTCTTTGCGGATGTCTTTCGAGGACATCTCGACCCGATTGCGCGACTGAAGTGGGACGAATTCACTGAAGCCATTCGGCAGTGTCTGAAGCCAACCTTTGTCGAGGAAGTCCTCAAGAATGAGGCCGAGGAAAGCCCTGTGGCATTCGCGATGGAGAAGCTCCTGTACCTCCATTACATGGAGTATAGCGGGGTTCTCAGTTATCAGAAGGTCTTAGATGAACTTGGCGAGTTCTTGAATCTGCAGACGGATTACTATCATCCTGAGCGTGGAGCAAAGATTGGTGGGCGATACTACTTTGGCGAAGAAGACATGAACCGCGTCTTCCGCCTAATCGAGTCAACGACACCAGCGGTCTTTGACTTGATTGATCGATTGCAGCTTGAGCTGATGGACAACATTTCAGTCATGTCTGCTGATCCAATCTATGTGGACGCGTCTGCGCAGGAAGTCTGCGTAAAGGACAGTGAATGTCATTTCCTGCTAATACTCTTCAACAACACGAAGGATGCGAGAGACTTTGCCGTGAGAATCACCGTGTCCGGACTTCAGCCAGCTGAGCTCAGAGTAAAGCTGTCAGCAGAGGGCAGAGGGAGTTTCGAGATTCCGTCGGAACCTGTCCCTCTAGTGAGCGACTCGAACAAAGATGTAGCACACATCCTTGCAACAATCTTGAAGAACAGTGTCGCTCTCTGGCTGACTCTCGAACCACGCGACATAGGCGTTCAGACTCTTCAAGTGTTCGTGGAAGACGAGCAAGGTAGAGTGATTGAAGGAAAGACCATGCCTGTGGCCATCATACGCAACATGCAGTATGTGCTCAGAAGGCTTACTTCTGTGGGTTCTATCGCTACAGGAGCTGTGGCACCGCTATTGCGCGCGTTGACACTTGGTTAGTTTGTTCAGAGATGGCCGAGAGGCGTTGCCACTGGTCGGACCGAACTGGCCTCGGACTACAGTGTCAACGCCTCGACGTTGCCCTTCGAATCAATTGACTCAATCGTAAGTGGTGATCCTTTGCCTCCGACCTTCTCCAGTTTGAGGTATTCTTGCATCATGCCAAGAAAGTCAAGTGGCATTATGCAGCCCTCTGGAGGCAGGACACCCTTGGACGTGATTTTTCCGCGCTGCATCAACGCAGCACCGAATGCAGCAGGAATGCCCGTGCCCTCGCCCATTGCCTGCCCTCGGGATGCCAAGGAGAATATGTACTGATGAGATTCTCCATTTTCTTTCCCTGAAACAACAATCTTCACGCATCCTCGCTGTTCTCCAAAGTTAGTCTCCTTGAGTAAACGTTCGCGTTGTTCTATTATGTAGGATATTGTGGAATCCAGACTGGACGATTTCTGTCCCTTCCCACGTGCAGATTTGCCGCCGGGCAGGCCTTTCCGCACAACATCAACAATAAGCTGGAAGTACTCGTCAGGTAGCACTGTGCCTTTGTTAACAACTCGTCTACAACGGATGTACTTCGGGAGTGTCAGAATCTCAGGATGCGGATAGGGGTATACTCGATGAGGGCCAACCATCTGAAAGTCCACATTCTCCTGCAGTGCCACGCCCTCTTTGTCAAAGAAGCCAACCTTCTTGATGGTGCCGTTGACGTAGACTGGGATGTCAAGCTGCATGCAGTGTATCCTGTGTCCTATGACACCGGCGCCTTCAACGGGCTCACCACCGTGAGCATGGTACAGGTCAATCGAATCCACGCTGTCCAGAAGACTGTCAGCAGTAAACTTCGCTAAGAGGTTGGTTACACCCGGAGAACTCCCCATGCCCATGCATGCGGATATCCCCGCATGTTTCGCCTCGCCATCCATCTTCAGCTGCATATCAGTTGCGTCAATATCATCACAGATATCGACGTAGTTGACGCCAGCCTCGATCGCCGCCTTCAATATCGGTGGCCCGAACTTGTAGAACGGACCGACACAATTCAGGACTACATCACTACCCTTGAGAGCCTTCAGCAAGCTTTCGTGGTCGAGCACGTCCACCTTCAAAGCGGACACGCACTCAGACCCAATTGAATCAACTAGGCTAGAAGCTTTCTTTGCGTCAATGTCGGCAACCACGACCTCAGAGAAATCATGGAGATCCGCAACTGTTCGGGCAGCAACGCTTCCAACTGCGCCGCATCCACCAAGCACGGTGACTCTTGACATGATTGCTGCTCATGCTTCAATGAGGGACTTAAAGCCTGCCTCTTTGTATCTTGACTCGGTTTGTGCCTCTATTATGCTCACTGCCAGAGGCCACGGAACGTCGTCAGAACTGCCGCCGCTAAGATGGCGCTGACTATTGTGGCCGTGGTCCTCTCAACGAGCATAGCAGGGAAGATCACGTAACCAAAGAGAGCAGCGGGGAGACCGAGCAGGTAGACTGCTCCCATCGTCATCATTGAGAAATCGGTTATTGTTCCTATCAACGTGAAAGGCAACAGCCGTACGTACATCTTAAGACCCTTCGCGGTGGAATCGATTTTCACTTCCCTCAGCTGAAGGCCTAGTGACAGAAGTGCCGCCAAGATGTAGGGAGTGACGAACCACCATGCCGAGTGATTAGGAATCAGATACAGAATGATTACTATAATCAGATACATGAACGTGAGAAGTGGTCCGGGTATTCTGCTTCCGTGCGCAGTGGTCATGCGCTTTAGGCAGAGGCCCGTGAAGAGCCCTGAAATGGCTGGGCCAAACACAACTGTTGGAACAATGAGAGGCACTCCTCCGACAAACACAGCAAGGTAGCCGCCGACAGCTCCACCGATGAGACCGAATACACAACCCCTGGTGGGGCCTAGCAATATGCCAAATAACGGAGCCACACAAATCGTGAAGCTGATCGAGGCCGTGATGCCTGTAGCAACAATGAAGCCGCTGATAGGAAGAAGCGAACTCACACCATAGACACTCGCAAGGATAACTCCAACAACAAACATCTGAGTGCTGGACCTGCCGCCGACCAAGGTCATCGTTTCTTCAGATTTGCCAGTATGTTCCTCTATCAAAGCTGCCGCCCGAGTCGGGAACTCTGTGGCGACCTTATCATAATTGCGGTTCCCAAGACAGGACTGGAGACTTTCTGGACTTGGCCCCATTGACTCGCATGTAAGCCATTATGATCACGACCGTGAATAGCCCGGCGCCCAGCGGCGCAGCCCAAGGGAATATCGATATCCACCAGTCATTCATGACAGTGAAGTTGACCGATGCCATGGATTCGTTATCTAGAAGTGGATAGTGTTCTCCCTTCCACGTCACGTTAATCGTCAACCTGTAGTTTTCATTCGGGAAAAGGAAGGTGTTTACGTCCAACCGCCAGCAAGAGTTGCTCACATTTCGGCCCTTGAAGACTGTACTAGGCTGCAGTTGTTGCCCCTGACCGGTCTCCTCGTCCAGCATGCCCTTAACAGAATTGAGGTCGCATCTATGGCATTGTCGGAAGACACCTTTTGTGGCACTGAAGTTGATCTCACAGTAGGCTAGCCCAGAAAGAGGCCCGGCGGATAATGCACCGTCGGCTTCGTGCATCGCTACTGAAGACTGTACTAGATCGTCAGACAGAACCAGAGGTTCGGGATATTCCCATTGTGCAACGTCCCCAGTGAGAGCATACCTAAGACAGACAGCAAGGAACACGCCCATGAATTTGTCAGACAGCATTATGTCGCTTGCCATGATTCCTGAATGAATGACCATGCCGCGTCCGTATCTGTGAACATATGCGGCTACTGGATTACCAGTGCATTCGCTCTGATTGACGAAGTTCCAGTAACCGATGACCTCGGTCCCTGTGAAGTTCTCCAGACGATTCTCTTCATGACCTCCGTAGGATGTGGATATGTTCTCACCGAGCGCACTCCTGATATAGTCGCTGAGAGCATTCGTTGTATTCACCATGAATGCGTTGTAGTGTTTGCCCCACCAGTACCTCCAGTAGTTGCTCCCGATCCAGTTCCTGTTTTCGTCAGGCCATCTGTGATCGACCAATCTCCAAGCGTGGGTCCCGTTGAATTCCCAACCGTGACCTTTGACTAGACTAAGATAGCCGTTAGAATACTTAACCTCAGCATAGAAGTTGCATGCATCCATGAGTATCAGCGTGCCCCCAGACTCCACGAATTGCTTGTAGTAAAGGTACTCCCTCTGTGTGACATATTCGGTGAACCCCAGTATCAAGACATCGTACTTCCTCACACCATTGTCGAAGAGTGCACCCTGGTCTACCTGGATCTCGTCAACGACTATCACGGTTTCATTAAGCACTAGATGGAGAGAACGGGCGGCATCAGTACCAAACCACCCAGCAAGATTCTCGCTCCACCCCCACTTTGGGACTATTGTTCTGTTCAGGAGGTTCAGGTCTGTTGTAACGTATTGCCCCCAAGGCAGGGACATGTATCTGGAGTAGAATACGTAGAAAGCATTCGTGTAGGCAGTCGCAGAAAAAATGGGCTTGACGATAGCAATCCTGTTCTCATCCGAGGCTGGGGAGGCCTTCATCTGCTGGGTCACTCCTGCTAAGGTATTCGTACTGCCTGCACTCACGGGAGATGTTGAATAACCAAAGGATGCGAGAAGTATCAAAAGAAAAGCCAGTCCTATGATTCGAGAATGGCCATTTCCCCCTCCTCTAGCCTTCGCCATTTCATAGACCGCCCCTTGAACCTACAGTAAACTATTACATGCACCCAGATAAGCGTGTCGAGATGCGAAAGGAAGAAGAAGGCCTGTTGAGATTTCACTCCGTGTCCAGCTGCCGGATTTCGTAAACCATTGTCTCCTGTCAAGCAAGAGAACATGGTCAGACCCGGTGCGGCCGCTCGCACCGGGTCACAACAAACTACGAACAAAGGAATTCCGTCAGGAGACTAGCAACCTGACCAACCGAGACCCAAGGGGTCATCGATTACTGGAATCCTTTTGGCACCTGATTTCCTCGAAGGCCTTTCACCGGAGGTGGTGCGATGGACGTCGTTCCCGTTACCAGACTTCACAAGACTGGACTGACTCTGTCTGCTCACTATCTCACCTCCGGATATGGCTCAGTGCGATTCGCCAATTCATCGTATTTCAAACCCGTCCACGATTGCCTAGTGTTCTCTCGATTATGGAGTCTACTGTGATTTCAAGCCTGAGGCCAGTTGGTTGCAGGTGCCAACTCAAGAAAAGCAGTGCTAACTCATGCAGTGAACAACCAGGCCCATCGATTCTTGCGAAATGAAATAGTCGATTCATGCTAAGGCTACATCGCCTTGCATACTATTATTGAAGGGGAAGCAAATAAAGACTTCCGTTGTCCGAAACTTACCCGTCTAGGACTTCTCCCAAACGGTGTTCGGTTCCTGCTTCACAGGGGAGCACCTGCCTTACGGCATGAACCTCTCCACTCTTGCAGGCGTTTAACGTCTCCGCCCAACTGGCGGCGACGAACTCCAAATTCATCGCAGCATTAACGTCACGATCCATTTCAGAGCCGCAGACACCACACCTGAATGTCCGTTCGGTGAGCGTAATCTCCGCCTTGATTGCTCCACAGGCAGAACACCTCTTCGTGGACGGGAAGAACCTGTCCGCCTTCACGACGACGCTTCCATACCACTCGGCTTTGTATTCCAACATCCTTTGGAACTCGCAAAATGACGCATCAGCCAGCGACCCAGCGAGTATGTGATTCCGCATCATATTCCTTACTGCAAGGTCTTCTACGGCGATAACCGACTTGGTTTTCGCCAGCATCGTCGTAGCCTTATCCAACGCGTCTCTTCGAACACATGAGACTCTGTAATGGCATTTCGCGAGTCGCATCTTGGCTTTCTTGCGGTTCGCACTGTCCTTCTGTTTCCGTGACAGACTTCGCTGAAGCCGCCTCAGCTTCGTGCCGTACCTTCTTAGCGCCTTCGGGTTCTCGATGACGGCTCCGTCATTCACCGTCGCTAGGTGCGACACGCCAACATCTACGCCGACCACAGGACCATGGTTAACAAGGACATGGATCTCCTCTTCGACTTGGACGCTCACAAACCAGTGCCCCGCTCTCTCTGAGATTGTGGCTGAGAGAATGTGAACCCCAGAGATGGGAAGATACTCCTTCTCCTTGAGTCTGACGAGACCTATGCGAGGAAGCTGCATGCAGTCTTGGTGAACTTTGATGGAGCCGGTCAGGCGGAAGCCCCCTATCCCACGTTTCCTGCTCTTGAAGCGTGGAAACCTGCTTCTGCCGTCGAAGAAGTTCCGAAATGCCTTGTCTAGGTCGCGCAGCGCCTCCTGTGGAGCGCACTTCGATACCTCATACATCCAAGGTAGCGTAGTCTTCTTGAGGCGGTTCAACTCGCGATGGAGGTCGATTGCCGTTGGGCTCTTCCCAGTAGCTTCATACGAGTCCTGTTTACGCTGGAACCCCCAGTTGTAGGCGAACCGGGCTGCGCCAGCGTGTCTCAGGAGTGAGGTACGTTGGTCGTTGTCGGGATCCAACTCGGTCTTGTAGGCGCGTCTAATCAGCGTCTTTTGTCGCCTCCAGTGCCCGGTTCGCCCGATTCTTCGCCGCCCTCTTTCCATACAGTCGAGCGCAGAAGCTTGTCTTGGTCGGTATTTCTCGAACGAGAATCGTCCCAGTGGGCAGTTGTTCGGTCGGTCGGAGGAACTTGCCAGGACGGTACAGACGATATGCCGTTTTGTAGTCGATGCCCTGTTTTCGCGCCCAATCAGACAGTCTCACAGTATCATCTGTCTATGCGTGGTGCTATTTGGCGTTAAATCCCCCTTGCTGTTTCGAGCCCCTTCACACATAGAAGTCCCAAAAGTGCGTGAACTTGAATCCTCTTCCGATCGTCTTGTCATCGCCCCGTAGGTCAACGAAAGTCTTACCGTCCCAGGGATAGAATCTGAGGTTATGATCATCATCACACACGAGGAGGTCGGGATTTCCCGGATTTCGCCAGTGCCCAACGACGTAAACCCACTTGTCTTTGAACCCTTCTCCCACTTTGGGATATGGACCGTCTGCAAAGACATTGAGAGTCTCTTTCGGATTGAGCTGGCCATACCGATAGAAGGTCAGCTTCCCATCCTTGTGCCGGGCAATGATAGAGGGAACGCGACTGCCCATCCACTCATCGACAAGCAGGTGAGTGAATTCTTTCCCGAATCCTCGCCCCACTTTCCGCGGCTTTGCATCCTTGAAGCTCTTGCCATCAAAGGCATAGACGTGCAAGTCCCCGTCGTCATCTCGGGCGAGGAGGTCTGGATATGTAGTGCCATTCCAGTAACCTGGGTACAAGTCCGGCCAATGCTCCTTGTCAAAGCCTTGGCCCACCTTCTCTGAGAACCCCAAATCCCTGAACTTAGAACCATCCCATGGAAACAGGCGCAAGTTCCCCTCATCATCACGAACCAACAGGTCGGACATACCTTGGCCCGTCCATTCAGCAACATAGTAGTCCCAGTCTGCCTTGAATCCTCGGCCTACTTTGTCTCCTGAACCCTTCGCGCCTTTGAACGTCTCTCCAACGAATGGGTAGTGCTTCAAATCGCCATCCTTGTCGATGACGATTAGCGAGGAGCCACCGCCAATCCTTCTATGCTGTGTACTCCCGCCACTTGGCATCCAGTACCCAACCAAGTACTTCTCGAAGTTGAATCCGCTGCCAACCTCTCGACCTGATTCTTTGTGCTCTTCTTTCTCAGAAGGATAGAACGTGTACCTCGTCCCCTGCTTAAACATAGGGTACCATTTGAGGTCACCATTCTCTTTTCTCACAATAAGACCGGGCATATTTCTCAATCTCCTATCGTGCGAGTAAGAGAGGCACACAGGATACTTATCCTAATCGGCCACAAACCCATCAGACTGTCTTACGGGAATTGCGTCAGTACCAGACAAAGACGACGTTTAACGCGGTTGCCGCTTGACATCACAGTGTCTTCGTCCGCAGTTCTTATATCGATGACAACAAGAGTCGCAATCGAAGTGAATCACTGTGACAACACTTATGGTTGTGCTTACTGGTGTATCAGATAGTGGAGACATTTCAATACGAGGTCTCATAACGAAAGGCATTTTGAAACCCGGCATGAAATGGAACGTTGAAGGCAAGTCCTTCGCAGCCGGACGCATTCTGGACAGGGGCGCCGATGCGCTGGGCAAAATCAAGGAGCTCAAAGAGGCGAAAGAGGGACAGGCAGTTCAAGTCTTTCTAATCGGTGCAGATGCTCCAACTGTAAAGAAGCTCCAGAGAAAGCAGAACATTGAGTTTCTCTAAAAAGCAAGCCTGTCAAGACCTAGCTCTTTCTTCTCCTTTCGTGAGGCCCACTTGGTTACGGTCACGTTGGGCCTCATTCAATACGAAACTGTTTTAGGCCGCGTCCGGTCCGGGGCAGCCACATTTCCGGAGGCGCATTAGAGTGAGCAGCACAGATTCTTTCGACATAATCGTTGTCGGTGCAGGCGTTGTAGGTTGTTCTACGGCATACTACCTTCAAAAGAACAATCCAACCAAGCGGATTCTCCTCTTAGACAAACTACCTGCTGCCGGGCAAGGAAACACGGCCATGAGCGCAGCAGCAGTGAGGAATATGTTCGCGTCTTCCACGAACCAGCTCCTGACTGACAGCTCTATCAAGTTCATCGAAAACATACAGACAAAGCTAGGTTTTGACTTGACGTTTGAGAAGTGTGGCTATCTTTGGCTTATGAGTGACAAGCAATTCAATGATCCAAGTGTACAGATGTGGATGCAGAAAATGAAGGCATCAGGCATCAGATGGACTTTGTATGATAAGAAGCAGCTCAAGAAGATGATACCTAGCTTGAACGTGGACTTCGCACGAGATGAAGAAGTTCAACTAATGCGCCTGCAAGAAGTGAGTTACGGACTATTCGGTCCTGATTGTGGAGTACTCGATCCGACCAAGCTCGTTAGTTTCTATCTGCAAGAATTCTCCAAGATCTCTAAGGTTAAGCCAAAGTTCGGGACCGAGGTCACAGGGCTTTTGCTCGAAGCAGACCCGAAGCTAGACATGCCTGGCGAACCTTTCGTCTGGCAGAACAAGCGAGTGAACGGAGTGAAGACAAGTAGCGGGATCCTGCGAGCTGAGACGGTTGTTCTAGCAACTGATGCATGGAGCAACAAGCTTCTCGACCCGGTCGGATTCGACAGTGAGACCAAGGCAAAGAAGCGCCAGATGTTCGTGATACATGCGAGTGAAAAGAAGGCTCTCATGGACCTCCTGTATACCAAAGGCTTCAGCGACAAGGGTTGCATACCTTTCACAATACTCCCATCTGCGGGAGTTTATTTCAGACCTCAGCTCCAGGAGAAGGGTTTCTGGGTCGGCTGTGCTGACAAGTTCGGAAGAGCATATGACTATGCCCAGCCGGAAAGCTACACCCCTGAGGCCGCGTACTATGAGAATAGTGTCTATCCCGTTTTAGCCAAGTACTTCCCCCTGTTCGAGGGAGCACGGCCTGTCAACAGCTGGGCGGGCGGCTACAACTACAGTCCCGATGCCATACCATTCGTCTACAAGGACAGCGGGTTTCTCGTTGTCAACGGAACAAGCGGAAGCGGTATCATGAAGTCTGATGCTGTTGCTCGCATAGCAGACGCACTGTATCGCGGGCAACAGGACGCGGAGCTCTTTGGCGGCAAGAAGATTCCAGCGAATTCCCTGAGTATCAAAGAGCGCAAAGTTGAGATTGAAAGCGTCATCATTTAACTGAGACTTTCCAATCTAGGGGTTGTGGAATCCTTTTATCGAAGAGCAGATTCCGCAAATGCAGGAGGTTCATTACTTGGACGCAATGGAGGCTCTGCTCACTAGAAGGAGCATAAGGAAGTACAGACAGGGCGATGTCCCAGACAGCGTGGTCAAGGATGTCTTGACTGCGGCAATGAGCGCCCCATCAGCGGGCAACGAGCAGGCTTGGCAGTTCGTTGTCATTAGAGACCATCAGACTCTCGTCAAGATGGCAGAGATCCATCAATACGCCCAGATGCTCAAGGAAGCTGCATTGGCCATCCTAGTCTGCGGCGACCTCTCGCTTCAGAAGTACAAGGACTGGTGGCCGCAGGACTGCTCAGCCGCGATGGAGAACCTGTTATTAGCCATCCACGCGAGCGGATTCTCATCGGTCTGGCTCGGAGTCTATCCGCGGCAAGAACGCATTGAGGGGCTCAGGAAACTGCTTGGTCTCCCGGAGCACGTGGTCCCGTTTGCGATTGCGCCCGTGGGGATCCCCGGTGAGAAGAAGGGCAAAGAGAACCGCTACACAGAATCCAAAGTTCACCGCGACAAATGGTAGCCTGAGCGGCATCTGTGCGGCGAATGTGACCTACTGGCCTCTGGGACGCAGATATATACGCCCGCACGATTACAATAGGTGTTCATTCAGAGAGGATTGCGACATGACCTTCAAGAATCTGGGCCATTATCATGTCTGGGCCGGCGACAGAATGCGAGAAATGGTTGGCCAGCTAGATGACAAGGCCTATGCAAGAAGGATTCGCGGCAAGAGTGCGAAGGATTTGTGCCAGCACATTGTCTTGGCGCTTGAGACCTGTTTCTCTGTCGCAGACAACTCATCCGACGAAAGCGTGTTTGACAGAGTGCCCTCCTTCTCAAAGAAGGAACTTATGTCGAGATGGGCAGAGCTGGATTGACGACTCGGCCGCTTGGTAGAAGAGATACCTCAGGGGAAAATCAGCGTGAGCCATATCTCCGAGAAACCCTTTGAACTGGACGCACTAGACTTCTACCTTCAGTACGTGATTCATACAACACACCATCGGGGACAGCTTGCCATGACGCTCAGGGCCTTAGGCATAGATGTCATTGGTACTGACTATATTCTGTTCCTGTCAAGAGATGCTGAAGACTGGGTCCATTAGAGGAATTCGTAGACGAGCATTGTTGTTGCGTCCACTGGTGGACACAAGCTGCGGTCTCATTCCAACTGAATCTCTGCGGAAAACGTCATTGCGGTCTCCTTATCTGTGAATCTGAAGACGAACAGATATTCTGAGCGGTGAGCTCTATGAAAGTCGGAATACTAACGAGCGGTGGAGATTCCCCCGGAATGAACGCTTGCATCCGAGCGATTGTCAGAATCGGGTGTGCACGCGGCTTGAATATCACAGGAATCTATGGAGGCTTTCAAGGCATTCTCAATGAAGACTATGTTGACCTCACCGCAAGATCAGTGGCTCACATCATCCAACGCGGAGGCACCTTTCTCACTACTGGAAGGTCTGAGGAGTTCAAGACCGAAGAGGGGCTGAAGAAAGCTGCTCACAACTTGGACAAGGCGGGTTTCAATGCGTTGATTGCGCTTGGCGGTGATGGAACAATGCATGGTCTTGCTGCATTGACCAAGTACTGGCCGCATCAGACACTCGCAATACCAACAACCATAGACAATGATGTGTACGGTACGGATTTCACAATTGGATTCGACACCGCAGTAAACAATGCAATCGAGGCAATCGACAAGATACGTGATACCGCAGAAGCGTTCTCGCGAGTCTTCCTCATTGAGGTCATGGGACGCGACTGCGGAGCCATAGGCGCACACGTTGGTATTGCTTCCGGCGCCACCGCTATCGCCTTGCCAGAGACCAAAACAGACCTCAATGCCATGGCGAAGAAGCTGAATAGAAGGCCGGGTCCGGGGTAAGTCAAGTGCGATTGTAATTGTGGCCGAGGGTGACGACGAGGGCCCAGCAGCTGCGATGGCTGAAAAGCTCTCCAAGCTGATTAATGAGAGATGTCGTGTGTCAGTTCTTGGGTACATTCAGCGTGGCGGTAATCCGACTCGCATGGACAGGATTCTGGCAACCAGGCTCGGTGCGTTTGCAATCGAGTGCCTCCAGAAAGGAACCAAGGGAGTCATGCTTGGCGAAATGGGAGGTAGACTCACAACAACCCCGTACGAGCAGACTTGGTCAAAGAAGAAACCGCTTGACGAGTACCTGTTGGGTTTCATTGATGAGCTTGCAGGCATAGTTCTTCCTGTTGGTGTTTATCAGTCCTGCCCAGTACTACATAGTGTGAGAGATGATACCAGACAAACCAATCTAGAGGACTTCGATCAGTCTGATGATAGCAAACCTCAGATTGAGTCGCTCCCGCCTCCAGCTGAGAGAAGGACAAGAGCCAAGGTACATCTCTGGCAAAAGACTAGACAAGAAGGGGAAGAATGGTGTGTCTGCAATTTTGATGGTACTGTCTTCTTTGCGCAGCTGACAGATGGTGAGATTCATGCCTATGGCATGAAGGCAGTCTGTAGATGGTGCGGAGACGACCTCGCTGTTCGCGAGGACAAGGTCTTTTGTAATGGAAGATGTGGCAGATACCAAGGACAGTTCTCTCTCGACCCGAACATGTACCTTCAATGGGAAGGGGCGAAATCCTACACACTAAGGAAGGAAATCGCCCAAGTCGAAGGATTGGAGCTGGAACCTAGAGACCTTGAGCCCATCCAATATGCACCCAACTGGTCCGTATTCGATGAGTATGATGAAGACCAAGAATGAGAGGCATCTGCACACTCGCTAACATTCATAAACCGGCTTGACGCCGGAATATCGACACACTATGAGTGAACCAAGGCTCCATCACAGCATGGGCACCTTTTCCATTTTCATAATGCTTGGTGTTTTGATTCTGGCGTTGTTCTTCCTCCAAGCAGTTGGCTATGCATTCATTCGATTGGGACTGCCTACTTGGCTGGCAATGATTATCGTGCCCGGATCGCTGTTGGGCAGTATCATCAATATCCCTCTCGCCACAGTAAACTCGGATGCGACTCCTTGCACAGAGTCGCAGTTTGTTAGTGTGTTTGGTCTTGGCTACAGAGTCGTTTCACCGGATTGCCCAGGAAAGCTGCAGCTTAGCATAAACGTTGGTGGGGCCATCATCCCCATAGCCGTAAGTGCATACCTGCTTTGGGCGAATCAGAACGTGCTCGTTCCCGCGTTGATAGCCATCGTCGTTGTGTCGCTATTCGTGCACGCAGTTGCTAAGGTTGAACCGAACGTGGGTGTCGTCACTCCTGCTATTCTACCAGCTCTCGTCGCAGCGTTTACCACATTCTTACTGATACAGTTCATCCCGAGCTTGACTGCTACGTATGTTGTTGCATATGTTTCTGGCACGTTGGGCTCTCTCATCGGAGCTGATTTGCTCAATATTGGCAAGTTAGGGATGCTGAGAAGCGGTCGCGCTTCGATAGGTGGAGCCGGGACGTTTGATGGCGTCTTCATCGGCGGGTTACTAGCGATGTTCTTCATTTAGACCGGGTTTTCTGTGGGTCTAGCTGAAACAGATGGTAGCTTGCGTCCACATATTCATCTGGCACCACGCCTAGGCTCACAGCCCACTGCTTGGTTCCAGGTCTAACGAAGAACACCCCTCTGTCAGAATCAGAACCTTCCAGTTTGTCAAGGGCTCTTGCCATGATGTCTATGAATGTCGCCTGATCGGTACTGAAAATCGAGAATGTCATTATCTTCATGTCGGTTCGTGGCACCGTATTGCCATAGAACAACCCGATGCATTGTCCCTCTTCGTCAATGATAGCGCTGAATTCTGTCTGAGCCGCAAGTCGTCTCAAGCCATCCCGTGTCTTGAACTCAAAGTCCCACGCAAAGGGAAGAGTGTCGGTCTCAACGAGCTCCGGGTTTCGCTTGAGCATATCTTCGAGCCTGTCTGGAGACACAGCCAGAGGAGTGATGAGTGGGCTAGGCTTGGGGTGTGGGGGGAAAGGTTTCTCAATTCGGAATATGCCAACTGTGTCCGCCATTGCGAACCCGGCTTTGCCTGCGAGGCCCATTGACGCCTCATTCCTGCTGCCAGTTGAATACCACAGCGTTGTTACCCGATTGCGTTTGGCTAACCCTATGATATTCAAGACAACGGCCAGACCTAGTCCTTGGCGGTGATGGTCGGCTCTGACTCTGAGACCATTGACCCAGCCGATATGAGAATTCGGTACGAGATTGAGAGTGGCGATGGCCACAAGCTCGTCTCGCTCAAACACACCCATTGGGATAGAATCCTTAGAAGTGGCCCATTGCGGAAACACGTCTGGCACATAGTCATGTTCTTCCAGCGTGGCACAGAGCGCGGTCACCTGTGCATGGTCGGCAAGCTTGAGCCGTCTCAGCGAATTGGTCACGTTCCCGGACGCGACCAGTCCACCTTATGAAATGTCCTAATGCGGATTGTTGCCGCACGAAGGAGACGATTCTCGACCATGGACCAAGCTTGGCTAGTTGCCCGAATTTTGCAGTATCAGGCAATAGTGGTGGTGCGTGTTCGAAACATATGTTGTCGGATAGCCCCAGCATCCGAGACGCTTGTTGTCTTGACACCAGATTTGCTCCTGCCTGAGCCGATAAAGCCGAGACAGTCTTCGAGCCAAGTCCCAAGCGATGGGTCGCATGATGCCATCAGAATCTAGCATGTTCTGTGCCACTACCGTAAGATATGCGCCCTGTTTGAGAAAAGTGTGGACGCAATCGAGAACCTGTCCAACTGCTTCGAGATAATCATCGTATGAAATGATGTTGCCAATGTCGGTGGACGCCGCGCCATAGACTAGGTCCAAACCTCTTCTACGCCGCTCCTTGTGCGCCGAGTCATTGCCGCCTCTAGACTTGTGAAGCATGTTCCAATATGGGGGTGACGTAATGAGATAGTCGAACTGTGGCGGATTCGCATCAAATGCGCTCTCCAACAGAGATGCCATATGACTAGAGTCACCATTGATGATGTGGTGCTGTCCCGACCCCGGTGTTCGTTCTACATCCGACTGCCCGATAGAGGCATACTGGTGGTTTAGCTCAATGCCAACGGAGTTCCTACCCAGTGTTTTGCACGCTACCGATGTGCTGCCCACTCCGGCAAATGGGTCAATCACCCATGCGCCTTCTCTGGTGAAGTATCTCACGAAGCGCGTGACTAGGTCTTCAGGGAATTTAGCAGGGTGTTCCATCTGATCCTTACTACGTGAAGGTGGGTTGACAACGAACCAAGACTTGGTCGACTTCACCCATTCCTTTCCTTCCAGATCATTAAGCCTCGGCCGTGGACTATTGGTGACCATGTTGTAGCCGCCGAGGCATACTCGCTCCAGAGGATAAATCAAGCTTGCGTTGTTGGAAGCTCAGGAACGGCGGAGGCTTTGTCGACCATCCTCTGACGTAGTGCAAGCACAACATGAGACACGAGCGCGAAGATGACCAAGAAGACCCCGATAGAAGGCAAAAGCCCTACAGAGAGTCCCCAGACTAGCAAGAACACAGCAAAGACTGTTAGAATCGACAACTCTCCATTGACAATGTACCTCTGTGTAGTCTTCTTTTCCCCAATCCTCGAAAACCAAACCACTAGAGGAAGCCAGAACAGAAGTACAATCCAAAAAGACGCTACGATGCCGAGATTCAACTTCAGTGCAGGACCTGATTTCATCTGATCAATTCCGATCAGGAGGGGTATCATGATTGAACCCTGACCCGAAGCGCCATTGCCCCAGATTTGACTAGCGAACTGACTACGCAGGTCGTAAGTGAACCATGGAAAGAAGGCACTAGCGAGAACAAGCAAGAATGCAAAGGCATCGGGGTCAGGATATGACCCGTACCTCTTTCGGTCTAACAGAATGGGAAAGGCTGTCGCTGCTAATCCTATTAGGAACACAGAGATTAACAAATCCCCGATGAAGTCTGCATCCGTCAAGGCTAAACCCAGAATCACAGCGGATGGATATGCTGTGCTTACCACGATATTGACTGAACCGCCCTGCTCCGAAAGACTTAGCCACATGTACTCGCTAGCATGCCAAGTAATCTCTTGGATGAAGACACAATCGAATTTCGTCTCCTCTCCGGGCAGGTAAAGGATGAGTGGCGGTCCAATGTAGAAGCTTTCGATGTCATAGTAATCATAGTAGCTTCCGAAACCGTTGAAATAGTTCACTTCGTTGCTGGACCCGCCAATAGTGAAAGTTGTGATTCGAAATTCAGGCTGTGAGTCGAACTCTACACTAATGGTTGGTATCCTTGCAGCCACGAAAATCGTTCTGTTCTCGCGCAGCTGGAAATAGAAGGAATATGGCGCCCACGGTCCGAAACCTGAGTATGATCTCGGCCAACCCACATTCGCCGAGTAGTTATCGGGAGGAAAGGTAGAGCGTGTCATTCGCAGACCTTGGCGTGAACACAGCAGACTTCCCATCGCTCTTTCGCGTCAGATTCACGATTGGCGGCTTGACTAAGTACGCTGAGAACGGGTTGCTGTATATGCTGGAGCCGCTCTCTGTCTGAACATCGATGCGTACGGGACTAAGGTACTCGGAGGAGAAGGCCTCGTAAGTGAGATTGTGGATGAGCAGAGAGGCCTCGCCTGCATTTGGATTGTTCGGCCCGATGATGACATACAATCGCGTGGCAACGATGAATGAACTCGCGGTCATCTGAATAGTGCCGGTAGGCATATCCAGCGACATATGCTGCTCCTGTCCGGCCGTAACGTTGATTGAGTACGCTCCGTACTCCAAGTAGTTCCAAAGACTACCGCTCTTCCATGAAGCATCGAACCGTATGCTGAAGCTGCCAGAAATCGATTTGAGCGCCATTGAAGCAGAGAGCCACATGAGATTCCCGACGGCGATATCCAACGGGGCACAGTATACGGCCGAACCGCTTTCGAAGTCGGAATAGATTACCCCGTTGGGCCAGCGCAAGTCCACGCGGAGCCCCTGAGCGGTTTCGGTAGTATTCATGACATAGTTGTCACCGGACACCAAATGCAAACTCGAGGCTAGACAAGTTGGTGAGCCGGTCGTCAAGTAGAAGTGACTGCTCGAGTCACATGATGCTTCTTGGACGCTTACTCCTGCTGTGCCCGTCACAGCATCGCCGGCATGAACAAGCACCGCGGGGCTAACGCTGGCATCCAGACCAATTGTGACGAACAATCCGATGAAAAACAGTGCTACTAGTATCGGAAATGGGATGTTAAGTGCACGACCGTGACCCGATGTCCAGAAACCCCCTGTCATACATCCACGTTTCAACAGATGCTCAGTCAGGATATAATCAATTCGACTTCTCTGGAGCATATCGATTCCGAGGAGCCGACAGCGTGTTGCGAGATGGAGGAAAGTCATTCGCGAGCAGATTACGATAATGCATGAATCCTCAGAACCACAACTTAGATGACGAACACAGGGTGGTGTCAGCCTTTACGGGCGGGCCATCGAATGGCGGACAGTGCGTTTTCCGAACTGGATTTAAGCGACCTCTCTTCAAACCATCACATCAGTCAGGTATGGGAGAAAGCGTCATAATGACGTCAACGGAAAGAGATGATACAACTACGCCCGAAAGCGGTATGCCGCCGGGGCGTCCCTCCGAGCATCGTGAACACCATCGCACGCACAGAGAACGAGCAAGAATCAACATATACGGGACCGTCACCGCATTCATCTTGTGGATAGCGTTCGTCGCGGTCTGGCTTTTCCTGTTTGCAGTGCATTATGACATTTTCAGAAACATTACTCTTAACGCGGCCTCATTTCTCCTGATGGGAGGGCTAATTGGTCTCATATGGGCTCCCGGAGAAGCAGGACCGAGAAAATGGGCTTGGAGGATACGGGGCTCGATTGTTTCTGCCGTTGGCTGGTTGGCATTCGTAATCCTTTGGATACCTTGGCTTGCACACAGATTCGCCCTTTATACAAACGCGGCAATCCTGTTGGCTTCGTCCTTTGCTTTCATAGCCTTCAACGCGGTCGCATGGGTAGGGGTAATACCAGGTGAAATGGGCACGGGACTGAGAAGAAGAATGGCCGGCAGCTTTGTTGTTGCCCTCGCGTGGCTTGCTTTCATGGTCATATGGCTGTCCCTCTACGCCGAAGCCTACGGCTATGCTTGGGAGCAGAATCTAGCCATCTTGATCCTTGGTGGACTCCCTGTCTACCTCATCTTGGCAGGTCTGTGGATACCCTACGCAAAGAGATTCGGAGGTCTCCGCAGGACAGCACCCGAGATTCCGCTTCTATTCGCGTGGCTGGTCGTGCTTTTCGTGTGGTTCTGGTTCTACGGGAAACCCTTCAATTTCTACCAGAATGCAGCCATCACGCTAGTCACGTTGATCCTGTTCGTTGGAATAGCCAGAGCTATTGCGAGGAGATAGCCAAGGACACGTAACCATGCATAACTCTGCTTGATGTATCGGTATTTCCTTGCAGAATTAGGCGCGATTGGGTGCAGCACTTTCATTAAGTTTGCCGCTCAGCGTTCCATATGCTTGGGACTGACGCTATGCTTCTTTGCAGGGTTCGCTTTTCGTGTTCTTGCTCTTGACAGGATTTCCCGTGTCATCTTTGTGAAGGCTTCTTCAACATTGAGGTCGTCTTTGGCACTGGTCGACACGACATCGACCTTAAACTTCTGGGCTAATTGCTTCTTCACATCGTCTCCTATGTGACTTGGGAGGTCAACCTTGTTCTCCACCAAGACGAGCGGTATCTTGCCGGTGACTGCAAAGAGCGTAGAGATCCAATCATCGACTCGGCGGATGGTCTCCGCTCGTGTTGTGTCGAACACGAAGAAGGCCCCTGATGCATTGGAGTAATAGGCTCTTCTTAGCAGAGCGAAATCATCTTGGCCACCGATGTCCCAGATGACCAGCTTGATTTGCAGGTCATCAATCTTCACCATCTTCACGTGTACATTTGTCCCGATTGTCGACAGGTAATCGCCCTCGAAGCTGTCATAGACATACCTGCCCACAAGACTGGTCTTTCCTACGGCCGGCTCGCCTAGAAATACAATCTTGAAGAGGTAATCAACGACATCGGGCAGCGCGAGCACTCTCCGGGGACCTTTGGCTCAGAGTCGAAAGTCCGGCTAATAACATTATCGCAAAATCGCGCCAATTCATCGTTATTCGGCAGGCTACGCTCTGCAAGAACCTCTGCCGCGTTTTACCGAAAGTACAATATGCTGCATGCATTTGTCTACAACCCGTGGGTCGATATGCAAGTTGGGACGTCTGCGAGAGATAATGAGCAGGTCAAGAAAGCGGTGGAGTTTCGACCTGATTTTGTGGAGCTGAGAATGGAGACCAACCAGACGCTCGATTTTGCAGGTGCTAAGAAGATGCTATCCAACGCCGGCATAAGGTGTACTTTGCACTTGCCGGGCAGCCCTATCTGGGGTCCAATAGATGTCCGAAGAGACATAGTGCCGTACATAGATGTCGGGAGAGAAGTCGAAGCAGACATAGTGACATTCCACACGACGCTTTCGCCCTTGTTCTATAGCGATGAGAACATAGCTGAGTTTCTTGAGGCGATGCCCATGGCGAGAGATGCAGCACGCGAGTCTGGTGTCACATTGGCAGCTGAAACCTTAGGGTTATATTCGACTGAACTGACTTTGCTGTTTGAGTCAGACCCTAGTCTGGGCCTAGCGATGGACTTGGGTCATGCTCAGATTCTTGCAGCGAGGAATCGTGCTTTCACAATAATGGAGTACTTCTTCGACAAAATCATGATGGTCAATGTCCATGACAACCATGGAAAGGCCATGACTGATGAGATATTGCATCTCAGATCTCAACGACAAGTGCCACTGGAAGAGATGCGGGAGATTGCTCAGAGATATGACACACATCTACCAATCGGTGAGGGCAGCATAGACTTCAAGGCGATATTCAAGGAACTGAAGCGACATTCATACGATGGCAAGTTTCTGATGGCGTGCAGAGACCAGTCTTCGTTCCCCAGTGAGAGAAGGAAGATGATGGATCTCTGGAACAGGACCTAAGACTCCCTTTGCAGTGAGTCCAACAGCCGCTGCACCAATGTCGTTCCGTTGCTGTCTTCAGCTTTGGTGAAAAGGGCACCCGCGATGTTGAGGACCTTCGTTGCTTCGGGATACTTACCTTGAACAATGAAGAACCTCGCTTGGGAAAGCCGTGCATTGCCCATTGCACTGTATACTTCGTGTGGGTACTCGTACATGTCGATGTTAATCACAGACCCGCAATTGCTGCAGGTCGTGACCCTCTCAACGTCATAAGCAGTTCGAGTTGATCCGGCGGTCTCCGGTTTCACTGTTACTGCCCCGCTTGGTTCCTCGTACTGCAGCTCCGCACCTTCTTGGATCTCAGTCGGTTGCTCTGCAGGCGTTTCTTCTTCGTAACGAGATGACTGGAACTCCGAACCTGCAACGCCCATTGCGGGCCTAACAGATGCAGCCAGACGTTCGGGGGGCTGTAGCACTCTTTCGGCCTCTTCCTCGGTTTTTGAAACGAGTGCCGACTTCTGGCCTAGTATTCGGCTCTCCCTGCCAGAGGGCTCGGTCGGGACAGACGGAGCCGGGCGAGCGGCTCTAGGGGTTGCGGGATAAACGGGAGGTGAAGCCTCTGCAGGAGTCGGCGGAGCAGGAGATGGAGTTGCGGATTCTGCTTCAGAAGCTTGGAGCAAGCCACGCACCTCACTCGCCCTCATCATTCTTGTTTCAACAATATCCGTGTTTTCATCAGCAACACCGACGACCTCAGCACGGGCAAAGGCTTCGCGGGCTTTCTGAAGCTCTGACTTCCCTCTAGACCGCTCACCCGCCCTAACACGATCTCTGGAAACGCTGCTTGGTCTGACCCATTCGTCCTTGGTTGTTGGTGATGGTGACTCCTCTTCAGGCTCCGCGGTGGCGGCCTTCGCCTTGGCGATTGTTGCTGCAGTCGTCAGCTTTCCGGTTTCGCGGGGTTCACTCGTCTGCTTCGCTTCCTTCTTGGCAAGCGGTACCAAGAGCGAAGCACCGCATCGGATGCAGAATTTCCTTGTTACCTGATTCGCCTTGCCACACTTGGGACAGACCTGCATAACAATCACCAACCGCTAAGTTACGCGCGCGTATATCGTCCATGTTGTATTAACTTTGCGCATTACTGGTGAATTCCGTCAGCCTGTTCCACACGATTCGAACTTCAAATTGTGAAAGCATCTCGGAGACCCACGGGGCAGTCCTTGACACGCCATTGCTCTGCCCGAATTGCGGGCAGTGTTTGTTGCACATATGGCTTATATTCCGCCGATACCCTCAAGCGAACTGCAGGGCGCGTGCAGTAGGCCTGTGGATCCAAAGACAAGTCAAGTTCTAAGGAGACGATGTGATGAGACAAGTGCATGAGTCAGCCATCACGCCAAAGAGAGTCACGGGTAGTAAGGGCTGGGTCGATGTCTTTGACGTAATAACTGAGCCACTGACGATGGGTATACGGGTGATACCTCCGAAGAGCGAGATTCCGGCGCGTAAACACGCTCATCCCGAGGGCCAAGTCACCTACGTGGTATCGGGGAACCCGAAGATGACCAACCTCAAGGTAACTCTTCAACTCAAGCCCGGTGATTTCGTCATTCTCGAACCAGACGAGGAGCATTACGTAATTACTGAGAAGAATGAAGCTCGCCTTCTAGAAGTGAAGTTCAAGCAGGATACTGACAGCCGGTAGGCGCGCAAACGAGACCGTCATCTCATGGGACTCAACGGCATTTCACTCAATGTGTATCCGGCCGCCCTATTTGGATTCCAGCCTGAACAATAGGTCTGGCACTGGGATGTAGAAATTCGCAGCCTTCTTTATGACGATGCTACGGTAGTACTGTGCCAATCCGAGGAACCCCCGTATTACTGACTCATCACCATCGAAGGCAAATGTAACGGAAGTCATTGGTCGGGATTCGTCGATTACGGCCCTGTCGTAGACCTTCTCATCGACCAGTGGAATCTTCAGTTCACTGGCGATGTCAAACACCATCTTAAGGAAGATTTCTTTCTTCGCCATCTGCATATTCACTGCATTGCTAGATGTAATTCATCCATATCCATTTAGCGAATGTGACCGGTCATGTGGCCGGTGCGAAACCCCGCACCAGCTCGCGCAAAGCTTATACACAAGACAGCGGAAACTTCTATTGGACTGGTTTCTGAGGGACACGAATGCCTGAAGAGAAGCTCACCGATGAAGAGAAGGCGGCCTTGCAGGAAGCACTGAAAGGTGCGTCAATTTCGGATGCCGATGTGCGAAAGCTGGCCGAAGGAGAAGATGAGTCTGGTCAGCCAACTTCGCCGGATGAATCGGGCGAGGACCTAGTCTCGGCGGCAGGTTCCGCTCTTGAGTTTGTAGAGAAGCTCGGGGGCACAGCTCCTAAGGCCGAAACAATGGCTCCAAGGGATGCCGTTGCAGGTTTTGATGCATTGCTCCGAAAGCTTGAGATCCTACGTAGCGACATCGCGGCCCTGCAGAGAGGTGTTGTCAGCGTATTTGCCGCACAGCTGCTGACTTTCAGGGGCAAAGTTGTCGAACTGAAGTCCACAATATCTAATGAGATGGTCGAGAAGCTCCATATGCAGTTCTTCAAGAGCTTCATCGAGCAGACGTTCGTGGACATAGTTGACAACGAGTTTGCCACACTTGAGAAGGAACTTGTGGACAAAATCGTTCAACAGACCCAAGAGAAGTTCAAGGAGTTTGCATCGAGAGTCAGAGAATCAGAGGTTGATCTGCGAAGCACTATCGTCCAGCAGCAGGACGTGGTAAGGTCGTTCATGCAGAGCCTTGAAGACGATGCCGCAGCTCAGCGAGACATCCTAACAGAGAAGGACACTGAGATACAGAAGCTGAGAAGGAGAGATACGACAGCTCCAGTCCCAAATTGATAGCTCCATGGGCGTTGGCGCTGCTCGTGGAGAGATAGCGAGGAAGGTGTCCCAACTTGAGAGCGAGGTTGCTTCACTCAAACAGGACATCTTCAAGAAGGACAGTCTCATACAGACGCAAACCTCCGAAGCTGAACAGGCACGCGCCACAGTTGAGGACCTAAGAGTCAAGGTCGGAGAACTGCAGAGCGAATTGGCTGTATACAAGACTGAGAAGGAGAGCGCAAAGGGTGCGCCGAAGAGAAGCGAGGCCGAGATTAGGACGCTTCAATCAAAGGTGGACCTTCTTGAGAAGGCTGTGGCCGAGAAGCGAAAGGAGGCTGAGGCATTAGCGGCCAAGGCAAAGAGCCTCGAACTTGAGCTCAGCAAGACTACTGCAGAGAAGGGGGCAGCGGACAAGGAATCGAGACAGCGCTTGAAAGAAATCGAGTCTGTTGAAGGTCGTTTTCGAGAAGCGAAAGACCTTGAAGATCAGGTCCACACTCTGCAGCAGGACCTCAAGGCAGCAAAGGACAGAGTTGGAATAGTCGAAATGCAGAGAGAGGCCTATGAGAAGGCTACTCGACTGATGGAGAAGGAGAGGGACCTCGCCTTGCAGGCGAGAGATTTGTCCGATGAACGAACGAGACGATACATTAAGGCTCTCGGTTTGGACAAGAACACCAAGGTCCTCGTCATGGTCGACGAAGTCGGTTCGATTTCGTTCGCAGACCTAGCGAAGTCGCTTGGAACTCAGGTCGCATTGGTGGCTAAGGCTGCAAGGGAATTCGAGAAGCTTGGCGTGTTGAAGATTGAAGGAGACAGGGCCGTTTCCACTTTGAAGGAAGTTGAGATTCAAGAAGGCGAAGTAAAACTATAGGAGTCGACAATCTAGAAAGCGATTGCTCGGTCTCCATTGCCGAATGAATCGACCACTTCGGACCAGTACTTTGCCATTTTCTCCAAAGAACCAGCAAAGTCCTTTGTGATTCGGTATTCGCCCATGCGCTTTTCGACAATGCCTGCATCACGAAGTTTTCTCATGACCTTCACGTACAGACCCCTGCTAGAAAGGACGAACCTCTGCCATTCCTTGTCGTGAACCACCCCATCCGCCTGAACGATTTCGTTGAGTATCCTCGAGGCCTGATCAACCTGAGCCTCCGTGAAGAACAAGTAACGGAGAAGGTGCTTCGGACTGATGAGGGTTGGTCTTCGTACGAGGTCGATTTTCACCATATCTGATAACCGAGTATGGCAATGTCAGGATAGAATATCAGAGCGGGTATTACCTCCGTGCTCTCAGGAATCGGATTGGAAGTAGTATGAGAGCCAGTAGCGCAAAAACAAGAAGTGAAACGAGGGTCTGCATTGCCGGAGACATTATCGTAAGAAATGTCGGATCCGTGTATCCCTTGTACCAGAGACACGCACCAGTCAGTAAGCATGCAATAAGCGGGACTAGGTTGGCCGGAGTACGCAGCTTTGCCATTGCTGTTATCATGAAGAAGAATCCATAGGCTACACCTGCAAATGCCAACGCTAGAGTAAACATAACAGCAAGGAGCTCGAACAACCCAGGCAGAAGCCAGCCCGTCTCTGGCATAAGGATGGAGACTATCAACCAAATCAAGTCGAATCCCACTATGACCTCGAGACCGGTCTTGGCATTGGAAATGTCCACGTTCGAAGGAGCGTTGCTGAACATGATTGTCATCGCAAGGAAAGCTACAATCCAGAATATCGGGTTTATCACTGTCAGACTGGCAAGAGTGTAGAGAAAGAGATAGACAAAACCGCCTATTCTCAGGGCAGGATAGATAGTATCGGCAAGCAGAACAGGGTTAGACTTGATGTTTATCAAATCCTGCAGAAGTGTCAATGCTTGGCCGCCTATACCGGGAGAGCCGGGAACGAGGTAGGTTGCACCTGCCGCGAAGAGCACTAGCAGAACAAGGGACACACCGATTGGAGCGAGATTAATCACTGCCCTCTTGAATGAACTGTCAGGGTTTCTGTACTTCACATAACCCAGAACAACATAGTTGTCTTGGACTTGGACATTCAAGGGCTTGAACTCAACGATTGGAGTTCTTGTGAAAACGCAGCCTAACGCGTGAGAAGATTCATGGAGTGCAACCCCGGGACCGACCAAGACATACCATGCCCTTGACCCGGGGTTACGCGTCACATCGAGTTGCGTCCGCGACAGCCGTTCGAGCACCCACCCTAAAGCCCAGACAACAAAGAACAGCACGATTGAAAGCAAGACTATCGTCGAGTACGCGTTCACTTGGCCACCTCATTGCGTTCCTGTGAAGGTATCTACTCATTGAATCAGTTCAGTCGGTTTGTCCTCGGTATGGGCGTCTAGGTCTGCACGGACTTCAATCTCATGAAGAGATTACTGTTTCAGGCCCACTTCCTTCTTCTTCTGGTCCTCGACCTTTGCGACTTCCTCGGCCTTTCTTCGGTCCATTTCCCTGGCCTTGTCCCTCTTGGCTTTCTCAACAACTTTGACCTTCTCTTTCTCGATTTCGTAAACCCGATTCTGGCGGGCTCTCTCAGCGTCTCGTATCCGAAATCTCAGCTGCTCAGCGCGCTTCTTGGTGGAGTCGAGTTGCTTGCCTTTCTCGCTTTGCACCTGGCGATATGTCCTGTCTGCATCGCGGCACTCTTTCTCGGCGTCGGCCAGCTTCGCCTTAATCGAGTCTGCAGCATCCCTCTTGGCTTTTGCAGCAGCTCCGTACCGTTCGATTTCGGCAGTTACTTGCGGCCCTATGCTACCCATATCTGCTTCTGCTTTCTTGAGCTCAGACTTGAACTGCTCAATATCGGCATTGATCTTCTGGATCTTCTTGTCGTCTTGATACTGGTCCTGTGACATTGTTATCGGGAAGAACACTGTTTGCCCAGTTATATCTCTCTTTTCTATATGGGCGTTCGGACTGAGCTCCTGCCTCATTGCCCGCCCGCAGACACTACTGCCAACCTTCGTTCTGGCTGCGGAGTGCTGACTCAGGCTGCCGGGTCTATTCTGCCTTTGCAGTACTGGCACCTTAGGAAGCCTCTTCGGGACCAGAGTATTCCTCATAGTCGTTACTGCTTTACAAAGCGAAACAACGCCTGCAATTGACCAATGATAGGCTTTATCATAGTACAAAGAATGAGCTCTACCTCCCACCAAGGGAATTCACGCAATACGCAAATCCTGCCCCAACTGGCATGCGGCGCGACAACGCGTAAAACCTCTCTTGAAGTGACATGCGAGATTCGTGGAGTCAAAGGAACATGGAGTAAGGTTCATGGACTATGGCGGCCTTCGGCGTTCGGAGCTTTTCACATTCTTTCGCCTAACCGAGCAGTCACGTTCGAGGCCGTCTGATGCAGGCATTGTCACAATCTCTCTGAAGCCGGGAGGATTTCAGGAATTCATAGATATCCAAGTCCTAATCGACCGCACAGGCCTAGTCAGAGAGGCATCTCTTCTGATGGATCGTAAGTGGATTGGTGACATGGTCAATGTGAACCCTTTTGCCAAGGACATCACCAAGACGTTTCTCTCCGTGTTCATCCCGACCGAAGATGAGGACTTTGTCAAAGACATCATCCACACTATTTCGAACCTCAAGGGCACAGACGACAAAGTGTACTACCTTACTCAGCCATCGGAGGAAGAGGAATCCTATGATCCTCAAGTTCTCAAAGCGCAGCGGGTGTATCTAGGTGAAGAACAGAGATTCGAAATGGTCATGCCCAGCTCGGAGCTCGTTATTGAGAACTACGGCAGCGATGCCAAGGAGCGATTACGACTGACCATCAACTCGTTCTGAGGCGCATTATGAATTCTAAGCTTTCTAACTGCTCGCAATCTCAAAGCTTCTTCACATAGTTCTTCATTGTGCCGAGACCGTCCATGGAAATCTCGACAGTGTCTCCGTCTTGAAGTGTGAACGTGTCAGGGGGAACGATTCCTACGCCTGTGAGCATGATTGAGCCGCGGGGCACTGGGTTGTCTCTGAATAGGAATCTCGAAAGCTCGTCGTATTCTCGCTTCATGTTCGAGGTGTTTGTTTCACCAGAAAAGACCACTTCGCGGCCTCTGTGTATCTTGAGCCTGATTCCCACGTTCTTCGGATTCTTGATTTCGTCGGCCGTCACAAGGTAAGGACCTATTGCACACGAGTTCTGCCAGACCTTTGCCTGAGGCAGGTAGAGCGGATTGGCTCCCTCTATGTCCCTGGAACTCACGTCGTTTCCTATCGTGTAGGCCACGATTTTTCTTTCGCCATAGATCAGGGTGAATTCAGGCTCTGGGACGTCCCACTTTGAATCGCTTCTGATGCAGATAACATCATTCGGTCCGACCGTTCTGTAGCCAAGGCCTTTGAAAAGAACCTCAGGTCTTTCTGCGGCGTAGACGCGGTCATATATCCCCTTGGCTTTGGTCTCATCCTCTCTGGCCTCAACACTTCGCTTGTAAGTTACACCTGCGGCCCAGACTTCTCCCGGTATCATTGGCATGACAAACCGGTCCTTGACCCAGTCCAGTCTGTAAACGCGGGGCTTCCTATCCTCAATTAGCGACCTGAGGAAGTCGCCAAGTGGAATCTTGTCAGGATTTCTCTGTTGGATGTACTCCCCGAAGGGATCTTGGCCTAGGCTTTCGTAGACTTGAACCTCGTCTCCGCTTATGCACCCGGCAACGGTCTTTGTACCTTCATTTAATCTCACAAGCTTCATGTCAGGGTCACAGTAGAGCGAACACTGGAAGCCTAATGTTATCCGTTTCGGTAGAACACTTCCATTACCTAAGAAAGTTCCACGTTTCCGTCTCATACTTGCTAACAGCAAGCTCGGCTGCCCGGTTTCTCTCATTCTGAGATAGGCTGCCTAGCACCAAGTTCACGTTCAAGGCTTCCGAGAAACCAACTACCATTGCATCTCTCAGCTCATTGAATCCAACCTGTCGCCCTAACAACTCGCGAACCGATGTCATTCTCTCCCGAACCTCTCGAGTCATCTTGCCTGAAGTGTCTGCGGCACCGAGTCTCAGGACAGAGAAGACCGTAGACATGTCAAGCCCCAGC
This sequence comes from Candidatus Thorarchaeota archaeon, assembly GCA_963726195.1. Lineage (GTDB taxonomy): Archaea > Asgardarchaeota > Thorarchaeia > Thorarchaeales > Thorarchaeaceae > OWC5. The sequence goes on from CAVSBO010000003.1 coordinate 209,227, forward strand.
ATCACTGACCCGTGCTGCAGCATACAATCATGTCTTCGAGTTTGGGCGCTCCCCGAGATCTTCTTCCCTTCCACGTGAATGTCATTCACGTGTTTGATTGCTGCGTCAATACCGAGCTGCTTGAGACCGCGAACAACACCTTGGCATATTGTCCTGTAAGATTCCTCGATGTCTGGTGGAGATAGCCTGTGACCTTTGGGCACAACGATACTGTAAGTGATTTCTCCCTCGCTATCATGATATACCGCTGACCCGCCCGTCAGTCTTCTGACAATACTTATGCCATGAGTCTTGCAGTAATCTAGGTCAACCTCGGTTCTGACAGACTGGAGAAAGCAGAAATCCAGATTGCCATCACTCCTAAGGGATTGGAAAGTCCCTAAAGACACTGCTGATGGTTTCCATCTATAGAGCCTGAATGTTGGAGGGGCTTCTCTCCTTTCAACGGAGATCATGACTGTTTCGTCAATGGCCATGTTCTCGGCTGCAGTGTGAGTCTCAAGGTCAATGAATCTGAGCTTCTCCATTCTGTGTCATCAGGCCCGTTGTGTTGATTGCTTCTCGCACTTCGCTTTCGTTCAGAGGCCGAGCATAGTTGTATATGATGCCTCTGGGTCTCTCATTGTAGTATGGTCGATTGCACCCATGACAGCCTGATGTGCGAAAGGCCCCACCAGAAGATAAGAATTCCTTCAGAACGTCACGGCTCATGTCTAGCTGCAGCTGACCAGACTCTGAGTAGTGGACTTGATCACGATGTATTCTATCTGCGGCGAGCAAATACCTGAGAACTTGTAGCCGCCTGTAGGACGGGAGTTCAGGAGAACTCATGCCTTCCATGGTGGTACCTCTGATGCTCGTGAAGGCGAACAACCCGACGGATATCCCCGCGTCTTTCATGTCCAGAAGGAACTCCGATGCCTCAGGTTCTGTTTCGCCCAAACCAACGATAAGGTGCGTTGTCACATTTCCTCTTCCGAATATCTCAAGGGCACTTCGAAGCGCCGCCATATGATTCGCCCATCGATAGGGGCTTCCCCGACCCGCACCCTTCACCTTGTTGAAGAGAGCAGGCGTACATGCATCAAAAGCTATACCGATGCTGGTTGCCCCAGCCCCGTGAAGCTTGGCCATTTCATCCTTGGAAATCGGGTGAATACAAACAGAGAGCGGAATATCACATACGCATCGAAGCTGTGTGATTATGCTTCCAACGTCGTCAACGACTTCCGGATACTTGAGCGATTGGATGCAGAACCTCTGTAGGCTGGTCACCTGCGGGACTCTCCGCAAGAACGATTTGAAGTCAAACTCAGGCCATGATATCCTAGACAGCCTATCCGATGACGATGTGCTGTCACGAGCCTGAGGGCAGAAAGCACAATTCGCGCTGCAGCGTCCCTCAAGGTATGTCATCAAGAATGCGGTTGTGAAGAAAGCATCGCGTTCTCCTTCTACGAGACCAGTCTGGATTGCTGTCCCTAGGGAAAGCCTGACATTCTTCACCAACTCAATCGGGGTCATCACTTCTCAGGCATTCTTAATGGTGTTGCTGTGTGCGACCGGTTTCCAACCAAGCATCCCACACATGTCGCCCTAGCGAGGTTCAGGTCTTGCTGACAGGCTTTTCACAGCTGTGTACATGGGACTGATACGGGTTTTCCACTTTGCCAGGTCCTTGGGAGAATCGGGATACTCCGAATAGACCCTCTGGGCTTGGTTCATCAAGTCAGAGACCTTGGCCAGCTGCATCAAAAGCGGAACCTTCCCGAGCCCGGACATCAGGCGCCTCACCTTCTCTGGCTTGCTCATCTTTATGTTGCCGGTCATGCTGGCAGCAAGCAAATCGTCTGCTTTGATGATTTCTTTCTTGAAGCCGAAATTGATCTCCTCGTTCGTGATTCCAACGAGAAACCATCTGAATATGTCCAGTGAGGCTTGCTTGAGTCCGTAGCTCTCCAAATATCTTCGATTGTATGGCCACAGTCCTCTCACGGATGTGTCTCTGCTCTCAAGAGCCTCACACGCCGTGACTCCTGCGTGGACGCCTCCTAGCATAGACGAACCAATTCCGCCTCCGTGAACCGGGTTCACCTGACAAGCAGCGTCGCCGACAACCATGAAATTGTCGTCGACCATCGTATCCATCGGCCGCCGAACCGGGGCTATGCCGCCGCCAGTGTCAACCGTCTTGATCTTGGTTTTCATGAAATCCCAAGATGTCTTTACGAAGTTGTTGAAAACCTCCTGCGGTGTCTTGTGGCCCTCCAAGGTCATGAACCCGACACCCACATTCACCCTGTTCTTGCCTTGGGGGAAGACCCATGTGTAACCACCACGAGTCTGCTGCTGGTCGTAGAAAATCTCTAGGTTCTCAGGGTGATCAAAGTCATAATCGGGAGTTTCATAGATATCTCGCCAAGCGACCATCATGTCCTCCTTGGCTACTTCTCTTTCAATCATGGTGCTGTCTGGCAGTTGGCGACGCAATAGTCCACTTGCCCCTGTAGCGTCAACAACGATTCTGGCTGTGAGTTGTTTATCCGAACCGTCAGCTTCGACTGTCAAGCCGCATGGCTTACCATCATCAAACTTGAGCTTCTTGACACGGGTTGAGGCCACTACCTCCACCCCGGCCTTCTCAGCCAACGACACGAGCCACTGTCCCATCTTGTGCCTATTGAAGGAATAGCCCTTCACAGTCGGGCCAGCCATTCGCATCCTGTGTTCGCGGTCTGGAGCGATGAGATCGATGCTTGTCACGTCGTGTTCTATGATGTCGCGTGGCATCTTGGGAAAAGCCACCAATCGTTCCAGTTCTAACAAGTGGTGACCACCAAGTGCGTCACCACAGGTCTTGTGCCCTATCTCATCTCTCTCTTTCTTGTCTATAAGAAGCACAGAGACCCCATGCTTCGCAGCCGTGTAAGCTGTGGTTGTACCAGCCGTACCCGCGCCTGCGACGATGATGTCGTAGTCGACCATTGCACGTAAGCACCTTGTAGGTTCTGCCATGATTCACTGCGCATCGAGACGTGAATGACGGCGTTCTCTCCGAGCTGAAATCTGTTGGGGAGGAATTCATTCCCGCTTAAGGCCTTTCTGCATAGCAAAGCCCGTGAGAATCTCCTTCACGACATCCCGTGCGGCCACCGCGGTCACATCGCCCTTGTCAACCATTGGATTGAACTCCACCACGTCTGCGTATCTCACCTTTCCTGTCGAGAACACGCTTCGCAGCAGGCTGACCAGCTGGGCCATGTCAAGGCCGCCCGATTCAGGATGCCCGACTCCCGGAACAATCTCAGGGTGTAGAATGTCAAGGTCGATAGAGACGTAGAGAACTTCTGTTCTGTCTGCTATCTTCTGCGCGGCTTTCTGGAAAGAGTCGGTTGTGTGATATTGGACTCTATTGGTACCGGAGAGTTCCATTCTCTGTTCGCTAAGAGCGGACCTCACATCATATGCGAGAACGTCTTCAACGCGGACCAAGCCGGCATCCACGATTCTCCTCAAGGATGTTGCATGGGAAAGCTGGTATCCCCCGTAATCAAGATAGAAGTCTGCATGTGCATCGAGCCAGACGAGACCGTACTTACCTTGGCGGCCTCGCTTGAGTCCTTTCACCAATGGGTAAGTAATGAAATGGTCACCCCCAAGGAATAGCAGGAAGCTCCGACGCCGGGCAAGCTTCTGTGCTGCGTCAGATATATCGTACATCGCTGCTTCTGGCATTCTAGTAGTGACCTCAAGGTCGCCTATGTCTTCGAGGGTAAGGACCTCGGACAGGAACCTCTGTTCTGGACTTGGAGAATCGCCAATGGTGAGCGGAGTACTATGCGATCTTTCACCGGTCGTCGCACGCCGAATGGCATCAGGACCAAAACGACACCCCGGGAGATAGCTTGAGGTCAGATCGTAGGGGACTCCCAAGACTCCCACATCGGGCTCGCCCTCTGCGGGTGCAGGGATGTGGAAGAATGACTCAGGGAGCTTCAGAAATCCGCTGAGTTCCTTCCTGAGAGACATAATAGTTGACCCTCGACCTCAGATTCTTCATAGATTAATCATGTCATATAGCAAAGCTGGAGTCAGTGGCCGCTCCCGGTTGCACGGAAGCAGCCTCTGAGTACTACACCTGATATGTCGGAGCACTCGGTTGTCTCTTCACGAGTTTGAAGACCTGCCATACGCCTCCGAGCGCTATCAGGGCGACTATGACTCCAGACAGGGGCATGCCATCAGATATTATGCGCAACAATGCGTTCCCGATATTGGTTGTCACCGCGAATCCATCATCCGGCGAGTACTTTGTGTAACCAGTGCTATTGAATGTGTAATGCAGAACTGCCCCTGGAAATGTGTACGTCCCTTCATTTCGGAAGGTCACGGTGTACGCAATGGATGTGGTCTCACTAGGAGCTAGTGAGGAAACGAAAGCACTCGTGGTGCCGGATACATTGAGCGTCTTGTAGTATCCCAAGAAACCTCTGTCAGTGAGATTGAGACTTGTGATCGGTGACGTACCCTTGTTGGTCACAGTGACCGTGACTTGCGTTTGCCCACCGATACCTGTCGTGGTCGGAGAAAAGACCCTCTGAACCGTAATCAGAGGAGGGAACTGTCCAGCCGTGAAATGCAGAACATAGTCGCTCTGTTCTCCGAAAGCGGTCGCGTTCCAGAGAACCAATTGAGACACGTTGTCGTAGAATGACCAGTTGACATGCTCGGGCGTGTAAGATACGATCGGAACGCTGCTGGGCATATTGGCAACAACAATCGACATGCCCTGAGATAGTGGCTTGAATGTCGTAGCTCCAATTAGAGAACCAATGCTCAAATCTGTCGTTGTCGATGAGACAACCTGATTCCCGATGTAGCCCACGGCTGCAACAGCAATTGGACCGGAAAGACTGGGCATCTGTGACAACGCAAAGGGGCCGACCCCACCCATGGTTGAATTGAACAATCCGAGGAGCTCAGCAATATCAGGTATAGCCACAAGAACCGCCCCAGACGCACGGGCAGATTCGAAAATCGTCTTGTTGAATGAACTGAGAAAGCCGCCTTGGTTCATCACGCTCAGAACGGCATCCACCAACGGGCCGAACGCGTTGGTCACTTGATAGATGTAAAGGTCAAGCGACGTGAACGGTAGCGTGATGTTTGGAAGTCAGGCTCTGATCAACTCTGAGCTGGAACAAGGGTGAGAAGCCGAAGCCGAACGCCGTTTGCAGATGTCCAGCGATAGCCGACATCCTCTGTGCCGAGACTTGCTGATCAAGGTTGACAAAGCCTGCAATCATGAGGTTGAACTCGGTGCCCAGATATCCCAATCAGCTGATTGGGGTTAAAGGTGCTTGTCCCTTGCATGGGTGTAAAGCTGCTGATTGAAAGGGGACCTGACGAGCCGGAGATGTTGCCGAAAAGTGTTAGCAGGTAGTTCAGCATTTGTCCGTGTACTCCAGCGAGCGCCATCACTAGGCACCCGTCATACATGTCCGAGCTGAGCTGCACTCACTAGACGGCATCCCGAGCTGAGCATAGACAACCGCGGGCACACCGTCTCGATCGATACTGCTGTACACCAGTTCGGCTCCATTCGTAAAGAGAACCTGAATGAACTGGTCGGGATTGAATCCCTGTGCGGGTGTGTACTTCGCTCCCTGTGGACTTGCAGCAGCCACAGGGACTATTGCCAGAAAGACTACAAGAGCAATTGTGGCAACGTGCTTGTGTATAATCCTCATTTTCCATTCACTCCTTCTTTCGGATAGTCGCGCCTATGATCGCTGCAACCGTCACGACAATCAGCGGCGTTAGGAACCATACTAGTACTGGAACTAATATGGCCGCCAAGTTGATACTACCGCCACCGCCTGAAATCAGACCGAGCAGACTACCGATGGCGGACTGAATCAAGGGAATCGAAAGGATGTAAACCAGAGACTGGCCCGGAGGTATCGGAGGGAGAGAGCCGAAGTTCAAACCGCTGGTAAAAAGCTGAAAGGCACAAAACGCCGTCATACCGAGAAAGCACAACCAAGTCAATAGGCCCACGACAAAAGCGCCAGCTTTCTTGCCGGCGATCATTCCACCTACAAGCCCTGCAACCGCCCACACAGCTACCATTGTCAGATTGCTCAGTGGGTTCACAAGTAGCGTGTTTACCATTACCATGGTTGGCCGGACGTAATTCCCGAGTTCGGGCCCCAACCAAGCTATTAGCGTCTCGTAGCCAATAGGCAGCAAGTACCAGCTACAAATGAGTACAATGCTGACACATGCTAACCATCCGAAGTACTTAGAGCCAAAAGCGGTGATATTATGGACCTCCTGCTACAACTGCACAGTCTCTGATAGCAGGGGGTTCTTCACTATTAACCGTTGTGTGGTTTTCCCCCCACTCTTGCGTCTCTCAATGATTAAATGAGAAGAGATATGGACAGTCCGCGCCCAGAGCAATGCGCTGGCCGCGGTCATGGGGGAAGACAGAGTACAGGCACGCCCGAATTCTGTTTTGTTCGACACAACAATGAGAATACCAGGTCAACAACGACCAACTGCACCAGAGAACCATACACATGGCTCGCGCTATGCCACTTGCGAATGCATAAGAAGAGCACAGGTCGCTCTTGCCTCACCGCTCTGTTCAGTCGCAGGTTCAGCCTTCCCAACGGGCTTCTGCTCAGCGACAATCCTTGCTTCGACAGAAAGTATTGCACCTACCCAGCCGAGGGACTGTGCAATCTGAAAAGTGAGGTTCAGAATCGGGTCGTGAGCCATCACTGACTGAACGAGACTCATCAGGAGTCCGGCAATTCCCGTGGCCACCATAACCAATACGATCTTTCGCCCTCAGCTCGACTCGATGAGTAGTCAAGACAAGCCCTCCGGCTATGACTCCGATACCGCCAAGGCACGTCAGGACAGCAAGAATGCCCATGACAATTTCGAATGTCACCACGAAGTCGGGCCCAAACAAATGGGACAAGTCGTCGACCATCGTGCCAACGACAGCTATCGTTCCACTTGCAGCTGAGGATATGAGTAGGGCGCCGCCCGCTATACAAAGGAGGAGGGACGTTCTATTATGCATCTGCATCAGGCGTTCTCATCTCCTGACCTCGGGATTTAAGGCTTCTTTGACGACTATACTACAGGAACTCCCACGGTTATGACCGCTAGGTCGTGGCTTCCTTTTGGTAGGGCACGCCGACAGCCTTGGGTGGGATTGACCTCCTGATGACTCCTAGCGCCACAACCACAAGAACGTAGGGAATCATCGCTATGAAATCGAGGTAGAGACCAACGCCGGGTATGTTGAGAATTTGAATTGTGTTCTGGAGACCATTTAGGAACCCGAAGAAGGTTCCTGCCAGGAGGCATCCAATTGGTGTCCAGTTTCCAAATATGAGCGCGGCTAACGCGATGAAACCACGGCCTGAGGTCATCAGCTTGCCGAAAGTGTTCAGGAAACTGATTGAAAGGTATGCACCTGCAAGTCCAGCCATGCAACCGCTAATCAATACTCCGAGCCACCGCATTCTGTCGACACTCACCCCTGCGGTGTCTAGGGTACTGGGATCCTCCCCAGCTGCCCTGAGCCTCAGCCCGAATGGAGTGTGGTAAAGAACATAATAGCAGAGCACAACCGCGACGAACATCAGGTAGATGATTGGAGAAAGCTCGCCAAAAGCAGTGCCGAGAACAGGAATATTGCCGAGAATCGGGGTCAACGCGACGTTCGGAATAGATGGGACAGTAGGTGATACGCCCTGTTGATTCCAGACGACTTTCAACATCACCGTTGTAAACCCTTGTGCGAAGAGTATCACACCGGTGCCACTTACAATTTGGTTTCCCTTGAATGTGACCGACACCAACGCATGCACAGATGCGAGCAAACCTCCTGCTCCCATACCAGCAAGCAGTCCAATCCAGGGGTTCAGAGTGTACCAACTAATAGCGGCAGCAGCAAACGCTCCAATCAACATCATACCTTCAAGACCAATGTTGACAACGCCGGACCTCTCCGAGAACATGCCGCCCAGAGCTGTAAGAACCAGTGGTGTTGACCACTCAAGAGTGGTTCGGATTAGCCAACCTATGAGATCAGGTGAAAGAGCAAGTTGCATCATATCTGAATTCCACCTCCTGTTGGAGTGGTATATGTAGCCCAAACGAACGATAGAGCAATTGCGGTGCCAGCGAAGAACATGAGAATTGAAGCGGCAAAGAGTGCGCCCCCGGAGAATAGCAAGTCGACGGCAGCAGGGGCGAGCCAGGTTGTTGTCAACGCATAGTGCAAAGCAAAAACATGATGCCGACTAAACGCATACACGAAAACTGATGATATGTTGGCGATTGCCACAAAAAGGAAACAAACACTCAAGGAGACATTGAGCATTCCGAACATAGAGTAGGCTAGTGAAAGAAGCGCGCTTCCAACTCCGAAGAACAAAGCTACAAGGTTCCACATTTTCAAACCCAGGTGCTTCTTCATCCATGCCGCGTACTTGATGCTCTTCCTAGCGAACCAATCATTAAGCTGGGGCGCCGCCACAAAGATGACAACCAGTCCCTGAATGACACCAATCATTTCAGGAGGGACATGCGCCACTGCGTTCATCCCAGTGCTTCCGGCCCTCAGACCACCAAAGAAAAGCGCAGCCAAGAGACAACCAACAGGATGATTCCGCCCGAGAACTGCAACAGTTACTCCGTCAAACCCAAGGCCCGATGACCAGTGGTCGATGAATCGATGGTATGTACCAAGTACCTCCTCTGAACCAGCTAGCCCAGCAAGAGCGCCGCTTAGGGCCAAGGCCAAAACCATCTTCGTGCGAGCGTTTATCCCAGCGGTCTCAGCTGCCTCCCTGTTGAATCCGACAGCTCTCATCTCATAGCCAAGCACAGTTCTATTGATTAGAAAGTAAACGGCCACAACGGCAAGGAGCGAAACGACTATTCCCAAGTGGAGCTGACCAAAGAACTTCGGTAAGATGGCTGTCGGCAATATCGGGGGTGTTCGGTTGACCGGGTTCAATTGATTTGGTTCTATCAAAGGATAGGTAGCAAGCCACGATGTGAAGAGAATCGCAGTGTAGCTTAGCATCATCGTAGTCACAACCTCGTGCGCCCCACGGTATGCCTTGAGAAAGCCTGGTATAGCGCCCCAAACGGCACCAGCCAGAGCACCGAGTGCGAGACAGACTATAGGGTGAACGAATATAGGCAAGGCAACGGCATAGCCTATGATAGCAGCCACAATCGACCCCATGTACACTTGGCCCTCAGCCCCGATGTTGAACAAGCCGCATTTGAAGGCCAATGCGACAGAGAGTCCGGTCAATATTAGAGGAGTGGTGTAGAAGAGTGTGAGGTCAGGCTGACGCAGCATACCGCTTAGAAGCGCCGAGTAAGCCACAAGTGGATTGTAGCCCGACAAAAGCATCATGAACGCGCCGAGGACCAAGGACATGATGATTGAGATAATTGCCCAGACAATTGGCTTCCAGAATGCCCATGTTCCCATTTGCTGCAGTGTTGTGTCAAGCCATGTTCCCAAAGAGGCTCCTGCTTCAGAGAGCTTGTTATGACCATTTTCTGATTCGCCCAACATTCATCGCTCCTGTCCTTCCGATGGGCTACTGTGACCCGCCATCAACAGTCCGAGTTCTTGAGCAGTCGTATCATGCGGTTCCTTCACGGCCACAATGTGGCCTGCGAACATAACCGCAATCCTGTCCGAGAGGCCCATGATTTCGTCTAATTCGGTTGAAACGAGCAATATGGCAACACCAGTGCCTCTCATCGTGACAAGGGCTTTGTGAATGTACTCTGTGGCCCCAACGTCGAGCCCTCTCGTGGGTTGAGACGCAATGAGCAGCTTTGGAGCAGCAGCCAACTCACGTGCAACTATCATTTTTTGTTGGTTGCCTCCAGAGAGGGTTCCCGCAAGAGAGGAAACGGAGGCCACCTTGATGGAGTAATCCTCGACTAGAGCCTCCGCATACTCTCTTGTTCTATTCAGATCCAGCAGGCCGTCCATGGGACCCCAGGCGAAAGGCTTCTTCTGATGTCTGCCAAGCACCAAGTTCTCCTGAACAGTGAAAGGAAGAATGAGACCCTTCTTCTGCCTATCCTCAGGAATGTGACTGATCCCTGAGTCCCGAATCTTCCGAGGACTCTTGCGAGTGATATCCCTGCCATTGACGATAATGTGACCGCTTCTAGGCTTGCGGAGACCGACTATGGCTTCTACTAGTTCAGTCTGCCCATTCCCCTGAACGCCAGCGACGCCCAGAATCTCGCCCTCTCGCACTTCGAGCGACACTTCATAGACGGCTGTGAGTCCTCGCCTATCAGTCACAACCAAATCACTCACTGACAAGACAACGGGCCCCGGTGCTCTAGGGGGTTTCTCAACAGTGAAAGAAACTGGTCGACCGACCATCATGCGGGCGAGCTCTTCTGGAGACGTCTGTTCCCTCTCGACTGTACCAACAAGCTCGCCATCACGCAGCACACTGATTCTGTCACAGAGAATCATCGGTTCGCGCAGTTTGTGTGTAATCAGAATTATGGTTTTGTGTTGATCTTTGAACTTGCCGAGTGTCACAAACAGCTCATCAACTTCTTGTGGCGTCAGAACAGAGGTCGGTTCATCTAAGATTAGTATGTCTGCCTCGCGATAGAGCGACTTGATAATTTCAGCTCTTTGCTGCAACCCTACCGACAGGTCCATGACTCGAGCTTTCGGCTCGATGTTCATTCCGTTCTCTTCCGATATCTGGAGGATTCTCTTCTCAGCTTTGGCGAAATCAATCGGGAATAGAAGACCCAGTGTTTTTCCCAACTTGTCGCCCGGATGATACTCCGTTCCTCGGACGAAAACCCCGGTGGGTTCGAGCCCGAGCATGATGTTCTCAGCTACAGTAAGAGGAGGAATCAGTTTGAAATGCTGATGCACCATGCCGACTCCTCTGATGATTGCATCCTGTGGAGAAGTCATCTCGACCTCTTCACCTTTGATTATGATCTCTCCGGAATCCTTGGTCAGTAGACCATATAGGATGTTCATCAGAGTTGTCTTGCCAGCACCGTTCTCTCCTAGTAGCCCATGGACTTCGCCCCGCCTTATTCGCAGGGTCACGTCCTTGTTTGCATGAACCCCGCCCGGAAAGGTCTTGTTTATGCCTAAGAGTTCAACTGCATATTCGGAAGATGCATTTGGACCGGCAGAGGAGACAACCATGTCAACACCCGCCTTTGTTAGGAGTCGTTACGTGCGCATCAACTAGGTCTATTTAACAATAGAGGGTGAAATCCAACTATCTGTCGATCGCAAGAATGCAAAAGAAAACGAGGGGAGAGGGTCACTGACCCTCTCGCCAGAGAATCGCTTGTACTTGCTCCGCCTAGTGGACCCAGTACTTGGTCGTCGGGACTGTCACGGTGCCTGCCTTGATTTGGTTTCCGAGGGAGAAGACATAGGAGATGATACTGTCTGGGAGGTCGACCAACGTTGAGTTGTATTCGACTCCAACCATGTCATTTGCCAAGCTTCCTATCTTCATACCAGCAGTCCAAGTGTCGGCATGTATGGCTGCGAACTGAGCGTAGATGGCTTTGTCGACTCTCTTCAGTGCCGAGGTCAATACGACACTCCACGGTCCATGACCTGTTGTATTGGCAGCTACTGCCGCGGCGTTGATTCCCAAGTACATCTGTGGGCTGTCGACACCAATAGACCAGATTGGATGGGCTTTCGTGCCATTGGTAGCAACGGAGCTCTGAATGACTCCTAGACCTGAACGTCCGGCTGCAGCAAAGATGATGTCGCACCCAGCTGCATAATCTCCGTCAGCGAGGGACTTTCCTGCTGCAATATCAGCCCAGCCGTTTGTGTATCCGACCGTGACGTTGATACCAGGATGGCTCTTGTTCGCGCCCCAAACGAATCCGGCACAGAACGCGTTGATGAGCGGGATGTCCATGCCACCAACGAAACCAGTCTTATTCGTCTTGGTCATCAATCCTGCAATTGCACCGACAAGGGCTGAGCTCTCCTGAGCATTGAACAAGAGAGATGCCACTTGAGGATAGAGCGTCTCATTGACGTACATATCCACGATTGCAAAGCGTTGGTGAGTGAATTCCGCAGCTACTGTCTGGAGAGCAGTTGCCTGATCAAAGCCTATGGATATGATCAGTTTGTAGGGGTCTGCCCACTCTGAATGAAGTGCGAAGGCTCGGATGTATCCCTCATATTGAGATATGTCCGTCGGCTCCACATACGTGAAGTTCATGCCAAAATCCGCTTTCGCTTCAGTGGCGCCCCTGTAGCAGCCGTCGTTGAATGACTTGTCTCCAAGTCCTCCAGTTGCGAATACTATCGCAACATCATACGGGTTCTTGGGCGCTGGCGGTGTGAGTAGGATGTAGGCACCTACACCAGCCACAGCGATAATGACGATAACGACAGCACCCAAGAACGTCTTAGAACTACTTGAGCTCAATTTTCTCTCTACCTCTCTTAGTAGGTCGAGCCGGTGGGCGATGTCGCCCCTCGAGACTCTCGACTGTATTTAACGGAATACAACCTGCCTAAAAAGACATATGGCCGCACCAGCGTCAAACGTATCAAACAATGCGAGGAGAAGGCCTACAAACGGTCAATTTGCTTCAGCAGTATCTGCCGAAAAGCCTTCGATAAGACAAAGATTGTGCATGCACAGGAACTCGAACATGAACGGCATTGATGAATCCGGCAAGAAAAACCAAGTCACCATAGTGTACGTGCATGGAGCAGGAGGTTCCTCGAGGGTCTGGTCCATGCAGCTGTCCGAGAGGGTGTCAAGCACTGGAACGATTAGTGCGCCTCCTTCCCGGGGAGCACAGAAGACTCAGCCTAATGCACTTGCCGCCAACACCCATCAAATCGCGCTGAATCTCAACGGGCATGGAACAACGCCCGACAGACAGCCTTCCGATGTGACAGAATCGTACCTTGAAGACATCGATGCTGTCGTGAGTTCATGCAAGAAGCCCATACTTGTGGGCCACTCGATGGGAGGGGCTCTATCTCAGCTGTATGCTCTCAAGAATCCAGAAAAGCTTGGAGGGTTGGTCTTGGTTGGAACAGGAGCCCGTCTAAAAGTAGCACCCATGATTTTTGATTTCTTGGACAAAGATCCAACTCATACTTCGACGCCATGCCGAAGTTCATGTTCTGCGAAAGCACTCCTAGAACCATCATCGAGGCTTCGCTGGCAGAGGCAAGGAAGTGCCCTGTGCCAGTCATACGCCGCGACTTCGAAGTGTGCAATGCCTTTGACCTGATGCAGGATGTCAGCAGGATTACAGTGCGCAGCCTGATTATTGTGGGCGATAGCGACGTCATGACACCTGTGAAATATGCGAACTACCTTCATGAAAAGATTGCGGGCTCGGAACTCCGCACGATAACACAAGCAGGACATGCAGTAATGCTTGAGAGACCCTCCGATTTCAACAAGGCGATTCTCGATTGGCTCAGGGTCTAGATTGATGGTATCAGTGTACTAGTCCGTGGCGGCGCTTCTTGGCCTCCACTGCTGCCACAAGCTTGGTACGATCGAAGTAGACCTCGTTACGGCTCATCTTACCGTCCTTCAACATTACTACGTCAAGACCGATCTCATGGATGACTTCTCCCGCTACTGGGATTGCACATTTCCATTTCAAGGCCATGCCGCCCTCAGTCGGAAAGACCTCTACAGGCTCCCAAGTCCAGTCATGATACACCTCAAGTAAGTTTGTGAAGTACGACAGGATTGCCTTCTTCCCGCGAAGGCCTTCTCTATGCGCTGGGTCGGAGTATACTGCGTCATCGGAGTAGAACTCTGCAAGCTCAACCGGTCTATTGCCCGTCCAAGCGGCGAGCCATCTCTTGGAGAATTCAAACAATTCCTGTTTATTCATGGTTGAGTCCCTACTATGTTTCCCAGTCTCAATGATACAGTTGATAGTCGCACTTGCTACAGTACGCGTTCCAACATCTTGATGAAATCGGCAGCTTGGTCCATGCCCTTTTGCCAGAAATCCTCCGCACTGATGTCGAATCCTATGTCTTTTCCGAGCTGAACCGGGGACTTGCTTGACCTTGCACCAAGCAGTGCCTTGAGCTTTGGAACAAATGCCTTGCCCTGTTCCTTGTAGAGTCTATAGAGAGCAAAGACGAAAAGCTGAGCGAAGACGTAAGGATAGTTGTAGAATCTGTAGTTTGCCATGTAGTAATGTGGTTTCATAGTCCACTCCCATTTCATTACGTCCAGCCATTCGACGGCGTCGCCATAGATCTTGTCTCGGGCCTGCACCCAATACTTGGCGACCGCCTCACCGTCCAAGAACTCCCCGCGTCCAATGGCCTCGTATAGGCTCTTTTCGAAGAATACCCGTGCTGAAACTTGGAAGACGGTCATGCCAAACTCATCCAGAATCTTGGCTAGTATGGCTTGTTTTTCCTGTTTGCTCTTGGTGCGGGAAAGCAGACGGTCCGCGAGAAGAAGTTCGCCAAAAGTCGATCCGCATTCCGCTATACATGAACCAACATCGAAGTTACTAAGTTTCTGGGCTCTTGAACCAAGATATCCGTGAACCGCGTGTCCATTCTCATGTGCGAGAGTGAATACATCTCCAAGCTTGTTGTTGAAGCTGAGCAAAACGTAAGCGGTCTTCCCTGCAAAATAGTCCGCGCACCACGCGCCGGACCTCTTTCCATTTCTGACTTCCCCGTCTACGTGGAACCTGTCGAACATCTCCTTCACCCAGTTTCCAACCTGTTCATCGAAAGCCATGTAGGCGGCGATCGTCTCCGCCTTGGCATCCGACCAAGTGAATTCCTTGCCGGGAGCCTTCGGGAGAGGAGCTATGATATCATAGTTAGCTAACTTGGTAAGACCCATCATCTTCGCCTTCATGCCCAAATACCTGCGATAGAGGGCAACGTTACCCTCGACCGTCTCAATCAGTGAGTCAATCGTCTTCTGGTCCACGTCGTTTGCCAGGAGACTCTGGGTCATGTAGGAGGGATGCTTTCTCAGCCTGCAGACTTCGAGATGGTCTGCGCATATGGAACGAAGTGCGCTCGCCCAGATGATGCTGTCCCTACCTAGTCCTTCGTACACAATCTGATTCGCGCGGCGCCTAACATCACGGTCTCCGTGTTCATAGAGACCGACCATTTCACCATATGGAAGGCTCTTCTTCTGCCCATCCAACTCAATGTCGAACATTCGTGTGGAGAGCCAATCACCCTGCAGCTGCGTCCAAGCACGAATGCCGTTTGTGTCCTTGGCGATAATCAGGCTCTCCTGATCTTCAGAGAGCAAGTATGGTTGCCTCTTCAGCAGAAGCTCAAGTTGGTGCCTATACTCAGCTAGCATGGAGTCACTTACTAGCGAGGGCTTCTGGGCCAGAACCTTTCCAAACTCCACATCCATGAAGGCCAGAAGTTGACCTATCTTGGAAGAGTTCCTGCGGTAAGAGTCATACAGCGCTTTCGTTGTTGCACTGATTGAGTCGGCCCCGTAGCCTTGCTCGGCATACATGAATGCGCCCTCTGACTTCGTTGCAAGCTCCTCTCTCTCCTCAATCATCCGGAGCAAGTCTTTGGTCTCGAGCTTAGCAATCTTGCCTTGGTATCTCTGCCGATATCTCTCAGCATCGGTTACTGCGACTTCCATCTCTTTAATCACGGCAGGAGCGCTACTGTTCGCGACAAGTTGAGTAAGATCCCACACCATCTCTTTCTGAGCCATTCAAATCATCAGACAGTGCCGCCGCAAAGCCTCCTTATGAGACCTTCGAACACGATGCAAAACAAAGAACCAGACGGTCCAGAGAGCGACGATGAGTCGATTTCGGTGAGCCGTAAGAGATATCTTATGGGCAAAAAGGTCTAGTAGTACGGGGAGAGCACTACTAGTCAGAAGGGATTGATAACGAAATACGGCAGGGTGCTCTTCGAAGAGAAAGTCGATGAGGTCGCGTTCAAACGGATCCTATCCGACCTCCATCTTAGGCCACCGTTGGTTGTGAAACCTAATTGGGGAACTTCGACGATATTCACAGAGGCGGAGATACTCGATTGGGTGCTACACCAGTTCAAGGGAGATGTTGTGGTAACCGAAAGCTACGGCTGGTCGAGGAGCAAGGATATGCTAGAAGGCAGAGGGCCGGGCTCAAAGCAGAAAACCAATCTCCGTGAGAGCGACCGATGGTTCCTTGAGTACTCGGGCATCGGCAACGTGCTCAAGAAGCATGACGTTCAGTTCGTTAACATCACAGAGGAAATGTGGCGCAAGCGAACCGTTGAACCGAGAGAGATTAAGGCTCAGGTAGACAGCAAGTTTCGTCCGGTAAAAGTTACTGACTTCTTGTTGGGAGTGCCCAAGGCACTCTACGACCTCCGCGGGGGAACCCTGCTTAGCCTTTCCAAGCTCCGACTGCTCGTGGATCCTCCTGCTCCAAGCCTTTCAATCAAGAATCTCTTTGGAATGATTCCCGGTCCGGGCAGACGCAAGTACCACGGAAGAGAGGATTCGTTGCTCGCGCAGAGCATTCTCGATATCAACAAGGTCTACCGGGCCCTGTTCGATGTGAAGGGGATAGTCGAGGGCGTGTTCACTGCCGTAAGCCCTGGCATGAGTCCACGTGACCAGACGATGCACAACAATCTGGGTCTCGCGTGGGGTTCGGAAAGCACACTCGACCTTGATGCATTCGTGTCGGTTCTCCTGCAGTCCGACCCTGAACAGGTGCCTTACTTCAAGATGGCTGCTGAGACCTTCGGTGCGTGGGAGGACAAGACCATAGCTTTGGCAACAATGAGCCATATCCGCGTTTTTCCGCAAGAGGAGAAGCCAGAGAAGAGAACTAGGGCACGCAAGCCGCAGTAAGGTGCGTGCCAATCCAGTTCGTCAGAGCAAACTGGCACGCCAGTTAAACATGGGCCAAATAACGCGAACGTGAGTAGCCATCGCGGTGAAAGAAATAGAAGGGTCCTAGGCAATATTGCCTAGAACACCTTTGAGGTTAGTACCTAGATTCAGACTACTTCTTGAATGCAGCTCTTGTGCTGGGAATCAAGAGGTATATGACAACGATCACTGGGAATATCAGTGACAGAATACTGATGGTTGGATAGATAGCGAACAAGATGTTGAGGATGTTCACTAACAGCGCGAATATCCAGGCCCAGCCCTTCAGTGTCCACAGGCCCCAGAACACAATTAGACCTACTATCCCGAGGATCAATGGGATAAGGCCGAGTATCATCAAGAATGGGGCCAACAAGAGCGTGACGCCTATTACTAGCGCGGCGGCAAAAATCTCTAGTAGAGCGCCCAGTAGCTGCAGAATTGCGATTATTGTAACGCCTAGCGGCCTTCCGGCCATGTTTGTTACCTCCCACAACAAATGTTGTGTAACAGGCCGCATTAGCTAACCTGCATATAAGACAATCGAAAGCGACCGCTAGAATCCGCTCTAGACGGCAAAATGCCAATCCCGGCAAGAGAGGCCTGAAAGATACATCTCATCTTCCCAACCGCCTGAACAAGAGATAATCAACGAGGGATGTTTTCAAGATTGAATCGCACGAGGCATGTTGGTGAGTCAGTTGGCGAGCATGAAATGACTAGCACACGAGACTGTTCAATGCCCATTCCCGAAGAGAGCAAGTGCAGAAGAGCAATACGTTTGTAGTGGATTGCCGCAGCGAATGCCTGAGAGGGACTGAGCAAAGTGAATCTTCCCATGATTATCGTACATGGAGGTGCTGGTGACTGGAAGGAGGACAAGCTCGTTGCCGCTGCGCCCGAGGTAGAAAGAGCGGCACGGGTTGGCTTCCAGATTCTGAAAAGTGGTGGTTCATCCCTTGATGCGGCTGAGGCTTGCACACTTCATATGGAAGGATGCGGCAAGCTGAATGCCGGTGTTGGTGCACGGCCAAATCAAGACGGGATTCAGGAATTGGATGCGATGATCATAGATGGTGTCAACCTGAAGTCAGGGGCTGTGATGGCAGTTACAGGGATCCGACATCCCATATCACTGGCCAGGTTCGCGATGGAGAAGACATCCCACTCGCAGTTCGCCGGCGAAGGCGTGAAGAAGCTATACGAAAAGATGCTGGCTGAGGGATATCGAAAAGAAACAGCCCCCGGTGTAACCTCATCTCCCTTTGGAGCTCAGGGTGGGGACACTGTGGGTTGTGTCGCCATAGACAGCAATGGTCACATCGCTGCAACATCATCCACCGGAGGAATCCCAGACAAAATGGCTGGACGCGTAGGTGACTCGCCTATCTTTGGAGCAGGAGCATACGCAGATGACATCTGTGGGGCAACTGCGACCGGGTGGGGTGAACACATCATTCGCGTACTTCTGTGCAAGACAGTCGTGTCATATGTGGAAGATGGCATGGAGCCTCCAACTGCAGCTAGAAAAGGTATAGAGCTGCTTCGGTCCAAGACTGGCAGTCAAGCGGGAGTAGTGATCGCTGACGGAAAGGGTAGATACGGCTTGGCAATGAATACCAAAGCAATGCCCGTTGTAGTGATAAGTAGCCGGATTACAAACTTGAAACGATATATGACGATGGCTGACGTATCGCAATGAGCTGCATATCTCCGCGCCTTCAACCACCGACAGGACGCGACCTGCGGCCCGGGGTTTCCTTTTGGTTCATGTTGATTGAAGAAACCTTCTTGGTGTATCATCACCCGCGCTCATAGACAACGCCTTTACCTCCAGAAGGATATCGGAAGTCGATAGCGTCTGCCTCACACACCTGGTAACATGCGGCGCATTCAAGGCATTTGGATTTGTAGTCGTCTGCGAGTTGCACCTTGCTGCCTTTCTTCCTCCACAGATTCATCGTGCACACAACAAGACAACGACCGCACACGTTGCACTTCGCCGAATCTAATTTGATGAAGTCAACAGACCCCGGCACCCTCTTGACGAGCGAATCCATGTCGGTCCTCAAGTTCCTTCCTCCTTTTCTTCAAATGAAGAGGCAATCGCCTCCTGTAGCTCAGGCATGGATTCCATCAGTTTTCCAGGATCTGTGAGGAGCTCCATCTTATCGCCCAGTACTTTTCCCAGTAGAGGCATGACCTCCTTCATGATAAACGGTACTGCTTGCGGCAGGTACGACTTGACCTGTCGCATTACCTGCTTGACTCGGACAGCATGAGGCTGTGACCAATCGAGTATGCCGCCAAGCACTTCCATAATCATAGGAATGAACCATGACATTGTCTCTTTGGGACTAAATGGTAACGCCCTCCAGATGCGTGCGAGTTCCGGTCCAGATTTGAAATCCTCTCCGACACTGGTCTGGGACCACTTCGTGTCATAAAGATCCAAGAACTCATTCGATGTGTCGCCTGCTGAGATGGCTTCTGCGGCGGTCTCAGCTGCTGCCCTTCCGGTTATCATAGCAGGATAGATTCCTTCAGCCTCAAGAGGACACGGAACTCCTGCAGCATCGCCGACGAGAATCACATTGTCCGTATGAGTGTTCTTTGGGGCGCCGAGCCACGGTAACAGATGAACATGATACTCTCTGGGTTTCGCATCAAGTATCCGGACGAGTCTCTTGAAGTAATCGAGGTTGACCACTTGGTTGAGGTAGGAAAGCGGGTTCTTGTCCCACCATGTCATCCAGTTGCCTAGGCCGATGTGGAAGCCGTCATGGAAGAACACCTGATAGGCCGCGGGAAACAATGCACTCCACCACACTGCAAGCGTCTCATCACCCATTATGTCGTCAATCTTCTGGGGGTCGACAGCATAGTCGTACTGAGGCACGAGAGTGACATGGTCTTGGTCCCACCTCTTCCTGAGACCGCTCTGCCGAGCTACCATTGAGACTACTCCATCGGCACCGATGACCAAACCCCGGTACTTCTCACCATGTTCATCGATGACACCCACAACCCGGTCATTCTCCTTCAGAAGCCCCGTCACAAGGGTAGAGGTCTTCGAGCTCTGCGCCTACATTGCTCGCGAATGCCGCCAGCCAAGGGTCGAAGTCGCTTCTGTAGACATTCATGGTTATGAAGCTCTTTGCGGGTTCATACGAGACAGATTCAGTTGGTCTCGCCATCACATATCCAGCCACGACCCCTTCCTTGTTCACGAAGTAACTTCTCGATGCGGCACCGGCTCTCATCGAGGGGCACACTTCTGGATTCAGTTCTGTCATGAACCGGAAGTCATTCCACATCCGTGGCCCAAGCCCGCAGCCGGACGAGTTTTTCTCGCCGGGCTTCCTCCCTCTTTCGAAAAAGATTGTCTTCAGGCCACGGCTCGCTGCTTCCATAGCCGCAGCTGAACCACCTGGCCCTGCACCCACAATAACAACGTCGTAGTCTTTCACCCGGGTTCACCTAACCTTCTCCGTCGAATCTGCTGCTAAATCCAGTTGCGTAGAGAAGTTACTAGCATCACAGCAGAAATGAGAGAGTCCCGAACCGTTGCGTTTCCTGAGATATAAGTGGTATCATCCCACGGGAGTGGACTATGGTTGCTCTGTGCCATAGTCTTCAATCGCTCTTGAGTCTAATTCGAGCCTGCCTACCCCCTCTTCCAATTCAGACAGCTCTCTTGCGTAAACATGATAAGTGTTGAAGACTGTATAACCGTCAGGAGCGTGGTAGTTGTGTTCGGTCGCAAGCAAGCAAAGACTAAGCATCCCGGGACATCGGACCCTAGCAAGCAGTTCAGTCCTCCTGATGTGGGGTTCTATTCAGAGTCTAAGTTCACGATGGCGGGCCGTGGTCAACCCATCGCTACCGGCAAGAAACAAGACAGGTGGCGGAAGAAAACCTAGTATTCGCAAGAAGTGAGTCCGATCAAGTCGCTTTTCTCTGGTAACCTTGATATGCGTTCAGGACCATGTATCCCTCGGGAGTGTGCTAATCGTGTCCGGGCATAAGAAAGCAAAGCCAAATCATGCTGGAACCTATGATCCGAATACGAAATTCAGTCCGCCCAATCCGACGGATGAGTCCTACTACCCAGCCGTTAGGGCAGCGGGTGGACCATTTCCCGTAGGCAAGAGAAAAGAACGAAAGAAGACAGAGACGTTCGAGAGAGGCGAGTCGGGTCAAACTGACCTGTGAAGAATCGAGTCAGCTCTGTACTGGGTTGGACCCCACCTAGCAATCTCAGGAACTTCCTTCTTCTTGCTTTTCTTCCTCCTCTTCCTCCCAAGCGAATTCAACTACGCCTTCCCGTGACACGTTGACTGAGTGGACACCCTTCTGCTTTGTGTGCACATGCAACACTTGTGTCTCCTTGTCGTACTCATATGTCCCCTCGGTGAGCTTGACAGTGAAACCCTTGGGGTACTGCACCTCCGGCACATAGAGCGTGGTTTCGTCCCTGATGTTTGGGTCAGCGTCAAAATCAAACACGAACAAGCCGGTCTTCATGTCGAAGTCCATACGTTTGGGAGTGCCCGCGACAGTAATGAAGTGAGGACGACAGAAACCGCGAATTGCCCTTCCTCCACTGTTGATATCGTCGGGCTCCGTCAGTTGATCGACACTGAACATGGAGAAGTCTTCGAGGTTCCATTGATCGCCCCACTCGTTTGTGTTGTCACAAGTGTAGTTCCACTGGGTGCTATGCAACAGACTCGCATCCAGAGCGTTGTAGTACTTCATGAGAGCTCTTTCGTGAGTGTTCCAGGCTTCGAGTGGATTTGTCTTGATCTTCTCATAAGCACTCTTCTGGTCAAGGTCGTAGCATAAGCCAAACTCTCCTATGACAGTCGGTACGCTTTTGGAAACGCGAGCAGTACCCTCAGCAATCCCCTTCAATTGCCTCACGAACATCTGAGCAACCTTCCCGGGCCCGATTACTGTGCTCCCTTTCGCGATGTCGTAACTCGCCTTTTCCATGAATCTCTTTGTGCCGATTGTGCCTACATCATACCAATGAGCTGCATGAACGGAGTTCGGAGGCACCTCTATCTGAAGAGGCTGTCCCATGATCGTTTTCTCTGTTGAGCCCTCGTAGAAGACCATAGCATCAGGCATCACGGTCCTAATCTCTTTGGCAACGCGATTAACGAAAGGCGACACGTAGTCTCTCACGAAGTCCACTTCGACCTCCTTCTTCTTCATGAAGTGGTCATTGTCAAGTATTCGTGGTACGCCCCTCTCGAGATCCCAGACGTGCTCAGTTCGCCAGATATCTGGGCACCCTTTGAGCCATACAGCGACTCGGCCTGCGTTCATGATGTCCTTGCGAGTCTCCTTCACTCCGAATCGCTTGATTTCCCTATAGCCTACGGTCCGCGGGAACCCGGATGCCGTAGCCATCGCATCCAATGGGGAGAAAGCGTGGCCGATCACCGTGCTCACGTCAACGTTCGATCCGTCAACCTTGGCCCCAATCCATCCTTGGTCGGGTTCGTTCATCGTATCAAAGCCCAAGACATAGTCCATGTCTTTGGCAAAAGCAGCCACCTGTTTCAGAGCATCGAAGTAGTGCTCCTGCAGATACTCCTGCGCGTTCTGCCCTTCAACGACACACGAAGGTGCGAAGTCTTTTCCTCCAAAGAAGAGTGTCCACATGTTTGCGGCGGCAAAGCGGTACTTGTTCTGCGGCCAACTCATCGGTGGATATGCCTTGGGATCGTTGGGATTGAACCGGCGCTGCATCAAGAATGCCGCTTCAGATGCGTCGAGTTTTCCAATGTCGAGACCTACGTTTTCAAGGGTCCAGCCCGGGGCGCCATCTCCGCCACACATTCGACTCCACACGTCTTGATGAGGGTCGATGAAGACGTACAGACCAAGGCCATCTGTCATCTTCAGAACCTCTTGCAAGTAGTCGAGATACTCCTTGTCATAATCACCGGGGCCGGAGTGTTCGATCCCCTCCCATGTGACCAGAAAGCGAAGACAGTTGAACCCCCAGTGCTTGATTCTCTTGAGATGGCCCTCAGCCTCTGAAAGAGGAAATGGTCTACCTACATACGAGACCTCTCTATGGTCAAGGAGATCAGTTTTGATATGTGTGGCACCATTGGGCGTGGCAGGGACCTTCGAGCTTCCACCAACGTTCACTCCTCTAAGGAGCACCTTACGACCCTTCTCATCCACAAACGAGCCATTGGATATCTTGAGACGCGGACTCATGTTCAAAGGAGACCTCCTTTCCTATGGCCAATGCATCATTTCGCAGTTTCTCTGAATCGCTTTGTCCAAACCATCAAGAATGCTTTTGGTGCCGCCCTTAGTTTTTGCGATTGTCGCAAGTTCGCTCATTGAAGCGGGAGTGCCTTTCTTTGCAGACAAGTACGACAGCAGTGTTACAGCGATGGCTTGCTTGGCCTGTTCAGGCGTGAATTCAGGCGGCTGGTCGTTTAGTATGCACTGAGCGAAATGTGCATCCTCTTCTCTTGCGGATATGAGATAGTATTTGGGATATGCACCGTGTTCAACCTTCGGCGAATAGAACTCGCCCTTGACCTGTGCTTTCTCATGCGACGAGAATATGCTCACTGGG
The DNA here is from genome assembly GCA_963726195.1 of Candidatus Thorarchaeota archaeon. Taxonomy (GTDB): domain Archaea; phylum Asgardarchaeota; class Thorarchaeia; order Thorarchaeales; family Thorarchaeaceae; genus OWC5. The sequence goes on from CAVSBO010000003.1 coordinate 232,807, forward strand.
TTGTCCCACGCATGATCCTCTAGGACTGTACCTCTTGTACCATGCAGCTCCATTCTGTTGGTCAATGGGTGTGACGTGACGGATGAGACATCAACGGTAATCATTGCACCGTTCTTGTACCTGAGAAGAACAATGGCGTTATCCTCGCCTTTGTTTGGCGGCGAGTTTAGCGCCTTGCCCAGCCAGCACTGGGCTTTGTCAACCTCGCCGAGCATCCAATTGAGAGTGGCAAACTTGTGGCAGCCCTGATCAGCTACGACGCCTCCCCCGCCCTTGTCAAAGGTGAATTGCCAATTGTCAGCATCGAGAAAGACGTGAGATGGCACAAAGGCACCTTCATAGGCCCGTCCCAAGAAGACATCACCAATCAGTCCGTCTTCAACCGCTTGCTTGACGAGTTTATGTGCGGGGAGAAAGCGATGATTCTCTGCAATCATGAACTTCACCGATGCCTTGTTTGCTGCGGCAATCATCTGATCACACTCTTCCAAGGTTGTCGCCATTGGCTTCTCACATAGGATGTGTTTCCCGGAGTCAGCAACTCTCTTTTCCAAGGTTGCATGCAGGTAGTGAGGAACAGCCAACAGCACAGCATCGATATCGCTCGCAAGGAACTTGTCCAGCTCAGAGTACGGAGTCAGCTTGTGGAGCCTTGAGAACCGAGCCAAGGCTTTGTCGTTAACATCATGAACGGCCACGTATTTGACAGATGCCTCAGGATTCTCTTTGGAAGACATGACATGGAAGCCGCCCGCATTTCCACAGCCTATTAGACCGAATTTGACTTGGGCCATGAAGACCTTCTGATGCAGACCTCAGAATAAAGATTGTCACTCTATCTTGCCGTGCTCAAGGATTATGACTCGCCTTTCGCATCTGTTCAAGCAAGGCTTGCGGGTACTTCGCTTGGAAGAAGGGAAGACCAGAATAGAAGTGAGTAAACGTTGTAGCCAGTGGACCAGCCTTGTTTCTCTGCCTACTGTCATTTCCGAAGTATACCCGGCGATAAGCCTCTGCATACCTAGTACCCTTTACTTTGAAGCCCGAAAGAAGAGCAAGGGGTCGGACTAGATGCTTCATATTCTTCAACAGCCAAACCTGAGTCTGATGGCATTCAATCAGTTCCTCTGTCATGCGAAAACCCTCGGCCGGGAAAGGAAAGAAGACATTCGGAGCTATCGTGTTATAGAAGTACAATGAAGGACTGAAGTCAATCATCTTGTGGTAGATGGCATAGAACACAGCGCGTCCAGTGTTCAGATGGTCCCTGTGATAGTACCAAGTGAACAAGCCCTCAGGAGCAACAACGACGTCGGGCCTATGCTGATTCATGTAGTCCGCGATTTTGCCGACAAACTCGCGATCAAATGGGACGAGCCCATCCACGTAACCCAAGAAATCAATGTGGTCGGGCGAGATTTTGTGAATTGCCGCAGCTGCGTATAGTTCCTTCGCCCTAACCCCGGCCAGGAAATCGCCCTTGAATCTGTCGTACTTGAAGCCCGGTAGACCGAACTCTCCTTTGGTCACCGAGGCTATTCGGATGTCATGCTTCTGCGCGCTGACAACAGCAAGAGAGTGCAGGAGCTGAGAGCAATTCAGCTCTAGGTCATCGGGATGTGGCTCAAAGAATATGTATCGTTTCATTTTCCTACAACCAAGGCATCTTTAAATTCAGCCATATAGGTTCTTTCCAAAATCTCGAAGGCACTCATCCATGTCTTATATGCTCGGAGTCACACTTGCTGTAGCATCTGGAATCTCAAACAACGTTGGCACTCTAGTACAGAAGAAGGTCGTTAACGAAGTTCCTCCAGAAGTGAGGGATGAGAGATTCATGAGAACCCTCGTGAGGAATCCGATGTGGATGTTTGGCATGATTCTTCAACTCGGGGTAGGTACAGTGTTCTTCATGCTTGCAACGAACTATATTGGTCCTGCACTAGTTCCCGGCCTGATGGCCGCAGGACTGATCGTTCTTGCGGTCGGGTCCATCAAGCTCATACATGAATCGATCAGAGCCCCGGAAGCGGTTGGCATCACGCTCATGATTGTGGCTATCGTTCTCATTGGCGCCAGTTCTCTTGTGGTCGATGCTTCTACCTTCAACTTTCTAGCACCTGATTTCTTGCTCCGAATATCGATCTTCACAGCGATCCTATTCCTAATCGTAGTCGTGCTCATTGTAACCGAGCGTCATTCAGTCAAACTAAAGGCTATCTCACTGGCGTTGATATCGGGGGTGATGTTCGCTCTGTCGAACTACTGGGTTAGTCCGCTCATGGGAACTATTGGGCACGTGCTGAGTGGAACCTTCGTGTTACCAGAGCTTGTGCTCTTCTCATTCGCAGCGGTGCTTCTCGTGCTAAACAATGTGGTTGGGATTAGTACTCTTCAGACTGCCTTCAAGTCCGGTCAGGCCAATATCCTAGTGCCGATTCAGCAGGTACCCATTCAAGTGACCCCGGCCCTTGTCTACTTCTTCGTGTTTGCCAAAGCTCCGCCCAATCAATTCTCATTCATGCTTTTGCTCATGGGCATTGCTGCGGTTGTCATGAGTTCGTTCCTGCTAGGCAGGCGGCAGGTCATGGTCGAGGCAACAAGACAAGAGTCGCATAGTAAACCTGAAAGCTGAGAGCCAAACGCCGGAGGCCCTATCAGCTCAGGTTAAGTCTAAATACCCGCCTGCGGGATTCGAAGACCCAACGCTGACAAGGAAGGTTCCCTCAATTGGCTACGAAAAAGGATGTAAAAGATGCACTACAGAAGTGGATTCAACTACTAGAGAAGAACCCCGATGTGTCGGGGCAGTTTGCTGGTTACAAGAAGACCTTCTTGATGAACTTCACGGACCTCAAGTACTCTGTCCAGATGGTGTTTGATGGGTCCGGCAAAGCGAAGCTGGTAGACGGAACGGTCGCAAAGCCAGATATGAGCTTGGATGTGGATTCGACTCTTTTTCTGAAAATATCCAATGGCGAACTCGATCCGATGGAAGCATTCATGAGCGGCCAGCTGAAACCCAAGGGCAACATGGCTGACCTTGAGAAGATGGAAGTCTTCATGGACCTGTTCGAGCAGTAGAGGTTCGCCGAACAAGGCCCCTTCATAATGGAGGTGCCCTTCATGGAGCCAATCGGGTACAACAGAAAGAGAGCAAGTGAGATTCTCGACCGTTCAGGCATCGACGTACTGATTGCCTCGACGGACGCAAACGTATTCTATACAACGGGACTGCCAGTTGTCCACGTAGCGGACAACCCCATCCTTTGGGTACTGAAGAACCAATTCCCGTACATCTCGCTAGTCCGAAGGGATGGCGAGCTAAGTCTGTTCTATTGGATGGCCTATAGCAGCGCAGACAAGTTCTCATGGGTCAAGGATGCCACCGGGATTGTCACGCCGCAGCAAGCCCTACAAGGAGTGGCAGACAAGATAAATGAGTGGCAGGGAAGCAAGAAGAAGACAATCGGCCTCGAAAGCCTGATGCCGAGGTATCAGTCAGAGTTCCTCAGGTCGAGGTTCCCCGAAGCAAACTTCGTTGAAGCAGATGATATCTTCCTTCAGATGAGGATTGTCAAATCTGACGAGGAACTGCGTCGCATAAAGCGGTCGATGGAAGTTGCTGAGTCTGCAATAAGCGCCGTAATTGAAGCAGCTCACGAGAAAGTAACTGACAGGGAATTGCTGGAGGTAGCGCGTCAGAAAATTGTCGAATCGGGAGCACCCGGCTGGGATCACCTAACCATGGGAATTGGATCCTCGGACCCTGAGGCTCCAGGAGTCGGAACAACGATGATGAAAGGCGACCTGAGTCGAATAGACGTGGGTGCTGTTTGGCAAGGATACGTTTCGGACCTAAGCCGCGAATTCGTAGTCGGAACCATTCCCGAAGGCGCTCAGGAAACAATGGACAGGCTCATCAAGGTGCAAGATTTCTGCGTTGAAAACATCAAGCCCGGAGTCAAGCCGGGCGATGTATTCAAGGCAGCAATCGAATACCACAAGACTCTGAAGAAAGTATTACGACCAATTATCACATGCCATAGCTTGGGGATTGAGTGCGAAGAAATGCAGATGTTCTCTCCTATGAGAAGTGCGACAATTCCATTCCAAGAGAATATGACTGTCGATATTGAAGTCTGGCAACCTTTCCAGCAGTACCGTTTGGTTGGTATCGAGGACGCCTATCGAATCACTTCGTCCGGGTGCGAGAGACTCTCAACTCTCGATAGAGAAATCGCAGTGAGATGAGAACAGAAGATGAGAGTGAAGGACAAAGTAGTTGTGTTGACAGGAGCTGCCTCGGGCATTGGCAGAGCTGCTGCGGTTCTTCTTGCGAAAGAGGGAGCTATTCAGGTTCTCTCAGATGTCAATGAGCAGGGACTGAAAGAAACCTTAGCCTCGATTCGTGAGGGGAAGGAGCGAACGACCACCCAGAAGTGTGATGTGACCAAGCCCGACGAAGTCAAGCGGATGGTCGATGGCGTCATAGCCAAGTACAAGCGAATTGACGTTTTGATAGCGAATGCGGGAGTCGTGAGGGTTGGGCCAATCGAAGACTTCTCGGATCAGGACTACGACCTCCTCATCAATGTCAACCTAAGGGGTACGTTCTACACCTGCAAGTTTGCCGTTCCCTACTTGAAGAAGCAGAAGCATGGTTCAATCATCACACTTGCATCTGTGGCAGCCCACATCGGTCAAGTGAACCACGCGAATTACTGTTCGACAAAGGCGGGCATTCTTGGTTTCACACGCGCCCTTGCACTGGATCTCGCTCCCTACGGCGTTCGAGTGAACTCGGTCTCACCTGGCGCAACTGACACGCCCATGCTTGTAAGTGATGTGACGAAGCAGGCCCGTGAACGCGGCGTGGATTACGCCATTGTGAAAAAGGAGTTCGAGTCCGAAGGCGTCATGGGTCGTTGGGCTACGGCCGAAGAGGTCGCGTACGGCATCGTGTTTTTGGCCAGCGATGAGTCGTCGTACATGACGGGGTCGGACCTAAGGATGGATGGGGGTTGGACAGCTAGGTAGTAGACGAGATTCTACGACTTTTCCTTGCCATCGCCCCCAAACCGTGCGTGCGTAGCCTTTATCTGGGACACTCCGTTGTCGACTAGCTATGTCGAGGCCGCCAGTGGCAAAGAGGGAGCCGCGTCAGCTCAAGATACATGGAAAGACACTCGTTGACAATTACTTCTGGCTAAGGAACAAGGATTCTGAAGATGTTGTGAGCTACCTCACAGCCGAGAATGCCTATACCGAGGAAATGATGGCTGATACCAAGAGCCTTCAGGAGCAGCTCTTCCAAGAGATGAAAGGCAGGATCAAGGAAACTGATCAGAGCGCTCCGATGAAACACGGAGACTACTTCTACTATTATCGGACCGAAGAGGGCAAGGACTACCGCATTCACTGTCGAAAGCATACGGCAATGAGCGCTCCCGAGGAAATCATACTCGACGAAAACGACGTGGCAAAGGGAAAGAAGTACATGAGTATAGAGAGCCTGAAGATTAGTCCTGACCACAAGAGACTCGCATACTCGGTTGATTTTACAGGAGGAACCACGTATGATATCCGAATCGTGGACCTTGATTCAAGAAGAATCATTGACACCGTCGAACAAGTTGGCGGACAGATTGAATGGGATTGGGACAGCAATGCTATCTTCTACTCAAAGCTCGATAACATCCACCGTGACTACACTGTGTCGGTTCACATAATAGGCACCGGAAGCTCGCAAGATGAAGCTTTTACGAAGAACCAGACACTTCGTTGTTTGTTGTTCTCTCTAAGTCCAGTGACAAGAAGTACCTCTTTGCTAAGGTTGGTCAGCTACGGCTCAGAAACTTTTGACGTTCGTTACCTAGAGCTGAGCGGCCTGACCGCAAACTTGGGACATTCTTGGCACGTAGAGAGGGTGTCGAAACCGACATTCAGCACCATCACGGATACTTCTACTTCTCCACGAATCTTGAGGATCGGATGACGTTCAAATTGATGAGAACACCGGTCTTCGATGTTAGTCGCGCCAGCTGGGAGAGCGTCATCGACCAAAGCATCGAGGCCCGCCAACCTTGGCTCTTAGCCTTCGAAAACTACTTGGTCACAGGCAAGCGCAAGGACGGATACGCGTGCTTCATGATCTATGATTTCTCAACAGGGGAGACTCATGACATTGATCTGCCCGAGAGCATTTACGCACTCGAAGTACCCGATGATAACCACGAGTTCGAGTCGGACTCATTTCGATTCGTCTTTCAGCTCCACAGTCACACCTACAACAGTATACGACTACAACATGGCGACCCGGAGGCTCGAAGTAAAGAAGATTGATGAAATAAGGAATCACAAACCAGTGGATTTCGTTACAGAACGTGGGTATGCTACAGCTAAGGACGGAACAAAGGTACCAATCTCGATTGCCTACAGAAAAGGGACCAAGATGAATAGGAGAAGTCCCTTGGTCCTGTATGGATATGGTTCCTATGGATACTCATCTGACCCCGGCTTTGACTCAATGAGGTTGAGCCTTATTCAGCGGGGTTTCATCTATGCCACTGCTCATGTGCGTGGCGGCGGAGAGTATGGCAGGCTCTGGTATCATCAGGGCAAGCTCTCGAACAAAATGAACACGTTTACAGACTTTGTTGCTTGTGCAGAGTACTTGGTCCATGAGGGATTCACGTCGAGAGATAGACTGTGCATTCTTGGAGGCAGTGCAGGCGGGCTGCTTATTGGTGCTGTCTTGAACCTTCGACCTAATCTTTTTGCATGCGCAGTACCGCGCGTTCCTTTTGTCGATGTGATAAACACCATGCTCGACGACACGATTCCACTGACGACATTCGAGTACAAAGAGTGGGGTGACGCTAGAATCAAGAACCAGTTTGACTGGATGATTCGCTACTCGCCCTACGACAATGTGAACGCAAGAAAGTACCCGCCGATGCTAATCACAGCGGGGTACAACGATCCGAATGTTGCTTACTGGGAGCCTGCCAAGTGGACAGCAAAACTGCGAAGCCTCAACACTGACGGAAATCTCCTGCTCCTATGGACGCGGATGGAGAGCGGCCATGCCGGCCTCAGCGGCCGATATGAAAAGATGAAGGAGGGGGCATTCATCTATGCATTCATCTTGAAGACTCTGCACATAGCGGCTTGAACCTCAGAGGATACTCCTTGTTACAGCTATGTGATTCTGCTAGACCGTCATTCCGCCGTCAACTGAAAGAATGGCTCCTGTGCAAAACCCGTCGAGAATCAAGAACAGGATTCCTTCGGCTATCTCATCAGGTTTTCCAAAACGCCCTAGAGGCTGTCGCGCTATGAATTGCTTTCGTGCTGCATCTGGGTCTGGGAGTTGGGCAATTCTCTGCTGCAGTGATGGCGTATCGGTCGTCCCGGGACATATGCAATTCACTCGAATGCGGTCCTCGACGTAGTCCGCCGCCATTGCGCGAGTGAGCGAGACCACTGCTCCCTTTGATGCAGAGTATGCCGCTCGGTCCTTCACGCCCTTTATTGCAACAGACGAGCCAGTGTTGATTATCACGCCCTGAGTTTTCTTCAGATAAGGAATCGCGAACTTGGAAACAAGATAGGTACCCCGCACGTTCACTGCCATTGTCCTGTCCCAGTCCGAATCGGTAGCGTTGTCCACGCGTCCCGGGATCACGATACCCGCAATGTTGCAAAGGATATCCAGCTGCTTGTAAGCGTCTACAGCCTTGCTTACTATCCTCTTTGCATCTTCGGCAACTGCGACGTCCCCCTGCTCGAAAACCGCATCTCCGCCTGCTTGTTTGATCTCCTTAGCAACTGTGGATCCCTGTTCGGAGGTGCCATTGCACACGACTCTTGCGCCTTCCTTGGCGAGCAGCTTTGCCGTCGCTTCACCGATACCCGCACTCGAGCCAGTGACAATCGCAACCTTTCCTTTCAAACGCATCATTACTCCTCCTCGATATCGTGATTCTACAACCCGATGAGTTTCCGTGCCTCAGAGGGGTCAGCGACTTCGCGGCCTATTTCTCTAGACAGGCGGACTGCCCGGGACACAATCTCAGCATTGTTCTTCGCTGGAACACCTGACGAGATGAATGGGTTGTCTTCAGTGCCGACTCTCACATTGCCGCCAGTGGCAATAGCAAGACCTACAATCTTCATCTGCTCCTCGCCCATCACGCTTACTGTGTGGATGCAATCACGGGGCATGTACTTCAACCGATGCAGATACTCATCCGGCGTAGGCGGAGACCAAGTACCTCCAGGCCAATTGAAGAACAATGTAAGCACATAGGGCGGCTTGAGCAGCCCTTTGTCAATCAAGTACTGGAGATTCCAGAATGAACCAGTGTGCCACACCTCCCACTCGGGCTTGATGCGCAAACCCTGGCATCGCTTGCAGTAGCGCTCTAACTCGTCAAGCGTGTGTATCTGGTTGACGGAGAGCTTGGTGAAATGCTCGTCATGGTGGTTCAGGATGATGCTCATCATGTCAGGCTTTGCCTTGAAGGTGTTTTCGCGCTGCTCAATCGGGTAGCTAGACATCCCTCCTTGGATTATTACATCGGTCTGCTCACGAATCATCTTGACTACATCCTGTTCCTGACCCAAGGGTAAGTGCACATGAGCGATGGCGGCGCCTGCTTCAGCACAATCGACTACATCCTTGACCAGGGCCTCAGTGGTCTCTGCCCAGTTCTTGACCTCAGGGTGAATCCATGAATTCGCAGTAGTGGCAGTAATGACGAGCTTGTCCTGCACCAACCAAGTCACCTACTTACCCCCCAAGACACACTGGCTAAAAAAGCCGCGTACCAATATCATGAGTCGCTAGGCATCTCCATTCGGTCGTCGGCAACTAACTAGAACACCGAGCTGGAGCGAGTCTCCTTTAAGTGCTGACAACTGAGACGAGCAATCATGGAGCTTCTTCACTCCAGTTGGGGTTCCATCGGAGGACGAACATCGAAGCTGTTTACAGTGAGAGATGATGACTCAGGTTTTCAGGTGTCCATATCTGATCTGGGGGCTTCGGTAGTTCGGGTAATCATGCCGGACCGGCATGGAAATCTCTCAGACGTAGCCTTCGGCCAAGATTCCGCAGAGCAGTTGGTCAAGCAAGGAGGCTATCTCGGAACCACTCTCGGTCGAGTGGCGGGCCGTATCGCAAACGCAAGATTCACCATGGATGGTAAAGAGCACGCTCTTTTTGCCAACGCATCGGGCGGTCACTCGCTGCACGGAGGAAAGGAAGGATTCGACAAGAAGATCTGGACTCTGAAACTGAAGCAAGTTCTTCGCGAAGAAAACAGTGTGGCGTTATTGTTCGAGTATGTCAGTCCGGACGGAGAAGAAGGGTACCCCGGGAGACTACAAACGCTGCTCACATACAGAATCACCCCTATGGAGCTGACTTGGGAGTATCAGGCAAAGACGGACCAGCCAACCATTGTCAATCTGACCAATCACTCATACTGGAACTTGGACGGTCTCGACACCTTGGTGGACAATCTACGCATCAGGATCGATTCCTCTCGATACATGCCTGCTGACACGAACACGATTCCAATCGGTGAAATCAAGGACCTGAAAGGCACAACTCTCGACTGTCGCTCGCCAAAGCCTTTCTCAGAAGTCTTCTCCTCTTACGGCGATGTTGATGATGTGTTTCTTCTAGACGGGTTTGGACGCAAGAAAAAGCCCGAGGACATGGTCTTCGCCGCTGAGCTCTACTCGCCAACAACCGGGAGAAGAATGGAACTCTACACGACTGAACCTTCTCTTGTTGTGTATACTGGCAACCATATGGCGTCACTGAAGTCATTCGGAAAGCCATGTCGAAAGCATTCAGCCGTATGCCTTGAAGACCAACGACCACCGAATGCTATCAATGACCCTCGCTTTGCTCAGACCGTTGTCTTGAGGCCAGACGAAACCTACTATCATAGAACGTTTCTTAGATTCAGGGTTGGCGACCGCAAATCGGCGTGAAACGCATGACCTCAAGTCTGCTAAAATTCCCTGGACCCCAGTTCTTGTGCCGCTTTAGAATTGCTTACGTTTGAACACATATAATGTGAAGGCTAGACAAAGAGTCGTTACGACCAGACCTGATAGAATTGCCAACGGTATAGGATCGGCAGATGGGTCGAAGTAGTTGGGAAGCATGGGAACTAGGATGAGCAGTTCTCCTCCGAAGATTGCTGCTATTGCCGCGAGAGCAACGGATGAAACAAACATGCCAATCAACAGAGCTGCGGCGCACGTCATCGCCATTGCAGACAAGGTGACGACCACAGATGTCACAATCTCGTTCCACTGCGATCCAATAGCGACGCCAAGCCAAGAATCGATGAGCATGCCTGAGGCGAGTGAGATGACGGTTGCTGCAACAAGACACGTGTAGGTCGCGGCAAACTTCGCCAGAATCAGACTACTACGCCTGACCGGTCTTATCAGAAACAGTTCGTAGACCTTCTGATTTCTCTCACTGACGACCGCCGCGCTAAGACTGACTGAGGCCAATGGCCCACCTAACCCGGCGATTGTAATGCTTACAACGTATGAGAGAGACCAGCCTCGCAAAGCTGGTTGTATGAGAGGTTGGAGGACGTGCAGCGCAATCGTCAAGGCGGGCAGTCCAACCCATAGTGCCAGCATGACGTACGACTTGTAGAACCCCTTCATCTCGTCAGCAAACAAAAGGCCAAGGGCCACTAGAGCTCACCTCCGACGAATCTGAGATAGACTTCCTCAAGACTGGGTCTAACGAGATTGAGATTCCGGACCTGACAGCCAGACTGAACAAGTTTGCGAAGTATCAAGGTCATGGTTGCGTCCACATCCGCATCATGGGTCATGTGAAGCAGAGTCCTGCTTGAAGTCATCTCCTCGACTTTCTCAATGCCATCAACGGTTCCAAAGCTAGGTAGAGAACGAGAACCTTTGTTCAAAACCACCTCGACAACATTGCCAACCTGAAAATGACTCTGCAACTCGTCTGGCGTGCCGACTTTGAGCATTTGACCATGATTCAGTATCCCAATACGGTCAGAGATGTCCTGAACATCATTTAGGATATGAGAAGAGAGAAAGACGGTAGTTCCGTTATTGGCCATATCCCTAATCATCACTCTGACTTGATGGCGAGCCTCTGGGTCAAGTCCCGACATTGGCTCATCAAGCACGAGGAGACTGGGACTGTGGAGTATCGCCTGAGCAAGTCTCACCTTCTGAATCATACCGCCTGATAGATGAACTACGCGCTTGTACCGGACGTCAGTCAGCCTAGTAAGCTCTAGAACCTGAGGGATTCTCTCTTTGAGTTCCTGTTGGCTAAGTCCCGACAATCTGCCGAGGGTTGTTAGGACATGGTCCACGGTGCGCCACTCTTGGAAGCCTGCTTCCTGAGGGAGGTATCCTAGCACTCTGTGAAGGCCATTTTCCTTGCTCTTGATGTCATGGCCATCGACTATGACTGAACCTTCGAAGTTGGGAATGAGCCCGACAAGTATCTTCATGGTTGTAGTCTTGCCTGCACCATTCGGACCTATGTAGCCGAATACCTCACCTGCTCCTATCTCAAACGACACATTATCAAGGGCAACGACATCCCGATATCTCTTTGAAACGCCGTTGAATTCAATCACGTTGCTCTTGTTCACATACTTCACCGCAAAGCGAGCCTAGATAGTCATGGCAGTGTTCTTTCACCCCTATCATTCAGCGGGATAAGGATTTGGGGCAGACACGAAGAGACGTTCTTTCGAACGAATCAGGAACAAGCACATTCTCCCGCGACTCAGCCACCCTTAGGGTGGGCGCGCCCTCCGGAAGAAACATAACGGATATTCGAAAGACTCAGCTGCAATTCCGAATGGAATCTTGAAGCCGCGGAGTGACAAAGCATGACATCGTTTGAGAAGCTCATGGAGAAACAGAAAGAACTCGCTATCTTGGGTGCAGCAACAGGTATTCTTCAGTGGGATCTTGAAACCTACATACCTGCGAAAGGAGTGGAGTTGAGAAGCGAGGAAATGGGCCTGCTGACACGCATGTACCACGACATGGTCGTTAGTCAAGAGATGGGCCAGCTCATACGCGAAGCAGAGAAAGAGAAGCTCAATGAAGTCCAGACCCGGAATGTGTTTCTCGCCCGGAGGGAGTACGACCAGGAGACCAGAGTTCCGTCAGATTCAGTGCAGGAGCTCGCAAAGCAGCAAGCAGCTACGTTGGATGTTTGGAAGAAGGCCAAGGCAGCAAAGAACTGGAGTATGTTCGCACCAAGTCTTCAGAAGTTGGTTGAGCTCTCAGTAAAGCGAGCCGAGTTCATGATGGAAGCAAAAGGAATGTCGAATGTGTATGACTGCATGATTGATGACTTCGAAAGAGCGATGCCAGCAGACGACATAGCGAAGGTCTTTGGAGAACTCCGTTCGAGACTTGTCCCTCTTGTAAAGAGATGCACCGACGCATCCAAGCAGATACGGCCTGAATCCATACGAGTGAAAGTACCCATAGATGTTCAGCGGACAATCGCCAAGGATGTTGCATCCCTCGTAGGCTATGATACTACGTCAGACCAAGCTCGCGGTCGACTTGATGAAACCGAGCACCCCTTCACTAGCGGCTACTACGATGATGTCCGTGTGACTCTCCACTACTACGAGGACAATCCGGTTGACCTCATTTTCACGGTCATGCATGAATGTGGTCATGGCATCTACGAGCAGAATCTGAGCCGCGAGTTCATGTATCAGCCTATAGGCCACGCAGCCAGCATGGGAGTTCACGAGTCCATGTCTAGGTTTGTCGAGAACATGATTGGAAGGTCATCAGAGTTTCTAAGGTTCTATCACCAGCGTCTCAACAAGATTACTGGAAACGCATTCAAGTCCATGGACCTTGATACGTTCGTGAAAGCCGTGAACATGGTGAGACCTTCAAAGATACGGATTCAAGCAGACGAAGTTACCTACTCACTGCACGTCATAATCCGGTTTGAAATCGAGAGAGATCTCTTCGGAGGAAAAGTGAAGGTCTCTGAGCTTCCGCACCTGTGGAACGAGAAGTACAATCAGTACTTGGGCATGAAGATTGAAAACGACTCGGAAGGCGTGATGCAAGATGTTCACTGGGGGTCAGGACTCTATGGCTATTTCCCGTCATATGCTCTAGGCAACGTGTATGATGGTATGTTCCTAGACAAGCTCAACAAGTCATTGCCTTCATGGAAACAGTCTGTCACACAAGGGAAGCTCGAACCCGTACTGGGTTGGCTGAGAGAGAACATACATGCCAAGGCATCGCTCTACGACCCTCGCGACCTAGCCCAGCGAGTGACCGGCATGAAGCTCACTGCTAAGCCGTTCCTCGATTACGTGGAAAAGAAATACTTGCAGCTGTTTCCATCATAAACGCATGTCAGATGCCAACGAACCCCGTGGCCAGTCGGACTACCGAGGTCACTCAGCAATACGAAGGGATTGGCCAAGAAGCTTTATGAGACCTAGAGGCACTGTGCGGCAACGAGAGTGGTTTGGTATTGCCGCGCAGTGTGCTCAGGTTTTCAGTGCTACTCGTTATGATTCTACTACTCGTTGTTCCCGGCTACTCCTTTGCGTCTACAGGACCCAGTTCGTCTTCCGCAAAGGCATCGTATCAGCAAGGCATGACCTTGTCGGACGAATATGATGATAATCCACCACAAGCCGAGTCAACATCCCATGCTTCGGTCTGGATAACGTCCACAAGTGATTTCGTTCTCCAGACGGCAGATGGACTCTCGATTGTGCTCAGCGACGTCGGACAAATCAAGTACATCCGCATAGACGGAGTAACGATCTCCTCGGGCACGCTAGACCCTCTTGGGGTCGCCGACGTCAATGCCAGGACATACGACACTATGGGTGGTTCTGTGGCGCAGGTCGGTCAGACCTATCAGCAGACTGCAACGAAACTCCAGTTCAATCTCAATCTCACCTACATTGTTTATGACAACTACATCAAAATCATAATGCAGGCACACAACGAGGGAGCAGCGGAGAGAGCCGCAGACCTCTGTCTGAGAATGCCAATAACAAGAGGCGGGGCATACTGGTGGCAAGGACCCAACCAAGCAATCAATGTGTCTGCCAGCGGCAACTACGAATATGTCAAGCAGAGTACCTATGACATACCTTACGGCTATCACAAGATGTCATGGTTGCCTTGGTCGGTCGTTGGCGTGGGAGACAAGGGCCTATGCATGGCGGTGCTCCTGAACTATCCTGGCGTCTTCTTCAGTGGATACAGCGCCTCACAGCAGCAAATGTACTGCAACTATTCAGTCGGTTTCAGCAATCACCAGACAATGAAACCGGGATTCGCCCAGTTTGGACTCATTCTATACAAGGTAGATGCGAGGTGGGGCATAAGATCTGCTGCCTCCAGATACTATACGTTCTTTCCCAAATGGTTCACAACGGCAAGAGCTGTTGGAGGAACAGAAGCCATCAGTGGGCCACTCCAGGTGCCTGAATCAGGAATGCTAACATACAAACACGCAGACCTGACAGCGTTGCGTTTTCCATACGGCGGTCTCTACGGACTCGCACTGCCATATGATGGGTTTACGAACGCGGCATATGGCGTCAACAGCCTACCATACCTCAATCCAACCGGAATACGCTTGAGATGTACCCAGTCTCAATATAATGCAAAAGACTACAATGCAGTTCTCAACATGTACGCATCGTCGCCTGATGAAATCAACAGGACTGCTGCAACATTCATCAGAAACTCTCTTGCCAAGAATAGCTCCGACCTTCTGCTGGTGCAATGGAGCAGAGACTCACTTAATGTTGATTTCGTGTGTGATCCCATTCTCATCGGCCATTCGGCTTCCTATGAGCCCGCATCGAGCTCATCCATGCTGTCAACTCAGGGTACAAGCGAGAGCATACTTGTCAGAGACCTTCTTGACTATTACTCCAAGTGGGTGGTCATGCCTAGCTACGAGGACAACGTCCCTTACGGTGCGGGTCCAGCTGGCATATTCTTCGACAACATTGGGGCAGGGTGGGATAACAGGAACGTGACCCACTTTGAATATACGATGATGCCGCTGTCATATGTCTGCCTGAGTAACAACACAAGAATCCCTGAGTCTAACGTTGCCCATACGCAAGTCGAACTACTCTGGGCACTCAGGATGGGCATAGATGCGAGTCTACTACAAGAACATGACCATCTATGGCAACATAGGCAGTGCCTGGCCATATGGCATGTTCCAGGTTCCCTTCCTTGACGGAGGTCTTCAGGAGCAGGAACTTCTGAACTGGGGTTTCGGTGGGACCAGCTACGATGCATGGGGTCTTGGAATGATCTCGCGATTCCTGATGAATCAGAAGCCAATCTCCGGCATGGACTACCATGGTTCGCTAGGGACATGGACCCAGATAGCCTCTGAAAGGTACCTTGCTTACGGGATGTACCCCTTGATGACCGGCAATTTCACAAGAGACGATGGCCTCTATCAAAAGTACCTGCCCATTGCAGACAGTCTTCAGAAGGCAGGTTGGGGAGCCGTGACGTATGCATCCGTTTCCAACACCGGCTCCAACTATGTCACGATGGAGAGATTCGGTCACTGGTACGCCAACTCACTCCAGTTCACCGTCCATAACTGGAACGGTACGGTCCTCAATAGCGTCACCGCGAGCATTGAAGCTGATAGTCTTGCAATCGATACATCGGGGATGACCATTCGAGAGCTAATGACTGACCAGCCAGTTTCATACAGCGTTGCCTCCAATAGAATAACATTCACTTTCAGCCTCGGTTACAACGAAACGAAAGTCTTCAGACTTTACAACCCAGTCTATGGAGTGCCCACACTCGCATACGATGTACCCAATCCCGAGTCGCCCTCTCAAGTCAAGTTGGTTGCAGCTTTTTCCACAAGCATCCCTGCGGGAGCACCATTGCCGAACGTCAGGTTCATTGACAATGGCAATCTGCTGATCGATGTTGGTTCGAACTGGGCGAACACGACATACTTGTATGCGACAACCTTGATTACACTGGGCAGCGGCTATCATGGCATCACTGTTCAGATTCTGGATACTGCAAGCATGGCGGCGCCTGGCTACATGTCAGCCCTTGCCGCAGGAGGGGGTTCAGAACTATCCTTCACGCTACCGTTCTTCTGGCCCTACAGAATTCTGATCACGGTTGACCCAGGAAACATCCCGCGACACGCAGCCTATGCCCGCGTGCCAATCAACTTTGAGCAAGTCAGAAACACGCTTGGCATCACATCAACTGTGGATTTTGACTCACTGAGAATGGTAAATCCAAACGGTAATCCTGTTGTCCTTCAATGGTTGGCCACACCACACAGCCCCGAGTCGGGCGTTCTGGTCTTCCCATATAGTCAGGAGGCTGTGACTGTCGGCGCTACCAACGTTTTCAAGCTCTACTTCGACACCGTGGCTGGCACAGCGAAACCATCGTATCTCCAGCTTCACTCCCCGTTCAAGACGGTCGGTCCGTTTGGGGTCCAACTTGCTGATTCAACAATGATTCTGCCATGGCCAGTTGGTGCGAACGTTTACTTGATTCAGAAGACGCCCGATGAGGTCGCAAGGGGGTATGCGTTGCACTCGCTAGCCCAAGGAGGATGGGCAGGCCACCTAGGCGCGTACGAACAGTTCGCTGCGACTGTGGTGAATCAGGGCCCGTGTCTCGTCCGGTTGGCCTTTACCCACGGACCTGAGGGTTCATACTCTTCCTTTGGCTGCTATCTTGACATCTATGCCACGGGAGTGGTCGAATTCTGGGCCTACATGAACTACAGTTCTCAAGTTACCGACGCGTTCACTGTATATAGACAATATGAATGGACTCCTCCGAATAGGACGGGCTTTTACATGGGGCCTGATGGTACACTCGTGACTTTGAGTCCCGGCGACCACAAGGACCCCATCACCGACTTCACGGAACCGTGGTTCGGTCAGATTGACACCTTGGGCAGATACTCGTTCACGGTGGCACTCGATCCGATTCCTGCGAATGGGATGATTCATACAACCTACAATGAGGACGCTGTTCGGTTCCAGCAAAACGTGTTCAATGTGAGCCAGCTAGCCGTCTATCATCTGGTCTATGTTGCCGGCGTCGGAACCGCCCAGTCTGCAATCGTAGCAGCGAGAGAATGGCTGAATATGTCCTACACTCTAGTTGCCGAGGCCATTACGACAGAGAAGCCAAACAACTTCACGCTATTCATCGTAGCTGGTGCCGGAGCAGCCGTGGTGGCTGCAGTGGCCGGGCTATACATCTATCGCAGACGACAAGGAACCGGAGGCAAACCCGAAGACTCGGCTGCATGAGAACACCACATAGCATCGGACTTCGAATAATCAGCTCTGTTCAAGGCGGAGTTACTGTTGGCGGCCTCGCCTCATGGAACATCCTCCAGTCTGCGGTTGGTGGTCGGACTCAGTCCCACAACCTTGGAGGCAATCCACTGAAGAAATCTTGTTATTCCTTCGCCTGTCCGGAAATCAACGCGTGCAATTCTCACAAATCGAGGAATGAACATCTGCCTAGCTAGGCAGAGCTCACCGCGGCTTTGACGGCTCGGTGAATCATAGATGAGGACGGCAGGCTTGGGAGCAACTCCGTAGGAATCGAATACCTCAACAAAGCGGGCCAACTCTCTCAATGAGTATGCCTGTGCTATGTCTCCAATCATGACTATCCCCGCGTATCTTCCAAAGTACTCGTGAGGTGAGATGATGCCATACAGTTCCCACACCCAAGGGCCGTGTATCTCTAGAATCAATTCGACTGTGACGACGCGTGGCTCAGTCTCGACTGACAAGTGAGTTACCCACTCGTCTCTGGACAGACCCGACAAGCTGTCCTTTGGTTCCATATTCACGTCAGAGACTCTCTTGCCTTCTGCAGAAAGAGCACAAAAACGGAGGCATGATTCCGGTTCTCCGACCACCACAACTCGAAAGTGCATGGTCGAAGTCACAAAAAATGAGCCCCCACGTACTGCCAATAGTCTCTTGAATGACTGTTCAGGAAGGAAACATAGCTGAGAACAATCCCAGCCGCATCCTCAACCAAGTGGGAACAGACGTCTTGGAAGACGCCTTTTTTTTCAGCTTCCGCATGAGCTTGAGGGTCACCAACATCGAACCCTACGAGTTCCCTGCAGATCGTTGTGCCTTTCATTTCTCGGAATTCTTTGAGAAAGCGAGCGGTGAGTTCGTATGTCAGCTTTTTGTGCTCCTTGACATCAGAAGTCTTCTGAGCAGCCAGTACTCCAATCGCCATTATGGCACCCGTGACAGCTCCGCAAGTCTGTCCTTGCCGCCCGATACCTCCGCCAAAGCCCGCAGCAAGGTAGGGAGCTTGTTTGAAGTAGCATTTCTTGGTTTCGAGCAAGGCCCTCAATGTCGATTGAGCACAATTGTAGCTGGAGCTGAAGTATTCCTTAGCCTTCGTCTTTGCTTGTTCGGGCATGTCAAACACGACCGCGGTGGAACTGCTGAACTACGACGCATATGGTACATATCAGTCTTGCCAACAGACGAGTTCAGCCCTCTTGCTCACAGACCGCGCATAGCATGCTACTTCTTGGGAGTCTTTCGCGAACCGACAGCCATCTCGGACCATTTGGCGGGAAGTTCATCCCGACGAGGTTTGTAGACTTGCTCAAAGAACTTCGATTGAGAAAGGAGAACCTCGCGGTCGAAGTCGTCCATCAGATCAAGGGCTTCAGCCCAAGCCTTTTCATAGCTCGTGCCGAACCGGGACACAATCCGTGCCTTGAACTCCTCTTCGGTCTGAGTCTTGCCGCCGAACGTGAAGACCAGAGCGCCGGGTTCTGACTCGGCCTTGTACGCCTTTTCATCCCCCAAGCGGAACTCTTCCGGCGCCTCTTCAGGGACCGGTGCTTGTGCCCCGGGTTTCGGTGCAGATTTCAGGGGCGCAGTCGACTTGAACCCGCGCTTCGCCGCAGCATAGAAAATCGCACGGTTCAAGCCCCAGCTTCTAGCCGCACTGTCGTCAAGACCCAGAGTATGCGCGCGGGCTGCTTGAAGCAACGCCATGACCTGGAACCTACCAACACTCATTCAGGAATCCTCCCAGACACTCGGAAACGACACAACATATTACCTATGGTTTGACTCTATTCATTCACTGCTGAGCTTTTTGAGTCTTCGTGGATGGTTCGCCGCATGAGCTACGCAATCAACCTACGACTGAGAAACCATCAAAGAGCAGGCTTGGACAACGAGGCCCGTATGCACTAAGCTTCACATCATTTCCAATGCCTACTAGGTTCCTGAGACCGTCATAAAACTGGCCAGCAACGGACACTGGTTGAAGTGGATACTGGATGGCTCCTCGTTCGATGAGATATGCCGATTTTGCAACTACTGAGAACTGGCCTGTACTGGGATCGCTATGAAAGATGCCAATCGGTGGATCGGTTATCAGAACTGCTTTGCGATCAACCGAGGAGACTAGCTCATCAAACGTCTTGGAACCCGGTGCGACAGTGAGACCCTTGAGAAAGACCGTGACTGACGATTCATACGGTGTTTCTCCTCCGAATATAGGCGCACCTCTTGAGCAATTCCCGGTAGACTCGACACCAAATGCTCGAGCATAGTAGCTGTTGAACAGAAATGTCTTCAATATGCCCAGGTCAACGATTACATTCTTCTGTTGAGGCAGACCCTCGGCATCTACACTCTCCGTTCCAAGCCCGTCAACCCTCTGTCCATCATCCTCTAGATTGAAGCCCTTGCTGGCAACCGTATCCCCTATCCGGTCGCATAATGGCGAGGTCTTCTCGACTACGGAGCGTCCGAGGACACCCTGACCAATGCCGATTAGAATGCAGGATGCAGCAGCTTCTTGCTTCCACAGAGTTGGCATAACAGCGGTCGAGTCGAGCTTCTTGGCCCCATGTTGCTTGACAGCATCCTTCGCGGCCTCATCTCCCAGACCTTCTGTGTTGAACAAACGGTCGCAGGCGGCATCATATTTGCTGGCGGTCTTCCGCTCCTCGCCTTCGATTGACATGACATCGACAGCACAGGCATTGCGTCCCGATCTGGAAGCTCTTTGAACGCCGCGGGTGTTGCCGACCGCGAATCCACCCCATGACGCACTACACTGCGCACCCGCAACCTTCACTCGCGGGTCTACCAGACGTGCCTCGTCAATCATTTCCTGGCCATGACGGAGAAGGTCTTCTACTCCTATCGATAGGATTTCCTTCGAGAACCTACATTCGCGTCCCGGTTTCTTCGGTTCGCAAAAGCCCTGAAACCTATCATCTTCGGCTGTCACTCGGTCAGCAATTGACAGCGCTTCCTTGACGCTCACTTTGACCCTGTCGGCGCTGGCTCCGCTCGCACATGCAAACCCTATCCGCTTTCCCTTTGCAGCTCTGACAGCATTGCCAGCAACGATGCCATCCTTCGCTGTGACCACGCCTTGGTCAATCTCGGCGCGGGCAACATTGCGATAATAAACATACACCTCATACTCTGCTGAGCCGTCTAGTTTGGTAGCAAACTTTAGGCCTGTGTCAACCGCAGATAGCATCTCATCCTTGACATTTTCATAGTCCATTCACAACGCCTCCCGCTCACGCTTGACCTCCAAATGTCACACCATCAACAACCAGCTTGGGTCCGCCCAAGCCGACAGGCAAAGGACTCTGATCGCCTTTCCCACAACCACCAAAATAGCCAGATGTTATCTCGAAGTCCTTAGTAGCTCCTTCAACGTGGGAGAGGAGATCCAGTATGTTGCCAGAGAGAGCCACCTCCCTCAACGGATACTTGATTTCTCCTCCTTCGACCCAGTATCCCCTGATTGCGATGAACAGAAAGCTGCCGTCTCCTTCAACCTGACCGCCCTCACTCTGTATAGCATATACCCCTGTTCCCAGCTTCTCTATTGCCTCCTCCTCCGTAAGATCACCCGGGAGGAAGTACGTGTTGGTCATCCTCACGATCGGTGGATAGAGGAAGCTCACTGCTCTAGCATTCCCCGTGACCCTCTGGCCCAGCTTTTGCGCAGTTCCCCTATTATGGAGATAGTGAGTGAGCACGCCTTTGTCTAGCACTGTGGTAAGCCCCGTTCTGACGCCCTGATCATCGAATGGTACCCACAGCCCACCGTAATTCTCAATGTCAGGAAGTCCAGCATCGACTATGCACGCAGCGCTGCTACCGAGACGAGTTCCGATCTTGTCTGTCAGCGGAGAAGCGCCTGTCACCACGAAATCTGCTTCACTCAAGTGACCAAACGACTCGTGCGCCAGAACACCGACAAGCCTGTTCTCTATGAGGGCTCGAAACTTACCTCCGGGACAAGCCTCTGCTTTGAGTTGTTCCTTGGCTCGGCTACCAGCTTCTCGTCCCATGTCCTCAGGGGTTCTGCCTTTCTTCCCATAATGCTCGAGACCCACGGATCCACCGTAACCTTCTGCGCCTACTACCAGTGCCCCAGCGTCAGTCTTTGATGTAACCATGCACCGAAGATCTGTGACAAGGAAGTCCCAATCAATCTCGGATCCGTCACTGTTCGTCAGGACCTTCTTGCCATACAGCTCGCCATAAAGACCCCGAACATTCCTGATGTTCGCTCCATGCTCTCTTGCGGCCTCGACAATTCTGTTGACCAAGTCTGTCTTGAAAGCCAAGTCTCGCTGACTCGGGTGAATAGCAGGGCGAAGTGTGTCAGAGGGACGACTCTTTACGGCTTTGGCTTTCTCGAATGGCAGCTTCAGCTTCGCGGACGGTACTGAGGCTCTGGCCATCGTGAAGGCCCTTAGGGTTGCGGCGCGAATGTCCTTCAAAGTGATACCTGATGAGAATGAATAGCCTGAGACACCTTCGATATAGCATGTGATTCCTATTCCCATACGCGACTTGACTTGTATGTCCTTCCATGTGTCATCCGAACGGTCCAATGTTCGTAGCGTAAGGTCATCATAGCGGGCCTCCACGAAGTTCGCACCAAGCTTCTCTCCATAGTCGATGCATTTTTGAAGCGTGTCCAACATCAAGATTCGCTCCCTATACCGTGCACACTGACA
This sequence comes from Candidatus Thorarchaeota archaeon, assembly GCA_963726195.1. GTDB lineage: Archaea > Asgardarchaeota > Thorarchaeia > Thorarchaeales > Thorarchaeaceae > OWC5. The sequence goes on from CAVSBO010000003.1 coordinate 254,948, forward strand.
GGCTGGTCAGTGACACTCCGACTGTCTCAGGGAATGCCGCTACACATTCCTCCATTTTAACATGGTCCTTCAAGAAGAGGCCATCACTGTCTGAGAACAACGGAGTCGCGGTCTCCTGTGCCACGATAGGAAAGCCCGTTGACACCCTGCCTGGTCGGGTGTACTCATTTCCTGTAGAGTATTCCTCCGGCAATCGCAAGTATAGTGCCAAGGGCCAAAGCAATCATGGGCAAGGCATCTATGTCGAACTTCGAATCCCACATCACAAAAGTGAGAAGAAGGCCCATGAAAATGACACTCAAACCGTACAAGATACCGAATGCGCTTGCGCTGTATGTTCCTTCGTCAATGACCGTCCCGGATGTCGTCTGCATGTAAGAGTGTATGCTCTTCCCGGTCGCGGCAGAATAGATGCCGAACACGAGCAAAAAGCAAAGCATGCATCCGCCAATGTTGATTAGCATCTGCGGATATGAAGCACCGAGGAGTCGAGCCAACAATAATGACAATGCCGCGATTACGATTGCCGCAGTATACGCTTGTACTGTATAATTCAATGTGATAGCCCTCTCTCCTAGTTTGAAGCTGCACTGAATAAGCGGCGTGTCGAAGCGACTAATAAGTCCTCGGACAGCTTTCTGGCCATTGGCGATATGTGCTTTCGAAACAGGGAACCACCGATGTCATGCTAGCCGACAGTCTTTTCCAGAAGGTCTCGCAAATCCCTCCCTCCGAATGGATGGGAGCCGAGGAGTCTGCCGTTGTAGACCGCGCTGAACACACCGAACGGTGATGGGGCATTCGCCTGGACATCCTTTGCACTCTTCAGTTCCACATCCTGAAACTCTATTCCGAGGCTGTCTGCTGTTTTCATTAGCCCTTTGACAAATGCTTCGATGTATGGACACTGGTCTGACCGGATGACTGTCAGCCCTGCCCCATATCGAGAAGCACGTTCATCCCAGTCCGTTGGGAAAACGGCAGCCGCACCTTGGCGGATTCTTCTAACCATAAGATCGAATGAGGGTGGCGCATAATCGACAGTTTCGAATCCGTTCGCCAAGAAGACCTTCTTCCGTGCAAGCCATCCGCTGTCACTGCGAGTGACCACTGCCACTCCAGCCATTCCAAGTTTCCTGGCATCCTCAAGGCAGATATCCAGTAATCGCGATCCATAGCCCTTACCCTTGTGCCGACCGATGACCCAGAGACAATGTATGAACATGTAGTTCTTGGCGTTAACAGGCCGCCAAGCATACTCTCCAGGAATGTACTCGATGAATCCGAAGGAACCTCTCGGACCTTCGAACCTCTTGAGGTGGAGTAGCTTAATCCGCAATCCCTCTTGAAACCGGTCAGCCAGCCAATCACGCTTCCGTTGATATCCCTCAGACTTGCGCTTGCTCTTGTAACACAGAAAGCCTTGCTCGTCCACGTTGGTGGCGTCGACTGTGATTATCTCAACGTCGTCATCCATCTCTAAGCAGCCTAGTTCGTTCAAAAAACGCCTAGAGAAAAGGATTTGTCAGAGCACAGGCATCCACGTCTCTCCCGGCGAGATAGGCCTCGGGAACCGTCAAACCCCTCCTTTCTTGCTCAAGCCAATTCACACTGCAGCCGACAGTCTCCGCAAATGCTCCCTCTGTTTTCGTTCCTTTCGCAAGTCATAAGTCTGCAAAGCATAGCAGACACCCAACCATGCTAGTCAATTGAGAACATCCAAACAGACCAAGGATTAGTGGAGTCATGCTCGAGTACGAAGGAACAATCTGGAGACCACCAAGCGAGGCAGAGAGCCTCATCCTTCAAGCCACAGTTGGTTGTTCTCACAATGCCTGTACGTTCTGTGTTTCTTACAAAGACCGCCCCTTCAGAGTCAGAGGTGCAGAAGGTATCGAAACAGACCTTTCATCCTTGACGCGTAATCAGAAGCTCGGGGTGACAAGAGTCTTCCTTGCCGACGGCAATGCTCTGACGATGGAGACCGAGGAAATGCTGAGCATACTCCGGATTCTGAAAAAGAATCTCCCGAACCTGAACAGAGTGGGCACCTATGGTTATGCAAAAGATATCAGAACCAAGTCGGTTGAGCAATTGAAGCAGCTGCGAGACGCAGGTTTGGGAATTGTATACTTCGGTCTAGAGACAGGAGACGACGAGATTCTAAGGCGGGTCCGCAAAGGAGTCAGCTCGACAGAGAACGTAGCCGCCTGCAGGAAAATCCGTGAGGCGGGCATTCCCCTGTCCATAACCATCATTCTAGGATTGGGTGGTACAGAGCTCTCGGAGCGGCACGCGATTTCTACGGCGAAAGCACTCAACGCGATCGACCCTGACTACATAGGCGCATTGACCCTCATGGTTCCCCACGGCACGCCGCTGTTTGAAACAGTCCAGAATGGCGGATTCAAACCGATGGGAGCCTTTGACGTCCTCAAAGAACTCAAGCTCTTGGTGGAGCATCTGGCACTCACTGAATGCATGTTCAGGACGAATCATGCGTCGAACTATCTCTCTGTCGGGGGAACTCTCAGCCGCGACAAGCAAGCCATGTTGTCTGTGCTGTCAAGGACCATTTCAGAACGGGACGAGACGGCTCTTCGCCCAAGCTACTTCAGAGGATTATAGGCCCATCATTTCTTCTATAGTTGCGTGAGAAAACCATTCAGAGACCAAATCCCTTGTGAGTCAGGCATAAAAGGAGGGTTGGACACTGGGTAGATGAACAACTCAGGCGGGGTCGCAATGGTCGACAAGATATATGTGATAACCTGCAACCAAGACCTAACCAGAATGGGTCTCGACAGAACCAGAACGGCCGTGGGTGGCCTAGAAGAGACAACCATCTCGCTCGACTGGTCGAGCTCGCGATTGGTACCTGTCATCGCAGCCGACAAGATGCCCTATCAAGTCGGAGAAACAAGAATCATAGGCATCAAACCGATATCAATCCCGCCATACTCCATGGTGTTCCAGTCATTCTACGGTGCGAATGGCATGGGCCACCTCTTTTGCATAGGTGCCCTTGAGTTCAAGTCGTTTGTCGAAGAGCGAACTGCAACAGTCGCCATGTTCCAGTCGAGAATCAAGTCTTCAGTACTGCCGGGTGACCTCTTGGGCCAAGTCATGGTCGTTCCCGGAAAGAAAAGATGAGACCGTCCGTCTGTGCAGCACAGTGGCAATAGTAGAGCTCATCAGAGCGAAACCACTCGGTCGTATCGCTCCATGATCAGATCAATCATTTCAGGATAGCCTACGAGATCAACGCCCGGTATTAGCCTACCACCGATGCCCCTCTCCGTCACATGTACCCGAGATGCGTGGACTGCAACACCTAGTTTCTGAATGCCCTTGGAGAGAGGGTTGCCTTTGTCAGCCTGAAAGACTCCGTCTTGCACCAAGAGAAGTCCAGCCTCAGTTCCCTGCTTCTTCAGGCCTTCGACGATCTCGCTCAGACATGAGCACTCCCCCGCCAGCCAGATTAGTACTTTCATTGTGCTTTCTCTCCTCTCAGAAGGTCAGGACTATCTCGTTCTCGTTCAGCAACGCGCCAATACCTGCAGTGTCAAGCACATCCACTTCCTCGAAGAGCTCCTCGCGCGTAATGCCTCTCTCTTCCAGAATATCTTGCTCGCACACTTGCGGCCTCCGAAACCCTCGTACGTCGACTTGAACATGCGAATGGGTTTGTCATCAGCAGCTTTCATCAGAGAATACACCCCGTCGCCCATGAACAGGAGAGTGGGTTGATGGTCCATTCCATACATCCCAACAGCGGCCCGCCAGCCCTCGAAGTTGGCAATCTTCCCGTAAGGTTTGCTGCGCACTAGAACTAGGATCTTCCGTTCTTTGAACTGCACCTCACCATCCTCCTAGATCGTGAACGTGATGAATCTGTCACACTGACCAACGATTTCTCCAAATTCAGTGAGGCCGGACACAGTCACACCTTGGGTAAAGTCACTGCCATCTTGAACAAACCCTCGGGCGGAGGTGCAGAGACCACAGGCTTGGAACTCTACGCCTGCGTCTGCAAGCTCTTGAAACATCTGATTCATAGGTCGCTCAGGATCCGGATCCTGATTCAGCTTGGCATTATTCACCCCATCTATGAACAGAAACACCTTGACCTTGTATCCCTTAGTCAGGGCAGCCTTCGCCAACTCATACAGAGTTCGGCTATTCTGAAAAGTGTAAGGTCCGGTTTGAAGTAAGAAGCCTAGAGTCTTGGTCTCCACGGTAAATCGACCTCGCTGGCATGAGCGGCGCTAACCTCTCAGTTAAAAACCAATCCAAAACCAAAAGAGCATGATAATGTCAGTGCTTTTGCACCCCTGGGGCGGGATTCCGGTAGATGACCAAGACGACTATATCATATCACACCAAAGACGGTGGAGTGAGGCAGGCCGAGTTCGAGGATAACACGACTTCCTTCGATCTCAGTCGCCTACAAGCAGTGGACATTGACCTAGGTCCGATTTCCGAGGCCGCCAACCTAGAGGAGCTTCTGCTGGCCTCCAACAAGCTGAAGGCCGTCGACCTGACGCCTCTTGCAGACTGTGCGAGCCTCCAAGTGCTCAGCCTTCTGAAAAATCGTCTGCAGGACCTCAGTCTCAAGGGACTTGAGGGATGCACCGCTCTTAGGGAACTGAATCTTGGCGGCAATGAACTCAAGAGGATTGATCTTAGCCCGCTTGGCAAGTCTGTCAATCTTGAGCGACTTAGGATGTTCGGTAACCAGATAGAGAAGCTCGACCTCAAGCCATTGTCGAAATGCACGAGCCTTCAGTACTTAGAACTTGAAACGAATCATCTTGAGAAGGTTGACTTGGGTCCGTTGCGTGAGTGCCGCAACCTCGTGCAACTGAACTTGATGTACAATTCGCTGACCGAGATTAATCTCGGACCGCTCAAGGCGTGCACCAAGCTAAAGTTCCTGTACGTACAACACAACGCCCTCAGTACTCTGGACCTGAGCCCGCTTGAGACCTGCAAAGATCTCACCATCTTGAGATTGGGCAACAATGACATTAAGTCAATAGACTTGGAACCGCTATGGAAGTGCGCTGGGCTGAGGCGGCTTGAGCTGGCAATGAACAATCTTCAGTCGATCGACCTCACGCCGCTTTCAAGCTGTACGGAGCTTAGGGGATTGGACATTGCCGGGAATCTTCTCACAACGATAGACCTCACGCCCCTGTCCGACTGTGAGGCTCTTGAGGAGTTGTACCTCTACTCTGACCATCCCCACGAGAATCAGTTCACAGAATTGGACCTGACACCTCTCTTCTCGTGCAAGAACCTTGAAGACGTGGGCCTACCTGAATCGGTCGACCTGACCGCTGAATCAACCGCAAAGGGGCGGAAGGATATTCCATCTGCTCTCAGAGAGCTAATTGATGAAGATAGAATAAGCTGGACCTAGTAGGACTACTCGCAAGGACTCTATGTAGTCGCGGCTTTGTTCAATGGCGCAATTATCGAGAATGCTTTTTCATCGCGACAACAATCGAAGTCTCATTCGGCGCGTTTTCCAAGTCCCATTCAGGAGCTGCAATGCTCTCTCCGTCAATGATATATACCGAGATAACACGGCGGCCAATATCGGGCTTAAATGGCCTAGTACGTTGTGCATGGTGAATGCAAATGTCGACCATAGATCTTCGTGCGAAAGAGCTGAAGAGACTTGCCTCTCTCTATGAAGAATATCTCAATTCGCCTTTGGGGAAGGGAGTACTGGATAGGTTGCGAGAGGGCGAGTCCTTCATGATGAAGACACAAGATGATGTCATCCGGTTCACGAAGACACAAGGCAAAGCAGTGGTCTATGTCACGAAGACTAGCCCGCAAACCGGGCAGTCACTTACTCGTTAGTTGATACCTTCCGAGCCACGAAGAGAAGGTAAGCGGCGCGGCGGTTTGCAGGACTGTGCCAGCGCATCAGAGATTCTGTTCTCGCCACTAGACTCTGCATGATGCCAAAGGCCTCAGAATCTGAGTGTATGTAAGAAGGCCTGACTAGATAGAACACGCCTCCGCTGTCTATCAGACGAAAACCAGAGTCGCTCAGTGCGTCTTCAACCTCATTGCGGTCAAAGAATCGCGTCCACACTGATTTTCCTACCTCCTTCATTTCGAGCTCTTCCAAACAGTCCTAGCACCGTGCGACTTTGCCTGGGCATGACGAAGGCCCAGTCTGTTTGCTAGAGAAAAGAAGAGCCAGCCCCTAGCGGAGAGAACATGGTTCAACCCCTGCAAAGCTCTTGTCAGGTTCTTTACGTGATTGAAGGCCCCGAAGGTTGAGTATGCAAAATCGAACGCACCCAACATAGGAGGCAAGTCTTCTATGTTTGCAGCATGAAATTGAGTTCGCGATTCCACGCCAGCGTCTTCGGCCTTGAGCCGAGCTATGGATATCATGTCCGGTGATATGTCAACACCAACCACTTCATTGCCAAGATTCGCAAGCCTGGCTGCTAGAGACCCTGTGCCACAGCCCAAGTCGAGTAACCTTAGGCGTCTTCCCTTTGTGTACCTGCTGATAACTGACCACTCAACCTGCTTCATGTACTCGATGCTGGGGTTTCTATACTTCAGGTCGTAGATAGGGGCTAGGCTGTCGTAGAACTGTATGAGGTTCTTCTGAAGTGCTTCCTCGGAAGGTTCTGCCAACATACCGTTCTCCATACTACCTGTTGTCCTGCAGCATTCTGACCTATCAAAGTGAATATATGTCTGAGCGCCATTAAGCTACCGACAGGTTGGATACCCTTGGTAGTCGAGATAGATGAGCCAACAAAACTGCAGTTGCAGCAGATACTGAGCGGCCTTGACCACGAAGTCACTCTTCACTTGTTCACAGATGGCGCAGAGTGCTTGTTCTGCAATGACACAAAGGACCTAGTGAACAAGATATCTGCGCTTTCAGAGAAGATCAAGGTTGTGCCGCATGAGGGCCCTCCGAAGAAAGGAAAGAACCCCTTGGGTGTTCAACGAACTCCCGCGATTGTCATGCATGGCGTAGAGGAGTACAAAGTGAAGTACTTCGGTATTCCCGTTGGCCACGAATTCGGTGCTTTCGTTACGGGCATTGTTGACGTTTCAACCCGTGCAATCGCGCTTGCATCAGACATTGCGGAGGACATCAAGGCCATTGCGAAGCCAGTCAATGTGAAAGTGTTTACGACCCCGCAGTGCCCGTATTGTCCTCAGATGGTGAGACTCACTTGGCAGGCTGCGATTCTCAATCCCCTCATAGAAGGGGAGGTTTACGAGTCCCTCGAGTTCCAAGATTTGGTAAAACGATACGAAGTCTTCGGAACTCCCAAGACTGTCATCAATGACAAAATCATGTTGGAGGGATTGGTCCAGCCTGGAGTGTTCGTCGATAAACTGTACGAAGCGGCCGGTGGGGGCGGCGCCTAACTGCAGAGCTCTGGTAGATGTTCACCGACTGCAAATCCACAACTCTTCTGCACGCTTCTGCCTCGGACTCTCGAAAAAGTCGCTACTCCACAATCACTCAGACTGTTGACATGTGAAGACGAACTCATGCTCGTTCACATAACGGTATGCTTGGTATGCGGCGTGAACGCCCTCTGCGACTCCCGTTATGGCTTGTTTGAACTCAGTATCAGCAACGTCACCTGCTGCGAAGACGCCAGGCACGTTCGTACGACTTGAACGGTCAATGATGATTTCGCCGTTCTGGTTCAGCGCGACGCCAAGCTTCTTTGCCAAGTGCGAAACTGGGATTCCACCAATCGATATGAACAGACCCTGAACGCTTAGATTGCTGCTTCCATCGAACGCCTTGTCCAGCTTGACAGACTTTACGCTTTGATCTCCTTGAACTGCGGTCACGTTTGTGCCGGTGATAACCTGTATCTTCGGCTCCTTCTCGACACGAGCACCATTAATCGGCTCGGGCCTTATTCTCTCGCCGCGATATATCATGTAGACTTTCTTGCATTGGCGCGCAAGCAAGAGGGCCTCCTTTGCTGCGCTGTCGCTTCCACCTACAACGGCCACGACCTTGTCCTTGAACAGTGGAGCATCACACAACGCACAATATGAGATTCCTTTGTTTCTGAATTCATTGTGGCCCGGGACCTCAAGCTCTCTTTCCTTCATACCTGTCGCAATCAGGACTGACTTCGCCAAGAACGTCTTGCTCCCCGTTACCACATACAGCAGCCCTTCCTTGCTTCTGAAGAGATCCTCGACCTTCACTGATTCCGTGTCTACTGGATAACCTAGTGCATGTGTCTTCAGTTTCTCGGCGAGTTCCTTGCCGGTAAGCTGGGCGAAGCCGGGATAGTTCGCCACGTCGTCAGTTAGTGTGATCTTGCCTCCCTCGATTTCACCGATCACAATGCATGACATGCTCAGCCGCGCTGCGTACATCGCAGCCGCATACCCTGTAACACCTGCACCGATTACAGCGAAGTCGTACACAGCTACTTTCCTCCAAGCTTTCTTTCCAATCTTCGTTGAACACGAGAGTCAAAACCGATGAAGACCTCGCCATCGATTAGTGCAACTGGCACAGCCCTCTGTTTGCTAACTGCAATAAGCTCGGCAAGAGAATCAGGATTTGTTAGGACGCACTTCTCTTCAAGGGTGACGCCCTTGTCAGAAAGAAACTTCTTCATTCTCTTTGAATGAGGACACTGCGGCGCGGTATAGATGACTCCTTTGACCATGGTGGCACGCTCCATGTGAGGAACAACAATCAGAATTGCGGATGATGGCTCAGAAAGATGGAGCATGCACTGTCAGATATATCTTATGAAAAAGACTAGTAGCGCGGCCGATAGGTAAACATCTTAAGACCGAGCACTATTGGCAAGTACAGCTAACCTCCGGAGGACCAGAGATGGACAAAACACAGACACTTGCCTTCATTACAAAGGCAATCGAGATGGAGAACAAGATTCTAGCCGTCGTTGAACAGAACACGGCAAAGCTAGGCCACGTCTTTGTGAAGGACCTGCTGCTTGCAATCGCACAGGATTCCAAGAAACATGCTGCACTCTTGAAATCACTCCAAGAAGCGGTTAAGGGCCCGACGCCTTTCATAACACAGCGAGAGCGTGATTCCATCGCCAAGGGCATCGAGGAACACATCAAACTTGAAGCAAAGGCTGTGGAAACCTATGGAGAACTCGCTGACAAGAGCGACAGTCAGCAGGTGAAAATCATCGCCCAGTTAATCAGAGAGGACGAACTCAGGCACCATGCTATGCTCAAGGAACTACACAAGACAGTCATTGAACCTGAGACCCTGACGGAAGACATTATCTACGAACTCATATGGAAAGACGCACCTTGGCATGGAACGCCAGGTGGCTAAGGACTGACCCTCGGCCAATCGCCTCGCTCAACCAATCGCAAGAGACCACAATCGTGGTGAATCTCCATAAAGGAAGACAGCAGCATCGTTTGTCGTGCGACGTAGGAGAACGTCGTTCCTGAGGGAGTTGGACCCCAATCTGCCCTCACATTATCGCACGAATGAAGACGAGTGTTTGTTATTTAGTTCCACAAGCGTTGTCAATCATCTCTCTGAACATGAGATCAAGCTGTTGAATTCCGACACCGGTCTTGGCTGATATGAGAGCTGACTGAGTCCCGAACTTCTTGCAGAAATCGTCCATCTCCTTCTCAACTTCCTGCAGAGAACCGGGTTTCAGGTCAATCTTGTTTCCGACAAGAATGAACCGTTTGCCGTCTCCCTTCGCAAAATCGAATGAACCATTTTTCTCCACTGTTGGTACCCAGTAGTTGTATAGACTCTCTAGACTGGACATCCGTGTGACATCAAAGAAGAACAGACCAATCTTGGCGCCCTTGATCATGGTCTTCAGAGTCTCAATGAAACGTTCTTGGCCGCCGAAGTCCCAGATGCTGAGAACACATTCGCCTCCAGCAGGTGTCGTGATCTTCATAGTATCGAACGAGGCACCTATCGTCGTCTTCAGCAACATGGGGTCAGGGAAGGTTCCCCTTGTCCACCTTGACGTGAATGAGGTCTTGCCGACTTCTGTATCTCCGAGAACGACGACCTTGATGATGCCCATAGCCGATTCCACGCTCGCCCGGCAACCCGATTCTATTATGCTTTTCTGAATATTGCGAATCCTCTTGGACTGCTGGCTATCAACATCAGCCCTGCTCCAATCATGAGAGGCACAAGCAGCAGCAACGGAATGCGGTCCGCAAACATGGCAACTATGCCGATTGCCAGAGATGCGAACATGAATGACTCGAATCTGGCTCCAGCTCTTCCGGAACCAACCCGACGCAGTTGAAGAGCTACAACTGAAAGGCCAACGAAGCCCAGAAGAATCAGAAGCAGGACTGGAACATAGAGAGGATTCAAGTTGTACCGGCCATCCTGAACAAAGGGATGACCTAGAGTCGCCAGGATTATTCCAAACCCTAGGATGATGTCTCTTGAAGCGCTCCGAATCCGCTCTGAAACATTCGCTGAGACTGCTGCCATTAGGAATGTGGATACTCCGAAGACCCCAAATATCCAATCAAGGTAGAGAATGGCCGGGTCCCAGTTGTCAAATCCTATAATGCCCGAGAAGGCGATGGCAAAGTTGTTGGAGTGAGTAATCGCTAACAGAGCAACGAACACGAGCGTGTAGCTTATGTAGGTCGGCGTTTTTGCTCTGGTTGCTTGGGCCTGGTCTACGAAGAATTCCATAGGCAAAACCGTGCAACTCCCTGCGAATGCTGCCACGAGAGCAAAAGCCCAGATTTCGACGTTGCCTCCTAGGTAGGCTGGCACTGCCAAGCTCACCCCAACAGTGACGGCTAGCAACACGATGGAAAGCGATATGATTCTTCTCCACGGCTTCAGAATTGAACCGAGAATCGCCGCCACGAGAACGGCCGGTGCAGCCACCAACATGAAGAACTGTGGTGACAGTCCGGGTATGTTAATCTCAAAGGCAAGCTCATTCATCAGGCCTAGTATGGTGGCGGCAAGGATTGACACTGAGAAAGCAGAAGGTGAGATTTTGATGAGGTACAGTCCGGCCATCGTCGTGCAGAGAAAGAAGCCAAGGGGCACAACAACTGTCGTTAACGGCTGGACCACTGGGCCAAATACAAGGAAGACGTACACTTCGTCCACAGCCGCAGCAGCTATGACGAAGGATATGATTGCTGCGAGCAGTCTGAATCTTTTCTCCGAAGAAACTATGAGACTAAGTTGAGCCATGAGCAGGGATCCAAGCAGAAGGATTTCCCATATCGTTGTAAGTGACCCTTCGATTATGACTTGAAGCTCGAGAAGACCCAACGACACGCCGGCTACGAGAACCATGATGAGAGCTCGCGCGGTCTGCGGACTGACCTTACGGTACGTGCTCCTAAGTCGGAGAGCATACACGCAGGCGGCCAAGAATACCTCTAGGCTCGACAGCATTACACCAATAAAGAAAGACAACGCGAAATCCATCGACTCTGTTCCTCCATTCTATCTCCAAAGGTCACCGATTTCCTTCCCTCTCTTTTGCACGGTCCTTTCAATCTTGGATTTCAGCTGTTCACCTGAAGCATCCGGACTAGCGAGCACGGCCTTGAGAGCATCACCGGTCTCAGCCTCTGTGTCACCCTCGCAGATGACGACATGCCCATCCAAGCCACAGTAACCGATGACACCTTTGTCGGATTTCATGAACCTTGGAATCCTAATTCCTGTGTCTCGCGTGCCAGACCTCTCCAGTGCAGCCGACACGAGTTGGACAATTCCGGTGAGCAGAGCAATTCTCTCTTCTTCTACCTGCGTATGGGGATAGAGAACCGTAGAGGTCAGGTCGGCCAGTTTCACCTTGGCGACAAGTCTTACTACCGTTTTCCTTCACCCCCGAACGCATCACGGACCCAGTCTATCTCGCGACGTCCACCCTTTCTCGGCTTTCCAGGCTTGCCTGGTTCAATCGCCACCACTACATCTCGGACTCCGAGCGTTCCGTCCTTGATGTACAGAGTGACGAGAATCTCATGCTCATTGTCGCATTTGGTCAGAAGAGTTGGCGACCGTCCTTTCTCCACGATACTCTTCTTTATGGACTCCACTTCTTCATCCTTCAGGCTTAACGAAGCACTGGAGGAACACTCCGGGCATGAGAACTTGAGCAGCATGGAAAAGACCTCTGTTCTTTCATACGTTTTTCTTGTAACTGCTGCGGACCTTCTACGAATTCACAAAGACAGTGCATTTAACGAAATCTTGTGCTTATCACTCGAGAGACCAGTCAACGGACACTGACTGGTCTGAACACGAATGTCAAAGAGCAGGTCTGACAGAAGAGAGACCCATTACAGCATGGCAGCGTCAGCTGTCTCTGTGCCCCTCCGAAGACTCAAGGTGCATATGCGCGTCAATGGAGAGAACCCTGTCTGAATAGGATGCGAATGCAAACATACGTTTGTGCCTATCCTAATGCTTATGTGATGGGACATGAATCGTCTCTCATATCTTCTTGAGAGATGCCTTGAGGGAGAAAGTTCACGATGACCGTCGAAGATGTCATGAGAACGGATGGCGGCAGGGCACTGATGCTTGCAAACGAAGCCGTCGTCAGAGGAGCTCTGGAAGCTGACGTGAAGGTTGTATCATGCTATCCCGGTAGTCCGACCTCAGAAATACTGGATACATTCAGTGATGTGCTTCAGCACTTCGGCGATTACAGGATGCACATAGCAGCCAACGAGAAGGTTGCTCTGGAAACCGTCGCTGGAGCATCGATGGCGGGATTGAGATCTCTCACTTCCATGAAAAGCGTCGGCATGAATGTCGCTAGTGATGCACTCTTCAGTATTGCATACACGGGAGTGAACGCAGGGTGCGTTTGCGTGGTCGCTGATGATCCGCACGCTCACTCGTCCCAGTCCGAACAAGACGGCCGCTACTTTGCGGAGCCATCCTACACACCAATGATTGAGCCATCCACCGCGCAGGAAGCCTACGACATGACCAAATGGGCTTTCGAGGTCTCGAGCAAGTACAAGACCGTCGTCATAGTAAGAACCACAACGAGAGTTAACCATCAACGAGGAATGGTCAAGCTCGGTGACCTGAGGCGCACCCCTTTCAAGAAGAACAAATGGTCGGAGGTCAAGGGTCAGTACTTCACGGTTGGTGCTGTTGCTAGAGCACTCAAGGCGAAACTCCTGACGAAGATTGAGAACATGAAACCGGAGTTCGAAGACTCCAGGTTCAATGTCGTCGAGGAGGGACAAGGCAAGATCGGAATCATCACGGGAGGGGTCTCATATCTTCATACCAAGGAGGCCATGAAGAACCTCGGTGTCAGCCTGCCTATTCTGAAAATCGGAACCGTCTATCCGCTCCCTGAGAAAAAGATTGCCGCTTTTCTCAAGCGTCTCGACACAGTAATTGTCGTTGAAGAACTCACTCCGTATTTTGAACTTCGAGTGACTGCTATTGCCAAGGACGCGAACGCGAAAGTACGGATTATTGGAAAGCGCAGTGGTGACTTCAGTGAGATGCTTGAGTACAACGTCCCCATTGTTGAAAAGGTTCTTGCGAAAACTCTCAAGAAGCCACTGAGCACTGACTACGACGCTGTTGTGAAACGTGCTGATCAACTGAAGTCGATTCTGCCTGAGCGTAATCCCATCTTCTGCCCCGGGTGTCCTCATAGAGGAACACTTTGGGCTTTTAGGCAGGCACTGTCTCGGGTTCGGATTCGTGAGAAGATTGTCTTCAATAATGACATTGGCTGTTACTCAATGGCTTTCCTTGCTCCCAACAACTTCAGTGATTCCATGCTGTCGATGGGTTCGTCCGTGGGTGTTTCAGCAGGCATGGAGATGGCTCTTGAGGACAAGGTCGTAGCGATGGTGGGTGATTCTACTCTCTACCACGCGGCTCTGCCCGGGATTGTCAACTTGATCCACCACAGCGCGAATGTCACGCTATTCGTGCTCGACAACAGCGTCACTGCAATGACCGGGCAGCAGTACAATCCCAATAGCCCTCTCAATGCTGGAGAACAGCCGGCTAAGAAGATTAACATGGAGAAGATGTTTGAAGCACTTGGAGCAGACAGCGTCACTGTAATCGATCCCTATCACACTCGTGATTGCGTGAAGCCTATCATAGATGCTCTTCAGAGCAAGGGCTTCTCGGTCATCATTTCGCGTCGCGAGTGTGCGCTTTATGGAGACCGCCTTCGCAAGGAACGGAACGAACCCATTATTCCAAGTGTGACTGACAAGAACATATGCCGCAGTATTTACAACTGCGTCAAGGAGTTTTACTGCCCGGCCATCACCGTCGACGAATCAGACTCCAAGATGCGGATTCAGACCGATCTGTGTGACGGTTGTCTGGAGTGTAGACAGGTTTGCCCAACCGGAGCTCCGGCCCACATCGACGGTACAACAACGAGGTGATGAGGATGAAGGATACGTACAACATCATGTTTTGCGGCGTCGGGGGGCAGGGGCTCATGCTCCTCTCGTCAATCCTAGGAAAAGCGGCAGTCGATTCAGGCATGGAAGCGATGACAGGCGAACAACACGGCCTCTCACAACGAAGCGGTTCCATCTATGTGCACTTCAGAGTTGGCAAGCCCATCTCACCCCTGATACCCTATGGCAAGGCCGACCTCGTGATTGCAATGGAGGCCACAGAAGCTTTGAGATACATAGAGTACCTGAAGGATGGCGGCGTCGTAATAATGAGCAACCGCATCATGCCTCCACCGTCTGAGACTGAAGAGGTGGCGCTCGACAAGGAGAAGAAGAAGAAGTACATCAAGCTTCAGGACATTGTAGAGAAGATAAACACGGTCACAAACAAGGTGGTTGCTCTTGACTCACTTCAACTAGCCACAAAGGCTGGAAACCCGAGGGCTGAGAACTCTGTGCTCGTCGGAGCGGCTTGTGCATGTCCGGACTTTCCCATACCTGTTGAGGCTGTTAGGAAAGCCCTACTCGCGCTGGTTCCTAAGAAAACCGCAGAGGCAAA
The DNA here is from genome assembly GCA_963726195.1 of Candidatus Thorarchaeota archaeon. Taxonomy (GTDB): domain Archaea; phylum Asgardarchaeota; class Thorarchaeia; order Thorarchaeales; family Thorarchaeaceae; genus OWC5. The sequence continues at coordinate 269,967 of CAVSBO010000003.1, forward strand.
CTCTGCTGCATTCGATCTCGGGCGCGAGGCAGGCGGCACCTGCTTGGAGATATGAAGCGAAACTAAACATGTATTCGTACCTTCATGTTCCGTCGTAGGTCAGCTGGATAGAGATATTAAAGAGACTTCACACGAGTCACGTTGAGGGAATACATTGAGCGCCTCGAAGCTCTATGATACGATTGTGATAGGCGGCGGTCCGGCCGGTTGCTCGGCGGCACTTCATCTTGCATACCACAAGCGATCAGTGTTAGTTCTCGACAGGGGAACCAGTCCAATGTGTTTTCATACGAACTCGATAATGAACTATGCCGCAGGGCCCACATATTTCGAGGGACGAACCCTATTGCGCCAGCTTCAGGGGCTCGCCGAGTCAGCGGGTGCGAGTTTCAAGGCCGCTGATGTTGTCGAGATTAGCAGGAGATACCCTGATTTCAAACTCAGAACCGAGAAGAGTTATCGAACAAACGACGAATCCGACTATCACTGCAAGACGCTCATCTTCGCGACAGGCACCGCACGAAAACATCCATTGGTCGATGGCAAATGGAGACTCTGGCTGCCAGTCGCCGGTGTCGGGAACGCTGCATTCTACTGTCCGGACTGTGAGGCGCCCTTGTGCAAGGACAAGGATGTACTTGTTGTGAATGCTGGTTCTGTCGGTAGCGCCCTTCATGTTGCTAACGCAGTTAGTAGGTTTACCAAGAAAGTCAGAATCCTAATGACGGAAGACGCCTTTGTCCCCTATGCTGAACAGGATTTGTCCAAGCTCGAAGCCTCACCGTTCGAGTGGACCCATGGCAAGATAAAGTCAGTAGAGTTTCCGAGACCTGGTAGGGTTCAATCACTGACGCTTACGTCAGGAGAAAAAACCAAAGCAGAGGTCTTCTTTGTTGCTCATGTCGCAAGAGCGAGATCCGAGCTTGCCCAGAGCATCGGAATCCAGGTAGACGAGAGGGGAAACATCATTACTGACCATAGAGGAAAGACCAATATCGAAGGCATCTGGGCAGCTGGCGACGTGAGACCAATCACGCAGCAAGTCGCGATGGCAGTTGGTACAGGCAATTATGCAGCACTGATGATTGATCAGTTCCTAGGCAATGATTATGAAAGCGAGCAAACGTTTGACCACCCAGAATCTCGCGGTCTACTGCACCCGGACTAGATCGGCGTCGGAGAAACGTCTGCGTACCAATTGCTTAGTGCATAGGTTTTTAAGGTGGTTTACTATTGTTAACCCAACGCTAAGAGGAGATTGATAATAATGGCGACAACCGGCAGTCGAAAGATAGCGGAATTGCTTAAGCAGCAAATAGAGGTAGAGAAGCGAACGCTTGACATAATCAAGAAAGCCGAAGAGAGCACCGATGAGATGGCTGTAAAGCTAGTATTCATGGACGTTAGATTCGACACAGACAAGCATGCCCAGTTTCTGCAAGGAATTGTTGACATGCTGGATGAGATGCCTTGCGATCAATGGAGTGCAAAGGTGCAGCGATATGCGGACAGAGTGAATCTGCAAAGAAAGATTAAGGACATAGTCGCCGGAGAAGACAGCATGACTGATCTTGTATCGAAGGCCTTGAAGCTCACAAACGATCAGATTGCGAAGCTTCTGTTGACTCACCTCAAGGAGGACGAAGTGAAGCACAGCAAGAACTTGACCGAGATCGCCCGCGTTGTTCAGACGATGCCGCTTCAGAGCAAGAAGGCAGAGAAAGGAACTGACATCGTATGCAAAACGGACGAGTAGCCAGTAGTCCAGTAACATGCAGACGTGCCAATGGTATGTCGTCTCCTTTCGGTTGAAGGTATTGACTCTGAGCAACAGCAAGTAGTGATTGTGAGGTGCAAAAGATGCCAACACTAAGTGATGTCCGGACTGACTGTATGTCGTGCACTGAGTATATTGAGAAAATGAAGCCCTCCTATCGCGGAGGCTTCAGAAGACAGGCTGAAGAGTACAAGCTGGACAAGAAGGTCGTAGAGAAACTGAAGCCCTATGCGAAGGACTACGTGCTTGTGGCTATCTTCGCTGACTGGTGCAGCGATGCGGCAAAGGCAGTACCTGTGCTCTCTCTCCTCGAGAAACAGATCGGGATACAGGTCAGGGCTCTCGGTGGTATGGAGAAACCTCCCTACGGTTCGCCGAAATTCTGGGCTGTGCCGCCAAGTCCGGAGGAAGTGGATGTCTTTGGCATAACTAGCAGCCCGACCATAATCGTGTTCAAGAAGACTGGAGAAGAGGTTGGGCGCATAAAGACAAGGCCCAAGATGACTTCCACTGTAGAAGCTGAGATCCTGAAGATAATCGAGGATACTAGACACACTTAGAGCGCCGTCGAGACGATGACCTTCTGGTTGTGCTGTTCTGCTGCTGGACACCTAAAGCGACCGCACTGCTTATGACTTCGCGACACCATGATGTGTCTGAGTGAGACCTGTGCCTAGGACCTCCGAAGAAATCACCCCGGGCATCTCAACTATCGACTGGCTCCTTCAGCCCGAGGACCCTTCTGTTCGCTATCATACTCTGCTTGATCTCGTAGGACGTTCGGCGACCGATTCAGAGGTCAAGAATGCAAGAGAAGCTGTTCGACACAGTCAACTAGTGACTGAGATTCTCAGACATCAGCTGCCCGACGGCTCTTGGCGTGGAACTCGAGGCGACCTGTGGGAAGAGAAAGGAACCGTGTTCTCACTCTTGTTGCTAGGTGAGATGGGTGTGGAGGCCGGAGAAGCCACAGGAAAAGCTCTGGACTTCCTGCACGAGCACTACCAGCTGGCGACAGGAAGGATAACGTACAGACCTGCTGACAGCCCGCGACGTAAACAGGACACGTCTACCTGGATGTGGTGCATTACAGCAATCGCTCTTCGTGCCGCTCTGCTCCTTGGTCATATGGATCATCCATTGACCCAAGCGGCCATCAACTTCCTCGAAGAAACCCACGAAGACAAAGGGGGCTGGCACTGCTCGGTCTACTCAGGCGACCCAGCGAAGGTTCGTCCGCCGAATTGCTACATGGGTGGCATCAAGGCGCTAGGTGCCATTTCACTCATCCCACCTGACAAGAGGTCTAAGAAAAGCCGAGCAATTGTCAATCAAGAGACGGAGACCTGCCTTGAGAATCATGTGCACTTTTACCGTGTTGATCCAAAGGGGCGGCCTGCCATCAAGCGTGCTTGGCTCAAGTTTGCCTTCCCCAGATACTGGAGAAGTGATGCCCTAGAAGCAACGGACGTTCTGACAACCCTCGGCGTACGTGACGAGCGAATGCAGGAAGCTCTCGAGCTTATCCGAAGCAAGCAGCAACCTGACGGACGTTGGCTTCTCGACTTCTCAGAAACCAAACGAGCTGGGTCCAGCTCGATGAGGAAGGTACGCCTAGCAAGTGGGTCACATTGCGTGCGCTTCGTGCTCTGCACAACGCGGAGAATGCATCTAGGATAAGCCGTCCAGATGTCTAGTTAGTCTCACCAATTCCTCAACTTATGCGAACCTCACAGGATCCTATCCTGAAACGTGTTCAACCTAATTGTGCCACTGACAATTGACAAGAGCAGTTTGCTTGTGTGTTGCAAGAAAGAGATCCCCAGCTCCTATTGCCGGAGCCGAGGGATGATATCCAACTGAGCATTAGCTCAGAAATGAACGAACACCAGCTTGGTGATTACACTAATCCTTCTTCTTGTACGGATTCTTATTCTTGAAGGGATTCTTTGGACCGTGCACCTTAACCTTGAATACGTCGCCCATCCCTTCTCCCTTCTTCTCGGGCTTCTTCTCAGCAGGCTTTGCTGGAGCAGGAGCTGGCTTGGGAGCCGGAGCTGGTGCTGGAGCTGGCTTAGGAGCTGGAGCAGGAGCTGGCTTGGGAGCCGGAGCTGGAGCAGGAGCTGGCTTAGGAGCTGGAGCAGGAGCTGGCTTCGGAGCCGGAGCTGGTGCTGGAGCTGGCTTGGGAGCCGGAGCTGGTGCTGGAGCTGGCCTAGGAGCTGGAGCAGGAGCTGGCTTGGGAGCCGGAGCTGGTGCTGGAGCTGGCCTAGGAGCTGGAGCAGGAGCTGGCTTCGGAGCCGGTGCTGGAGCAGGAGCTGGCTTGGGAGCCGGTGCTGGAGCGGGCTTCGGAGCCGGAGCTGGAGTCCCCTTCTCAGGTTTCTTCTTGTCTTTGTCGCTCACATCATAGTCCTCCACAAGGGAGTGCCCCTTTGGAGTCAAAGGGCTGAGCTGAGGCGTGAATTAGTTGCTATATGAGTTTACTGGCCTATGGAGAAAATGCCGGTTTTGCTGGCTCAAGCGACGATTTGATGCAACCGATTTGCTGCTATTGAAAAGGTGCTATGATTGGGATTGACGAGAACTTCTGCAGAGAAGCCATCGCTGTAACGAGGAACTATACTTCGTGTCGTTTTCTTTTTTTGCGCATCCTTACACAGGCTTATAAGCGAACATGGAGGACAAACATCCAGCAGGCGTTACAAGCTGAGAGTTCCTAAGTTGGAGTTTAGCAAGTGGTTCATCCCTTAAGCAACCCCGTGTAGAATGTCTAGTTTTGAAAGCCTGCAAATGCACTGATAAAGGGATATTGAAAATGGATTTCGATACCGAGCCCGTAGAGGCAACTGTGGCAGAACTGAAGCCCAGTATGAGAAACTTGACCGTAACCTTCAAGGTGGTCGAGATTGGTGAGGAACGAGAAATCACCTCACGTGACACTGGAGAAGCTCATCGCGTAGTAGATGCGCGAGTTGGAGACTCCACTGGTACCGTCTTGGTCCCACTGTGGGACGAGGCCATCGACAACATGGAAGTCGAAAAGACTTACAAGTTGACCAATGGCTATACCGGTCTCTTCAGGGGTAACCTAAGACTGAACATAGGCAAGTACGGTCAGGTTGGAGAAGCCGAGGAAGCTATCGAGGAAGTCAAGTCGGACCTCGATATGTCTGCCGAAGAGCACGAGGATACCCGTCCCCCTAGGCGAAGCTTTGGCGGACGAGGCGGATACGGCGGCAGCGGTGGCGGTGGCAGTGGCGGCTATGGCGGCGAGCGTCGTGGCGGCTATGGCGGTGATGACCGTAGGAGTAGTGGCGGTGGATATGGTGGCCGCGACCGCAGAGGCGGTGGCAGCTACGGACACCGCGACAGGCGCTAGTCCAGAACCAGAACGTACAAGCTAGAGTATGAGCTGGGCGCAACTGCCCGGCATACCAGTGAACTGCGTCTATCGGACGCAGTTCTTCTGTTTTTTCAGACAAATGAACACTCCAAGGAGTGTCGACCATTTAAGAGGAGGTTTGTTTCCAGCCGGGCTTGAGGCAAATAGCCCGTGAAATTTGATCTCCTTAAGTGGCCATTGACAACTATCAGCGGAATCCTCGTCATCGTGTTCTATTGCCTATTCACTTTCACGTCTTGGGCGCTCTATCCATTTCCGTACGGCCCATCGACTAATTATCTAAGCAGACTAGGTGACTTGGCCTACAGTCCATTTGGCGGCTACTTCTACAACGCGGGATGTATTCTAACGGGGATCGCACTGATTCCCTTCTTCCTAGGGTTGTACATTTGGTATCCCGACAGTCTGGTGAAGAAAGCTCTGGTCATTGTGGGGCAAGTCATTGGACTCTGCTCGGCTGTCGCTCTCATGATGATTGGTGTCTTCTCCGAGGACAAGGGAGCATCCCACCTGTTGGCATCAGCAGTCTTCTTCGAGCTGTTGTTTGCTGTCCTGATTGTGCTTAGTCTTGCACTCCTATTGCATCGTGGGTTCGTGAAGCTCATTGCGGCCTACGGCCTAGGTATTGCCTTCTCTGATTTGGTTGTTCTCATTTGCAGTAGGCGGACCGCTCGTGGAGTGGTATGCAGTTTTCAGCGCCCTTGGCTATGTAGTATTCTTGTCTGCGAACACGCTAAGACTAAAGAAGCAGACCCCTTAGAGCCCGTTTTCGTTGGTGCGGCATCTTTAAGAATCAAAGTGCCAATAGCATGTTCTGTTAGCTCTTAGAATCACGGGGCGTAAGGAGAAACAGGTGTGGGCTCAGAGGAGATAATCGCAAAGCAATTCGACAAGAGTCACTTCCCCTCATGGGGTATCTTCGGATCTGTAATCGGCCTTGCCTTCATTCTGGTCGCAAAGATTATGAATGTGGGAATCTATCCGGAATTCGGATTCTTCGTCCCTATCTTGTTCGGCTTGGTATTGATACTCGCGGGTATCGCCTTCATGCCATTTATGATAGGACTTGGATGGTACATGGACTCGCGTTTCTCCACCTCGAAACTGGCCGCCATGGTCGGTATGATTTATGCGAGTGCGATGGTCGTCGTTGGCATCTTTGAGACCGTTTATTGGGCAGAGGACTGGGTATGCTGGTTGTCATTCCTCTTCAGTGGCATGATCATGACCGGCTTGTGGACAATTGCCATCTATCTCCAACGCACAGTCAAAGTACGCAGAGTCCTTTCACTATTCGGAGTTCTGAATGTAGGGCTGTTTGCCATCTTTCCTTTAGGTGCCTACCTATCTATTGTGTATTATCTTCTCACTTTGCCCCCCGGCTTCTTAATCAGCCTTGGTCCCAATTTCTGGTGGATGCATAAGTTGGTATGGGCGCTCCACTTCGCGATCATAGGCTACATGTTGTTGCTTGCAATTCACATTCAGAGAGAGGAGAAAGAAACCCGAGAGCCCTCGGTCCTGTTCCAGCAGACGCACGACTGGGCACCACTCCCTCCGGGTGTAGACTAATCAATTACTCCTCGGACATGCGCCAGTCTTAAGAGCAGGGGGAAGAATCGCCTAACCCGTAGCCCGAGAAGTGCAATACATCTGGAGGCAGAAACTTGAGTCTGAAACAAACAATCGTAAAGCAGGTTGACAAGAAGCATTTCACACTGTGGGGAATTTTCGGATCAGCGATAGGCCTCATCTTCATCCTAGGCGCAATGATCCCGTACCATGGACACAATGGCGAAGTCTATTCAATATTCAATCACTATGTCAGCGAGCTCGGGGAGCTGGGAGTCTCTCAGGCCGCCATGCTGTTCAACATTGGATTGATACTTGCAGGTATCACGTTCATCCCCTTCATGATAGGACTGGGTCTCTACTTGGACTCGCGTTTCTACGTGGCGAAACTGGCTGCCGCGGTTGGTGTGTTCACTTCGGTCGCGATAATCTTCGTTGGTATCTTTCCCATGAATTTCATCGCTCAGCATAGTATGTCTGCACTATCGTTCTTCTTCAGTGGGATGATCATGACTGGGTTGTGGATGATTGCTCTTCTGCTTCAACGTACACCCAAAGTGCACAAGCTGATTTCATTGCTCGGGCTCGTTAACGTCGCCGTCTTTGCAGCCTTTCTTTTCGGCAACTACGGTACCTATGACATATACGTGAACCGTCCCGACTTCTGGTGGACCCCCACATTGGAGTGGGCAATCTACTTCGCAATCGTAGGCTACTTGCTGTTGCTTGCACTCTACGTCTGGTGGAAGGAAAGAAGAAGCAGCTAACTATCAGACATCATTCCTACCTGCGGTCATCTTCCCCTGAGTATACGATATCGATCACGTCTGATGCTATCCCCTGAAAGGCCACTCAGGGCGCATTGACGAGTAGATGCTGCTCGAGGAGGCTGACGCGACTGCGACGGGCATGTGAGGTGTGTCATACCCCGTTGCCACATTCCCTTGACTATCGATCATGATTAGCCCGGCTTCACCAGCCGTCCTCTCCCGTAGAACCGCCATTATCTTTGCGGCAGCATCAATCACACTCAACCCGTCTTCCACATAGTGGACTGCCATCCTTGCCATCACTATTCGGAGAATCTGCTCTCCTTTCCCAGTGCAGCTTGCTGCCCGCTAGGTCATTGGCGTAGACGCCAGCCCCGATAATCGGGGAATCACCAATGCGGCCGGGTAACTTGCCAGACCACCCGCTTGTGGAAGAGGCAGCGGCAATGTGTCCTTCCGAGTCGACAACGACGCATCCAACAGTGTCGCATCCCTGGGCGATTGCCGAACGTTGAGTGGCGCCGCCCTTACTCACTTTTCTATATCCTTCTGCTATCATCTTTTTGTACAGCTTCTCTGCTCCTCCAGCCACGAACTGACTGTTGGAGGTGCGCTCAAGGACGTATCGCGCCAATGAGATGGGATGGACGACACCTCGCACCGCCATGACTGCTCCACTCTGAAGACGAGTACCATCCATGATCATTGCATCGAGTTCGATGTCGCCTTCGCTGTTCGGCTTCGCACCCCGGCCTGCCGTGAAAAGGTTGGTCTCTTCAAGCTTCCAAACAGCAGCCTCAGCTGCATCCAGAGAGATCCGCCCTTTTCCATCACGCACATGCCTGTCTTGGCTGCTGCTCGGACTGCTTCGATGATTGCGTCATGGTACTTGGCCTCGAAGCTGGTCGCACCACCATGAACAACAACGACAGGCAAGGTCATAGAGACACTCGAGCCGTCGCCGGATACAACACTGAAAAACGTTCTGTTCAGAAGCCCATTCTGTTCAGTTCGCGTTCAAGGAAAGCCTTGGTTTGAGTGACATTGTTCCACCGCTCAGCGAAGTTCTCAGGGCTGATGCGCTGCTCCCTGTACATCGTCTCCAAGTCGGCAAGCTCGTTGTCATTCTCTGCAAGGCGGTCCTTGTACATTCGAACAATCAGCGCGGCATTTGCTTGCTCCGATTCGCTTGGTTTTTCAACCGATATTATGCGGCCGTCCATGATTCTGAATATTCTATCGGTTCTCCGCGCAACTGACGGATCGTGAGTGACAATCACGATCGTCTTGCCCATCTCTTTGTTCACCTTGGTCAGGAACTGGACAATTTTGGCTGAGGTCTCAGTATCTAGGTCACCTGTAGGTTCATCGCATATCAGTACGGGTGGGTCATTTGCGAGTGCTGAAGCAATGGCGACCCTCTGCTTCTCTCCTCCGCTGAGTTCGTCGGGCTTATGGTTCATCCTCAACGACAAGCCAACTGTATCGAGAAGCTCAGTAGTCCTCCTTTTTCTCGCATCACCGGGCGTCTTGAGTGATAGCATCGGAAGCTCTACGTTCTCATAGGCGGTCAAGGTGGGAATCAAGTTCAGAGTCTGAAAGATGTGGCCAACCACTTTTTGCCTCAGTAATCCCAGTTCCGCAGAGGTTGCATTGGTTATTTCTTTGCCCGCGACCCATGTCTTCCCAGCTGTCGCGTGCGTCAGTCCTCCGATGACATTTAGCAAAGATGTCTTGCCCGACCCGGAAGGACCAACAATCGAGACCATTTCTCCTTGTTCGATCTTGATGGACAGACCTCTTAGCGCTTGCACTTCGACGCTTCCCAGTTTGTATACCTTAACCAAGTCCTCAGACTGAATGTAGCTAACCATAATTACCACCTTCTACTCACGAATCGAGTTTATTCTCTCTTCCGTAACACGCGAGGTCATCACAACTGGTATCAAAGCAGCGATGACCACTATCAATACGATCCCAGTCATGGCGAGAATTGACAATGGTGTGAAGACCATTCTAGGACGTACGAGTTCTTGGGTGCTTTGGCTTGTGTTAGAGATGTTTCCGAAAAGCTGAATGAAGCCTGTTGCCACACCAAGTATGAGAGAGAACAAGACCATGACCATAACTTCTGCAGTGAGAGCCTTTAGAATCTGACCGCGGGTAAGACCTCTTACGCTCAGAAGCGTCGTCTCCTGTTCCTTCTCCTTCAACGTGAGACCTACGACAAGACCAGTGCCCACCACCGCGAGAACCCCTGCGAAGATGATACCAAGCCACCGAGCACGGGTTCCACCCACTTGGTAGCTATTGGTCTGAGCCGCTTTCAGTCTCGACGTCAGCGAGTCTGTGCTGGTTGCTTGAGGCAACGCTGAAGATATCTGCTTCTCGATAACAGTTCCATTAGTACCCGGGGTAGTCTTGATCAGAATCCAACCATTTGAGACGCTAACGAGGCTTGCATTGTTCAAGAAATCTACTGGAACATAGGATGGGTAAGTACCTCCAAAGGCGAACTGTCCTAGGATTTCCTCGAACGGGCTCGCGTAGCCGACAAGACCGACTATGACAAGTCTGTGTGCTGTGCTCTGGCCTGGGCCGCGAAGAGCTATGCTATTCCCAATATGAAGCTGCAGTTGACGAGCAACAGCTATGGATAGGATGATTTTCTCACCGGTGAAGTTGGAAAGGATTCGATTGATCGAAGCCCCTGTGAACCATGTAGTCTCATAGAATGCTGCGCGAGACCAGTTTTCAGGTGCTATTCCTCGAACTTCCAGAGCTCCTCTTGTGCTACTCATTGTGATTCTATATTCGATTGTCGACTCATTCACCTGAGCGATGGAACTCACGGTCTGGCTTACCAAGGACATATTGGCTCCCGGATTGAATGTTGCACTAACATCAGAGCCAACTTCGTAGAGGCTGGTCCGCTCCAGTGTGTCCTGCTCGGTAAACATGTTTCCAACGCTAGAGAGGCCGTATGATACGATAAGCGACACGACGAAGACCAATGCAGCATTTCTTGCCGGATGACGCGTGACGTTTCGAGTTGCAAGATGCCCAAATGCGCCAAAGAATCTCGAGCCTACATTCACGACGCCCTCCTGGAACTTCTGTGACCCTCTCAGTAGTATTTTTGTTGCACCATAGAGAAACATGATTGGTCCAACATAGTTTAGAAAAGCATCGATTGGGGTCCACAATGCCACTGCTATTAGCAAGATGAAATTGCTGCTCAATGCGGACGATAGCACGGTGCTCATATTGATTCCCAAGGCCCAGACGATCAGCTTGTAGGTTCCAAGAAACAACGCAATGGAGGGGAGCAGCTTCTTGTACTCCCTCTGTTCCTCTACGTAGACATACTGCTTGAGGCTGTCGAGAGGGTCAAGTTTCGCAGCCCTGTCGGCAGGGCCTCTTACAGACCACACAGCCATTATGACTGCGAAAGCCATGACAACAACGATGTTTACCGTGCTGCCAGCTAGAATCACAGGCAAGGACGCGAGGCTGGCTCCCACCAAGAGAAATGCTACTAAGGTACCGCCGATTAGGCCGACGAAACCCCCAATTAGACCGATTATCGCGCCCTCAAACATCAGCATCCTCTTGATTGCCTTCGGGCCATATCCCTTTGTCTGCAGAAGACCGAACTCCCTTCTCCGCAGATTGTAGCTCACATCACTGAGCATTGTCGAAGAGTACCATGACATGAAGATGATTGGTGCTGCAAGAGAAACGAATGACAACACAAGTAATGATGCTTGCAGTGAAAGCGTTGACAGAGTTATCCCTAGTAGGTTTGTAACCTGGGTATTGTACGCGGCTGTCCTGTCTGAAATCTTCGCCAGAGCATTTGAGACGCTAGTCGACGAGCCACCAATGTCATAGGGATTCACAAGCATATTCCTGTTCAGCTGGCAGTAAAAGCCACATTCAACGGCGAGCTGGGTCACGTTCTGATGACTGGAGAACCAGTTGATGAGTGGGCCAATCGTAGAATTCCAGTCGACAAGCAGAATGTCGTACTTACGCCAGTCGCCAAGGGGGATTTGGATGAAGCCAAGACTCAGGTATCTCTGTGGATTGAGCAGTTGAGCTGTCCTCGGAGGAATGTCAACGAAGCCGGCAACCGTCAGATTCACATAAACCGTGGTTGTGAAAGGAAACTTGTTGGTGATAGCTTTCACGGGAACCTTGAGTATCTGCCCCGTGGACAGGTATGATGCGTTCACTGAACTCGCAACAACATATGTTTGGTTTGCACCGAGAGCGAGCGTCCCATTCAGGTGAGTTACTGTGTTCCAAGCTGTGGTATTAGGCTCCATTCCCACAATGTCGAAGGTCTGTCTGGCGGTCGTATTGTACTGATAAGAAATCTTAGCATATCGATCCGCATGAACTACTTCGGGCTGGCTTTCCAACGTTGTGCGAAGATCCGCAAATTGCTTCCCTGACCAAGTCATGTTGTTTGCCTGTATTCGTGCGTCATAGTCAAGGCCCGCTAGAGCATTGTCGACTGCGTCTTTGGAGACCATATCAGCGGACACTATCATGCTCGCAAAGAATGTGGTAGCAATCAGGACACCAATCGTAAGTGCCAGAAAAAGGCGATATCCCCGCAAGACTCTCTTGAGTGCATACCAAAACATTCAGCCCACGGACCTGAATTGCTCGTGTCGCATCCGGTTATAAACGAACTGAAGGATGCATATCGTCTCGTCCACCAGTAATCCATGAGTACAGTTGGCCTTGGGCTCCAAGTCACGAACTCATTGCAGTCCCTGTCTGGTTCGCCTTCGGTCATAGATCATCGCCACAACAGTGACTACAGCCATGAGGACAAGGCTCGAGCCAACCACAATAGGGGTCGTAACCGACGGGTCCTTTGTTGTTGTGGTCCTTTGTGTGAGATCAGCAGTCCGCGAGTAGCTAGTTGCTGTATTGTTGGCCATGTCAAATGCAATTATGTATAGAGTATAGGTTGCATTGACAGCAAGACCAGGTACGTCAGCCATGTAGAGAGAGCCGTTGAACGCGAGAGGGTACGAAGACCGCTGTCCATTATCACCGTGCACTGACAATGATACGTTACGAACTCCAGACTCTGTGTCGCTTACATTGGCCCAAGCCGAGAAAGACACTCCTTGCTCAACAGGCCCTTCGAGTCCCCACGCTGATATCTCCGGTCTTAGTGTGTCATTCGCTGCTAGGTTGATTGGCCCGAAAACATGCGACGGTGGTATCAACTTCAATCCCAAAAGAACAGAAGCTGTGCCCATTTCAGCAAGACCGCACACGGTCAGCATCAGAAGCAAGAGCACTTCACGGACTCGCGGTCTCATGCCAGCAGCGTCTGTTCTGTGTCCTTAACTAAGTAGCTATTAGCGAAAGCAGAAAGGGTGGGCGCAGAGAAATGGGCAACATGTCGCATGCCGCGCCACCACCTGTAATTTTGTGCGACAAGTTCCGACCTTCCTATTCTGAGGAAGCCGCAAGACTGTCACCGCACGCCAAAGTGACCAGTCGACCCACTTTTTCGTCTCTGCGCCCTTGTTCTTGCCGATGGCCAGTACCTGTGGTCAGAGATATGTCCTTCGGTTCCCATGAGTGCTGGTCGTCGTGAGATGAGTGCCCTCCACTCTCAAGAGAGTGGTGGCGTCGAGCATTGTGTGATATTGGGCGGGAGTGCATAAAAAGGTGTGTTGGCTGACTACTGCAGGGGCTCTTCATGGTGCCCATTTAGAGATGGCCTGCAATAGGAGGACATCTCTACCGGCTGCTTGGTAGGATTGAATGATATTCTTTCCATAGAGGAGCGTACTAATGATGTTGAAACGCAAAGCTGAAAAGAAGCCGTTGGCTGCGGTTCTCTAGCAATCGCCGCGCTAAAGTCACAAAGACATAAATAGCAGGCACTTGGCACTGATGGTAAGTGTCTTTGCCGAGCTCGGCATGGACGCAAGGAGAATGAGCAATGGCAGGATACAAGCACCCTTGTCGCTATTGTGAACAATTGATTCCCGGCGACTCTAAAGTCTGCCCAATGTGCGGAGCAGTAAATCCACTTGGGCCGTTGAGATGCCCAAAATGCAAGTCTCCAATCGAGGCAGGCTGGGTGAAGTGCAACAATTGCGGGTTGTCATTGTCAATCACGTGCCCGAAATGCCATAAGGAGACTTTCTTTGCTGACTATTGCATGAACTGTAAGGCTCCTTTGGTCGTTATATGCCCTAAGTGCAAGACACCGACACCACCACTCGACAAGTGTCTGAAGTGCGGTAACCCGCTTAAAGTGGAGGCGAAAAAGAAGAAATGAGTCTGAAAGCATTCACAAGGAACTACGCTGACAACAGCACCGAAGCAGGCTTCGAGTTCACGTTTTTCTGCGATCTATGCAATGACGGATTCAAGTCCGCATTCATAGAATCGAAGAGCCACAAGAAAGCTGGGCTTCTCAGTGGAATTGGAAGAGCAGCCTACGCGGGCGCGTCCTTGGCAGGACACGGTTCAGTCGGATGGGCCGCCAGCGAGGGCTCCAGCATCTTGTCACAGAAATTCGAGGGGATGTCTCCTCAGTGGCACAAGGAGCACGAGGCAGCTTTCGAGCAGGCTTCGAATGAAGCAAAACAGCATTTCAAGCGCTGTCCCAAGTGCAAGAAGTACGTCTGTGAAAATGACTGGAATGAAGAAGAAGGGCTCTGTGTCGATGATGCTCCCCGCGAAGCAGTTGAGGTCGCAACTGCCAAAGGAAAGAAGATGGTCAAGGACATAGAGGCAGAGGCAGAAAACACCCAAGTCTTCAAGGGGAAGATCGAGAACCAAGCAGACAATATGCCCCAAGTGTGGAAAGCCTGCGGGAACAGGCAAATTCTGCAACAACTGTGGTGCGCCCCTCACTGTAGCAAAATGCAAGAAGTGCGGAGCAACCAATGTTGCCGGTACCAAGTTCTGCTCCGAGTGTGGAGCAAAGCTGTAGTACAACCTAAAGCTGAAGTAGAATCGCGCTGGGTTCAGATTGGATTCTATTTCAGCGCTTCCTTCTTTTATATTGGAACTGATTGCAGTTGACTAGTTTCAGTCCTATTCTGGCTGAGTATTGCGAAACCCGAGGCATGGATCTGAGATTAGTTCGAGCCAGAGACAGGCTCTCTGGACCAACCATCGCTCTAGGACAAACCTTGAGCCCTCTTCCGATAGGAACATTAGCGCACTCTCGAAGTCTGCTCACATGAAACCCAAGAGAGCAGTTGTCCGCCCGCCAAGCAGCGCCTTTCCTAGATGCATCTCTTCTCATCCTCTTCGCAACACGATTGCTGTTGAAAAAGCGCTGAAGCAGCATCAAACCTACTGCGACACGCTCAGGGAACTGGGTCTCGAACTGATAGTCATGAACCAAGAAGAGAAGTATCCGGATTCCTGTTTCGTTGAGGATACAGCGGTCATTCACAACGGCAAGGCACTCGTGGCAAGAATGGCTCGACCAAGTCGACAGGGAGAAGAGGACAGTGTGGAAGCCCTGCTGGGCCAGTACTTGCAGGTTCGTCGAGTGACCAAGCCCGGAACGCTTGAGGGAGGTGATGTAATCCATCTACCCAACAAGCTCATGACCGGTGTCTCGCAAAGAACCAACATAGACGGAGTGTTCCAGATGAGGGACTGGCTTGAAGTGGAAGTAATCGGAATCCGCGACCCGTACATCGTCCATCTGAAGAGTCATGCAACATTTCTCGGCATGAAGACCATGATATGCAGGAGAGCCTATCGAGACCATCCGGCACTTGAGAAGTACAATCTGATCGTGCTCGACGATGAGGACAGCTACGCTGCGAATACGCTCACAATTGATGAAGTCGTGCTCATGCCTGCAGGGTTTGATAGGGCTGCATCACAGGTCCGAGAAGCCGGGTATGAAGTGCTGCCGATTGATGTGAGTGAGTTCGAGAAGTGTGAAGGGGCTCTGACATGTCTGTCGATTCTCTTCTAATCCAATGCCATCTCCATAACTGTCCGCGGAACACGCAAAAATGGACAGCTACTGCTGTCTCTGATACTTAATGCATGTGAAGGTCGCAGTGCCCGATTTCATTCTGACAGTGCAATCGGACAGCCTAAGGAGCTCATAGTCATAAGCATAGAATCTCAATTCAAACCCCTCTCGATTGACCCTAAGGACTGGTTCGGTCTCAGACCGTTGAATCTGCTTCTTGGGAATCTTGCCGTCCACACTCCGCGGCCACGACTCTCCTATGACATCATTGAAGCGGCCGAACCAGACTGACAGCTGGGCGAGCATCATCGCATCAGTCGCCTTCACGGGAGTGACAAGCCCGGTCACAATTCTCTCAAACGCTTTGGGCTGCTCAACACTGAGAAGTATGCCGTCAGGAAGTATGGCAAAAATGGGTGAGAAATCGATTTTCATCTTCGTCGGGATTCCTGCAACCAAGGGCACGCGGGAATTGTCCCATTCGGCCATGAACTCAAGTTCGTAGTCATCTGGGTTCCAGCCCAAGCGTTCTTTCACACGTCTTTGCATTTCATCTACTTGAGCACGGCTTAACCTAGGCGACATGAAACTTGCACATCCGTCGCGATCCATTGTGCCGCAGACCGACACAAACATTATCATCATTGGCCGAATGTCCGAGCTTTATTATGTTGCCTACCAAGAAGTCCAGCATCAATAGAGGCCAGCCTTCAGACATCCCGAAGACCTCAAGAAAGCGTGTGCTCTTGCAAATGGGCAAACTCGCGTTAGAAATGACTTCCTCCGGATGTGCTTTGATTCATTTTAGAATCATACTTCAGCTCAGATTAGTTGAAATTCAAGAAACTTCACTCACAAAGCAGGAAAGCGGCGTTGTGGTCAATACAGGACAGCAAGTACATCTATGGTATAGGCAAGGGCGACCTCTATTTCCTAGATGTCGATGGTCAAGGCCGCCTCGTCTTGCGCTTTGAAAATCTCAGTTTGTCGTTTCCTGAGCTTATCGAGAAAGTCAGGAACATCTCTCAGGCGGAGTATTCGTCCTTCACCGTTAGGATTCCTGCCCTCGCGGCCGAACGTGCAATAGAAGTAACGACCGCATTTCGTGAAGCCATGACGCAGTCGAAGTACGAAGGCAAGTACCTGCCCATATTCCCGATCAAGGTCAATCACCACAACGACATTGTTAGAACAATCTTGGCCACGGATCCGTCCTATGGGCTTGAAGCTGGTTCGAAGGGAGAGTTTGCCCTCATCCGAAACATCGTAGGCCAAGACAAGTCTAGGTGTCTGATTTGCAATGGGACTAAGGATGCAGAGTATCTGAAGATGGCTACGGAAGCCCGCAATGCAGGACACAATGTGCTCTTTACCGTCGAAAGCCCCGAGGATGTCGAGCTTGTCGCGAAATCCCTTCCCGAGGGTGGCATTCCGCTAGGTCTTCGAATCAAGCCATACGTTGAGTCAAGTGGACACTGGGCTGCCGCGGGCGGTCGTGACTCGAAGTTCGGCATGGCTCCCCGCGATTTGCTGCAAGCAATCAATGTTCTGAGAGCTAACAACCTGAAGAAAGACATCATTTCAATTCACGGGCACATTGGTTCGCAGGTAGCCGACCTTGAGAATGTGCGTGAGCTTGGGAGATTCATGACAGAGGCATTCTGGTGGCTCGTCAACAAGCAGACCTTCCCCGCCTTGAGATTGATGGACCTTGGGGGAGGCTTGCCGGTTGACTATGAAGGAGTTCGCAAGAACAGGGCGCTCAAAGAATACGCTACGAACGTCGTCGAATCCGTGAACAGCACATGCAATGAATTGGGAGTCACCAGACTTCCGACCATAATGACGGAAAATGGCCGGGCTGTTGCAGCTCACAGCTCAATGGTCCTGGTTAAGGTGCTCGCCGAACGTGGGTCGACGCGGGCAGGCGAAGCACTGACACAACAGACAGCCGATGAAGTGAAGAAATGGATAAGGCTGGTCAAGAATGCCAAGACCCTCTCAGCTGTTCTTAGAGTATGGTCACGACTGAACATGGAACTGGGAGCAAGCACGGGAGATATTGACAGACTTCACCAAAGAGAGCAAATCCTGGCGTCGGTGAAGGGGAGCATGATGAGGAAGGTAGTCGAGGAAGGACTAGGAGAACCGGAAGGGACAACACCAAATTGGTTGCTCCAACCCGACATCATAGCTTATGGGAACTTTAGCGTATTCAACAGCTGTATTGACCATGTGCTCGTGGGACAGTACTTTCCAATCATACCCGTCGCAGGCCTTGACAAGGAGCCTGAAACGACTGTACGCATCGCAGACATTACTGCTGACAGCGATGGAGAGATCTCTGCATTCGTACGAAGAGAACGGGCCAAAGACAAGGAGCTTACTACCCTAGACGGACGGCCGCTCACTGGTTCCAAGAACAGCATCGCTCTAGGGATACCCGTTCCGTCAGTGAAGAACCTGAAAGGCTCTTTCTTTCTTGTGGCCCTGACCGGCGCCTACCAAGAAGTGATGGCCAGCGATCCCAACCTGCTCGGCAGACTGCCAGACGTAATTGTTGCAGTAAAGAACGGCCAACTGAACATAGCATGGAAGAAAGGTGACGCGATTCTATCATCAAGATTGAGCCAATTTGGGACTCAGATAGGGCCGTTTGAACCCTATTCAATCGGCGAAGAGAAGGAGTAGCCACGGCACAATCTGTTTTAACATGAAGAGAGAGGCCCACTTCTTCCAATTCAGCCGAAGTCTATAAGAGTCTCTGAGCCCGGTCGTTGCAGCGGATGGCACACAGCAATGGAGATAGATGTTCAGCTTCTCAAGGAATTCGAAGACCAACTCAATCCTCTGAGACCCGAGAAATCGAGTATACCTGCAAAGCTAGTGGGACTTGGTCGAATAAGTGCAACCTACGAGATTCTTGAAGAAGGCCAGGAACTCATTCAATACACTAGGATGCCGTTCTTTGATACATTGGCTCGTCTCGAAGCCTACGAGAAGCTGTATCATCGATATAACCAGCAGATCAAAGAAATCGGCCTGGACCTTCCAGACTACGGAACAACGCGAATTGAGAAGAAAGGAGGACAGACGTATCTGTACCTCTATCGAGAAAAACAACCCCCTACCGCGACAGCTATTGGGATCATCTCTCGTGCCACCAACGCCGAATGCTTTGCTTTTGCCCGGCAAATCCTCAGAGAGATGAACAAGGTGTGGAAATTCAACAGCAAGAACCGGTCGAAGCTAGAGGTGTCAACCGATGGCAGACTATCTAACTGGTCTATGCCTGGCATAGGACCTGATACTTCTCAGGTAGGCACGAAAACGAAACTGCAGTGTATACCGAATGGCACTCCAATGATGAGGCAGGAAGAGAAGGAACTCCTCGATAGTGATGTGTTCTTCCTTCGAGCAGGGGAAGTCTCAAAGCCCATATCGAAAAGACGTCACATACATGATCTACTTGGCAGATTCTATGACATTAGACGGGTGTGTCTGGACATGTTGGCAGACTTCGAACAGACACGCGGCAAACTCATCAGTGGTGTCGTCGATGTGGCAAACCAGTTCCTTTTGGAGGAAGCAGTCTGTCGAGCACCTCCTCGTTATCACTCCGGAAGAGGTCAAGCATTACACAGCTGATGCGTTGTCATGGAAACTCTAGCTTAATGATTTGCTTGGCCGAGAGACTTTATTCTATGCACTTGCACAAGGGTTTAAGAATGGCCAAATTGAGCAAATTCAAGAGACGGAGACTCCAATGAAGGACAGTGTTGGTCTTTCAGCGGCTGAAGCTGAAAAGAGACTAAGACAGTACGGGCCAAACCAAACTGCAAAGCCCAGAGGAGTAAGCTTTCTTGGCATTGCTAAGGAGGAGGTAACAGAGCCCCTAATCCTCATGCTTATCGTCGTTGGTATTCTCTACTCGATTTGGGGCAATCTCGAAGATGCTCTGACGATTTTCAGCGTCATTACTGTCTTGGTTCTCGTGGAGATACTGAATGAATACAGAGCCAAGAAGGCCATATCTGCTCTCTCAAGGATGGCCGCACCGAAGACCAAGGTCCTTAGAGACGACGAGGTTGCCGAGATTGAAACTGAGAACGTGGTCCCGGGCGATGTTCTCGTGTTCACCCCGGGCACCCGCATCGCTGCCGATGGCAAGCTTCTCGTGTCGTTGAGCCTTCACGTCGACGAGTCCTCGCTGACTGGGGAGTCTATGCCTCAGGAGAAGAACCGCGGCGACGAAATCCTTGGTGGGACACTAGTTGTTGCGGGAGAGGGACAGGCAGAAGTCACCGCTACTGGCAAAGATTCGAGGTTCGGAAAAATCTCGGCTCTGGCACAAGAGATCAAGGAACCTATGACGCCTTTGCAGGAAGCGATGGAGTCCCTAGCAGAGAGATTGGTTGTATTGGCTTTGGTACTGAGTTTGGTAATTCCTCTCTTGGGCTACTTGCGCGGCCAAGATTTCAGACAATGCTACTCACCGGACTTGCCCTTGCTTTTGCGACCGTTCCTGAGGAGGGACCCATCATCATTACCATGATTCTGGGACTGGGTGCGTACAAACTCTCCCAACATAACTTCCTAATCAAGAAGATCAAGGCTGCCGAGGTTCTCGGAGATGCGACTGTCATTCTCACAGACAAGACTGGAACCATTACTGAGAACCGGATGAGTGTCGTTTCTGTTTTCCCTGAGGAGCAAGAACTGAGCGTCATCAAAGCCGCACTAGCAACAATGACGGAAATGTCTCTATCACCTACTGACAAAGCCATCAGGGAAAAGGCGTCGGAACTACACATTGAGACAGAATCTCCGCAGCTGCTTCGTGAGCGCAGTTTTGGCGACGGCAGGAAAACGAAGAGTCTCCTGTGCAACGTGGATGGTGGCCTACAACTTACCGTAAGCGGAGCACCCGAAGAGGTACTAGGTCTGGTAGGTAACGACCACACAGAGGTTCTGGATGAATTGGGAAAGCAGACGACAAGGGGAAGAAGAGTCATAGCTGTTGCCCAGAGAAGTGTTTTGTTCACTGAAAAGGACTCGCCGTTTTCATCGTTGGAGAAGGACCTAGATTTCATTGGACTAATCTCGCTTGAAGATCCGCCCAGAAACGGAGTCAAGGAAACGATAGAACAAGCCAAGCAAGCTGGGATTAGGACCATCATGGTTACTGGCGATCATCCTCAGACTGCCTCATTCATTGCAGAGACTGTGGGTATTTCATCGGAGAGAATCATGACTGGCAATGAACTGGATGGTTTGTCCGACGAGAATCTGGAGGATGTGGTAAAGGAGGTATCTGTGTTCGCGAGGACAAAGCCAGAGGACAAGTATCGTCTTGTGAAAGCACTGAGAGCTAACAATGAAGTCGTGGCAGTGACTGGGGATGGTGTTAACGACACTTTGGCTCTCAAGGCTGCAGACATAGGCATCGCCATGGGACTGAAAGGCACAGATGCGGCGAAAGAGGCGGCTGATGTCGTCCTAGCTGATGATAACTTCGTGACTATTGGGAGTGCAATCTTCGAGGGTCGGAAATTCTTCGACAACCTCAGAAAGGGATGGAAGTATTACCTGTCTGCCAAGATGGCACTCATACTGATTTTCCTTTTGCCACTTGTGCTCAACATCCCATTTCCCATGGCTCCGATTCAAATCATAGTCCTCGAATTGTTCATGGATCTCGCTGCTTCAGCTGCGTTCGTCAGTGAGCCCCCGGAGAAGGCAATCTACAGCAGACCCCCGAAAAGCCCTAAGACACGCCTTCTCGGTTCTAAAACCATCGCGAGGATCACTGTTTCAGGGTTGAGCCTTTTTGCTGCAGTCTCAATCTCCTACATGTACGCGCGATGGCAGAACCTATCCCTTGCTCAGACACAGACGTACGCCTTCGCGGCTTGGATCATGGGTCACGTAATCTTGGCCTTCGTCTCTCGTTCGGAAGGCGAGCCGCTATACAAGTTAGGATTCCTTTCGAACAGAGTGATGGATGCTTGGGCGTTTGCCTCCTTCGCTTTCTTGTTCATCGGGATATTCGTGCCCATTGTGACCATTCAGCTCAGACTGTCTTCAATCTCCGTTGTTGAAATCGGCCTCGTGTTCGTGATTTGCTTTCTCGTCATAGCATGGCAGGAGCTTGGCAAGATTCTGATGTTCAACAGGCGGAGTCATACTCTTCAAGAGAAGATGCCCTAGCGATCTTTCCGCAACTGCAGAGAAGCCCTATTCGACCAATCTCTCTGAGCTATACATGGTGCCGCAAAGCAATGCTTAAGTCCTGACCGCCGCCGAGCGTGATGCCTTATTGTGGTGTCCTTGTTATGGTGGCAAGCAAGCCGTTCACTCCGGGTACTCAGAGCAGACCACAGGTCGTCGGACCATACAGGATAGTGTTCGCTACTGGCTTCGGAGTATTGCTCAGCGCGCTTGACTCATCCGTCGTTAACGTCTCGCTTGATACGATGTCCCGAAACCTCGGCGTAGGAATTGAGCAAGTGGCATGGGTTGTTCTTGCTTACGTGCTGATTCTGACATCCACAATGCCGCTCATGGGAAAGCTCGGCGACAGGCACGGCAAGAAGCGCGTGTTTCAGGCCGGAATGGTCCTCTTCATAATTGGCTCTGCCGCCTGTGCTTCTTCGCCCACTCTTGAGATCCTGATCATGTTCAGGCTGTTTCAAGCAATAGGTGCTAGCATGATGACTGCGAACGGACTCGCAATCGTCACCTACTTTACTACCCCACAGAATCGTGGCCGAGCCATCGGACTCAACTCGGTAATCCTCGCGGCCGCACTCGGTGCTGGTCCAGTTGTCGGAGGAATCCTTAGTGAGTTCTTCGGATGGCCAAGCATCTTTCTGGTCAATATTCCCGTAGGCTTGGTCGGCCTGATCGTTGGAGCGAAGATAATCCGTGAAACTGAACAGGTCAAGGAGAGCCGATTCGATATCCTAGGAGTGACCCTGTTTTTCTCTGTGCTGTTCACGTTGGTGCTGCTAGTTTCAGAGGTCGGCACTGTTGTAGCAGTTGGAGCCGGCACTGTAATCAGCGACGTTAATCAGACGTTGTTGGCAGTACTAGGCGTCGCCAGCATCATCATGTTCATCGCTTTCGTACAAAGGGAAAGGACCTTTGTGTCTCCAATGATCCCGGTTCGAGTACTCGCAGACAGGAGAATCTCATCAGGGTTCTTCTCTGCATTGCTCGCATTCATGGCCAGCAATCCAGTCACCTTTCTGTTGCCTTGGATGTTGCAGGATGTTCTCGGATACAGTCAGTTTCAGACGGGTCTATACCTGACGGCGTACCCCTTGACAATATCAGTAATGGGACCCGTTGCTGGCATCATATCTGAAAGAATGGAGGCACGGAAAGAGACAGTGATTGGACTCTGCATTCAGCTCGTCGGGTATGTTCTCCTCGCCTCCGCAATTCCGAATGTCACACTCATGTTTCTTTCCGTCATAGTCACAGCCATTGGCGGGGGACTCTTTACAGTCGCCAACAGCAATTACATAATGACTGCAGCTCCGCGAAGCTACATGGGAGTAGTAAGCGCACTCACTCAAGTCGCGAGAACCAGTGCAATATCAATCGGAACCGCGCTATCCGCGGCTCTATACACAGCCTATTTCCTCGCGTTCAACCCCACCGGTGTCACCTCGGGACCTGTCTATGCAAATGCCTACGTAACCGCAGTGCGATTGGTAGTCTCGGCGTTCTGTTTCCTGACCGTCGGTGCGGTAATCGTTTCGGCCGTTAGAGGAACGAACCCACACGAACGCGAGAGAGCCGCAAGACGTGCCGAAGGAGTTGTGACCGTTGAAGTCCACAGTGAAGCGACTGAGATCCAAGCTGATCCTAGCCCATCAGATACAAACGCCGAGGACGGAAATCTGGCGCACGACGAGTCGAACAACAGCTAAGCCCTGATTCGTTGAAGGCTTGAAAGAATCAACGGTATCGCGATGTAGTGATACTGGTTTAGGAGCCTTTATCTTCTGCTTGTTTCGGGATGTCGTCAGGTGTTAGGAGCTGAACGATGGCAAAGATCTAGTCGAGCACTGCATCGAGTTTGGTCGCGGTTTGGGCTCGAGTTATGTAGAGGCCCGGTATGTTCGAGAGCGCGCAAAGGGACTCGGCTATCGAAACGGTGAGATATTCTCCGGGGGACAACAGCCTTCCTCGGGCATCGGCGTCCGCATGGTTGTGGAAGGAAACGTGGGATTCGCATCATTTGATAGGATGGACAAGCAGCTGGCTGATGATGCTGTCCGAGCGGCATTCCGAATGGCCAAGAATGCTAAGCGCAAGAAGAAGATTGACTTTGGGAAGCCGATTAGCAATCGTGCCACATGGTCAGTGAAGGTTAAGCAGCCTCTCGAGGACGTTGACTTAGACACAATGATGGCGACAGCAGACGAGCTCAACAAACAGCTAGCGGGCCTTAACTACTACGTAATGCTGCTCGCGCCCACTAAGATAGAGAAATACTTAGTGACCAGCGAAGGAACGGAGATAACCGGTGACGTCTCTCTTACTCGGGTTTTCATTCAGCTTACTACAGAAGGGAAGATGGGATCGGAGCAGAGAACCGTAGACATGACCCGAAGTGGGGGATGGGAAGCGTTCAAGGAGTCCAAGTTGGTCGAGATATTTGGTGAAGAGGCAACACACCTGAAGAGGGTCGCGCAAGAAGCACAGAAAGTTCCAGAACTCCTAGAAGGACCGATTGACATGATTGTCGGCTCAGAGGTGGCAGGCATAATCAGCCATGAGAATGTTGGTCACCCCAGTGAGGGAGACAGAATCATGGGAAGAGAAGGTGCTCAAGCAGGCGAGAGCTTTTGGAGAGACCTGAAAATCGGAGAATCCAGAATTGGCTCGAAGGCTGTGAATGTTTCGGACGATCCCACCGTTCCGCAGTCGAGTGGATACTACCTGTACGACGACGAAGGGGTCAAGGCAAGAAAACGCCGCCTCATAAAGAATGGAATTGCGAACGAACCCCTTCTTAACAGGGAATTTGGTGTCAGGTTTGGAAAAGAATCAAACGGGGCAGCAAGGTCCTCCAGTTTCGACAGAGAACCAATCATTCGGATGTCAAACACGTTTTTCGAGCCAGGTGACTATTCTTTCGAGGAGCTGATTGAAGATGTCAAACTTGGAGTGTACATGAGAAGCTTCAAAGAATGGAACATCGACGACCGAAGGTTTCAGTCAAAGTATACTGGCTCTGAAGCATACTTGATCAAAGACGGCGAACTCACTGATACACTAGTTCGTAGACCAGTACTTGAAACAACAAGCGTGGGTCTCCTCAGTGCGATGGACGGGGTCTCAAAAGAGTTTAGTCTCGACTTTGCCGGAACGTGCGGCAAGGGCGACCCAATGCAGGGTGTCCCAGTATATGCAGGCGGCGGACAGATTCGTATTAGAAACATTCGACTGGGAGGGATGGGTTGATGGCAGATTTCGATCAACTGAAGTCATTTGCGGACGCGGCGATAGAGAAGTCGAAAGACAGAGCCAGCTCTGTGATTGCCAATGTTGTTCGCTCAACAGGATCACAAGTCAGGTTCTCGCAGAGCCAAGTGGACATATCCAACAGATGGGAATCCCTCACGCTTCAGCTTTTTGTCGTCGTGGGACAGGCTAAGACATGCGCATCTCAGAGATCAGTCAGATCCGAAGAGGAAGCCCAAGAAGCCGCTGAAGAAACCATCTCATACGCTGAACGCCTTCCTGCGTCTCCGTTTTTCGCGGGGGTTGAAGAATCTACGAGCCATTATGATAGCTTGGAAGGTCAATTCGATGAGCGTATCGAGGAATACGTCGATAGGGCACCCGGAATAATCAACACGGCAATTGATGCTGCGTTGAAAGAAGGAGCAAAGAGAGTAGCAGGGGCTCTCAAGTTCTCTCAGGACACATCTTTCATGCGGTCGAGTCTTGGACCTGAAGGAACAACACGAAAAACTGGATTTGATTTCAACGTCAGAGCTTTCCAGAACGAGCTCGACTACTCCGGCCAAGGTCTGTACTGTGGCGTGAAACTCCTCGACTCAGAACGACAGATAATCGAGGCTGGTGCTGAGGCAGGCAGGTTGTCAAGACAAGCCTCGGGGGCCAAGCAGGGTGAGCCTGGTATATATGACCTTGTGCTCAGCCCGACCGTAGCCGCCAACCTGATCGGCTATCTGCCCCAGACAGCTAACCCATTCCTGATAATGATAGGAGACTCTCCCCTAGGTGACAAGATGGGTCAACTGCTCGCTCCTGAGGAAGTCAACGTGGATGATGACGCAAGATTCCCCGGAGGTCTGGCCTCTGCATCCTTCGACTTTGAGGGGACTCCCACGAGAAGAACAACGATATTCGAGAGGGGAGTTTTGAAGTCTCTTGTGCATAACACCAGTACAGCCAAGATGCACGAAACGCAATCAACCGGTAATTCTCAGCTCGTCTCAATGGCGTCGGGTTTGATGATGCTAATGCCAGGACCAACGAATGTTGTCTTTGACAACGGTCGCAGTTCAATCGATTCGCTGTTTGATGGCAATAAGCCCACAATCTACGTCACATCGAACTGGTACACACGATGGCAAAACACCCAGACTGGCGAATTCTCAACGATCCCTCGAGATGCAATGTTCTTGGTTAAGGGCGGGCAGATGAAACCGATAAAGAATCTAAGAATCAGTGACAACATCCTCCGGATGTTCGCGAACATATCTGAGCTTGGAAACGACAGAAAGCAGGTCTATTGGTGGGAAGTGACCACCCCAACTATGATTCCATCAATGAAGATTGCCGATTGTAGGATGACTGCAGCGACACTATGACCGATTTGGCAGAAGAAACCGAATCTCCGGGTCTACGTGCTCTTTCTCAGAGATTGCAATGCCATTCGACACGTAACCGCGGGATGCAGGAAGATCTCGCTCACGTTCTGCCCGGTCTTGGCGCTTGCTTCGAAGTACTCCATGGACAGGAGCTTTGCCAAGTCTATTCCCTCCTCTGTCGTGACCACGAGCTTCTCAGCCACGTCTGCCTTGTTCCCCACTAGTGATCCGGTTAGATGCATTCCGGCGGAAGGGCAAGCTCCCTTCGTGATAGCGTCGTACCATTTGGGCACCTCCTCGAAGGTCGAACGGTCGGTCTTGTCAAAGACAAGAATGAGATGGTGCGTTCCCTGGTAGAAGCGATTTCTTAGCGACACAAACGATTGCTGGCCTGCGAGATCGACAACATCGAGAACTACTCGCCCGTCAGGGAAGTCAAGAGTGGCCACGTTAAGATTGACCCCGACTGTGGCAGTGTAGTGTGGTTCAAACTCTCCTGAAAGATACCTGCGAAGAAGAGATGTCTTGCCCACATTTCTCGGGCCTGCAAGTATTATCTTGAAGACTTCGATGGACAAGACGCTGAACCACTCCTAGTTAACAGAAGGGAAGTGTTTTCACTTATGAGAGTTCGCACGATGTCTCTTCGGGAGGAAGACATCCACGGGCGCCATGCCGGACACAGAAAACCTGGACGCTGAATGATAAAGGATTCAACTCAACAAACGCCGTAAGTCTAAGTGGCCGCGGCCGACCATAAGAAAGGGTTTTAGCCTGAAAGACCCGGCAACCGTCGACTGAAAATGGTCGACCTCGGCAACATCAGAAGCAGGACAAAATCAGCAAGTGAGTACGTCCAGACTCTTCCGGAGAACGAAAAGCAAGGCTTCCTTGACGTTTACGAAGACTACAAGATGGACTTCGGAAGCGTGGAAGCATTGAGGGATCTGGCGAAGGGTGTCACAATTGTGGTTCTCAGCGCAGGCTGGTGCAAGGACTGCAAGAACGCTATCCCTGTGCTCGCGCATCTGGAGGAACAGATTGACCTCGATGTGAGAGTATTCGGCGGCATGAAGACGGCTCCGCTCGACCCCAACCACAAGTGGGCTGTTCCTCCTTCGCCGCCCGAGGCTGAGGAATGGAAAGTCAAAGCTATACCGTGGATTGAGATCTTCGACAAGGCCGGGAACAAAATCGCAACAATCATCGAAAAGCCTACTGTCAAGAGCACCCTCGAAGCAGAGCTACTATATGTTTTGGAGAACCAGCCATGGCCGTCTCCGAAGCGGGAGACTAAGAAGAAGCAGTAGTGAGTAGCCTTTGCCGCTTGTTTGCCAATCAGATTGGGCTGATGTGAGACTTGAAGAGAATAGATAGAAGGGCTTGCTGTTCTGGTTTGTTCGCACTTGCCAACAGCGTTGTGCTACCTCCAACACATGGCGTTCTTTCTGCAAAGAGCTTGATTTCCGAGGGGCTTTCAGTCAGTATCTCTGCGAGTCAGAATCCACAGATGTTGAAGCATGCTGTCCTTCCCTTACATGGCGGCTTACATAAGGAGAAGCTTCATATAGAAACCCTGAGATAAGGCGGCAGTCCTAGTGGTTTGTAAGGCACAGAATGTCGACAGACCACAGACTTCTTTTCAAAGGAGAAGAATTGATGAAAATCAGAACGAAGTATGCGCTCCTTGCTGTATTCATCGCAGCTACTCTTGTGCTGCCCATGTACGCTGGGAGCAATATAAGCACGCCCCGTCTGATTCCTTCTGTTCATGAGTCGACCGCCACTTCAGAGACTGATGTTCAGGCTCTGGAGGTAATGGATTCTTACGTGGATCCATTCGGTGGGGTGTACAACGTGATTGGCGGCGCATACAATGCGACGCAATACGGATTCTCCCACATAACGGCCCTCGAGAACATAGTGAAGGATCAGATGCAAAATAAGAACGGCTTTGTCCGGTCATCGGCATTCAGTTTGAGCGCGAGCGTTCCCTATCCCAACGGTGTCGTTGGTGCGCCTCTGGCTGTCCTAGAGCTCGATGTTTTCCCAGTGCTAGTGATTCCTACAGTCAGAGCCAGTGCACACTATGCGAACCTCACGCAGACTGACGCCATCAGTATCGCTGATCAATTTGCATCCGTCTACGACACTGCCCTCTCAATCAGCCTGACACGATTCATGATTAGCAAGACATCTACGTCTTGGCTTTTCCACTATGGCATTCCCACCTACACCTCGTGCTATGGCAAAGAGTATCATTTCGTCTACCTAGCAGTTCTGACGGCCGACCAAGGTGTAGCGGCCATGAAGACCCTGCTCAATAGGCTTGCCGGCCTAGGTGGCTTCATGTCCATTCTCGGAGGGACTAGTTGGCCCTACCTGCTGACCACTGCAGTAGAGCGCTACATCCCCTATTACATCATGCCTCACTTTCAGGGCACGAGTTATAGCGTCATGGACATGCTTAGCTCCCGCGGGTATCCTTACTTCAGATCCAGTAACGCAACTGACACTGAGGTAATTGAGTCGTCCGTTATGGGTGGAGCAGCTTTCGATTACCCAGGTTACGTCAATGCAGTAGCTGGCAATGAGAGCTATTCATTGAAGACACTGGTCGGCTACACTGGCAGCATTGAGAACAAGATGCAGCAGGATAGCAGCGCCGATTCATTATCGATCATTGGTGGAGAGACACCAGGTTCTCTCACAATGTACGGCATTCCTTCAACATGGATGACCATCAATGACCAGTTCGAGATACCGGGCGCAATCGACATCGACGGTGTCCATCTCCCATCAGGCACAACGATTTCAGACGCCATGCGCACGATACTCTCAGTCATGCCCGGAGAGGCTGCTTACGAAGTGAACGCGATGATTGGAGGTCTAAACAGTTCGTCACTTGATTTCATTGTCGACCACCTATGGGGTGTGCCGGGATACACTGATTACAAGACACTGCTATTAGCCGAAAACTACTCGGCTATCACGACCTCGGTCACCGAGATGAACTTCGACCTGCTCGCGACAGTGATGAAGAGCGCTGGTTTGACACCGGATACTCTCATCGCTGACATTGACCCAACGGTTGCAGCCATCTCACCAGTCGGTGCGCTGGCCAAGGCTTTTGTTCTCGTTCTTCGATAGCTACCACATCCTCGACATCCTCCTCCCCGCCAACTACAACACGGCATCGGGTATGGCTGCATACCTGAATACCTTCATCCAAGGTTTCGAGAAAGCCCTCCACGATTTGACTGGCTATGATGTGACAACCACTTTCGAGACCAAGGAAGGCATTGCTACATTCGTCCAAGCACACTGGGGCATTGCGCTTCAAGCACTCTGGACGGCAATGGCGGCTGAGCGATCTATCGGGTGTCAAGGTTGCATTCCATAACATCCTAAATGCGACAAACTTCCAGGAGCACATCACTCCATATCTTAAAGCAGACCTTGGTGCCTCGCTTCTGGCTGGCATAGGCTTCGAGTTCGCTGTGAACTTCAACGGAACAGCCTTCAAGACTATGTCAGCCAACGACGTGACCTTTGCCTTCGATTCGGATCCCTCAACAATCAAAATCACTGGTCCATATCTAGCAGTCGTCAAGAGTCCTAACTCGAGAACAGTCAATCTCGGAGACACTATCAACTACACCATGAACGTACACAACTATGGTGACGCAACGGCCTATGATGTCAAGGTCCTCGACGGAATCTCTGCTGGTCTCGATGGAGAGCGGCAGTACTACTGGACCAAGTCCTCGTTGACTGCGGGTGAAACCTGGGAATTCACATATCTGGTAAAGGCTAACTCCGCAGGTCTTTTCATGGACATGCCCGCAATCTGTGTTTACTTCAACCAGAGCCTAAGCACGTTCAATCCTGCTTTGAACTGGACAGGCACTGCCCGATACACCTTCTCAGCGATGGGCTTTCAGATGAATGTAGCCGGACCAGGTGGGTGGCTCCCATCTACGCTGTTTGGCATCCCGACACTCTATGTGATTGCAGGAGTTGGTGGAGTCGCTGCACTCGGTGTGGCTTTGCTCATCATCAGAAGACGAACGTAGTTCTTAGAGTCTACACATGAGGTCGTGCGCCATTGCATATGACGCAGCGACCTTTCTCCCTTTTTTTCTCTCGCACCTTGTTTTGACAGACAGGAGACCGCTTCAGGACCTCATGTACGCTGCATCTGCGGACACTCAACTTGGACGGCCTTGCGCGAATCTGAACAAGCTCGTTTTCATACTCTAAGATTCCGCCCAAAACGTGCCAGAATATGCCGCTCTGGGATGACTCACGCGATGCCTTTTTATTGCGACAGCCGCCAGCTCCCCTTCATAGGACGACTCAAGAAATCGTTCTAGACCTTCTAACATTAGGAGATTTCGTAATGTCCAAGAAAACAGATAAGAAGCCAGCTGAGCCAGCAAAGAAGCCCGCTCCAGCCCCGGCAAAGCCTGCCCCGGCTGCTCCTGCAAAGCCCGCTCCAGCTCCAGCTAAGCCGGCTCCTCCTCCAGCGAAGCCAGCTCCCGGTCCGGCTCCAAAGCCAGCCGGTGCATTCGAGAAGTGGGAGTGCCAAGTCTGTGGATATGTCTACGATGAGGCCAAGGGGAGACCCTGACGGCGGAATCAAGCCTGGCACAAAGTTCTCAGCACTGCCGGATGACTGGGTATGCCCAATGTGCGGTGCTTCCAAAGAAGACTTTGAGAAAGTCAAGTAAGACACAGCTGTGGGGCTTTCCGGCCCCACTTGCTCTTCTTTTTCTAACAACGCCTCGGCTCATCTGTTGCGTCCAGATTCGCGTAACAGATGAACAACGTCTGTGTTGACAGTCCTCTTCGTGACGTAGTATACGGCGAGGAGTGACGCAATGAGAGAGAAAATCACCAAGAACAAGGTCCTGTAGTCAGCCAGGATGAAGAAGCCGCCGCTAAATCGAATCGCCAAGTCTCTCAGCGCGAGTTCGGCTCCAATCCCCGCAAGGCAACCGACAATCACGCCTGATATCATCGGAGCGGAACTCTCTGCCGCAAGCGTGCGTGCAATCTCTTTGCCACTCATCCCAAGTGATGAGAGCATTCCCAGCTCTCGTCTACGGGATGAAGAGACAGCCCAGCTGCTGATTAGCGCACTGACCAAGGTGGATATGAAGAGAGACGTCAATGATGCATTAACTAGCAGCTGGATTGACTGTAGTGCTGACACATAGTCTGCTTCGAGAGACGAAACCAGAGCGGGGTATGCTCCAGGCAACGATAGAAGCTCCGTAAGGACTGCTTTCGGGTTCGATGCCTCGATTAGCAAGCTGCTTGCCTTGAAGGCTTCTCCTTGCATGCTTGCCCATGTCTGCGTGCTGACAATGACGAATACTGGCTCGACAGACGAAAACATGAAGACCGGTACTGATGATTCACAAATCCCGACGATTGATAGATTCGCAGTCGGACCAACGTTTACCTTGCCTCCGAGGTTGAGATTCAACGTGTTAGCCGCATACTCAGAGACAACACAAGACATGGGTTCCGAAATGACATCGAGACCACGTGTCAGATTAACGGATTGTTCCATGCCCAGCGAAGCCATTTGCTCTAGGCCGTGGGGATCTACTCCCATCAGAAGACCATCTCTCGAGAGGGTAGACTGCCAAATGATTTCTACAGCTTGATTCATTGGCACAACAGCCGTGATGTTGGGCATGTTCTCTATCTGCGTTATGACCGCCGAGTCTGCAGGAGGGTTCATGTAGACGACCACGTTTGCTGATGTGGTTTGTCCAGCGACGTTCCTCTTCCACGACTCAGTGATTACGTAGCCGACGTTTGTAGACGCGAAGTATAGAACCGTGGCGGCAGCAAAGAGATTGAACACAACAAGACTCGCAAGAGTGTTTCGTTTCACGTTCTTTCTTGAGAGGGTCTTCACGACTTCTGATGCATGAACGACTAGGGGTCGGAGCGCCCTTCGTGAACTCGCCAGCTTGGGCGAAACGGCTGCCACTAGCAGAAGCAATGCAGGCACTGACATCATTCGTATCACGTCTAATGTAATGATGTGCAGTTCGAAGATGTCAGAGACCATCTGGACCATGACCAATCCTGTGAGCGTAGCAGCAATGATTCCAAGCGTCGCTTGAATCTTCCTTCGACCCGAGGCTGAAAGAGTCCTGCCTACCTGAGCAGTCGGCAATGCTCCTGACCCAAGGCTGCTTGCAACTGACTCTCTTGATGCCCGCCAAGCGGGCAGGTAGCCTGCCATGAGCGTCAAAGCAAGACCGAAGGCGCATGAAATCAGAATGCTCACAGGGTCTCACTGTTGCAAGATTCTGGAAGTACTGACTCGTCGTGCCGACAAATGTGATTCGCGACAGAAGGACCAAGAAGTTCAGTACGACTGTTCCGATTGTGAGCCCAAGACAGATTCCTAGTCCGGCTCCGATGATTCCGATTGTGCCAACCTCGGCAAGAAACAGAGCGAGCACCTGCGATCTCGAGGACCCGAAAGCAAGGACAACCCCCGTCTCATAGCGCCGCTGGGCGAATATCATCGCGAATGAAGAGAATACCCTGAATATTGCTGTGAAACAGGATGCTGCTACCAGCGCCAGCAAAACGGTCCGCGCCTGAGTTAGGAACAATGACGAGAGTCTGAGTGGATAGACCTTGAGGTTGTTGACCGAGAAGCCTTCGCCGCATACGGCCTTTATGAAGTCAGTCGCCGCCGGTGCGGCGAAGATATCATAGAGCTCAACCATCAACTTGTTGGTTGACTGTGCTTCGTATTTTATTCTGTAGATATCCCATGCACGTTCGAGCGATATGAACACCACAGGACCAATAACGCCTTTGTCAATTGCGGGACCGTATCCTGTCATATTGAATGAAGCCCAGCCAGCACTTGTATAAAGGGTGAGCGGGTCCCCCAATGAAACGTTCAGGAGTTTGAAGGCTTCTCTCGTCAGGAAGCATCCATTGCCTGAGACATCCACAGAACCTGCTGTCGCATATAGGCTGCCTATGTCGGACTCAAGCTGTGGGTCAAAACCTACGAGGAACACAAAGACCCAGCTGACTGTCTCGTTAGGATATACAAACCGCGCGTATTCCTCGATTCGCGGAATGACTTTCATTACGCTAGGTCCGTTTTCTATGGCTGTTCTCATGTCGGTGGTAATCGGTACGTACTCTTTGGTAGCTGATACCGAAATATCCACCGGAGATAGTGTAGCCTTCAGAAAGAGGTTGGCGCTGTTCTCCAGACTGCTGCTAGCAGAAAGGGCAGTATAAAGAAGGCTCACTGAAATGGCAATCGAAAGCACCGTGACAGCGGCGACTCTTTTTCGCCTCAGTGCGTTCCTGAAACCTATGTGAGCCAGTTCCCGTATCAAGGTCTTCTTGGTTCCGTGATGGTGATAACTAGGAACGTACTCGAGTACCTTTTCAAGATTCCACTTACCAATCACCACAGTTTGCGCGGCGTTGTCGAAAGGTCCATAGGGACCGTTACGTGCATTCGAGACCCACTATTCGTAGAGGGTTCTATGAGCATGCAATGGAGCAAGAGACTGACTAAGATTGCGACGAATCGGAACATACTGCTGGGTCTCATGCTAGTCCTAATCCTAGGTATCATTATGATGGCTGTAATCCAGCCCCAGATGATGGCGTTGAGCGGAGGTCTGCCAATTCTGGACTCGCGCCTCTTCTATACTACGCCGGATGTGAACCAGCTGTTCACAGC
Organism: Candidatus Thorarchaeota archaeon; assembly: GCA_963726195.1. Classification (GTDB taxonomy): domain Archaea; phylum Asgardarchaeota; class Thorarchaeia; order Thorarchaeales; family Thorarchaeaceae; genus OWC5. Next base: position 304,088 of record CAVSBO010000003.1, read on the forward strand.
ACTGGGGGGCACTGGGCGCCTTCTGTACACTTATCATCAGGTTTTCGACTCGCTCTTTCCGGCTACCTACGGGATTGCTATTGCCCTCGCAATCGTGAGACTGGTGAACAGAGTCTCGCCCGGCGAAAGTCGGCTTAGGTTGACTGTGTTCATACCCTTCATTGCTGCCCTCACCGATTACGCTGAGAACTGCCTAATCGCCTCACAGCTTGCTTCTTTTCCAACTCTTTCTAGCGGAATCATCATGGCCGCTGCTATCATGACTCTCTCCAAGTGGATGCTGATCGTGGTGGCCTTTGGGATTCTGATTGTGCTCGGCATTGTGACAATGGGAAAAGGAAAGCAAACTCACGCATAGTGCTTTCGAGCGCGCTCCAATGGTCAAAGCAAATGCTTTTGAACCGTTCATAACGGGTGAACAGATACCAGCAAACAGGGCTTGGTCAACATGGACGAGAAGCTGCTCAAGCTTAGACACTCGTTGTCTCACGTGATGGCAGAAGTAGTGCTCAAGAAGTTTCCAGATGCTCTGCTGGGAATAGGACCGGCTATAGAGGAGGGATTCTATTACGACTTCCTCTTGTCCCGAACGCTGACTCCTGAAGACCTTGACGAAATAGAACAGGAAATGAGAAGAATCGTCAAGGGCAACTTCAAGTTCGTTAGAAAGGAATTGTCACGAGCTGAGGCAAAGAAGGCCTTCAAGAACCAGAGGTTCAAGCTCGAACTGATCAACGAACTACCCGAAGGAGAGACCATCTCCACGTACACGAGTGATACGTTTACGGACCTCTGCAAGGGGCCTCATGTTGAAAGTACGAAGGACATACCAGCCAATGCCTTCAAGCTTCTTGAGACATCAGGAGCCTACTGGCGGGGTGATGAGAAGAATCCTCAGATGCAGAGGATTTACGGAACCGCTTTCTCCACGAAGACCGAGCTTGATGAGTACCTCAAGAGATTGGTAGAAATCAAGGAGAGGGACCACCGCAAGCTAGGGAAGGACCTTGAGCTATTCCATTTGTCAGACGACGTCGGGTCAGGCTTGGTGCTCTGGCTGCCGAAAGGCGCTGCTGTCAGAGCTGCCCTTGAAGAATACTGGAGGTCTGCTCACTTCAAGGCGGGCTACCAAATTGTCTACTCACCCCACATAGCCAAGCTCGACTTGTGGAAGACGAGCCATCACTGGGAGTTCTACAGAGAAAACATGTATTCCCCAATGACGATTGAGGAACAGGAGTATGAACTCAAACCGATGAACTGCCCATTTCACATAATGATGTACAAGATGCGCAAGAGAAGCTATCGCGAGCTCCCATTGAGATGGGCCGAACTCGGAACCGTCTACCGATATGAACGGTCAGGCGTGCTTCATGGTCTGATGAGAGTTAGAGGGTTCACACAGGACGATGCGCATATATTCGTGGCGCCCGAACAGCTCGACCAAGAACTTGTGAACATCTTGAATCTGAACCTACAGATCCTGAGAACCTGCGGTTTCTCGGAATACGACATCTATCTGAGCACAATGCCCGAACACCACGTTGGTTCAGATGAGAATTGGAAGAGAGCAACTGATGCACTCGGGAATGTCCTTGAGAAGTTGAAGCTCTCCTACAAGATCGACCCAGGTGAGGGCGTTTTCTACGGTCCAAAGATTGACATCAAAATAAAGGATACGCTCGGCAGGTCATGGCAATGCACGACCATCCAGGTCGACTTCAATCTTCCAGAGGCTTTCCAAGTGACTTACATCGGAGAAGATGGGCAGGAACACCAGCCAATCATGCTGCACAGGGCCCTCATGGGATCATTAGAACGGTTCTTCGGTGTACTAATCGAGCACTACAAAGGCGCATTTCCGGTCTGGATGGCCCCTGTCCAAGCAAGGCTCATTCCTGTCACGGACAAGCAGCTCGAATACTGTCGCAAGGTCGTAGCTGAGTTGAGGGACATGGGAATACGCGCCGAGCTAGACGATGCACCTGAGCGAATGCAAAAGAAGATACTGACTGCTCAGCAGGAGAAGGTTCCATACCAGCTTGTCGTGGGAGAGAGAGAGGCGGGACAAGAACAGGTGGCAGTGAGACTAAGAACAAATGAGGACTTGGGACCAATGCCACTCGCCGATTTCAAGCAAATGATAAGGCGGATCGTCGACCAGCGTTCGGCTTTGCTTAAGTAGACTCGATTCTGATGGGTCGCAAAGAGGTTTTTGTTGCCCTCTGTGGCTTGATGAGTTGGAACTACTTATATAGATGTACAGCTATCCGGGTTGAGCACACCGCAATTGCTTTGCGATTGCGCTGGTAAGCTTGGTTAGTAATGGAGGATTCATAAGTGCAAAGAAACCAAATGATAGCGCTTGTGGTCATTGTCGTCATCGTTGCTGGAGCGGTGGGCGCATACTACGTGTTTACGCCACCAGTTAGAGGTCAAACCATTATCATTGGTACGACTGACTCCGTCGAAGCATCGCTCGACAATGCCCTTGCGTATGACTACTTTGGCTGGGAGATCATAACATCGGTCTCCTCCGGCCTTGTTGACATAGCGCCGGGATCACAGGCTGGAGCTTCTGACATAGTTCCCGCCTTGGCAACCTCATGGATCATGAGCGGAGCCGGCTTGATTTGGGACTTCCAGCTAAGAACTGGGGTAACGTTTGATGGCGTCAGGCCATTCAACGCAGCAGTGGTCAAGTACACCTTCGACAGGAACTGCAACTTGACTGGTTTGGGTCTGGCAGAGCCAGACGGCCCTCAGGTCAACATAGGTTACTCAGACATCATAAAGAACGTCACAGTAATGGGAGATTACTCAGTCAGGTTCAACCTCAAGATCCCATTTGCTCCGTTCCTGCAGCTCATGGCCTGTGCTGCATCGTACATAGTCGACCCGACAATTGCCCCAATGCACACCCTTGTACCATACACGGCGGGCAACGCCACTGCAAGCAATCCGTGCGCACTGGGACCCTACCTGCTTCAGAAGTGGGATCGTACAGGTACCAGCGACGTGCAGATATGGCTGATCAAGAACCCCAACTACTGGAACATTTCCGCTGGCTTCCCGAAGACGAACCAAATCAAGATAATAATGTACTCGGATGCTACTGCATTGGCAACGGCCATGTCTGCCGGTGAGATTGACATCGCCTACAGACAGCTGCTGCCTACAGCAATCGGAGCATTCAAGACCAACACCAATGTCAAGGTCTGGGAAGGTGTCGGAGCACAAATCCAGTATCTCTGCTTCCAGCAGAGAATCTTCCCGTTCAACAACACTAATGTAAGAAAGGCCATCGCTGCATGTCTCGACAGAACCAACGTCTGTAACACCGTGTTCTTGGGTACTGCCTCTCCACTGTATAGCATAATCCCCAATGGGATGGCATACCACAAGGACTCCTTCCTTCCGTACGGTTCAGCCAACTACAGCTATGCACAGAGTCTGCTGGCACCACTCGGGTATAATGCGACCCACCCACTCTCATTCAACTTCTGGTACGAGAGTTCGGGACACTATCCGTCAAGCCCTCAACAGGCACTTGTCTATCAGTCCGACCTCGAGGCTAGTGGCGTCATATCAGTGACCCTCAAGACTGCAACTTGGGCTGATTACAAGAAGTGCAGAGACAACGCAACAATGCCAGTGTACGTCTATGGTTGGTACCCGGACTACGTGGACCCCGATGACTATGCATTCCTGCCATTTGCTGCTTGGCTCAACATGGGATACAACAACACGTACCCAGCTGGCGGCGTAGCCCAGTACAACTACTGGGTTGGTGGTCGAAGTGCCACAACCGGAGCTGGTCGCCTCGGCAACTACACAGCTCTGCAGAACCTGCAGGCATCTGAGTGCTCAATGGTTCCACTTTGGCAGAAGAGCACAGAGGCCGTGACCAAGCTCGACATAAAGGGCATAGTCTTTGACATTACCGTAAACTGGCGCAACTGGCTGTTGTACATAGGGTAAAAGTCGCAATCTAGATTGTAGACAAAAGTGTGCTACTAAGCTGAGTGGTCTGTTCTCGGTCTCTATCCGCAGGCCTTAAGAACAGCTACGATTCTGGGAACAGCTTGGTAGCACATCGATTTCTTTCCCAGAAAGGTGAACTTGATGTCTCTCAGGTCCTACATTGTAAGCCGTGTTCTAATGACCATACCAATGGTGATGCTGCTCCTCACCTTGGTCTTCATAGTCCTTAGATGGGTACCCGGTGACCCGGCTTCACTCCATTTCGAAAAGAACGTCAACCCTCAGGTGCTGCAGGCGTTTCGACACGAGTTTGGGCTTGACGTGCCGCTATGGCAGCAATACTTCAACTACCTTGCTGCGCTATTTCATGGTGATCTGGGCATATCGATGTCTGACCGTACGCCCGTAATTCAAGGCATAGCCTCTGCTTTTCCTGCCACCCTCGAGTTGGCAATCTACTCCATGACATTCGCTGTTTTGCTCGGCATCGCGCTGGGCATTAAGTCGTCGAAGAAATACGAATCTCTTACTGACGTATCCGTGAGACTCTTCGGTATCGTCACCTATGCGATTCCTGTCTTCTTTCTAGGTTTGGTGCTTCAGATAGTCTTTGCCGTCTGGCTTCATTGGCTCCCGACTTCCGGACGCTTCGAGAATCAATTCCTTGAGTACCAACCTGCGCACATCACAGGCCTTTACACAATCGATAGTATTCTAACAGGTAACTGGTTCGCTTTTGCAGTATCACTCAGATGTCTGATTCTGCCTTCCATTACACTTGGTACTGTCTTATGTGGTGTTTTCATCCGTCTAACTCGTACAAACATGCTTGAGACTTTAAGACAGGACTTCGTCGTCGCTGCCGAGGCCAGAGGTCTTCCCGAGAGTGTAGTCACAATGGGTTATGCTTTCAAGAATGCATTCTTACCAATTCTTACGATGATAGGTCTGCAATTCGCGGCTCTTCTCGCAGGGGCAGTGCTTACCGAGACTACGTTCAACTGGCCGGGCATAGGAAGGTTTCTTATTCAAAGCATAAACAACCGAGACTACACCTCAGTTCAAGGTGTTGTTGTAGTCTTCGGACTCTTGGTTACGGTAGTCAGCCTGTGTGTGGATATACTCTACGCCTACCTTGATCCTCGGATTAGGCTTTAGGAGGCGCAGGGAACGACCAGTAACACATCTGTTCGAGGAGTCTTCCTTAGGCTGAAGTCTGTGAAGGGCGATCTTAAGAATCGTTCACCCCGTTGGTGGGTGGCCTTCATCATTGTCGTAGGTCTCTCGCTTTCTTTCTTAGGTGCTCTCTTCGTTCTTGCACTGCACTCCAACAGTAACTACGGACTGCCCGTAGTGGGCGGGACGTTCGTTATTGCCTGTGTTGTACTGGTTGCATACAAGTTTCAGAAGCAGAGTGTTGCCATCGGTCGCCTGAAGCGCACGCAAGGTCGCATGCTCTTTGTAGGTGCCTGCCTAGCAAGTAGCGTTGCTGTCTTCCCGGGAGCGTGGGTCCTAGTTCCTGCTCTAGTCGGCAGCTTTTCGTTTTCAGTGATTCTCGGGGGTCTATTGCTCGGAGTCATCATGCTTTTGATTTTTGAGATTCGCCCGCTTCTGACTATCCGTGGATCACCAGGCTATATCGCAGAAGCGGGGCTACTCATGGTCTTCACCATGACTTACATGACCGTGGTTTCTTACTGGATAACTCCTTACCCAGCCACCAAGATCAATGTAGGTCCAATACTCGTGCCACCAAGTGCTGCTTTTCCGCTTGGAACAACATCCTTGGGTCAGGACCTTCTTAGCAGAGTTCTCACTGGTGGAGCAATCATGCTTCAGGTCGCCATCATCTCTGTTACTATATGTTTCTCGATTGGCGTGCCTGTGGCCCTCGCAGCCTCGTACAGGGGCGGAATTGTAGACCGTGTTACAGCTCTAGTAATGGATAGCATATACGCGTTCCCGGGGTTGGTGCTAGCAATTGCCATTGCTGCCATGCTTGGTCCGGGAGCTGTAAACATGGCACTTTCTATCGCAGTGGTTTACATACCATCATACTTCAGAGTTATACGGAGCCAAGCGCTGACAATCAAGGAGCTGCCTTACGTAGAAGCGGCAGTGGCAATGGGTGCACGTAGCCGCGACATACTGTTCAGGTACATCCTGCCCAATGTCTTGCCCTCAGTCATGGTAGTCATGACTATCAATTTTGCAGATGCCATACTGACTGCAGCTGGACTGACGTTTGTGGGGCTTGGCCTTCCAGTTAGCGTACCCGATTGGGGTTGGGACCTTACCTTCGGACGCCAACTGGCCATAAGCGGTTATTGGTGGGTGATAGCGTTCCCCGGTCTCATGATAGTACTGCTGGCTCTTGGATTCACCCTTGCAGGGGAAGGTCTGAATGAGATAGTAACACCGAAGCTCAAGGAGTGAATATCGTTTGGGGACAGTTCTGAGTATCCAAAACCTGACAGTGGCCTACAAGACCCGAAGAGGAACTGCCTGCGGCGTTAACAATGTGTCACTCGACCTAGAAGAGAACAAGACGCTTGGACTGGCCGGCGAATCTGGCTGTGGGAAGTCCACTCTTGGCAGGGCAATAATGCGGCTTGTTCCATACCCAGGACGGATAACCAGCGGGGACATAATCCTGGACATCGATAGAGAAATCACTTACCCGTCGGGTACAATCAGCAAGGGCTCAACAAACCTCATGGATCTTACGGAGGACGAAATGAGAGCCCTTCGCGGCGAGGAAATCGCCTACATATTCCAAGACCCAATGACCTCACTCAACCCTATGAAGACTATCGCCAGTCACTTCTTAGAACTGATGAAGGCTCATTACCCGACCATGGACAAGGAGACGGCGATTTCACGTGCCGAGGAGATCCTTGAGAGTCTTGGCATTCTGTCCACACGTGTGAATGACTATCCTCACCAGTTCAGCGGAGGAATGCGTCAGAGAGTCATGATAGGGTTGGGTTTGGCTCTTCGGCCGCGATTGTTGATTGCTGATGAGCCCACGACTTCTCTCGACGTGATTGTGGAGGCACAAATCCTTCAGCAAGTAGCTCAACTCAAGGAAAAGTTCAACCTCACAATGATGCTTATCACACACAATCTGGGTGTACTTGCTCAGACTGCCGACAGCATAGCTATTATGTATGCAGGAAGAATCGTTGAAGTGGCCGACACCCTTTCATTGTTTGAACACCCGCGGCACCCATACACTAAGGCTCTCCTCGAGTCTGTGCCTGATGTCACTAAACCCGAGAAGCGTCTCTGCTGCATTCCAGGAGTGCCACCCGACCTCGTACAGCCCATTTCTGGTTGTCCGTACGGTCTTAGATGCACACAGGCGATGGAGATATGCTCAAGGGTGGAGCCCTTGCTCGTTCGAACCGACGCCGGGGGACTCGTGGCCTGCCATGCGTACCAAGGGGATTGATAGATGAAGCTCGTCCAAGTTGATCATGTCAAGAAGTACTTCCCGGTTCAGAAGGGATTCTCTGCCTCTCTCTTTTCGAAGCAGAAGGAGTACGTAAGAGCAGTGGATGATGTATCGTTCGAAATAGAAAGGGGTGATGTCCTTGGACTTGTCGGCGAGAGCGGATCTGGCAAGACAACGATAGGTCGGCTGTGTGTGAGACTGCTGATCCCAACAGAAGGTAAGATCCTGTTTGATGGAAATGATATCTCCACACTGAAAGGTCATGCCATGAGACTCATGCGCCGTCGGTTTCAACTCACGTTTCAAGACCCCAGTTCTTCACTAAACCCTCGAATGTCGATTGGCAATGCCATTGCAGACGCTATGAGACTACAGGGTCTCAACACGCCAAAAGAAAGAAGAGAGAAAGCGGAGGAGGTACTTGAGAGAGTTGGGCTGTCCCCAGCCCAAACCTTCTATGACAGGCTGCCTCACCAGCTAAGCGGTGGACAGAGGCAGAGGGTTGTCTTCGGAAGAGCGATAATCCTGAAGCCCGAGTTTGTTGTGACTGACGAGCCAGTGGCAATGGTTGATGTGTCAATTAAAGCCCAGATACTGGACCTTATGATGGACCTGAAGAGAGAGTTCAACCTGACCTACTTGTTCATCTCACATGATCTCGCCACAGCCCGCCACGTGTGTGACCGTATCGCGGTAATGTACCTTGGTAGGATTGTGGAAATAGCTGATAAGGACCGAATCTACGAAGATCCTCTACACCCATACTCAAAGGGTCTGATGTCTGCAATACCTGTGCCAGATCCAAGAATCAAGAAACCCGCAGCAATCCCGCAGGGTGAGATTCCCAGTCCAATCAATCCTCCATCAGGATGTCGTTTCCATCCTAGGTGCCCACAAGCATTCGACAGGTGTCCACTGGAAGAACCTGAACTGCGGGACATCGGAGACGACCGTCAGGTGGCTTGTCACCTTTACTGAACTCCGTTGGGGTTAAGCTTGGGTTGTCGCAGTCCAGTCTTGACCCTCACTGATGGCGCCAAAATCCATTGGCAATCAGCTACTCATTCTCTTTCTTGCCCTCGTACTTGTGCAGAGGCAAGAAGGCATGTACTCTCTCCTTGTACCTGAGAAATTCCGCTCCGAATGTCGCTGCAAGAATGCGGGTTTCACGCCTTGCCGTGATAGCAAGTGAGCTCATCACAAAAACGGACACAGCCACGAGAAGGAGAGAGAGGCACCACGCTAGATGAGCAACCATGGTCAGGAGACTGCCGACCAGGAACAAGGAAGCCCCAGTGTAGAGAGGGTGTCGAATGTACGAGTAGACCCCTTTCACGATGAGCTTCGTTGACTCCAAGTGATACCCAGCTGGAGTGTGAGCTGCAGAAAGGTCCCATTTTGCTTTCACAAATAGAAACGTGCCAAGCGAAGTAAGAGCGAGAGCAACTAAATCAGGAATTGAAAGCCACTCGATATCAATCAAAACATATGCGTAAACTGATATCAAGAAGAGATAGAAGAGTTGGAAGGCGCGAGTCACTTTTCTGTTTATTAGAGGTACTGCCTTCTTCTTTCCGCCATCGTCTATGATATCCGCTGTGAGATATGTTAGGAGAACGACAAGCTGGAGTACTTGGAAAAGAACGACCCAGTCCATGACCCGGTTTGCCTCCGAAACGTCCGTTGACCAACTCTGGAAGACTCGCTGTTCTTCCTTCCCGACTCTAGGGCTTACCTACTGATCCGAAGGCGATACCGATACCAATCGTGATTGTGAAGACGCCCACGAACACTATCGACATCATAGACGAGGACACCCAAATGACGGTGGAAAGGATTCCTGCACCTGCAGCGACGAGCAGTGATCCTATCAAAAGCCGTGCAACCCCTACTGCCATGCGCTCATTATCAGCTGTCATGAAATCATTAGCAGCTGCGTAGGCTAAAAAACCATTGGCCATTTGAAATGGCCCAAAGCCAAATCGAGATGGTGTTAGTTCCAAAGGTACCAGAGAGGCTGTATGGCATTTGATCGTCCTCGCAGGCGACAGTCGAGAAGGAAGAGAATGCCGGGAGACACTGAAAGGATATATGTAGGCTCTCAGACGACTCGTAAGGGATTCTCTTGACAGAGTTACGCACAGAGATTTCGCGGGTTACCATCTTCAGGGACGGTGCCCGCGTCACTCGGACTGGCAAAATGACTTTGGACTCCGGGACTCAGAAGCTGTTTGTAGCAGGCATCACTGAATACGCACAGGAAGATAGCTTCAGAGTCAAGGGTTCAGGACCGGCCTCGCTATCAGCCATTGATGTCAGAAGGACAGTCTCAACCTACGAACCGAAAAGCGACTTGAAACCATTGCTTGACGAGCTCAAGAAGCTCATTTCAGAACGTGAAGCCACTGCCGACGAAATCGCGATATACAGCGGTCGGCTGTCATATCTCGAAGCCATGAATGCGGCGTTCGCTGGCAACTTCGGTCTACTCTTTGCCGCCAGCGAAGCAGAGATCTCTCAACTGACCGAGATGGACGCGGTCTCTGGCCGAAACACAGTTGAGACCAAAGGAAAGATTCGCGAGCTCGAGAAGAAGCTGAAAGATATTGATGAGAAAATCGATCTAGTCAAGAAGAATCTCGGAAGAATCGAATCGGAGAAGAAGACAGAGGGGTTCTACGAGGTCGAGATTACAGTAGATGTAACGAAGAGGGCGCAAGTTGAGCTTGAGGTTACATATCAAGTCTCAAACACTGGATGGCGCCCAAGTTATGACCTAGACCTTCTTTCGAGTTCAGCGAAACTGAGGAGAGTCAGCTCTTCTCAACAATCAGACACGCGAACCCTGGGAGAAGGTGAGCCTCACAGTTTCGACTGCAACTGCGCAGCCGGTCGAGGCAGTCGAAGCCAGTCCACTCTACCTTACAGCATATGACCCCGAAGAGGAACGTCGGAGGATGGCGGGTATGAGAAAGGAAATGGGAGCTGCCAAGGCGGAGACCCCCTCCTCCACCAATGGCAATGCCATCTCCCGCACCTACGACGTCAATGGCACCCCCCGCTCCGAAACCGATGATCTCGGAACAACTGGCACAGGTCTCTGAATTGGCATCAGGCATCTCGGTGTACGAGCTGCCCGGCAAGGTCACTGTGCCTTTCGATAATGACGAACATCCGTTTACCCTTCTCGAAGAGGAACTGAAATCAACGACCATCCATTACTGGTATGCCGATGGCATGTCTGAGCCTGTGGCCCAGGACGAAGTCAGAAACGGGGACACAGTCGTTTTGCCCGGGAAGGTCAAAGTCTACGCTGAAGGGGACTACATTGGAGAATCGAGCGTTTCGCAGATTTCGCCCCGCGAGAAGTTCAAGATTGGAACCCGGGTTGCTTATGACGTGAAGGTAAAGAAGAAGCTCACCGCCCGAGAAGTGGAGAAGGCCGGCATTACCCGCGGCAAGCTGAGAAGAGCCTACTCCTATCGTCTCGAGATCGAGAATTTCGGAAAGCGGCCCATTCAGATTGAGGTATACGACAGAGTGCCGCATAGTCTCAATCCATCAATTGAAGTCAAGACCAACTGGGATCAGCTTCAGCCGGAGAGCAATGAGCTCGGTGTCACAAAGTGGACTCTGGCAGTTGAGGCCGCTAAGAAAAAGCTAGTTGACTACAGCTATGAAGTATTGTGGGAGCGAGGCATTACAATCACCCCGCCATTGCCATGAGGTGACAAAAGTGACAACGAATCTGGACACAAAGCCAACGACCGTGACTGTGTTTCGAGATGGAGCAAGAGTCACAAGAACCGGCTTGACTCATGCAGCTCTAGGCGAGCAATCCTTTGTCATTTCAGATATAACGGGCTATGCACAAGACGACAGCTTCCGTGTCAAGGGCACTGGCTCTGCGGCGCTGAAGGGAATCGATGTCAAGAAGAAGCAATTGACATTCGAACCTGCAGGAAGCCTGAAAGAGCTAAAGGCGGAGCTCGACAAGATTGAGAGACGAAAGATAACTCTGACAGACCTTATCGTGTACCAAGAGTCCCGCGTTGCCCAACTCGCTTCTATCAGCAAGCAATTCTATTCCGAGTTCGGCAAGTGGTATGCCGCCAAGGAGTCTAAGATGGATCAGATGACTGCCATGGACAAAGCTTCAATGGAGCTTCTGCGCGACGCAAAGAAGAAACTCAGAGACTCAAGAGAAGAACTCAAGGAAGTAGAAGCTAAGTACAGTGCAGTCCAATCGAACATCAATAGAGTGCAAGGTGAGCGTCGCACTGAAACAATCACCGAAGTGACGGTGGCTCTCGAGGTATCCGAGGAGACGGACATACGCTTGGATATCACATACCAGCTCAGCAATGCGGGATGGGAACCCAACTACGATATAGACATAGGAGACAAGAAGGCTCGTATCAGAAGAATCGCCATGATTGCGAATCAGAGCATGGAAGACTGGAATGACGTGGCCCTCACCGTGTCAACGGCATCTGCAAGACCCGTCGAGGCAGTCAAGCCTGAACCATTTTACGTTGATGTCTACCAACCGGTCGTTCTTCGTGCAATGGGTGCTCCGGGAGGTGGGGCTGGACGACCTATGCCGCGAGAAGCAGCCGAAAAGGATCTCATGTTTGAACAAGAGGCAGAAGAACAAGCACCAGAAGCTGCCGAGGAAATGGCTCAGCGTTACGCTGAGACCGCGGAATCAATTAGCGGCACGGTCATGTATGAGCTGCCTGGCACAGTGAGCATTCTCTCAACGGTCGAACCACACCCCGTCACTCTAACAGAGGAAGCCTTCGAAAGTAAGAGGCTTCATTTCTGGAATGCTTACGCCATGCGAGAGGTGGTAGCTCAGGACGAAATCACAAATGGCGACTCTGTCTTGCTCCCGGGACCAACAAAGGTCTATTCTACTGGCGACTTCATCGGTCAGACTTACCTAGGAATGGTGGCGCCCAGAGAGAAGTTCCGTTTGGGCACGAGAAGTGCGTACGACATCAAGGCGGAGAAGAAGCTTCTAACAAAGGACACAGAAAAGGCTGGCATTTCCAAGGGCAAGAGAAGACGCGAGTACAAGTATCGTCTAGCTTTCAAGAACTTCGCAAAGGAGAAGATAGAGGTCAAGGTCGTAGACAGGATTCCGTATAGCAACACAGAGAAGATTACTGTATCCCTCCAAACACCTTCCCTTCCTTATGACAAGTCTGAGCTCGGAATCATCGAATGGAATGCAGCCATCGAGCCAGCAAAGGAACTCAACATAGACTACGGGTATATAGTTGAGTGGGAGCAGCAAATCGAGATACGGCCGCCTTTGCCATAGCTCTTGATCGCAGATTCGAAGAACCAGCAACAGATAGTAAGATATGAACCTACAACTTGTCAGTACTTCAACTGTCAATCAGGATTATCGAGTGGACCGTGTCCTGCGGGATAGACGCTCTGTCTTTTGTACGTCACCCCGCACCCGAACGCTATCACGCAGACGCTGACGAGCGCAGCCAAATGCACAACAAGGTTCGCACCACTATTGACAACTAGGTCGCGAATCATCGATGTAAAGATGAAAATCAAAATGACAAATACAGGCAGCATGATATAATAGTAGGCACAAGGGTAGTCCCTTCTCAAGTCGTGTTCGGTTATGCCTTCCCAACCCCTCGTGTCGTCTACGATCCAAACGAGTGGAGCAAGGACCCATGCCCAGTGACTCGCTCAATTCGCAGGTGGAAATCGTATGCTATTAAGCTCTTGCACTCCCCGAAGGAATGCATTGTACGAGTGTGCCATTTCATCGACTCGGTACACAACTCGTTTCATCGACCTAAGATAGTTATCAACGATGATGCTCTCTTGGGCGAATGGGCATGCGAAGAGACGTCATCTCATCCGAAGGTCAGCATTTGACCTTCAGCTCGTGACCAAAGCGACTATCTGTCAGGGTCATCGAGTGGACCGCGGACGGCAGGATTGATGCCCCGTCGGTTGTATCCCACGCCACACCCGAACACCGGGACAGAGTAAAAGACGAACGTAGCCAATAATACGACAAGATTCGCACCAGCATTGAACACTAGGTCATAAGCCATTTCTGCGAAGATGAGAATCACGGGAATCAGTATGAGCGCCATGAATGAGTAGTAGAAACGAGGATGCTCTCTTTTCCCATATCCATTGGTCACGTCTCACAACCCCTAGCTTCGCGCACGATTCAGACGAGTCAACCCAAGTCCTGTACCCGGTAACTCTCCCAATCCCATAGCTCACTTCGGATGCTATTAAACTCTTGCCACCCCCGAAGCAGTGTGCTCACCAATGCGTCATCTCATCAACTAGGAATACAATTCGCTTCATTGACTTCAGGTAGTTGTCAATGATTATGCTCTCGTTGGGCGAGTGAACACGTGAGAAGAAATCTCCACAGCCAACAGACACCATCGGGACTTTATCCTTGAAAAGATACAGCGGACCCGACCCCGGTGACGTGATATGTATGTCAGGGTCATGCCCGAATGCTCTTCGGTTCGCTGCCGCGACTACCTTCACAAACGGATGATTGACCGGTACCTTGGCCGCAGGGTAACCCTCGTGCCAAAGTATGTTGACTTTCGAGAAGCCGTTCTGATCCAGGTGAAGCCTGAGCTTCCTCAGTATGTCTTCCGGGTCCATTCCTTCGATGAGCCTGAAATCCACTTTGGCGGAAGCCTTCGCTGGTAGAACGGTTTTGGACCCTTCCCCTTGCCAGCCGCTGTCAAGACCACATATGTTGCATGTCGGCTTGTTATAGTAAGCCTCTTTTACTTCCATCCCTGACATGCCGTTCAGGAAATCCTCAATTCCGTAGTGTTCTTTGAATACTTGCTCTTGAAGGTCCATCTTTGTGACTGCCTCGACTTCTGGTGCTGACAGAGGCCTTATGCCGTCATAGAAACCCCGAATCTGAATGCGACCATGCTGGTCTTTGAGAGACGCAAGAGCGTGTACAAGAGTGTAGGCCGCAGAGGGGAGTACACATGCGTTGGCAGAATGCGCATCATGAGAGAGAAGCTGGCTTTCCAGCTGGACGTACAATATGCCTTTCAAACCCAGCCAAGCTTCTTGTGTTCCTCCTGGTCCAGAGCCCCCGAATTCCCATATCCCGCCATCAGCTCTCAAAAAAGATGCATTGTCACGTACGAACTCTGGAAGGTGGGGGCTACTGATTTCCTCCTCACCCTCCACGAGGAACCTCACGTTGATTGACAGCTCGTGACCGGTTTCCTTGAGCGCCTTCATCGCCCATATTCGAGTCATGAGGTCACCCTTGTTGTCTGCCACGCCACGGCCAAAGATACGTCCGTTTCGTATCACTGGATTGTAAGGTGGCGATTCCCAGAGGTCTAGTGGCTCGGCGGGCTGCACATCATAGTGATCATAGAAGAGCAGAGTCCTTCTAGCGCCTGTGTTCAGCTCTCCCGTGACAACTGGCCAGCCTGATGTCTCATGCATCCGCGTTTCAAGACCTGCTTCGCTCAGCATCCTCTCGGCAAGCTCTGCGGCCTCGGTCATGCCCTCGCCCTTTGCGGCTACTGAGGGGATACGACAGAGCCTCTTCAGATCCTGAATGGACTTGCCCAAGGTTCTGTCTACATAAGTAATGGCGTCTTCAATCATGATGCCGCCCGATTAGTTGGGTATGAGACCCCAGTCAAATATACTGCGGTCATTCAATTGCGGCTGTCCGAAACACCGAATGAAAGAAAAGAAGTGAGAGGCTAGTCCGGAAGGGCTAGCCTGCTGCCACTGTTGCTTGTCGCAATGAACATCAGCAACAGCAGTTGCCGGTAAGACCGGTTCCCCAGCTCTTAGAGACTAACTGGCCGGCAGAGGTTATCCTTCTTGTTCGCCGATCTGCCACAGACCTCACAGATGAACTGCGGGTTCTTGACCAACTTTCTCATGTCATCGACGCCATGGTGCTTGGCGTACTCGCAAAGATGTTGACTGTGTTCACTCATGCTTTGTCCTCCTGACAAGCAATCAGATGGAGAGCACGCCGCACTTCTAATAAGGGTTGGCAAATGATACCGCTAGATATGCATATATATTGGCTCCGAGGCTGACAGCAATCCATGCAGAACACGCCGGCTACGAGTGATTGGCCGAGGCTTGGGTCGGTATACCGTTCTGCTTTCTTCTGTAGCTTCGGCTTCTTTGTCGTCTCCTTTCTCATCCCGATCATAGCATATAGCTACATGGGCGCCTCAGGCACAGAGGTCGCCCTTGTCTTCTCTTTGCTCATATTGGGATCGGCTGTATTCTCTCCTGTTGCCGGTAGGTTTGCAGCAAGAGGATTGAGACGCCAGTGTATTTCTGCAGGAGCAATCGTGCGTGCTGCTGCCTACCTTGGCATGGCCTCGGCTATTGCGCTTGGCTCACTCAGTAACCTGATTGTGAACAGCCTCTTGTGGGGTCTCGGTGCAGCGTTCTACCAAGTCGGCAGTGATTCTGAAATATCAGAGATGGTTCTTCGCGAGAATAGAAGTGAGGCATTCGGCCGCAGAGAAGCTGCTAACGGACAAGGAAGCGTGATTGGAGCTTTTGTCGGGTTCACCGTGTTGGCTTTCTTCGGCATCGGGTCTGTGTTTCTCCTGTACGCAGCCATGAATCTAATTGGAGGTCTAATAGTTCTGCAGAAGGGGCCATCGCTGGAGCCAAGGGCTGAAAGAGCAAGAAGCAGAGATGCTCAGTTTCTTGTGGGAGCCGGTATACTCGCTTTGGTCTTAGCGGCATCTCTTGACGCATTCATTACGGCCTTGATGGGACCCTTTGTGGAGCTCTTCATAATCAACATGTTCAATCCTTCACTCGAGATGCTGGCCTTCGTATACCTGCCCGGGGGTATTATGTCAGCGATATTGGGCGGATCGATGGGACGGTTGGCCGACAGGAAGAACAGAATCGCCATAGTCTCACTCGCGGTCGTAGTCAGCTCATCGTCATCTCTCTTGCTTGTGGCAATTCCGTGGATAGTCGCTGCGCTTAGAGCAGTGATACCGCCGCTTGCGGCCTTATCAGAGACCGACCTGGGACTGATACTCATTGCAGTCCTGTTCACAATTCAGAGTGTGACCGCAGTGCTCGCCTATACCGTAATGTCTGCCATCTTCGGCACCGCCTATGAGGGTAGAGCAGGCCAAGGCTTCGGGATATTCGAAGGGGCGACAGCCTTCTCTAGGTTTGTAGGACCGATAGCAGGCGGTGTTCTCTGGGACACTGTGAACCCAACGGCCCCATTCGTCCTTGTGGGTGTGGCCGGCTATCTCGTGATCCCGGCATACCGTATAGGAATGCGGCGCTTTGAGCAATTCTCGCGCCAGCAAAGCGAAGGCCGGGTGAACTGAGTAGTAGCGGACTTGCAGGTCCCCGCCTAGCGAGTGCTTGATCACAAGCTTAGTCACACCGAAATAGGCATCTAGTATTCACTGCGCAAGAGATATAGCAAAGGTCCAAGACCTGAGTACTAGGTAACTAGAGGTGCGTTAGAATGGCACGCGTTGCTATCAATGGTTTTGGTCGGACTGGCCGCCAATTCATGCGTCAAGTCCTGTTGAAGAAGAACTTGGAAGTAGTCGCAATCAATGACCTCACGGATGCGAAGACCTTGGCCCATCTGTTCAAGTACGATACGGCCATGCGTCAGTTCAACGGCACGGTCACTGCGACGAAAGATGGGATTGTCATCAATGGCAAAGAAATCAAGATCCTGTCTGAGAAGGATCCGACGAAATTGCCTTGGAAGCAGATGACTATCGATATTGTCATTGAATCTACTGGTGTCTTCAAGGACACAGCTGATTGCCAGAAGCATATCGCGGCAGGAGCCAAGAAGGTTATCCTGACTGCACCGGCAAAGGGAGAAATGCCCACCTTCGTAATGGGAGTGAACGAATCAACTTACGATCCTGCAAAGCAAAACATCGTATCGAATGCATCTTGCACAACGAACTGCCTAGCGCCCATGGTGAAGATTGTCGACGAGAACTTTGGAATAGTGAAAGGCATGATGACGACGGTACACGCCGTTACGAATGACCAGAGATTGCTCGACCTTCAGCACACTGACCTCAGGAGAGCAAGAGCAGCAGCATGGAACATAGTGCCCACATCCACCGGGGCGGCAAAAGCAATTGGCCTAGTATATCCAAATGCGAAAGACAAGATGAATGGCATAGCAATCAGAGTGCCGGTGCTGGATGTCTCGCTCACAGACCTCAGCGTAGTTGTCCAGAAGCCGGCCACAGTCGAGACAGTCAATGCGGCATTCAAGAAGGCAGCCGACGGAGCACTAAAGCCGTATCTGCGCTATACAGACGAGGAGCTCGTCTCATCAGACTTCATCGGCGACACTCACTCATGCATCTTCGATTCGCTTCAGACCATGATTGTTGGTGACATGGTGAAGGTTTTGGGCTGGTACGATAATGAAGCGGGCTACTCTACCAGACTGACTGACCTTGCCGCCTTCATGGCACAAAAGCTGTAGAGCTTTCAGATTTCCAATTGGCGGGCTGCTGCGCTGGCCGCGTCACCCGTCTCGTTTTCTTAGTACTGACATCATGTCTCCTTCTTCTAATGTGAATTATGCCTGTTCTAATGGTTCAGCCATGTCTTGGCTCCATAGTGTGGATTCAGGGAACCAAGAAACGGATCGGGCTTGCCAGTATCCTGTCATGCCAATCGTTTGTACGAAAACTGACTCTTCAGAGGTTCGTCAAAAACAGCCACTCATGTTGGCAAACAAATCATTTGCGCGCTTCAAGGACTTGGGCGAACAAAAACCCCTCCAAGTTCTGCTCTGCGTGAGCCCATTTTGTTCTTGCCATGAGTTCCTTGAGTTCTTCTGACGTGTATGCTGCAAGCAGTGATCCAAGTGGTTCTCGTACTTTACGCAATGGCTTTGGTACAACAACGCGCGTTGCGAACCTGAGAAGCCAATGCCAGATTCTCCTACAGTCTCGCCTCATATCGAACAGGACTAGAAGTCCCTCTGGCTTCAGAACACGATAAATCTCGTCAAGAACACGCAGTGGCTCAATCCAGTGATGCAATGATAGTGAAGTCACAACAATATTCATCGATTCGTCCGAGTAGGGCATGTCCGCTCCATCTCCCTCCCTCAAATCCACCTCAGTGATATTTGCTGCCTCAAGCTTTTCGTGACAAACCCGAATGGACTCCACTCCGATATCTATGCCATATAGCTTAAGCCGTGGTAATCTTTCACGGGTGCTTTCGTCGTGGAATGCCTTCAGGAGGTGACCAGTTCCACATCCAAGGTCTAGTAGTGACATCCCATCTGATGCGGGCGCTCCGATACTTGGAGTAGCTACATGTTCAACGATTTTTCTCCGCAGCATTTTGAATTGTGGCAACTCTTGTAGCGAACCAAACGCATCTGCCACACCTGCATCATCGATTCCTTCAGCAAATCCGACCTCCCGTGATGCCTTGCTCCTAGTTAGTCCAAAGAGTATGCAGCCTGCGAAAATGAGTATCAAGGCAAGGATGTACCATTCAATTATGGTTAACACATTACAGATGCGGCATGACTTTCGTATAAACAACATGCCTGAAGTCCGCTGCACAAAGACAGGTTGCTGAAGAGAAGCCTCATATCATCCGTGCTATTGCGTGTGTTTGCAGCGAGTGACAGAGTATGTCGTATCATCCGCCCATTAGCGAAATCGATCCTATCAGAGGGCAGCTTTTGTTTAGAGGAGCGGACGTCACGGTACTGGCTGGCAAGGAGAGCTACGAGAGCGTCTTGCACCTTTTGATTCATGGCCACTTGCCCACAAAGGCACAGCTTACGACATTGATGACCTCGATGAACAAATACAGATATCACGGCCCCGATGTGCTGGACTCCCAGTCCCCAGAGAAGTCAAACGACGCCAGTCCGCTCATTGCGTTAGCCAGTCGGCTCGATGAATATGCTGATAGGTGGGGGTTTGATACTAGCGGCTCCTTGCTTTTCTTTGTGAGTCTGACGCCGATGGTGATTGCATCTCAATGGCGTCTGACACATGGTGAAGAGACAGTCTCGCCCCGAATCGATCTCGGGCAGGCAGCCAACCTACTCCGAATGCTCGGAATTCAGGCAGATCAGGAATTGGTGAAAGACTTCCAGACTTGTCTCATTCTTCACATGGACGACCCGCAGAACCCGTCCCTCAATGCCCTAGAAGAGAAAATCAAGTCCGGCGCTTCTCCATCAGAGTCACTCATCGCCGCGTTGAACGAACATTCGAAGCCACTTCACCATGGCGCAGGGTGGGAAGCATTCAAGACCATCAGCGCAATCCACGATTCGTCAGAAGTTGCCGAGGTCCTTCGAGAGAGAATGGAGCGCGGCGACCGGATATTCGGCCTCGGTCATCGAATATACCGAACCATTGATCCAAGAGCCGTGGTACTGAGAGAGATACTACGTCGAAGGACGGCAGGCACTCCTCAGGAGTCACTCTTCCAAGTCGTCGAGGCAATAGCGACTGAGGGGAGTCGTATGATCATGGAACGTAAGGGCTTCACGGTGTACCCCAACGTTGACCTGTACAATGCTGCCGTCTACTCGGTGCTTGGTGTACCCGCAGAACTCAATACACAGATGTTCGCTGTTTCGCGCGTGTGTGGCTGGATCGCTCATGTCTTGGAGCTGACGCAAGATCTTGGGCGTGAAATAAGAAGAGGCACGTATTACTAAGGTCTAGCTGACAAATCTAGCAGGACCGCAGAAGGAGAAGGGCACCCAGTAACGATTCTTGGCCTTGCCTATCACTGCATAGACCACGCTCGCTCAATGATGAACCCTCCAATTGCGGCGAACAACTCCAGCATCAAGAGGCTATACCACGTCATCGCAGCCGCGGGTGACCACCAGTCCCATAGAGGAGGAGGGCGAAACGGGAATGCCCAATAGACATACAACGAAAGCGGAGCTGATGATGATCATGAGCCCACAAACGACAAGACCCACTTTGGTCAGCAATCTTGTCTTGGCGACGTCTACTCTTTCTCTATGGCCAAGTGCCAATAGCAGTATTGCAACGCCGAATCCCACCATTAGGAGGCTCAATACGCTGACGGCGAACATAAACTCTGAAGTACCAAGTGCCGACAACAGTATTGCAGTGCCGAATCCCAGTACTAGGAGGCTCGATAGGCAAACGGTCAGCATAACCTCTGAAGTACTCTGAGGCATCGAGTGGTCACCCTCAGAGTACACTGATGACGACGCTCGCTCAATGATGAGTCCTCCAATTGACGCAAATAGCGCCAGTACTAGAAGGTGATACCAGCTCATCATAGCAGCGAGAGACCAGAAGTCCCAATCCAGAGGGGAGCGCCATGAGAATGCCCAGTACATGTTCAAAGAAAGCGGAGTTACAGTAATCATGAGCCCACAGAGGACAAGACCCGCTTTGGTCAGCAGTCTTTTCTTGGCGATGTCTTCTTTTTCTCTGTAACCAAGTGCCAACAGCAGTACTACAACGCCGAACCCCACCATCAGGAGGCTCAATACGCTGACGGCGAACATGAACCCTGAAGTGCCAAGTGCCGACAACAGTATTGCAGTGCCGAATACCAGCACATCCAGGCTCAATATGCTGACGGTGAATGCAACCTCTGAAATACTATGAGGCATCGAATGCACGCCCTCGAGATATATCGATGGCATCTATCCGCATAAACATATCGTCCGAAGGCATCTGTGTAATGACTTAGCTCTTGGAAAGCAGCCTGGTGTGACAGACATCGTGGAGGGGCTTGAGCCATCCTCCAACTTAACAACACCGTCCGCCGGGAGCGAGCGCAAGAGCGCAACACTCCAAAACGCTCTACTTGAGTCCCCAAGTGGAAACCGCATCAACTGCAGCCTTCCTCTCAGCAACACTAAGCGACTGGATTGGCGGCCTACATTCTCTACCAACGAGCCCGAGATGATCCATTACAGCTTTCACTACCGGCACGTTATTCGCAGTTCCTTTGCCTTCTCTCAGGTTCTCAAACGGTGTAATCATCGCTTGGACTTTCATCGCCTCGGCGTAATCATTTCGCTTGAGTGCATCGTACATTCGCTGTGAGACCTTAGGGGCGAAATTGCCCAGGCCGGATGTGAACCCTTCAGCGCCGGCGAGCCAATAGAATGGAGCAAATCTCTCAGCGGTGCCACATGACCAGATAACGCGCTTGCCTAGTGTCTGAACGCTATATGCGCAGTCGACGACTCTTCCAAACGCATACTTTACTGCGACAACATTCTTGTGATTGAAGAGATCCCTGAGAACGGCGTCTGTGAGCAGGGGTCCCTTCTTGTACAGCGCAACACCAATCTTGGTCGCATCGAGTATCTTTCGATAATAACCAACGACTCCCTCTTCTGAACTGAAGACATGCTGGGGGTAGAGTATCATGACTGCCTCTGCACCCAATGATTCGGCCTGATTGACCATGCTGATGGCGGTGGTCACGCTATTGCCCACACCGGGCATCACGATCATTTTGCCAGAAGATGCTTCAATTGTGGCCTTGACCACTTGAGTCCATTCTGCTTCTGAAAGCGAGTAGAACTCTCCAGTATTGCCGCAGGGTATAACAAGCCGGACACCATTCTTCTTCAGGTGAGCCATGTTCGTTGATATGGCACTGACATCTACCTTCGCCAAGTCCTTGCTGAATGGTGTAGCCGTGGTCACCGAGAAACCACGAAGAGCATCTCGAAGGGTTTCAGACATCTTATTGTGATCACTCCTACGGAAAGTCTTTGACAATTCTCTCCTTGTCACGCGCGGAAAGGTCGAAATCAATGCGTATTTCCTTGAACGGGTTCGAGCATGGGTTCCCACGAGACACATGCATCTTGAAGGCGAACTTCTTGGGTTCGACTCTGTGCATTTCGATTATGTATGAGTACGTGGTCTCGCCCATCAGAGGATTCTCGTGAGGCTTGACCGCCCTGTGACGACATATCGAATCGAAGCCCTTGCTGTCGCTATGATTACTCAGTATCGCAGTCATGTCACGCAATGAAGAAGCGGAGTCGAGCATTTTGGCCGCGACCTGGCGTCTCTTCTCACTGGTAGGCAGCGGCCCACCAGCTTCCCGTTCTTCTTTTGACGCCTTTAGTAAGGCATCTTTTGTCGGGAGCTTCATGTGATGGTTAGCACGGGTTATAATCTTTGGATTCTTCTCCAACTCGCAAACGCCTTCGCCGATTTCAATCGCACCGACTCCTTCGAGCGTACCAACGACAAAGTTGCACCATTGGTAACGCTTGCCGCTCCGAAGTGAGTCGGATACCATATCATGGGCCTTGTCCACTGTCTTTGCGTTCCTTAGTATCTCTTCAAGAAGGAAGTCGTAAGCATCCGCTTGTTTAATCAGGACAGTTGAACTGCATGCCGCGAGACCCCACTTGTTGACCCCTATTGAGACACCGGCCTTCGTGCCTGTTCCGATATTCACACCCGTGACTGCAAACAGAGTATCATCAAACAGTGCGGAGTCTTTGAAGTTCTCGTAGACCAAGTCTCGGTTCTTGAGCAGGAACAACCCGTTGCCTACTCTCTTGGCAGCTATTGTGCAGCCATCTGACATGAAGCAAGAACTGATATTGTGGTATTTCTACCTGACGCACAGAAGCCGGTCAGCGTCATTTAGTGCGATAGACTTATTCGGACCCGTCTACACAAAGACAGGCGTGGTAGAGAGATGTGCCCTCCTGTTTACGAACACGACTTACCCCTAGAGACGTCAGCCACTCTGCTAGGTTGGACTTCACCCAACGGCTTCTTCATTTTGGGTTGGCTTTGGGGAATCACGAGCTCATTCTTCGTGGGTATCGATAGCATTCTCGTCTCCTTTCTTTTGTTCACGTTCGTCATCGGTGCCCTATCTCACCTGCTCTGGCTAAAGACGCTGGCACATAGATACAAGCGCCCAATCACCGACGCTCGTTTCTTGGGACTGCTTGCGAATGCGGAAGAGCGAACAGGTCAAAGAGGAATTGAGGCCTGGAAGAGTTACCTCGGACAAGATAGTACTCGAGAACCTCCAGATCAGTCTTGTTCAAAGCATTGCTTGTATCAGAGTCTGCTATAGGGGATATCCTAGCATCACCAGGCGACGGAGAGGTGCTGCTTGCCGGGTGTGTCACTAGCACAAGAGGAAGAGTCTACGCAGTGTTTCCCTTGGTAGCGGGCTCCAACTTGATGATCATGACGATGAGCGAACTGGCGATATTGGTCGCCCCTTTGCATGAAGGCTGGTTTCCGCTCTACTATGTCGCTTGCCTGCTTCTTTTCGCTGTCGGGCTTGTCACGGCTGTTGCTCATTCACGGCGCCGTGTCCCGGATTCTGGGCTTGTTGAGAGACTATACAACTTGCCCGCCTGCTGTGGCCAAGATGAGAGTATTCGATCACAAAGTGATGACCGAGTCGGAAATCGATCAATACCTAAGGGAACGCAAATCGAAGACTGAGAAAGACAGTGTCCGACTTAGACTAGCATTGATTGGAAGCCTTTTCGTATTTGCCCGCTGTTCTGTTCGGCGTGTTCCTGGGCACAACTCTGTTCAAGGCAGAGTACATTGCAGCGATGCCGATTCCATCTGTATTGTCCATATTTGCCATCGGTGGCTGCGTCGCGCGATTTGTACCTGAGGCGACAGCCGTGACCCAACTATGATGTGCCCGCATTCTCCGTTAGTCAGTCTTCAGCAAGTGCTGCACCCTCAGACGATGTCATTGCAAGCTCAGGAATCTCTTCTCTTTTTCTTGTTTGCGTCTCCACCCTGAAGAGAGTTGCACAGACGACCATTGCAGCAAGATTGAACACAAGAGTGACCCATGCCACGGGTTGAAAACGAAGGAAGACGAACGCGGCGAACAGACCTCCGACAATCGGACCTAGTGCATTCCCTGCGTTCTGTGCACCATTGACAATGCCCATTGCGCTACCACGTTCGGCATCTGCAGACATCCGAGCGACAAACGCATAGGATCCCGTTTGGGCCAGTGCGTAGATGGGCAGCATATAGAGCACTGTTGCAAGGAACGGATCCGTGACTAATCCCCAACCGATGGCGTAGAGGGAATATGAAACATATGCAGTGAACATTATGGGTACAGCACCGTGCCTGTCGGCGAGGATTCCTATGAAGCCAGTAATCAAGACTGCAGCGAGGGTTGCGCCAGAGTTAGCATAACCTACGTATGCGGCAGGACCGCCGAGCTCGTCCACGACAACGATTGCCATGACGAATGATGTGGCATAGATGCCGACCGTACTGAGAGTGACCATAAGAGCGAGCCTTGCCATCCCAGGTTTCCGAATCATGGTCCGAAATCTGACCCTGACACGCACTGTCGGCTGGACAATCGGCAGGTCTTTGACAAGAACCGCGCTTACGCCCACGGCGACCAGGCAAATCGCTGCGGAGATTCTGAACATTGTGAACATGCCAATCATATCGTGGAGCAGCCCGCTAGCCAGCGCTCCAAAGAACCAGCCTGCTGAAGTAACTACCATATAGAAACCCAGGCGTTGGCCTTTCTTCGCTGTCTTGCTCGTCAGGTATGCTTGGCCTGCAGGAATTGCTGCTGCCGAACACGCAGCTCCGCCATAGCAACCAGTACGAATTGGAAAACATCGGTCACGAAGGAATAGAGAAAGAAAGTGTAGGTATATCCTATGAAGCCCACCACCATGAAGGGCTTCCTCTTCCTACACGGTCTGACAGAGAACCCCATAGATACACGGCTATCATCGTCACAAAAGCGGGAATGGCCCAGACAAAGGCCAGGACGAGCTGCGAACTCTCACCTAAGTCGTGCTTAGCAAAGAATGTGATGAATTGCCAAGCCATCGCCTGCCCCATGCTTTGACTCGCATATGCAAGATACACTGCGAACCTTGACCGGTCAATGTCAACCATGGAGTGGCGCCCCTGGCTAGTCGGCGACCGATTCTGATTAGGTAATAACGTTTGGCTTTTTGGTGTTGAGGAAAGTGAGAAAGCATGATATATTAGCACCAAATGACCAAAGCATCAAAAACCTAGAACCATTGAAGAGTAAAATGAGGTCTGGAAAACGGGAAACGTGGCGAAGAAACCAATCTACGGGCTCGTTCTCAGCCTCGTCGGCGGCATAATCATGATAGTCTCTGTGGCACTGCTACTCTCGAATATCAGCTATATGCCGTACAGGCTGTTTCCGGATTCAAGGATTAACGAGATTCTTGGACTCGTCCTTGGAATACTCACAGTGCGGTTTGGCTTCCAGGGTTATGTCGGAAATGGAAAGACGTGGGGTATTGTCGTCTTGATATTCGGCATAGTCAACTTGATTGCGGGCGCTGACGTCTACTTCATCGGAAGCATCCTAGCAATCCTAGGCGGCGTTCTTCTTCGCACTGGAAAGTAGGGGGCAGGCAGGACCAGCAGTGCAGGCTCCTCCTGCTATTTTTTTGTATCTCAACCACGCGGGTTAGGGTCGCAATACGTCTCTCGATGCGCTGTTCGGAGGATTCTTCAGTCGTTCGCCGCGAGAGGTTCTATTGTGACCTCCAGCGATAACGAACCAGTTCTTCGGCTTGAGAATCTCCGAGCATACTACACTTCAAAGAAAGGAATTGTCCGAGCAGTTGACGATGTATCATTCAATATCAGGAAAGGCGAATCTGTAGGGCTTTTCGGCGAGTCGGGATCGGGGAAGACTTCAGTGGCGCTGGCAATCATGGGCGTTTTCGACAGAATGTCGAGATACTATGCCTCTTCCTCGGGCGATGAAACGACAAAGCGCTTGTGGGAGCTTCGTGACCAAGCGAGAAAGAAAGGGCTCACATCAGCAGATATGAAAGAGGATCTGCCTGGAGTTGAGGGACATATTTGGTTCAAGGGCAAGGACCTGCTGGCTCTCGATGAAAAGGAGTACAGAAAGATACGTGGCAACGAAATCACTTACGTGCCTCAAGGTTCGAAAAAGTCGATGAATCCCTACATGACTATCGACTACCAGACAGCTGAGTCCCTATGGGTGCATGATGAAAAGAGAATCCTGCAGGAGCGCCAAGTCATGCGGCGAGTCCTTCAGGTACTTGACCTCGTTGAACTTGCAGATGTTGATATCAGGAAGGATTTCAAGCCAGCCCAATTCAGCGTCGGGCGAAGATCAGCGCGTACTCATTGCAATGGCTCTCATCACGAAACCCGCCTTGATGATTGCAGATGAACCGACCACTGGATTGGATCCGGGAGTACAACACAGAGTCCTTGCCGCGATTGACATCGTTAGAAAGGAACTCAGTATATCAATGCTCATCATAAGCAATGACCAGAGACTAATGGAATGGGCCACTGACAGAGTCGGTGTCATGTCAGCAGGGCAGATCATGGAGTTTGGGCACACCGACAAAGTCCTGAGAACGCCCGGTCATCCGTTCACTAGAGCCTTCGTGATGAGCAATCCGACAATGGAGGCCCTCCGGAGAATTCGAGAGAAGGGATTGGTCGATTCGCGGCATACCTGGCAGTCCCCCGGATATGACTAATCCGCCAAGTGGTTGTAGGTTCCATCCTAGATGTGAATACGCAGTAGCACAATGCAAAGAGAAAGTCCCTGAATATCGGGAGGTAGAACCAGGTCACTGGATCTCATGTCACAGATACGAAGAACTGCCCGAGTTCTAATTCCACTAGTAAAATTGGGATTGCAGTCCCTGAAAGGAAAAAGAGAGGAATCTCAGCTCCAGCCCATTCAGTTCCGGAGCTGAGTTTTGGTGATTATTCTTCGCGCGCCGGGCTTCTTCGCCCTGATTGCGGCCTGCGCTGCCGCTAGACGAGCTATGGGCAGTCTGTAAGGTGAACATGACACGTACTGGACCCCGATACCGTAGAAGAACTCGATTGAACGCGGGTCTCCACCGTGCTCACCGCATACTCCAATCTTGAGGTTTGGTCTCCTAGACTTTCCCCTCTCAATTGCAATCTTCATGAGCTCTCCGATTCCACGTCTGTCAATGCTCTGGAAAGGATCATTCATGAGAATGCCTTTCTTAAGATAGTCAGGCAGGAAACTCCCGATGTCATCTCTGGAGAATCCGAAGCCCATCTGGCTGAGGTCGTTCGTGCCGAAGGAGAAGAACTCTGCAGTCTCGGCCATGTCATGTGCACGCATACAGGCACGGGGGACTTCAATCATGGTCCCATAGGCATAGTCCACCTTGAAGCCGTGCTTCTTGGTCGCATCTTCACTTGCCTTATCCACGATGGACTTCATCACCCGCAGCTCCTGCGCTCCAATCGTTACAGGAATCATGATTTCGAGCTTTACCTTCTTGCCTTCTTTGATGAGTTCAGATGCCGCATCTAGAATGGCATGCATCTGTGCCTGTGGTATCTCAGGGTAGGTGATGCAAAGTCGTACGCCTCGGTGCCCCATCATTGGGTTACTCTCGTGGAGACTCTCGCCTCGCTTCCTGACCTCATCAACACTGATGTGAAGCGCGCTTGCGAGTTTCTCTTGGCCAATCTTGCTCTGTGGAACGAACTCGTGTAGTGGTGGGTCCAACAACCTGATTGTGACAGGACGACCATCCATTATTTCTAGGGTGCCCTTGATGTTCTCCTTCATGAACGGTTCGAGCTCATCGAGCGCATGTCGTCTCTCTGCCTCATTGGCGCTCATGATCATCTTGCGAAGAAGGAACAGCGGTTCATCAGAGCCCTCTCCGTAGAACATGTGCTCCGTCCGATAGAGACCGATTCCCTCTGCTCCGAAGTCGACTGCGTTCTTCGCATCCTTCGGAGTATCTGCGTTAGCTCTGACACCCATCTTCCGATGCTTGTCAACAATCTTCAGGAATTCCTGCAGTCGGGGGTTGTCTTTTGCACTGATAGTAGGCAACTGACCAGCGTAAACTAGTCCCTTCGTGCCGTTCAGACTGAGCCAAGTGCCTTCGATGTAAGTCCTGCCGCCGACAGACAGTGTCTTATCAGTGGCACTAATCTGAAGCGCGCCCGCTCCAACTATGCAGCACTTGCCCCAGCCACGCGTGACGAGCGCAGCGTGGCTTGTCATTCCACCACGTGCGGTAAGCACACCGGCTGCAGCTCTCATTCCCTCTATATCCTCAGGGCTGGTCTCTTCTCTGATGAGAATTGCGCTCTTTCCTTCTTTGGACCACTTGATTGCATCAGCGGATGTAAACACAATTTGACCAACCGCTCCACCGGGTCCTGCAGGCAGTCCTTGAACGATTGGGTTCGCCTTAGCCTCCGCTGCGGGATCTATAATCGGGTAGAGAAGCTGAGTGAGCTGTTCCGGCTGAATTCTCAATACTGCGGTCTGTTCATCAATAAGCCGCTCATTGAGCATGTCTAGTGCAGTATTCAGCGAAGCAGTGGCCGTGCGCTTTCCAACTCGGTACTGCACCATCCAGAGCTTGCCGGATTCAATCGTGAACTCGATATCAAGCATATCATGACTGTCATGTTCAAGGGTACTGCGAATGTCCCAGAGCTGCTGGTACACCTTGGGCATCTCTTCCTGAAGGGAAGGAAGAGTCTTGTTCTGGTCTGTCTTGCTTTCTTCGTTCAACGGGTTAGGTGTCCTCAATCCTGCCACGACGTCTTCGCCCTGAGCATTGAACAGAACCTCACCGTAGAAGATGTTCCGACCTGTCGCAGGATCTCTTGTGAAAGCAACACCGGTCGCAGAGTCGTCACCCATGTTGCCAAAAACCATGGACTGTACGGTACATGCTGTACCCCAGTCATCCGGTATGTTCTCAATCCGACGGTAGGCAACAGCACGCTTTCCGTACCAGCTCTTGAAGACTGCACCAATGGCACTCCAGAGCTGCTGGTCCGGGTCGTCAGGAAACTCCTTCTTGAGAGCTGATTTCACTTCAGCCTTGAACTCGTCACAGAGCTCCTTCAAATCAGTGACCGTAGAGCTCTGTGTCAGACTTCGCTCCTCGTTTCTTCTTCTTGACGTCCATAAGCTTCTCCATTCGCTCACGAATGCCTTGGCCCTCCTCACGCTCAATACCCTCGGCTTTTTCCATTACCACATCAGAGTACATCATGATGAGCCGGCGGTAGCTGTCGTAAGCGAACCGCTCATTCTTCGTCGTTTGAATGAGACCCTTGATTGTCTTGGAAGTGAGGCCCACATTGAGGACCGTGTCCATCATACCCGGCATTGACATTCGTGCACCAGATCTGCAAGACACGAGCAGTGGGTTCTTCGAGTCCCCGAACTTCCGTCCCATTAGCTTCTCAGTTTCCTTTAGGGCGTCTCGGATCTCCTGCTTGAGGTCCTCAAAGATGACTCCGCCCTGTTTGAAGTAGTCCATGCACGCGGAGGTCGAAATCGTGAATCCTGGGGGCACGGGCAAGCCGAGCAAGACCATTGATGCCATGCTAGCTCCTTTTCCACCGAGCTCATCGCGCATGCTCGCTTTGCCGTCTGCGTTGCCGCCTCCAAACTTGTAGACGCGTTTTGGCCTAGCGTCTGCCTTGGATAACACTGTAGACATTCCGAATAACCACCTCGGTCTAGAATCTCGCAATAAATGCAAGACAACCAGCGGCGCTTCAACAAAGGAAGCCGCCTCGTCGGTCGCTCTAGACTCTTGTTTTCGCCTTGTTTATCACCAAAGAGGCCTGCGACTACGCTATTATACCTTCGGTCTGGTCCGTATTTCAGGCGCAATGCTTTTCAAATCGGGCCATGTTAGCATTCTACACTTGGTCTGATGCTGTTTCATGTAAGCACACCCTCATTGTAGCATGACCAGTAGACGAGGAAGCGTCCATGATCGACCTAACAAAAAACGATGCTCAGCTCAAGCGGAATATCCAGCGCTGCAAGGAGCGCAGAATAATCATACCAACATTCGGTCAACTCAAGGACCCGAAGACAGTTCCTGAGAAAGTCAAGTCGCGGCTCAAGACCATAGGACTGTGGGATATTGCTCCCGAGAATCTGTTCAGGATAACTTGGAAAAACGAGCCGGTCGAGAAGGGCGGATTGTTCACTACTTCACCGAACTTCCTTGAGATTCCCACCTGAGCTGACAGGGGTTGAAGCAAGAATCATTGCATTGATTGGCAAGTGGTTCCCCACAGGGTCGCACAAGGTGGGCGCCACCTTCGGCTGCTTGGTTCCTCGTCTCGTTACAGGTCAGTTTGATCCTACAAAGCACAAGGCTGTTTGGCCCAGCACTGGTAACTTCTGCAGAGGAGGGGCCTACAATGCAACTCTTCTCGGGTGTGACAGCATCGCCATCCTCCCACAGGGTATGTCAAAGGAGAGATTCGACTGGCTCAAGACAGTTGCAGGTGAGATTATCACCACACCCGGCAGCGAGAGCAACGTCAAGGAAATCTATGACAAGGTCTGGGAGCTGAAGAGAACGCGAAATGACATATTCGTGTTCAACCAGTTCGCTGAGTTCGGCAACTACCTGTTCCACTATGATGTCACTGGTCACGCCATGGAGGAGCTGATTAAGAAAGAGTCAGGCAGCAGTCATTACAGAGGCGTGTGTCTGACTACCGGCTCCGCAGGCACAATCGCGTGTGGAGACTATCTGAAGCAGGCATATCCGACTTCCAAGATTGCGGCAGGGGAAGCCGTTCAGTGTCCTACCCTCTGGTTGAACGGCTATGGGGCTCATCGTATCGAGGGCATAGGTGACAAACACGTTCCTTGGATACACAACGTACGGAACACTGATATGATCATCGCAATCGACGACAACGACCCGCTGAATCTCATCAGATTGTTGAATGAGCCTGCAGGCCGCGAGTATCTGGTCAAGCAAGCGGGAGTGTCTGAAAGTCTAGTCTCGAAGCTAGACCTGCTGGGAATATCAAGCGTTGCCAATGTTCTGATGGCCATCAAGTTCGCCAAGTACTATGAGCTGACTCGAAAGGATACTGTGCTTACAGTCTTCACTGACTCGATGTCGATGTATCAGTCCAGACTCAAAGAGGCGACGGAGTCTCATGGTGCCTATACCGAGAAAGATGCCATCAAGGACTATCACAGACATCTCATGGGACAGAAGACAGATGCCATGACTGAGCTCACATTCCCCGACAGAAAGCGTGTTCACCATCTGAAGTACTTCACTTGGATTGAGCAGCAGATGTTCGATCTCGAGGAACTGAACCGTCAATGGTACGATGAAACCTACTGGACCGGTAATCAAGAACTGACTCCCAAGATAGACCGGCTAATCGGTGAGTTCAACGAACGAGTCGGTTTGGCCTAAGCAGTTGCTTAGCTGTGAGCGGACAGGACTCACCATATCCCAACGGACGTCGTCCACTCATGTCACGGTAGTCTACAGATGCCGCTGGTCTTGATCTCATCCCTTGAGGAGCTGGCGAATGACAGAAACGAACTCAGTGGCATCAGCGATTACATTCGGAATCGCTTCGAACAGCAACTGGTAGTCGACCTCAAGATACTGGTGAACAAGTAGGTTGCGCATCGAAATCATGTTCTGAAGGCTCTTCGACAAACGAGAGTCCAACACACCGTTCTGTTCAAGAATTGCAATCATTTCCCTGTATGAATCAGGAATCCCCAATCGCCTTTGGGCGACGATATGACTAGCCACATCCACGACTGACTGAGCTACTCAGCTCGAATGACCGAGCAGTCGCCCGGAGAGTCTTTGCATCCGCGATGAATCGTTCATAGTTAGGAATGCGGACCGTCTTGAGGAATTCAACTTCCTTGATGATCATGGCCAGTCGTTTGTTTAGCAGTTTTGCATCAATTGCCACAATCACTCGCCGCCCAAGAACTCATTCAGAAACCTGTCCTCGGAGACCGACCAGTCAGGATAGTTGATCAAGACCTGCTCGACAAATCGATTCCAAAGACCCTCCTCCCGCTCGTAGAGAACGAGCCCGTCGTGTGCAATTCTGTGAGCCAGTGACCAATTGACATCCTCAATTGTGACGAAATCGAAGGCGCGCTCAGGACCTGTGAACTCGCCAGTCAGGACAACCCTTAGTTGCGATCTCTCTAGCCTCGATAGTGAAGGTACTGATACTGCGACGTCGTGGTCACTTCTTGGTCCTGATTCGTCCCTCAGCTCTGGACCCAAATAGAACTATGAAGTCAATCGGACAATTCGCGCTTGACAAGACTCGCCTCACGATGTCTTCCGAATCCAAGTGCATGATTAATCTCACCAAGCTGTCACGTGGCTGCCTTGAGCCCTGTCCGATAACGAGAATTAGCGTCAGTCCATATAACGCTTGGGACTCGCGTGTTTTTCCACATAGGATACCATCTGTCGTTTCTGGTTCTCTTCTTCTCCAAGCCTATCTTGTGGGGCCAGAGTAAGCATCGGACCAATCTCGAACGTCCTTCTTCTTGCCCCACGGCGTATTTTCTGTATTATACTCTGCTATGACTTTCCTTCAATTGCCGATAGCAGGTGCTTTTCGCAGGTAATTCTTGTCCACAACTTGCTTGAGAATGAAATCCGCCAAATCTGCTCTTGAGATGGCTGTTCCTACTTGACCGTTCATTGTTAGTTGGACAAAGTTGGACACAGGAGTCTCTGTCCGCCCAGAAACGGCACTGGGCTCAAACTCCTTGAGGTCAAGTTTGTGTCGTTTCAACCTCGAAGGCTGATTCCTTATCAGGGCATATAAGCTCCTACGAGGAGGTGTCCAAGTTTGTCCCAGCTTTCTGCAGCTGCCGCGTGCCCTGAGTGCGAGAGCTTCAATTGACGCGCTCAATTTCAGAGCGAAAGCAACGATTGCGCTGGTAAAACTCATGATGCGTCCAGCATACGAAGAGATTGTCCACGTTGCAGAAATTGTCCGGGGCTCCGATCGCGATCGGACGATAGTACGCTTATCATTACTCAACAATAATCCCAAATCCGGTAACGTTAGAGTCGGCTACATAAGCAAGGGTTGACAACAGCTGCATAGAAGTTGGACAATCTTGGACATTCTGGAGTAGGAGCTTAAATAGCTCGGACCAGACTTCTCTTTGAGGTTGACTCGACACACTCCAGCCTCAAGGAGTACGACCCCAGTGCCGTTTCTGGGCGGACAGAGACTCCTGTGTCCAACTTTGTCCAACTAACAATGAACGGTAGATGTTATGATGAGCTGGCGTACGCCCTGACTCTCCATCGCGGCAAGTATGTTTCGCATTCCTTGCGCAAGTGGCTTTCCCTTCTTTCGGGCGCGCGGACCAAGCGTGCTAATGACCGCATCCGCGGCGTTCATTGCGGCCGCAATTGCCTCTTGATCTGACAATTCGCCTTAGACAACCTCCAAGTGTTCGTTCTGCATGTTGAGCTTGGAAGGGTTGCGAACGTATGCAACAATGTCATTTCCTGAAGCAAGAGCTTGTTCTACAACAGGTCTTCCTGTGCGTCCGGTTGCGCCAAAAACCAGCAGTTTCATCTTTCATCCTCTTGTATGTAGTACTTCAAATTCCCGTCACATTCATCGATAATCTAATGTCTTCCAAAGAGCTATCAGTCTAGAGGTAAGCAACGATTACTACACTGGCAATCATCAAGAGCAGCGTCATGAGCCCGACCTTCCATGAAAGAGTGGTGCTCTCCTTTTCAACGATAAGGTCAGAGATTACTCCGACGCCGATAAAGAAGGGGAAAATCGCGAGTGCGGAATTGAAGACTCTGAAAGTGATTGAATACATGAGACCCACAAAGAAGAGTTTGCCCAGTTCTTGACCGGGTCTTGTATCCTTCATCTGTTCTTCCAACCCGATGTGATGCAAGCTGTAAAAGATGGAGACCAGCAAAAGCGCCGGGATTATGCCGAATGCTTCCTCGAAAAGCTGTCTCAAGAAGCTGTAGAAGAACAGAGTTTCGAAGAGCACTCCCACCATCAAATAGAAGATTGTCCCGGATTTCCCAGAGAGATCGGGTCTGTGTCCCTTGTTCTTTGCTTCGGAGTAGAACATCGCAGCAAGCAGGGCCGCCAGTATTATGTCAGCCGCCATTGCCCATACCAGATTATCTCCCGGCAAACCAAAATCGTTGAAGGAAAGACCGTTTGTCTTCACCCACCATGTCGGGAGCAAGACACCCAGTCCAACAAGGGTGATGACATCACGAAGGGCTACTCGGGTTGCTTTGCTGTTCCTAAACACCATCAGCAGACCACTCAGGAGCACGCAAGCAATGGCCGCCAAGAAAGCGACCAATGTCCCTTCGGTCACAGACAAGTTGAACAGCAATACAACCGTCGCATTGTCACCTGAGTTGTCCGAGGGATTGAGCCTTCCTCAAATGCGTTTCTCTATCGTGGATTCGAGACTATCTGAGCCGCAAACCGCAGGCAGACGCTAGGAGCCTTTCATTTCAGCTTCTGGTTTGATTGAAACTCGCAAACAGACCGTCCGTCTTGGCTGCCAATCAGCAACCAAGATGGATTCTCATCAGCTTCTTGAACGGTTCTGACGGACTTTGTAATACTGGCAGGTCCGTGACAACGCACCCACGGCTTCTCCGACATTCCTGAACACAGGCAGTCCCTCAGTGACGAACGTGTTCCAAGTGGCAGTCCTTTGTTCGGGGTATGCTACCTCCGGCACAGCAACGAGAAGGGGCTTCTGCTGTACCTCGACCACTTCTTTCGCGGCTTTTGCCAAAGCCTTCCAGAAGTCAGGCATTACATCGAGTGCATCCATGATTGTGGCGACTTGGTGTATGTTGTGCACATCCGCCTCAACGATTATCGAATCGAAAGCCGGGTCCGCCCCAACGAGCCTGATTACCTCGGACGTAGTCTGATCCTCGTAATAGTCTGCCGCCATGTCCACAGGGTTACCGAAGCCTGTCCCGACATCCCTTATGATTTCCCTTAGCTTCGTCACGGTGTCTGGTGAAGTTCGAGGAACCTTGAGTCCCCTTTCAATACAGAGGTCCGTGTAGATGACGCTTGTTCCACCGCTTATCGTAACCATGCCCACGTTGTTGCCACGAGGAACCGGACACTTTGAGAAGACACTGAGAGTCGCCTCGAGGTCCTCCAAGGTTGTGACAGTAGGCACGTTCGCCTGTCTGAAAGCGGCAGCCCATAGCTCGTTGTTTCCTGCCAAAGCCCCAGTGTGGGAAGAGACAACGCGAGTTCCCTCCTGAGACCGTCCGCCTTTGAGAATGACAACCGGTTTCTTGGCCGCGAAGCGCTTGAGCGACTCAACCAGAGCTCTCCCATCCTTGGCGCCTTCGAGGTACGCTCCAACAGCTTCTGTTTCGCTGTCGGTCTCGAAGTAGTCGAGAATCTCTGAGGCAGTGATATCTATCTGATTGCCAAAGCTGAAGACCTTACTAAACCCAAGACCAGACTCGACTCCGCCGGTATAGGTCGCAATTGCGACTCCTCCTGACTGAGACAAAAACCCGACATTGCCCGGACCTCTTTTTATTGTCGGCATGAACGCGAATCCAAGCTTCGGATAAAGCAGACCCATGCAGTTCGGACCTAGGACCCTCATCGGGAGGTTTCGAACAATCTGAGCGAGCTCCTTTTCTCTTTGCCTTCCTTCCTCAGTGCCGAGTTCCGAGTAGCCGCTTGTGAAGATAGTGACGCCCTTGGCACCCTTGGCTGCACACTCTTTGACAACATCTGCAACATACTTGTACGGTACTGAGATTATCGCATAGTCAATCTTCTCTGGGACTTCAGAAAGGCTTTGGTAGACTTTGCGCCCGAGCGCCTCTTCTTCTCCTTTCGACACGAGCCATAGCTTCAGATCATGCGGCCATTGAATCATCGAATGGACCCAATAGTAACCCATCTTCGAGGAGATTCCGACGATTGCTACGGACTTGATCTTGAGAACGTCGGCAATTGTGGGTCTAGCCCGCGTGCTCATCTAATTCTCACCGGATCCCGGTGCCGCGGGATGTGGGCATGATTTAACTGTACCGAAAGAAGAAACTTTAATCAGAGACCGAATATGCCGGGCTAACCACGGCCTTGATACCCGAGGTCTTGTGAGAGCTGCGCGAATGTCAGAAGAACTCAGCCTCGCAGGAGTGTTTCGCCGCTTCAGGAGATTCATTATCCTGTCATTGCTGGTATCTCTGTTGCTGGTACCTGTTGCGGATGCCCTGATTGTTCAACGAGACCGGAACAGAAGTATGGTCTACGGTGATCTCTTCTGGCAGGTCGGTCTTGGGGTCTACAACATCAGCGACCATGACCTAAACGTCACCTATCACGCACCAGCTGACCACATGCTGACAGGTGTCCTGAACGTCACGTACGAGTACCCCATTGTCACACTCCTCTTCTATGCAGTCTTGGCCGGGATTGAGCCCGGGATTTTCGGTCCAAGTCACTACATCGCGAACTGGGCCCTCGTTCTCTTGGCTCACCTAGATGTGCTAGCGTTTCTGTATCTCTCGCAAGGCTATTGGGACAAACGGTGGCTGAGACAACTCCTTGCGCTGTTCTACTTCTTTGAAGTTACATATGCTATTGGGTTCGGCAAGATTGAGCCCCTAGCTGATGCGTTCATGTTGGGAGCCTTTGTTCTCTTTAAGCGGGGTGCGCTTTGGAAGGCGAACGCGCTCTTAGGAGTCGCCGTTCAGACAAAGGTGTATCCGGGGCTTGCATTTCCCATCTTCTTTGCAGCGGGACCCTTGGCCTCACTCTCGTTTGTTGTAACAATAATAGGTCTATCTCTGCCTCTGCTCGCGACGGGCATGGGCTATACTTCCCTGATTGCACATCTCACGAACAGTCCGAGCTATGCCAGCATCACGACAAATCCATTCTATCTCGGACTTGCCGCAGCCAACCCGGTCGCCATAATTGCACCTGCAATACTCGTGGTTGTGCTGTTGTATTCGGTGCTCGTGACAAAACGTTTGGGTCCGATACGAGTTCCTACGCTCAAACTCAAATCCAAGAGCTTCATGGGACTGTTCATCTTTTGCGTGCCGCTGGTTCTCATGTTCTTCTCGTGGGTTCTAATCTGGTACTACTCTTGGTTTGTACCTATGGTGTTACTCTTGAAGACACCAGATGAGATGATGAGATACCGATGGATGATTGTCGCGATATGGGTCGCGCATTTTGTTGGAATTGCCCTGAATCTGCAGTATTTCCTTGTGGGGCCAATAGCTGAGTTCTTCGGCCACCTCAAGCTGTAGCCAGTGAGCTGCCATCACGCAGACTTTGAAGAGCCTGTTCACAGCCCCAGACGAACTGCGGGCCTCTACAGATACCTATGTAGAATAGAAGCATCTCTTAGGAGATTTGACTTTGCCATCCTTCATTAGGACTGTGACAATCTTCGTCACTTCTGTGCTGGGAAGGCCTGTTGCTTCTGCAATCTCTCCAGCCTTCATGGGCTTGCCTGCGCCCTTAATCGCATTGTAGACTTTCGTCGCTTTGTCGTCCATGTGGTTCTCCTGGCACTTGTTGGCAGAATCCGGAGATAAATAGTTTCCAACTAAGGCTAATGATGGGTTGAAACTCACCTTGTTCGTCACTAGTACGTTGATATGCGAATCTCTGCAAGGTTCATGACTCGATAGGCGAAGCTAATCGTAATGCGCAATAGGAACCTTTTTCCCCTCGACGGAAGGTTCCTTCTGAACTAGCGACAGCCGCAGCAAGTGGAGCGGAATAGAAACATGCGCGCATACCTCGATGCGAATTTCTTCATCAGCGGATTCAGTGAAAGGCCGAAAGATGTACAACTCATCAAGGAGGCGTGTGACCGTATCGGTCTGGAGGTATGGATGACGCGCCAAGTTTTTCAAGAACTCAGATGGTATCTGCGGCGCGAAGTTGAGCAGATAATCCAGATCGACGAAACACTCATGAAGGACATCAAGGCATTTCTCGAGAGCTTTGGCAAACCTGAGTCCGCTCTGCCACAGCCCAATGACATGTCCATGGTGCTCGCTGCAATAAGAGTCAAGCAATCGCAAATCGTGACAAGTGATCTGAAGCTGCTGAATACACTGCAAGAGTTCAAGATAGAGGTTGAGGGAATAGTAGGCTCAGCCTTTGTTCTCGAACTGATAGAATCAACAGAGAATCCCGAAGAGAAAAAGAAGCTTGAACCAATCCACGACAGAATCTATGCCGAGGAGGTCCGCTATAGCATCTCGAGGCAAGAGGCCTACGACCCTGTTACAAGGATTCGCATCATTGAAGACCACGCCATGAAAGTCATGCGCACAGTGAGGCGGCCTGCAGGTGGACTGGATAAGAAACTGTCCAAGGGGCAATCACTGTTTGTTCTTGACTTCCTCGAAGACATCAAGGCTGGAATACCCGCGATGTTTGATGATTTCAGGGCGGGCAAGTATGACTCGTTGGCAGATGAAATCGAGGCAGTCCAGAACGAAATCGAGCGGCTACTGATTGTCTCGACTCTTACAGATGATGCCGAGACTCACAGAAAACTGGTCGAGCATGCATCTGACCTTACGCTGTTCCTTTACTATCTCGAGATGATTTGTCATCTGTATCGAGGCACTCGCCAAGGCGTCGAGGATGCTAAGGCTCTCAGCGAAGAAGCGTTCCGGCTCTTGATGTTCGCATCCGTCTCAAACGAGGAACTGAAGGCATCGACATTCTTCGTCAGGATCGTTCTTGCAATCATTCGTCAGGACTATGAAGAGATTGATTGGTTCTACTCTCTCTACGATAGCATGCTGGAGCGGTTAGGGCTCGAAGACATGAAAGCAACTTCCGAAGGCCTCTACGTCACAATGCAGATCCTGCGCAAGTTCATGGGCGGATTCTCACTGGCCAAAAGCAAGCTACAGTACCCGGATGCCACTATATCTATGTTGAACGACCTTGCCAAGTACTATTGCCAATTCGATGAACATGACACGGCTTGGCAGATGTCGGTGAATGCCTACAAGATTGGAATTGCATACGGCAAGGAAGAGGGATCTCAGTCATCATTTCTGATGCTGTACAAGATATCCTCCTCATCCGGCGACAAACTGAAGCCGAGCCTCGAGAAGATAGCAGAGCACGCCTTGAAACTCTTTGTCAAGAAAGGTTGGAGTACAACCGAGATTACACCAATCCTCAATGAGATTCAAGGGAACTACCCGCCAGTGGCGATACGGGTCTCGTCCGAGACAGTCGACTTCAACGACTTGCCTCAGGAACTCACTGGTTGGATGGATGTGCTCTCTGTGCAGAGTCTGAGCGGCATTGAGACACTCATTGTGAGAAACAACAAACTCCACATTCGCGTCGGAATCATCATCACGGACCGTCCGGAACTCAAGACTCTCAAGACGGGACATAAGGTCGCTCTCGCGAGAGGCAAGTTCAGGGTTGAAAAGGCCAGTTCTGTTGCGTTGCGCGATTACTCTGTCATGTTTGTCATTACACCCAGCGAAGGGTCTGAGGTCTCATACGAAGGGGAGTATGGTTTTAGCTATCTCAGAATAGCCCAGCCGCAGGCCGAAGTCAGAGAAATAACATCCTAGGACTTGTCAGGAATGGACCCTGTCACACTCGTCATCATCTTGGCTGGCATAGTCCTCGCAGGCGCGTTTAACTACGTGCTCAACCGTGCCTCGGGTGCAGAACCAGAAGACTTCGAATTCGGTCCGAGCGGCATGGCGATCCAATGCGATTGTTTCATCAACATTCTGATCATTGGGGCCATCGTTACTCTCGCAGTAGCATTGTCATCGGCAGCCTTCTCTTCTCCGCTAGAACTGTATGCCACAGGTGCCTTGGCATTCGCTGCAACAACAATAGCTGGTCTCCTAGGCAGAAGACGTAGGCACCGCGAGTGGGGGGAGATGGAAGACGTTCTAGAGCGAGTCGTGCCCGATGACTATCTTGACGTCAGAGAACAGGATTTCGCAGACCTCCCGCCTGACGATGACGATGAAGACTCTGATGACGATGTGCTGTTCTAACTATTCAGTTGATGATTCGGCCTTCTGGAAACTTTCGGGGGCAAGAAGCAGCGAGATTCGGATTGTGTTCTGCAACCAATACAGTTTAGTCGGATGATGACCTTGTTCAGAGCGTGGCTACGGCTAATTCTGCTGTGGGACAGGTCCGGCTCATATACAAGGTTCTCATACTAGGAAATCGACCGTCTTTGCAAGCTGGATTCCTGAACCAAGCATCTGGAAGCTGCCTGTCTTACCAACTCTACACCGCACTCGGGATTGGGATCGGAGTCGCAAGAATGCCTAGCCCGATTGGAACCGTCACGCTTCAGCTTTGGCTGATTCCTTCTCAGGAACGATTCGTTGGCATAACTAGAGGACTCATGAAAGG
The DNA here is from genome assembly GCA_963726195.1 of Candidatus Thorarchaeota archaeon. Lineage (GTDB taxonomy): Archaea > Asgardarchaeota > Thorarchaeia > Thorarchaeales > Thorarchaeaceae > OWC5. The sequence goes on from CAVSBO010000003.1 coordinate 344,888, forward strand.
AGCTCGTTCGTCAATTGTGGTTGTCAGAGAGGACGATCTTGCGAATCTCTCTGATATGTTGCTCGAGCTCGCTCCTGAGCAGAAGGACTCGCTGTCAATCGTAGTTGTCGGGTCCCTACTCGACCGCGAGAGTGTCAGGGTCTCAGTTGAGGATGCGCTCCGTCAAGAGTGCAAAATACACCGGGCAGATTCGGTGCAGCAGACTCTTCGAGCCGTGTCCGAGCTCATGGTTTTGCAGCTAAGCGAAAGACCGCAGCCTATCCGGGTCATGCTGTTGGACGAGAGATACTGCCCGGAGTTTCAGTTCCAATTCAACCCTCCGACCCCGCAGCCAAACACACGAGAAGAGATACAGGCAATCAGGAGGTTCGCCTCATCATTGGGCCTAGAAGTCTCAGACAGTGCGTGTATGATCAATCTTGAAGAAGGAGTAGCACAGCTCGAGCTGGCCACTGGTGCTCTTGTCTTTCGGTCTCGACTTTGTGAAGAATGCAGGAAGGACTGCAAGAAGGAGGAAAGAATCTGCATCGTGGGTCAAGACAAGGGGTGGTCCAGCGAAGGCATGGGTCCGAGAGCACTACTAACCATGGCGAAGCTCCAAGCACTCAATGGAAGAAGACTCCCAGAAGACGTACGGCTGCAGATTGATAGAGCTGTTGCTTGTTCACGTTTCACACCGAAGCCCGGCTCAGATATTAGCAGGTGCTCCCATGATCCACGTCCATCGAATCAAATCGTTGGGCGAGAACGAACCACACTTCTGGAAGAAGCGCAGAAGAGAGTGATGCAGGGGAGACTCCCGTCTTCGGTCTACAACATGCTAAAGAGCAAGCTTCAACGTGCCGAGGGAAAATTCAATCGTGCCGAAGGTGCTGATAGTCCATGCCGCTTAGAATGATTTCAGTAGTTGGAAGCTCTGAAGCCGACGAAGCAACTCTGAAACTAGCCGAGAATCTGGGTCAAGAGATAGCCAGAAGGGGGATCGCGCTTGTTTGCGGCGGTCTCGGGGGCGTCATGGAGGCAGCATGCCGTGGTGCAAAGAAGCGCAACGGGATGACCATAGGTCTGCTTCCTTCGGACAACAAGAAGGACGCAAATCAGTTCGTTGACGTGGTGATTCCAACCGGTTTCGGCCACGCAAGGAACTTCCTTGTCGCAAGAACTGGAGACGCCCTAATCGCAGTAGGTGGTCAAGCCGGCACCCTCAGTGAGATGGCTATTGGGTGGTTCTCGCAGAAACCCGTCGTAGCGATGGCCCATTCAGGCGGCTGGGCAGAGAAACTCGCTGGCACTAGAATCGATGAGAAGAGAGAGGACAAGGTACATTCAGCAGAGACCCCCGAACAGGCCGTTGACATTGTGTTCAAAGTGCTGGGCTGGAAATAGTGTTACCTGTGTTGCGTTATCGAGTGACAGCCGCACGAAAGGCGAATAACAACAACTGCGTTGCATATGGACACCCGGAACGGAATTTCCATGAACAAGACTGGCATCCCAGAGTGGCGCGAGAACCTTTCGCGTGAAGATGTTCAGGAACTGACCTCACTGATTTCCGACAGGTACCGAAAGCTTCCAAACTTGATTGTTACGCCAGACGATGATGTGTTCTATGTGGGCGATCTTCACGGTGAACTAGAATCAGCTCTCGCTGTTCGTGACCTACTTCTCGGTAATCCGGAGAGTTCCATGGTTTTTCTGGGGGACTATGCGGACAGGGGCCCTCAGCAGACCGAGACATTCAATCTAGTCTTGTCGCTTGCAGAGGAGTATCCGAATAGAGTCTTCATGCTCAGGGGAAACCATGAATCATCTGAGATCGCGAAAGTGTACGGCTTCTATTCGGCGGTCTCGGAACGTTATTCACGCGACCTATTTGAAAGCTATTCCAGAGTATTCGAAGCCCTGCCCTTGGTCGGGCTAAGCCCAGACGGAGTGTTTGCCTGCCACGGTGGTGTGCCCGAGCATGTCACGAGCAGCGAGCAGATAGATCGCATAGATAGGTTCGATGTCAACTTCCCCGATGACATTGCATTCCAGCTGGCGTGGAACGACCCAAGGGAGGGAAACTTCCATTTCAAACGGAGCTACCGCTCAGACCGAGCTCGAGAGTTTGGCCGCTTGGCCTTTGAGGAGTTTGCATCAGACCTCGGAATTCGGCTCATGATTAGGGGTCACGAGGCCTTTGAAGATGGATGCATGGACTTCTTTGACGGGAGGCTCTTGAGCGTCTTTAGTGCTTCTTATGCAGGCGCAGTGAATCCGAAAGTGATTAGAGTACGAAAGGGTCTCTCGCTTGAGGTTGTCAGTATTTAGGCCGCCTACCTAGGAGCAGCTTGATAAGGTCGTGCTAGACGACCACGCTGCTCTTGGCAAGAATAGGGCAGTCCTGCGCCCAAGGGTGGATGTAGCGAAATGACCAAGGTGGCAGTAGTAAAGACATCGCCAAAGACGGTCAAGGCAGATATCGCTCGTCTTATGGATCTCAGCTGACTATGACAAGTCAGTCTCGAAGGATGTTGCCACCACTATCAAACTCAATCTCTCTTGGAGCAAGTTCTATCCTGCCTGCTCAACCAACCCTTACATACTGGATGGTGTACTCAGCAAGCTAATCGCTGATGGATTTGACCGTCACAGGATACAAGCAGTTGAAAATGAGACTGTTGTGACGAACATCTATCATGGAGTCCACAACAACAACTGGTACCCCGTTATGAAGAAGCACGGCATCAAATTCCTCCCTCTCATCAAGGCCACATATGTTGATGTCAAGTTGCCACGAGAGACACTGGCCCTTAAGCAGATTTTCGGGGAGACCGTTGCGCCCAAGGAAATCTTTGGCACAAACATAATCCACTTGCCTACTATCAAGACACACGGTCACACTTTGATGACCGGAGCGATGAAGGACTCGTTTGGTCTTTACTTGACAAAGAAGCGGCACTTGGCGCATTTGCGTCTCCATGAGGTACTGACCGATCTTCTGTTACTTCAGAAGACAATTTCCCATTCTGAATTCGTCGTGACCGATGGGTCTGTTATGGGCGACGGAGCCGGACCGCGTACAATGGTGCCCAAAATCGGCAATATCCTTCTTGCGACTAATGATATGGTTGCTGCGGATACTGTTCAAACAAGACTGATGGGCATCGACCTCAGATTGGTGCATAAGCTCCGAATCGCAAATCAGCTTGGCCTTGGCGAAAGCAACCCAGAGAGAATCGAGATAGTCGGTGACTACGAATCTTGGAAAGATCTCCCGAATTTCCACCTCAAGCCCGCAAAAAGCCCGGTCATCATATGGAACCGAGGCTTCCTCCGCTTCCCGGGTATGGAGATGTTCCTCTTCAGGTCCCCTCTGATGTGGCTACCAACCCAGCTTTCTGGTCTGTATCATGATGGAATCTGGTTGCCGCTACGAGGAAAGAAGTGGGTCAAGTGGTTCCTCAACGGAGACAGATTGGGGACAGCTTTGGAAGTCCTATTCGAACTAGCAAAGGAGTGGTGAGAAAACGGCAGCACGTGATTATGTTCACTTGATGCGACCGCACCAGTGGTACAAGAACATACTCGTGTTTCTTGCGATCATATTCGTCGAAGTGCCAAAGGAATGGCCTTGGGAAACGCTGCCCGCCATATTCAACTGGAGATACTATCCTCCGCTTATAGTCGGATTCGTGGTTTTCTGTTTAGTGTCCTCCTCCGGATACATATTGAACGACATAAAGGACATAGAGAAGGATGCAGCTCATCCTGAGAAGAAGAACAGACCTCTGCCCTCTGGCCGGGCTACTGTGCGAAAGGCGGCCTCACTGGCGGTCGTTCTTGCCGGACTCGGCCTCTTCATCGGGTACATCTTGAACACTGTCTTCTTTTTGATTGTGGTACTCTACCTTATCAATTCACAATCTTACAACCTCTACTTGCGGAACCGAGCAATTATCGATGTGGTGGCGATTGCAGTCGGCTTCGTATTGAGGGCTGTTGCTGGAACATTCCTGATACACGTGCCATTCACATCATGGCTCGTTGTCGGTGTGTTCTTTGTGGCGCTCGTGTTGGGATTTGGCAAAAGAAAGAACGAACTACAGCTGCTCGGAGAAATGGCCCCACAACACAAGAAGGTTTTCGAGAAGTACACAGATGAGATGCTCAATCAAGGCATCATCATGTCTGCGACTTGGGTTGTCCTCTTCTACGCTCTTTACTGCTATGAGAACTTTAAGGATGTCATAGTCAACCAGCCAGTCATGATTACGGTTCCCATTGCCGCGGGCCTCGTTTTGAGATACGTCTATTTGATTGAGTCGGGTTCTCCAATCGGAAGAAAGCCCCATCTTGTCCTTGGAGATTCAGGTATGCTGGTTGGGGTGCTTATCTTCGCGATTGCACTCCTTTGGACACTGTTCTTTTGGATCCCTGTGATGGACTTCTTCCGCAACCTGTTCCCGCCGCTGTTTCCGACATTTCCTTAGGTGCGCCTTATGAACGACCGGCTTTCTGCATTTGACCTACACAGTCACACCATTCACTCCAAGGATGGCCTCAGCAACCCCAAGTCGCTTTTCACTTGGATGAAACGCAAAGGGCTACGGGGCATGGCAATCACAGAGCACGTGACGCCTTCCATACTCCATCCCGTCGTCAGAGATGGCCATTTCTTGATTAACGCGTGCGAACACATGTCGACAGACTACGGCGAACTCATCGGCCTCTTCATAACTGAACCAATCAAGAACAGATCCTTCGCAGAAATCGCTGACGACATTAGGGGTCAGGGCGCCCTCAGAGTCCTGCCTCATCCGAGAGACCCATTGAGAAAGGAGAGTGCTCTCAGAAGGCACTTGCCAGACGAAATGATAGTGCGCCATGTTGACCTCGTTGAGGGCATCAATTCGAGGTGTGTGGTCAATCGTTTCAACGTCTGGGCACAGGAACTGGCACACCGGACAAACAAGCCCGTGACTGCAGGAAGTGACGCGCATTCGTTCTTAGAGATGGGTCATGCGAAGACTTGGATTCAAGACATAGATGACGTAGAAGACATTCGCAAGGCTCTGAGACTAGGAAGGACGCAGATAACAGGCCATCCTTCATTCTGCTTGTGGCAAATACCGACGATGGTCTGGCAAAGAGCTGAGGAGGATAGGTCATTGACAGAAGGTCAGTGCGCTCCGGAGGAAAAAAGGGGTTCTCTAATCAGCATCCGTAGGCTGCTCGTGTTTGTTTTTCTCGGCGTCATCGTCTACATGCTTCTGGGCCTATATGCTCGAGTGGACCAAATTGCTGCGGCGCTTGTCTCTATGCCCTTGTGGGTATTGCCTGCCATGATGATACTGTCCTTCTTCAATTACGCAATTCGTTATGGCAAATGGCAGTACTATCTTCACCGCATCAATGTCCGACTATCAAATGCCGATAGCTTCAGAGTGTTCCTTGCGGGCTTCACGCTAACAGCAACACCGGGAAAGATAGGTGAGGCAATCAAGGGTTACTTCATCAATGACCTGAATGGTACACCCGTGGCTAGGACAGCACCACTGGTGGTCTCAGAACGAGTCACAGACTTGCTCGCAATGGTGATTCTCGCTCTTGTTGGGTTCGGTTTTGGCACTGAAAGCAACGAACAAATGGAGACACTCATGCTTCTCACTGGCATTGTCCTAGTTGCGGCGGTGATTCTGAGCCGCCGTTCATTCTACAACAGACTGCTGAAGAGACTCACTTCCGTTGGACCGTTGAAAAGGTTCAGTGATAGCTGCGATCTCATCGAGGACACTATGGCTCGAAGCTTGGGCCCGAGACCAATGCTCGTCAGCACGGCCATAAGCCTCCCGGGGTGGTTCATGGAGTGTCTTGAACTCTGGCTCTTGCTGAGTATTCTATCCGGCGCAGGCTTGCCATCACTGCAACCTTCATCTCTTATCCTGCTTCTCCAATCCACCTTCATCCATTCTGCAGCATCGGTCATAGGTGCAGTGACGTTCATGCCGGGCGGTCTTGGGACCTACGAAATTACGTCCATGCTTCTGATGACGAAGGTCATTGGATTGAGCGATGCCGTCGCGGGCGCTGCGACAATCCTCATAAGGTTCGTCACACTCTGGTTCAGCGTCATCGTTGGGTTCATCGCGCTTGGACTTCTGACCCGCAGAATCAAGGGAGCACGGGCACAAAAGGGTCAACCTTAAAACGCGGACCATAGTGTTGCCGCCGGTTAGCCTCACTCCGGAAGAAGAACTGGATACGGGCTGATCCCCCATTACTTGGGTGATGACACATGAGTGGGATAGATGAACAGAAAGCGAACACAGCTTTGATGAAAGCATCTAGTAATGCCGAAGAAGTGGTTACACCAGAGGAACTCAAGACAGTTCTGCAGAAGCCAACATTCAACTTCTATTATGGTACTGCTCCCTCTGGACCATTCCATTTCGCGTATATGATTCCCCTTAACAAATGCATTGACCTTGCTAACCTCGGGGGGAAGGGCACGATGCTGCTCGCCGACTATCACGCTCATCTGGACGATCAGAAGACGTCTTTCGAGCAGATGGATATCAGGTCGAAGTACTATGAAGAAGCGATGAAGGGTGTGCTCGGTCCTTTCGCGAAGAAGTTCAAGTTCGTCAGAGGGTCCAGCTACCAGACAAAGCAGGAATACGTTGAGGACATCTTCAGACTGTCGGCCAAGATAACGACGACCAGGGCAACGCGTGCCGCAAGCGAAGTTGTCAGAATGAAGGACGAACCAAAGGTTTCCGAGCTACTCTACCCTGTCATGCAGATTCTCGATGTCAAGTACCTCGAAGCCGACATAAGTGTGGGCGGCCGGGATCAGAGGAACATCTACATGCTTGGGCGTGAGTACTTGGAGGACTTAGGCTTCCAGAAAGGAGTCTACATCTTCATGCCTTTGCTCCCCTCGCTGAAAGGCGGCGGCTCTAAGATGTCAGCCAGCGACCCACTGTCACACATCAGGGTCACCGACAGTCCCGAGAGAATCAAGGTCACGATGTCAAAGGCATACTGCCCTGCGGGTGTGCTGGAACAGAATGCAGTGACCTCGACAGTGTCTCTGATCATCCTCCCGAGATACGGTAAGTTCCTGATTCCTCGAAAACAGAAATTCGGTGGTGACATTGAGTTCACCTCTGTCGCTGATTTCGAGAAAGCCTACAAAGAGAACAAACTGCACCCTGAGGACGTCAAGGAAGCCGTCATCACGAAGCTGTGCGAATTGCTTGAACCGGCCAGAAAGTACTTCGAATCACACCCAGATATTCTGGCGGAAGTAGAACGCACCTTCGCTGAGAAGAGAACGTAGAAAGAAAATGTCCTAGGCGGCTTGTTCGACCGCCTAGGTTTCACCTGTTTCTTAGTCTAGTTCAATGCCCAAGCTATCGAGAAGGGCCTTGAAATCTGCCTTTGACAAGGACTTTGCTTGGTCGAGTATGATGTCTACTTCCTCAGGAGCCATTCCTTTCTTCTGAAGCTTCGCCTTCAGCTCTTCCATGTCGCTGGGCTTGGCTCCGAATAACTCCTTCTCAGGCTTGACGCTAGGCTTCCCAGCAGCCTTCTCTGCAAGGGCCTCAGCTCGTCGTGCTTGCTCCTGAGCTATGACTTCATGGAGGAAGCCAGGCCTCTCGCTCGGCTTCATCCTTGCCAGGTCAGAACGGAAAGCATCGATTTCTTGAGCACCCAAGCCGGTTATCGAAGCTAGTTGATCTAGAAGGTCGTTGACCTCAGGAACTACAATCACAATTGGTTCTGGAGCGATATCCTCTGCTTGCTTCTCAATTCCAATGGGTTTCAATTCCTTGTTCACGATTGCGAGGACGCTATCCGCTCGGGACCGCACCACGGCTCGCCGTGGAACCTTGCCGCGTCGGAGAGAACTAATCATGCGATTCATGACACGCACGAGTTTCGGCACGCTCCAGACTCTGACATAGAGCCCGACGAGAGCTGCACCTAGGATCAGAGCGGCTCCGCCAATGAGACTTACCCTCTGATAGAACACCTGCTCCTGTGAAGTGTCGGACCTGACAGCAAACACGAGTACTTTCGTAGCATATTGCCCTCTTGAGAACTGGATGGTGATATGGAATGTGCCACCAGCGTTGATTCCAAAGTAGAGCAAGTATGTGCCGTTGTCAAGTTGCCTAGTCTGGTCAGCAAAGAAAGTGATGTTGCCGCCCTCCGTCGTGACAAGTGGTACCACGCCTGTAATTACTGCACCGTGATCCACGTCATAGTATGTTACAGGTATGACTATTGTCGCTCCGGGCACAGTTCGGATCGTAGTGTTTGCTGTCCTGAGCTCTGTGTTCACCTGTCTTACTGTGAGGTCAAGGGTAAACGATTCGATTTGGTAGATTGATGTGGCAAATGCTATCTCAATATGGTAGAGATTCAGAGGCAGAGTTCCAGCAATGTCGAGTCTGTAGCTACCGTTTGTCATCTGGACTAGCGGAATCTCGCCAATTCCTGACCAGTATGATATTCCGTTGAGCCCTGAAACCGTCTGGTTGTTCAGCGTATTCACGACAGTAAACACAACTGAGGCGGTGTCATTCACAGGAAGAGATAGGGAGCTTGTCCCACGTATCTCAGCTGGCATCGCAAGTATTATGATGCTGACTTGAGTTGTCGCGGATGCATAGTTGCTCTTGGCAAGAGCAACACTCATTTGATATAGTCGAGGATTCAGCAAGGAGAGCCTAGTTGCGATGTAATAGCTTCCGTTGCCGAGGTCAGTAACGTTCGCAACACCACCTGCCCAACCTGCAGAGACTGTGGCGCCTACTATCTGCGCACCTGTGATGCTATCATTGTAGTAGACTGTGAACCAAATGATATCGCCATAGTACCCAACTCGTGTCAGCGGCTTGCCATTGGCATCAGTCGGCCTAGGCAGTATGTTCGCTATCACTGTTCTGGTAGCAGTGGCATAGCCGAGCTTGGTGGCGGTAACTCGCAGGTACAATGTCTCTGCTGCGAGCGAGGTCGTGTTGAATGTCACCCAATAGGACCCGTTTAGAAGGTCCCTGAATTGGCCTGTCAGGTTTCCAAGCACGTACGTTACATTGGCTCCTGTGAGCAAGCCGCCATGGTATGTGTCGTTGTATGTAACCGAGATTGTAAGGTTGCTCCGATACACGACTGTGACTGAGGTTGCGCCGCCCGCCATTCGCAAGGCAGTGGGAACTGGTGCGACATTAATCCCAATGGAGAGGTCTAGGAATATGTGGTCAGTCTCGAAAGCTCTCAATGTGGCAGGATAGCTGCCTATGTTGAGACCGCTGAGGTTGACACTCGCCACATAGAAGCCAGGCGTTCCGTTGTAGACTAGTGCGCGAATCTTGTTGTTCCATTCTAATGTAACATTGTTGGCAATCACTGGCCTATTGGTAACCGTGTCGTTCAGGTAGACCCAGAACGAACCAGTAGTTCCGGTGACTATATTGTATGTAGACTGTGAGGGCATAATCTGACCGTTTGCCCTAAACACGATTAGCACGAAAGACTGAGTGCGTGTCTGATAGTACTGCCTCGAAACGGACACCTGCGGCTGATGGTAACCGTAGTGTTTAGCTGATGTATCAAGGTTCAGCTGATATGTTCCGTTACCCAAGTCTGAGAACACATATAGAGTTCCGTTCCACAGGAGAGTAGCGTTCATGTGCGGAACATAAGTCGAGTACAGTGTCTCGCGAACACTCATTTGAATTAGAACGTGCTGCCCCCAATCCGCATAGTACGTACTCTGTCCGAGCAGTATGATTACTGTCGTCGACCCTGGCTGAGCTGTGACATTGATCGCGGATGTCTGATACAATGCCTTGACTGCTGTAATCGTAAACGGGTAGGCTTGAGCTACTAGTGCTGAGGTATTGAGTGTGATTCTGTACACTCCACCTCCTATCTCTGCCCATGCGTAGCTTCGACCGTACCTACTCTGCCAATCACAACTTATGACAGCTCCTGCCAACGGCAGATTGTGGTCGAAGTCGGAGAGTGTGACGTTGAGAATGAACGGACTACCTACTGGCCGTGTCCCAGCAGGCGGCAAAGACGAAAGCAGAGAGGTCTGGACTAGGCGTATAACAGCAGGGACATTGTTTGTGGTTCTGTTCGCGTAGTGGTTCGCTGCACCCGTCTTGTAAACTGTGAGATTGAAGTAGAAGGTCCCAATCGATCCAAATTGCACCGAAGGGACGAGTATGCGGTAAGCACCTCCTCCAAGCGAAACGAAGTAGTAGGTCAGAGATGTCTTGTTGCTGGATGTGAGAGTTGCTGAAGCACCTGCAATGCCGGCTCCGGTTGTGTAGTCTGTATAATCAAAGTTCAGAGTAATATTGTCGAAGTACGGTGTATCAGGTACAAGTGGGAACAGTATCTGTGTGGGGCGCTCGACAGTTGTTGCGTACGTCGTTGTGCTCTTGGGAGCATAGTATGGGACACTAGTGCTCCTGTTGATAGACAACTGAATGGTCATGCTAGTGACAAGGTTCACTGCGTCAAGAAATGTCGAGTTAAATCTAATCTCATAATAGGCACCGTAGTTCGTCAACACGTAGTTGGCCGAAGTGAGTACATAAGCACCGCCCAGAACAATGGTGATGTTGTTCTTTGTGATGGCTATGTTCGAGCTTGTGATGAAGTCGATGTATTCAAACCTGAAGACCACAAACTCCTTGAATGGAGTGTCGCCGGGTGTCTGCGTCATAAGTATCTGAGTAGCTCTCTGTGTGACCTGTGAATTGACGTTTCTTGTCGAGAGCATATAGAACGGTGAACCTGCGCGAGAGACAGTCACACCAATAACATACTTGCCTATATGCCCAAGAGCCACGCTACTAATTCTGATTTGGTAGACCCCTTGGCCTTGATACGTTACCCAGTAGTTGCTGTTCTGCACAAGTGACGACGTGGAGTTAGAGCAAGCCAACGAGACCGAAGCGCCAGATATGCCTGTACTAGTTGTGTCATCAGTGTAAGTCACTGTGAATGTCACATTCTCAAGGTAGGCTGTCGGATCCGGAGTGGCGTATCCAAGCTGTGTCGAACGCTTAAGGACTGACAAGCTGACGAAATCGACTGCATTGCTCACATAATTCGAACCCGTGTAGACTATGGTAGCGTTGAGCACGAACGTACCGTCTGACACAAAGGCTGAAGTGTCGAGAGTCAGCTGGTAGCCACCGTTTCCAAGGAAGAGTACCGTGTAGTGTCCCGAGAGAGTGGCATTGAGTGTCAGGGTTCCGGTCATTCCAGATGAGGATCCGGATATTAGGTCGGTGTACAGGAACTGGATTATCACACTGTTTGCGTACTGAGGCGGAGTGAATGGCTGGTTTGTGAGCTGACTGCTTCTCAGAATCACTGTGACAACGAAGGCTTTGCTGCCCACCGATGCATAGAAGGGCGCGCCTGTCCAAGTCATGTTGAGATGCAGAGTGTAGGAGCCGATGCCTCCGAGACTGTGCGTATCAATGGTGATGTTGAACAATCGTTGAGCAGAAATGTAGGTCAATGAATAGGAGACCGTGCCTTCATTCAGCCGCACCGTGAGATTGCTAGGAGAATTGGGAATGCGACTTGCAGTCAACGTATCATAGAAGCTAAATGTGAAAACTGCGTATTGCCCGTATGGAGTAGATTGGATGGGGTTCGGATCGATATAGGTTGATCTCTGAATGGCCGTGAGGGTCACGGTCATCGTGTTGTTTTCATAGAGAGGCGACTGACCACTCTTCCACAGGAAGTCAAGCTGGAATACGAACGATCCGCACTTCCCAAAGAGGGAGCTATTCAATGCAAAGCTGTAGACGCCGCCACCCAGTCCCACCACCTTGAATTTGGCTTGTGTGACACTGTGACCACCGGTGAGGGCTGTTATCTTGAGATGTACGTAGCCAGATGTGTTGGAAATACCTGTTCCATTCAAGACATCCCAGTAGACTGCTGTGAATGTCAGATTCTGAAGATAATAGGTGGCGCTCGGTGCTTGCTGAAGGTACAGATCGGTGGTCGTGCCCGAAACTCTCACTGCCGTACTAATGGATTTGCCATAGTAGGTAACGACAGGTCCCGTCCAGCTAACTGCAATCGTGAGATTCTTCCAGCCAATTGAGCCCCACTGGCGCGCCATCGCTGTTATGTTGTAGTGACCCACGCCTAGGGTGTCAGCCACCATTGTGAACTTGAAGTTGGTGACGCCCGGCGCCGACACGACAATGTGGACATAGCCGCTTCCGTTAGAGATGCCGACCCCGAGGTCAGTATCCTGATAATAGACTAGGATATCTATCAGCTGGCCGTACGCGGTCTGGCTCAATGGTTGGTCCAGCGTAAATAGTGTGTTGTGAGAACGCACCTGAACGCCCACAGTAAAGGTGTGATTCTGATAGAGGTAACGTTCAACCTTGAACAAAACGGTGTAATAGTAGTTGGGCGCTGTAAGAGGGTCACTCAACATAGTGAACACGGTGATCCTGTACACACCAGGGGAAACTTCTGCAACTGTGTAGTTTGTGTCTCCGTGCGAATGGAATGTTGTCCAATTGCAGCTAATTGAACTGCTCGAACCAGTGACAGGGTTGTTATTCTCGTCGGTCCAAGTTAGGTTAAAGTTAGCTGACTGCCCAACAGGTATTGAGAGCTGATTTGCGGAGTAAGCAATGTTGTTGTACACGCTTCTTACGTCAACAAACATTACCATCATCTGAGTCAGGACGAATTGTGCTTTCGCTGTAATGTTCAGAGCGTTCCTGCCAATTCCATACCCGGTGGTGTTTAGCGTCATCTTATAGAAACCCAAGCCCAACGAAGTGACCTGATACGGCTTGGTCCAGTTGCACTTGATAACGGCGCCCGTGATGCCAGTGCCGTTCACGTTCTTGAAGCTCACAGTGAACGATTGATCATAGCCAATCGGGCCCGAAATGCCTGGATATTGAGGAGACTGTAACGTTGCCGCGTAGTTCACGTTCATGTAGAGAGTCGCCGTGGCATTATCATAGCGTGAACAAGTCCACTTCAGCTGCATTGTGTAACGCCCAGCATGCGTCAGACCTGAAGTGTCGATGACCTTCGTGTATTGTCCGTTTCCGCTGTCGTCGAAAGTAACAGTGCCAAGCGTCCAGGTCAACGTGAGCGTTCCACCCGCAACAACTACCTTGCTGTCGGTGTCGTTTGCCTTTATCACGACTAGTACAAGAGCGCCGTAAGTTGCATTAGTAACCCAAGTAGTCTGAGCATCTGATGGGTACAGAATTGAGATTTTGGAAGAATGAGTTACTGTGAAAGGTCTCTTGAAGAATCCAGTGGACTGCCATTTGCCGCTGCTGCCCACGTCGTTCGTACTGGCTTGAATCATCCAAGCACCTGCAGTCGCGTTGGTACCTGCGAAAGTAAGGGACTTGCTGGTTGCATAGCCTGTGGCATTAGCAGTAGCATTGCCACTGTACCACTTTGATCCAGATGGGCCGTAGATAGTGATATTGACTACCGAATTTGCGTAAGAGGCTCCAACATAGGCGCGGACTTTTGTGACGTTTCCGGCTCTGAGATTGACGGTCGCCTTCCAAGTAGAGTCCTTAGGATCCAACATCTGGATGTTCGTAATCATGTTCGCAGACTGGCTGAGGATTCGCCAGTAGCCATATCTGCCTGCGTCGGTAGCATCCTTGTATGCAGACACGTTCACGTAACCTTGACCGATTTGTCCACCGTTCCATCCCGATGGATATGTGAGATTTGTCGAAGGAGCGAGTGGTGCGCCGACGAAGTAGACACGTCTGTTTGATGGAATAGTCTCGTTGAAGAAGTACTTGTTGGAGTATCCTGTGGGGATATTCGCATAGAAGAAAGTTGTGTAGTAAGCCTGAGAGCCGTTCTGAATAGCGAAGCTCTGACCGTAATCAGTGGGACTAATATCAAACACGGTAAGCGTGTTAAGTCGTCGCGCGTAGAAGTTGATTGCGACATCGAACTGCACGATTATGTTAAGGTTTGGAGCAGGAGTCGCAGGCACTGGAGCCCAAGTGAAGTTCATCCGTACGGGATTGGTTCTCCACGGGGTTCCGGGAGATTGTGTGATTGTGCCCGCTCCATAACCTGTGCTGTTGACCACAGCAACACCGTTCATCTTGAGATTAACATTGGTAGGAGCAGCTTTTGTCACCAGATACAACTGAATGTTGTCGAGCTTGGCATGAGGCCTAATATTCGGGGTGTAGCCTACGGCCACCTTGCTCAACAATCCTGCTTCAAGCCACACATTTTGTACGGAAGGCAGATTGAACGTGTATGCAGGTATGAAAACCATACCGCTGTTATACCAAGTCCGCTCCGCACCGATTGAATCGAATACAATCTCCCAGATAGCTGTGCTCTGGCTTCTCACATACAGCGAGAACGATCCAGTCATGCCATAGTGAGTGTTGTCTCTGGTTTCTGCCCAGTAGTCCAGAGTCAAGCCGGCCCACACAACTGTTCCACGCGTAATTGGCACGGTCTGGTTCACCCAAGCCTTGTCGCCTGAATCGTAGTTGTAGACTGGGCCGCCTCCGGTCGAGTTGATCTCCAACTCAACCGCTCCATTGCCCGTTCCGTGGCCTGTCGCGTTGTATGTACAATACGGATTGCTGCTGCCGCCCGCCCCTGTTGTACCGAGAGTCCAGTTACCACTACCGCACTTTGTGCTGAAATCGTAGTTCTTGAACCACGTGCGATTCTCAGTCAGACTTGAAACACTGACAACAGCCTTGTATGCTTCCCAGCCGCTTCCAGTGGGTACACTCACACTTGAATTAGCCGTGGTACCGTTCGAGAAGTGCTTCACAGTCACGCTTGAATAGCTGTTAGTGCTATTCCCGAACTCGCCCGTATTGCTGCCAGTGAACGGCGCAGAGTATCCGTCCCATTCAGTCCATCCTTGATCAGTCAAGACAAACCTGTGCAACTCCTCGTCAGGGCCTATTGGAGGAATGCCGTTGACATTCGGACCAACCTGTGTCGCTGATCCTGTCTGGCCACCGCCCAACGGCGCAGCAAGCATTCCAAGTGCGCCCGGCGAGAACATCTGAATCATTATGGCTATCACAAACAGTGCAAACGGCACAAGCTTCTTCATACGGCTCATAACTTCTCGCCTCCAATCTGATCCAGCAGGGCATCTATCTCTGCTTTTGTGAGATTCCTGGCTTGTTCAATCATGATATCGGCTTCGCTCTCTTCTATTCCCATCTCGATGAGCCGCTCACGGAGTTGCTTCAGCTCGCTCTCTGTGAGCTTCCTCTCAAGATGTTCAACTGCCTTGCCGGGCATCGCTGCCTTCTCAGCTTCGACGAGTTCGCGTGCTCTGCGGGCACGTTCCTGCCTCAGCACTTCACTTACAAATCCGGCCCTTTCGCTAGGTCTCATCTTTTCTAGGTCCTGTTTCAGCACTGCGACGTCACTTTCGCTGAGGCCAACCACTTGGGCCAGCTCAGTCAGCAGCTTCTCGACATCAAGGATTGAGATATCTACTGTGGACAGACTGACATCCTCAAGACTCTTTGAAACTCCAATCTCAGCGAGTTCATCGTTCATTAGGTCCAGCAACATCTCTCTTCTGTCCCTGACTGCTGCCGGGCGTGGAATGTCGCCCTTGCTCAGCTTCCCGACCATCGACCTAATTCGTCTCAGCATGGGGGGTACTGACAGTACCTTGACGTACAAGGCCCCAAACGCGGCGATGAGTATCAACGCCAATGAGCCGTAAGTGAATGCAGTAACCAACATTGCCTGCTGGGGCGAGATGAGAGAGTAGATCACGGTCGAGTACACAGCTGTGGCATAGTCTGCCTTGTCGAAATGCACCTCCAGACTCAGATCGCCAGCCTGAGGCGCATTGAAAGCGAGCACATATGTGCCGTTGCCAAAGTCTAGACTCTGGCTAGACACATAGTAGAGATCCGTCCCGGGTGTGCTGTTGTAAGCACTTGCTATCGGCTTATTGTGGTCGACATCCCAATAGGTCAGCCGAACCACGAAGGTGTCTCCTGCAAAGATGGTCGTTGGCGGCGGCACAACCACGAGCTGAGTCAGCTATCTTTCTAATTGTAAGATAAAGAACAAACTCTGCGTGACTGTAGTTGCCTCTGGAGAACTGAATGTGAACCACATACGGCGTGTTTCTCACTTCGAGTCGAGCGATTCCCGACTCAATCGCTCCAAATTCATAGGACCCATTGCCAAGATTAGTCAGGGATGCGACACCAAACTCCCAAACTGCTGTGGCAGTAGCATCAGTCAGTAGGTGATTGTTGAGCGTGTCGTTGAATCGGAAAAGCTGCCTGTAGTCGTCGCCTACCGGTACCGAGACTGTCTGCGTGCCCATGACTGCAGTCGGAATGGGCCTCACGATGAGCTTCACTACGGTGAAGGCATAGTCGTATCGTGACCTATGCATGGAGATGTAGACATCGTGGCTGACAGCTCCTGCAGTCAGCAGCCTTGTATCTATGACCAAGGAGTAGTTGCCGTTCTTCAGATCAGTAACGGTTCCTCCAAACGATTCGAGGGTGAACTGACCTGTTCCATTCACAATCGGCTGGTTGTTGTGAGAATCCCAGTAGGCAAACAAGAACGTTACATTCCTGCCGTAGTAGCCTTCCTGCAGTGGACTAGACAAGACCAAGATAGTTGTGGGAACTTGGGTAATTGTAACAGTGAGCTGGATTGAAGATGGAGAGTAACCAGTCTTAACGCCGGATACTGTCAGCACCCAATCACGAATGTCGCTTGTGCCCGTGGGAACGCTAGCTGAGTAGTACCCTCCACCAATGTCAGAAAGATTACCCACATGAGCTCCCAAGCTGTCAGCTTAGCATGCCACCAGTCACTGATTCGTTCAAGGCTGTATTGTTCAGGTACACTGTGACGTTCAAATGGTCTCCTGACACGATCGTGTAGACCGTGTGGCCCAGGTAAGCCTTGAGTTCCGTCGGGATTTCTGTGATTTCAATTGTCACCTGGAAACTCACTGTCGCGTAGTTGTCGGATGATGCAACGACAAGGATTTGGTGAGTACCTACTGGAGCTCCGTTGACAACAGACTCGGCAACGTACATTGAGCCATTCCATGTCAGTATTCCCGAACCTCCGACCCAGCCGTACGTTAGATGACCAAACCTGATCGGAGTGCTATTGGACTGGATGAGGTACCGAGCAGTAATAGTAAGACCGTGCCCGTTGACAGTGATTGTGGGGTTAATCCCACCAGACGTCGTTGCTCCGACTTTGGCGATTCTAATCTGAAAGCCCTGAGAGCGGGTTTCATAGTTCGTAAGAATGAATGAAACCGTCATCGTATACTCGCCGGAAACGTACTGCCCGGTGAGCACAGTGCATCGGTATCTCCCGCCACCAATACCAGACATAACGTAAGTGTGAGAAGAGAGAGTTAGATTGACGCTTGCTCCGGATATGGGAGTCCCTGTCCTAAAGTCGGTAATGTTCACTTCAATGATGACGGTATCACCCCACGTTGGAGCAACAGGGGTCGTTTGCAGAACGATGCTCACAGGCGTGGGAGATAGAACAATGTCAGCGATGATAGTCTGGTTCACGTAAAGGTACTTCGAAGCGCTGATAGCAAAACTGTACAGCCCGGCATTCAGACTTGCAGTCGTTATGCTAAGCCTGTACACTCCATTGCCCATGAAAGTGATAGTCGCACTAGTTGAGTATCGAAGCGTCCAATTGGTACTGACAGAGGCACCGTTTATGCCGGCACCCGTCGAGATCGGCCTGAATGTGATATTCCCCACAACGGTGTCGCCCAAGTAATGGAGAGAACCGATTGGGAGATCAAATGAGAGAACTGTGGAAACCGGGTTGACCGCTACGTTGAATGCTATGCCAGTTACGTTCTGATAGTACGGCAGGCCAGTCCAAGTCAGGTTGGCCAGGAAGTAGTACCTTCCTAGCGATGGCAGGAGAGTTGTGTTGACACTCACTAGGTAGGTGCCATCGCCCATGCTGATTCCCCAACCCTGCACGGAAGTCTTGTTCAAACACTTGAATTTCAGGACGGCGCCAGCTATCCCTGTGCCCTTGAGGTAGTCTGAATACTTTATCACCGCGGTTATGTTGTAATAGTAGTACGCAGGAGGAGCAGAGATGACGCTTGCTTGGGTGTATCGACCAGTGATGGTAACCTGAGTCGTGGCTGTCGAATTCGAGTAGTATGGAACGACGTTGCCCCAGAATAAGGTCAATCCTATTGGATGGTTAGTGACCAATGATGATCCTATGAGGGTGGAGTTGAATGAAATCGTGTACACTCCATTGCTTCCTGTCAGAGAGTAGCTTGCAGAACCAATGGGAGTGCCTGAACCATGAGTAAGGATTAGAACTGACTTTGTCAATGTGATTGGTGTGCCTGACAAGCCATCGGTCGCAGTGATTTCAAAGGTCACGTACTCTAGGTATGCAGTATTGAGTGGAGACCTCGATACAGTGAGGCTCGCGGGTCTTCTTGAAACCTCAATACTCACCGATCGAACACGTTGCATATAAAACGGATTTCCTGTATAGTTGGCAGTAACGACTATCGAGTACGGTCCGAAGTTGCCCAGAGCAACTGTCGAGATCCGGATTCTGTAGTAGCCATCGGTAGCATTGTAGTATACCCAGTAGTTACCTCCTTTGGCAAGCGGGTATGATGAATTCCCGCAGCTCGCGTAGATGTTTGCGCCCGGTATCGCCACACCTGTTGTGTCGTCACTATATCTCACCATGATCGTGGCATTCGTCAAATAGGGAGCGAGGTCAGGTGGCAGGCTGGTCAACTGAGTACGTCTTTGGATTAACGTTAGGTAGAAGAAGTCAGTAGCATCCAAGCAGTATCTTGCGCCGTTGTAATGTATGCTCGCATTGACTCTGAAGACACCGAGAGATAGAAAGGTGGTCGTATTGAGAGTCAACGTGTACGTGCCGTCATTATTGTCCAGTATCGTGTAGTGACCAGATAGCGATGAATCAAGGGTCAGCGTACTACCCTTCATGCCGGCAGTCGTGCCATCATCATCATCCCTGTATGTGAACACGAGAATCAGATTGTCTTTGTACTGAATAGGGGCGTACGAGCCGTGTGATAGGTCGGTGTTTCTGTATCTCACTGTTATGGGCACAGGAATGTGAGTCTGGTTCTGGTAGAACGGCTTTCCAGCCCATATTACGTTGAGATGGAATGTGTGCGTGCCAGGAGTCCAAGAATTAGTATTCAGTCGAATCTTGAAGACACCAGTTGCATTTCCAAGATAGTATACCGTGTATGAAATGGGCTCGTCCAGCGTAATAGTGAGCATACTTGTCTTTAGTATCGGATTGCCCGTGATAGAATCTCTATAGACAAGAGTGAGATTCACGAGTGTGTCATATGGAGTTACGGGTATTGGAGTCCAGTCCGCAGCAGTGAGACGAGAAGTGGTGTATACAGTTACGAGCAGAGTCTTGTTGTCATATTGTGGCAACTGTCCCTTGGTCCAGTTCAGGAAAATCCTCAACTGACAGCCGATGAGCCCGCTAAGATAGGCTTGTACTGAATACGATACGGTACTCACCAGGCCTGCTGATAGGACTAACCTCCGTGATTGTCATTACACTCTGTGTCAGAGTCTGACCTGGAGTCAATACAGAGATGTAGATCTTTACGTTCCACTTGTATGGGCCGGTCCCGTTTGTGATACCTGTCGCGTTGGATACATCAAAATAGATTACTGTGAAGTTGGCATTTTCGCCATACGGAGTAATGACAGGGCTTTGGCCAATGTATAGGTCAGTAGGAGACGATGTAATGCTTGCACTAGTGCTGATGACCTTGTCATAGTACTTCGTAGTCGGGCCTGTCCAGTTTGCGTATATGACAAGAGGCTCTGACCCAATTGTGCCCCACTGGTCAGCACGGATTATGATCACGTAATACCCAGGCTGGGTCCCATTGACTACTTGATACTTGAGTCCCGGCAAGGTTGAGCTTGTCACGCGTATCTTGACGTAGTAGCCGACCGTGGAGCCATTCTGAATACCCACCATGAGGTCAGAATCGAAATATGACACGTTGATGTAGACACGGCCAGTGTACGGGGTCCGGCTAATCGCGTTCAGAAGACTGAATGATGTCAGGTGAGTTCTCAGAACAACTGTTACAACGAAGGTGTGGTTCTGAGCTCCGTACTTTAAGACGTTGAAAACGACAGCGTACGAACGCAAAGCATCTGAATCCTTCGAGAAAAGCGTGACTTGGTAGACTCCCGGAGTTCCGGTTGTTGTGACTGTGTAGTTCTGGTCGCCTTTGACGTGTATGCTAGACCAGTTGCAGCTGATTGCGCTTGCAGCACCTGTAATAGGAGTCCCATGGTCCGTGTCTGTGTACGTGATTGTTAGAGATGCGCTATAGCCCACGGGGACGGAAAGCAGACTTGCAGACGGGATAGCTGAGGTATGGAGATCCCTTACTTGCAGGGAGAGAACAATCGACTTTGTTGCAAAGTAGTCCCTCCTTGCGGTGATGTTTATGTGGTAAGTTGCGAGTGGAGCCGCACTAGTGCGCAAAGTCAAATCATAGTAGCCGGGTTTTCCTGCCTCTGGGGTGACACTATAGGTATCCTTGGTCCAGTTGCACGAGACCAAAGCATTCTGAATTGCGTTGCTCTTCTGGTCTGTGTAAGACACATGGAAAGTAGCGTTATACCCTTTCGGCACATCGACACCCGGAGCGTCAGAGGAGAACAGATTACTCGTGTATATCACATTAATTGTGAATGTCTTCGAAATCGAATCATAGTAGGTCTTGGACCATAGTAGATTCACAATGAATTGGCCATTGGATGACAAGAGGCTTGTATTGAGTGTCACGCTGTATTCTCCGGTCCCTAAGTCAGCAACTTGTCCGGAGCCAGCCGCCCAAGAATAGGTCATGGCTCCCCCGGGGAGCATGACTCCTCTGTCCGAGTCATTCACTCTGAATTGCAGAAGCACCAGATCGCCGTACGTTGCATTGTATGTCCACGAAGTGACAGAAGATGAGGGGTACTTAACGGCCATCTGGGTCGAGTGATTAACGGTGAACCCTCTGCGGTAGAATCCTACGTTTCTCACAGCTCCTCCGCCAGATACAGAGTCAAACACGTAGGCCTGGACTTCCCAAGACCCGACCGTAGCGTTCGAGGATGCGAACGTAACGTACCCGGTGGTTGCGTAACCAGAGCTATTGATCGTCGCTTGAAGTGTCTTCCAGAGGTTGCCACTAGAATCATACACGCTGAAGTTGACTTTATTGCCAGAATAGGAAGTGTTAGAGAATGACGCAAGGAATCTTGTTTGTTCGTTTGCTCTGAAGGCCTTCGTCGTGACCCACTGAGAGGTAAGCGTGTTCCATACCTTAAGGTTCGAAATCATGTTTGGCGAATAGCCCTTCATGTCCCAGAATCCATTCTGGCTTGTCGTCGTGACCTTGTACACTGAGACATTGACCTTCCCATCGCCAACTTTCCCGTAGGACCATTGAGAGCCGTACGTGAGGTTCGTTGTACGGAAGTTGGGTTGAGATACAAAGTTGACGTCCCTGTCTTTTGGTATCGAGACGTTGAAGAAGTAGTATGACGAGTATCCTCCGGGCACGGCGGGATAATGGTTTGTCTCCCATTGAACTAACGAAGCATTTTGCACCACGAAGTTGTCGCCGGTCGTGAACTTTGCGGTATCGTTCACCGTAAGCACATTATACCTTCGAGCCCATACTGTTACGTAAGTGTTAATCGCGATTGAGATTGTCATGTCCGGGTTAGGAGGATTTGGAATAGGCGTCCAAGAGAAATTCCCATAGGCACTGCCAGACTGCCAAGGGATGGCAGGCGAGTATGTAGCGGTTCCTCGACCGAAGATAGGTTGTGAGCCATTCATGACATTGCTGACCACTACGCCATCCATCTTGAGATTGATGTTCTGAGGAGTGGCTTTGGCTTTCATGTATATCAGTAGATTATCTACCCTGCCCTCAGGTCCGATTTCAGGTCTGTACCACTCGCTTTGCGTATCTCGCAGACCTGCCATGATTGTTACGTTCGGAAGAGTGATAGAAGACGTGCTTACGGGCAATAGACCCGTGGAGTACCATGTATTTGGAGCGGCTATCGCATCGAATGCCTTGCTCCACAAGTAGGTGCCACCCGCATCTGGGTCACCTATTGAGACAAAAAGCTGGAAGAAGCCAGTCATGTATCCACCCCATCCTCGGCAAGATGCATAGTAGTCCAGCGAGATTCCGAGCCATGTGATTTGGCCTCTGGGAATACTCAGCTTTTGACTGACGAAGGCCTTGGTGCCAGGGTTGTACCAGTAACCGTACAGCCCGCCTCCTGCATCATGATAGAAACCATTGAGGACGAAATCGGGTGATGGGTTCCCTGCGCCGTGCCCGGTGGCCGACCACGTACTAGCAGGACGGTCTCTTGCGCTACTCTCGGTCGTATAGATGTAACCCGTGGAATTCACTGCAATTCCATAATTGAAGTGGAAGTTGCCGTTTCCTGAACCATCAGAACCCCATGAGGAGGTGCCGCCGGTCACATTGTTGTAGGTATAGACTCGATGGTTGCCTGCGTCATCAATGTACACCATGCCAGTCGATGAATAGGCGGCAATCCCTTCGGGTGTCAGCATTCCTGAACCAATTGTCGTAGCACTGGCCCCAATCTCGGAGAAGCGGCGCACTTGGCTTCCTGAGGTTTGGACCTCGCTCACGAAGACTTGCCTGCTGACTTGTAGGATTGCTATTCCATGAGGCAGCCCCACACTCGCCCATTGGCCGACGTACGAACCTGTATCGCTAAAGTACTGTACCCTTGAGTTTCCAGAGTCAACAACATAGGCACGGTAGTTGTAGTTCATGATAGCTATGCCAACCGGACCATGAAACAGCCCATTTCCCTCACCGGTTGAGCCCCATGATCTCTGATAGACGCCTCGGGCATTGAAGACCTGAATCCTGTCATTTCCATAGTCTGCCACATACACATAGCCAGTGTTATTTACAGCGATACCCATGGGCCTGTCAAATTGCCCGGTGCCAGTTCCGTAAGTCCCCCACTTGAACTGGAACACTCCATTGCGATTGAATACTTCGATACGGTTGTTGTAAGTATCCGCGACATAAACGAACCCTGTAGAGTTAATTGCGATGCCCCATGGATCGGTGAAATTGCCGTTTTGCGCGCCCCTTGAGCCCCACTGTCTCTGATATACGCCCGCCGAGGTAAAGACCTGTACCCTGTCATTCCCTGAGAAGTAACCTTCAAGCTGGCCGGTCCCGTAACTCCAGTTTGCGTTCGTGGCATAGCCAGAGTTGCCGACCCAAGTCCTGTTCTCAGTGACGTCAGTCAAGTTCCCAAGCACTTTGTAACCTTGCCACGCGTTTCCGAGGGGCACGGAGAGGTTTGCGGTCGTTGTCTTCTGAGTTGACGGGTTATAGATCATGCTACTTCCAGTGAATGTGTCTGTCCGTGTGCCGTATTCTGACACCACGAGCGGCGAACCCACACCAGTCTTCTGGCTTGGTGCAGCCGACAAGACATACTCGTAGAGTATCTCATCAGGACCAACTTCGATGGTCGTGCCATTTCCAAGGTCGACTATTCTTGAACCTGATTGAGAAGAAGACACATTCGGCAATAGGGGGTTGATCATAAAACTCCCCAATGTCATCGATGCCATCATGAAAAGCACGACAATGAATCGAGTTGGTCTCATGCACAGGACTCCTGTAGTTTGAGAGAGAATCAACCGTCCTGAGAGTCTGCAGTCTCTCAGACGGCAAGTATTATGCGCAGATGTGGCTTCAAACAGTTTGTATTAAAAAGATGGCCGCTAGACACCGTTCCAAATGACGGCGAGTCGTTCGATTAATCGACATGAGCCACGGCAATCACATGACTCGCCTGCATGTTCTCTGCTGGTTCACTAACACAACGGGAATCTTATTACGCTGAAGTGGTTCGCGCGTTGCGATTCAAGATGGTTGAGCAGCCTGAGAAGTTCTGGAGTGAAAGTGCTGACGAACTGATAGCGGCACTGCAAAGCAAGAAGGAAGGACTGAGCACCACCGAGGCTGCCGATCGCTTGGTTAGGTTCGGTCCCAACCGACTCAAGCCCAAGAAGAGAACTGACTCCTTAGTCCTGCTCGCGAATCAGTTTAGAAGTCCAATAATCATGATTCTGATCTTCTCAGCCATCCTTGCCTTTCTTACAAGCGACGACGTAGACAGCCTCATCATAGTAATCATAGTTGCCACCAGCGGTGCCCTCGGCTTTTCGCAAGAACGAGCGGCTACCAACGCTGTTCAGCGTCTCTTGTCCATGATAACGACAAAGGTGACCGTGCTCAGAGATGGGGCAACAACTGACATTCCCATGGAGAATCTCGTTCCGGGCGACATCACGGTTCTGAATGCTGGTGATATCGTACCAGGAGATTGCAGGCTCCTGGAGTCTAGAGACCTATTCGTCGACGAAGCGACTATGACAGGTGAAACATTTCCTGCCGAGAAAGAGTGCGGTGACCTAGCGCCAGATACTTCCTTGGCCCGGCGCACCAACTCTGTCTTTATGGGCACACATGTTGTGAGCGGCAGCGGCACTGCACTAGTGGTGCAGACTGGCCCTGCGACCGTGTTCGGCAAGCTGGAGGAGAGGCTTAGGGAAGGAGTGCCGGTCACTGAGTTCGAACGCGGCATCAGACGATTCGGGTACCTGTTGAGCGAGGTGACCATGACCTTCGTGCTCGTGATCTTCGCTCTGAATGTGTACTTTGTACGTCCAGTTCTGGATTCCTTCTTGTTTGCCCTGGCTCTCGCAGTCGGTATCGTACCGCAGCTCCTGCCCACAATCATAAGCATCAACCTAGCACAGGGAGCCAAGAGGATGGCTAAGAGCAAAGTCATCGTGAAGCAACTGGAAGCAATTGAGAACTTCGGCAGCATGAGCATCCTCTGCTCCGACAAAACTGGCACAATCACTGAAGGAAAGATTCACCTTCAGGCTGCAGTTGATATGAACGGACAAGACAGCAAAGATGTGCTTCTATATGCCTACTTGAACGCACGATATCAGAACGCGTACACAAACCCAATCGATGAGGGCATAATTGCCTCCGTCAATATGGACATAGGGGATTACACCAAACTGGACGAGATACCTTACGACTTCATACGGAAGCGTCTGAGCGTTCTTGTGGCGAAGGGCGAGAGTCGATTAATCGTAACGAAGGGAGCTCTCACAAACATACTCTCAGTCTGCACACGAGTAAAATCAGCACAAGGCAAGGTCATCGACATTGGCGGCTACCTAGATACTATCAAACAGGAATATGCAAAGCTCAGCGATCAAGGCTACAGAACACTCGGTGTCTGCTATCGCGAGTTGAAGGGAGTCGACAGAATCACGAAGGATGACGACAAGGAAATGGTGTTCGCCGGTCTCCTCGTCCTGACCGATCCCCCGAAGGAGGGCATCGTCGAGACACTTGCACAGCTCCGAGAACTCGGGGTCTCTCTGAAGGTCATCACTGGCGACAACAAGCTCGTAGCAACCAGCATTGGACGCCAAATCGGCATGGAGGACCCTCATGTTGTATCAGGGCCTGAGATTCGCCAGATGAGCGATGAGGCGCTCGTCAGGAAATCCGCCGAGATTGATATCTTTGCTGAGGTGGAGCCCAATCAGAAGGAGAGAATCATACTTGCGCTCAGGAAACTGGGCCGCACTGTGGGCTACATGGGCGATGGAATAAACGATGCTGCTGCAATCCATGCAGCTGATGTCGGAATATCCGTTGAAGGGGCAGTTGATGTGGCGAAGGATGCCGCCCAAATCGTGCTTCTAGAGAAAGACCTCAACGTTCTTGCGGATGGAATAAGGGCGGGGAGAAAGACATTCGCCAATACAATGAAGTACATCTTCATGACGACAAGCGCCAACTTCGGCAACATCACCAGCATGGCAGTCGCGTCCCTAATCCTGACCTTCCTACCACTGTGGCCAAAGCAGATACTTGGGCTCAACCTAATCACAGACCTTCCTGCAACAACAATGGGCACAGATAGGGTCGATCCGGAACTCGTGATAAAACCCAGACGCTGGAACCTTGGATTCTTGACGAAGTTCATGGTTGTTTTCGGCTTGCAGAGTTCGCTGATGGACATGGTCACATTTGCTGTGCTACTTCTCGTGCTCAACTCTACTCCAGACCAGTTCAGGAACACATGGTTCTTGGTCTCAGCTGTAACCGAATTGGTTACGCTCCTAATCGTAAGGACGCGGAAGCCTTTCTTGTTGAGCAGACCTAGCGGCTCCCTGATTGGTGCAACATTAGTTGTTCTGTTCGTGACACTTGTCTTGCCCTATTCTCCACTCGCAGGCCTATTCGATCTTCTTCCCTTGAGCGCTTTTTACCTGGAAGTGGTCGCTGCCATTGTTCTCCTGTACACCGTGGCTCTGGAACTAACGAAGCACGTCTTCTATGCAAAGGTTCGCGAGCAATAATACCGTTCCGGACTGGTTGAGCCAGAGCTTGGCCCAACAGCTGCATGTCAAATGATAATCAGGCCCTCGTTTTCTTGTAAGCTATGAGCACTACTACCACAGCTCCAATCACTGTCATGCTCAGGACGACCATCAACGCGGCACTCCATGGAGGTCCGATCAAGTTCTCTCCGATTACCTGAATGTGGTTCGACTCAACCTTATTCAGTCCCCAGTCGTATGCTTCCACCCACAAGCTCAGTGTGCTAGAGTTGCCCAAGCCCAGAACGCGTGTCGCGTAGTTGCTTCCAACGGATGTGCAAGGGAGGACGATTTCAGTGGTATCATTCACGAGAAGGTGTGCAGTGACATTCTCGACACCTGCCAAATCATCCTCGACCTGTGCCCATACGGTGAAGTTGTTGTAGCTGGAGTCGTGTGGAACCACGCCCCAAGCCTTGATTTGTGGCGGGTTGTTGTCAACCATTGAATAGACGAGTCGCCTGCTCCAATCTTTTGCAGCACAAAGAGCCCGATAGCACCCTTGCCAGTCCATATGCTCATACCTATCGTTTGCTAGCGAGAAGGCACTCAGGGCTTCGTGCTCGGCTAGGAAAACCTTAGGTAAGTCACTGGGCTGCACGTCAGCACTACCTCGTTCAAAGCGTGCCCACACGTCTGCTTGCATTTGGTCAAGGTATGTGCCCTGAGCCCAATTCCTGTCGAATGTCGACGTGCCATTGTGGGACCCAAAGTAGCCCATTGGGCCGTAGCTGAAATCACCCACGTAGTGATAGTAATCCCAAGTGTGTCCAAAACCAATCGCGTGCATCGCTTCATGAAGCTGAGTCTCGGAAACACCGCACTTAGGGGTGACCCCATCCGGACGATAGTAACGCTCCCAGCTCTTCCATATCACTGTCTGTCCGTCACCACCAAGACCGGTGTATGCTCGCCCATAGACCTGCATTTCCATGTTCTTCTTTACGAAGACAACACCAAACACATTGATGTTCGGGTCTTCCACATTGATGTATTGTGGTCTCATCTGCGTGTAAATCGCATCAAACATCGAACCGCCATCAACAATCAACTTGCCATTGATAACCTGCGAATACTCTTGGAACAATGTCAACCAATCCGGGTAATTGTCGATGTCAAGATACTGCACGTCCACCGTCCACGGGATGAACGGCAAGAGCTCGGACAGGGCATATGCCTGCTTCTGAGCATTGGTCACCCACCGAAGGCTATCGACCGTGATGTTATCGGAAACATCCATACAAGAGACGAGCACTTTCATCAGCCCTGAATGAGCGTAGGCCGAGGGAGAGTGCTCGCCGGGAACCATCAGATATGCGATTGGGTCATGGATATAATCGCGAAGATACGAATTGAGGGCGATACGGCCCGCGGCTGTGGAGAGGTCAAGCGCAGATACTATGTCTTCTAGATCTTCTGTGCAATGTTGGTACTCGTTGACATAGGGCGGATCACTCCACCAGATTCTTGCCCACCGCAGATACCACTGGTCCGCCGAAGGGTCGAGAACATAGATGTTCCCTCTTCCTCCGAAGCCAGCATACTCGAGCTTGACGTCAAGATTCAGAGAGTTGTCCCATTCAAGTCTGAACCAATCCTGTTTCTGGCCGCTGTCAGGATCGATTGGGCGGTAGTCGTACCAGTGCTCAAGCTGGTGACCGGGTGTATCTAGCTCCGAGAAGTTGAACAAATAGTAAACATACCCGAGGTCTGGTGGTCTAACTGCAGGATTGGCAATCAACCAGTCCTCAACAGGGTACGCATCAATAGCCCTACCTGCACGCGGATAGAAGATACTTTGGGGTTGATTCAGGTGAGTCTTTTGATAGTAGAGGTTGTTCTCGTTGATTCTCGTACCAGTCTCAGATCCGTTCACTGAGTGTGCCATCATGACCTGCAAGAGACTACTCGTGTACGAAGCGTTTGCAGAAAACAGGTCGTAGTGCACATCATAGATGATAGTTGCGCCATCGGTCGCGTAGACTCTTTGAGTCGGGAGTCCGGTAGTCAGGATTGTTGAGTTGAGAAAGGCGATGCCATAGTTCACCGCCACGATATGAATTGTCCAGTTACGTGTGACATTCACCGGGCCTCCCGCAAGTTCCATTGCACTCAACACTGGCTGGTTGGCTGATGCCCAGCCAACGGGGACCAATAGTGAGAAGACAATACCCAAGATAAGATAGGCCCCGCAGCGCATGAGCTCCGCATCTCCTCTTCTGATATTAACAACTCGGTGACAGCATGCTGGCAATCATCCCCGAGAAGATGCCTATCCGTGTCCTGCACAGCTCGCTCTCAGTTCTACCCTGTCAGGACCAAACATTCCCCACACGAACCATTATAAACGGCATAGAACCTGCCCGACGACAGTCCAAAGACAGTCGGGTCTAGAGGCTAACGGATTGCCAACTACTAAGAAACTGATTGATGAGTTGAAAGGGATTGTCGGACCCGAAAACGTGTTCTATGATGCCGCTCATTTGAAAGAGTACTCTGACCAACTGAGTCTCTTCAAAACGAAGTCGCCTTCCGCAGTGGTCTTGCCAGAATCGACAGAGGAAGTTCAGCAGCTTGTGAAGCTTGCCAACAGACGATCAATCCCCTTGATTGCGGTAAGCTCAGGAAAACCCAAGCTCCGAGGAGACTCTGCTCCGAAGATTGATGGTGCGGTCGCGGTCGACCTCAGGCGTCTGAACAAGATACTTAGAGTCGACACGAAGAACAAGGTGGCCATGGTCGAGCCGGGGGTCACCTATTCTCAGTTAGTTGAGAAACTAAAAGGTCAGGGACTCAGGCCGCTTATGTCGTTCCTGCCGAAAAGCAGTAAGTCGGTCGTTGTGAACTGCTTGGACAGAGAGCCAATAACGATGCCTCGTTTCCATTGGGATTCATCAGACCCTCTTCTCTGCACAGAAGTCGTCTTTGGTTCTGGCGATCTGTTCCGAACCGGAGCAGCAGCAGGACCCGGCACGCTAGAAGAGCAATGGTCCTCAGGCCAAGCACAGAAGAATCCGATGGGGCCGTCTCAGTTTGACCCGTTCAGGATAATCCAAGGCTCTCAGGGAACCATAGGCATCGTCACGTGGGCCTCAGTGAAATGCGAGACTGCTCCTGTTGAGCAGCGCATTCTCATCTCAGGCTTCGATGAGCTGACCAGACTCCTTGGACTTCATTCAGTCGATTACAAAGCGCAAACTAGTCGATGACCTCTTCGTGCTAAACTCGACAAATCTGTCGTGTGCACTAGAGGCAAGTCCCGCAAAGATTCAGAAAACGCGTGCCAGTTTGCCGGGATGGGTACTGGTGTTGAGCGTTTCGGGACACGGCATCTTAGCCACTGATGAATTGGATTACAGATTGGCAGACACTCTTGACATAGCGAAAGAGATGGGGTTGGAACTCAAGAAGCAGATTGGCGGCGTGACCTCTACACGAGTTGGAGCCCTTCTCGGAGTCCCGAGTGATGAACCGTACTGGAAGCTCAGACTTCGAGGTGCATGTCAAGAAGTGTTCTTCATTACGACGCTGAATCACATACCCGAATTCTGCTCAGTTTTCGAACAGACGGCGAAAGAAGAGGGCTTCCCTGACAGTGATATTGGAATCTACATACAGCCGACGCTTCATGGGACGAATGCTCACTGCAATTTCGACATTTACTTTGATCCAATCGACAAGGCAAGAGTTGGACTGGCACAGCGATTATACTCTAAGGGCTGTGAAAGACTCCTTGCCAAGGGTGCGTTCTTCAGCAGGCCCTGCGGCCCAGTGACCGAGGCGGTCTTCAAGAAGACGCCACCCGAGAATGTCACTGCAATGAAGAAAGTGAAGGACATATTCGACCCGAAACATGTGTTGAATCCGGGTGCTTTGTGCTTCGAGGAGGCCTCAAAATGACACTCACTGATTACCAACAGATGATGGACCGATGCGTACGCTGCTCCAAGTGCAAATTCCTTGATGGTATCTTAGTCAGGAGCAAGCAGTACTCCACTATTTGCCCATCCATTGAAAGGTACAATCTGCACGCCTACTCCGGTGGCGGCAGAGTCATCATGGCCAACGCGATCCAGCGAGGCAGGGCGGAGTTCAGTGATGAGATGCTCGATGCTCTTTACAGATGCACCAACTGCGGCGCCTGTGAGGTCGTCTGCAAGATGTACTATGACATTGAACCAAATGAGGTCATACATGAACTCAGAGTCAAAGCTGTTGAGTCTGGATTCGGACCGATGCCTAAGCACAAGAAGTACATCGATCTTGTGCAGAGAACTCATAATCCTTACGGCGAGTCGGCCAAGAATCGAGAAGCATGGCTGCCAGATAGCGTCCAAGTGGATGAGAATTCGGATACCCTATACTGGGTTGGTTGCACTGCGGCCTTGCGACGACAGGAGATTGCCCAAGCGACTGCACGAATTCTCAACGCCGCTCATGAGCCATTTTCCTTGCTGGGCTCAGACGAGCACTGTTGTGGAAGCCCTGTATACCGCGTTGGTGACAGGAGTCGGGCCGTAGAAATCATGAAGGAGAACGTTGAGACATTCAAGCAGCATGGTGTGAAGAGAATCGTCACGAGTTGTGCGGGCTGTTACAACATGCTGAAGGTCGAGTATCCTCGCTTCGTTGATGTGGATTTCGAGGTAGTTCACATATCGCAGCTGATGGAGTCGCTTCTTGCAGATGGCAAGCTTAAGCTAATAAACGAAGTTCCAATGAAGGTCACGTATCATGACCCATGTCACCTCGGTAGAATGGCAGAGCCATATGAGAAATGGGAAGGACAAATGGTCGAGGTCCTTGCTCTTATCTACATGGCAGATCCCCCAAAGCCGGTCAGGACTGGTGGAAGAGGAGTGTACGATGCTCCCAGAAATGTGCTCAGACAAATCCCCGGCGTAGAGCTCGTTGAAATGGAGCGAATCCGGGAGTATGCATACTGTTGCGGGGCAGGCGGAGGTGTGAAAGCCGCCTACCCAGACTTCGCGGTCTGGACTGCAAAGAACAGACTGGAGGAGGCCGAGTCAACCGGGGCGCAGGCACTCGTTTCATGTTGCCCATTCTGCTCCACCAACTTCCGCGACGGAATCGAGGAGCGAAGAAGTCAACTAGAGTACTATGACCTCACGGAGCTAGTGGCAAAGAGCATTGGAGGTGAAGAGTAAGTGCTTGAGGAAAAGATCTACACTGCACTGAAGAGCATCGTGGGTCCTGAAAACATCAGCAGAGACCCAGCGATATTGGACACTTACGCTTTCCAATGGTGTTGCGAAGTCGAAAATACTCTCAAGGGCAGGGAACCTTCAAGGTTTGGACAGAGACCTGAGGCGGTCGTGCTACCCGGCTCTACTGAAGAGGTTCAGGCGATTGTCAAACTCTGCAATGAACATGACGTCAAGTTCAAGGCATTGAGCACTGGCCAAGGTGCTTGGGCAGGCGTGACTGTCCCAAGGGCTATTCAGATCGACCTGAGAAGAATGAACAGGATTCTGGAGATTAACGCTGAAAACAGGTATGCAGTAATCGAACCCTACGTAACGAATGCTCAGCTGCAGGCAGAGCTTGTGAAGTGCGGTCTCATACACAATGCACAGGGAGGTGGACCACAGACTTCACCTCTTGCCAGTCACACATCATTTGTCGGCCCAAGCTTCACTTCATCTCATACTGGTTATAGTGGGCGGAATCTGTTGGGAGCTGAGTGGGTTCTTCCAACAGGTGACATTGTCCGGACAGGCTCATTCAATTACAGCGGCGAATGGTTCTCTGGGGATGGACCTGCTTTCTCACTCAGGGGTGTATTCAGAGGAGGGTATGGCGCATACGGAGGCCTAGGCGTCTTCACCAAATGCGCCATCAGGTTGTTCTCTCTACCTGTTCCCAAGGACTGGAAGTGGGAGATCAAGGGAACTGTTCCAGACTACGAATGGAATCTTCCACCATATTGGAAGATGTTCGTACTGAACTTTGCCGACTGGGACATCTTCACAGAGGCCTTCTATGAGGTCAACGACCAAGACATGAGCATGATGGCGATGGCATCCTCAGCGGAAGGGCTTGCAACAATGTTCACGAATACCCGCGAGGCCGCCCTTGAAGCCATATTCGCCGGGCTGCTCGTGAAAGCCCAGAGGTACTTCGTTGTCATGGTCGCGGCTCATACGGAACGCGAGTTCGATTACAGAACCAAATTCCTCCAAGCGATACTGAAGAAGTACGGCGGACAGGACCTGATTGAGGAAGGAGTTGTGACTGCTCAGCCCATGCACTACGCCGAAGGTATGCGGAATAGCCTTGGCAATCATGCGTTCCGCTTCACCAGTTGCTTCCAGAGCACCCACGGGGGCTTGGACACAATAGCAATGAGTGTCAAGATTGGAATCGTCAATCAGCCAATCAAGCAGAAGTACATCGAGAAGCATGTCATCGGTGATGATCGTGGAGAAGGGATTTGGATAACTGGATACGAGGGTGGACACATGGCCCACTTGGAAGTACCAACCGTGTACGATCCTTCTTCGCCCGAGTCCTGCAGGGGCTATGCGTATTACCAAGATGAATGCAACAAGGCCGACATCGCGAACGCGCTTGGAATTCCATTCTTCATAGTGGGTGATGCATTTCACGACTCCTACGGACCGAATGTGATGGACTATCCTCGCTGGCTTCGCAAGATCAAGGCCACATTTGATCCAAAGGGAGTCTCAGATTCCGGCCACTACGTATCTGCAAGGCCGGGCGAGAATTCGACCTGATGGTCGTTCCGTAGGCCAGACACAGACCTCAAAGAGTGCGTGCCCGGCATCATTCAAGCCGGGACACATCAGGTTCGTTGCACTAATGTTTGGAGTGCACACACTTTCAAGATTCCACACCTAGTTTCTTGGCTCTTTCGAACGCGGTCTCAGCTTCACCGGCGCGACCCTGCTTAGACAAGGTCTCTCCAAGACCTTTCCATGCGGCACCGTTGTCAGGCTCGAACTTGATGGCCGTCCTGTATGCTTCTTCAGCCCTTGAAGCCGCATCGGACAACAACAGCATTCGCCCGAGATCGTACCACGTTTTTGCATCGTCAGGCATGTGCGTCATGGCGGTGTTGAATGCTCGTTCACTTTGTGAAGCCTTGCCGGCGTTGTAGAGAATTGCTCCAAGACTGTACCACGAAATCGGATCATTAGGTTTCTGCGCTATGGCTGTCCTGAATGCCACTTCCGCCCTCGAAGTTTGACCAGACCAGAGCAGAACAGTCCCGAGTCTGCGTTGAGCGCCCGCATCGCTAGGCTTCAACTTGATTGCCGTTCTAATTGCCTGTTCAGCTTCTTTCAGACGATTCGACTCGTAGAGCAGATCAGCCATGTCAGCTCCACGCTTCAAAACTGCCATGTTTATGCTTGATTGCTGTCCTGTATGCTTCCTCAGCCTCGTCAAAGCGCCCAGCTTTGTTGAGCACAAGCCCGAGATTGCACCAGGCTTCAGCGAAGTCAGGCTTTTGCGCTACGGCGGCTCTGAATGCCTCTTCGGCTTCCTTCGCTTGGCCCGACCCACTCAGTTTGAGTCCAAGTTCAAGCAATTGTGTGGGTGAGTTAGGCTCCGTTCTAGCACTCTTCTCCTTTGACATGCCTTTGACCCCTCTAATCCATCTAATAGAACGATTGGTGTGTACCAAAGTTCCGGGTGAAAAATGACCATTGCAGCTCATCCACGTGCCGAGCATGGGACACAGAATGTGACTGAACTAGGTCCGCACCTGTTGAAGCTGCATAAGGCAACAACTAATAGCAGCGCATTCCTGAGCCAGACTCAGCTCGAAGAAGGCGGACCCTCGCATGAGCAGAATTCAAGTCGATGAGTCAAAGCTCCTGTCAACCCTGAAGGAACTGATTGCTATCGAATCCGTGAACCCTTCCCTTGTTCAAGGTGGAAACGGAGAGTACAAGATCGCTGAATACATAGGTGAACGTCTGGAGAAGGCAGGTCTCGAAGTGAATTACCAGCGCCTCGGGGGGAATCGCCAGAATGTCGTCGCAGTAATGAAGGGACGAGGAAGCGGCGGCCGCACCTTGATGCTAAACGGTCACACCGATACAGTCGGTACAGCAGGCATGGAAACTCCTCTCTTGGCCACCTATCGAGAACGGCAAGGTCTATGGTAGAGGAGCGTTCGACATGAAGGGAGGCTTGGCAGCGATGATTTGCGCTGCTGAGTCGCTAAAGGAAAAGAAGACTGTGCTGAGAGGTGACCTTGTGCTAGCCTTTGTAGCAGATGAGGAGTATGCCAGCATAGGGACGGAAGAACTAGTGAAGGAGTACGCCGCCGATGCAGCGATAGTAACTGAGCCAACGAACCTTGACGTGATTGTGGCACATCGCGGGTTTGCCTGGGCTAGTGTGGACGTCTCGGGCAGGGCTGCGCATGGGAGCCGATATGATATCGGAGTGGATGCTATTGCAAAAGCTGGCAAATTCCTTGTCGCGTTGGAAAAGATGGACACAGGGTTCAATGCGCTGGAGCCGCACCCGTTGTTAGGTCGTCCCTCGGTCCACGCATCGCTCATAAGCGGCGGTACCGAACTCAGCACATATCCCGAACATTGTAGGATTGAACTTGAACGTCGGACTCTACCCTCTGAAAGCGAACAGAGTGTCAGGGACGAACTTGGAAATCTGCTGGAAGAGGTATCGGAGACCGACAGTGATTTCCGGGCCGAGTTTAAGGTCTTCCTTTACCGGTCGGCTCTTGAGGTGCCTAAGAACATCGACCTCGTCCGCATCCTCTCTCAAGAGACTCGCAGAGTCATCGGTAAGGAACCGCATCTCGTGGGTGCAGGTTGGTGGACGGATGCCGCACTGCTCAACGACGTTGGCATACCCACGGTTCTGTTTGGTCATTCGGGCGAGGGAGCACATGCTCCGATTGAGTACGCAGACTTCGACTCGCTCGTTCAGATGACTGAGGTGTTAGCCAGAATGACAGTCTCCTTCTGTGCATAGCTGCGCCTAGGATTAATCGGATTGGGCGTTTGCCACCCGATGAGCTGCGCTTTGTTGGAGACTACGTTCATTTACGGTTCCATTTGGATTTTCTCGGGTAGGGGTTTGCTAGCGTAGAAGAAACGCCCGGATCCCATGACATCCGAGTGTCGCACTCGAATCTTGTTGTAAGTCAGTCCACCCTTCACCTTCTTCACCAATGCTACCCGCTGTTGCTTCGAGGCACCCGCAAGCACGTTCATAATCAAGTCCCCAACGTAGCTCTCAAGGAGCTCGTCATCGGAAGGATTGTATTCTTCTCGATCCCCGCCAAGCATCATTCTTCCAGGCTGGGTGTATCCGGGATTCCTTCGTGCCTTTGCCTTCACTTCCCCGAGAAACTGGACAAGGGCCGGCATCTGCTCAATGCTTGGGTTTCGAAGGACGGGAATCTCTTCGACGACAGCGTGCATTGCTGGCCGGAAATCAAAGATTGTGTCGGGAGTTCGCTTCGGTTCATAATCACCGAAAGGCGTAGTACCGCTTGGATTCATTGGATGTTTCCCTTTTTGTGTCTTTACGATTTGGGGTCTTAATATCTCTAGGGGAAACGCCCCTTTCGGTTTCCATGCCCACTTAGAAAGACTTAACTATAGTTATGACTAACCCTCTCTAGACAAAATGACGGAGAGAAATACAGTGGTCGATATGGCAGGCAAAGTGTGCATCGTGACAGGTAGCAACTCGGGCATAGGAAAGGAGACTGCCGCTGAGCTCGCAAGAAAGGGTGCAACGGTGGTAATGATCGTGCGCAATCGAGAGCGCGGAGAAGCCGCGATGCAGGAAATCGTCCGGCGTTATCCCACGGCGACTCTTGATCTGTTGATTGCTGATCTATCTGTTGCTAGCGAAATCAGAAGGGTCGCAACCGAGTTCAAGGCGAGATACGATAGGCTGGATGTGTTGATCAACAACGCCGGAGGCGTTTCAGGCAAACGAACCTTGACACCTGATGGACTTGAAGAAACATTCGCTATCAATTATCTTGCCCCGTTCTTATTGACTCACGAACTCATGGACACACTGCTTTCCTCTGCGCCATCAAGAGTAATCATTGTTAGTTCCACAGCTCATAACATGAGCAAGGTCGACCTGAACGACCTCCAGAGCGAGAGGCGATTCAGTCCTTTGGGAACGTATGCGAATTCGAAGCTGATGAGCGTGATGTTCACGTACGATCTAGCGCGACGACTTGGTCGAACTGGTGTAACGGTGAATGCACTCCATCCAGGATTCGTGGCATCCAACTTCGGCAAGGGCTCTCGCGCCATTCGATTCGTCTACAGGATCGCCAGACCATTCGAGATAAGTTCGCGAAAGGGTGCTCAGACTTCCATCTATCTCGCATCATCCCCTAATGTCGAAGGGATATCAGGCAAGTACTTCTACCGCTGCAAGCCGAAGCAATCATCGAAGGCGAGCTACGACTCTGAGAAACAGAAGAGCCTGTGGTCGGCGACTGAGTCGATTCTTTCTGCGCTCGGAGTTGAGACTGGCAAATATCCGTCCTCCCTCGTTCAGCTGAGCACTTGTTTAATGTCGTTCGGCGCATAGTGCGAGCCCAATCCCAGGACATCACCTCGCTTATTGGTCTTCAGACTAGTAGACATTCCATCATCGGTGGAAACCCTGTGCCAACCGTGAGTTCGCTGCAAAGCGTAAAAGCGAACCTGCCGATGCTGAGCTCCATCAGGGGAAGGTGCCAGATTGCGGACAGCGGCGATAATAACAACAAAAGGCGTCTACAATGCAGGCGACACTGTTGAAGGCGAATTGGTTGTTCAATCCGGCAAGGAATTCAACTATAACGCAATTCATGTGACCTTCACTGGAAGAGAACATACGAGGATTGTCGTATCAACTGGCAAGTCATCATACACCTATACAGACGAGAGAGTGTATTTCTCCAATAGACAGGACTTGGCTGGTGAGGGTGTTATGCCTGAGGGAGAATCGCGGTACCCGTTCAGCTTCATATTACCCAACGACGTGCCATGCAGTTATTCGGGAAGAAATGCATGGATTCAATATGGACTGAAAGGAGTGGTTGAGGTGTCTCGAGCAATGGATACGAAACAAGAGGCCTTCATTGGAGTGATGAGACAAACGCCAGGACCTGCGCCTCAGCCAGTAACTGAAGAAGCAGACAAGCACGGCATTCCCGAGCTCGAGGTCGAGACGGAAAGTGACTGTGCCTGTCTTGGTGATTCGATTAACCTCAGGTACAAGGTTGTGCCTGACGTGAAAATACGCGGAGTTCGCGCTGAACTTGAAACGGAAGAGTACGCCATCGCCAAGAGGGCCAAGAGGAAAACCAAATGGACTCTGGCCAAAGAGTTCGTACAGGACAACGAGATTGAAAGAGACCAGTGGATGGACTTGCAGATCAAGACCGACGAGTCGATGCCAGCTAGCTACCAAGGAGAGATTCTCACAAGCAGGGCCTTCGTCAAATTGACTCTCGATATTCCTTGGGCACTGGACAAGATTCTTGAGATACCTGTTCAACTTGGATATTACATTCGCGTATCTGATAGCGACAAGGGCAAGCCATTTCAGTTTCGGCCAACTTTCGGATGAGCCCGGGGCTTTCGCCTAGGCCGCCCAATGGTTCGTGACTCAACCTGTGCCTACAGCCCCGATTCTGTCGCTTGGCCAAGTGGGGCATATGTCAGACTCGATGATGCGATCTGCCACGAATCAGACAAGACATATTCGAACTATGTCGATTTGAGCCCAAGCGCGGACATAACGATTATTACCCCGGACTCCGGCCGCAATCGGCTAATCAAGCCCATGGGCGCTGTTCTAGAGGTGTTTGCTTGGCATTCGTTCAGAAAAATAAGTTCTTCGTCTGCGTGCTTGCCGCCGCATTAGTTCTAACTGGATTGACCTTCGGCAACTTGCAGGGTTCACCGACTCAAACAGGTGTCCAAGTTGTGAATGGAGTGGTGTACAACTTCGCCGACTATCCGGCTCTCAATCATGAACAGCTCGGCATCTTCAACTACCTCGAACATCTAGTGGTCGACCAGCCCTATGGATCGTGGGATGGGTTCTATATCGGGGACTTCTACGGACTGCTGCATTACTTCCTGGCATTCTCGATGTATGTGTCGTCTTGTATGTTTGAGACAACACCGGGCTACCGAACGGATTACTACCGCCAGTTCTCATGGGACCTCTTGCAGAAAATGAACACCTCGGAGGCCGTGTGGAACACAACCTCAGTTGAGTATATGGAATGGACTCATCCGGGCTACAACTTCACCCAGTATTGGTACCCCAACGCCAAGAATCCGAATGCTTCCGTTGACGTCTACACTGGCGGATTCCGCGGCCCTGCGAATATTATGTGGACCGGACACTATGGTCTGATGGAAGCTCTGCATGAAAGGAACTTCAACACAGGCCAAGCCTATAGTGAGTTGACTTCATTCATCAAGCAATGGAACACTACTTTGACTACGGATGGTCTTGGCCACCCCCAAGCGGGCGGCATCTGGAAGATCGGCCTGATCCCTTGTGAGCCGTACATCGCATTTGTGAACTGCAACTCGATTCCCATGTTCGCTACCAACTTGTACGACAATATCTATGGAACAAACTTCAAACCCATCTGGGACTACGGACTCAGTTTTGACGACAAGAACGCGACAGATGAGCATGGACTCTTCACCAACGGATACTTGGTGCAGGAGCCGCTTAACTTCAAACAACCCACGCAAGGAGCGCAGCAGCCCATCCCAGGTAACGTCATCGACCGACAATCCGCCGATGGGAGCCCGAGCGTGTCGGGTTACTTAAATGCGTGGGCTCTGATGTTCCTTGAGCCAATTCAGCCCAATGTCACTATCCATCAGTACCCAATCTTCCTCGATGTCTACGGGCGTCAAGTGTCAGCGGACAAATTCTGCGTGGTCGGCAACTATCGTCATCCAGAGACATACACTGTCATTGACATGCTTGCCAATCTCATGGCGATGCCTCTTGCAAATCAAAGGGGCGACTATGCAACAGCACAGAGAATCAGGAATTTTCTCTATAGTGATTTCAACAAGGTCTGGTCGGCTGATGGCCGAAGAATGTGGTATGATGCCACTTCACTTCTCCCCTTCGTTCAGGGGCCCCTCACGGCAGCATGGCTCTGGGGTACAGCTCCTAAGGTTATGCGAGACCTCTTCTCTGCCAGACCAGCAGTATTCTGGAATTACCCATACATATCTCACGCCGACGATAGCAAGATATGGGTCTATCAGGCACAGTGGGACCCGGCAAAGTCTGCATTCATACTGAATATTGGAGTGGACCAGACTGCAACGCTTTCCTTCAGCAACTTCGATCATGCTCCTTCCGCGTACGTCGGAGGAACACTGTATCAGAACCTCGCATACGGAGCGGGCATAGGCAACCTAACTCTTACGCCCGGCACCTACCAAGTTGTAATAAAGTAAAGGAGGACACATCATGACAGAAAGCGAAACACAACAACCGCCGGAGGCCGCAGTCAAGCCCAAGCGCTCAAGAAGTCAGAGACTCTACATTCAAAGCGGGCCGCTCTTGGCTTGGACAATCGCCTATTCACTCCTTGGCGCGGCCCTCTACGTATTGGTTT
The DNA here is from genome assembly GCA_963726195.1 of Candidatus Thorarchaeota archaeon. Classification (GTDB taxonomy): domain Archaea; phylum Asgardarchaeota; class Thorarchaeia; order Thorarchaeales; family Thorarchaeaceae; genus OWC5. The sequence continues at coordinate 385,152 of CAVSBO010000003.1, forward strand.
CTCTCATTCCAATGCCTTACACCTTGATTTCATTGTTCAAGTTCGGCATCGTACCGGCCACAGCAATCATTGGGGTGGCTGGAGTTATCCGAGGACCAGTCGCGGGATTCCTTACGGGATATTTGGGTACAATCATTTATGACCTAATCTCGGCCGGCGGAATTGTCACGATGACTCTTCCGGCGGCAGCATGGGGAATTCTGGGCTTAATCGTGGGGTTATTCAGTTATGATTTCACCAGAGGAAGATCCTTGGCCAAACTCGCGGTAGTTTCAGTCGTGGCAAATCTCGCGACCATGTTGATTCTCCTACTGGTAGGTCTCCGAATCGAAGTGTTTCCAACTCTGGCTATAATTGTCTTCTTCATGATACCAATGCTCACAGCCGGGATTCCAAGCATTTTCCTGCTGTCGCCGATCTATGCGAGAATCTGGCAGGCATTCATGATGAAAGTGAGACCCTCTCAGCTCGTTACATGAGATCGCACCTCGTTTCAAGAGAGACACTAGGCAGTTCGCGAGGATGACAATTGAAAGCAGCTTCGGAATACCAGCAGCCCAGGATGGTTCTGTGGTCCCGGACAATCTCTGGCGTGCCGCTGAGCTCCTCAAAGAAGAGCTCAGCTCGCATGCTCGATTAACTTCCCTTAGCCTTGGTCCACCGCGCGTTGTCATCCTTGGCACTCACGTTGAACTTGAGCAGACTCATCACATCAGTTTTCCACTGTTCAGGTGACGAATGAATCACTCTGCCGATGAACTGACTGCGAAGCATCTGGAGTCCGGGTATCAGCTGAATCGAGAACTGATACTTCTGATATCGCGGCTCGTCCAGTTTCTCGTCAGGAAGGTAGATCGGTTCCCTCCTGAAATTGACTGATACCAGTGCCCGATTTGTCTTCGTAATGAAATCGTCAACCTGCTTGTGTAGGTCGTCAAGCTTCTTGAACTTCGGATAGTCCTGCCTGCCCACGATTCTGAAGACGTAAGTCGCCTTCCCGGCCGCTTCGGCTTCCTGTCCTTCCCCTTCCTCTTCGGTCTCTGCTTCCGATTGAGCTGCTCCTTCCTCGGTAGTCTCTTCTTCCTCACTCGGTTCTTTCTTTTCGACCGTCCCTTTACCCGGTGCCACTCCTGCCTCTAGGATTATCGCATTGCCGGGGTCCTTTGAGTTTGTGCTATAGACAGGTATGAGGAACCACAGATAATCGCCTGTCAGGTCGCCCATGAGACCTCTCTTGATGCCTATGCATATCTTCGATTGTTGTCCAAGTGAGCTCAAGTAGTCATATTTCTCTTTCAACCCGGCAACTGCCAGCTTCTTTTCCAAGTCCTTCCACAGTGTTGGAGATACTGCCTCAATGTCGCTACGCCTTGCGGCCCTGCCCTCTCTCATGAACTTGGCCGCTTTCGCGATTGTAGCGGGGTCAGTCTTTGGAGAAAGCTCCTTCAGAGCTGCTTGAGATTTGGCTGAGAGTTGATTGTTCAAGTCATTGAAAGTCCTCTTGAACGGGTCAGTTGTCCGTCCCATCTTCATGAGTGTCAACTTGGCGCCGTATTCGGTTGTGAACGTCAGCGAATACTCCTCAGCCTTTGTGCTGGAGATGTCACTGTAGGGTATTCTCACCAATTGCCCCTTCTCAGGCATGATGACGAGACCTGTTTCGTATAGCCGGGCCTCGCAATTACCCTCGGATTCCTTGTTGCCCTCCTCATCGAAATAGGTATACTCCGCCTCAGCAATTGGTTTCTTGAGGGTCTCATTCATGAGCATGTCTTTCATGATCATTTCATTGCGCAGTTTGGATAGTACTCTGTAGAAATCCTCGTAACACCTTCCCAAGTCAAAGAGCGCCAGCTTTTCATCTGACGTCAAAAAGAGATTGAGCCTGTAATCGGCTTCTTGAATGCCCACAATGTCTCTCAGACTCACATAGATGGCATCACCCGATTCCGGAAGGACTGCAAGATGCTCAGCGTCAATCTGGCCCTTTCCTTCACCCGAGTTTGTCTCCTTTCCTTTCTCGTTAGCTAATGAAAAACTAAGAGAACAGTCCATCTCGATAGCAGGTTGCTCTTCTTCGCCCATGATGTTCACTCTTCGAGGTCGCGAAGCTCAACTGATACTTAAAGGTTGTAGGGAACCAATACGACCAAGACCGGGAGCATATGACCTGCAAGCAATCAACCGCACACCGGATATTGTTCTCAGAACTGACTGAGTGCCCCGTGCTTCCGCACATATCTGTCGGTAGCTCGGAAGAGAACCAATCCGACTGAGAGAAATATGATGTCCAGCACTATGAGAACAAGCACGGCCTCCAATATCCCTGGTACCATGAGCCCGTTCATAAGAAAGGATCTGAAGGATTCCACACTCCAAGTCAGAGGACTTGAAACAGCGGCATACTGTAGAACTGGATGCAGAACCGCAATCGGGTATGATATGGGCGCTATCAACATCAACGTGCTGCCGATGAAATCGACAATCATCCAGCCTTGCTTCGCCACGAGCACAATGCACGTGATTCCGAACACGACGCCCTGCATGCCGATGAGAGCCAGTCCAACTATAGCGAGTGACGGGAGAATGCCCCAGGCATTTATGGTAACCCCAAAGAGCAGTACGGAGAATAGTAGCTGAACAATTACCCCAAAACCTCCTTGCAGCAGGCTGTGCAGCATCGCGCCCCAGACCAGAGTTTCCTTCTTCATCGGTGTAGTAAGCAAGGTCTCTAGCGTGCCAGTGTTCTGTTCTCGCCGGAAAGTCAAACCTGAGCCCCAGAATATCGAGAAACAGAGAGCGCTGAACGCATTGCCGATGGCAACATAGCTTACCCAGTCCGTCGTGCCCGTCGTCGTACTGAACACTGACGATTGACTAGCACCGACAGCCGCAGAACCAACAAGAACGTATGGGAGGAACCACAGGAAAGGAGATACGATGAAATACAGAAGGCTGAGAGGATAGCTAAGGTCAACTTTCCATTCTTGTATTGCCACTGCAACGGCGGCTCTCAATTCAGACCTGTAACCTTCTCTCTGCTTCATTCTGACAAAGGCATCAGCTTTCGCGACCTTCGACATCTAGAACCCTCCCATACTGCCCCTTTCCTTCGCCCAATGTTCAGCATGCTTGAATGCCCAGAGTCCCAGACCCCACAAGATGAGAAGCAACATGAGCATGAAGGCCACAGACTGCAAGAACGTCACGGGATTAAAGAGGCCAGTAATCGCCAGCTCTCGCACGGCGACAATCGCCATCGTCGACGGAATCAAGTACGCAGCGTACCTTGCGCCGGTAGGCAAGACCTGCAGAGGATAGTTGACGGGAGAGACAGTGAAAACAGAAGTGCTGATGAGGTCTGTCAGAACACTCGGATCCTTGAAGACCATTATGAGACCGGCGACCATGAAGCTAAACCCATAGAGACCTAGTATCATCAATAGCATAATGACTATTATTGGCAGAATCATCGTGACTGCATACGTGACACCGAACAAGAACATGCAAACAAAGAGAAGTATGAAAGCCGAGACCGTGGTTTGAATCGTGTCAGCAAAAGCAGCCCCAACTAGAATACTGATCCATGGCACGGGCGTAACAAAGAGAGGTTCCAAAGTCCCGGAGAATTGCTCCCACCTGAAATTGTTGCCGACTGACCAGATGCTGGTGTCGACGTACCTGTACACGAACCAACCTATGATAGCGAACGTGAGAAAATCACTGAATCCTGAGACTTCGACGAAGTGCGCACTGGTTCCAGGTCCAGATATAGCAGTCATTAACAGAATGTAGGGAGCCAACCAGATAATGGGAATCGTTCCCCACACTATGATATTGGTTGGGTACCGAATTGCGATAAGGAGGTTCTTCCTCATGAAGACTCGGGCTGCGGACCAGTCCATCAACTTTGGTTCGAAGGTCTCAAGGTAAGACTTCGAGGCCTGACCTTTCGAAGATTCTGTTGACCTTGTCCCTGACAATTCCTTCGTCTCCTCTTTCTAATCGTCGATAGTGCGGCCTGTGAGTTGCATGAAAACGTCATCTAGAGTCGGCTCTTTGACTTCAAAGTGCTCCACTCGCGTGTTCGGATCTTGATGTAATAGGTCGAGCAACCTGTGAGCCAGTTCATAGCCATCATGTGCAGTGGCTACGAGCTCTGAATGGTCATCTGTTAGCTTCATCTGTGCGTTGATTACGTCGGGAAGGGCTCTTACAGCTTCGATGTTCGGAACACCCTTTACTGTGATGTGAAGGCTATCGTAGTCTCTGACCCCCTCTTTCAGTTCATGCGGCGTTCCGACCTTCTTGATTTCCCCTTCGTTGAGAAGGGCAATTCGGTCACAGAGCAGATCAGCCTCATGCATGTAGTGTGTCGTGAGGAGTATGGTTTTGTCTCGAAGCTGATCTCGAATGTATGTTCTGAGGTCAGCTGCGAATGTCGGGTCCATCCCCTGTGTCGGTTCATCCAAGAGGAGTACCGGAGGATCGTGAATCAGTGCTCTCGCGAATACAATCTTCATTCTCATACCGTGACTGAGGTTTTCTGCCTTCACGTCAGCCTTGTCAAGCAGACCCATTTGACCCAGGAGTTCATCGGCCCTTTCGCGTGCTTCGTTCTTTGGCATCCTGTAGAGTCTCGCGAAGAATGTCATGTTCTCGCGGCCCGAGAGTTTCCAGTATATGCTTCTCTCGTTTCCTTGGCATACACCAATAGAGGCGCGCACATATGTCGCGTCCTTCAAGACGTCGTAACCCATGACCCTCGCGCTACCAGAGGTAGGAAGGACAAGGGTGGCAAGCACTTTGATAAGCGTCGTCTTCCCCGCACCGTTTGGACCCAAAATACCCCAGATACGACCATGCGGAATATCAAGTGTTATGGACTTGAGAGCCGCGACGACTTCTTTCTTGCCGGGAAATACAATCGCTCTTCTGTTCATGCTGACGAATGTTTTCGAAAGTTCGTGTATCTCAACATCATTATCTGACATGTGAAGAATCCTCCCAACTTGTGGTGAGTGTGTACTGGCGTTCTCATGTGCCCATGGACAGCATAGATTGGGCTCAAACAACTCAAAAGACGTCAGGCAGGTTCTACTGCCACAATACACCGACAAAGGTCATGAGATACACCTTCAGCTCCCCGCTCTGCTTTTTCCATATAAGTATAGCGGGGCATTGGTTCATAACGAGAGAAAACGGGCGCCGCGTCCGCAGACTGTCCTTTGCAGGAATGATCCTTGCAGACTAAACGCCGCAATTGAGTACGTTCAGATATGCCTTTAGGAGCATTGCTCTGTCGCGACCTGCATGATGCAGAGCACACCCGGCTTCCTGATAGGGGTTGTAGCCGGTCTGCTAGCCGCGTTTCTGTTTGCAATTTCAGTCAATGTATACAAGTCTCAGAGCGAAGGCATCAGACCCGTCGCTGTCAGCTCGATAAAGATGTGGATATCACTTCCTTTCATGATAGTGCTTGAGCTCTTGCTAATACCTTTCAGGACGACCCCTTACTCGGTGCCATTGGGAGCCCTGCTACCGCTATCAATCTCGATGGTTGCCGGTGCTGTTGTGGGTGATACTGCGTACTTGATTAGCCAAGATAGGATAGGCATAGCTCACGCATTTCCAATAGCTGGTGCACATCCAATCATGACCTATCTTGTCGCGCTCGCATTCTTGGGCGAGCCTTTCGGGATTGCCAGAATGTCAGGTGTGATTCTTGCTGTCATCGGGATTGTTCTCATAACCAGAGAGCATGGAGCCAAGACAAGTGAGTTGGAGACCAAACGGAGCTTCGACCCACTCGGAATTGGGCTAGCTTTCCTGGCTCTCATCATGTTTTCTCTAGCCGCCATCTTCGCATATCTAGGCGTAATGTCTGTCGACCCCGTGGATGCGAATCTTCCAAGAGTGATAGTCGGCTCTGCTGCGCTCGTTCCGATATACGGAGTCGCAAAACACAAGGGCATGGCTACGCCTTCAAGACACGCAACGAAGCTCAGTATCGTGGCCGGGTTTCTTGGAATGTCAGTTGGATCGATATTCTACATAATGTCATTCAAGTATGTCGGAGCGTCAGTCGGTTCAGTGTTGGCTTCCACATCTCCTCTCTTCGCTGTGCCGATGTCGCTTGTCTTTCTGAAGGAACGGGTCTCAAGACTCGCAGTGGTCGGCATCACTGCAACAATCACGGGCGTCTTCCTAGTCCTGTTGGGATTCTAGCATGAGGAGGACGGCCGTCCGAAGGTGGCTGCGATGCAAGACATCATGCTGGGCGTAACGGCAGGGCTCCTGAGCTCTCTCTTCTACGCCGTGTCCGTTATCATATACAAGTCAGTTGCCCACGATATTAGACCCCTTGCTGTTAGTGCCATCAAGATGTGGGTCAGCCTTGCATTCATCACCATTCTCGTCTTCGAACCTTTCAGAACCACACCGTTTTCTGTTCCACTTCAAGATGTCATCATACTCGGAGCAGCAGTCACAGTCGGCACAGTAATCGGGGATACCGCGTATCTTTTCAGTCAAGACAGAATTGGCGTGTCCCACGCGTTTCCGATAACGTCCGCATATCCCATCACAACATACATTCTGGCAATTGCGTTTTTGGGGGACCAGATTGTTCCGAGCAGAATCTTCGGAGTAGTTCTTGCAGTGGTCGGAATCTTCGTGATCTCCCGAGGTCAGAGCCATGATGCCGACACTACAGAGAGACGCGGCTCTGCTGCGGTAGGAATGTCACTGGCACTACTCGCGCTAATCATGTACTCTTTTAGCACGACATTGATGCAAGCAGGCACTTCTGGGGTTGAAGCCATTGACGCGAACTTCATCAGAATGCTAGTTGGCTCCATAGAGCTCGCTCCGGCTTTCGCAGTCGCAAGGCACCTCGGCATGCCGCTTCCATCGAAGCGCGGCGTCAAGGTCACGGTCATCGCGTCTATCTTTGGGATGGCTCTGGGATCGCTTCTATACTTGGCCTCCATCAAGTATGCCGGGGCGACCATCGGTGCTGTTGTTGGGTCCACCTCTCCTCTCTTCGGCGTGCCTATAGCCTATGCGTACCTGAAAGAGAGAGTGTCCAAGTTGGAAATTGCCGGAATAGCGGCAACCATGACAGGCGTGCTTCTGACAGTGTTCAGCTTCTAGACGTCTTGATTGTAAGAGCAGGTTGACAGAGAGAGCCGCACTCACTCGTCCTCAGACTTATTAGCTCCGGCTCACTATCGCTCTCATCTGATGTCTTCGGTGTTTTCTCTTGCGGCCTTTTAGTTCCATACGGAAATGCTGACGGACTACTCCCTGTTATTCCATATTTGGCATCGTAGTATCTTTCCCATTTGGCCCCGTCGTAACTGTCAGCAGGATGTTCGGCCTGTTTGATCCACGGATCCTCAGGTTGCGCATACTCGTCCTTTCTCTCAGGTTCGCCAGTCCGAGCCCCCTTCTCACATTCGCCTGTCAGACCTCCCTTGTACATGATGACCAACAGGAAAAGTAGGAACAGGAAAAAGGCCACGAGGACGAGATAATCGGACAAGTACGAAAAACCAAACTGCAGCAACTCTAGCCCCTATCATACATGTACGCAACAGCTTGTGGGCCTTTTGTCCGACATTGAGGCGGCGAGACCAAGACTGCATAACCTTGCCTTGATCTTGCTATGGCGAGGCCTTGAGCACTACGTAGACCTCGAATGTATCGCGCTCTCTGACGAATGTGACACGAAGCTTGGCGCCCACTTTCCTTTTGGCAATGATGCCTCTGAGCTCTTCCATGCCCACGACCTTGCTTCCGTCGATTGCCACAATGACATCTCCAGGTCTCAAACCCGCCTTGAGCGCAGGTCCCCTTTGAAGCTCAATCAATAACGCCCCTTCATCAACATTAAGTCTGATAGTGTGATGCAATCCCCTTGTTGAGAGTAACTCCAACAATGCCCATCCAAGGTGACTGCACCGTGCCTGTTTCGATAAGCTCCTCAAATACGTCCTTGATTCGATCCACTGCAAGGGCAAAGCCAATTCCCTGGCTCCACGGTATCATGGCCGTTGGCATACCGATTAGCTTACCTTCCGTGTCCACGAGGGCTCCTCCGGAGTTGCCGGGATTGATCTGAGCAGAGGTCTGTATCAGACCCTCAAGAAAGGCCTCTTCACTCTGAATCGTTCTTTCGAGGGCGCTTATCATGCCGAATGTGACAGTGGTGCCAAGTCCTAGGGGGTTACCAACTGCTATCGCAAATTGACCAACCTTCAACTTGCTCGATTCGCCCAACTCAATCGGAACCAGTTTCTTCGCATCTATCTTTAGAACCGCGAGGTCTCTCGATCTCGACTGACCAACCAGAACAGCCTTGAAAGCTTCTCCGTCAGACATGGTTACGCCGATGTCTCTAGCTCCTTCCACAACGTGTGCATTGGTGACAATGAAACCTTTCTCGGTCAAGACAACACCTGAACCTTGACCTTGCACTGGGACTATCTGGGACATCTGTACGCGTGCCAGAGCGACTGTAGACACACTCACTACACTAGGAATGACTTTCTCGACAACCTCTACGAATCTTGATTCGAGTTCCTTCATCATCGGGTCTGACATGGTTCCACTGGCAGCATGTTCCCGCATATTAACTTGAACATCTGCACTTAGGGTCTGTCAATGTGGGAGTGTAGTTTTGATAAAGATAAGAAATTAGAGAAGTATAGGGTCTGTCAATAGGGGACTCAGGGGGGAGGAATATTCTGTCCTCAATGACTGTCCACAGGCCATGCCGACAATTGACAAGGAAGAAAAAGTGATAAGATAGAAAAAACTGGAGAGAACTGAAATGAGAAGAAGCACGTCAAGATCATGATTATAATTGTGTGTTTGATGATAAAAAGTAAGATGTAAGAAGGGAAATAGAAGTAAAAGAAAAATAAAAAAAGGAAGGAAAAAAAAAAAAAAAGAGAAAATAAAGTAAGATAGAATGGAAAGAGAGAAGAGAAAAAAATAGAGAAAAATGTAATAGAAGGAGGAGTTAAAGAGAAAAAAGAATATGAGAGAGAGATTAAAGGATGAGATAAAGATGAATATAAATAAGAAGAAGAGAAAGATAATAAAAAAAAAATAAAAAGAAGAGATGAATGATATGAAAAGATAAAGGAGAAAAAAAAGAAGAAATGGATAGGAGAATGAAAAAAAATAGATAAAGAAATGAATAAAAAAAAAAAAAAAAAAAAAAGGAAGTATATGAATAGGGGATAAGAATTAGATTTATAAAAGTAAATAGTATATGAAAAGGAGATATTTGGAATATACTACTATGCTCGCATAGGCATAACCTGATTGATATGACTAGTTACTTGGACACGTCGTTCTAATAGTGAGATATACCTACGGGGAAACAACTGATAGCGTATATTTGGTCTTAACACTAAATAAGATCAGGCAGAACTAGCATAGGAATGTTACGTGTGACAACCAATCTCGGTTAGGAGTTATAAGAGAGATTAATAAGTTATATAAATAGAGGTCTGTCAATGGACTCAGAGGGGGAAAGAACAACGAACTATCAGAGACGAAGAAAGAAAAAAGAAAAGGAATGCTGATGAGATCCTAATAAAAGAAGAAAAAGAGAAAGAAGAAGGGAAGAAAAGGAGAGGAAAAGAGAAAAATAGGAAAGAGAAAGAATAAAAAAAAAAAAGAAGAAAAAAGGGAAAAAGAGATGAGAAAGAGAAAGAGAAGGAGATGGGAAAGAAAGGAAAAGGATATGAAAAAAAAAAGAGGTATATAGATATACTCAGAGGACTATACGCAGTGAAAAATGGGTCAAAGAAAAAGAGAAAGAAAGAAAAAAAAAAGAAAAGTAAAAAGAAGAGATATAAAAGTAAGAGAAACTAGAAATAAAAAATGAGAACACGCCGTTACTGGTGTGACTGAGCTATACCAAGGCCAAGCCAACGACAGGCTTAGCGATGAGAACACGACAAAAAAAAAAAAAAAGAAAGAAGAAGGAAAAGGAAGAAAAGGAAAGAGAAAGAAAGAAAATATAGAAAAAGGAGAAATGTAAAAGAAGAGAAAAATAAGAAAAGAAGAAAAAGAGAGATAATATAAATAAGAGTATGCCGAAGCTCTAGAATGAAACTGTCCACGCTGCTTGACAGATAAGAAAAGATGACAAATCCTATCTTCAAATAGGGATTTGAGAAGAATTGGTATTGGTAGAATATGTACCTGTGACTGAATGGCCACGGACTGATGAAATATACCTTTGTGACAGGACTTTATGTGCTGACAGAGAAAATGGGCGCTCAATCACTGTCGGAGATGTGTCTGCAGAGATAGATAGAAAGAAAGAAGGAGTGAAAGAAAAAAAGAAGAAAAAGAGAAAGAAAGTAGGTGAAAAGAAAAGGAGAGGGAAAAGAAAAAGAAAAGAAGGGAGAAAAAAAGACAATGACAAAGATGTCAAACACGGCCATGCCAACTGACGAGAGAGGAAGAAAAAGCTCGGACCGTGAGAAGAGACCATGAATCTCTATGCTCTAGGCATAACCTTGATATACTGTGTCCTTTGACACGTCGTTCTAATTGTGGATTTCCCACGAAACAAACGAGTTAGCTTGATTCTTGCCCGAACTAGGCAAAATAAAATGAGAGAAAAGAAAAAAAAAAAGAAAAGAGAGGAGAACTAGCATTGTTCCGTGGTGACACAACCAATCTCGAGAGAGGAGACTTAGCGAGAGATGGTCTTGCTGAACATAGCATTGTTCCGTGGTGACACAACCAATCTCGAAAAAAAAAAAAAAAAAAAAAAAAAAAAAAAAAAAAAAGAACGTTGTTCTAACTGGGATTGACAGAAACAAATAGTCTAAGAGGAGAGAAAAAAAAAGTCAAGAGAAAGAATAGAAAAGTGAAAGGGTGACACAACGGAGAGAAAAAAAAAAAAAAAAAAAAAAAAAAAAAAAAAAAAAAAAAAAAAAAAAAAAAAAAAAAAAAAAAAAAAAAAAAAAAAAAAAAAAAAAAAAAAAAAAAAAAAAAAAAAAAAAAAAAAAAAAAAAAAAAAAAAAAACCATAGAAAGAGAAAGACCAACTACCACAACAGGCACCACAACTACCTCCACAAGCAGCACAACAACGAGCACTCAGCCACCGAAGGCAAAACCCTCTACTGAAGGAGCAGTCGGCGCCAATGAGGTCAAGCCTCTAGTGAATGCTGAAAGAAGAAGTCGTGAGGATACAGAATCGGAAGAGAGGGAACAGAAACGGGCACAGACACAACAGACCAATGAACAAACAGACAACAGGACACAAAAGAAAGAAGGAAAGAAGAAGAAGAAAACACACAAAACAAAAAGGAAAACGGACAAAAGACATAGAACGATGAGCATGACAAACAAGGATAGCAAAATTGAAACATGGAATGAGAAACGAATCACAAAAAAAAAGAGAAGAAAAGGAAAAAAAGAAAAAGAGAGAAAAAAAAGAGAAAAAAAAAAAAGAAAGAAAAAGAAAAGGAGAAAAGAAAAGAAAAAAAAAAAAAAAAGAAAAATGAAAGAAAAAACAAATCCGGGAGAGACACATATGAAAACAAAGCACGTCATGATTGTTCTATTTGCACTCATACTCTTTCAGGCAACTTTGTTCACAGGGACACAGCTCACTGCCAGCAACAGCCGACAGTCAGCTGGCAACACAGCAATCCAGCCTCCGGCTCAGACCTCAGGAGCAGGTGGCGAGAATCCCCTCATTACTAATGTGGTACAAGGTGGTGGCTTCGAGACAGCAGATTCCGCTGGCTCCCCCAGCTACTGGAGTTCCTGGGGTACCCAATACGCTAAAACCAACACTACGTACACAGCGATCAAATACGGAGGCAGTTATTCTGGTGAAGCGGAGTGCAGGGGGACTTCCCAGTGGTGGGGGTCAGGCGAATTGATTTACAACGGTTACTCATCAATGCCCCATCTTGTCGCGGGACTCAACTTTACTTCCTATACCTACTTGGTATCAAATCCAGATCTGGCCAATGGCGGGAGAATCGACATTGTGGTCGAGACATACAATCCAAGCCATGCATTAATCTACTACCTTTCCTATTCGTCTTCATGGAAACCCACGAATGACTCATTCACTGCATACTTCTTGTCGAACTGGTCGATGGGCTCATGGCAAAGGTTCTCTCGGAATGTGACAGCCGATTACATGACTCGTTTCGGAACACCTCCTGCGAACTGCTACGTGACCTATACGGCATGGCAGGTCTATTCACCCGCAAACCCCAAGGGTCTAACGGAGGTCCTTGCAGATGATCATTCTCTGACGAACAGAACTGCATACATCTACACTCCTAACGGTAACTTCGAGTCCGGAGACGGCAATCATTGGGCTATTGATGATACGTCTCCATGTAGTGTACTGCTCACCACGGACCACACGGAAGGCTCATTTGCAGCCAATATGAGTGCCAAAAGCGTCATGGCAGGCGGCTATGGTTATGCGGGCATGTCGCAGAGTTACTCCTATCCTCGTGGACTGTACGTCTCGCAGCCCGGGACCGGAGTATTGAGCTTTGATTGGAAGTACACCGAGACGTACAACGGCGGCTGGGGTCAGGATGCATACATCTACATCTATGCTCAGAACAATACGAGGTCTTTACAAGTGTACTTGATGATTGGTACAAGCTTGGATTACTTCTCGTACTCAAACTCGTCCAGCCTAATGTACATCAAAGCTTCAGGGTTCGGAAACAACGGGACTTGGCAGCACGAAGCGATAGATCTCCATGCCCTCTTCCAAGAGTACAACGTCAGTAGCCTCGTCATAACGGATTACGAATTCGAAGTGGACATTTCAGCCAATGCGAACTCATCGTCCAACTTGTTGCTGGACAAATTCCGACTCCTGAACTATCCCACACTTGATCCAGGGTTCGAACAGTTCAGGACCTGGTCACCAAGTGACCCAGTCCCCACCTGGTGGCAGACCAACGCAGGTTATCCCTACATAAACCGGACATCGTTTGCTCACAGCGGCAACTGGGCTGCTAACATTACATCTTACGGAGGAGTGCCCGCCGGGCTCGACAGAGGACAGTACGTGAGTATCGATGGATCAATCTACACGGACTTCTGGTATCAAGTGAAGAGCACCACTTCGGCTAGCGAGAGCGTTGCCTATATCGAACTCTATTTCGATTCCGGGGTATGGATATACTACTTGCTGGCAGCAACCAGCATTTATCCCGCGACAAACAGCAGCGACTCTGTTTACTACTATGTTGATGGCTTCAACCAGACTGGCACATGGAGGAACCTTGTTCGAAACGTGAAGGCAGACTTGGAAGCGGCGTTTGCACCGACTTCATGGGTTCTCGATACCGTTGAGATGGTCTGCTATGGTGCTGTGGGAGGAACAGTATCTGTCATATTTGATGACATGAACTTCGTCGTAGATACTCATCCTCCAACGATAAACCAAGTGCTGAGGAACCCCATAGCCCCAATGTACCATGATGCGGTGCAGGTCACAATCAACGCTACTGATGTCCTGTCGGGCGTGGCTCATGTCTATGTCTACTACCGAATAGGGACTGGCTCGTGGAGCATATTGACTGCTACCATGTCAGGAGGACTCTACCATGCATCCATTCCTACTCAGTCGTACGGAGCAAGTGTCTCCTACTATGTGAATGCCACGGACAACCTTGGCCATGTCGCCGTCGGTAGCACCTTCTCGTACGTGCTTGGCGATGACATTGCGCCTGTGATTGACTCAATCAGCCCTATCAACAATACAGTTGTCAGCGGTTGGAAATTCGTAAACGTCACGACGCACGACCCAGGTGTTGGCTCTAGCGGCGTCTCACACGTGGAACTCTGGTCCGGAAGTAGCCTTCTCGCGAACACCAGCTCTGCACCTTACCAGCTTCACTGGAACACTCAACTCCTGACCAACGGGACCCATACGCTCACAGTGAGAGTAATGGACAGGGCCGGGAATATGGCATCCGTCATACTTCATTATGATGTCGAGAACGCCCAGACTACCACAACTACTTCGACGACTAGTACCACGACTACTACCACGAGCGGTACTCAGACTACCACAGGTCCCCCCTTCCTACTCATTGGCGTAGTCGGCATAGTTGCAGTCATCATTGTGCTGGCTTTGGTGCTGAAGAGTAGAGCTAAGTAGTGGGAAAACCGAAAGCGCGGGGTCTGAAATAGACCCTGCCTCCCATCCTTTTGACATCTCCATCTGCTGTCGAGCCGCACCCAGACCCGTCGAATTCATGATGACGATATCACTCTACCCCGATGTGGATACGAGTGCACTTGTTGGAAAATGATGTGCATGTCAGACATGGCCAGCACAATCTCACACATGGATTTTCGAGAATGAATCCCCTACGCAGTTGGCCACTAGCAACAATCGAGATAACATGTCATTTCTACGCAACATTGATATGTAGGACTGTCGACGAGTCAAGTTGTAAGATTTCCACAATGTACGCGGGAAACGATTTGCCCAAACTTGACATTAGCCCATAGCCGCGGGACCGGTCTTCAAGTTCAGGAGAGATGCATATGAAAGCAAAGCACGTCATGATTGTTCTGTTTATGTTTATTCTGTTTCAGGGATTTCTGTTCACGGGGACACCGTCGACTGCCGGCACCAAAGGACAGGCAGCGGGTGGCATAGCAGTTCAGGCTCCGGTTCAGATCGCAGGAGCAGGTGGCGAGAACCCACTCGTGACCAATGTGCTGGAGGGAGGGGGCTTCGAGCAGGTCCAGAGCATGGGGTACCCTTCAGAGTGGAGCTCCTCTGGTTCTTGTGACCTCAGCCAGAATGCTTCCTATACGGGTCTCACATACGGCGGTTCGTACTCTGGTCAGATTGTTGCAAGGGGAACGCCACAGTGGGGGGGTAGCTCAGGGATGTTCTATCGTACCTATCAGCTTTCTTCAAGGCCGTATTTGACTCAGGGAATCAGCATTGACCTCTACACGTACATTGTTTCCAACCCTGATTTGGCAAGAAATGGTCAGTACTATATCCGCGCTCAGGTTTGGACCCCCAGTGGCTATCGCAACGTAGTCTACTATATGTCCTTTAGAGTTGGATATTCGCTAGGCAACAGCTCGCAAACTGTCAACTTCGCACTGAATACCACAATCGGCTATTGGAGCCATCTGCAGAGAAACATGACCGCAGACTTTGAGTCAAGATTTGGCGCGGTTCAGAGCGGCTCCTACATCTACGAAATTGATTGGCTAACCTATTCGCCTTATGGCTCAACAGGCCCCACGGAGGTTGTAGTAGATGAAGTCAATCTCTACAATCGAACTGCCCATGAGTTACTCCTGAACGGTGACTTCGAAGACGGTGACGGATCCCACTGGGACACAAGCTATGGCTCCCCCGGGTATGTCTATACCACTTCGGACTGTACAGAGGGCTCGCGTGCCGCCAACCTCACGGTCAGGGCTGCACAAGCAAACGCATGGGGATACGCATACATGGCGCATTGGTACAGTTATCCTCAAGGCCTGTACGCGGCAGAGCCCGGTAGCGGGGTTGTATCATTTGACTGGAACTACCGGGATACGAACAACGGCGGCTCTGGACAAGGTGCATTTCTCGAAATCGATGTGGGAAACCAGACATACTCCTGCACCGTCTTGGTTTTCTTGGGTCAGGACCTAGACTACTTCCCCAGTGAGAACTATACCAGCACCGTATACGTGAGAGCTTCTGGGTTCGGCAGCAGAGGAACTTGGGAACATCAGTCAACCGATCTCGGTGCATTGTTACGACAGAGGAACATCACTGATGTGACAATAGAGGACTTCATGTTCTATATCCAGACCTCAAGTCGGGCGAACTCATCAGCCACATTGCTGCTCGACAGTTTTGAATTCCGGACGTATCCTACAATTGACCCTGGATTTGAACAAGACTGGTATTGGTCAACGAGTAGTCCCGTCACAGGCTGGTGGACGAGCGGTGCTGGGTACCCGTACGTTAATCGAACATCATTCGCCCACACTGGCAATTGGGCGGCGAACGTCACGGCGTATGGGGGCGCAGCCGGAGGACTCTATAGGACCCAATACGTCGAAGTCGATGCATCGATTTTCACAGACTTTTGGTACCAGTTAATGGATACGACCTCGGCCAGTGGCAGCATTGCCTACATCATGCTCTATTTCTGTTCAGGGCAAACGATTTGCTACCTGCTTGCAGCAAGTAGCGATTACTCCCCGACGAACAGCAGTGACACCGTCTTCTACTATGTCGATGGGTTCAACCAGACTGGTACATGGAGGAACCTAGTTCGCAACGTGAAGACAGACTTGAAACTGCATTTGCTCCGACCGCATGGATTCTCGATCAAGTCAGTATCTACTGCTATGGAAGCGGAGGAGACAGACTATCTGTAATCTTTGACGACATGAATTTCGTTTCTGACACGCATGCGCCCAACTTCACATTCGTGGGCCTTGACGGACACGAACCCACGTACTACAATGAGGCCACCGTAAGGATTAACCTGACCGAATTGAGCCCCGTCACCACTGCAGTTTACTACAACAACGGATTGGGCTGGGTGAGAACGCTGGCTGCAAATATGGGCAGGGACTTCCTTGCCTACATTCCTAAAGGCCCCTACGGAACAGTGGTTCACTGGTATGCCAATGCAACCGACAACTGGGTCACAGTGCAATCGATAACAATCACGGCAGCTACTTTCATACATAATCGGAGACGACATCCCCCCTGTGATTGACTCGATTCGACCAAAGAACAGCACCGTTGTCACGGGTTTGAACATAGTGAAGGTAAACACAAGTGATCCCGGTGTTGGTTCAAGCGGCATCTCGCACGTTGAACTCTGGCTTGGGTCTAGCCTTCTTGCAAACGACAGCTCTGCACCGTACCAACTTCTATGGAATACTCGGCTAGTGGGTAATGGGACTCACACATTGACAATAAAGACAGTGGACAATGCGGGTGAGTCATCTACTGGACATCTGTATGTTGACGTTGAGAATGACGTGGCAGGGCCATCGATTTCGGGGGCGGTGGTCAACCCATCCCATCCAGAGGTTCATCAGTCGGTGACAGTCTCTGTAGGAGTAGCTGATGTTACGGGCGTTGCGAGTGTCACACTCTACTACAAGGTGGGAGCAGGAGACTGGCAGACTCTGCCAATGAGCGCATCGGGTGCACTATACAGTGCAATAATCCCGGGCGCTGACTACGGGAAATCCGTGTCATTCTACATTGTCGCAATCGATGTGTTCGGTCAGCCATCCACTTATGGGTCCGTGGTCAGCCCTCAGACTTACGGTGCTGTTGACACGATTGATCCGACGATTGGAGTGACAGGTCCTGTGGCAGGAAGCAAGATAATAGGGCTTGTTCGCTTCAATGTGTCGGCTACGGATAGCGGAAGTGGAATTGCCAACGTGACTTTCCTAGTCGATGGCTCCGAAGTTGATATGAGCACGGCCACACCGTGGGTATACGAATGGAATACTGGCTCTGTCGCGAATGGCTTGCACACGATACGATTCACGGCAGGAGACAAAGCTGGGAACGTCGTGTCAGTGTCAATTCAGTATGACATCGAGAACCCTCAAGGCCTTGATGCTGTAGGCTACGCGCTGCAGAGTTTCATGTCCCAGTTCGGGATTGTCGTGGGAGTTGCAGCTGTTCTGGGACTGGTACTTGTGTTCAAACTGATCATGGCTAGGAGGCAGACCAAGTAGGATTACTCGTGGAGGAAAAAAAGAATGAGAAAGCACGCTATTGTCTTATTGATGGCTCTGGTTATCGTGATACAAGGAGTTCTCGTCACCGGAATTGTCCAGCCGAAAGCCGGTTCCCTGACGCAGAACGTGCCTCAACACGAGAACGTCTACCAATCAGCAGGCTTGCCTGGTGAGAAGCCTTTGCTGGCCAACGTACTTCCCAATCCAGGATTCGAGCAAGTTGACTCCTACGGAGGACCGCTCCAGTGGAATTACTATGGCTCGGCCTATACTGGATCAAACGCTTCCTATACGGGACTAACCTACGGCGGATCCTACTCCGGTCTGTTGGAGGCAATGGGAACACAGCAATGGGGAACGGATGCGTACATGTACCGTTACTTGACAAGTGCGCCCTTTGCTATGCTTTCGCAGCGTATTATTCTCAACCTGTTCTGGGACGTCCGTCAGAATCCGGATATTGCAAGGTGGGCTTATGCATACATACGACTCGAAATGTATAACGGCTCGACTGGTTCTACATCTACTATGCGCTCTCTTTCGGCAATAACGTCGGTTCCAACAGCACGCACTCCTCATGGATACGCCTTAACAACACCCTTGATGCTTGGCATCAATTGAACAGGAATGTCACCTCCGACTTTGAGAAATGCTTCCTTATGCCAGTACCAACGAACATGATGCTCTATGACATGTTCTTCTATGCCGTATCACCCCAACAAGCCACTGGAAAAATAACCATGGTAATAGACGAAATCAGTCTCAGGAATTCGACACTATACGAGTACTTGCTCGATAGCAATGGCAACTTCGAGATGGGAAATGGTGCCAACTGGAATACGAAATCGTCGTATGACCCGGCCCGAGTTGCCTTGACCGCCGAGCATACCGAAGGGAATCATGCGGTGAACATGTCCTGTTCTGCAAGTGGCAGCGGGTTGAATCGCTATGCTTCTCTCTACCAGTATTCCTACCGTGGGCTCTTCACCGAACCGGATGGCTTGGTCGTTCAGTTTGACTACATGTACAAAGATGCTCAAGGAGGGGGAACGGGTCAGTATGCCTACGTGTACGTTTCCTACTCCAACAGGAGTATCAGTGGGAACGTCTTTTGGTACTTGGGCAGGGGCTCAGACCTCTTTGATGACGTCAATTCGACGTACTATTGCTACACGAGGGCTGATGGTTTCGGCTCACGAGGCGTTTGGCATCATGTCACAGCAGACGTCGGAAGCCTTCTCAAACAGAATCATATAACGAACGTTGCCGTTCAATATCTCACGTTCTACGTCAACGCGGGTTCAAGTGCCAATTCCTCGGTCCAACTCTTGGTCGACAGGGTCTCGGTCGTGACGGACCCTCTCGGGGATCCGGGCTTCGAACAGGACACGAATCTGTACTTCGGTCCCGTACCATCATGGGATATCTGGAGTGGAGGGGCACCAACGTCAGTCAGACTGCGAGCGCTCGGACCGGGAAATGGGACGCGAACTTGACTGCCTATGGCGGAACTTCAGCAGCCATCTACCGATCGATGTGGCTGGAAATGGATTCATCCGTGTTCACAGATTTCTACTGGAAACTCGATTCTTCGCCATATGCCTCGTCTACCTATGTCGTGGTGAGGCTCAGTTTCCAGGGAGGCTATGAGGTCAACTATGTGCTGGCGAACGTGGGCGGCTCCTACTCTAATAGCAGTTGGCAGGCAACATACTATGCCTCAGGGCTGAATCAGACAGGAGTCTGGAACAGACTATACAGAAATCTCACTTTGGATTTCACGTCGGTCTTTGGCACGCCTGTCTCGAGCTGGAATCTGACACAGTGTGTTCTCGACGCATATGGCGGCAGTTCTGGCGGAAAGATTCAGTCCTGTTCGACGACATGAACTTCCTTGACAAACAGGGTCCCACTATACGTCAAGTCTTGAGAACCCAATAGTTCCGATGTATCATGACGTAGTCAAGGTGACAGTCAATGCGACCGACAACTTGGCAGGCGTAGGCCAAGTCTGGCTGTATTATCGTCAAGGCGCTGGCCCGTACACCGTCGCTAGTGCTGTGAAGTCCGGGGGACTCTACCAGGCGTTCATACCTCCTGAGTCATACGGTATTCCCATCTATTACTACGCCAATGCAACTGACAAATGCGGCTCAATCACTACGACTAGCAGCTTCTCGTATGTGCCCGGCGACGATGTCGCCCCTCATGTCGAAATCCTGTCACCCGATCAGAGCGATGTGCTGACAGGGACTGTGGTCATTAATGCAAGCGCCTATGATGCTGGCAGCGGGGTGGCTTACGTGCTTTTCCGGGTTGACGGAAACCTCATCGCCAACATTTCAGCAGCACCGTACGAGTATGCTTGGAACAGCCGTCTGGTCACGAACAGCATGCACACTATCCAACTAACAGCCTACGATGTCGCTGGCCTGCCTTCGTCCACCTCGGTGGGCATCTCAACCGCGAACGACTTCTCGCCCCCAATGCTATCAGGAGTACATCTCAACCCGGCAGTTCCTCAGTACGGCCAAAACGTTGTGGTCTACGTTGCAGTCACTGACCAATCCGGTGTGCATAGCGTGGTCCTTCATCACAGGATAGATTCTGGATCCTGGACAGCTACTGCAATGAGCGCATCAGGCGCCCTCTACGAGGCTGTCCTAGGCTCGGACGTCTACGGGACCAGGGTGGAATACTACGTAGTCGCGATGGACGTCTACAACGCCTCTGTCTCGATCGGTTCTCAGAGTTCGCCAATGTTCTACATCGTTGGCGACACCACGAACCCAACAATCAGTGTCAGCGGACCGTCAACAGGCACCCCGCTTGGGGGCACAGTGTGGTTCAGCGTGTCCGCAAATGACGGAATCGGCGGAGCAAGCGGCTTGGGCAGATTCCTGTTCTTTGTAGACGGCACACTGGCTGGGAATAGCTCGACTGTTCCAAGCAACTTCACTTGGGCTACGACATCCGTGTCAAACGGATACCATACCCTCACGTTCCGTGTCGTTGATCGCGCAGGCAATCCCGCATCTGTCAATCTAACGTACTATGTGGCCAACGGGGTAATTGACTTCGGACCCGTCATGTCCTCTTACGGATTCTTCATCGGAGCAGGCGGCACTATCGCAGTCATAATAGTGGTCAGCATTCTATTGAAGAGAAGAGCGCGAAGTAAGACAAACGATCCAGAAAGCGGGGTCTGAAATGGACCCTGCCTCCCCTCTTTTTGACATTTTCATCCATCAATTCAACAGTCTTCCACCGACTTTCATACGCTTGACGCAATCTTGATATGTCATGTTCGATTAGCGTGATTCTGTTACCATATTGGCATTGCAGTATGAGAGTAGCCTTGCCAATACCAAGGTTTTCCTTGGTGGAGTAGTCTCTAAGTTTAGGAGAGAATGCTACGTGAAAGCAAAGCACGTCATCATTGTTCTGTTCATATTCATGCTCTTTCAGGGAACTCTGTTTACGGGAACACCGTTGACTGCCACCAGCGGGCGACAGCCAGCCGGCAACACAGCAATTCAATCTCCGGTTCACACCGCCGGGGCGGGTGGAGAGAATCCCCTAATCACCAACGTAGTATCCGGAGGAGGCTTCGAGGAAGTGATATATAATGGCGCTCCTTACGACTGGAGCTGGTATTCCACCGGATATGGAAACCAGAGTGCCGCCTACACGGCACGTAGGCACAGCGGAAACTACGCGGGCGAACTTGAAGCCGAAGGAACCGCCCAGCAGTGGGGCTATTCCTATATGTACTACTACCCGACGTATGGTCCGAAAGTATATCTGACTCAGGGAATCATTTTCGACTTCTACAACTACTTAGTAGTCCAACCCCAATCGTATTGCTGGTGGCAACGCTTACGTAAGGGTCTATTTGTACGACGCAGGTTAAACAGACTACTTCGTCTACTACTATCTGTCTTACCCTAACTCAGGCCTACCTTCCAACAGCTCACAATACACCTATTTCGGACTAAACGAGACCTTAGGGATGTGGTATGGGATTCATAGGAATATCACGGCTGATTTCCGGACTAGCTTTGGAACTCCCAGTCCGACACGCTACGTATACGAAATCATGTGGGAAGTGGACTCGCCTCGTTCCCCGACGGGGCTAACGAAGACCGTTCTTGACGACGTAAGTATCACCAACCGTACAGCCCATGAGTTCGCTGATAACGGTGACTTTGAAAGCGGGAACGGCGTTCACTGGGGTTCAAGCGGACTAACGAGCCCAGGCGTACATTTACACAACGTCCGACTGCACAGAAGGCACACGGGCCGCGAATGTCAGCTGCAAGGCCATTGCACCGTATAGCAATGGTTACGCATACTTAGGCGAAGTTCTTTGACTATCCTCAGGGGCTGTATGCAGCGCAGCCTGCCAATGGCATTGTGGAATTTGACTGGAAATACTATGATACCCACAATGGTGGCTCCCAACAATTCGCATACCTGTACATCTACGCCACGAACGAGTCGTTCTACTGCTTCGTGGACGTATATCTAGGCCGGGACCTCAACAGCAATTCCCAGACGAACTATACAAACGACATATCCATGAATGCAACGGGGTTTGGCAATAGAGGAAGTTGGCAGCACGAAGTGCTTGACCTTGGGCTGCTGTTCCAGCAGCTGAATATCCGTAATGTTGCAATAGAGCAGATACTCTTCGGGGTCGACCTCGGAGAGCAGGATAATTCCTCGGTTACTCTTCTGGTTGACAATTTTCAGTTTCGAACTTACCCCACGATCGACCCTGGATTCGAACAGGATTGGTATTGGTCGGCCTCAAGTCCAGTAACTGGTTGGTGGACGGACGGCTGGTCGTACCCGTACGTCAATCGTACATCAGATCATCACAGCGGGAAGTGGGCGGCCAATATCACCGTCTACAATACTTACTATGCAGGACTCTACCGGACTCAGTTTGTGAAGATTGATCAGTCCATTTTCACAGACTTCTGGTTCAAGGCTGAATGGCATCACATCCGTCGGCGAAAACGCAGCCTTCATCAAGCTCATGTTCGATGGCGGATTCGCTATCACTTACGTGGTTGCCGCAAGCAGCGCATACTCTCCGGGGAACTCGAGTAGTGATACCTACTACTTTGTGAATGGTTTCAACCAGACCGGAACCTGGAGGAACATCGTACGGAACGTTCAGGCAGACCTTGAAGCGCGGTTCAGTCATCATTCTTGGAATCTTACCGAGGTGGAGGTCTACGCTGCGACTGGGGG
Source organism: Candidatus Thorarchaeota archaeon (assembly GCA_963726195.1). Taxonomy (GTDB): domain Archaea; phylum Asgardarchaeota; class Thorarchaeia; order Thorarchaeales; family Thorarchaeaceae; genus OWC5. The sequence goes on from CAVSBO010000003.1 coordinate 408,185, forward strand.
AGGAGGAAGTGTATCCGTTATCTTCGATGACATGAATTTCGTCCGCGATACGCATGCTCCAACGGTAACTCAAGTGCAAAGGAATCCCACGAGCCCTATGTACTATTCCACGGTCCAGGTTTCAGCCAGTGCTTCTGACAATCTGGCTGGCGTTGAGAGTGTCTATGTCTATTATCATCAAGGCACCGGCCCGTGGAGCAAACTGAACGCCACCTTGTCAGGAGGGCTCTACCGTGCATCAATTCCTACTGAGTCCTATGGCGTGAGCGTCTACTACTACGTGAATGCTACAGACAATTGTGGCAACATCGCCGTCAGCAGCACCGACTCATATGTACCCGGCGACGACATTGCTCCTGTGGTTGACTCAATCAGTGCGAACAACAACACTGTTGTCACGGGCTGGAACTACGTGAATGTCAGCGCGCATGACCCCGGCGTTGGCTCAAGTGGTGTTTCACGTGTCGAGCTATGGTTCGGGTCAACCCTTCTCGCCAATGGCAGCTCTGGACCCTACCAGCTTCACTGGAATAGTGGCCTATTGGCCAACGGGAATCACACCCTCACGTTGAGGGTAGTGGACAACGCTGGGAATACAGCCTCCACCTCACTACGGTACGACATCGAGAATCCCGTAAGTATTCTCACCCTAGTACTTGGGGCAGGCATTGTGATCGCGGTTGTCGTTGCGCTGGCCTTCGTGTGCATGAAAGGACGTCACAAGTAGCTCGATAATCGAAAATGCGGGGTCTGAAATAGACCCTGCTTCTCTCCTTTTTTCACATTTCAATCCGGGAGAACACTTGCAGGAAACACAGTCCCAAATCCGACCTTACATTCAACAACAATGCGGGGGTCAAATACTAGCGGTAGTTGATTGCGCGGTCTCTGGTTCCAGTTCGTTAGTTCAAGTCATTGAGAAAGGTATTTGACCGGTTGTCGGGCGCTATCCGGTCATGGTATCTGTAAGCCCATTCGTTCGTGATGGCAAGTATCTTGTCAGCAAGGTGCATGCAACCTCTGATCTCCATGCTTCAGTAAAGAGAGCAGTGGACCTCATTGGAGGCCTCGACAAGGCCATCGCTCCCGGCGACACGGTTACGATCAAGCCGAACCTAAACACTGGAGATCCCTTTCCCGGCTAGCAGTGACGCCAGACTTCATAGAAGCCTTAGGCCGCAACATTCTGGATGCCGGGGCGGAGAAGCTACAGATTATTGACAGACTCAATGGTAACGGCTTCGACAAGGGAGATTGCTAGTAAGACCGGGCTGAGCGAGGTTGCGCAAGGACTTGGGGCCGACCTCATTTTTCTCGAGGAGCACCCCTACACCAAGGTGAAGATACCGAATGGCAAGTTTCTGAAGGAGACTCGCATCGGCAAGCCATTGCTCGACATCGGTAAGTTGGTACTTGCTCCTTGTCTGAAGACACACAAATATGCGCGATTTACCGCGAGCATGAAACTGTTCGTGGGCTGGATGAACCGACAGGACAGGATTAAGATGCACATGGGCCACCTAGAGGAGAAGGTGGTCGAGCTGGCATCATTCTTCCATCCGGTCCTCATTGTCATGGATGCAAGAAAGGTGTTCGTGACGGCAGGCCCGGCCTCGGGCCGCGTCGAGGAACCAGGAATCATTTTGGCAAGCGGAGACATGGTGTCAATCGACGTCGAGGGCATACGCATTCTTCAAAGCTTCAAGGCAGACAACAATCTAAACACGAACGTCTGGGACCTGCCTCAGATAGGGCATGCGAGGGAATTGGGAGTCGGCGCACAAAGCGACGAGGACATAGATGTCATCGAGGAAGACTAGTCGGTCTTGCTCGCTTTCGGGAACCATATTCTGAACTCTGCCCCCATCTCTTCGCGACCCGGCACCCTATCTAGAATCTCTATCTTGCCGCCGTATTTCTCGACGATTTGGTAGGACTGATGTATGCCCATCCCTCCAAACCGTCTGGCAACGTCGAAGAGAATTGCCTTAGAAGAATCCGGAATACCGGGCCCATTGTCTGCAATGGAAACTACATAGAACTGACCCTCGTCTTTCAAGCCAACCCAAACATGCTTGTTTGAACTTGGATTGTGCTCGACCGCATTTACCAGCAGGTTGGAAAGCAGCAGTTCAAGGTAGTCGTCAGCATAAACCCAAGCGCCCTCCACATCGTATGCGGCTTCAAAGACTGCATCTGACGCACGGCCGGATATGGCTTGGACACATCCTTTGAGAGCGGCATTCAACGGACGCTCTGACAGAGGGATACTCATTAGCTGTTCGGTGGCTCTGACTTCCTCAATCAGTCTGGAGCATCTCTGAACAGCGTTCTCTATGACCTCTAGAAGCGATGACTTTCGCTTGTCATCTTGTGCGATACGCAACAGCGCTGCACTGTTAACTACAACTTGCAGCTGATTCTTCAAGTCATGCCCCATCAAATCAAGATAGAACGAAGCCCTATCCTTCGTGACGTCTGTTGCTCTCTCTACTTTCAGTCGTTCCGTTACGTCAACAATCATTGTCTGGATTGCTTGGTTGCCCTCATACTCAATCGGACTTGAGAATGCTTCGACCCAGCAGATCTCTCCATCTTTGCGAACAAGACGATACTGATACCTAGGAGGCACTGCCGTTCGCGCGAAGAGGTTTTGAAGATGCGTCATCACGACGGGCTGGTCTTCAGGATGAATCAGATCCCATATCTCGATCATGTTCATTTTCATTAATTCGTCAACGGAAAACCCCACCATTTGGGCGAACGCCTTGTTGACATACACGAAACCCTCGTCACCTATTATCATCATTCCTTGGCTTGACTGTTCAGCTAGCGCACGGTATTTTGCCTCTGAAGCAAGCAGGTCGGCGTCTTTCTCCACTCGCTCGGTTATGTCAATCAAGAGAATCTGTGATGCAGAAGTTCCTTCGAAGTCAGTTGATGTGACAAAGGCCTCTACCCAACGGATGGACCCGCCACGAGCAACCAAACGATAGACATAGTGAGAAGGAACGCCCTTGCCCGCCTTGCGGTTTGCTGCGTATTGCCGCAGAGTCACTTGATCGTCAGGGTGTACCAGAGACCATGCCTTGCTCGAGGACATCCCAACTATCTCGCTTGGTGAGTAACCAACCATGTTTGCGAAGGCCCCGTTCACATAGACATACTTGTCATTCTGTACGATGACTAGGCCTTGAGTCAACTCTTCTGCCAAAGCCCGGTACTTCGCTTCTGACTTCTTCAAGGCATCTTCCATCTTTCGATGCTCAGATATGTCGAACACAACCGCAAACGAGCCTTGTCGTGCACCGCTAGCATCGATCAAAGGAGCACCCGACACGAGAGTTGTAGCCTTGTTTCCTGACTTCGTGGTCCATTCGAGCTCATACTGTGACGAAAGACCCCTAGCCCTCTTGGTGAGCTGTTTGTCCAGAATCTCTCTGTTGCTCTTGTCCAAGAACTCGTGAATGTCTTGGCTCAAGATTTCTTCAGCTTTATATCCCAGCATTTCGCAGAGGCGTTTGTTCACGTAAACGAACTTGGCGTCAAGATTCACTACGGTGAATCCTTCGTTCATGCTGTCAACGAGAGCGTGATATCGCAGAATCTCTTCCTGCGCATCTATGCCACGGCTCTTTGGGGTGTTACTTCGACTCTTCATCAGGCTACAAACCTCGGCGCGCACACCGAATCTTTGGTTAACTGCTCTGCCAAGTCGGTTCATGGTGCGTACGTACTTGTCTGTTGTGTTGATGTCTCCAGCAACCGCAAAGTGCCCCTTGCCCCTGTTTCCACTGGCACTTGATACACCCATATCCAGCATCTTATATCGCTGTCGAGCAATCGACCAGTCAAACTAGGAGGAAGAAGAATCTCAATGACTGACGAAGTTAAGGTGCAACAAGGTCCGGACTGGAAGAGGTTCTTGAGGAAGCACTGGAAGGTAGTCGCCATATTCGCAATAGCAGGCGTTTCGGTACTAATCGGAGCAATCTACGTCTTTCTATGGTTTGTAGGGCAAGCTCAAACAACTGATCTGGTACCATCAAGCTTGGGCCTCTGGACAATGGGAAACATAGTCATGTTCATTTTGTACGCGGTTTTCTGGGAACTAGTCTTCATTGGCATTCCAGCAGCCATAGGCGCAGCAGTAGGTTGGCAATGGTGGAGGATGCTGCCGGAAGAAGAGAAGAGAGAATACACTTTCACTGGCAGACGTAACAGTTCTGGGAGAGCAGGAGGAGCAATAGGTCCACTGCTTTTCATAGCATTCGCGTTCAAGGTCTATTTTGACGGGAACTGGAGTGTCGCCATTTCTACATGGACCCTAGACTATGTCGTGAGTTCATTGGTCACCATACTGATCTGGATGGCGATCATATTCGGGATTCCAATGGCGATTGGAGGCCTCTGGTGGCTACGCCACGAGATGAACAAAGAAACCTAGATTTCGGAGAAGAGCAAAGGTCTTTGCGGTGTGAAATCGCCAGATTGTCAGGGGGTTCGAATCCGACCCCCTGCACTCTTGTGAGCAGAATTGAAGGGGGTCAAACAGGGCACTGCATCTTGGTCGTTTGTACGATACATTCTCCTTTTTGCGAAGAAAGAGCAGCAGTCTAAGTCCAAAACGAACTCTCCCACTCAGTTCCATTATGCAGATAAGCGACCTCGACAATCTAGTACTGTTGGAGGAGTTGGACTGTGCCTAGCACTGACAGAGACTCTGTGCTCCCGGTAATCAGGATTACTACCCGAATTTCCAAGCCAGTTGCGGAGGTGTGGAATACGTTCCTGGATCCGGTGATTATGCTGCAGTGGCTAGGCAACGAGGTTACATCCGACATAAGGAAAGGTGGTTTTGTCACATTCCGAGGGAAGAATGCTCCGACAAACTCAGAAATTGGGGACACTTGGAGCATAACGAAGTTCTCCAAGTATAAGGCCATCCTCTGTAGCTGGAGCATAATAGGTGTAGAGACTCTTTTTGTCCTGACGTTCAGTGAAGTTGCTACTGGAGCCCAGCTAGAACTCAAGCACGGTGCCATCCCTGTTTCTGCAAGCAGGCTTCACTTACCTGAACACTGGAATGTGCTCATGGCGAACTTCAAGTCAGTCACAGAGCTCAGCGAACCCGCTGTGCGTTTCGACTACTCCGACTACCGCCCTCTTAGAATCACGCGCTACGATCCCAAGGAGGTCCGACAGAGCGTGCTGATACGGGCACCGCCCTCTCTGCCCTTCGATGTTTGGACCAATCCCGAAAAGCTGCGCCACTTCGTTAGGGCCCCGGAGGCCAAAGTGGACCCCCAGTATGCAGGCATCTACACATGGTGGGCAGAAGGTCGAGGTCCAGTGCTCTTGAGGAAGATGGTGCCAGAAAAGGAAATTGAGTTCTCATGGGTATATGAAGACGAGCCAGAGACCATAGTCAATGTCAGATTCGACCCTGCTCAGGACTACACTGTAGTCAACCTCCATCACCACGGCTTCCGACAGCCAGAAGACGCTGTGGGATACGATATTGGTTGGACAAGTATTCTGTGTGAACTCAAACTCGTATGCGAACTGGGCGAATCGGGCATAATGAGATACAGTGACTGGAAGTAGAAGCCGCCCATCCATCCCAGTCACGGCAGCAACAATGGTGTTGCTGGAAAGATCAGAAACCAAGCCAGAAAGGCCGTTACCAAGGGAATCAGAAAATTGTCTGTCCAGCTGACGCTCGCTGCTTCGACGACAGAAACTGCGAGTGCGATGGCAAGAATCTGCGGAATCACCAAGAGGGGTTGCGTGTCGACAGAGTAGATTGCCATAGCGACAATTAGCGACATGGCTGAGAAAACGAATACTGCCCGCGCTCCCTTCGACAGACTTTCCCCGAAAGCGTTTCCTGACCATAGAGCCTCCAATAGTCCTTCCGAATACTTCTCCTGCGGCATCGCCCCAGGAGACCGCAAGAATCGCGGCGACAAATATCTCCGGACGGGAATAGAACACAAAGAATACAACAGCGAATGACACGAGCCCCGCGAAGTTAGCAAAGAACGTACCGAATCTGCTCCCTGAGTCCCTAGTGCCGGCTGCCAACAGCTTGGAAATGCTGTCTTTGTTGTAAACCCATGAGCAGAGCAAAGCTAAGGCAAAGAGAGCGACCGCGAGGATTGGACCGCTTAGATTGGAGTAAACCACCAATGTGAAACCGATAATGGTTCCCAATGTGGCGTGGACCAGCTTTCGAGCAACCCATCGTGACCCGCTGTTTCTTGAAATCAAGTACGCAGTCCCAACCGTGATGCATGCAGCGGCGCCAGTAAACCCCGCGAGCACGATGTCTAGTGTTGTGAGCACACCAAGGTAAAGCCCGATCATCTTCTGTGCCTCATTAGCCAATTAGCAGCATATCTATTTTCCCCGTAGCACCCACATAGAACCGTTCGATAATATCTGAACTGACCGACCGAAAGCATACCAATCTCGACAAGGTGGCATTTTCAAGCATCACGTGTCAGTGGAAGTTAATAGGTGGAACCAATTCTACTGGCTCGACCGAACACATATTCAGACTTCGTCAGACAAGTCTTTCTGGAATAACCTGCGAAACGAGGTATTCTCAACATGGACCTAGTCGGTGCACTTGTCATCGTCGTCTTCATTGTCACATACACTGCGATAACCACTGAGAAAGTCAACAGGACTGCGATGTCGCTGACTGGTATGGCAATTGTCGCTCTGATCCTTTGGGCCTCGGGGGTCACGTTCCAAGCACTCACCGAGCTCATTACATGGACTGCTGTGCTATTCATAACTGGTCAGATGATAATCGTCGGCGTATCCCGTGCTTCAGGCATGTACGAGTACCTAGCACTCAAGATTGCATTGCCCAGTGGCGGCAACCCCCCGCGTCTGTTCACTATGTTGCTAGTCTTTGATTTCTTCATTTCGATGTTTTTCGACACTACATCAACTATGCTCATAATAGGACCGATTACGATCGAGCTGTGCAAGGCCCTAGACCTTGACATCAAGTCGTTCCTTGTCTCCGAGGCCATCGTTGCAAACTTCGCCTCGATACCTTCGATTGTTGGTGATGTGCCAAACCTAGTAGTGTTCACTGCAACGGGTTTCAACCCGGGCTTCCAGTTTGTCGTTCTATTTCCTCTGTCTTTCATTTTGCTGCTCGTGTCTCTGCCCTTGCTGCGCCGCTTCTACCGACACTCCTTCGCCGCAGGTAACAAAGACACAGCGGAGGAGGTGCTCAAGATAGACCCATCGACCCTCATTCGTTCAAGGCTTGAGTTTTACATGTCGATTGTAGCCATGATTGCGCTCATACTGGCCTTCACGGTAGGAGTCGCCGCGGGATTAGAGGCGAGCTTGGCGTCCATCACAATCGCCGCAGTCATGCTTCTGGTCACCAGGCGTGATGTAGACAGGATTCTCAAAGACGTTGGGTGGGGCACTGTCTTCTTCGTAATCGGAATCTTCGGAATTGTCGCTGCATTGGAGTCAACCGGTGTGCTCTCTGACATGGTTTCATGGGCGGGCGTAGTCATTGGTGGCGGGGGCAAGATTATGTCTACGTTGTTCATGGTATGGTTTCCTGGCCTGTTGTCATCGGTCATCGACAACGTACCGATAGCTGCTTTGTTGGCCCCTCTAGCTGTCAGTGCAGAACTAGCCGGTCCTATGTCTCCTCTTGCGCTTGTCTTCGGCGTTAATGTCGGTGCTTTTATTCTTCCAATAGGTTCTCCAGCGAATATAATCGCTCTCGCGCTTTCTGAGGCTGAACACGATCCAATCGGGATGAAGGGCTTCGCGAGAGTCGCGACTCCAATTGCACTACTAATGATGGTTATTGGTACTGGCTGGATTCTGATGCTGGCACTGCTGCTTCCATGACAAGGGGTCCATCTCATCGAACCGCTCTTCAACCGTCAACAGAAAAACCGAATAGACACCTCGTGCCCCTCAAAGAGCATGCTTGAGCTGACCGCCGAAGAGGCTCGCAAGTTCATCTTGCATGCTCAAGGACTTAGAACGCGAAGACCTTCGAAATCAGTCGTCGAAGCAGTCCGCCGGGTCCACAGTGTTCAGATTGACACAATCTCAGTTGTAGCGAGAAGTCACGACCTAATACTGTACAACCGCTTGCCAGGATACAAGATTGACGCGGTCTGGGAATGGGAGAGAAAGGGGGACCTATTCGAGTACTGGGATCACATGATGTGTCTACTACCCATTGAAGACTACCCCTACTGTGCTTGGGCGATGACCAAATACACCGAGAAGACATGGGGCTCACTGGAAAAGTGGGCTGCCAAGAACAGGGAGCTGGTTGATTCGGTATACTCCAAGATCAAGAGAGACGGAGCGATGTCAAGCTCAGACTTCGGCGGGAGAAGAGAGAGAGGCACTGGATGGTGGGACTGGAAAGACGAGAAGAATGCACTCGAATACCTGTATTATGGCGGCCGCCTCATGATCGCGTATAGGGACGGTTTCCAGAAGTACTACGACCTCACAGAGAGGGTTCTTCCATCCAACGTGAGTCAAGAACCGATGCCAGAAGATGAGGTGCCGCGTTTTGTGACTTCTACAACTCTGTCATCCCTCGGGCTCGCATCGGCTGAGGACCTGAGACTCTACCGGGGCAGGTTTCCCTCGCACGTTCTTTGGCATGGAAAGAAGACCGAGATTGAGAAGTACCTCGACGTTTTGCGGAAAGAAGGGCTCGTAGAGGAAGTGTCCGTGGAAGGCATAGACCAGCGATTCTTCATTCTGGCCTCAAATCTGAGAGAACTGAAAAGGGTCATCGAACAGCCCGACGAGGATGTGCCCGTCAAGCTCCTCAGCCCATTCGACAACGTAGTTCGCGAGCGTCATCTCCCGAGAGTACTGTGGGGGTTCAATTACAAAATGGAAGCGTTTGTCCCTGCAGACAAGAGGACGCGGGGATACTATGTGCTTCCCATACTTGATGGATGCAGATTCGTCGGAGGCATCGATGCTAAAGCACATCGGAAAGAAAGCATTCTCGAGCTGAAGCTCGTCTATCTTGAGAAGTCGCAAGAAAATAGAGAAGGACTCGCAGACCGGCTCGCAGAGGGTTTGAAAGCGTTTGCCAGTTTCCACAGTTGCGGCAGTATCAAACTGGGTCAGGTGAAACCTCGCGTGTTTGGAAGAGAGCTGGAACTGGCTCTGGGCCTTCTGAAAGCGTGATTTCTGGGAGGCCCAGTAGACTTATCTTCTCAGTGTCCTGTTCGTGGTACAGTCGTGAACCGCCGGGGAATCAATAACAGCCATTCAGAAAGAGATATGACTGCAACGAAATGCCTGCCACAGCGCAGCGTCAGGGAGATATTTGCCTCTAACAAGACGGTGATGACGACCAATGAAGAAACAAGATGACGGCAGCAAGATTCTGAAAGCAGTCCTCATTGGAGATGGTGCCGTAGGCAAGACAAGCATGCGACGCAATTATCTGGGAGAAGACTTCATCGAGGGGCACATCGCGACCATAGGCGTCGACCTTGCAACAAAGCGGATTCTCTTCGAGGGCGATGTCGTGAAGTTCATCGTATGGGACTTGGCAGGACAGCCTACGTTCGAGAAAGTTAGGGGACATTACTACCGAGGCTGTAACGGGATTATCCTTGTGTATTCCGTGATTGACCGTAGGTCATTCGAGAATGCATCCAAATGGCTTGTCGAAGCTTATCGCAACATGGGAGAGCTGCCGCCAACGGTAATAGTAGGAAACAAGATAGACCTCAGATCCGAGCTTTCTGCGAAGGATGCGGTCAGTTTCGAGGAGGGGCAGAAATTCGCGGAGTACTTCAAAGCGAAACTCAACGTGCCCGCATACTTCATCGAAACATCTGCCAAAACAGGCGAGAACATTCAGCATACGTTCACAGAGTTGCTACGAATGATGAAGCAGGCCGAAACCGGAGAAAGCAACTTGTTCGTAGGCTAAGTCGTCGATCTGCCATAGCCCCTGAGCTCGATTTCATCGAACCCAAACCGTTATTAGCGTAGCAGTTTCACTATAGTTAAGGAACAAAGGAGAAAGGGGTCCAGATGAGTACTCAATCGAACGAGGTTGAAACAAAATCACGCATGTCCCTGAAGATAGAGGGTATGCATTGCGCCTCGTGCGTTGCCACAGTTGAGAAGTCTCTGCTCAAGCAACAGGGTGTTGTGAGCGCAACCGTGAGCCTGCTAGACGAGAAAGCAGTAATCGAATATGAGCTAGGCAAGGTAAATCGTTCAGTTCTCGAGCAAGCAGTGAATTCAACAGGTTACCGAGCCAGAAGACCGACCGCGGCACTCACGCTTAGTCCTCATCCGGAACAACAAGAGTGGGAGTCAATATCAGAGAAAGTCAAAGGTCTCGATGGAATCATCAGCGTAAGAAGTTACCCAGATTCGGGGCGACTCATGGTTGAATACGATGATGACTTAGTTACGCCGAGAATCGTGAAACGAACCCTGAAGAGCGTGGGGTATGAGGCAACCGAGAACTTCCGCGTCACGGGCGGACAGAGAGTCTCTAGCGAGAGAGAAGGAGATCCGGTTCTACTCAAGACTGCTGGCTTTCTCCGCGATACTTACAGTACCTGTCATGCTAATCATGTTTGGAGTACTGACGCCATTCCTTCCACCAGTGCTGACGCCGGACTTGGCCATGTTCATGCTGACGACGCCAGTCCAGTTCGTGGCCGGGTATCCGTTCTACAGGTCGAGTCTCAGGGTCATGAGACATGGCAAGACCAACATGGACACACTCATCATGCTGGGCACGAGCGCGGCTTACTTCTACTCGGTTGCGGCCACATTTGTACTTACAGGGTATAGCACATTCTATGATACTGCAGCCGCCCTAATCACGTTCATACTGCTGGGAAGGACACTCGAAGCAATCGCGAAGGGACGGACATCCCGGGCAGTTCGGAGTCTCATGGACCTTCAGGCTCAAGTCGCAATTGTCGAAAGAAACGGCCAAGAGACAACAATCCCAGCAGAGGATGTTGAGGTTGGAGATGTTGTCGTCGTGAGACCTGGGGACAAGGTTCCAGTAGATGGGATAGTCATTGGCGGCGAATCTACGGTGGACGAGTCCATGGTCACAGGAGAATCGATGCCTGTTAGCAAGACCTCCGGCGATACTGCAATAGGTGCTACAATCAACAAGGGCGGAGTACTCAGAATAAGGGCAAACAAAGTGGGACGAGATACTGTTCTATCCCAGATTGTGAAGCTTGTCGAAGATGCTCAGACGCAGAAGCCTCCGATTCAGAGGAGAGCAGACGCCATCGCAGAGGTATTCGTACCAGCCGTATTGACAATCGCAGCTGCCACTTTCATCTTCTGGACTGTCTTCATGTATTCGACTTGGGTAAGAGCTCTCAGTTTCACAATCGCGGTGTTGGTCGCAGCATGTCCATGTGCACTAGGGCTCGCGACGCCTACAGCGATTATGGTTGGAATAGGAAGAGGAGCGAAGCAAGGCATATTATTCAAAACCGGTACTGGTCTAGAACTGATTCCAAAGGTCGACACGGTTGTATTCGACAAGACAGGAACTCTGACCGTAGGCAGACCCACGGTTACTGATATCATCTGTGCATCAGGTGTGGAATCGGCGCATGCACTTCAGCTGGTCGCCTCGATAGAGAAGAACAGCGAACATCCCCTTGCTGAGGCTATTGTTCGTTATGCTCAGGAAGAAAACGTCGAGTTTCTCGAGACTGAGAAGTTCAGTTCCGAATCCGGGAAAGGTGTCCGAGCAATAGTGGACAATTCGGAGATCCTAGTCGGCAATGACAGATACATGATGGAAAACTCTGTGGATATCTCTGAAATCGAATCCCACAGCGATATGCTTGGGGCACAAGGCAAGACTGTTGTGTACGCTGCCCAAGACGGCAGGCCACTCGCATTGATGGCAGTGGCTGATGTGCCCAAGGAGACTTCAGCTCAGGCGATCAAGATGCTGCGAGAGATGAATCTTGACGTCTGGATGATTAGTGGAGACAAGGAGAGAACCGCAAGAGCTATCGCAAAGGGTCTTGGCATCGAAAACGTGCTGGCAGAGGTGCTGCCATCGGACAAGGCCATGCAAGTCAAAGCTCTCCAGATGAAAGGTCATACGGTCGCGATGGTTGGGGACGGAGTCAATGATGCGCCTGCTTTGGCTCAAGCCGACGTGGGAATAGCGCTCGGCTCAGGCACTGCAGTATCAGTTGAGACCGGAGACATTGTGCTTGTCAAAAACGATCTGATGGATGTCGTAACAGGCATCGAACTCGGACGCAAGACCATGGCGAAGATCAAGCAGGGATTCTTCTGGGCTTTCATATACAACTTGGCTTTGTTGCCCATTGCAGCAGGCATCCTGTTTCCATTCACAGGCTTGGTTCTCAGACCTGAATACGCTGGTTTGGCCATGTCGATGTCCAGCGTCAGTGTCGTTACGAATGCATTAATGCTGGGCAGATTCAAACCCAAGACCGCTCAAATGGAAGCCTCATCAGTGCTTCCCATTGATACTCAGAAGAAGAACGTAGCCATCGACCCCATATGTAAGATGGAAGTGGATGTCGAGACAGCAGAACTGTATAGCGACTTCATGGGAAAGCGGTACTATTTCTGTGCTCCTCACTGCAAGCAGACTTTTGATAGCGATCCCGAAGCCTACCGGGACCAAGATGTCAGAGCGTAGGATGTTTCTATTCTGATTCGTGTGTGCCATACGATTGTTATCTCTGCTTTACGTATGGCTTAAATGGGGGCTGAGGCATCCCGGTTTGGATTTGCATTCCGCCAACGGACCTTGTTGGAGGTCATTCTGCAAATGATGCTGTCAATGTCCAAGAAGATCGCTTATGGTATGGGGCGGTTCGGGTCGTCTTTTCTTTTGAGCTTGACTGCCCTCACCACTTTCTACATCTATGGGGAGTACTTCACACTCAACTGGTTGCTTGCAGGAATTGCCCTTGCTACTTCATACGTCGTCATAGGTCTGACGAGTTGGCTGATTGGCTACCTTAGTGATGGTGCAGAAACCAGATGGGGACGCAGAAAACCCTTTGTCATCATCGGAGCACCCGGTCTTGCGGTAACGGGCTTCTTGCTTTTCGTGCCGAACTGGTTCTTTCTCACGACAGGTCCCAGTCAGCAGGCAACTCTCTTCTTTTACTACCTCATTGTGCTGTGTTCCTTCAAGTTCTTCTATGCCTTCCTGACCACACCATTTCAATCATGGCTGCCTGAGATTACTGATGAGGACGAGAGACCACTTGTCTCAAGCATGCAGAACACATCAAACTGGGTAGCTAACGGGCTAGGTGTTGTTCTCGGCTTCATAACGCCGCAGTTATTCATTACATCTCCAGCTCCTGCGGTGAGTCAACTCGGACTTCTCATAGTTGTGATCTTTGCAATTATAACAATCCTGTTCTACTTACCCTCAATAATCTGGGTCCGCGAAAAGCCTAACATAGTTGTTCCAAAGAGGAGCTTAGTCCAAGAGACGGCGATTGTCCTGAGAAATCGAACTTACGTTGGATGGATGATCGCAGTCGGGTTTCTGTCATTCTCTTTGGCGGCCGTTAACGCGCAAGTAGTTGGATTTGCACAGAAGGTCCTTCTCCTGAATACCCTCCCGTTGCTGCTCCCTCCCGCAATCTCATTGCTTGTTGCGACGATAATCTTCCTCTATGTCTGGATAAAGCTGATTCGGAGAGTTGGAAAAGGGCGTTCGACCACTATTGCAATGGCATTTCTTGCGGTATTGCTTGCCACGACTCCATTTCTCAATCTACTCAGCCCAACCATACCGACTATGTTTGTCGCAATCATATTCTTCATTCCGGTGGCAGCCTGCATAGCAGTCTACTACCTGATGAGCTACGTTGTCCCAGCTGACATAGCCCAAGTGGACGAAATCGAGACAGGACAAAGCCGCTCAGGCATGTACACCGGTTTCATAGGTGTGCCGCTCAACTTCTTCCAAGCGGCCTCAGCCTTGCTGCTTGGGTGGTTGATGGATTACTCTGTGGCAAGCTACGGGAGCAATGTGTGGGGCCTCATGTGGTGGGGACCTCTCTTCGCGCCATTTCTCATAGTGGCAGCCATCATTCTGCACTACGTCAACATCGACCCAGATTTCAAGGCACTCTGGGCAAAGAAGACGGGCGCGTAGGGTGTGGCATGTGCGCTCTCGAGGCGGCTATCCGGTTTACAAATGGAATCGGTTTAGTCTCATGACAAGGGCGGTGCCTCTTCGCACGAAAAGCGCGGAGGACCGCTCGCCCATCTTTTCCTCGCCTCGTCAGATTCGCGGCGTGAGGATGGCCTAGCTGCTCTCATCTTTGCTTCTGACGTATAGCCGACCCTCAGCGACGAGTCTTACCTTGCCAGACACAAACACTTCGCGAGGAGACTTGTCACCGATTACCTCAACATCGAGCCTGCTCGGCCTCCGGATCTCGTATCCCTGTTCGATGGTGATCTTGCGTTGTGGTTGCGAGCCGGGCAAGAGACCGTGCATTGTCAGATAGGCTCCGAGTGGACCCGCGGCACTGCCTGTTGCAGGGTCTTCGAGCACGCCCACTTCTGGAGCAAACATCCTCACATGGACATCTGAGTCGGAGTTAACGTGCTCAGTTGTAAAGAAAACAATGTCCTGTGATGGCTGACCATCAAGCGCCTTGAGTATTAGAGCAGGATTCGGAACAGCTCGCTGGAGGGCCTTGAGCGATTTCACCGGCACGATTAGAAACGGCAGACCCGTTGACACGAACTCCATCGGTGAAGCATCAGATATCTCATCGGCTCTCAGCCCGACAGACTCAGCGATTGCCTGCTTCTGCGTCCATGTCTTCATAAACTTGGGGCGACCTTGGGCCATCTGAATATGGTCATCAGGCAGATACTTCACCTTAATCGGTCCGACACCGAGTTCGAGCTGTATCTCGCTATCAGTAGGACTCACCAGCCGCTTGTATCTTAGTACATATGCTGAGCCAAGAGTCGGATGCCCAGCAAATGAGATTTCCATTCCTGGAGTAAAGATGCGAACCTTCGAAGAGCAATTGGAGACGCTGGGAGCGAAAAGGAAGGTCGTCTCCGAATGCTGCATCTCGAGGGCTATTCCCTGCATATCCTCAACGGCGAGACCGGAGTTCAGAATATGATCCCAAAATGTAGCTGAGCTGATTCCCGCTGAAGGAATATCTCTCGTCAACAAAGACGCTGGTTTGCATGAATGGTATTGCTCGCACGCTTGCTCCTTCTGGAGATTGCTGTTCTTGAACTTCGCGGCGTGCCTATTTCAAGACTGCTAAGGGCTGAACAATGCCCGGAGATTGTGCGTCACAGACCCCGGGCGCTTGTTCCCAAATATGATTCCTAGTAGGCGAGCCAGCCGCCGTCCACCGCGAGCGTGTGACCCGTTATGTACTTCGCATCATCACTTGCCAAGAAACACATAGCGCCCCGAATCCATTCATTCTGGGCCATCAACCGGCCACCGGTCTTTGAATCGAACAGGGCGGTCCTGGGCTCAATGTAGGTCTCTCGAAGCTTCTTGTCCGTTAGGGCTTGAATGGACATGTCCGTCGGGAAGAAGCCAGGCGCGATAGCATTGACACGGATACTGTACTTGCCAAGCTCCACGGCGAGAGCTTTCGTCATCGCTATCAGCCCACCTTTCGAAGAATAATAACCCACTTCTGTGAATTCCGTCGCACCAAGTCCGAACGTGGATGAGATGTTAATAATGCACCCTGATTTCTTCGGAATCATAACTTTCGCGACCTCTCTTGATGCTAGAAAGGCCGAGGTCAGACACACATTCATGACTTGATTCCAATCAGCTAGTGTCTGCTCAATCAAGGGTTTGAATACGTACACTCCTGCGTTGTTGATCAAGATATCCACCGTGCCGAGTTTCTTGACAGACTGTGTCTACCATCTTGATAACGTCAGATTCCTTGGTGACATCCGTGGCAATTGGTATTGCCTTGACATTATGAGCGCGAGAAACCTCGTCAGCTATCTTCTGCATCTTGTCAAGGGTCCGAGCTGCAAGAACAACATTCGCCCCTGATTCGGCTAGGGCTCTCACGAACTGCTCACCGAGACCGCGTGACGCTCCAGTCACTATCGCAACCTTTCCGCTTAGATTGTACTTAGTCATGTGAATAGGACCTTCTCAAAGTCGTTGGAGAATCAACGAAGAAGGTCCGGCATATAACGATTAATGTTAGTACTATTCAACAGGTTGCCGAATGACAGTCTTGAGTCTCTCAGGTGCCGTCCTTCGAGGATCACCAAGGTAGATTTCGTGGTGCTTTCCACGGAGTTTGTATCCGGATTCCTTGGCGAATGTGTGGAGGTTCTCTATTGTCGGGCCTTCCGCGGAGTAAGGACCGAAATACATTATCTGGACCGAGAGACCCTCATGAAAGGCCTCGAATCTCATCTTCGAAAGAGCAGGAGGATTTCTCTTCTTTCGCAGCTCTTCAACAGCCTTTGCTATCCATGTCTTGGTCACAGGTTCAGGCTGAACAATCATTGAGGTCCATTGCCACTTGCTCTTGTTGCTCAAATCGATAGCAGTCTGACCGGGCATCCACCACAAACCTTCAAGCGGCATCACGGCGAAGTCAGCTCCAACCTCTTTCTTGAGCATGAACTTCACAGTAAATGACACGCCATATAGAGCCTCCAATGCTGCTTGGTATTCCTTGGACGTGTTTGGATCCCCGGCACCATCAATCATGACAAAGTTGAATGATGGCACATCAACAATCGAGGGTTTCTTGGCTGAAGGTACATACAGCTCTTTGAACTCTTTTTTGAGGTCGGTCTTCAAGAACGCACCCACAAAGAGTCAGACATGTTAACAACAAAAAGCTGCCTGAATGCCAAATGCGTTCTCGCTGGCCGCAATTCCATTCACACATATTTGGCATGTCCTGAAAGCTCGGTTTAAGAGCCGACAGTGCCAAGTGGATGATTAAGCAGTCTCAGGGACAGACTGCGACCGGGGCTGTTCGTAGAATGCAGTACGAGTGCATCAAGGCGAAATCCCTTCTTTCCAAGCCCATCGTGGCGGACAGCTGGTTCCATGTGAATCGGTCTCTTAACGCCTACAAAGGATGTGAGCACGGTTGCGTCTACTGTGATGGCATGTCCGAAGGATATCACGTTGACGATTTCTTTACCTGTGTACGCGTCAAGGAAAACGCTCCCGAGGTACTCCAACGCGAACTGAAGAAGGATGGCTTCCTCCCCAAGTCAGAGCTGAGCTCACAGTCTCTGTTGTCGTTTCTCGATAAGGACGACGCTGCTAGACTCGCACAGCAGGGGCCGAGGAAACAGGTCATTGGTGTATGTGGAGGAGTCTCGGACGGTTATCAACCAGCTGAGAGACAGTACAAAGTGACACAGAAGAATCTGGAGGTCCTTCGGGATTTTGGCATGCCCGTCTTTGTTCTAACGAAATCCGACCTCGTACTCCGAGACCTTGACATCCTCAAGGAGATTCACAAACAAGCCTTTGCGAACGTCACTTTCACAATCACACTCCATGATGAGCAGACAAAGCAAGTGTTCGAGCCCAAGTCTGCATCCACGTCTGAGAGATTCGATGCACTCAAAGAAGTGAGGAAAGCCGGACTATTCGGGGGAGTAATGGCAGTACCACTTATCTCGGGCATAGGCGACACGTACGAGAACATCACCGGTCTCGTGAAGGAAGCAAAACGAGCTGGAGCAGAATCTATCGTATTCGGTGGGCTTACACTGAAACCGGGACGACAGAAAGAGTACTTTCTCAATGTCGTCAAGAAGCATTTCCCTGAACAGCATGACCTACTTGCAAGGATTTACTCGAACAATGACAAGTACGGACGCCCGGATTACACGCAGAAACCAGTGAGTGTGATGCTTCGTGGGCATCAGATATGCAAGGAAGTAGGTGTCAGTGACAGATCAGTTAGGCACAAGATGTCGGGCGAACATGACTCGAACAACAAGGTTCTGGGCGTCCTGCTTGACATGATTTTCTACCAGGTCTATGCTCTCGGACTTCCTTGGTATAAGAGCAGACGTTACCAGGAACTGGCTGCAACTCTAGAACAAGGAGTGGAGGACCTAGCGCTGTTGAGGAAACAGGGAACACTACAGGAGCGACTTCATGTAAGTGCAGAGATTGCGTCCCTAGTCGAGAGCATAATGGACCGCGGAACCTGTCAGCAGTTGGAAGAAATCGAGAAGTCGCTGACCTCCATGGAATCTGGGAGGGGTCAGGTCTTTACTGCATGGGAGAAGGTCAACTGAACGCAGACAGGACCCCAGTCAAGGCGTCAACCGCTCACTTTCAGGTCAAGCTACTGGGACAAGCAATCGACAAGGGAGGCCAGAAGTGAGTTGCTCAGTTCACCTATTCCGAAGATGGCACAACACACTTTTCGGTCTCAGCATCGATTCTCTTTGTTCTTCGCGATTGTATGATACTTACCAGTGCGGCCGGAATCACAATCAAAAGCCAAATAGTAACATCGCCGACTGCATCCATCAGAGGATTGACCCCCGAGGGGTCTAACCATGTCTTGCCAAGCTGTGCCATGTTAACCAATGGATAGACCAAGATGACACCAAAAGCTTGTTTGAGGCGGACGGCATCGACATGGCAGACTAGCTTTGGTCCGATTTGCGCTCCAATAACCATGCCTATGCTCAGAGTAATGCTATAGAAGACGCTGATCTCACTCGTCAGATAGTTCAACGCCGTGCCAGAAGTAGCAGTGAATATCATCGTGAGCATCGAAGTGGCCACCGCCGCGTGCATGGGCAGCCCCATTAACATGTTGAACACAGGCACCATCAGTATTCCTCCCCCTATCCCGAGGAGACCTGACAGAGCACCCGCACAGAAGGAGCCCAACAATGAAGAGAGCCGCCTTCGCTTAGAGACCTGAGAGAATGTGAACGAACTGACCTCAGCGGCCATGTCAGCCTTACCCTTCCTCTTGGTGAAGAGCATCCTGATAGCGATGGGAAGAAGAATGACAGCAAAGAGCAGCCTCAGAAGGAAGTCAGTCGGAATTAGCAGTCTCAGCCACACACCGAACAATGAACCCGGGACGCTGGTCGCCGCTAGGAACAACCCCGCTTTAACGACTACCGGACTCGGTTTCTGACGAAGGTACGCGAAGGAACCTGCTATCGCAGCAAAGAGAGCGGCCACAAGGGTCGTGGCCGGTGCCAGCTTTGCAGAGAAGCCGAATACAATGACCAAAATCGGCATCAGGATTATTCCGCCGCCTATACCAAGCATTGACGCGAGCGTTCCCACGCCGACTGCGAATACGATGAGCAAGAGGGCTTCAATGAGAATGTCCATTGTCTGTTGCGTCCCACGTTTGTTCGAGTTGTGCTGTACTTAAGGCGAGCTGTGAAGACCTGCAATCTCACATCACAAAGGAGTCTTGCGACGGCCTATGTAATAGCAGCCTGCCATTATCGAGAGAAAGCCTATGAGTATCATCCCAACGGTGACGTTTTCCACATCCATGTTTCCATGGAATATGACCAAGGTCAGATAAGAAATCACAACAACTGCGAGGCCTGCTTCTGCCGCATAACGGCCTGGCTTCGTGTTGAACTTCAGGAATTCTGGTTCCTCTTCCTTGGTCGGTATGGAAGGGTGTTCTGAGAACTCTTGCGCCATCTTGGAAGAACCTCATTCCATCTTCAGTTATTCGGCCCTTCAAAACTCCTTGTTCAAGGAGCTCTTGCAGCATCGTTCTGACCTCGTCTTGACTCACACCGACCTCGTCACTCATGACTTCGATGGAACTAAGATTCTCATCTTTCACCATGTGAGCCAGACGATCCTTCTGGGCAGACACCGCTATTACCCCTACAACTCCCATCTATCACGGCAATAAATGCATTGCAGAAACAGCAGCAATGCCGGCAGCACACGGTCACTCTTGGTGCACCTTGCTGACCCCAATTGCTGGTGATAGGCTCATTTCTTGTGTGCTTTCTTGCCTATCGAAAGCTTTCCCGGGGCTTGAATTTCGTAAAAGTACTTCCCCTTTGAGTAGATTACCTCATCACCCGCAGTGACCTCGCCGTTGAGCATTGTCTTGATCATGTCCACATGTACGGCACTTTGATTTGTTCCATTGTTTTCCTTGTATGCATTGCCCAAGGCGCAATGGATTGTGTCGCCCATTTTCTCATCAAAAAGCATGTTGAGAGTGGATTGCTTAATCCCACGGTTCGTGCCAATCGCCATCTCGCCGAGCCGTCTAGACCCTGCATCTGTATCCAATATAGACTTCAGAGTTTCTTGGCCCTTTTCGGCGGAGAAATCGACTACTTCACCCCTCTGGAATCTGAGCCTCACCCCTTCGATGACTCGGCCCTGCTGCAGGAAAGGCACATCGAACAGTATCTTCCCTTCAACGGTAGTCTCGACAGGTGCAGTGAATACCTCTCCGCTTGGCATGTTGTGCTTGCCATCGGATGCGACCCAGATTCGTCCTTCAGTTGATGCATGAAGGTCAGTTTCCGGGCCGACGAATCTGATATCCTTGTGCTGTTCAAGATGCTCCTTCATTAGGTAGAGGTTCTTACTCTCTGCCTTCCAGTCAATCAGGGTCGCGCCGTAGACAAAGTTCTGGTACTCCTCAAGGCTCATGTTGGCCTGCTGAGCAAGTGCCCTGCACGGATGGACCGTCAGGCACCAGCGTTTCGACAGTCTCAGGTCTGCAATCTTCTGAGTCGTCCTGCTATAGGATATGATTCTCTTGGAGTCCACATTGGCAAGTGCCCGGGTGTTGACCGGGGCACTGAGTGTGATGAAAACATCACAGGCCTTGACAAGCGATTCCTGATGCCTCGGAAACAACGTAATCGTGTCTTCGGCGGCTCCATCAAAGAAAGCACGGGTAATCTCTTCGCTCGCCATGATTGTGAACGGACTCCCACCGGCTCTTGCTACTTCCCTTGTGACTGCGACAGCCAATTCGTGAGCTTCAGGGGAGGCACTGATGATGACCATATCGCCCTTCTTCACTTCGGTGCTCCAGTCAACGAGAATCTTGGCATGCTGTTCGATTCTTGGATCCATAGAATCATCGACCGCGTCCTGACTGCAGGTTGCGTGTGACACTTATCTATTGCGAATTCTGCGCGCTAGGGCTGCAAACAGAACCGTCCCGTCGTGACACCACAAATAGACTCGTGATTGAGAAGGTCTTTCTGCTTGCGACGCGACTCTCAGAGGAGTCTCACACATACCTCTTGCGACTGCCCGATTGAGAACACATGCACTGCCCAGCAATATAGGATACCTTCTTATCCGGGTAGTCAGGTGCCTTAGCCAGACCCATACCACTAAGATGGCACATCGGACTCGCAGAAAGGAACGCGTTCTACGTGGAGATTGCCGGTATTATATGCTTGATCATATTCATTGTCACAGTTGCAGTGCTCGTGATTGGGAAATTCGATGACACGGCAGTTGTGCTCTTCTCTATGGCACTCGCAGCTGCTGTCCTGTATGGAGTTGGTGGATATGGATTCACTACGATGCTGAATGCTATGGGCTGGGACACGATCCTGTTTGTCATGGCAATGATGATCATAATATCGGTCGTGGGTTCCTCTGGCATGTTCCAGTATGCGGCCCTTGTCCTTGCAAAACGCACGAAGGGTAACCCGCGCAATGTCTTCCTCGTGTTCATGGCCATCGTGTTTGTCATGTCTCCTTTCATTCCTCCTCTTCCTACGATTATCATAATGGCTACGTTCACGGTTGAGATCTGTCGTGGTCTCGGGATCGATTTCAGACCGTTCCTGATCGGAGAAATCATAGTGGCAAGTGTCGCCTGCCTCCCCACGCCTTTTGGTAGCATCCCGAACCTGCTGATTGTTAGACTCGCCAATCTGAACGTCGCGTCCATGTTCATCATCCTTATGCCTCTGTCAGCCATCCTATTGCTCGTGACCATTGCATTCTTGCTGAGGTACTACAAGGATGTCTTGGTGCAAGGTAGGGCTGACGAGACGAGTGAGCTCTTCCAAATTGACCCCAGAGTAATGATCAAGTCCCGTTTTGACTTCTATCTCTCCATTTTCACCATGGGCGTCCTTATGGCAGGGCTTATCCTTGTGCCCAATCAATCCGCCATAGTCGCAGTTCTTGTTGCTTCTGCACTGCTGGTGATATCGTTCGACAGAGCGAAAGACCTCCTTCAGCAGCTGTCTTGGGACACCGTCTTCTTCGTGGTTGGACTCCTTGGTCTTGTCGCGTCTCTGTCGGTAACGAACGTTGTCACCGACCTAGTGAGCGGAATGATTGCTCTTGTTGGTGGCAACATGTACATTGCTGCATTCATGTTCATATGGGTGCCAGGTCTTGCATTGGGAATTCTGGACCCCACCGCAGTTGGCGCGTTGATGGCCCCTGTGGCCGCGGGATTCCCCGGAGGAAGTCCCATTGTCGCAACATCGCTCGTGGCCGGTGTGAACATGGGAATCATACCCATTGGTGGTGCACCCGACGTGTACATTGTCTCATTGGCCGAGAAGAATGAGAGCCATATTTCATGGGTCGAATTCACAAAGGTGGCTATGATTGTAGGTTTGATACACCTCGTAATCGCAACTGTCTACATGTTCATCATAATACCATTCTGGGCATAGCAACTGTCCACTCTCTGATTGCCGTCCGTCATGCCTCTTGTCGTAATGCGCTACCCTGCGCTTGTATTCCTCGAAGCCGACCATGAGCCTCTCGACAAAACCATGGTCACACATGTCTCTCTTGATCATCTCATTCGCAATGCCAAGGGCTAGGGCCGCATCTGTTCAGGGTCTGATGGTTGTGTAGATGTCGGCTATCTTTCCAGGGGGAGTCTTGCGAGGATTTACGACAATCAGCTTTGCACAGTGGTCAATCGCTTCTTTAATGACTCTCTTCGAATGGATACTAGATTCGAACTTGTTTGTCCCCCATACTAAGACACATCGCGAGTTCGCCCAGTCACTTAGCTCGTGAGGCGGAAAGGGACCGACTTTGAAACGAGCGCCCTCATATGCGCCTTCAAAACATATCTCGACAATTCCCGGAATCATTCGGCAGCCAAGTGCGTTCGCGAATCGAGCAGCGTACTTCGAAGCTAGTCCTCATTGCCTGAACCCGAGTACACACCCACACACTGTGCCCAGAATTCTTTGCGAGCGCCCATGGAGAACGCGTGGCTTGTCTAGCGAAATAGGATACCTTATTATCCGGGTGGTCAGGTGCCTTAGCCGGACCTACACCAGAAGATGGCACTTCGGACTCGCACAAAGGAGCGCGTTCTACGTGGAGATTGCCGGCATTATTTGTCTAATCATATTCATCATCACACTCATAGTGCTCTTGACCGGGAAATTCGACGACACAGCGGTTGTGCTGTTCTCCATGGCACTTGCAGCTGCAGTATTGTATGCAGTTGGTGGATATGGATTCACTGCGATGTTGAACGCCATGGGCTGGGATACGATACTGTTTGTCATGGCAATGATGATCATAATATCGGTCGTGGGCTCCTCGGGCATGTTCCAGTATGCAGCCCTTGTCCTCGCAAAACGTACGAGGGGTAACCCGCGCAACGTCTTCCTCGTGTTCATGGCCATCGTGTTCATCATGTCGCCTTTCATTCCTCCTCTTCCCACGATCATCATAATGGCGACGTTCACGGTTGAGGTCTGTCGTGGTCTCGGAATCGATTTCAGACCGTTCCTCATCGGGGAGATCATCGTGGCAGACCTCGGCTCCTTTCCTACGCCTATTGGTAGCATCCCGAACCTGCTGATTGTTCGTCTCGCCAATCTGAATGTTGCGTCCATGTTTATCATCCTGATGCCTCTCTCAGCCATTCTCTTGGTTGTGACCATTGGGTTCTTGCTGAGGTACTACAAGGATGTATTAGTGCCAGGCAAGGCTGACGAGACGAGTGAGCTCTTCCAAATCGACCCGAGAGTGATGATTAAGTCTCGTTTTGACTTCTACCTCTCGATAGTCACTATGGCTGTTCTCATGGCAGGGCTCATACTTGTTCCCAACGAATCCGCCATCGTCGCAGTTCTTGTTGCTTCTGCACTACTGGTGATATCGTTTGACAGAGCGAAGGATCTCCTTCAACAACTATCTTGGGACACCGTCTTTTTTGTGGTTGGGCTTCTTGGTCTTGTCGCATCTCTGTCAGTCACGAACGTTGTCACTGACCTAGTGAGCGCAATGATTGGTCTTGTTGGTGGCAACATGTACATTGCCGCATTCATCTTCATATGGGTGCCAGGTTTTGCGTTGGGAATTCTGGATACCACCGCAGTTGGCGCGTTGATGGCGCCTGTGGCCGCGGGATTCCCCGGTAAGACTGGCACCATAGTTGCAACGTCGCTCGTCGCAGGTGTGAACATGGGAGGCTACACCATACCCTTTGGTGATGCACCCAATATGTACGTCGTCTCAATAGCGGAGAAGAACGAGAGTCGTATTTCATGGGCAGAGTTCACAAAGGTGGCTATGATTGTAGGTTTGATACACCTTGTAATCGCAACCATTTACATGTTCATTATAGTTCCACTCTGGGCATAACAGTCTGTCCCGCTCCGATTGCGATCCATCATGCTTGTGGCTGCTAGGCCCGGTAGCCTGAACTGGAAACTCTTACAAGAACCGAGTTAAAGCCCGGCGTGTACCCGAACGCCGTGTGCTTGTCATCGGTCAGCAGGTTAATGTTGCCGTCTCTGTCCCACCAACCGTCGGATGCCCACACAACCCTCGGGTCAATGTCTTCCGTCACTTCAAGCCGGACGCGATCAAGTGACCCCCTGACAGACTCGATACGGACCAAGTCACCATCGGAGAGATGAAGCCCTCTAGCTGTCACAGGATTCATCATCAGAAACATCCGACGCGTTTGGGTCTCGGCCATCACGGGCATTCTGATTGGCTCCGTCACAACTTTGAATGGACAGATGTCTAGATTACACTCTCTGCACCCTATGCACTTGTCAGGATCCCATATGGGCACTTGGAGTCCAGTCATGCTGTCGGGAATAGCTATCACTCTCTCTGAGCCACTGACTGCAAGTCCTTTCACTGTCTCACTTAGCTTTTCACGCATCTTGGCATGCGTCTCCGGATTCTCGCTCGAAATCCGGTGAATCATCTCAACACTGGGAGACCGCATAGATATCGCCTCGTCCTTGCAGTCTTTGACACACTTCTGACAAGTTGTACATTCAGAATAGGTCTTGGCCTCAGCGCCAACCTCCACAGTGGTGTACTGTGAATGCAGTCTGTTCCGCAGCCTTCCGGAAATCATAATCAATGGGTAATTCTTGAAGACCTCAGGTGTAGATACTGGACTCTCAGCGGGCTCCTCATGGTATGGCAAGGGGTCAAAGCCCGCATCCGCCAAGGTCTTGGAGTAGAGCTCGACTTTGCCGGAAGGTGTAAGAAAGCGGCGATCTGCGAAAGGAAGTGCTGCACTCTTCGTTCTCGTGCCGCCCGGATGCCGCTTGAGTTCATCGAGTGTAATCCCTTCACAATCATGACTTTGCAGTGCAAGCTTTATCGCATCAAGCTCGGTTAGTCTGAAGAACTTGCCAAGCCCAAGGTTCTCTGCGATGCCTTTCCAGATTTCCAGCTCGTTCCTCGCCTCGCCCTGTGGCTCTACAATCTTCGGAGCATATTGAACAATCCTGTGGAGTTCGCTGTGCATCAGGTTGTGATGTTCGAACAACGTTGTTGCCGGAAGTACAATGTCACACATCCGGGCCGTGTCGGTCATCTCGATATCGATGCAGACCTTGAAAGGAACGCGCTCAAGCGCAGCCTTCGTCTTCCTCGTATTCGGCCATTGGGTCATGAGACTTGCCGCTTGAATGATGAAAACCTTCAGAGGTGATTCCTCATGACTCAACACGTATTCTGGGATCCGGGTTCCCGACTCAACTACGGGTTTAACGGAGCTCGGGAGCATGTCAGCGAGCGTTATCGAAGAACTTTGGAAAGGACCACAGTCGGATGAGATATACTGAAAGCCGCCCCCCGACACCCCCAAGTATCCACAAATCGCAAGAAGACTGTGCACCGCTCTGGCAGCCCACGTTCCGTTAGTATAGTGATTCAAGCCAGCTGGAGCAGTCATTATGAGGCTGGGCCCGTGAGTCGCGAATGTGTGAGCTATCGCTTCGATTGTGTTGGGGTCTACCCAAGTTATCTCGCTGACAGTCCTCTTGTCGTACTCCGCTACCCTCCGCTTGTATTCCTCGAAGCCGACCACGTACCTATCAACAAAGTCCCGATTATACAACTCTCTCTTGACTATCTCATTCGCAATGCCAAGAGCAAGAGCTGCATCTGTTCCAGGCCTGATAGTTGTGTAAATATCAGCAATCTTTGCATAGGGGATCTTGCGAGGATCTATGACAATCAGTTTCGCGCCGCGGTCTACAGCCTCTTTGATAACTCTCTTCGAGTGGATGCTGGATTCGAACTTGTTCGTTCCCCATACTATGATACATCGCGAGTTCGCCCAGTCGCTCAGCTCATGAGGCGGAAAGGGGCCCACGTTGAAACGAGCACCCTCATATGCGCCTTCAAAACATATCTCGGCTATTCCGGGGATCATGCGACAGCCAAGCACATTTGCGAATCGAGCAGCGTACTTCGGAGCTAGTCCATCATTGCCCGAACCCGAGTACACGCCTACAGATTGCGCACCGAATTCCTTGCGAGCCCCATCAATATGAGAGGCAATTTCGAAAAGTGCCTCGTCCCAAGAGATCCGTGTGAATGTACCATCAGTCTGTCGCCGCTGAGGATAGAGGAGCCTGTCTTGTGAGTAGAGCCTCAACACATGTGCGTAACCCTTGGGACAACATCTACCCTGGGTGTAAGGATGGTTGTTGTCCCCCTCCAGCCTTACGACACGACCGGCCTCCACGTGAACCACGAACGCGCAGATGTCAGGGCAATTTAACGAGCAGGCAGAGTAGTGTTTCTTCACGGCGCTGTTCGCGAGACCATCACTGTCAGGGTGAATAACTGTTGCTGTTGTCAGGGAGCATATCCCTGTTCAAATGCAGAAATAAGCTCTAACCCGGCTAGACCCAGAGCTGCGGCCAAGTTCCTCTCGATAACTTTTGATTCGTTTGGTGTCAATCCGGACAGAGGCAGTACCCTGCCTTCGATTGGCACCAATCGTTGGTCAGCACTCGCTATGACCGATGAGGAATAGTGCTTGCCGGCCTCTCTGAGCACTCGGCCAAGATGTGTCCTTCCTAGAATGATGTCGTACACTAGCTCTTTCTCGTCATTGTTGAACTTGCCTTTCCAGACAGCTAGATGTGCATCGCGGTCTTTCATGTCGGGAGACAGAATTGTAGTGAGCTCCCGTGCCGCATTCACCACTCGTGGGAGCTCCTTATCAATGACAGACATCAGAGTACGATAGGATGGCCCCCGCATCCTTTCCACGATTCGGGAAAGGAATCTGCATTCCGTGCCTCCCTGAATACGTTGCTCATTCAGGTCAAGAACCAAGTACGTTGGGGGAAGTTCATCGATTCCTAGCCGTGTCGTACCTGTAATCTCAAACGTGCCCAATGTCTCACTCGTGAGAGTACCCTCGTAGCCTGCGCGGACCTCCTTCAAAGGAGAGGCAACCTCCTTCAGAAAGTCAACTGCAAACTGTGCCTGCAGAGCTGGCCCCACGATTACTAGCGGATACAGCCCAGTTAGCGCCGCATGCATGGCCCTTTCGAGCCCTCTCCTCATGCCGATTCCGAGGATAACTGCTGAGACGGAGATTGGCATACCAATGACGAAGACAGAGCCGTTCTGATATGAACCCAGAACTCTGTCCTCCACTTCTATCTGGCCATCGAAGAGCTCCGTTAACGTGCGCACCACTGACAAGCCAAGGCCGGTTCCCGTTGCTCCTTCCATGAAGCGACTGAACAACCTCCTTTTCGTCTCCGGATCGATTCCACTGCCGTAGTCGATCACGCGAACTGACCAAGAGTCCTTGCCCCGAAGAACGGCAGGGGTTATCTCAACATCAATTCGCTTTTGGCCTGGGGAATGCTGTACCGCGTTACGAAAGAGATTCACGAATAGATCGGTAAGGAGACTGTTCGCATCAACGTAGAAGCGCTCATTGTGGTTGAAGAGAAGGTGAGATTCGAGTTCTGGAGTGCTCGCCGACACTTGGTTCATTACCTCCGTAATACACCCGGCAAGATCTATGGGAGCCAGCTCGATTCTCCGCGCCACATCGGCCCTTGAAAGCTGTCTGACTGTACTGGCAAGCTGCACGGCTTGGCCCAAGGCAAGGCGAGCTTCAGTTATTGCCCGGTCGCCAACATCTGGAGAGAGACCCTGCGTTTCGAGTAGTTCGAGCGCGCTAAGTATGGCTTGGTGGTAGTTCCCAATATCATGTACCAGAATGTCTCCGTAGAGCGTTGCCTTTTTTCGAGATTCCTCTGCTTGGACATACGACTCCATGTACATTGCTCCAAGAAGGGCTGGCCCGGCAAGCATCCCCAGTAACAGTAGAATCTCTGCGATCCACCAACCTGCAGTCCACGCCGGGTAAATGGCCCTGAGAATGTTTGGCACAATCCATAGTGATAGAAAGCCAACCGCCCTTACCTCTACCGGGAAAAGAATGGCAGACACTCTTAGTATCAAGAGGATGAGATAGAGAAACCCAAAGACATTGACCAGATTTGTAACGAGCAGAATCACAGGACCTATGGGACTCCCCGCTAACCAAGGAATGCACGAAAACGCCAGCCGTCGCACTCCTTCCCCAAGAATGCACAGAAGCATCACCAAGACAAGAGAGGCCAAGACCCAAGAACCGGTTCGGTTGTCTCGTGACGGTGGTTTGATGATCCACCTTATGGCAAGGAAGAGACCAACAGATACAGTAGCACTGCCGACGATATATGGTACGTACGACGAGGCACCGCCTATGGGCATGATTATAGTTAGCAATAGTCCAAGTGACTCGACGAATGCCTGAGTTAGGAAAAGCAGTATGAGCGGATTATGGCTCCAAGCGGGCTTCCTCCGTGAGTATAACATCAGGAGTTGGGCCATCACACAAAAAACCGCTGCAATGCCAACCTGCGATGTCGCGTATGCTCCGAAATCAACCATAATGAATCCCGGCACGACTGTCTCCACGCAGACGGTCACTAGGAAAGGTGCAACGACAAGAATAGAAATGGAATAGGCGATAGCGTAGGCGCGCCTTCGAGTAATGTTCAATCCTCTTAGGATTGGCATTGCCATGGCCAAGTACAGAACAAAGAACGCCGCCATCTGTAGCAGTGCTGAGATAATCCACACATTCGTTGGGTCACCCAATGAAACCATCAAAGGGATGACAGATAGCGCCAAGAGGACCGGTCCGAATAGCAGGCGATATCTGTCGGTTGTATATGGATAAGAGAGATGTCTGAAGAGCAGTATTCCAGATACAGTCAAAGCAGCTATGGCCACCGCCCCAGCAAAGTAGCCCACTGAGAGAACCGGCCAAGCCCAGACTCTGGTCGACCATTCAACTAGGATACATAAACCGAATGAGAGAAGCGTAATGCAAAGGGCAATGGAATACAGGACACGTCTTGAAGCCCTCGAGAGCCTCCGTTCGAGACAGACACCGATGAGGATTGCGATTCCTATGACGCTCAACTCAATCATGTCAAAGCCTGTTTCAATCAATGTCAGTTCTTGGATTG
Organism: Candidatus Thorarchaeota archaeon; assembly: GCA_963726195.1. Classification (GTDB taxonomy): domain Archaea; phylum Asgardarchaeota; class Thorarchaeia; order Thorarchaeales; family Thorarchaeaceae; genus OWC5. The sequence continues at coordinate 438,026 of CAVSBO010000003.1, forward strand.
CTAGCGAGCCGGCCATGAGGATCTCAATGGAATCGACCATGTGAATAATAGCTGCGAAGAGAAAGGCCGACAGCAGGAGAACATTGAGTGGAGAGCGATTCTCTCTAGTTTGAAATAAGGACGCAGATGCACATGAAATGGCAAGGAACGATACTACTGCGTGGTAACCAACATTCGTTTGGTAGGCATTCCAAGCCGACGAAGTAACAAGATAGAAACCAATCGCAATGGCAGTGACGACACTTCCTTCCTTTGCGAGCCTTTTCAAGAACAATGCACTCAACGGTTCCCCCGTCATATGCAGAATATGAGGTCAGCCTGACAAAAAACCTTTGCCCAGATGTCGTGCTCAGCACACTTGCAGTTGCGTATTGCGACTTACCAATGGCATATATGAGGAAGCATAATCGCTAGCAATGCCGAATTCAGGAGAGTGACTTCACAGATGTCTGAGGAATTGCCTCTGGAAATCCGAGAATACAGTCCCGAACTTGCAGAATCACTAGCAGAGATGTACAACACTTGGGATCCACTCTGGCCGGGAGGCTTCACTGAAGGTGTACCATTCACGGCTGAGAGAGTGAAGAAACAGTACGAGTCCATGCGGGCTCTGGGGATTCTCATAGCCATGGATACTGCAAACCAGCGTCCCGTCGGATCGGTGACCCTTCTCTCACACTGGAGAGATTCCGAGGCAGCCTATGTCGGAACCTTGGGCGTGAGCCCCGAAGCGTTGAGCAAGAAAGTGGGGAAGCATCTCCTGTTGAAATGCTTTGATATTGCCATTCAGAAAGGGTACACTAGAGTCGACCTAAACACATGGGCAGGGAATCTTAGAGCAGTACCACTGTACAAGAAAATGGGGCTCATGTGGGATCCGGAAGGTCAGGGAGTCGAAATGGAGAGCTTTATTCCCGAGATACTTCATCATCCATTGTGCGCCCCGTTTTTCTCGACCCATCCTGATCGAAGTGCATGGTATGGCATGCAGCGAAGAGACCTGACTCAAGCTCCGGACGATTACACTGAGCACGGAATGGCTGTCTATCCGTACAGTTTTGGAGACGGCAAGAATAGTCTGCGTGTCATAGTGGATCGTTTAGCCAGGTCAATTACTGGTATTGAGCGAGTCATGCCTGAAGGACGGCTTGCTGTAAAGGCACTGGTGGGCGAACATCTCACTCTCTGTGGAATTCCATCGGTCTACGAACTCACATTCGAGAACGGGACAGGAAAGGACATAGATCTCACCGTTGCCCTTGATGGTTTCAAGGGTCTCCATTTCGATTCAAAGGTTGAAACTTCAGCACGAGTAAAAGCCAAGAAGACATTCACCTGGTCTGTTCGCTTCAACCTTTCGCCAGATGCTCCTCAATTCCGCAAGTACATTAAGGCGCCTTTGATTGTCACGAAGCTCAAGGTCAACAAACAGGAGTGCACGCTGCGCACAGGTCTGAGGGTGAAGCCAGTTGCTGAGATCCAGACAAGATGGAGAGAATGTCGCATCATGCAATCTGGGACAGTGACCGTACCCATCACCGTGGTTAACAACTCGTCCAAGAAACTAACAGGCAGACTCGTGTTTGAAGATACCGGCCAAGACGTTACTGTTACACCATCCGAGTGCGAGTTGGACTTGGCGCCAGAAGGTCTGGGAGGAGCTACGGTTGTAGTAAGGACAAGCCCTGACATTTCCCCTGGTACACACGACCTCTGGGCCTGCATGGTTCTCTCGTATGTGGATGATAGTGGCCAGAAAAGGGAAGTCAAGACGGGTAGGCATCGGTTGCCTCTCTTTTGTCTCCAAGGAGGCCGGGTCACCACAGGTGAAGATGACCGCTCTCGCGAGGTGCTAGTCGTTGGCCCTACCTACACTGCGCGACTTCTACGAGAAGGTGCAGTACTCAGATTATCAAATGCTTGCGGTGGCCCAACCACCTCGATAGCAGTATCCACAGAGATAGGTCCACCGTTCGGACGAAGTCCGTTCCGCTTCTTTGAGAGAGAAATCAAGGTGCGCGAGACAGAGTCGGGTGTAATCGTGTCGGCTTTTGTCAATCATCCCGAGAGACCGCTCATGATAGAAGATCGCTGGGTGGCTCTCAATTCATCGCCTCAGCTCAAGCATGAGGTATGGGTGACGAACACGAGCGAAGAGAGTCATGAATTCCAAGTCAGACTCAATGGGAGGGGAGAGGGCCTATCCCTCAGCTTTGAGCGGACGTTCATTCCGCTTTCTTCCGGCATTGTTCAAGCACCCACTGGCAACTTGCTCATGAGCTACCCGTCGGTTCCCAGTGAACCTGACGCCTTCTCAGAAGAGTGGGTTGCTACAGTAGGCTCGCTTGGAGCATCGGGCCAGATTTGGAAGCCAGGTAACTTGGAATCGGTCGCCCTTGCTTTGGGTCAGGTCCATCATATTGTGTACAAGCCAGTTATCCTCAAGGGAAAGGAAACCCGATGCGTGTCAGAGTTGTGGAACGTCGCTGCGGCCGGCAATTGGCGTGAGATACAGAGAATATGGAAGGCAAACGTTAGGGGAGAATATGAGAATGCACAGCAGCAACTATCGTGTCAGCCCACAGAGCCAATGATATCGATCAAGAGCAGGCCTGTCATCATTCCTGACAGTCAAACCGTGACAACGGATTTTGTTGTCCGGAACATGGTAAGTGCGCCTCTTCCAGGAAGAATAATGGTGGACCCTCCAGAAGGCTGGGAAAGCGAGACTATGCAGCCAAATGCATCAGCGGATGCGCAGGGAAGTGAATCGCCGCCGGAGTCAATCATCCAGGGCTCTCTTCAATGTAGGCTGAAACTGACACCTTCCGGGACGGCAAAGACCGGGTTCTCAGTTAGCCAAGGACTCATTCGGGTGCAGACGCCCATGGAGTTCTCCAGAAACTTCACGCTGGTCCAGCTCGGGACTGCCGAATCCAAAGTCACAGTCTCTGAAGGAACTGAGAAGGGTCTTAGGGTGTTACGGGTGAACAACGGAACCCTTGAGTTCGCTGTGTCGCCCGATTACGGAGGGTGTTTGTTCTCCCTCAAGAACAACAGCGCGACCGAGCTCATGTGTTCTGCCTTCCCGACCCCTTCGCCCAAGCTGGTTCTCGACAACTATTACGGTGGTGTCCAACCCTTAGTGTGGGATGACGTCACGGGAGAGAACCCCTTCAGCGTGAAGACGAACAATGAGAAGATGACGGCCAAACCCTGCGAGCCAGGCGGAGTGTGGAAGGGGGTTCAAGTAGACTGGACCGGCCAACTCCAGCAGTCATGCAGAGGAGTGCAGTTCAAGCTCCAGTATCTAACGGCTCCAGGCAGTCCTATAGTTCTCATCAACTTGCTCATCAAGAACTCGACGAAAGCACCAGTCTCTTTCTGGCCCTCTCTGTTCGTGAATCCAGGGTTCAATGGTGTCTTCACAGGCACAACCTTGGTTACGCGTTGGGGAGGTGATATGGTGAATCTCAAGGACTTACCGATCCCAGCACTCGTCACACCTGATACAAACTCAGTGTTGCTGAGAAGAGGCGAGAGTTTGCAGAACCATGAGGGACTTGGCGTCCTATGGGCAGGGTCGGATCCCGGCTCTGTTGCCATCTGCATCGAGGATTTGGCCGTGTGCGGCGGGACGGATGGAAGATGCTGGCTGATGCCGGGCGACGAAAGGGTTGTCAGAGCATGCCTCTTCGTGGACCCGCCGAGCTATGAGGAACTGGAGATGGTACAAGCCACACTCGGCGAAATGCTGTAGGATGACTCGCTTGTGCTGGTGCGTTCGCCATCCCGCAAGTTCAATAGATGGATGTGCGACACACTCTTGGAATCAGAGAGCACCAGACAAGAATGCGAGAGTACAGACATGCTCGAGCAGCCAAGAGACTTCATCGGAAACATCCTAGCAGTTCTGACATCAAAGCCGCTCGCCCGGCCGGACTTCAAGGCGGCAGCCACCAAATAGAAGAAGGTGGGTAGCGGACATGTCTGACTCCGAACAGGCCAATGCTGAGATGAGACCACGATCCAGATTGCTTGAGAGTGCGGCCTACGTACTCCTCTTAGTCGGACCCTTCATCATGAATGGGATGTTGGTTCTTTTCGGGTCTCTGTCGCAAGAGTTCGTTGTCAACCCGAGTGAACTAATGATTGCGATTCCTGCCTTCATGTTTCCATTCGCGATACTGCAGCTGTTCTCAGGGGCCATTTCAGATGTGACAGGAAGAGCACCTGTCATCATGGGCGGTGTATCGATGTCTGCGGCCGGATTGGCAATAGCGGCAACATCCACATCGGTAGTAACCTTTGCTACAGCACACCTCATCATGGGAATCGGCTGGGGATTCATCAACCCGGTTGTGATTGCACTTGTGACAGACCTCACACTTCCTCGAAATGTCCCAGTGAAGATGGGGATAATTGGTGCAGTCGGCTCGATTGGTGTGGCATTAGGACCTTTCGCCGCAGGCCTAATCGTCAGGTTCGGATGGCGGTGGTTCTATGCCTCGCTGTTGGCCGTGTCGTTCCTGGTGCTGCCAACAATCGCCCTTGCAAAGAAACCTATGCATGCGCCACAGGCTAAATCAGGCATGAGAGTCTTCGCCTCTCACATAGTACAGGAATGGCGCCGACCTGCGGTGCTACTGCTGATGCTCATGGGGTTCATGTTCGCCCAAACCTATCTGGCAACGGTAGTATGGACATCAAGAGCCCTCACCGGTCTCATCAGCGACCAGACACTGGGAAACCTTCTGATGGCCTCAGGCCTCGCTGCTGCTGTTGTTGGTGTGATTGCAGGCCAGCTCACAAAACGCAACGGAGTGCGATCCCCTCTCATAGTAGGTGTAGCTGCATTGATTCTCTCAGGTTTTGTTCTGACGAGCATAGACGACCTCGGGAATCCGTCCAGCTTACCGAGCATCACAGTTGCGCTGCTCGCAGTTGCGGTCGCTGCAGGAATGCTTTATCCAGTATCGATCTACTATAGCCAATTGCTCTCTCCTGAGAGACGCGGCGCCTTGGCAGGCCTTCTTATGTCCGCTCAGTTCATTGGTAATGCACTCCTTCCGACGATATACGAGCCCTTCTTCAGAGTCGGACCGCGAACACTATTTGAGGCAATTCTGGGCGCATCCATGGTATATCTTGTCGTTGCGGCTGCACTCTACAAAAAGGCCCCTCTCAAATCACAGAAGCAGTCCTGAACTGGACACACTCTCCTGCTACTTAATCTTGATGGCATCTCTTGTACACGCGCTCGCACAGTCGAAACAGTGTGTGGAGAGGTCAGTGAATTCGACGGCCCTCCGTCTTGAGAGCGACATGCCGCATTGTGCATAACGTTGAGATATATCCATCCTCGGCGTATGTATCCAACTAGTTAGGAGGTACCTAGACCAAGATGAGTAAGATACTGAGAGTCAACATGAATGACCTCAGCTTCAAATGGGAGAAGGTCAAGCCTGAGCAGGAGCAGCTTGCTGGCCGTGCTTTCACTTCGACAATCGTGTCTACGGAAGTTGATCCCACGTGCCATCCGCTTCGCGAACGCAACAAGTGAGTTGTTGCGCCGGGTCTGCTCGCTGGGTCAGCCGCACCTTCGTCCGGGAGGCTGAGCGTCGGCGCGAAGTCACCGCTCACCAGCGGGATAAAAGAGTCTAATGCAGGCGGCATCACAGCAACTAAGCTGGGCTGCATTGGAGTGAAGGGTATCATCATTGAGGGCGCCCCGCCCAAAGGTACGACTGATTGGTACAGCCTCTTTGTGGGCAAGGACAAGGCCGAGATTCTGAAGAAGAATGAGTATGCCGGATTGGGGTGCTACGACCTGATAACGAAAGTCTGGAAGGACTTCCCATCGAAACCGGGCGTTATCGGATGCGGAATTGCCGGACAGCGCTTGATGAAAGCAGCTGGCATCTTTGGGAACAACGTTGAGAACACCGACCCCGGCAGGTATGCAGGTCGTGGCGGCATGGGTGCGGTGCTTGGTTCGAAGCGGATTGTCGCAATCATAAGTGACGACACGGGAGGAACATTACCGGCGCCCAAGGACAAGGCCCTCTTCGATAGCGGGAGAAAGCTCTTGCTAAGGCGCTCGATGCTCAAGCAGTAACGGGGATTCTAAAGGATGCTAAGGGCAAACCGTTCGGTGCGCTCAAGAATTACGGGACGAATGTACTTCAGAACATTCTCAACGAAGCTGGTGCTCTTCCAACCAGAGCTTTCAGTGCCGGGCGTTTCGAGAATGCGGCCAAAATCAGTGGAGAAGCCGTACATGAGCTTGTTGACAAAACGAATGCGAAATTCGGTGCCAAGGCAGAAGGCAAGTATGGTCACCCCTGCCATGTCGGTTGCATAATGGCTTGCTCCAATGCTGTCCCATATGAGGATACAGGCAAGATGCATGTCTCGCCGCTTGAGTACGAGACTGCATGGGCCTTGGGCAGCAACCTCGGCATCGGCGTCTTGCAGGACGTAGCAGAATTGAACCGGCTATGCAACGACCTCGGGTTGGACACAATTGAGACTGGAAACACGCTTGCTATGTTTATGGAATCAGGAATGATCAAGTTCGGCGATGGACCAGCTGCTATTGCCGCCCTGAAAGAAGCATACAATCCCAAGTCCTACCTTGGAAGATTGGTATCCTCCGGCGCCTCAAGCGCTGGTCACGTGCTGGGAGTGACACGGATTCCTGTAGTTAAGGGACAGTCATTGCCTGCGTACGACCCGAGACCAATACGTGGCATCGGTGTGACCTATGCGACTACTCCGATGGGAGCAGACCACACCTCAGGCTACACGATAGCCGCGGAGATACTCGGAATCAAAGGTAAGGTTACTGACCCCAGAGAACTCAAGAAGGCAGACCTCTCGCGCGCGTTCCAAGCCACTACTGCATACATCGATTCCAGCGGCTACTGCTTATTCATTGCGTTCGCGGTCCTCGATATTGACGAGGGATTCAAGGGAATGACAGACAGCGTGGACGCGTTCCTCGGTAAGAAGATCGATGTGACGGAGTATGGAATGAAGGTATTGAAGGCTGAGCGCGACTTCAACAAGCGAGCAGGGTTCACGGAGCGTGACGACCGTCTACCTGAGTTCTTCCGAACAGAGAAGCTTCCACCCCATAACGTCACATTCGATGTCTCCGATGCAGATATCGACGCAGTCTACAAGGGAACATAGTCTAGTACTGAAGAGGGGGCACTTCAACCCCTCTTTCTTCCTTTCTGACCCACTATATCCACAAGCTTATTCTCTTATTTGAGGCTAGACTCCATGTCCATTGGGACCATCTGACAAGTCATGCAAGGAACACAATCATGAGCGCGAGACGCATAGAGGTTCATCTCTATGGCACATTACGGTCCTTGGTTCCGGGGAGTCGGCCGGATGAGGACACGGTGTTACGGCTCGACAGCCTGCCGGGTGAGACGTTCGGCAGCCTCACTGCACGATTAGGCCTGAATTCGAAGGACCTGGGAGACTGCTTCATTGATGGTACTCTTGCGAAGTCTTCAGACCTCATTCCGGAAGGAGCTCGTGTAGGTCTCTTCCCGTTCAACATGGTCCTTCTTTGTGGAGGACAGCATCTGAAGGGACACGGTTACACCCATACTGATGTGGATGTGGACTACTACTAGGCGATGGGGATGCAGGTTAACGTCAAACTCTATGCAACACTTCGTCAGTTTGCGCCGCCTGGTACCGCGATAGGGGAGTCCTTCAAAGTAGAGGTGATGGAAGGCAATATCTCTGAGATAATTGCTAGACTTCGTTTTCCACCCGATCAGGCACGTATAATCTTCGTCAATGGCGTCCGCACTTTTGACCTGAATCAAAGACTGTCCGATGACGATCTCGTCGTCTTCTTTCCTCCCGTCGGCGGAGGCAGTGCTTAGTCAACCATATGCGTTGTCGGTCTCATGTTGTCAGACAGACTCGATGTGTGCACACATTTGTGCCCTGGCCATCCACGTATCTTTGAACTGAGACACTAATGGCTCACTGTGTCGTGAAGAATGCCAGCAAGCGCCCCCTCGGAGTCCGACCTCGCCATAGTTGCGGGCGATTGTATACGATGCGATTACTCGCGGGACGAAGCGGATAACGTCCCGATGTCGATGAACAGGCGGGTAAAGCTTTATTAGCATTCGATACATACATGTTAGTGAAGGCGATACTGCCTCAACATGATACATCGTATCTACCACAATTGAATCGGGGAGTACGGATTTCGACTATGGGCTTTCAGCTCGTTGAGTCGGATCCCCGTCTTGCCGACGTGTCGATACACGCCTATCTCAATCGCAGATGGTAGCACTGCGGATTCGTGTTGGCATGTTCGTGCTGACATGAATACATTACAGCAGTCCGCTTTCTATCATGCCATGGAGGTGAGATAGGTAGTGGGCAAACACAACAATCACACCAGCAGGTCTCGTGGTGACAGGCGCAACCGTCAGAACTCGGAGCAACCGACCGCGACGCACAGTACTGCGCCAAGGTCTGGTCAGAACCAGGGTTCGACCACGAGAACACAGCCAACTAGTCGACGGGCATAGTGAGTAGGACAATCCGATCTCACAGCTCGTAACTAGAGCTGCAAGGTCAGCTAGTGGCTCATCGAGCCGCTAGTTCCTCAAGCATCTGCGGGCCCAGCGATGAGCAATCGTTGGGTCTGCTGATGCTGCTTTTTCTATTTCGTGTACGTTGCATCGGTGGCTCGCAGTTTCTGGTTTGTTGTTCTTTTGCGCCGACAGAGCTGAACAACCTCCGATGATGAGTGTCGGAAACAATATATCCCGGAGAAGGATAAATCAGGACTTTGCGTGGGCTGGCTTCTTGACAGGGAGACAGACTAAGTGAGACACTAGGCATACTCATGTCAGACTTTAGGAAACAACGAGTCAAGGGCAGCATCGCAAGTCTCGCATTTCTGGCTTGCTTTTTGATGGTATTCACTGTGATCCCGCCTGCTGCGGCGGCCACTGGCAGTTACTCTGAGAACTTCACTACCGGAACGTACCGGGATACTGGGGCTACTAATGCCACCGGCTGGGGCAGCGGATCTGTCAAGCTCCCCAACAAGTCGGCCACCGTGGTCGGCACCTGTGGCACCAGCGAAACGCGGGAGGTAGCGGTGCAGGGCGCCTATGCTTACGCGGCCGACTATCACTCGGGATTGCGAATCATCAATATCACAAACCCAAAGGCGCCCAGCATCGTGGGCACTTGTCCAACCACCCAAGCAGAGGGGGTAGCGGTGTCGGGCTGCTACGCTTACGTCGCCGACCACGACTCGGGGTTGCGAATCATTAATGTCACTAACCCCAAGGATCCTACCCTCGTGGGCACCTGCTCCACAAACGGGGCAATGGGGGTGGCTGTGGCGGGCTGCTATGCCTATGTCACCGTCGGGAACCAGGGTTTGCGGGTCATTAACATCACCAATCCGAAGGCTCCGACCATCGTCGGCACCTGTCTTACCATCTGGGCGATGAAAGTAGCGGTGGAAGGTTGTTATGCCTACGTCGCCGACTTTCTCTCTGGGGGAGGTCTGAAAATCATCAATATCACGAGTCCAAAGGCTCCTACGCTCGTCGGGACCTGTACCCTCAGCGGCGCGGCAGTAGGGGTGGCTGTGGCGGGCTGCTATGCCTACGTCGCCGATGAAAACGTGGGGTTGCGGGTCATCAATGTTACCAATCCCCTGATTCCCACGATTATCGGCACTTGTCCAACCACCTATGCGTATGGTGTAGATGTGGCGGGCTGCTACGCTTACGTCGCCGACTGGGACTCGGGGTTGCGAATCATCAATGTCACCAACCCCAAGAATCCTATTCTCATCAGGACCTGTCTGACCACCGAGGCACAAGGGGTGGCTGTGGCGGGCTGCTATGCCTACGTCGCCGACGGCACCGGCGGATTCTGCGTAGTGCAGATTGCAGACCTCGTTCCGCCTGCCTTAGAGGGCACCAAGGCCGTTACTGGCGTTCTCGTATGCCGTGTCGGTGTCGGGCCACTACGCCTACATTGCTAACGATGACAGGGGCCTGCGCGTCATGAATGTAACCGATCCCAAGTATCCCACGGTCCTCGGTACTTACAACAGCCCGGGCCTTGCGCGGGCAGTTTGGGCGGACGGACGCTATGCCTACCTCGGGGATGCTGGCATAGGGTTGCACGTCGTAAATGTTACCAACCCCATGAGCCCCACCAAGATTGGCACCTGTACCACTAACGGCACGGCGTATGGCGTGTTTGTGGAGGGCCACTATGCCTATGTCGCTGAAGGAACCAAAGGGTTACGAGTAATCAACGTCACCGACCCGCGCAATCCCACTCTCGTGGGCACATGTGCCACCACTAGCGCGACAATCTCAGTGTGGGTGGCGGGTCACTACGCATATGTCACTGATTCCAGCTATGGGTTGCAGGTGGTCAACGTCACCGATCCTCGGCACCCCATACTCCTCAGCAGCTCCCCCATGTCTGGCACTGCCCGGGGCGTATGCGTGCAGGGTCAGTATGCCTACGTCGCATGTGACGATGCTGGGCTGCGCGTGTACAATGTTACCAATCCCAAGAAACCGGTCGGTATTGGCTGGTACGATACTCTAGGTCACGCATACAAGGTCTGGGTGGCTGGCAGGCAAGCTTACGTTGCAGACTATGACCAGGGCCTGGCGGTAGTGAACGTAACCGACCCTAGGCACCTCACCTTCCTTGGCGGCCTCAACATAGCTGGCAGCTTGGCGCGGGGGGTCGTTGTGGCTGGTGACCACGCTTACTTGGCTGATGAGAGTTACGGATTGGTCGTGGCGGAGGTGCAACGCAATCGGTGTCGACAATGCGAAGCACTAGCGATCGCCCAGTCCGTGACGGTCTTCACGGCGACCGGTTCAGCTTCCCTAGCACGCGCTACGCTGACGTGCACCCAGAGCCTGCCCAGCAGCACCACCATCGCTTACTACTTGTCACCGGATGCGGGCGCCCATTGGGAGGCCGTGACAGCCGGCGTCGAGCACGTCTTCATCAACGTGGGCCATCAGCTGAAGTGGCGGGCAGTCCTAATCACAGCGGACACGCTGCAGACGCCGACCCTGACTAGCTTGGCCATCACGTACAAGACATGCTTGGACGCGCCCATTCTTATCTCACCTGGCGACGGAGTGGGCACGAACGATAACAAGCCGACTCTCCAATGGACACCTCTGACTGGGGCCGCCAATTATCTGCTACAGGTGGACACCGTGATTACTTTCAACTCCGGCAGTCTCCGGAACGTGACGGTGCCCGGGGGCACAACAAGCTACACTCCAATCTTGTCCTTAGCGGATGGCACTTGGTATTGGCGCGTTGCGGCTATCGACTCGGCAGGCGATCTGGGCTATTGGTGCACCTATCGCACCCTTCTCATCGACACGGCTGAGCCGACTTGGGATCAGACACCCACGGATCTGGCTGTAGAGTTCGGAAGCGGCTTCCGATACGATCTGAACGCTTCTGACGTATCCGGCATCGACCACTATTCGGTGAACGACACATCCCACTTTGCCATTGATGGGGTTGGCCTTATCACAAACAAGACTGCATTGTCGGTAGGCGTATACGGACTGGAGGTGCGTGCCTATGATCCGTACACGAATTACTGCACTGCAAAGGTCAAGATCACCGTACACGATAGTCAAGGGCCCACCTGGGTCATCATCCCTAGTGACCAGCTTCTGATTTATGGACAGGCGCTGAAGTACCAGCTACAAGCTTGGGATCTGTCCGGCATTGACCACTGGAGCATCAATGACACAGTACACTTTGCCATCAGCAGCGCAGGCCTCATCACAAACGCCTCCAAGCTGGCGGTCGGCCACTACGGGCTCACAGTCACAGCCTACGACCCGTACAGCAATCCGAGGAGTGCCTCATTGAGTATCGTTGTCCAAGCCCAGACTACCACGACCACTACGACCACCACTACTGTGACCTCCACGACAAGTACAACGGCTCCCCCGGGCATTCCGTTTATCATCTATTTGGGAATTGGTCTCGGAGCCGTAGTAGCAATCATCATAGTGATTCTCCTGCGCCGGAAGGGTTAGTGCAGCACACTTGACCTAAGGTTGAAACGGTCTTAGAGTTGTGCAAACGAAGGAAGCCCTACGGGGCTTCCCCTCCTTTTGTTTCACGGAAGCAACGGACCTTTGGCCGGTTGACCTGTCACACCCCTCAAAACAAGAGACCGCCACTTGCTTCCTGAAACGATTGTGTCGTCAGGGTGCGGAAATCCTTGACACCGCTGGCTCTGTTCTTTCTGTTGTGTAATCGCGTCATTCGCCGTTCGGAGGGCTTATTAGAAAGAGCTACCAATCAGAAGCATTGGCAAGGAGAGCCGAGTCGGTTGCTATTTAATAGCAGAATGCGCACAATGCTGCTTGGAATCGCTCTAGTCGTGTTGATATCGTTTTGTTATCCCGTCCTACCGGCAGCTGGTCTTGGAGGTAGCATAGAGAAGAATGGTCCCTCTGTTGACAAGATTGTCTACAAGGTGATGTCAGGAGCCGACCAAGAAGTACAGGCCCTACTGAATAACCAGATTGACATGATTGGGGAGACTATTGATCCTCAGTATCTGTTAACCCTTCAGGCAGCACAGAATATCTCTGTCGCCCAGCAACCCAGAAACGGCTACGGTTTCATTACCATGAAGTGCAACAAATACCCGCTCAACATCACGAACTTCAGACGGGCACTCGCCTTTGCGATTGACAAGAATGCAATCTCGGATCAAGTGTGGGCAGGTCTATCCGCACCGCAGGATTCCTGTGTACCAAGGGTGAACCCATTCACAGTAGAGGGTTTAATGCCTTACACTTACTACGAGTCGAACATGCCACTGGCCAATCAGCTTCTGAATCAGTCCGGTTTCTATGATGTGAACCTCGATGGATGGAGAGAGGCTCCCAACGGCCAGCTGTTTAGTCCCAAGGTAGTATGTTCTTCGAGCAGCACATCTGTTCAGGTTTGTACGTTAATTGTCAATACTCTCAAAGCCCTGCATATCAACGCAGTTCTCGACACAGCCGACTTCAACACTTACTACATGAACGTCGAATACCACCTTGACTACGACATTCTATTCCATGGTGTGGACTTCGGCACTTTTGACGTGAATTGGCTGGGTTACGACTTCTGGTCTGGCTACATTAACCAGCCGTACTATAACGAACCATGCTGGGCCAATCCGACCTACGATTCGTGGAGAAACCAATTGCTGCACTCGACGAATCATAGCTTGGTGTACCAAGCAGCTCAAGAAATGCAGAAAATCTGGATATACAACTGCCCAGAGATCATTCTGTACGAGAACTGCTTACTATATGCTTACAGGACCGATAGGTTCGAGGGCTATGTTAACGATGCATTGCATGGTGTGCCCGGTTTCTGGACAGACTACAACGTGCATTTGAAGCAGTCTCAGGGCGGGCCCTTGGGTGGGACATTCCGCTGGAGTCTTCCGCAGGACATTGACACCTTCAACCTAATGGCAAGCAACTTGGCTTACACTTGGGACGTACTGGCCCAGCTGTATGACCCCCTGATTACCACAGACTACCAAGGCAATGATATGCCATGGCTAGCCTCTTCGTGGATTGTTGCTACACATGCTGATAATGCCTCGGTGCCATCAGGTCATACAAGAATCACCTTCAACATGATCCAGAACGCAACATGGTCCGACGGCCAGCCGTTGACGGCGGATGATGTGGCATTCAGTCTCAACTTCTACCGAAATGCGTCAGGCAATCCATTTGGGCCATCGCTCGTGGACATGACTGCTGCATATTCAACGTCCACGTATCAGGTCGTAGTCGAGTTCTCAACAGAGTCTTACTGGCACTTACACGACTGTGGGTACCAGTACATAATTCCGAAGCACTTCTTCATCGCCCATGGGATAACTACGAGCAACTGGAACAGTTGGAACCCACGACCTCCAACCGACGCGATGGTGACTTCGGGACCATTCTACGTAAGCAACTACGTTGCAGGTGAGTTTTGTGAACTGACCCGCAACCCCAACTATTTCTACAAATGTCCCGTGCCACCCGCAGTAGACCATCCGGAAGACCTTGAGTATGAACAGGGACAGACGGGTAACTTCATCATTTGGCACGCTTCAGGCACGAGTCCCTCAAGCTACTCCATATTCTGGAACGGAAACAGCATCGCTTCGGGTCCCTGGAACACGTCTGGAGAGGTTGTGTACGTATCGGTTGATGGATTACCTTTGGGAGTCCACAACTTCACAATCAAAGTTACTGATACTGGCGGGCTCTTCGCGACCGATACTGTCTTCGTCACTGTAATAGAGGCGGCCGCCCCAATAGTAGATCATCCAGCAGACATTGAATATGAACTGGGACAAACGGGTAACATCATCGTTTGGCATCCTTCAGATATGACCCCAGCCGCCTATTTCGTGTTCCTCGATGAGAATCTCTCAGCGTTTAGTGTCTGGAAAACATCGGGCGAGGCGATAGCTGTATCGGTCGACGGACTTCCTTTAGGGATTCACAATTGCACCCTGATGGTCATCGATAGAGGCGGGCTCTTCGCGACTGACACCGTGCTTGTCACGGTGATTCAACCACAGACGACAACAACAACTACAACAAATACAACCACTACGCCGACGTTAGATATCCCAGTCATACTAGGCGTTGGTATTGGTCTGGCATGTGTAGCGGTAGTGAGTGCAGTCATTCTTCGACGCAAATCCTAGCCCGGTGACAAGTACTCGTTGTGTCTGCCCTTGCTACTCTTTCTCTTGAGTCCTCTATTTCAGAAGAAGGACCTTGCGAGGACCCACGGTAGTCAGATGACTCTTGGCGAACTAGATCTGTTTCTCTGGTTTCATGTGAACGGAAGCAAGAAAGGATCCAATCGAATCGTCGCATTCTGCCATTGGGGATTGACCCGTCGTTACGCTCCTGGCGAGCACGAAAGATAAGCGACCCGCAACCATTGTGTCAGCAAACGATATATCCCGGCTGTGCATACGGTCCAGCTTCACTTAGGTTGCTTTCAATGACAAGCCACCACGTCAATCACTGTGCACGCTCACTGCAACAGGCGTCTCAAACTCATCTTAGAGAAACGAAGACAGCCTATGAAGGTTAGGAAGGAATACTCTCGTTGCATTCTGATACAAGACACATCAAAGGCAGTATCACATGCTGTGCTCTAGTAGCTCTCTTTGCGTTACTGCTCGCTGCCGTCCCGCCTGCTGCGGCGGCACCTGGCAGCTGATTCTGAGAATTTCACTACCACAACGTACCGAGACACTGGGGCTACGAATGCTACAGGCTGGGGGAACGGATCAGTCAGGCTTCCCCATAGGGGTCCCGTACTGGTGGCCACCTATGACACGCCCGCGGGTCCGTTTGGGGCAGTGGTGCAAGGAGGCATTGCTTATGTCGCAGACAACGTGGGAGGATTGCGGATAATCAACGTGACCAATCCTCGAAACCCGGTCCTATTAGGCAACTGCTCTACGCTCAGCGTGGCGTTTGGAGTTGCGGTACAGGATGGCATCGCCTATATCGCCAACCAAGTCAAGGGTCTGCAGATAGTCAACGTAACCAATCCTCGAAAGCCTGTGTTGTTAGGCAATTGCGATACACTGGGCCGTTCAGAATATGTAGCATACAGCGGCGGCTTGGCCTACATCGCTGACTACGACTACGGACTCCAGATATTCAATGTCACCAATCCTCATAACCCCGTGCGGATCGGTACATACAACACACCCGGTTTCGCGTTCGGCGTATCTGTGGCAGGAGGCGTGGCTTACGTTGCTGACACTGGCTCGCTTCTAGCAATCAATGTGACAAACCCACGAAACCCTGTCCTGCTGGGCAGCTACGGCGCGGTCTCCAATGCAATCGAGGTAACGGTATCGGGCTCTATCGCGTACGTTGCGAACGGCAATTCGGGGTTGTTGCTGCTCAATGTTACGAATCCTCGACAGCCCGCATTGCTGGGCTCCTGTGATACTCCAGGCACTTCAGAGGAAGTATACGTGACGGGCGGGTTCGCTTATGTTGCTGACTATTATTCAGGACTTCAAATCATGAATGTTACAAATCCTAAGAACCCAAAGACAGTGGGCACCTATGACACGCCCGGTATCGCATATGGAGTGACAGTAGCAGGGTCTTACGCTTACGTCTCGGACGAAAGCTCAGGATTGCAGATACTGAACGTTGCTGACTATGTGACGCCAACTTCGGCTGGCGTGTGTAGCGATCCCCCCTATGCTGATGGAGTGTATGTCGACGGAACATGCGCCTACGTTGTTGCCCATGATGATGGACTATACGTGGTCAACGTAACCGACCCCAGAAACCCCGCTGTCCTGGGCCATTGCGCTATCAATGCGTACTCACTTGGCGTATGGGTTGCGGGCCGGTTTGCGTATGTGGCAAGCTATGGATCATACCCCGATGTTGGCCTGCAAATCGTCAACATCACCGACCCTCGCCATCCGACCATCGTTGCCACCTATGGCATGGGCTGGTTTGAGGACGTATGGTCGGACGGGCGCTATGCCTACGCCGTTGGCCCGTACACGGGTAGCAAGGGCATGCTTTCGATTGTCAATGTCACGAACCCCAAGAACCCAACGCTTCTGAGTTACTACGTCACGAACGGGACCGCCTTAGGAGTCCACATAGCAGGTCCGATTGCCTACGTAACTGACGCGGGCCCTGGTTTGTATGTGCTTAACGTTACCAACCCGAGGAAACCCTCTCTCTTGGGCTCCTATGCCTTGCCCCCATCTAGCCTCGGACTTGATGTCTTCGTGACCGGCCCCTTTGCGTATGTCGCCGACTATACATCAGGCTTCAGGGTCTTCAATGTCACAGACCCACATCATCCGACCCTCACTGGCTCATATCCCATATCCGGGGCATATGGCGTTTGGGTGTCGGGCTCTTTCGCATATGTGGCAGATGAGGACGCAGGTCTGCGAGTCTTCAACGTCACAGATCCCAGGCATCCTGCTCTCTTGGGCACATATGACACTCCCGGCATTGCATATGATGTATGCGCGGCCGGCGACTATGCGTATGTCGCCGATTACACCCAGGGCTTGAGAGTTGTGGAAGTCCAGCGTAATCGATGCCGTGAGTTTGAGACTAAGGCCGTAGCTCAGTCCCTGACCGTCTCTTCACCTTCTACCACTGCGCTAGTTGTGAATGCCACCCTCACCTCCAGTCAAGGCATCCCGAGCGGCACATCGGTTGCCTACTATCTATCATCAGACGGCGGTGTCAATTGGGAATCAGTGAGTCCCGGAGTTCTCCACGTCTTCGGTCATATCGAACACGAACTAAGATGGCGGGCAGTCCTGACCACGGGTGATACACTGAAGACGCCAGTAATCAGCAGTCTCTCCATTACCTATCAAACTCGATTGACAGGTACGACCCTCGCTTCGCCTATTGATGGTAGTGGCAGTAACGACAATACACCCTTGTTGGTCTGGAATGCACTTGCCGGAGCAAACACCTACCTGCTACAGATTGACACATCAAGCACATTCAACTCGACCAACCTACGCAGTGTGACCGTCGCGAGCACAAGCTACTCTCCAGTCACTCCCTTGTCGGACGGTACGTGGTACTGGAGAATTGCTGCGAACGACTCGGCAGGTGTTCTGGGTGTCTTCTCTGCAACATGGAGCCTCATTGTCGAGACCGTTGCACCTACATGGGTGGTCACGCCTGTTTCGCAGACACTGACCTACGGGCAAGCACTGAGTTATCAGCTGCAAGCCTCTGATCCGTCTGGTATCGGCCTGTGGCAGGTCAACGATACTGCGCACTTTGCTATCAGCTCGGGCGGCCTTCTGACAAATGCAACGACCTTGGCAAGCGGCAGCTATGGTGTCACCGTAACGGTATATGACATCTACAACAACCCATTGTCTGTATCCTTTACCATCACGGTCCAGGCTCAGACCACAACGACGACACCTCCGGGCATTCCGTCTACCCTCTATTTGGGAATCAGTCTCGGAGCTGTGATAGCAATCATCATAGTGATTCTCCTGCGCCGGAAGGGTTAGTACAGCACATTTGACCTAAGGTTGAAACGGTCTCACAGTTGTGCAAAGGAAGGAAGCCCTACGGGGCTTCCCCTTCATTTTGTTTTGCAGACGCAGAGGGTTTTTGCTACGGTTGACCTGCCATGTCTCTCAAGGCCGGAGTGGGTTACTCGCTGGACAGAACGAACGTGCCATCAAGCAGCCGAAACCCTCGATACTGTTTTTACCTAGAAGGACCATACCGGGCCCTGTATTCGCAGGGGATTGATTGTCTTGAAGGTCCTAGTCGTTGGGTCAGGCATGATGGGCAGGGGCGCAGCGTATGACCTTGCCAAGAACCCGAAGGTCGACCAAGTGGTCATTGGTGACATCGACCTAGCACGTGCTAGTGCTCTTGCCAAGGAGACTGGTCCTAAGGCAATTGCAGAGAAAGTCGATGCACGCAACAGAGCCCAGCTTGTGAAGTCATTCTCGAAGGTTGACTCGGTCGTCAGCTGTGTCAGCTATACCGTGAACTTGCTGTGCACCGAGGTGGCAATCGAAACCGGGAAGCACATGTGTGACTTAGGGGGCAATCTCGACGTTGTGGAAAAGCAGCTTCAGCTACATGACAAGGCGAAAGCTGCAAGAGTGACCGTGGTACCCGATTGCGGACTCGCGCCGGGCATGGTCAACGTTCTTGTCCGAGACGGTGTTGACAACCTGAGCAGAACGGAAAGAGCACGAATCAGAGTTGGAGGGCTACAACAGAAACCCAAGCCACCGCTCAACTACTCTCTGGTATTCTCTGTTGAAGGGTTGATTAACGAGTATGTAGAACCATGTATGGTGCTGAGAGGCGGGAAAATAGCCTATGAGGACCCGCTCATCGGTTTCGAACAGGTGAAGTTCCCTGAACCGTTCGGCATGCTTGAAGCATTCAATACCAGCGGTGGAACGTCCACACTACCAGTGACCTATCAAGGCAAGATAAAGAATCTCGACTACAAAACGATCAGATATCCCGGACATGGACACGACATGTGGTGTCTGTTGAAGCTCGGATTCATGGACGGCAACGAACAGGACTTCGATGGTATCAAAGTCGCTCCGAGAAAGGTGCTCGAAAGACTTCTCGAAAAGAACCTCCCGAAATCCGAAAAGGATGTCACGCTTCTCCGCGTAACAGTGGAAGGCTGGAAAGGGACGGAGTCGCGTACGATAGAATACGAACTCATGGACTACTTCGATGACAAGACTGGCTTGACTTCGATGATGAGAACGACTGCTTTTCCCGCAGCACTCACTGCGGTCTGGATGACTGATGGGACTATCAACGAAAGAGGAGTTCTTCCTCCCGAACGTGCCATACCTTCGGGCCCATTCATTGAGCAGATGCGCGCACGAGGAATTGATATCAAGCGAAGAGTATTCTGAGTATTGCTCTGGTTGTGAGCAGGTCTCGTCGGAGGGCGAGAGACCGCATATTCATTAGTGCGAGAGACGGGATACTATCATGCGTGCTGTCAACATGACTCGCTACACTCATATATTCAAGAAGATCCAAGAGGCTCAAGACGTTCTAAAGGACATTGCGCGAGTGACACCACTCGACAGGTCCACAACCTTCAGCAAGATTACAGGTGGAGATGTGTACCTCAAACTTGAGAATCTCCAGAAGACGGGGTCCTTCAAAGTTAGGGGTGCAGCCTATGCCATGTCCAAACTGACTCCGAAACAGAGGAAGGCAGGGGTCATTGCCGCTTCTGCCGGGAATCACGCACAGGGTATCGCCTATGCGGCTAGTCGCCTTGGCATTGCGGCCACGATTGTGATGCCGTCCTTCTCGCCTGTTGCCAAAGTCCAAGCAACTCGGGGTTATGGTGCAGAAGTCCTCCTCTATGGTTCTGCATTTGACGACGCACTTGCGAAGGCTATGGAAATCTCCAAGACCACGGGGGCAACTTTCATGCATCCGTTCAATGACGAGAACGTTATTGCTGGTCAGGGAACGGTTGGCTTGGAAATCCTCAACGAACTGCCCAATGTCGACGTTGTTGCGGTCCCAATCGGAGGCGGTGGCTTGTCAGCAGGAATTGCCATTGCCATGAAGGAACTTAAGCCGGACGTCGAAATATACGGTGTCGAAGCAGCAACCGCATCGTCCATGAGAGCTTCAATCGAAGCGGGGGAGGTTGTCGGAGTCGAGAACCTTGATACGATATGCGACGGGATTGCGGTCAAGAAAGTCGGCGATCTCACCTACCCTATCGCAAAGGAGTTGCTCAGCGGCGTTGTGACAGTGGAAGACCCCCAAGTGACTAGGACACTATTTCACTTGCTTGAGCGAGCGAAGCTGGTGGTGGAGCCTGCTGGCTGCGTTGGTCTATCCGCATTCGAACATGGAATCATCGACATTCACGGTAAGAAAGCTGTGGCCGTTCTCTCTGGAGGCAACATTGACATGAGCTTCATGGCCCGCATGGTCGAGAAAGAACTATTCAGTCTTCATCACTTGGTTAGGGTAAGAGGACAGATTTTCGATCGGGTGGGCAGCCTGAACAAGGTCCTTGATGTTGTCACGGAGTCTGGGGTGAACATCATAGAAATCCAGCATGACAGATACGATCCTGATATCCCTCCCAACCGCGCAGAGATACTCATGATTCTGGAGGTCCCCGAGGAGTCAGCGCTGGAAAGGCTGTTTGATTTGCTCGAAAAGAAAGGAATGCACTTCGAGGTGTTTGAAGAGTAATTGGTCTGTACAGAAGACCTCTGGACTGGACATCTCATCCAGACTCAAAAACAAGAGATGGCGGCGGACCGCAACGTGTGACGGGCCACCGCTGCAATGAGGATTACTTGCCAGGAGCCGCTAGTTTCGCCTTGAGCTTCTTGAGCATGTCCTTGGTCATGGCTGGCAGGTCGTAGTCCGGCTTCCAACCCCACTCTTTTCTTGCAACGCTGTCATCAATTGACTTGGGCCACGAGTCAGCTATAGCCTGATGGAAGTCGGGCTTGTAATCGATTTGAAAGTCCGGGATGTTCTTCTTGATTTCGTTGGCCAGCTCTTCCGGAGTGAAGCTAACGGCGGTTACGTTGAAAGTCCTGTGCACCAGCTTCTTGGCATCCGCTTCGATTAGGTCTATTGTGGACTTGATGCAATCAGGCATGTACATCATTGGCAGACGCGTGTCCTTCGAAAGGAACGACGTGTAGCGCTTGTTCTTGATTGCCTCGTAGAAAATGGCGACAGCGTAGTCCGTGGTCCCACCACCGGGCAGTGCTTCGGAACTAATGATTCCGGGATAGCGCAAGGATCTGAAGTCCACATTGAACTTGCGAGTGTAGTATTCCCCGAGGAGTTCAATCACGACCTTAGTGACTCCGTACATGGTTGTCGGTCTCATAATCACATCATTTGGTGTGTTCTCCCTTGGAGTGCTGGGCCCGAACGCAGCAATCGAGCTCGGAATCATCACTTGGCTGAGACCCTGAATTCGTGCGACCTCAAGCACATTGTACGCAGATTGCACGTTCGTTTCCCAAGCTAACTGTGGATTCTGTTCTCCTGCAGCCGAGAGTATCGACACATTGTGAATGACCACGTTAATATCATAATCGACGATCTTGTTCTGAAGGTCATTCATATCGAGAGCATCGAGCCTGTAGTACGGACCATCCGCGGTCAAGAGGTCTGGAGCCTTCTTTCGTCCTGTGGCTATGACATTCTCTCCGCCATACTTCTTCCTGAGTGCACCAATGAGCTCGGTCCCGATTTGGCCGTAGCTGCCAGTGACTAGAACACGCTTCGTCGTCTTCACACCTTCTGTGATTTGCCTAGACCGGTATCCCCTGCGCGAGATAACGCAGTTTTAAGTCTTGACATTGGCGATTTAGTGGTTCATTATCCTGCAGGAGCAAATGGTTGAACCAAATCTACAAAACGATATTACAGAAACATACACTAACTCACAAGAAAGCATCTACGGATATTATGGCTATCCTTCTTCGGAAGTTGCCAAGTCCTAGCAAACTGAATGAGAGTTGGATCCTTTCTTTCTTCAACAAATACACCACTTTGTTGAGCAAAAAACGATAACAGACATGAATGAAGAAACAAGATAGGATACATCAGATATCCTTTCTATGCCTTTCTCTGAATTCAATCAGAGATACACTCACAATACTGGCCAAACCAACTGTCATCAATAGAATACCTATTGATATCTTTGGCACTACAATTGTTGTTGAATTAGATGATGTCGTAGTCGTAGCTGTGTTTGCCGTTACAACTGGAACAACCGGATAGAGATCCTTGTATAACATTTCATGCGCAGCATCCAAACCTAGCCCCATTCTAATTGCTCCAATGAGGAAGGTTCCTGCAAAGCAGTCTTTACACAGGATTGAACTTCCTATGATGCCACTGTGAAACACCTTGCCTCTACAATAGCTGTGCTGATATGCAGCTATGGGCTCGATTGGTTCGTCAGATGGATTAATGAAATGCCAGTAGCCGATGATTGTAGTATCTGTCATATTCATCAGCTTGTTCTCTTCCCAGCCAATGTAACTGTTGTTTATGTACGAACCATAATTGGCACAGATGAATTCACTCAATGGATGCGTAGTATTCGCAATGAAGCCATTATAGTGTTGTTCTATCCAAAACTTCCAGTATTCAGAACCTACCCAGTTGACATTTTCTTCTGGCCATCTATGATAGACAGACCGCCAAGCACAAGTTCCATTGAATGCCCAACCTTTTCCTTTTACAAGGCTAAGGTATCCAGTACCATTCGAAGGATAGTAGGCAACTTCTGCTAAGAAGTTACAGGCATCATCAAATACAATAGTACCACCCGTAGCTACAAACTGCTTGTACTCCATATACTCTTTTAGAGTCACATACTCTGTAAAGCCACAGACCACAACATCATAGTTTCTAGTTCCATTGCTGCTAAGTAGCAGCCCTCCATCTACATCTCTATCGTCAATGACAGTCCAATTCCCGATTAGTTGAGACAAAACACCCCCACATGTATCTAAAAACCTACCAAGCCCACCGCTAATACCCCAACCAGGTACAATGGTAGTGTTCAACGTATCTAGATTCGTTGTAACATATGTCTGATTATCTTCCTCATGAAGCCGGAAAAAGGTATAGAATGATGAATGGTTTATTGGCCAGAAAACAGTATTAGTGAATGTCGGCATTACAAACACAACTCTTGGATTGGATTTACTGAATTCACTACCAATAGCAGTCATGGGCATAACTGCAATTAGCAGCAGTATTAGTAAGAGGCACTTCTTCGTTTCTTTCCTCCTAAGCATACTATACTCCTCATGTAAAACAGGAGAATATAAGACATAAAAAGAACAAGGCAAAGTATAGTTACTGCACAAGATAATGTTTCGTTAAGTCGCAGACGCCGCGAGATAACGCAGTTTTAAGTCTTGACATTGGCGGGGTCCGGCTGATATGACAAACTAACGTTCCAGAAACGACCAGACACGAAGAACTGGAGGAAATTGGAGTGCAACGCGGGTTGCGCTATTGATACGTTTTAATATACTCACGAGGAGGTGAAAGGCGTTGATATCAGTGCCGAAAGGTGACACACTTCTCAAAGTGGAGAATCTCAAGGCATACTACGCATCGAAGAAGGGACTCGTCCGTGCTGTGGACGACGTTAGCTTTGTTATCCGCGAGGGCGAGTGTGTTGGTCTGCTGGGGGAGAGTGGTTGCGGAAAGACCAGTCTTGCACTTTCCATAATGGGTTTCTTCGAAAGAGTTGCTCGCTTTGCGGCCGGAACTTCCGACTCGAGTTTACGTCGGCAGTTCGACAATGTTCCCAAGGGGCAGAGCGAAGATAGACCAGGGGTACAGGGCAAGGTCTTCTTCAGGGGCGTCGAACTGACAAGCCTTCCAGAAGAGGAATTCGTCAAACTAAGGGGCCGAGAGATATCCATGATTCCCCAAGGGCTTGGCCATGCTCTCAACCCGATGTTCAGCGTTGGAATGCAGACTGGCGAGCCCGTTCAGATTCATGAAGAGCAGGTCAGGCTAATTGAACTGAAGAAGAAGGTCTTGGAGTACTTGGCATCGTCCGACTCGGGGATGCAGCGGACTAGGCTAGTGCAAGATCCGGCTTGCTTCAGCGGAGGAGAGGCTCAGAGAATCCTCATTGCCATGTCACTAATCGCTGGACCGTATCTGGTGATCGCTGATGAGCCAACATCAGCACTTGATGTTACAATCCAGCACCAGATACTGAACGTGCTCAGAATGATCAGAGACGAATTCGCTGTCTCTCTGTTTTTGATTAGCCATGATGCAGGTGTTGTTGCGGAGCTCGCCGATAAGGTTGCAGTGATGTACGCAGGCAAGATTATGGAGCTCGGAGATGCCATTCAGATGTTCCACCATCCATCTCACCCATATACAATGGGATTAATGGCGTCCTACCCGACAATTGCCATGATGCGGATGAAAGCCGGTGGCAAGCGGCCTATACTCAGAGGGATTAGGGGAGACCCACCGGATCTCACTGCTGTCCCTGCGGGCTGCCCCTTTCATCCTCGCTGCAATTACGTAGTCGACAAATGCAAATCACAGATACCTGAATACAGGGAGGCGGAGTCCGGCCACTGGATACGTTGTCATCGCTGGGGCGAGATTGAAAGAGAATAGTGTGGGCGCCCGAAGGCGCCCGGAGAAAAATCCGTCCTGTGTGCGCATTGGAGCATCAAACATGCAACGTCTGTTGCTCCATGTCTCAGTCCTCCCGGTTGAGACGATTGACAATCGACTCGAGTGCATATATATATCCTCTAGGTAAGTAGTCCGCGACACATCAATGGCGCCAACCATCATTGCTGTCTAATGTCGAATCCTTCATCATACATCAATCTAAGGCTAAACTGGAACATCGTGGATTGCTGGACAAAGCCCGCTTCCAACAGGGGACCTCTCACCTTTGAATCTGATTCTGTTTCACATAGGACTTCGCGAACTCCGCGCTTGTACAGCCCGTTGAGCACCGACCTGACAAGTCGTTCAGAAAAGGGCGTGGGTTCACCTTGCCTCACGAAGTCTTCATCTACGGAAAGCAATGCCTTGGTCTGATCTGACTGTGAGAGCCTAGCAATCGCGATTGGTTGAGATCGTTCGAGTTTAACAACGGCCACTGTTCTCCACCTATTCTCCATGTCGTCTCTCAAGCCTTCTAGATCTCGCGTAACCCGCCATGGTGGCGGCCGCAGGAGCTGTTCGTCACCAGTCTGCGGGCAACTTGGTAACGTCCACCATGCATGAGGAATCAACATCGACCAAGTCTGATCGGCCCTCCAATCTCACCTCGAGCAAGCTCCTAATCTTACGTGGCTCAAATGTATAGGAGGCCAGAATGTCTGAGAAACGGGCTTCAGTATCGGATACCCAAGCAGTAACTGTCTGCACTCTGGCTTCTCTGCAGGCTGCAAGTAGGTAATCCACTAGAGTACTGCCAGCACTACGATGACCTGGCATCAGGCTTAGGTCGCATATGGCAGCCTCCGGTTTACCGCTGATTTCGACCCGTGCGACAGCCGCAGGTACCGGTCCCTCAAGCGCCAGAAACAAGCGGTCAATGCTGATTAGGCCCGCGCTGGCAATCCTCTTCACATCACGCACGGTCAGCGGAGAGTAGCCGTAACGGTGCTCACGACCTGCATTCAATACGCGTATCCAGTCAGAGAGCCTATCGTCAGCCGCTACGATAATCGAGGTCCTTGTCACGACTAAGCCAGCGCTGCGTCCTTCGAACACTTTTTGAAGATATCTCAATGTGAATCATATGACAATGCGCAGTCGTGGACAATCGGCTAGAGAGCAAAGGCTTTGTCCGACTGCTTGCAGGTTAGAGACTGCCTTGGCGGATACCAATGGCACATGAAAGGGATGATACAACGTCGACCAAATATGCATTCGATAAGGAGGCCATCGAACGCTTTCAGAAGAAGGTGGGGGTCAACATCGAACTCAATACAGAGCAAACGGCCGCAATAGAAAACAGCTTCCAGACAACTCTGCAGATAGGACAGATTGCAGGAATTGTCCGGTCTCTCTGCCCGACCTCTCAGTCGCTGTTCAGGTTTGTAGAAAGTGGTACGGCCGAACTACAACCGATATCCCTGTCCTTGTTTGTTCTCAACGAGGATACGTGGAGACTCATGCAAAAAAAGAGAGACCACCAGACGAACATGCTTCCTATGTTGACAATCCCATGGTTCTATTGGGAACCGGCGGCAAAATCAAGGACGAACCCTTTGGGTGTACGACGCGACACGCACGGTCAACTCGGCACGTCAGTGCTTGAGGACAAGAGCCGCATGGTGTTCAGCGGGACCGGGGGCAACTTCGCAGGACTGATTGAGGGGAGGATCGTCCAAAGGTTGACAGGAATGCGGCCGGTCTTTCTTCCGGGGGCCGTGGGTGAACGAGAGAAGGTGCCACACTACGAATGTCAGCGTCTGCAAATCACGGTCGATCCTTCCGAATCGGAATGCGCTCTCTATCCAGTACCTGACAGGAGACTTGACTTCAGATTCTCTGAGAGTCCGAAGGTATTCCACGAACATGGATTGAGGATAGACTGTGCAAATGCCAGCGTTCATCTCCGGGTCGGAGCAAATCCTGAAACAGTACTACGAGGCGAGACCAAGATTCTCATAGGCAAAACCCCAGTTTCGGCCCAAGACTCTGAAAGCACCCTTGGTTTTCATGTTTGGCTCAATGCTGTCGAACGGGCGATGTCACTGAGCGGTGGAGGTCCGAAGCCCGTTCTCAAGTTCGTGAGAAGACGCTCACTCAGTTTGAAGGATTCGTCGACGGCAGACCTTTTGCTGTTCTCTCTGCCAATTCATACTCCAGATGTGGTCGCGAGCAACGCAAACAGGATAGCGAACAAGAGCACAAAGACAGAAGATACCAGTACTTGCCTGCCGACCACTGCATGCCTCCAAGCTGTGGTAGGTTTGCCCGAACTGTCATATCGTTGTTCATCGACAAGCGGCTGGCGAGCCATCAGGCAGCCCCCAACAATGAGCATGCCACCAAACTCAACAGTGAGAGCATTGGAAACTATCAAGAATACTGACACACCCGCAAAGGCGAAGAGAAGGATAAAACCCAGAAGGAGATCAACCACGACGATGACGGAGGATACTGCAATGGCCTCAAAAACGAACTGATAGCGTCCATGCATTGCATCACCACCCGACATTTCCTAATACATGCGAGAGAAAATGAGGCCAAGGACGATGAGCATTAGCCCAAGAATAACAAGCGGGCAGAAAGATTGTTTCCAGTGAGGCAACGAACAGCGCCACATAATCCTTTTTCTCCAAATGCACCGGTAGACCCTGCTCTTCTTGCTGAAAGACAATGTCCTTGTAGTCTACCTCTGAGTCATCTGAGAATGTATTATCCTCCGGACTCGGTTCTCTGTCTTCGTTCATGTTAGGCACTCACATTTGTCCAGAGACCGTCGAAGGCATTTAAGCATGTTTTCCAGAGGCTAGCTCGCTTCGGCCTCTGCAGTCGAGCATATTCCATCTGAGCGCTCTTGCCAAAGTCCAGCTCTCCAGCA
This sequence comes from Candidatus Thorarchaeota archaeon, assembly GCA_963726195.1. Taxonomy (GTDB): domain Archaea; phylum Asgardarchaeota; class Thorarchaeia; order Thorarchaeales; family Thorarchaeaceae; genus OWC5. The sequence goes on from CAVSBO010000003.1 coordinate 465,773, forward strand.
AAGTGACAGGCAACAAGATGACCATCGCCTACGTCTCTCAGAGGCGGCTCTTCCTTGCTGCAGATTTCTTGGGCGAAAATGCATCTTGGATTAAAACGGCAGCCAACTGGGGGGTTTATGGAGCTCGGAACCTCCCCGCTCAGTATAATGGCTTTGCCAGAGAATCTTGGATCAGGGACCGGAACCGCAGACACCAGTGCGAATGTATACGGATGAAGCGCCTTCCTGAAGATGTCATGCGGAGTGAGCTCGACGATTTTTCCCAAGTACATCACGGCGAGACGGTCACTCATGTGCTTCACAACACTGAGGTTGTGGCTGATGAACATGTATGTGAGACCGAATTCATCCTGAAGGTCCTTCATCAGGTTCAATGTCTGGGCTTGCACTGATACATCGGTACTCGATGTGGGTTCATCCATGACGACGAACTTAGGATTCAAAGCCAGCGCGCGTGCTATGCATATCCTCTGTCTTTGACCGCCACTGAATTCATGAGGAAAACGATTGAGGTGGTCCTCCGTCAGACCAACCTTTTGAAGCAAATCGAGAACCATGGCCCTCATCTTTGGTCCTCTTGCAATGCCGTTTATCAGCAAGGGTTCTCCAACAGTGTTCTTTATCGTGACTCTAGGATCAAGAGAAGCCATTGGGTCTTGAAAGACAATCTGCATCTCACGTCTGATATTGCGAAGATCAACCCCTCTGAGATGTGTGATGTCCTGGCCCATGAAATTGATCGTCCCGTCTGTCGGTTCGAGCAGTCTCAATATGGTCCTGCCAAGCGTCGTTTTCCCGCACCCCGACTCACCGACCACGCCTAATGTCTCTCCTCGATATATGTCAAAGCTCACGCCATCGACAGCATGGACCATACCTATGACCTTCCTAAAGACGCCGCCGGTTAGCGGGAAGTACTTCTTGAGGTCCCTAATGCCTACCAGCACTTCTGATTCTGACATTGCGTGTTTCTCCTCCTATGTTCCCTTGCGGGTTGATGGCAGGCCACATAATGCCCCGGCCTGATTTCCTCAAGATGAGGCCTTTCAGTGCTGCATATCTCCCGAGGCGAACTCGCATCTGGGGTGAAATCTGCAGCCTGTGGGTGGGTTGATTAAGTTCGGAACACTACCTCGTATTTGGTCCAAACGCTCCTTATCTTCGTGAAGCTTTGGAATAGCACTCATAAGACCAATGGTGTAGGGATGAACAGGATTATCAAACAACTCCTTGGTACTCGTCGACTCTACGGTTGTCCCTGCATACATCACGGTGACCCAGTTGCAGGTCTCAGCAACAACGCCCAGGTCATGTGTGATTATCATGATTGAGGCCCCAATGTCCTTCTTGAGCTCATTCAGCAGATGAAGAACCTGCGCTTGAACAGTTACGTCCAAAGCTGTTGTCGCTTCATCACAAATGAGAATGGATGGGTTGCAGGCCAACGCCATTGCAATCAGTGCTCGTTGCCTCATGCCACCGGAAAGCTCGTGTGGATACTGGTTGGCAACTTGCTCAGGGGAAGGCATCCTCACTAGTCTAAGCATATCAACGGACTTGGCCCACGCAGCTTTTCGCGCGTACTTCTTGTCGGGCTTAGGCGGGTCATCGAGCTTCGACACGTAGTGCTCGATTTGCTCTCTGATCTCAGCTTGATGTTCAGGTGAGCGCGAGTTCTTGAGCGACTCTTCCAGCTCTCGGATTCTCATCTCCAGAACATCCCTTCCTAAATCCTGATGCAGCAACACGACTTCTGCTATCTGCGCACCGATTCTGAAGACAGGATTTGGATAAGTAGCGGGATCTTGGAAGACAATTGCGATTTTGTTCCCACGAATGGCCAGCACCTCCTGTGGGGCTAGCTCGAGAATATCAATCTCTTTGACCTCACCGGATTTGAGATCCTTGTCATAGAAGAATATGTGACCATCGTCAATGCGACCAGGTGGCTCAATGAGTCTCAGAACACACTTTGCCGTTACCGATTTCCCGCAACCTGTCTCACCTACTATGCCCATGGTATCACCTCTTTTCAGGCTAAGCTCGATACCATCAAGTGCCTTGACGACACCTTCGTAGGTGTAGAAATTCGTGGTCAAGCCTTCTATGGAAAGGACAACGTCTTCAGAATTGGACATGTAAGCTCACCCTCGTCTTCTTATCTTGGGGTCTAGTATGTCACGAATCCCGTCACCAACGAGATTGAATGCCAATGCTGCCATAAGTATGGCTAACCCCGGAATCATGGACATCCAAGGATAGTTAAGCAAATAGTACTGCCCGCTCGAAATCATCAGACCCCATTCAGCAGTGCCAGCAGCGGAACCAAATCCGATGAAGGAAAGACCCGCAGCAGTCAGGAGGACACCGCCAGTATCCATCGTTGCCTGCACAATCAATGGCTGAAACGTATTCGGTATGATGTGAGAAAGCAGGATTCTATTGTCACTTGCTCCGATTGAACGAGCCGCTTCAACATAGAGCTTCTCCCGTTCCGAGAGAACCTGACCCCTGACAAGTCTTGCGTAGGTTGGCCACCAGGTGATCATCAGTGCGTAAGATATGGTGTCAAGATTACGAATACCTATGGCCATGACGATGGCCATGGCTAGAATCAAGCCAGGGAAGGCGAAGAATATATCGGTGATTCGCATCACTAGCTCATCCAGCTTCCCGCCAAAGTAACCCGATGACGCTCCGATAACAGCACCTGATACCAACGCCACAAGAACCACGCTTACAGATACTCTCAAGTCGACACCAGCAGCCCAGATAATACGACTGAAAATGTCGCCGCCCGATTCGTCTGCCCCCCAGATGTGAATCGGGTAGTACTGATTGTAGATCAGATTGATGAGAACGTCCACTCCCCATCGCACATTCTTGTCACTAGCGACGAACCAGGCAACCCAGACATAGGTCGAAGGCGTGTTATTAACGGTTATTTGCCGACGCAATAGCGTGGTCGCATTGTCAGAGCCCACAAGGTACGAATCGCGCTGGCTCGCATTAAGAGAATCGAAAGTCGCTAGGCTGAGTTTGTACACTGCAAAGTGGATCAAGACATTAGTTAGATTGTCGGTGCCTGTGTTACGGACGTACAGCACAAGCCCTATGTTTGGAGGTACAGGGGTAGTGACCTCAGCGGGAGAAACCTGAACCTCTCCCCGGAGGTACGTCAGGATAAAGATTGACATCTATCGAGTAGTTAGCGACAACAGCTCGAGAATAATACCTTGCTTCTGTGGAAGGCGAGCCAGGAGGGAGAAACGCGTCGGGCCAGACACGCTCCTGTGATCCGTATGGAGTAATCCATGGAGCTAGCAATGCAACTGAGACATACCCAGCCACAATCACAATTCCAGCGATGACAAGTGGGCTCTTACGAAGAAGATGGAGACTGAATTTGAATTCCTTCCCGCGAGGCCCCATGTCTTCTCGGAAATCCTTGTACCAGTAGCCTCTCACACTCGGTGCAAATAGCGCAAGCACCAGCATGAAAAAGGCAACAGCAGGTAGCAGCCCCAACGGTCCTATGGTAAGTAGAATGACGGCATTGATGATATTCAGGTAGAGCGACGATGAAAACGCCTGAACATCTCCCCCGAAAATCGCTTTGCCAACTTTGAAATCCATATAGCCGAAAACAAGAAGCCCCAATGCTTGGAGTGGCCAACCAAGAAGCAATGAGGAAATTTCCAGTCCGTGTCCGTGAGTGAGAGAATTCGAAAGCCAACCAACTAAGGTTGTCTGCCACGTAAGCAGCACCAAGGATTATCGCCACAAGACATAGAGCAATATGGATGCGCGGAAACACTCTGTAAACCAGTCCCTGCGCAGGATGTTGGCTCCTCTTCGCCTTGATTATTGCCATTGGTTCGTCCGAAGGTCATTGATCTCTCCTCCTAGCCGAATCTTATGCGAGGGTCAAGTGCGCCATATGCCACGTCGACTATCAAATTCGCACTCACGAAAACAAGGGCCACGAGAAGAACGAAGCCATTGATTGCAGCCATGTCAGACACTAAGATTGCCTGCGTTGCCCATCGACCAAGACCAGGCCAGTTGAAAATGGTCTCGGTTAGTACAGCACCGGACATCAGACCTCCGAATGCCAAACCAACGACGGTCACTGTCGGAATGAGCGCATTCCTCAGAGCGTGCCTGTATATCACTATGCGCTCGGTAAGCCCTTTGGACCGTGCCAATGTGATATAGTCTTCCTTCATGACCTCGAGCATACTTGAACGCATCATTCTCGTGACGATAGCAAGTGTCATATAGCCTAGGCAAAAACCTGGCATTATGAGATGTAGTATGGCATTCCAGAACAGGATAGGTTGACCATATAGTAAGGAATCGACAAGAACAAACCCAGTTATGCTGGTATCATAATCGTAGCCGACTCCATTATGGAGGACCGCCTTCCAAAACTCATTGTCGATTCTATCGCCACCGGGCAGATAGGGAAGATGATGGATTTCGAGCTGAAAGAAGAACACATACTTGAGCATAAGGCCGAACCAAAAGATTGGCATGGACACGCCGGCGAGGGAGAAAACTCGTGTGAAGTGATCGATGGGCTTGTCCTTCCTTGTGGCCGAGAGGATGCCAAGGGGGATGCCAAGGACCACCGCGAATATCATGGCTACGATAGAAAGCTCAATAGTGGCGGGGAACCTGCGAGCGATTATCTGAAGTACGGGCTGATCGCCCCCAACGGAATAGCTCGTCCCCCAGTCGCCAGTAAGCAGGCTTCTCAAGTAGAGAAAGTACTGAACGACCAGAGGCTGATCAAATCCGTGGACCCTGATTATTCCAGGGATGGCCGCCGGAGGTGTCCGATCTGTTATGAACATGGTCCACTGGGTTCCCTACAACATAAGCCAAGAACCAAGTAATCGTGAGCACACCAAAGACAACCGGTATAGCCAGAATGATTCTTCTTAGAATGAAATCCCTAAGCTTCATCTATCAAACCTCAAGCGCATCTCGGTTCCGGAAACCGGGTCTGTGCCCTTTTCGAGTAAAGAGGGCGGTTTGGATGCGGCACTTAAGTATTTGGATGGACCCGATTCGTCACGAGCCGACGGTAGTACCCCTATAATACCTTTTGACTCCCGCAAGATTGGAGAATGGGCTGTTCTTTGGTCCGAAAAGTAGTAAGCTATATTAGACTCATGTCCAGTAACAATGCACTGTGTTTCGAGAACAGGGGTCTACATGAATTTGCAGCTCCCAAGCGGTCCTATATGCAGCCTGCTTGGGATGCGATGACCTCTGTGCCAGATAACACAAAAGAAGAGGGAAAACATGAACAGAAATATGATCCTCGCAATCATAGTTGTGGTTGTCGTGGTCGCCTCCGTCGGAGCATTTATTCTGCTGCTGCCGCCGGTTACGACAATCGCACCTCCAAGAGCACATACAGTCATCGAGGAGACGATTGCGGATCCTCAGCATTTGGACCCCGCCGTCGATTATGAGACCGCCGGTGGAGCCGTGATGGAACAAACTTACGAGACATTGTACTGGTATCCTTTCAATAGCGACAACACGACACCCAGTCAACCAATGCTCGCAACGGCCTGTGTGATTTCAGCTGATGGTCTCAATTACACTTTCACCCTGAGGCAGGGAGTGACATTCTCAGACGGCATTCCTTTCAACGCGTCATGTGTGAAGTACAGCCTTGAGAGACTCATGAAGATCTACTGGGGTGACGGACCGGCCTGGATGTTCGGAGAACCCATCTTGGGTGGTCAGGCAGTCGAAGATGCCTCCAACACTTACGGTGGCACTAGTCCTCAGTTCAAGGCAGCCTATGACAACTGGGCAGCAAACTCGAGTTCTATCATAGTACTCGATAACTACAATGTTCGATTCAGGCTCGCATACAAGTATGCTCCGTTCTTTGCAGTGATGGCATTCTCAGAGGCCTCCATCATTAGCCCAAGCTGGGTTGAAGCCCACGGTGGAACCGGCTATGGTGTAATCAACGCATATGTGGATACGCATATGTGTGGCACCGGTCCATACACGTTCGTCAGCTGGGTACCGGCGGAGCAGTTGCTGCTCACCCTGAACACCAACTACTGGGGAGCCACCTCAATAAAGACTACCTATCCACATGCTGGCAGTATCACCGACATAGTGTACAAGTACAACGTCGATGTCAACAGCAGAATCCTGAACATGCTGTCTAACGCAACTGACACCGGCGCTTGGCCGACAACCCACGCTCTCTATATTTGGAACCAGGTGAATGGTAGCAGCGGCGATGGTACGCTCAAGTCATTCTATTCAACAATGAAACTTTGGTGCGGAGAACCTACGTATGTCGTGAACTTCATTGGGATGAACGAGAGACCGTACTTGAACATTTCAAACACCATCGTTAAGAGCCCATTCGTCCTGAAGGGTTTCAGGGAGGCATGCGCCTACTCCTTTGACTACAGTACCTACATCGCGAACGTCCTTCACGGCTTTGGTAAGCAGGCCCAAGGACCTATCCCATATGGGATGTTTGGCCACAATAACAGCCTGTCGATGTACTCGTATGATCTGGACAAAGCAGTGTTAGCATGGAATGATGCCATGGCTCACGGCCTGAATGACATTCTTACCAACATGTCCTTCAACCTCATCATCTACTACAACACAGGAAACACTGGCCGTCAGCAGGGTTCTCTGCTAATGGCAGATGGTCTGAACAAGGTCCTCGCGGACCCGCTGGCAACCAAGCCCAACCACACCCTAACAATAACAGCGGAAGGTGTCGCGTGGCCGTCCTATCTCTACATGCTCAACAACAGGCAGCTCGCGTTCTTCCTGCTCGGGTGGGCACCTGACTTTGCTGACCCAGATGACTATGTTGGCCCATTCGTGTCCAGCACAGGCACCTACGGCAGCAGAATCGGTCTTTCCTACTCTGCAACATGGAACGCTACCCTCGTTGATGGTTGGATTAAGGCTGCTGCTCAGGAGCTCAACCCAACTGCACGCATAGCAGACTATGGCAAGATCCAGCAGGCCATCAGTGATGAGGCTGCCTACATTTGGACAGTTCAGCCTACGAACTTCCACGCTGAATGTGTGTACATGAACGGATACTACTACAACCCGATGGTATTCGGCAACTACTACTACCTCTACTACAAGGCCTACCCCGCAGGGTGGACCATGCCAGCATAGGTAGTTAGTGTAAAGGCAGAGGACTGTAATCCTCTGCCCGCTCTTCTTTTTCGTTGCTCGGGGCCTCTCATAATGAGTGGACATGATTCCCGAACAACAGCAAGGCCCTAAGGGAATCCTCCGGAATAGAGCCAAGCAATTTGCTCATGGAGCAGGCGTTCAGTCATTAATGGATATGGCGCAGTTGGAAGCTTTTATACGACAAACAGTAGACCGGGACTTGGGTGCCGAATAGTTGCAGATAGTCAAGAGAAGGAGAGACCTGTCCACTATGACAGCGAGGGAGATGCTCTCTCTGTGGTGGGAAGAGAGATGGGTTCGATATGTTGTCTTCTCGCTTACTCCAATTGGTCTGATCGATGCTGTCTACACAGTTATGCTCTGGAACAGCTTTGGAGCAGCCTTTGAGTTCAACCCCTTCGTCCGTTTTGCTCTCAGCACAGATTGGTGGTATCTATGGTTCGCAATTGACATAGTTTCCTTCTCGCTGTTTGCCATGATTGCCGGATCCTACTATCTTCATACTCGCTCTCGAATCTTCGGAAACCGCGTCGGATGGCTTGCCGCCCTCGTTGGTTTCCGCATAGGAGCTGCGGCATACAACATCCTATTGTTCTACGAATTCCAAGCCGCACTTACAGCGGCAGCGATTGTCGGGATTTGTTCAGCCCTTCTACTCAGGGTTCTCCTTGGAAGAACGGAGGACATCAGCAAGCAGGGATTCGTGGGCTACTGGATGGGCAAGTACGATTCATTGCGTGATAGGTTGCTGAAAAGAGGAATGAAGGCGGTAGAACCGACAGTTCGAACTCATGTTGCGACCCAGACGGAAGCCATGTCGAACGACTCCACATCCCTATGGCTTAAGCGCGCAGGTTACCTCTCCATCGCTGCGATTGTATTTGTTTCTACACCATTCTTTCTGGTCATGGTATCTGACTTGACCGGCGCAAATACATTCAGTCAGCTTTACGGGTCGGTTGTATTCTTCAATGAACTATCATCGAACGCCTTTCTACTAGCGTTCTTGTCTGTCGTTGTTCTGGCGGCAGCCATGATGTTTTTCATCCTCAAAGCTTTTAGCGCGAGTGAAGGCACTTGGTAGGCGATTTAGAGTCGATTTACAGGATTGAATCAGGAGCAGAGTGCGATGGTTGACAGCCAGCAGGTCAATTGGAAACGCATCTGGGTTAAACGGGCAATCTACTTGGCACTGGCGATAGGAGTCTTTGTTGCATTGCCAATGCTTCTGTTGGTGATAGCAAACCTAACCGGCGTGATTAATTTCAGTGAGATATACGGGCCACTTGTCTGGTTCAACGAGCTTTCGGCCCCGGCGTTTATGATCGCATTCTTTACGATATTGATCGTTATAGGCGTGATCCTATTCCTCATACTGAAGATGTTTGAAACGTCAGAAGGTGGGTGGTAGCCGACTGGGATGGAGGATAGGACCTCAGCTCTGCTTTGGATTAGCCATCGTCAAAGCCATTATCGCTTTCTGAACATGCAGTCGATTCTCAGCTACATCATACACGATAGATTGCGGTCCGTCGCACACTTCATCAGTGACCTCAGCCCCACGGTCTACTGGTCCGCAATGCGTGAAGAATGCGTTGTTCGTCTTTGACATCAACTCACTGTTGCATATCCAATCATCGTACTTAGATGCCATGTCGATTTCTTTCTTCTTGGCGGCATCTACGCCGATTTTCTTCATGTCGGCATAGAAGGCAGGGCTCTGCCAGTTGCGGCTGTAGACGAAGTCAGCTCCCTTGTATCCTTCCTCGAGGTCATGCACGATTTCAAACCGACCACCCGATATAGCAGCGTTGCTTTCACACGACTTGATGACTTGTGGGTCCAAATCATAACCTTCCGGATACGCCAAGGTCACATCCATTCCGAGACGTGTATTGATGAGAATGCTTTCTTGTACCGAACACCATGACCGTACCAACGCCCCTTTTCCCCAGACTTGAAGGAGCTTCTTGTGCTTGAGATTCTTGCCACCATGCATCCTCATTCCCATGACATCAGCCATTCCCTGGCAAGGATGGAACTTGTCATGAGCCATACTAATGACCGGCACACTAGCCCACTTTGCATACTCGCGGAGAAGCTCATCACCTTCGCCATAGTGTTCCACTGCGGTCTCGAGAGTCCTGATGCCGATTCCGCAGGCGTACCTACTCATCACATTCGCTGCGTCCTGCACAGTCTCGCCCGGCAGTAGTCTTAGTCTTAAGCCTCATCGAGGTGGGTTCCAAAAACTGAGCATGGCCGCCGAGCTCAGTAGCTGCACACTCAAAGCTTTGACGCGTCCTGACGCTGGGATTGTAGAAGAACATGAAGAAGGTCTTGCGGTCAAGACAGTTTCTCAACGGATGATTGAAGCGGTTCGCTTTGAACTCGAAGGCTAGGGCGAGAGTACGTTCAAGCTCATCAACACTCCAGTCTTGAGTGCAAATGAGGTCACGTCCGAACAGGCTCTTTGCGCTCCCTCTTTGAGACTTTGCCATCAGATCCACCGCTGATAAAGAATGGCCGCCTATTTTAAGATGTATCGGAAGTCACGTCATGGCGTTGTCGTTCGCGTCATGCGTGACTCCGACGTGAAAGAAGAGACTAACGCATAGTCAGTGCCATCACTGCTTTCTGCGCGTGAAGCCTGTTCTCAGCTTGGTCCCAGACGATTGATTGTGGACCATCGATCACTGAGTTTGCTACCTCGAAGCCACGATCTCCTATGGAAATCCGCCTATCGGCCGATACCACAATCCCGTACTAGGGGGCGCCCTTCAAGCGTTAAGGAAGCGTTAAGGTAAAGAGAGTTAACAACCCTCGCAACAGTCAATACCCAAAGAACCGAGAGGTGTCCAAGGCTTCGGGGTGACGTGATGTCGGAGGAGCGCTACAGGGCAAACGCGATACTAATCATGATTGTGCTGCAAATAGCTTCTATATCGTTGATTCAACTGGGGCTGGGCGCAGTCCTGAGCAAGCCAGGCAGCACCGTAGACCAGCAGAGGATTATTGTCATCCCTGTATACTTCCCTGATTGCGGACCCAGCACATCGATAGACACGTTCATCCAGAGAATGTCGAAGGTCGCAGACTACTACACAGAGTGCTCCTATTCTCAGGTTTCGATAACAAGCGACGTTCTGGGTTGGGTCGAACTTGATTCGCCCATGCTCTCCTATGCTCAAACACAGACCATGGGCGAAGTCAACCATACTCCCGCGCAGGGACGAATCTTCACCGAAGCCATAGCAAAAGTCGACTCGCAAGTGAACTTCCTCTACTATGACAGGCTCATACTGGTCCACTCGGGACCCGGGGCAGATGCGAAGAACTACTCGCTCATAGGAACCTGCAACGTGCCGGGCTGGTATGCAACCAGTGACGGCAGGGGCTTCACCAAGGCTTCGATCGTATCGGAATACGATGAATTTGGCACGATTGCACATGAACTCGGGCACGATTTCGGGGCTCCAGACCTATACGACTACTACGCCAAGAATGCTGACATCACAGGACTCTATCGATGGGACATAATGAGTTCAGGCAGCTACAACGGAAACCCCATGGGTTCCATGCCTGCTCACATGAGTACTTTCACCAAGCTTCGCACAGGCTGGATTCACCAGAACGAAATCTACAACCTCTCAAACGGCACTCTCAGAATCAATCTTGTACCACTCAGTGTGCAGGGGAATGGGTTCAGGGCACTCCGATACGACCTGCCAGATGGCCGTTATTATTTGGTGGAATCGAGGAGCCGAGTGGGATTCGACCAAGGATTGCCCGGAGAAGGTGTGCTGGTCATGCTCGTCGACGAATCACTGATTGTTCGGAATAGAGATGCCGTTCGGTTGCAGGTTCCCCCGTTCGCAGAAGGTCTCTGGAATGCGGAGCTGAAAGAAGGCGAATCTTTCAGTGACTCGAATAGCTCCTTTGTTGTTCGGGTTCTGAAGTGGACTACAGACTTGGCCACCGTTGTCGTGGGCACCGACCTCAGGCAGGATTGGGCCGTTTGCGATAGGATTGGGCTCCCAGTGGGGCTAGACGTTAATGGAGTGGTGGTCACGACAGCACATGCGGACGCGTGGTTGCCGGCGACAACGACTTTCGCCGCTGTCAGTCTCTCGAACCACACATACTCTTGGTTCAATGTGTACTCCTCGAATGATTCAGGGAGAGACTGGGTACTAAAGTTCAGTACGGCAGGTTCGGGCTATGGGATTAGCATGTATAGACTCACGGTAACCTACTATGAATGTAACGTGATTTTCGCAGGTTGGATAGGGGTCCTCAATAGTTGGCAGGCGGGTGTCTTGCTCTATAACCTCGGCTCAAAGACCTTCGGGTTCTCAAACCTTAGCTTGCTAGTGCCCGGCCTATTCATCTCGTCCGTTGCCGCATGTGCTTCGGTGGACACTTACTACATGTGTTGTTCGGGAGGTCTCAATGGGACTAGGGGTCTTGCCTACGTCAGGTTAAGACAAGCACAGTGGAACTACACATGGGTACCAATACCAGATGTCCTTGACGCGAAGGTTAGCAACCCTCCTACTTACAACGGCATTCCTTACGTCCTGTATCAAGACGGCAACAAGCATCTAAGACTTGTTCGGTTCAACGAAACATCTGTTCTAGTTTCCTTCGACGCGCTCTATGACGGCACGCGCGATTTCGACTTGGTTTCTTCACCCAGCAGGTTGTTGATTGCGTACCACGATGGATCCGAGAACGAGAACAAATCGAATTGACACGCTTCAAGTCTACTTCGGGAGCACGGAAGCGGGCTTTGCACGAATCCTCGTCCGCGAGAGTACCCAGAACTTCGCACTTGAGGGGCTATGCTACAAGAATCAGACTGACACCTTTTACCTTACGAGCCGGCACGGGGACAACTTGACGCAGTATCAAATCAAGGATGGGGTCGCTCTGGCATATTCCCGCAATGTCACTAGTCCAAGTACGGTTATGTCGAAATGGGACGTCACTCACAGCAACTTTCCTCTCGTAGTGGGCTACCAATACGGAAAGACCAACGTCAGCTCAGTCCTTTGGTTAGCAGTTCCGGGCATCTCTGGTAACGAGGTCATCTTCTATATGGGGCCCGCAGTCGTGACTGCCCCTTACCTTCAATTGATTCCTGTGCTAGTCCTCGGTGGGATACTCATTCCTTCTGTTGCTTTGTACAGGAGCCAAGGTAGGAGACGATGGCTCGTTAGCACTGCCCGACGACTCAAGCAAGGTACTGTGCTCGGGGTCGCGGACTTGACCAAACCGTATGAAAGATACCTTGTTCCATGGCGATACCAAGTGCTAATCATAGCAACTGGTCTCATCACGCTTAACGTAGCATTGGTTATGCCTTTTCTGACCGAATCTCTTGGCTCAGTCCTGATGATTCCCTTCGTAATCCTCCATGAACTCAGTGGCCAAGAGGCTTTGGCAGGAGTGTTTGTTTCGGCTGCGGCGGTTCTGTTGCCTCTGTCTGGCCTTGGCCAATCTTCGTCAGCTTGGTTGTCACGGTGTCAGAGACTTCTAATCGTGCTCTTTGGACTAACGCTAGTCGTCTATGGCATTCTCGGGGGTCTGAACATCGCTGTAACGCTGTTGATTCTCTCGGCCATAGTCTACTTGCTCCTGATAGTGGTTGGCGGGGTTCCACTTTTGATGACAGAGATTGCCGTGAAGATAATCTGTGACGACTTGCCGGATACTGCTCAATAGTGATGCCCTAGTCTCGGTCCTGACAAGGATGGTGCTTGGTCTTTGATTCGAAAAACGTGTCGCCCAGCACCCGATGCATTTCAGTTGTTTCACAGATCGGACCAGTGTTTGGCGTTTTCATCAACAGGAATGGTAGACATCACCTCATCTTTCGTCGGGACCGTGCATACAGATGTGTAGAATCCTCTCGCTCGCAAAAGCATAGAGAAAAATCCTTATGGTTCTATTCCCGAATGAGGAAATCCTCCAAATGGACATTGTGCGATTGGGCAGAGGAATTTCATCGAACCTAGCTGTATTAGGAGTCTCGTTCCTTGCCAGCGGGGGCATTCTGGTCCTATTGTTTTGGCTGGGCATCTGGTCATTCCCGACTACCTATGAGACCGACCTGTACGTGGTCACAGTCTTCTTCGTTGGCCTTGTCGCTGCGGCTCTCGGCGGCTGCTTCTGGGGGATTTACAGCATTGAGGAGTACTTGGAATTCCGGAGACTGGCACGGCTTATAGACCGAGCCGAGCAATCGAAAACAGCGGATCTAAGCCTGAGTCCCGCTCTCTTGCTCGACACGGTGGACAGGGAGCCTCTGCACACGGTCCAAGAGGCTGGTGGAGATGTCTTGTCCATAAGGAATCAAATGAAGAACCGTGCTCTAGCCCTCAATCCTGAGGAACTGAGAACAAAGAGTCGCCGGACTTCTTAACTTAAAGATGGTTCAAATCTACGAGAAGAGAATCGGACTGACCCCCATGGAACATGAGGCGATAAGCACCCCATCGGCTGTGTTTACGTCTAGAGTACCCACTCGCGTGCGCCAATATCTCTACGAAGCCAAGCGCGATCTATTTCGCGAGAACTGGGGTCAGTGCGTGCTCGATACTCACAAGGCAATTGAAGCTGCCTACAAACAGCTGATTGCAGAGGCCAGCGAGAGAGATCAGGAAATCCGAGGAACCGTAGAAGAGCTGAAGAGAAAAAGAACACCTATTGACACGAGCACAGCCGGGCAGCTACACCATCTCATGGTGGAAATGAAACAGCTGAAACGTGATAAGCTAGAATACTGGCTGAGCAAGGAAGTAACACAATACCGCCCAAGGGCACACGATGTCGAACACAGCGGAGCCTTTTCTCCCGAAGATGCTTGTCGTTGTGAGCTCTACACGGGTATTCTAATGAGAATCCTCTACGCCTAGAGTTTTGCTGCCAGCCATGCCACTCTCAAATAACAGAGTGGCTTTTCGGAGATGTGTGTAGTAGTTTATAAAACCGAGCCAACAATGAGTAAACAAGGAGCCGATGGGCAGTTCTCCAGCAGGAAACAGTCCAACCACCGGTTCCTCGTTGCACCGGGTCGAATCCCGCACCCAACGGAGTGTTCGGCCCTATGCAACTCCGTTCTCGTCTCATTATATAAACAACCCAGTGAGACATGACATTACGTTAAGTGGCCGCCCTATGGGTGTTCCGTTTCCAAACCGATTGGCAAGAACTACTTGAGAACATCTGATGATTTCGCATCTGTAGGCGTTTAATAGCGGATACAATAGTAGTACCCTGGGTCATTCTTCGTGGTCATTCAACCTCAGCCAAACCGGATTGGCACATGATACCGCCTCCGTCTTTCCTCCTCCTGTGACACCTCTCTGACAATGTCTGAGTACGTCTGCAGATTCTGAGCCATGGGAAGCAAACGGGTCCGGTATTTGTTGGCGCTCAGCCCAGAATAGACAAAATGCGCCCACAAGAGGGCCATGAGCGCAAACAGCGCGATGAAAACGTAATACGACAGCACATCCCCACCTAGTAGTCTTTCTCCTTGGCCAATCAAGAAAGAAATGAGCCCGAGGAGCAAAAGCATAACCAGCGATGGGACATCAAGCCCATAGAGAATTCCGGCGGAGACCCAACCGGGTCCATCAAGCCAGCTTCTCTTCTTTCTGCGGTCAACATATCCCAGGCTGCATCGGCCTTCTCTTCCACAAGTGAGCCACATCCCAATGCTAAGATTTCGGCAGCGAATATGAAAAGCACTACTGCAAAAATGACAGGCAGTTCGGATTCAGTTAGAGGAAGGGGATGCAGAAAAATCAGGGCAATGAACATCGCGAGGATCATAAGGCTGCCTGAAGGAATGCCGACCAATAGGAAGCGCCAGAATGTCTTGACGAGAAGCAGTCTCACTTCTACTGCATCTTTCAAGTCCGCATAGGCGCGAATGAAAAGGACGTATCCAGTGGCGATCCCCAGGAAGATACGTACGTAGTCCCCGAGTCCCAAGAGCCACCAGAATGCGGAAACAAAGGTCATGATTGCGACAGACCAGTTGGCTTCCTTGTCCAACCTCACTAGTTCCTCGTTGTTGACCTGTTTACGAAGAATCTCACGCAACACCAGTTAGGATTAACGTCAATCGCGTCGCGTATCAGCCTGGTTGTATCAAGGGTGTGCCAATTGGATGTTACGACCTCGACTCTCATTGGCCCTTGACGACTACCCGATAGATGGACCGCCAGCTGGCGGTCCTCCCAAGTCCATGTGCAAATTGGCCGTGAGTATCCGTTGTTCCGTACGGCTGGCTGAGGCCGCTCTACGGGACAACCGAGTTCACCACAGAATATGCGAAGAAGACTAGCGTAGCTTTCCATGACATCAAAGATGTCCTCATCATCCTTTGCATGATTCACAGCTTTGATAGATGCCATTGCCCCTTGCTCAGAAGAAGACTACTAGACGCTAAGACAACTGGATACGCTCGCCTATTTCTGTTTTGCCGCTCATGACCAGTACGATACCATGTGAGCATACCGGAAGGCAACAGGCTCTGAAATGCGTCCGGCCAATTCGGTTCTCGTGTCTTGACACCAACCTAGGTTCGGCGATTACACTGCTGGTCTTGGCCACGCTTTGGTTCTCGCCTTATCTGGCATTCCAATTCAAACGGCGGAGATTTACGGACACATCTTTCTTTGCTTTGTCCTCGCCAATCTCCATGGAGTTGTCTGGTCGGGAAATCATTAACGACGACGTGACCCAGCTTCTTGAGGCCCTCGGACGTTCAGCCGGGAAAAGACACAACAGAGTCCGACAGTTGAGTCGGAGCGGCCGAACACCCATCTACGCAGCAATCCACAAAGAACCCGTCTCTTGCCTGAGCGACTATCATCCACTTGGAAGTTCAGAATAGGTGAGGATGACTACATAATAAGGCCAGATTGGACATCCTCCACGGAAGGCATCTATGTCGCTGCAAAGGTTTATCATCAATACACCATGAAGACGATGTGACTGAGGACGATATCGCACCTCAATGTTTCGCAATCGGGGGCCAATACAGGTGATTGTAGAATCGATAAGAGTGCAGAATTTTCGATCGATAAGGGACCAGACTCTTGCACTCGACGAACTAACGATGCTTGTGGGTCCTAATGGCGCGGGGAAGTCTTCGTTTCTGAAGGCCCTGAACCTCTTTCATACTCCAAGTGCAGCCTACAACGAGGACGATTTCTACAACAAGGATAGCAGCAGAGAGATTGTCACAGCTGTAACATTCGGCTGCCTGACCACCGTAGAGAAGGAATTGTTCCGCAAATACGTTGAGGGCGACAAACTGACAGTTGAAAAGGTGATGACTTGGCCCAAAGACCGAACGAGTCAGAAGTATCACGGATCCAGATTGATGAATGAAGAGTTCAGCCAGTTCAGGAAGGCAACCGGCCAAAGTCTCAGAGCGGAGTACAACAAGCTCCGCGAGGGTAAGTACAAACACTCCCCGGCCTACACAAACAAGGAAGACGCTGAGCAATCATTACAGAGTGGGAGAGTTCCAATCCAACCAACTGTACGAGACAACGGGACGATGGTCAGTTCTTTGGCTTCAAGGAGGTTGGGACTGCGCATCTTGAACGATTCTGGAGGTACATATTCGTTCCGGCCGTGAGAGATGCCTCAGAAGACGCGCAGGAAAGCAAGGACAGCCCCCTAACTGAGATTATGAACCTCGTAGTAAGAAGCGTGTTGCAGAGTCGAAAGGAGATACAACTACTAAAGGAGCGAACTGAGCTCAGACTACAATGCTATAATGGATGAAGCGAAACGCACGGAGATGCGAAATCTCGAGACCAGTCTCAATTCCTCTCTTCGCACCTATGTCCCGACTGCGAGTGTTCAGCTGAGCTGGGACCTGACGACTGAAGTTGACATTCCTTCACCCCGCGCATACGTCAACCTCGTTGAAGACGATTATCCAACTCCTGTCGAGCGTTGCGGACATGGACTTCAGCGAGCATACATCTTGACCATGCTTCAGCAACTGGCTTATGCCCAGGCTGCGGCCAAGCTGGCAGAGGACGAAGCTACCGGAGAAATACCAGGTGCCGAGCCAGGCTATCTGATTGGCATCGAAGAACCGGAACTGTATCAACACCCTAACAGACAGCGCCACCTATTCAAGATTCTCCAAAAGCTCGTCCCGCGGCGGTATTGAAGGTATCGCAAAGAATACTCAGATAATCTGCAGTACGCACTCGCCACTTTTCGTTGACATCAGGTTGTTCAGCAATATCAGACGAATCTACAAAGTTCAAACCCAAGCAGAGAATCCAAAGGAGAGTATAGTGATCAGGACGACCCTTGACGACGTGGCTGCTAGGATTGGCTTTGCGGACCAGAAGCCACAGGGCACGTTTACTGGCACAGCCCTCGAACCAAGGCTTCAGACTCTCATGACACCGTGGATGAATGAAGGCTTCTTTGCGGATGCCGCAGTTCTGGTCGAGGGCGAAGAGGACAGAGCGCTAATCCTAGGAGTAGCCCAGACAATGGGATGCAATCTCGAAGGCAATGGCATCTCTGTCATTCCGTGTATGGGAAAGACTAACCTCGACCGACCTGCAACTGTCTTCAGCTTGCTCGGCATTCCAGTGTACATGATTTGGGATTCTGACCACGAAGGCAAGGATGCCCTTCCCGAAGACAATCATAGGCTTCTGAGGTTGTTGGGTGTGGCCGTGGAAGACTGGCCCGATGAGATTGCAGACAACTATGCATGTTTCGAGCATACCATCTCAAAGACGTTCCAGGAGGAGATTGGAGAGGAAGTATTCAGTGATCGTCTGAAAGCATGCCAAAGCAGATTCTCTATCAGGAAGAAAGACCATGCCATGAAGAACCCTCTTGTAATTCAGAGTATCGTCGAAGAAGCCAAGACATTGGGACACACGAGCAAATCGTTAGAAGACATCGTCACGAGGTTGACTCGACTCGTTCACCAAGAGGCAAGCGAGAACTAGATTCATCTTGACGTAAACATCATTCTCAACGATTCGTGACATCAACGCGATGCGCTGTCGCGCCAACTTGAGCCGGAATCTGGCATGTGATGCATGGGCAAGAGGGATCTGCCAAGAATCTCAGCGTGATCGCAGTATGAAGTTGGTGGTTTAAAGGAAGGCCTCAATACCCCAGAAAACACAAATAACCATAGGTCAATAGACCATTTGCGCCATTAGGCTTTGCCCTTAGGGTTCAAAGCCAGCAGAGATGCCGCCGTAGCCTAATGGTTATGGCGCAGGTCCGATAAACCTGTACCCTTCGTGGTTTGGGGGTTCGAGTCCCCCCGGCGCATCACTATGTTCTCGAAGGTCGGGCTTAGGGATGTGATACTCGCTTCATGCTCGTTGATTGTTTCAGAAAGATGCGTCATCCGAGTAGGAGTTTCCAGAATCATCGCTGATAGAGAGATCTTGCTTCTTCTCAAACATGTCGGGGGTCACGCAGCAGCTTGATGGATGCCTGTCGCGCGTGACTCCGACGTGAAAAATAGAGATTATCGCATGGTCAGTGCCATCACTGCTTTCTGCGCGTGGAGTCTGTTCTCAGCCTGGTCCCAAACGATTGATTGCGGACCATCGATCACAGAATTCGCTACTTCGAAACCCCGATCGCTGGAAGGCAGTGCATGTAGAGAGCCTTGGGTCCTGCAATCTGCATCTTCGCATCATCACATATCCAATCCTTGTTCTTGTCGAAGACAACTTGCGTCTTCTGAAGCTCCGGTTTGCTGTTGAAGGGCGGAATGTACTGCTTGCATGTCCAAGACTTCGGGTATACGACATTGGCACCCTCAAAGGCTTCCTCCATGTCATTCATGATTTCGAAGCTTGAGTTGTTCTCTTCGGCGTATATCTTGCACTGGTTGATGATGTCATCGTCGAGCTCCATTCCCTTTGGATGAGCGAGCACGGTATCACAACCCATCTTTGTCGCAGCGATAATCGCGCTCTGCGGCACAGCCAGCGGCTTGTGGACGGACGGGGAATAGGCCCATGACATCACGAATTTCACACCTTTGAAGGTACCAAACTTCTCCTTCACTGTCATGATGTCAGCGAGCGCTTGGCACGGATGATACATGTCGTCCTCCATGTTAATGACAGGTATTGACGACCAGTAGGCGAAGTTGGTGACAATCTCGTGTGCCCGGCCATAAACCCAGCCCACTGGATCGCCATAACAGCGAATCGATATAGCGTGTCCCATTCGTGCGAGAACCCTGGCTACGTCAGCCACTCGTTCTGTGGAGTATGCCTTCTCGTCACCCTCAAGCGCGGGAGCGTATATCTTGTCAGGGTCTAGGTAGTGCGCATGCCCACCGAGCTGAGTCATTCCGGCTTCGAACGAGTTTCTTGTGCGCAGGCTCTGATTGTAGAAAATCATGAATAGCGTTTTCGAGTCCAGAAGCTTGTGAGGCTCCCCGACTGCGAATTTTCTCTTGAGGTCAGACGCGACCTCCAAGATGGTTTCGACTTCCTCTTTCGTGTAGTCTCGTAGAGTAATGAAATCTCTACCTCTGAATCCATCAGTCTTTGTCATGTTGATTCACGACCTTGGCTGCAGCAGACTGAATCTTACTGAAAAAGCTTGTCAACAACATCGATAATCATTGGCCGCACGTTTGGCCATTGACCTTTGGGGTTCATCAACCACAAGCCCTGCCTTCGCCAAGACTTATCTAGCGGCTTGCGTATTTGGAAAGGCTATACTTCTCGCTACAAGGGGAGAAATGTGAAGAAGATAATCAAATTCGGCCTTTCCTTGGTGGGACCTATCGTAATGATAGTGATTCTCACCATGCCGATAGGCCCACTGGCTGGCGGTCTCGGGATACTGCAGCCAATCGGTGGCATCTTCGATGTCGGGCGAGCCGTCACCGAACCCACCGCACAGACTGTGAACTTACCCGGTCTCACCGCCCAAGCTACTGTGCTTGTCGATCAATGGGGAATACCCCACATATACGCAAGCACAGTTGAGGATGCATACATGGCCCTAGGCTACCTGCATGCAAAGGACCGTCTTTTCCAGATGGTCATACAGAACTACCTAGCTGAAGGCCGCATCTGTGAACTGGTGGGTGCCTACGCAGCCAGCTCGGACAGGTTCTATCGCACGATAGGGCTTGCAAGAGCGGCGCAGAGAACACTCGACTGGTACGTGGCGAACAGTGCAAACCCTGACATCGCGTCTGGTCTCAAGGTCATTGACGCTGAGTGCGCTGGAGTCAACGCCTTCATCAAGTCGATGACAAGCGTCACGACGCCCTTGGAGTTCAAGATTCTAGGATTCACACCACAGCCTTGGACTCGTCTGGATGTATTCGTCTGGGCAAAGATGATGACGTGGGGTCTGTCTGGCGACACGTACGACCTAGAAAGAGAATGGGTAAGGACCACAGTCAACAACGACACTATGTACAACCAACTCTTTACTGATGTGATGCCCTTCGAGATTCCCATAGTGCCTGAGCAGACAAACCTGAGCATCGTCACATATCCGAACGCACCTGGAAACGTCACGGTGTCAGCCTATCAACAGAATCCTGTCGTGGAGAAGACTGCCGCAGAGGCATTGATACCTCAGGCAAAACTCCAGGCGGTAATGAAACTCCTTGCGTCCATAATCCAGGCTCCTGGGCCGGATGACATCATAGGTAGCAACAACTGGGCTGTCAATGGCTCAAAGTCTACAACGGGGAAGCCGATACTGTGCAACGACCCTCATCTTGGGCTTCAAGCACCATCACTCTGGTATGAGGCACAAATCGTTGTGCCCGGTCAGACTCAATGTGATGGGTGTGACACTGCCGGGCCTTCCTGCAGTGCTTCTAGGTCACAATGACCACATTGCGTGGGGCTTCACAAATGTCGGTGCCGATGTCACGGATGTCTTCGTGGAGAAACTGAACCCTGCCAATTCATCTCAATACTGGTACAATGGACACTATGTTCCATTCAAGGTCTACGACGAAACCATTCACACAAAAGAGGGAACTGACATACCCTTGCAAGTCAAAGAGTCAGTACATGGTCCTTTGATTGATTCTGCATTGAGCACCTACGGAACCGACACTGAGAGTCAGCCGAACCTCGCAATGAATTGGACTGGGTACGGCGTCACTCATGAACTCCTGGCAGCGGAGATGCTGAACCGTGCAACCAACCTCGCGCAGTACTTTGACGCGCTATACTTCTGGGACAGTCCTGCTCAGAACATCATATACGCAGATGACGCAGGACACATCGCGATAACCTGCGCAGGAAGATATCCAATCAGGGCAGGATACACAGGTGAATACCCGGTGGCTGCGTACAACGACTCAGTTGGAATGGTAAGCTACATTCCGTATGCGTACATTCCACGCTCAGTCGACCCAGCACAAGGCTACTTGGCGTCTGCGAACCAGAGGTCAATAGACTGAGCAAGTACGGGTACCAACTGCTGGGACCATTCGATGATGGCTATCGTGGTCGACGCATCAACTACCTGCTCAATAGCACTCCAACTGTTTCCATAGACGACATGAAGAGGTTCCAGGCGGACTCGTTGGAGGTCGCTGCCCAACAGATCGTGCCTTATGTCGTAGCAGCTTGGGACTGGTTGGGAGATGGCAATAGCGACCATTGACAGTGTAGCCAACGAACTCAGCAGCTGGAACTACGTGATGGATACAGACACTTGGGCTCCAACGGTCTGGATGTACCTGAAAGATGCCATTCACTACCTGACCTTCGACGAACTGCGATCCATTAACCCAGATCTTCCTCTATCTCGCACACCAGTACTGGAGAAACTAATCAAAGACAATAACGCCTACTACTTTGACGACCACACGACGACCGGCAAAGTGGAGACCCGCGACCAGATCTTGGTGGAAGCCCTGCATAGAGCAGTAGATCAGATGGTCCAGCAATATGGCAACGACAAAGCGAATTGGCTCTATGGTCTGTACCACAGGGTCTACTTGGACCATCTGGCTGGCTTCACGTACATAGGCGGTGGACCTGCCCGTGGACAACAGACCCTGAATGCTGCAGGTGGATGGAGGGTCACGCATGGACCTTCCTGGAGAATGGTGGCTGATCTCAGCAACCTTCAGAAGTCGTACGGCGTCTATCCGGGTGGACAGAGCGGCAACATGTTCAGCCCTCACTGGGACGACTTGTTCAAGCTCTGGTATGCATACAACAAGACAACGCAGCAGTACGGATACCACCCAATGTACTTCTACTCGACCGCAGCGGCGTTTCAAGCAGCTGACACAGCCGGAACAATGATCGAGAGAACCATCACCTTTGTGGGCTAGGAGGCATGGCAATGAGAAAACTCGATGATATATTCCCAAACCTCGGATTCGTGAAAGCGCTCATCGTCGTGATCGTACTGGCTATCGCTCTTGAGTTGAGCGGAGCATGGATTACAATGCTGATCGCTGGAGCGTTCGGAGGTCTGTTCACAAGAAAGACCTTACACGCATTTCTAGTGGGGCTGCTAGGTGTTGGCCTCGCATGGGGCGTTCTCTTCCTGTACCTGTCCATGACAGCCCAAGCCATGGCCATTGCGAACATCTTCATAGGGCTCCTAGGCCTACACGGCATGGGCTGACTCGTGTTGTTCGTGAGCATCCTCATTGGGGCATTGCTCGGGGGCTTCGGCGGCCTGCTTGGAAGGTCTCTGGCTGAAGTTATAGACGACATGTCAGGCAAAGGCTCTGCCGCGGCCACTCCAGCGTAGTATCCGTTACAGCGAAACGGCCGGAGACTTAATGGGCTCCGGCCTTGTTTCTTCTTTTTGCTCGGGCTGAGTGGCTACGTGAAGTGACCGAAGTCCGAAGAATCTCAGAATAAGCGTGATAGCGACAGCCGAGAGAGCGGCGACAGAGGCGATTATGAGCACTCCTGCTGGGGTCCATGCAGCGACTTGATCGATTGAGATTTCAATGTGCTTGCGGAAGATAGAGTCACTATAGTAGACAACATACCACCTGCCACTTTCTGGCACTTCGGTTCTCCAAGAACAACTAGACACATGATCCTTGGTCAGAATGGTTGTTGCTTGCTTTCCGTTCACCCAGAGATCGTGGTTCTTCTGGTCACAGATCATGATGCTTGCACCTTGAATCAACCAAAGGTCATACTTGGTTTGGTCGCCCGGAAAGAGGTCGCCGTCCTGCTTCACTTGGAGGGTTCCTGAGAGAACATCGTGGGCATTACAGTCGAATGCATACTGCTCTGATGACCAAGCCTCCAGCCAGAAGTCACGAGTCCCAGTGAAAGCAGATCCTGGCCGGACAAACAAGCCTTGGACCACGAACAACGAGACAAAAGCCGCCACGAAAACAACAAGCAAAGACCGTTTCCCGTACCGCATTTCTGAGAACCCCTGCACGGCACTGAGTTATGGTGCCCAAGCTCCCACATATGTCTTGTTCAGCGAAGACCAAGTCTCAGGCCCATGTCCCTAGGCCCCGGTTGCGGGTATTCTCTCAATGCCAACCCGCACGCACAAGGCCGTCATGCAACTCAATGGAATTGCTTTTTAGTCCGGCTTGGTCAGTTCGGTCATCTTCTAGGTGAACACCATGCATCGCGAAATCGCCAAGGGCGTATACTACGTTGGAGTTGATGACCATCATACTGAGTTGTTCGAGAATCTTTGGACTTTGCCCTACGGTGTTTCATACAACAGCTACCTGATAGTCGACGAGAAAGTCGCACTGATTGAATGCGTCAAGGAGCCATGGTCTGCGGAATGGCTGGCCAACATCCGCGAAATCGTAGACCCGTCGAAGATAGACTACATCATACTCAATCACATGGAACCTGATCATACGGGTGCATTGCCAGACTTGGCCAAGGTCGCAAAGAGAGCTGTCATTGTTTACACTCAGAAAGCTTCGGATATGCAGAAGTCGTTCTACAATACCCGCCTCCCGGAGAAGATAGTAGGAGACCTTGAGGAGATTTCGCTTGGCAGCAGAAACCTCAGGTTCATTCATGCGCCATTTCTTCACTGGCCAGAAACGATGTTAACCTACGACACGAAGGAGCATGTACTGTTTTCATGCGACGCCTTTGGCTCATTTGGAGCTCTCAATGGGAACCATTTTGACGATGAAATCAACATGGAGATGGTCGAATCAGAAAGCAGGCGATACCTGTCAGCAATAATCGCGAGTTATCTGAAATTCATTCAGCAAGGCATTGCCAGAGTCAAAGAACTGAACTTGGATGTCAAAATGATTGCACCCAGTCACGGACCGATCTATCGCAAGAACCCCACGTGGATTGTTGAACGATACGCAGAGTGGAGCAATCCTGAACTGGAGAAGAACTGTGTCATAGTGTACGGAACCATGTATGGTTTCACTTACAGATTGGTCATGATATTGAAGAAGGAACTAATCAACCTCGGCGTGGAAGTCAAGACCCATAACGTCTCGGTCTCAGAGTTGAGCAGAATCATAACCGACACCATGCGAGCGGGAGTGATAGTGCTTGGTTCACCGACCTACGATGCTTTTCCCTTTCCCAGAATCCAGACTGTCGTCGATGAGATGGAGTGCAAACGCTATGCCAAACGTCCGATTGGTCTCTTCGGTACTTACGGTTGGGGAGGAGGAGGTCTAAGGAGACTTCAGAAGCAACTCGACGGGATGGGATTCAGCATTCTTGAGCCCGTCATAAGCGTGCATGGCCAGCCAAACCCGCAAGAAGTTGAGGACTGCAAGAGACTTGCCAAGGCCATCGCGAGCGTTCTCGGACGGAAATGACCCACCTGCATCATGACTGGTAATGAGAACGTACTCTATGCTCAGACTTAATAGCACCGCCAACCGAAAGCCGAAACATTCTGTCTCAAAGAATGAGAGACTCCGGCTTTCGGAGCCAAGATGATCACTGAGCAGAAGGAGAGAGACGCTATGGAATTCAAAGGATCAAAGACTGAAAGAAACCTCGTGGCTTCTTTCGCTGGAGAGTCTCAGGCTCGAAATCGTTATACTTACTACGCTGACAAAGCGAAGGAAGAGGGCTACATTCAGATTTCGGCCGTGTTCGAGGAGACCGCAAACCAAGAACGTGAGCATGCTGAACGATACTTCAAGCTACTGCAAGAAAACAACGCAGCAAACGCTGTCAAGGTCGAAGCAGAGTTCCCTGCTCGACCCTTGGGTAAGACCGAGGAGAATCTGAGAGCGGCTGCAGCAGGGGAGCACTACGAGACAACCTCAATGTACCCCGGCTTTGCAGACATCGCAGACAAAGAGGGCTTTCCTAAGATTGCTGCTGTTTGGAGAGCAATTGGCAAGGCAGAAGCATGGCATGAGCAGCGCTACAACACACTTGCCGACAATGTGGCCAAGGGTCGCGTGTTTAAGCGAGAAACAAAGGTCAAGTGGCGCTGTCAGAATTGCGGCTACATTCATGAAGGCACAAGCCCTCCAGAGATGTGTCCTGCTTGTGGCTATCCTAAGAGCTACTACATGGTACACAGCGCCGAGTTCTAGAAACGACAGTCAGATAACACCTTGACCTCGAATGTCTGTTTCAGCATCAGCAGGGTCAAGGTGTTTGTAACTGGCAAATCATCCCCAATTAGAGGAGTGGAGGTCCTCAAGGAAACAACAGGAGGGGGTGTCGAGGAGTTAGTGGGGTGATCTACAATCAGCGAATTCCTGTTGAAGCCTCCACTCAAACAGCACGACGCGCCTAGCCCACATTTCTTTGTGTGTGTTATGACATAACCAAGCACACTTTTCCCGATTAGAACACGCTCTTCTCTCAGGTAAGAACGGAATTCCCAACGCTCCGGGTAAGACATTCGGCATGAACGCTGGCGCCATTGATCACATGGTCAAGCTGCAGCAGGGTCGTTGCTCTTTTGCCAAGACCCCACACGCGCGGCTGCAATGCCTGGCAGCCCATGCCAGAACAGATCACGGTCATTTCGTTGAACTTGCTGCACGTCCTTTTTTCCGGGGTGGGGCACATGCCTCATCAAGCAAGAAAGCCAGCGTTAGGTTGAACACTGCGTCAGCCGTCTTCTTGTCTACCTTGAACTGTTTTGGATGAACAGAAACGGTCCTGTATTCGTTGAGCTGCTTGAAAAGATTCTCATACACTTTCGGGATGCAGCTTCCGAATACAGCCCTATTCCTCACGTATAGGTCGGCGAGTTGACCAAGCGATAACCTCATTTCCGGGTCTGACTGTTCCAAAGTCTTCCGGCTCTTCGCTAGTAGAATCAAGAACAATCTGCTCTCCACAGCAACTGAGCTATTGACTACCGCGGACCAATAGCAAGCTTTCCAAGAGGCAGTGAAAAGTCTTCATTGATTCTGTCTGCTTCTTCATCAGTCAGTTGCCCCAGTCGTAGCAAAGAGGTGCTCTCCACGCTTGAGTATAGGCTTGAAACCTCACCAAGTGCCTCAGGCAGGTCGTCTTTGCTCGAGTCTGTGCCTGGCGCCAGTCTATACAGAGCTTTCTCGAGCTTGTCATATCTCTCATCTATCCGGACAAGGAAATCAATCATGGAATTCAGTAGGCTTCGATAGGTAACAAAATCGACAATGTACCGCCAACTCTCAAACTTGACTCCCTGCGCATCTTCCATCAGCTTGTCGCAGTGGTCGGGAAGATGAAGTGCTATCGAGAACGTAATCTTTCAATGTCAGGAATCTCCTGCCGTCACGGCCAATGAAACTTCATTCTTGTTTAGAATCAGAACCGCGGGCAAGTGGGGGTGTGCGCTTACCCAAGGACTTCACCCAAGGACTCGTCACATACCTACCTCAGAGCAATTTCAAGTTCAGTCCTGTATTTGAATGTTGCATTAGACTAGAAGAAACCAGTGCGCAAGGCTTATCTCAGAACTCGCAACAGTGAGAGCAGGTGTTTCTAATTGAGTGGCAAAGCTGTCTCTATGATATTCATGGTAATCGTATCCGTCGCTGCGCTCTTGATGGCTATGTTTTTCCTTTTGTCAGGCTGCCTATGACCCGACCCTGACTTGGGATCAGCGTGTCTATGATGGTGCCGTTGGGATAGTTCTGATTGCGATTCTTCTTGGGGTCTCAGTCACGTGCGTCTTCCGTGGTGCTAGAGTTAGGATAGGTTGAGGCGTTAGGCTCTGCCGTTGTTGCTGATCACTTGCTTCGCTACCTTGTTGCCAAGACCAATACTGGCCTCCGACCCGGCGAAAGGTCGTGGAATCTCGCAGCGACACGTTGGCCGAGCACAAAGATCAGATCAGTGAGGTTGAGAGAGCGTGGAACTATGCCCGCTATGTGGCATATGTCAATACTGGTAAACACCACACGCCGGCCGAATTGATGCAGATTAAGGAAAACGATTATGAAGCCTTAGCAGCATTACTAAGGTCCACGGGAAAACCGGACTGCGAACGTCTAAAGTCTCTCTTGTCACTCATGCTAGTTCCTCATCGTTATCTTCACACTCTATGGCCGGCCCCTCTCTATTCTCAGATTCTCTATTTGCCATTTCGTAACAGAGACGAGCACAAAAAGAGATGGGTACAATACCTATTGCGAAAAGTGCAGTTACTGATTGAGCATTGCCTTGGTCAACTTGAGATTTAACCAATAGGACAAGTATTGCCAACAGGACTATCAGGATGGGTACTAAGAATACCCTTGTTCTTGTTCTAATGTTTTCTCACCCCACATTTCCCGCCCTCACCAAAATCGTGCTCTTACCGTAATTGCGTGTCCCGCGGAAAAGTAGAGCGCAGTGTCAGATAAGTTAGACGATTTATGTCTGTGTCAGTCTGGCGACGAGCTTGATCAGTTTGTCGAGCCTCTGAGCGATGGCCGCGAGCTCGTCCAAAATCTGGAAATGTCTCTTCGTATTGATGTCATGTTAGTTCACTTCGTTTCTTGAATACGTACAGAGCCCCAACGTTGTCGCGGATATGCTCCTTCAAAAGTTGAAGTTCAGGTAGCAGGGTTAAGTACTCTTGAAGCGGCCGGAATATCTGGTACCTGCAATCTGTGTTTGAATCGCCAAATGGGCTTCTGTACCAAGTGTAAACAAACAAGATTTCATCAGTCCACTTGGAGAGATTTCTGAGTATTGAACGAAAGTCTTGATCCTTCATCACATGAAAGAGAACATCCATGCACAGAACGACTTGCCTATGAACTTCAAGTGTTTCACTCGCATTAGCGCATATGAAACTCAAATCAGGATACAGTCGTCTGTCCTTAGTTATAACATCTGGAGAAAAGTCTATTCCCAAGTATGAAAGACATGACCGTTTCTCCCAGAAGTGCAGATCACCACAGCCCACATCGAGAACTGACTTGGTTTTCACATCGACGTACTGCCCTATGATTGACCACTTCCAGTTTCTTTGTTCACCAGATGACCCTGCACCGCTTGTAAGGCCACTCTTGTACCTGTTATCCCAGTAGTCACGATCAGATGAGAAACTGTCATCAACTTTGAGTCCGAGCACTTTCCTCAATTTGCCTTTTGCTCTTAGCGCTAGATTATTGGGCAACTATTTCACCCTACAGCTGGCGCAACCTTTTACTCTACTGCGTCTGTGAAGCATCCTCTACTTGAACCTCACGAAACTGGGCAATGACTTTCCTGCGACAGTTACACCAGAGTGGATTGATATCAGTCATATCAGTAATCTGCAGTTCGATTAACGTTCTTGGGTCCCCACCGACTTCTGCCGATGGAAACGCTTTTATATGCACCTTTCGCCTCGCTCGCCGTAGGCAGGAGGCAATGGTGATGGTCAAAGATATTGACCGCTTTCTGGATTCTTTCATCACGGTAGTCATAGCTTCAATCCCCATATTCCTTGTCGCAGTGAGTCTTCTGGTCCAAAGGATTTGATGTGATTGTGAATAGAACTATGCAGACCTACTATTTGGTGCCAGCAAGCATGCAGGTTTTTGTAATCCAGATTGTTTTCTCAGTTGGCTCTCTCGTTCTTGGTCTTTGGAGCAGAACGTCTGATGACACTCCATCAAAGGAGCAAAAACTCTATGCTTCACTCATCTTGTATCTAGTATCCATCGGATTCTTCCTAGTTTGGCTATCGGCTATATTCACTTTTACTTAGATTCCCAATCATCTCGGAGACCGTGAAGCATCGCATCAGTGAGCAAGAAAGGCGATACAGAGCCCGAAATCAGTATGGCGATGGGACACATTCAAGATGATGGCCCAAAACCCCCGCAGAAGCTTCGTGATGGGCCTCCTCATTGGGTGACGCATATATACTTAGAAAGAGTGGATTGCACACATGAACGACTCCAAGATTCAAGGAGAAGGGAGATGATATGAGAATCTTTCCGAGGGATTACTGGTACTGGTACAGAGAAGACTTGGGGCGGTGGGGAATAGCACCACGTTCTACTTTCTTAGAATTATTTGTGCCTGTTGTCCTTGCCATGGCAGCTCTGATATCACTGTGGTGCTTTGCTCTGCTGGTGCTGCCTTTTCTATACAATTTCTATTCAACGTATCAGAGGACCAAGCCCATTGACGAGATTCCTTTCAGGTTCTTCTGAGCGTTCTACCCGAGGAGACTGAAACAGACGTGAAGAAAACCGAGGAGATAGGCAAGTGACTGACAAAAAGAAGAAACAAGAAGAGAAAAGTGTTCTGCAGTTGATTAGTGAGAGATTAGACGAGATTGCTGACGCGGCTTTTTGCTGCGAGGCGGCCGCGAATACGGACGCGATATGTACCATTCCAGGCACGGTGGATGACATAAAGGCTATCATCAAAAAGGAAGAACTGAGGGAAAGGGAAAAGCATCATCACCTTTAGTAGAGTGCCTAGTAATTGAGGTCTGTTCTGCGATTCTGCCGACGGAAACGTGTGTGTTGGCGGGTCCCCGAAATCACCGTGCCCATATTCGCTAAACGGTGTACTCGCCTATCCCACAACCATCTGACGCCTCAATGTCAGTATGCTGCTGATTCCGCCTAGGCATCGGTATCCAAGAGACGTTGTCCACAGTTAGGGCAGAATCTTGTCCCGGGTGCCAGACCTGCCTGACCACAGGATGGGCACAAACGACTCGGTGCTGGTGCAGTGGGCGGTGCCTGCGTAAACACAACTCGCTGAACTGGCCTTTTCGAAGGCGAATTCAACCAGTGGAAGACGAAGGCCAGCGCCACCACAATAATGACCAAGGCGATGCCTAGTGCTTGGATTTGAATCGGCGAGACCGGGATGGCCGCCGGGGTTCGACTATGAGAACCTTGGAAATATGCGATGGAGAAGTTGCTGTTCCTGTTCTCGTAGACTGTGTACCAAGTCCCTGCTTCGGGAACCGTGACACTCCAAGAAACGCTCCATGTTGTAGTTTGAATATTCGCATTGTTTGTTGAATAAACCTTCGTCGGATTCTGTCCGCCTTGGTACAGACCGTAGTTTGAATCATCGCAGACGAAGAAATCCAAATCATCGCCTAACGCAGTGAAACTGCCCGAGAGGACGTCGCCCTTCTCGCATGTCCAGTTGAAGCCTTTGTGTGACGGGGGATAAAGAAAGAAATCAAAATCCACCAGAGGCCGGGATTGATGTGTGTTAACAAAGCCAGTGGTCGCCAGTACGGCAGATGGCATGGAGAACGCAAGGAGAACCATAAACAACAAGAACTTCTTCACGGTAAACCCCTCTCGACAAAGACCTACAGACTCGCTTCATCCTTATTCCCTTTTCTGTTTATGGAGATTCAGATTTCCAAACGAGAAGTGCTCCACACCGTCACTGCCACACGTGGCTGTTGAGCAGTCATTCCCGCGACCGGGTCTGCCATCCTCTGAGATACCATTCGACGAGGGCAAACATGAGTAGAACGACAAGGGCCCTCCAGAAATCGACTGAGCCCGCCGTTATGTAAGGTATGAACCAAGCAGCCAGAAACACAACAACCAGTGATACAATCAATCTAGCAATAGCGTGAGAAACGCTTCGCTTCTTCACCTTGTTTTCGTGTTCATTGGTTTCTTCCATCTCAAGCGTCCCTGCTGTTCGCCTGCACCACTTGCCACCGGGTTTCGTGATATCGATTCATTTCTGATACTGCCGGCTGTGCGGATGAGCCATTCGAGAAGAGGGTGCTATATTCGCTTTGTTCGTCTGTGCTTGCACCCCGATTGTCATTTCGAGTGGAGTTCACAAGTCTTATGGCTCTCAAACTGGATGGCCCTCTATTCAGGCTTAGTGTGACGCTTGTAAAGGAACGCGCGACATTCTGTCCAGAAACTGGATGCGTAGGCCCTAGGCTCACGAAGGCTCAGATAAACGAAAGAGCCGACGAAGCGGAGTACTGTGCTCAACATCATCATCGTGAATACAGCGCTGTAATCTCCGAGAAGTGGCGCCATAGCCTGACCAATAATGCCTGATATCAATGAGCCAAAGAGGAAGACTACTCCTGTGAAGGTGTTGTAGACTGCGATATGAGACCCTCTCTCGCCTTCTGGTGATACATCATAGATGTAGGCTGTCGCCGCGTTGTCCGAAGCGGCTGATGCAATACCTGAAACTGCGTTTGATACGTATACCAAGGTGGCATCCACGGCCAAGATGTAGAGCAGCGGCACCAAGAAGTATATGGCTCGTCCCAAGAAGATCAGGGGTCGTCGTCCGACTCTGTCGCTGAGCTTGCCGAGAGGCACAGTGAAGGCAACAGTGAACGCGATTGATACTGCTGAGGCAATAGCAATCTGCAGCAAGGTCATCTTCAACCAAACGACTGAAACTATTATGAAAAAGGGCCAAGCCATCGACATCGCAAACGAGAAGAACGTAGCTGTGAAGCAGAGCCTCCGAAAGTCGCCGGGCCGCGTAAGAAGCTTCAGCATAGGAGGGAATCCGTGCTTTCCGTTGCCATTCCGGGGATTCTCCTTTATCGTGAAACAAAGTACCGCTGCAAGGAGACCGGTCACTGCAGTCAAATAGAATGGGAGATAGTATGGTTCTCTCCAAGCCTCTACGGGCGGAAACATAATCGGACCAAGAGGACCCCACCAGGCTCTGAAGTAAGACATCAGCCCGGGGACAATCGTCATGTATCCCGCCAAGACTGTGGCCAAAAGCGCAGCTACGTTTGTGACCATTCCTAACCGGCCGAGCTCGGTTCCTCGTTTGGACGGATGAATCAGTGCGCCAACCAGTGAAAGCCACGTAGGTATCTGTATACTCAGCAGTATTGACTCAACGGTATAAAGAAGAATCAAGTTCAGCGGCGAGGTTGCCCAGAGAAAAAGATAGACTGTTACTAGGCCGGTCAGAGTACCGAATGCAACGAAGAGCTTGTTGTGTCCTATTCTGTCAGACAGAGCACCCCATGCAGGCTGAAGAATCGCAGGGCTGATGTTTGCCGACACTTCTGAATAGTCCCATCTCGGCGAAATTCGCGCCCAGTCCTAGTACATAGGCGCTGAGAAAAGGACTGTAAAGGCCCTGAGAAAAGCTCGAGACATAGAACCAACTACATATACACTGGCGAGGAAGCTTCTCAGCAATGGGCGGTGCTTCTGACTCGCTCAACCAGATTCGGGCCTTTCAGTTCGGGCCGGTCTGATACGCCATTTAAGAGTAGTCGTGACTACCTCATTCTTTCCCAGCACCAAGATTGACCGAACAGGTTATCTGCTCTGCTAACAAGACCGTGTGCTCGGCCTGACTACCATATGCTGACAAGTAAGGTCTACATACAGAGATTGGAGAAGCTTCGTGAGTCGATGCGCTCACAAGATGCCGGTTTTGCCCTTCTCACTCCATCACCCAATTTCCGATATCTGACAGACATCGTCTACGAGATGCGGGAACGACTTGTCGCATTTCATCGTCAAGGAGCGACGGAGAACCATCGTCGTTGCTCCAAAGTTTGACGTCTCGAATCTCTCCAGGGACACGTGGATCAAGGAATTCCTTCCTTGGAACGAAGATGAGAACCCATACTTGATGGTTGCGAAGGCCGTTCGTTCAAAGCCAAAGGAGTGCGTAGCTCTGTTCGATGACCACATGCCAGTGGGGGTTTTGTGGGCTCTCGAGAAAGCGGTTGGCGGTTTCAAAAAGACTCTGTCGATGACTCCGCAGCTTGAGTCCATGAGGATTGTGAAGAGCAAAGAGGAAGTAGAGCTCATGAGGAAAGCGAGCAGCATAATCGGAGAATCTGTCAGCAAGGCAATGACTCAGGCCAGACTGGGAATGACTGAACTCGAGATGCAGCAACTTGTCATAAACGAGTGTGCTCGGAGTGGCGGCGCGCCCACCTTCACTACTGTACAGTTTGGTGAGAACACTGCACTTCCACATGCAGATTCTGGAACAAGACAGCTTCGGAAGGGCGACATCGCCCTGTTTGACTGTGGCTGTGAAGTGGAGGGCTATAACACTGACATCACTAGGGTAGCGGTCGCTGGCAAGCCTTCAGCAGAGCAGGCATCAGTATACTCGATTGTCCTCAAAGCACAACAAGCCGCGATTGATAGAATCAAGGCGGGTCTGACCTGTGAGAAAGCTGACAATCTCGCTCGGCAGGTGATAGAGAAAGCTGGGTACGGTGTCTACTTCACGCATAGGTTGGGCCATGGTGTTGGTCTGGAGGTCCATGAGCCTCCATACTTGGTCAAGGGAAACTCGATGCAGCTCAGAGCTGGCATGACACATAGCGTTGAACCTGGCGTCTACTTGGAAGGCAAGTTCGGCATTAGGATAGAAGACACTGTGCTCGTGGACGAAACAGGATGTGAAGCCCTCACTTCATCCCCAAAGGACTTGTTCCAAATGAATCTGTAGAGGTAGGTCTCTTACTCTGATTGGTCCTTGGACCTCTTCGACATGATCTCATCAACCTTGGCCCGGTCTTCCTCAGACAGGCCCTTCATGGCTTCTGCTGACTGGCGAAACATGTGATTCATGAGCACCGCATACAAGCCAGGAAGTGCCTTTTCAGTTTCACACCGTTCCTTGAACTCCTGTTCCGCGGTCTCTCTGGCCTCGCGCAGCGAATCCTTCTGAACTTCGCCCTTTCCAATTCCGGAACAGTTCTTCTCAATTACCCGGAACTTTGTTCCATCGTAGTCGAGTGGATAGGTCCGGCAAGATATGGGACGAGAATACCTAATGGAGCATGCGTTTGAGTCTTCATGATAAAACATACACGCGGTACTCTCGGGATCCTTCTTGAGCGGGCGTCGCTGGGTCTCAATGCCGATTGAATCCTCCTCGGACTCTGGTGCGACCAGAACGAGTCCGGGAATAATGTGCGAAAGATAGTCTTGTTCAGTCCATCTCGAGATGTCGCCAATCGTCACATTGACGTGGGCACGAGTGCAGCAGACCCTCTGCGGGCAGTCCTGTTCTTGGCATTTGAAGCTGTACTTTGACTTGTCTGACATCAATATCACCAAGACGTCTTGCACATCATGGAATCCACCAGTGAATCTTAATGGTTTCGAAGGAGGCCTAAATGCTCTCCTGTCCTCTCCGCGGTCAATATGTTTAATACAGCCGACTAGGGGCTTTCGACCCGAGTGCGACCCGGATGGCGTTGTTCATGGCGAAGGTGTGTCATCCGGCCTGCGGAGGTTCATGCCAATAATGGAACAAGATTGGCACTCGATTGATGAACAGGCAGTGATGGACGCACTTGGGACCAGTCGAGCTGGTTTGGATAGGGGAGATGCAGGGGAGAGGCTTCTGCAGTACGGACCTAACGAATTGGTGAGAGCGGAGAAGGAATCTCCTATCAGGATGCTGTTGGGTCAGTTCACCGATGTTCTCATTGTCATTCTGCTTATTGCCGTGGCAATCTCTTTCGTCGTGGGAGAAATGGTTGACGCGATTCTCATCCTGATAATTGTGATCGCCTCTGCGGCCTTGGGTTTTGTTCAGGAGTACCGGGCTGAGCGTGCACTTGAGGCACTTCAGAAGATGTTGGCGCCAACAACCACGGTCGTCAGAAACAATATGGCGGTAGAGATTACAACACAGGACGTAGTTCCGGGTGACATACTCCAGTTGAAGGAAGGGGATAAGGTTCCTGCAGATGGTAGGGTGATTGAATCCTTCAACCTGAGGGTAACAGAAGCGGCGATAACTGGGGAATCAATACCTGTACAGAAAAGTACCCCGAAACTCCCTCGAGACACCCTCCTGTCTGACCGGAAAAACATGGTGCTTTCGGGAACTGAAATCGCCGCGGGCAGGGGCGTTGCGGTGGTAACTGCCACGGGTATGGCGACGGAATTTGGGAAAATCGCTCACGAAGTAACTACTGTGGTCAAGGAACAGACTCCGCTTGAGAAGCGCACAAACGAAATAGGCAAGTGGCTGGGTGCTATTTCTCTCACTGTATGCCTGACTGTGATAGCCGTGGGCGTTGTAAGAGATGTTCTTGCGCATGGATACTTGCGTCCTGCATTCTTTGTGGAGATGGTTCTCTTCGGAGTCTCGCTCGCCGTGGCAGCTGTTCCGGAATCATTGCCTGCAGTTGTGACAGGCAGCTTAGCAATAGGAATGCACAGAATGGCAAAGAGCAACGCACTTGTTCGCAAAATGTCAGCCGTTGAGACACTTGGTTCGACGACTGTGATATGCTCTGACAAGACAGGAACCATCACAAGGGGAGAAATGACCGTCCGAGAGGTTCGCATGCCCAACTCGAGAATCGGTGTTACAGGAGAAGGGTACGAACCCACTGGCAAGCTTATTGATTACCGAAGGTGACTCCTCCGTCCAAACAAGAGAAGGGTTCAGACTACTAATGAATGCGTGCATACTCTGCAATGATGCAGACCTCGTTCTTGAGAACGCGAAGTGGAGAGTCAGAGGCGATCCCACCGAAGGTGCTCTTGTAGTGTTGGCAGAAAAGGCGGGATTCCACGTCTCCGAAGTACGCAGCCGCTGCCCGAGGATTGGCGAGGTCCCCTTCAGCTCTGAAAGAAAGCGAATGAGCGACAATGCACTATGGAAATGAAGACTGTAAGATTGTTTACCTGAAGGGAGCACCGGAAGTTGTACTTAACCGCTGCTCAAAGATACACGAGGCCGATGGTATCAAGATCCTGAGCGAGGAGTCGAAGCAGGGATTTCTCGAAGATGCAGAGATGATGGCCCAGAAAGCATTACGGCTTCTTGCATTTGCTTATCGTGAAGGCAAACACATGGATGACTCCTCGGAAGACACGCTCGAAAAGGACTTGGTCTTTCTCGGGATTGTGGGGATGATCGATCCTCCTCGTGGTGATGCGATAGAGGCCATAAGGGTCTGCAAGTCCGTTGGAATAAAAACGGTCATGATAACTGGTGACCATGCTCTCACTGCAAAGGCAATAGCGAAAGAAGCCGGAATATACGAAGACGGCGACCTAGTGCTCACTGATGCGGAAATGGAGAAAATCGATGACAGCAGTTTTGAGCAGATGGTGGAAAAGGTCTCGGTGTACGCAAGAGTCTCGCCAATTCGCAAATTGAAGATTGTCAGGGCTTGGAAGAAGCGTGGCAAGGTCGTGGCCATGACCGGGGATGGCGTGAATGATGCACCGGCTCTCAGGCAGGCAGACATAGGAGTTGCAATGGGCCTAACAGGAACCGACGTCACGAAGGAAGCGGCCGACCTCGTGCTTGCTGATGATAACTTCGCAACCATTGTGAAAGCGATCGAATTGGGCAGATGGATATACGACAACATCAAGAAATACCTAGCCTACCTGATCCAGACCAACTTGGTCGAAATCGTAATGCTCTCTGTTGCAGTTCTCATAGGATACCCGCTTCCTCTCATACCGGCCCAGCTGCTCTACATCAATCTCGTCACAGACGGTTTCCCAGCAATAGCTCTTGGATTGGGCCCTCCAGATCCTGATATTATGCAGAGACCGCCCAGAAGTCCCAATGAGAGTATATTCAGCAAAGAGGTAAAGCTGTTCTATGTAATCTCTCTCTTGATGCAAAGCCCCGTTTTTCTCTACGTATTCGTGAGCATTGTTCCTCTTGGCGCTGCTGAGGGAAGCACGCAATTGTTGTTGGGCAGAAGCATCTTGTTTTACATGTTTGTTTTCATGGAGCTTGTCGTCGCGATCAAATGCCGGTCTCTGAGATACTCGATCTTTCGGATTCGACCCCATCGGCTTCTGTGGCTGGCAGTAATTGGCAATGCGGTTTTGACTATTGGACTATTCAGCGTACCCTTTATCGCTGACGCTTTCGGTCTGGTCCCAATTGGCACGTTCGGTGTCGAGGTCATTGTGATGGTGTGCCTGCTCACTTTTGTCTCTCTGGAAATTGCCAAATATCTCGTTAGTAAGTTCAGCTTGCCGAATGAGGCGAAAACTCTTCCGACAACTCTGATGTGACCAAGAACGAGGATGACTCGCCATGTGAGATCAGTAACGGATAATCCGTGCTGAAACTAATGAGTAAGCCGCTTCTCAAGCCAAGTGTACATATCGTTGAGAACCTGTTCCCGACCCACTTCCCCATGCAGTTCATGATAGAATCCGTCATAAAGTCTCCAAGTCTTGTCAGCAGAGCCGAGCCTCTCGAAAAATGATCGAGTCATGTTCGGATCGACCGCCACGTCGTCACCGGCCTGTTGCACCAAGATGGGAAGCATAATCATTGGTGCAGGCTTCGAATCCCTCGCGCATCGCCTTGAGAGCGGACCGGCCAAACCTGGCGGTCACCTTGTCAAACCTCAACTTGTCGTCCTTGTGCGCCTGCACCACCTCGGGGTCATGTGACGCATATTCGAACTCAAGGGAATTACCGAACCGGTGTTTCACGTTGAGCACCGACAAGATTGACGCGGCAGCTCTCGTCCCTCTGCCAATCTTGAGACGTTCAGAGACAGCTGGACATGACAGAAGCGCACCTTCCACTCCGCGGGGATATGTAGCCACGTATCTAATCACGTGAAGGCCGCCAAGGGAATGACCGAACACGAAAGTCAGTTTGTCATGGAATCTGTTCCTGACTTGGTCGACGATATTCTTCATGTCCTCCTTGTACTCGTCGAAGCTCATAACGTGGCCTTTCAATCCTTCATAGTGGCCAAATCCTCTCATGTCAGGAGCAAACGTTGCGACTCCGCGTTGAGCAAAGTACTCTCCTATGTTCTTCAGCGTGAATCCATGACTGCCCAACCCGTGGATTGCTACGAGAAGCGCACGTGGTTTTTCATCCGCGGGCATCCATACTGACATGAACATCCTAGTGCCGTCGTATCCGACGTAATTGCTCTCCTCGTAAGTCATTGCGACCAGGCTCTTCGAAACACAAACGCTCTATTAACGTTGGGGCCACAAGCCTGTATGCGAGTGAATGAACCACGAAAAAAGAGAGAGCAAGCCCACGGATGAGTGGGCCGCCTTTCTATCAGCCCGTGAACTTGATAGGCTTTGGAGGATCAGTTGAGTAATCGTAGAAGCCTTTGCCCGATTTCCGCCCAAGCCATCCGGCCCTAACCATCTTCCGAAGCAACGCCGGGGCCCTGTACTTGCTATCTTTAAACTCCTCCACGAAGTAGTCTGAAATGTACAGCGTTGTATCAAGTCCCACAAAATCGAGCAGTGTCAGAGGCCCCATTGGCCAATTGAGCCCAAGCTTGATTGCAAGGTCCAAGTCCTCGACCGTGGTGACGCCTTCTTGGATGGCGAATACAGCCTCCATCATCGCAGGCACGAGAACCCTGTTGACTGCAAAGCCGGGCGCCTCCTTCACCACAACCGTTTGCTTACCCACCTTGGTCGATACTGCCTTGATGGTCTCGACAGTCGCATCGTCGGTGGCTTGACCTTTGATTATCTCTACGAGCCCCATTACCGGCACGGGGTTAAAGAAATGCATCCCGATGAATTTCTGAGGCCGCTTTGTGACCGCGGCCATTTGTGTGATGCTGATACTGGATGTGTTAGAAGCAAGCACCGCACTCTGGGGTGCAAACGAATCGACCTGCTGCCAAGTGTCGAGCTTGAGTTTCACGATTTCAGGTATAGCCTCAATCACAAGGTCGACATCCTTCACAGCTTCCTTCAGGTCAAGAACTCCTTTGATTCGGCGCATCGTCGAATCGATTTCCTCTTGGGTAATCTTGCCTTTCTTGAGACCTCTTTCCAAGTCGCCCTTGATCGTGGCAATTCCTTTATCAATGAACTTCTGTTCGATGTCCCTCATCTTGACATCGTATCCGGCTCGAGCGCATACATGGGCGATGCCATTGCCCATCTGACCTGCTCCAAGGACGGCTATCTTCTTGATTTCCATCGTGACCTTCCTCATGGATGTTATTCGGTGCTCGACTGGTCGATTGAGCTCGTAATATGTTTGACTGTCGGCGGCTGTCCCGGCCGAGACTGCACAAGTCGCGTCATGTGACCCCATTATGTGTCCCCCTGTTGTGGCTTCGTCTTATATCGAAACGAAAGAACCGACGGCATGCATGAGACAGCGGCGACGAATGGGATGGGAGCATTCCATCCCGAGGCCCGGGGTCCATCCCCATGGCCCTCGGGGACCGCCTGAGCATTTCTCTCGTATCTCCCGCAGCCTCTGCAAGACTCACGCAGGGGCTGCTCTCATGGAGGTTGCCTATGTGAGCAGACTAATAACGGATAACCATTGGCCCGGAAGGACAGACGGTCCCCGATCGCAGCAGAATAGACTTCAGTTCGATAGGAGTGTTCGACGAAAGCTGGGAGGACAGAAACTCGAATGACAGTAACGGCTCGATTCTTCGGTTTGAAGGACTCTCCCCCAGCTATTCTTGGCATGGCCAGAGTAATGGGCATCTTTCTTCCGTTGGTGGCCGCTACTGTTACTTTCTCCACCACCTTCTACGTAATCTTCGTCGCTGAAGCATTGGGCAAAGGCGACTACATTCAAGGAATGGCGCTCATCGGCCCGCTTATTGTCGTTGAGATGGCGGCTCAAACTGCATTGGACTATCCCACGGGCAGTGTAGGAGACTGGATTGGACAGCGGTTTGTACTATCACTTTCATTCGGACTCTATGCAGTCACATTCTATCTGATATCACGGGTTACCTATGATACTCCGTACCTACTTCTCGTCGTCATATACGCTATCCAAGGAGTGGCCGATGCTCAGCAGAGCGGCTCTTGGGGAGCATGGTTCGACAACAACTACAGGGTCGCTGTTCCGAAGGACACGGATCGAAAACAATACGGAGTCATGCAGGGTAGAATCGGCATGCTATTTCAGATTGTCTCGACCTTGGCACTGATTCCCGGAAGTGTCATGGCACTCATCTTCGGTAGGACATGGGTCTTCCAGCTGCAATCCATATTGTGCGTAGTGATAGCTATCTCACTTTTGTATGTGATGCGTGACTTGCCCGAGGTCAGGAGTAACCGGCAAAAAAGGCCAACCACAAAGGAATATGGTTCGCTCTTGAAATCAGGCGTCAGTTATCTGACGAATAATCAGTTCCTCAAGTATGTCGTATTCGGGTCAATGCTCGCAACTAGCTCGATTATAGTGTGGGGAAATCTCATACTTTTTCCCATGTACTACCTGTACTTGCTGGCGGATGTTGCTGTGGCTTCCTTCAGAACCATGCTCTTCATACCAGGAGTCTTTTCTCAAGGTGTGTCGGGCAGCTGGTCAAGGAGGTTCGAGCCAAAGACATGGATTCCAAGATTCAGAGCTCTTGAGACGTGCGGGTTTCTTTTCTTCGTCGTCTTTGCAGCAATCATGTTCTTGCTGCCGCCCTCGACCAACCCTACAATGGTTCAGCTATTCATTCCTTTCACAAGTATCCCGATAATACAGATACCCTCTGGCAACGCATTCCCACTGTTCATCATATTCATGACTTTCGTATCAACCGGCTTCTTCGGAGGGTTTGCAGATATCCTCACTCAGCGCCTCATCATTGATACAATACCCAACAGAATCAGGAACAGCATGTATTCGCTCCAGCCAGCCATTGCCACAATTCTGGCGATGCCGCAGATTGCGCTGTTCGGATGGCTCACGAGGATATGGGGCTTTCCTCTCACACTGCTTTCTTGTGGTTTGATCTCTCTTCTTGGAGTGTTGATGATCAGGAAGGGAATGAAGTTTCCTCGTCCAGTCGCGGCTGATGTACCCACTGTTGCCACGACCACACAGAAAGAGGAGGGGCGTGAGTCACTAGCAGACCCCTTGAACGAGACTGACGCTGATTCTTCCAATGAGCCCCCCAAGTGATGAACCACAGCTGAGCAGCCGGCACGGAGCATATCGAGAATAATGGAAATCATGACAAGCTTATTATCTGTAGGTATGGTTGAATGAAGTGGTGATATGTGTGTCAGAGCGGCCGGGTTTCATGACTGTGCAATTCTCTGATTCAGGTCTGGCGACAATGGGTCATGAGAACGAAGATGATACGTGAAGAAGACGTGAAATTCGAAGGCGAGGAAGGTAACCTGGAACTGACCGACGTTAGACTTGTCTGGTACAAGAACCCTTCCCATTCAGCTGGCCTCAAGAAATTCGCTGTGATTGCAGGAGCTGTTGCCGGTGCAGCATTGCTGGAGGGCATGGGTTCCCAAGTCAAAGGAATCGGAGGCGCTGCGATGCGGAGCGCAGGAAGAGGTCTAGGTGTCGCTGCGGTCTTTGGTGCGTTGTCCTCATGGAACCAAGACTCGTTCGTCAACAAGGACGCGAACGGGCACGCTGAAAGCGTAGCGCTTCCTCTTGTGGCATTCGCCCAGGCTCAGATTATGGGTGACAAACTTGTTCTGCCGCTGAAAAGCGGAGGCGACATGCGGTTCGAGTTCAAGCACCCCAAGTTGATTACTGCTTTCATAGCCAATATCAATGCGGCACAGGAACAGGGCAAGTGTCCTTACTGTGGGGCACCATCTAGAGGATTGACTTCATGCGCACAGTGTGGGGCGCCGCTGGAAGGTGGACGCGCAGGTGCTGCTCCGACTGGACCTGCACAGGGTACGACAGTAGTGGTAACTGGACCTGACCTCCTCAGCAGGGTGGACGTGGTGGCTTCTGCCCTAGGTGTGGGCAGCCTGTTCGCGTTGGTGCAAGATTCTGCGATGCATGCGGACAGAGCCTACGATAACAAGCGATTCAACTGGGCAGGCGATGGTCCTGCCCACAGAGGCTTTTTTCCAGCGTGGCTGGAATCCTCTTAGTCGGGAGTAAGTCTACCAAAGTGAGCGGTCTCATCGAAAGATATCTTCCGCCTTGGGCCGGGGCACACTGTGGCCGCGCTCGTCACCCTCTTCGTATTCATATCCTCTAACGACAATCACAGGCGTCCCTTCACCTGCTTGCCCCATCACGTGCTCCACAGCAGCCGCAATTTCATCTATTTGGCAGACAGTTGACCTCTCGATCACCCTGCCGTAGAGGTCGGT
Organism: Candidatus Thorarchaeota archaeon; assembly: GCA_963726195.1. GTDB lineage: Archaea > Asgardarchaeota > Thorarchaeia > Thorarchaeales > Thorarchaeaceae > OWC5. The sequence continues at coordinate 508,437 of CAVSBO010000003.1, forward strand.
CTTTCCCTTGTTGTACTTGAAAGCATTGATGCCTGCGCACCCTATTGCAAGATTCACAGACCCTTTCCGCCATGGTCTTCCCTGAGTATCAGAGATAATCACAGCAAGCTTGCGAAGGCCTGTTCTGCGCACCAGAGACTCGCGTATCTGGCCGGCACTGCCGTCCGGATCCAAAGGGAGAAGGACATAGCCACCTGCAGGAGCGTTTGAATGGTCTACTCCACTGAAGTTGCACACAAGCCCGTACAAGGTTTCAGTTATCAACACGCGTTCAGTGCGTAGAACTTCATGGCTTTCTCTCAAAGCGAGCTCAGCTTGAACTGGATCGAACCCGTTACGTTCTGCAATCTCCTTCGCTCTAGGCGAGACTTGGACCTCTTTCTGGTCCATGGTCCTGCCCTCTGCCTTGGACACAAGAGTATGTGCTATGACCAAGACATCTCCATCTTTCAGGTGAATCTTCCGCCGACTGAGTGCAGATACCATAAGTTCGGCAACGTCGGCAGGACCGTCAATCACTGGTATGTCAGGAACTGCAAAAACCTCAATCTTCTTAGCACCCATTCTTGCGGTCTCAAACGGCACAGGCACGGCAAGCCGGAAAAGTCTGCCTATATTAGTCATCAGACACACATTGTTATGACCTAGAGAAACCATGACTTGCCCGACCGGTCCCCCATACTTTGACGCTGAGGAACGCTGAGTAACAACGGGAAAATGATAAATGCACACCGTAGAACTCATCCGGGCCAAATAACGTATTCAAGTAGTCTAGTAGAGAAACGTACGTTCAGCGAACACGGGCTTTGGTTATGCACGCGCTTGCACGAACTTGGATTTGAGGTGGATTGATTGACTCCGACCGGAAAACATCCTGCAGGAAAGAAAGCCAAGAAAGCTGAAACAGCAAAGACTGCGAAGAAGGCACGTCCAGAGAAGGCCGTCAAGAAGAGCGGCTCCGTCAGGGCACCAAAGAAGCTGGCTGCGGGAAGGAAGGCAAAGAAGAGCGGCCGAGCAAAGGCTGCAAGCAAGCCTGTATCCACAAAGACTGCACCTGGAGTCGAAGTTCCAACTGAAGAGTCTGGTGAGATTCGTCAGGGTACAATAGCCAAGTTCATGCGCAAGCGAACTCAGCTTGTCGGTTTCGAAACCGGGCTCAATAAGCACACTCAGTATGCAATTGAGTTCCTCGATAACTCCGCCGACGCAGTTGAGAGCCTATGGTGGAAACAAGAAAGAAAGCCTAGGCTCAGTGACCAGCTCGATCCGAAACTGCAAGAAGAAATCAAAGAGAGACTCAAGGATCAGCTTACGGACACAATCGCTTTCAGCAAGAAGATTGAGAAAGATGTTCGAGATGAAAAGCCCGTCGACATACCACCAAGACCGAAAGAGAATCTCGAAGCACACCTCACCCGATTCAGGAAATTCCTCGTACCCTTCAGGAGTTTCATCACAAAGCATGAGCCTCTTATTGTGATTCAAGTGACAGAGGTGCTAATGCCGGACCTAGTCCCGGTCGACCAAGAAGAAGGATTCAAGGTCTACGAGTTCATTTGCTTTGACACCGGTATCGGTATGGTTCCAGCAGACCTGGAGAGATTTGGCATCTATCTTGCATCCAGTAAGTCTGAGCATCTGAAGCAGACCAGAGGAAGTCAAGGCTTCGGTGCGCCGTCTGCTTTTAGTGATGCTCAGAACACCACTGGCAAGCCAATATTCGTGGTCACCAAGAGATTCAACAGCGACAGAACGACCGTGGCAGAATTCTACACGACCACTGCCAACACGAAGGAGTATGTCAATGGGCCCCTAGAGATGGATCTTCCACTGGAGCATGGTACGTACGTGAAGCTCTACTATCTCAATATCCAGTACAAGCGGGGCTATGCTGATACCTATGCTGAAATGGCATCCCTCTTGGACCCACATATCACGATAGTATTCATAGACCCTTACGGGGAGATACACGTCTATCCGCGTCGAGTCGGTGCCGTCCCAGACGAACCAAAGTATGCCCAAGCCCATCCTGCGAGCATAAGAATAGGGGAGTTCCAAGACCTGCTCCGTGAGACCACAGAACGTGACCTACAAGGATTCTTGACGAGGGGCTTCTGCAGACTCAGCTCAAACAAAGCCAATGCAATTCTGGAGAAAACAAACAAGGAACTTGGAATCCGCAAACTCGATAAGATAAGCGGCCGAACGCCTACCGATTCTCTGTCGAAGACTGAGATAGAATACCTCTACAAGTCCTTCTCGAGCGAAGAATATATCGCACCGCCGACTGACACTGTGGTTCCCGTGGGAGAGGAGGTCTTCGAAAAAACCATCAGGTCTGCCTTCAAGCCCGAATTCGCAGCTGCGATCACAAGGAAGCCGACCTCGGGCAAAGGGCTTTCATTCGCCGTAGAGGTATGTATCGCTTATGGCGGTGAAATAAAGTCTGCATCTTCTGCCAATGCCGTGCTTTGGAGATACGTCAACAGAGTACCCAAGCTCAGGGACAACAGCGACTGTGCCACATGGAAGGCAACCGCTTCAGTAAACTGGAAGAACTACAAGCTTGACGTATTCGACAACGGTATACCAAGAGGACCCGTGATGCTCTTCATACATGTGTGTGGTGCTTACGTCCACGTCATGTTCAAGGGACAGAGCAAACAGGCTCTCGCGGAAGATGAGGTACTTATCAGAGAAATCAAACTCGCGCTCGAAGACACGGGAAGGAAGTTCAGGTCCTTCATCACAAAGCGGGACACTGCGCAACGCAAGGCGAAAAGAGCAGGTATTCTCGCGATGTACGCAGACCAGTTTGCTCACAGTCTGGTGACAATCGCAAATGATGGCAAACGCAAAAAGCTATACGATGCTGAAGTTGTCGCACAGAAGCTCAGGGACGCCATATCGGGCTTCGAACTTGAGGCCGATGAAGAAGAGGTTGGAATGGACGTACTCGGTGAAGAGCTGGTTTCAGGTTCCTCTGCCAGCGAAGAAGAAGGCTTCTCATCTGGGGGCAAGGATGAATAGTGGCGGGAGAGAAGGAGAACAGCCAGCCTGAGCAGACCACCCTCGGAGAGCTCGTCGAACGAAAGAAGTCGGGGAAACATAAAATGAAGTCAGCGAAGAGCAACAAGCAAGCTCAGAAAGGCAGCATTGCCAGTTCACATGGCAAGAAGACCAACAAGAAACCGGATTCTGCAAAACCAAAGAAGAAACAATCCTCGAAAGCCGCGCCCACCCCGAAGGCGGCAAAGCAGAAGCTGCCCCGTGGCAAGCCCGGAAAAGAGAAGAAAGAACAAGCAACAGAAGGACTTAGCACTAAAGTTGCCCCGGCCGTTCTAGCTCAGGAGGGCACTCCTCTGAATCTCTTGCCAGGTGTGGGAGACAAGCTGAATCAGAAGCTAACCTCTGCAGGTTACGACTCAGTAGAGAAATTGTCCAAGGCGAGGGCCGATGCAGTCTCACGTAAGGTCAAGGGTCTGGACATAGAGGAAGCGAAGGAGATCATTCACACTGCCACAGAGTATCTTCATGGCAAGCTCGCTGCGGAAGAGGTGTCATTAGAGGAAGCGGCTACTCCAGCCGGTCAGACAGGCCATCCATCTGCTGGCGAGAGTGCAGCTCAGACCGGAGCCGCAAAGTCGGCTGAAGAAAGTGCGAAGGCGCCAGAATACGATATTAAGCTCACTGAGTTGCCAGGAGTTGGCCCAAAGCTTGCCGAGAGATTCAGAGAGGCAGGATATGATTCCGTCGCACGCGTTTCGAGATCCCGTCCCGACGCTCTGGCACGTACTGTCAATGGTCTCAGCAAAGATCGCGCCAAGTCTATTGTCGCCGCTGCCAGGGAGGCTATCACCTCCAGGCAGCTCGCGGAATTAGCAGAAGAGGCTGCGAAGACACCTTCAGAGGCGAAGAAGGTCAAACCCGAAGCTGGAAGCAAGAAACGAGGGAAAGCAGAGATTCCAGAGGCAGCCATCTCACCCCTGCTGCGAAAAGCAAAATCCAAGCAGCCGATTGAGAGACACCCGAAACCCGTTACCAAAAAGTCAGGGCTCCCTGTTCCTGAGGCAGTCATTGAACTGCGAAAGGAATTGAAGGCGCGTTATCGTGCTGCGGAAAAGGCCGAAGCAGCCGCAGGAGAATCGGAAGCATCTTTCGCTCAAGGCACTGTGCAAGTCGCCAATCTCACATCGGACGAGACCATCGCAAGGTTGGTTGAAGCCGCTTTGGAGGTACTCAATGAGACAATGACCACTGGCCGTCCCTCGTTCGAGATACCGAGCAGGTCCTCTGACAACATTGTCTGGGACGAAATCAAAGACTTGCTGCTTCTTGGCATGCGCACCATATCTCGGCCCTATCACTCTCTTGCATCAGTTTTGGACGCGACAAGGACTGCCCGAGTCATGGAGATTGTCTACCAGCTTCTGAAATCCGGTCTCCATGCAACGAAAAGGGAACTCTACTATGCAGATGTCAATCTGTTCAGGGACCAGAGATACAGTGACAAAATCATTGAGGACGTTGCTTCGATGCTGCCGACAACTCGTGACAGCATCCACGTTGTGGCAGCCGCAAGAGGCTCTGCAATGGGAAGGATTGTCATTAGAGATGCAGGCGACAGAATAGACCTCACACAAATGGGTACGGGCGGGTGGGCTATAACGCCTTTCTTGGACCAGGTCGAAATAGTCGAAAGTGATGCGGAGTTCATTCTTCTTTCGGAAAAGGATGCAGCAGTCATGAGGCTGGCAGAAGCCAAGTATTGGAACAAGCAGCCCTGCATAGTGATTACTGGGAAGGGATCAGGCGACATAGCCACGAGGGCGTTCCTCAAGACAATGGTGAAGGAGCTTGAAATCCCAGCATTCGCTCTGATGGACTCAGACCCCTACGGCCATTATATCTATTCGGTCTTTCTGAGAGGCAGCAAGCGGCTCAGCTATGAATCACCTTTCATAGCCACGCCGGAGCTCAAACTTCTGGGAGTCCTCAGTAGAGACCTAGATGAATTCAAAGTCCCGAAGAGCGTCCGCATTCCCATGGAGCCTGCTGACATCAAACGTGTGAAAGAGATGCTTAAGGAGCCGTTCGTGCAGAAGAACGATCCTTGGGTCGAAGACCTGCAGTTGATGCTGAGACTCAAAGAGAAAGCAGAGATTCAAGCTTTTGCAAGTCACGGCTTTGAGTATCTGACAGATACTTACATTCCACGGAAACTGGAAACCGGCGACTGGATTTAGAGCCCCGTCTCTCGAAACGTGAAACAAAGCTCACATCGAAGCCTTCGTTAGCACGGTCGAGAATCGTGTTATGTGGCACTAGTCAGCATTTTCATCAGAACCAGAAGTGCCTTCCTTCCGAACCAACAGCGACACGACTACGGACAGACCCTCTGTTAGGCCTTCCTTACCTTTCTATCAAGAGTGGCAAGCTTCCGTGAATCTCCTGCTTCTCGGAATTTCTCAGCCGCTTCCTTGTACTTAACCAGAGATTCTCTCGACTGTCCACTTTTCGCAAGTGAGTCGGCCTCTGTCTCCAGCTCCCGTCCCCATGCGGCGTAAGACTCACGTACTCTCTCGGCGCACCTAGCCCTCTTCTTAGCATCCGTCGAAAACATGTAGAACTCTCGAGCCTTCTTGAACTGGACGATAGCCCATTCGAACTCACCTGACTTCAGATGGCGTTCACCTTGTATGCAATGAGATTCTGCGAGAGAATCGTAGCCATCATCAGCTCGTCTGGTGCTCTCTTCAACCATCTTGCCGTTTCCTGCTTTTTCAAACAGCCTCTTTGCCATCTCGAAAGATTCAATCGCACTCTCGTGTTCATTGTCCTTCAGCTTCGCCATGCCAAACTCAAGTCTAGCCCTGCCCATCGCATCATAGACATACGGCGGATACTCGAACTCGTCTTGAGTAATGACCGCACCACACTTGGGGCACGAAGGCGTCTCCAGCTCGGGCATTGAGATCGTAGTTCCAATCTTGGTCGGTTTGCCAACAACCGCGTCGATGAAATCGCGGCTCGTGACTCCCCGGCCTTCTGGGAACAGGTGCGCGACCGCAGCCTTCGTAGAGACTGTGCTCATTTCTGCTTCTGGATGGTGACGCGCTTCCTCATCACTGACCTCCGGTGCCTCAGATACAACCTTCGGCGGCGCCACCTCTTGAAACGGATTGCCTTCCTTGACATCGCTGCTTTCAATCTCTTTTGTGACAGGATACTCCCACGTAAGGGTCGTATCCTCTTGAGAGTGGGGAATCCGTTTTTCTTCCTGCCGCGCTGCTGGCGCTGGAGCAGCGGCTACGGGGGTTGCCTTCTTTCCAGTCGCGACCTGGGCTCCAGAGTCTGGCACTTGGGCGTCGTCTGAATCCCAATCAGACAGTAGGTTCTCGAACTCCTCGTCATTTGTCAGCTGGTCTGAATCGGCACCAGCAGGGAGTTCTCCAAGGTCCGATTCTTCTAATGCCGGGAGAGTAGCTGAATCCTGTTTGCTGGACGATGCGCTCTGTGCCGTTGCCGTCTCCTTGGCCTCGTCCAACATTCCCAGCATCCTGTCCTCGAGGTTCGACAATGATGTGGGTTTCGTCTCTCCTTTCGAAGTCTGGACCATCTTCGACCTGGTGGTCTCTGTATCCAAGCCGTCCAGGTCTCCTGAAAGCTTCTGACCGCAACTATAGCAATGCGTAGAACCTTTCCCAAGTTTAGCCCCGCAGCTTGGACACACTACTTGGTCCTGCATCAAGATTCCTCGTCGCATGGTCAGTTTGAGCTCTGGCAATCACTCCTTTGAAAGGAAGATTGCCAGAATTCGCATATGAATGCTCTTCGTATCTGCATATCAAACAACAGTGCACACTTTCATTATGTCGTGATAGACGGAGCCTTGCCACGACCTAGATGCGGTACATCATCCAATATACAGCCAACGTAACTGCGATGCCAATCAGTATGCCACCTACCAACTGAGCAAGTGTGTGTTGCCTGAGGATTCTTCTGGCCCACACCACAGCAATCCATAGGATCACGACAGGAAGAGCCGCCATTCCATAAACACACATGAGAGCCGTCCCGGGTCCAGCGACTCCTGCAGCATGCACCGATACCTTCGTCCTGAGAGTCGCAGTCATTACGCCGAGGGTAACGCCAAAATAAGCTGCAGCAAGAACCCTCATGATATCGCACTGGAACAACCAATAGATCTCATACGCAGCAACATAACACAGCAAGGAGAACGCGAAGAATCCAAGTCTCATTTCCCGAGCAGAAACATCAAGGTCCACCTTTCCCCTGTAAGCCTGAATGACGATGGGCAGGACTGGTGCCGCCACCATCAGAGTAAGGCAGATCATTACGCTTTCAAGGGGACTAAGAAGCGGACCAAGAGTGATGGGCGGGAAGAATGACATGATTATGCCCACGTAGAGATTGATGAATGGAGCAGGGGTCACTCTTGATATGGCGCGGGCTGCTGAGAACACGTCGACCCTGAAGTCCTAGTAGCTCGTCGTGGTACCTCAACGTATTTCACCAGACACGACTGCTCTGCGCATTCCTTCGCGCTTCAATCTTTCCTCAAGGGAGAAGGAATCAGGAGTATTGACTAGGTCTCGATGATGCGCTACCAAGCCAACTCAACTGGCTCTGCTTGTGGATATGTGACAAGAAACCTTTTTTTCCTCGAGTTCCCACCCTCGCTGACAAGGAGAAGGCATAAGCTCCTCACGGATGTGCAAATGATGCCCGCAATGCCCAAGCGTGAAATTTTCGAGAGGATTATCCAGAACATCACCTCTAAGTTCCCGGATGTGTACGCGGCACTCTTCATCAGCCCGGAGGGCTTCACAATTAACACTTGGGGACTGACTGCGGAACGCTCAGAGGAGGTCTCTGCACTCTTGGGGGCCCTAATTGGGAAGACCAAGGAATTCATCGGGCAGATGTTCAAGGAAGGGCAGCTTCAATTCATTCAAGTCCAGACATCCTTAGGCGGCGTTCGAATCGCGCCCCAAGAGGAATTCATTCTTGTGACTCTGACCCACACGTAGGCTTCAATCTGACCTGGTCGCCGCGTGAAGGCGATGGTTAATATGGAAGTCCGCGTCTGTTCGTTTGAGGTCCGGGTTTGAGTTCCGAAGCTTTTAGCACTCAATCGTTGACCAAGCTTTACGGTCAAACACTTGCCCTCGAGGAAATCAGTGTCCGTGCACCGAAGAAAGCAGTTGGCCTCCTAGGGCCGAATGGCGCAGGAAAGACGACTCTGATTCGAATCCTGATGGGCGTCATCCGATTCAATTCAGGCTCCGTGACCGTGCTCGACAAAACGATGCCCGCTTCACTGAACGACATAAGAGACCATGTAGGCTACTCGCCAGAGTTCTCACCAATGATTCCTGATATTTCTGCACAGAAGTATGTGACATTCATGGCCAGACTCTCGGGAATGAGTGCAGTTGAAGCCGCTCAGAGAGCTCACGACACACTACACTACGTTGGGCTAGGCGAAGAGAGGTACAGACATCTTAGCGAGTTCAGCACGGGCATGATGCAGAAATGCAAGCTGGCAACCGCTCTTGTCCATGATCCGGAGCTCCTAATACTGGATGAGCCGACAGATGGACTCGATCCTGCGGGACGGCATCAAATGCTCGAGCTCATTGAGAAACTGTACGTCGAGGAGAAGAAGAGCATAGTCCTGTCATCGCACCTTCTATTTGATGTTCAGCGGGTCTGTGACTGGGTAGTTATACTCGGAAGGGGTCGCGTTATCGCCAATGGTGATGTCTCAGAGATGCTTACAGATAGCTCAGGGGTACTTAGACTCAAGATTGCCGGAAACCCGGAACTGCTGGTTTCCAGGCTGAGGTCAAATGGCATGGATGCAACGAGTGACGGGCAATACGTGGACGTCCAGCGAACTGAAAACGTTGAGATCAAGGTCTTGGAACAAATCCAAAAGGAGCGCTCATTAGGTCTTCGCTATCTTGGACCCAAGACCAGGACACTAGAGGATGTGTTCCTATCACTTGTAGAGGGGAGGAGTGATATGGAATGAGCACAGAAGGCACCGACGAAACTTATGTTAGGAAATTCGGGTTCCGGCCGTTCACTGGTACAAGACTGGGCAGGCTTTACAGAATCATGTCCGTGGCATGGTTCAACCTCATTGAGACCATTCGTCGGTCAGGATTCACCAAATTCCTGTTGGTCATAATGATTATCAACCTCCTCATGCAGGATGTCGTAATCATAGTTCTGGTCAAATTCGTTCCGCTTGGATTTCTCGGAGTCACAGTAAACGACCTCTTTCGGGGAACATATATTGATTCGGTATTGGGAATGGTTGCAATCTCTAACCGGGTAACTACCTTGAACGTGACCTTCATCTCGTCTCTTGGGATAACCTCCGTGGGAACTAGCTTCCTTTGGCTTCTCCTTCTATCCATGGTAGGTGGAGGCCTGATTGCTGATGACAAGTCTATATCGAACCACAGAGACCTATTTCTCAAGGATAACACGTCTTGAATATGTTCTTGGGAAACTTCTCAGCTTGGTACTGTTCTCAGCCTTCCTTCTGACATTTCCGGCGATTATTCAATACGTTCTCTTGTGCATGGGCCTAAGCGTTGGCTTTCTGGATAACATAGGACTCCTATTCTGGGCAATGGGCTTCACACTGTTGGCGGCACTTGCATTGAGCATGGTTATCCTTTCACTGTCCAGCCTCACTAAGAGAAGAAGCCTTGCTTCTCTGACTCTCTTCATATTCGCCGTAATGATGTCGAGCCTTCCTACAGCGTTTGGACTTTGGTATTTGAGCGAGCCAGTCACGCTTCTAGTCGACTTTGTGGGCTGCATAGCCCTGTTTGGTGCCATCATGTTAGGCTATAGCTCTGTCTTGGTCAATGGGTCCCAAGTCTTCTTCTACAACGGCATCGGACTTGAAGCCTCCATGATTCTCTCCGTCGTTGCACTTATCTTTGTCTTTGGACTGGTTACCCTATTCATGACAATTCTAAGAGGTGACAGGTGATGCCCGCAATCCATCTTGAAGAGGTTTCCAAACGCTATGGTGAGGTAGTTGCTCTGAGTAGGTTCCATATGGCGGCACATGAGAATTCAATCACTGGGTTCGTCGGTCCAAACGGTGCCGGCAAGTCAACCACGTTGAGAATCATCACAGGGCTAACACGTCCCGACAGTGGGACAGCAACAGTTTTTGGCGAGAACCCATATGATAACGTGTCTGTCAAGAGTCGACTAGGATTCGTTTCGGAACACGATGACCTCTATTCGTGGGCAAGCGTCCGCTCGTCTGTGAAACAACTTGCTCGAATCAATCTTCCCTGGCCTTCGAACATCGATTCTGCTGTCGACAAGGCAATCGAGGACGCGGGCATGACCAAGTTTTCCAAAAGGAAGATTTCCACTCTCTCCAAGGGAATGAAACAGAGGACGAAGATTGCTGCCGCCCTCGCCCACAGACCCGACCTCCTTGTTTTGGACGAGCCTCTGAGCGGCCTCGATCCATTAGGGCGCAGACATATCATCGACCTTCTAAGAAGTCTCAACAAGAATCAAGGTGTCACGATACTGATTTCGAGTCACATACTTGAGGAACTGGAACAAATCGCTGATAGGGTAACCCTCATTCATCGTGGACAGACTGTCGCAGAAGGCGACCCTGAAGGAATCAGAAGACTTCTCTATCAGTTTCCGCATGAAGTCATGTTTCAGTCAAGACCGGAAGACGCGAAAGCATTGGCCAGCGGTCTCGTCGAGCTCCAGGAGATTGTCCGAACAATCAGCTTTGCTCAGACAGACAACGGTCTAACAGAATGTAGAGTTGTGACACCCAAGCCAGAGCAATTCTGCGATGAGCTTGTCAGAATCGCAGTTGAGAAACACGCCCCTGTTTTGCACCTCGATACGCTATCAGAGAGCATCGAGAAGCTTTTCGAGTACCTAATTTCGTGAGATGGTCAGCCATGGAGAGACAAATCCCATCGTCTGGAACTGCAGAGAAGACTGAAACCGCGAACCCGGTTATAGGAGTCATTGAAAGAGGGCTTGCCCTCCTCACTTTATTTGTCACTGGTTTTCTAAAGGATAGAAAGGGCCAGCTCCTTGTCTTCTTGGGCCTATTGCCAGTGGTCCTTGTCGTTGTCACAAATGTCGTGCCGAGCCTGTCCTACCCAGCGGGACTGCTGTACTTAGACATTATCCGCCTCGTGTACGCAACCTTGTTGGTACCGTTGTTTGGGCTATTGCTTGGCACTGCGGCGGTGAACGAGGAAATAGAATCGCATACCATCATGCAGTTAGTTTCTAGGCCTGTGAGGCGCGTCGAAATAGTGTTCTGGCGGTATATATCCACAATAGTCGCAAGCGCCTTCGCCGCGTTTCTTGCCACTGGTGTTATGTACATCTGGTTCGATATTGTCGCAGGTATCGATATCGGGCTACTGGTGGGTTCGTGGACTTTCTTGACCGTCTGCAGTTCTGTTTACTGTGGAATTTTCATGTTGCTCGGCATCGCATTAGCAAAGCCATTGTTCTGGGGAGTGCTGGTGGTACTCTATGAAGAGCTCCTAGGCGCAATCTTCTCATTCATCGGCGGTCTCCCGTACTCTCTCTCTGCTCACATGAGCAACATGGGAAACATCTTCCTCCCGTTCAACTATCATATTTCTGGCTGGGACCCGGCATCATCGGTTGTCGTCCTAGTTGTCATTCTTGTAGGATCCCTCGTGATAGCGGCATTCCTGTTTCACCGTAAGGACCTATCATAAACGAAGCTCATCGCGATGTACAGAGAGAGGAACCAGATTTCGTGGCAAGTCAATATAAGCCAGCGATCTCGTACGGTCGACAAATTCTGGAGCACAATCAAACAAGATTGACAATTGGTTGACCGGAGCGCACCGTGTCTTAGTGCTGTTTTTATATCGGTCAGAGCGACAGAATCATAACCATATCCTTGATTTACTCGCGCGAGGATACCCAAGCACCTGAGGGAGGCAATCAAAATCCCAAAAGATAAGGACTCTGAAGATAACGCGGACGCAGACTACGAGCAATTCGAAGGCGAAGCTCCAACAAAGGAAGCTGTCGGGCAACCAGACAGCGGGGCAAGCGTCACTGGTCTCGACATGACTGACCTTCCGGGTGTCGGCCCGGCCATTGCTAAACGCCTCTTGGAAGCGGGCTACAGAAGCGTCGAGGCCATTGCAGTAGCATCTCCTCCCGAACTCGCCGCAGCAGGCTCGATAGGCGAAACCACCGCGACAAAGATAATCAAGGCGGCAAGAGAGATGCTGGACATCGGGTTCGAGACCGCCGACTTGTGTCTAGAACGCCGAAAAAACGCAGGCCGAATCACAACCGGGTCAAAAGCACTTGACGACTTGCTGGGTGGAGGTATAGAGACCCAAGGCATCACTGAAATGTATGGCTCGTTTCGATCCGGAAAGACACAGATTGCTCACCAGCTCTCGGTGAACATTCAGCTTCCCCCCGACAAGGGAGGGTTGGGTGGAACTGCAATCTACATTGACACAGAAGGTACATTCAGACCTGAACGTCTTGTCGACATGGCAGAAGCTCTGGGCCTAAACATAGAAACAGTCCTGAAGAATGTGGTATGGGCACGGGCTTACAACTCCGACCATCAGATACTGCTATGTGATCAAGCCATGGAAATGGCTCAGGAAAAAAACGCAAAGCTCCTGGTGTTGGATTCAGTAACGAGCCACTTCAGGGCAGAGTATACGGGAAGAGGTACCCTCGCCCCGAGACAGCAGAAACTGAACAAGCATCTCCACCATCTGCAGAGAGGTGCGGAAATCAACAATATGGCAGTGTACATCACGAATCAGGTGATGTCGCGTCCAGATGCATTCTTTGGGGACCCGACCGCGCCCGTCGGTGGTCACGTCTTGGCACATGTCCCGCAAGTGCGCTGTTACATACGGAAGTCTAAGGGTGAACGAAGAATCTCCCGCCTAGTTGACTCGCCAAACCTGCCCGAAGGCGAAGCTGTCTTCACTGTTGTGAAAGATGGCATCAGAAACGTCTAGCCCATCGTGAACTCGCCGCCGCTACCAGTGTATCACCACGCTGATTCCGTTCAGCTGAAGTGAGCATCATCCAGAATCGCCGCCACCTCGCGGCACCAGGTGTCGAATAACTCAGGTCGTGCTGGATATTCGGCATATGCCTTGCTCACTTTCTTCATGATGCTCGCTGCCCTCTGAAGTTTAACCAGGAGACCGGGCCGCCCGGCAGACCTTTTGACTCTCCGCAGCTTGTCGACCAAGCCAATCGATAGGCCATCGCCCCGGTTCGCGCGCATGAGATCCTCTGGCTCAAGCACGCGTCTCTCAAAGCCGAAATCGATCTCCTCGTCGCTGACATCCTGAAGGAATCTGCGAAAGATCTCAAGAGAAGCAAGACGCCTTCCAAAGTCTGATAGATACGTCGTATTATATTGCCAAAGTCCTCTTGCTGATGTGTCCTCTCTCGCTATGGCCTGCTTGGCAATTTCACCAAGAATCACTCCTGCACGCATGCCTGCTCCAATTCCTCCTCCATGAATAGGATTCACTTGAAGAGCTGAATCCCCAACAAAGGCAATTCCGTCGGCCACCAAGCTCATCAGTGGACGCCTTACTGGCACTGCGCCACCTGCGCTCTCGATGATGTCGCTGCCATGAAAAACCTCGACACGCTCTTTGAAGCTCGACAGATAGGACTTGGGAGACGCCTTACCTTCACCGCCGGTTACTCCGACTCCCACATTTGCTTCCTGCGGTCCCCTTGGAAACAACCAAGCATAACCCGACGGCGCGACTCTTCTTCCTAAGAATACTCGGGCAATGTTTGCCTCGGGAAGGGGCTCTTTAAGGTGCAGAATCTCCCGGTGACAGAGGGCAATATCACCTTTGGCAACTCGCTTTTCAACCAGCGGATGGTCGAGCTTGGCCCTGATCACTCCAGCTAGGCCTGATGCATCAACTACAAGCTTGGCTTGAACTGTCTCAGTCTCACCTGCTTCTCCGCTCTTGTACACCACGCCGACAACTTGATCGTCCTTGGTCATCGGACCGGTCACGTGACACTCGGGGAGAAAAGTCACTCCAGCCTGAATCGCTTCATTCAGCAGACGTTGGCCGAAGTTCAGCCGATGCAGTATCCAGCCGTCAAATTCCTTCCAACCTCTGACCTTCATTTCGTTCACTATGCCAGGAGGATAGATATCGGCACCGTCGATGGTATTCAGAATCTCCGCATCTTGCGGATAGTCAATCCCTGTGGCGTCGAAGTGCGACCTGCTTACCTCATCTCCGCAAACCTTCTGCCCGACAAGCTCTCTTGGCTTTCTATCAATCATCAGTGTCTTGAGGCCCAGCTCTGCACATCTGCGAGCGGCTGCACAACCCGCAGACCCCGCACCGACTACTACTACATCCACGGTCGTGTTCATCGCAGAACGACGGAACGTACCAACGATATAAACTCCGACCTAAGCACATCTTTTGCTCCTGTTCCAACATACTCTCACGCTAGAACTACTCTAATGATGGGTACTCTAGTCTAGTGTTGGTCAGCTAAACGTGCTTGAACTCCACGACCACGACTGACACCATTGTGATAATGACAATAAGGGCAATGACTGGGGGCATCCAGTTGAGGAAGACTGCGAAGTAATGCAGTATCGTGTGGGGGTCGAAGGCGATCACCAGCAAGTCTCCGTAGATGAATAGGAAACCGTAGACCGCGAATATTGGATACAGGATAGGTCCTCCAGTAATCACGAGCAACAAGACAATCACTGCAAGCTTGCTCTTCGTTGGATCCAAGATCCTGAGAGGAATAAGCTCCTCGTCGCTGAAACGAAAATAGTAGCTCACCAAGAACGAAGGTGCCATGAATCTGATGAGCTCAAGGACTTGAATTCCGAGCTGAAGAGAAAGCAGCATGAATGTATGAACCAGCATGTACATGAGAAGGATGCTGTTCAGCAGCGGCTGTGACTCATTGTACACGCTAATGGCCTCGATGAGACCAATCAACACACAGAAATTCGTGAAGAACAGACCAACGTGACCAATAGCGCCTTTGATGTACTGAATATGCCTAGACATTGCTTTCACCACTGACGCCCGCCAAGGAGCTGAGATTGTCTTGGACGGTCTCGTGGTATGTATACCTGACTGTACAGAATCGATTGCGGCAACCGGTCCAAGCTCGCGTTGTTTTTCCATGGCGCGCAATACCAATTCTGTGAACATCCTGTTGATGTTCTCGCCGGTCCTGACTGACGTCTCATAGTGCAGGACATCGAGCCATCTTTTAACCATTAGCCCGGCTTCAGGCGGCACAAGGCGATCTGGCCTGTCGACCTTGTTCGCTACGACAGCAACTACGGCATTGGGACAAACCGTTATGAACTTAGTAAACCATTCACCAACATCTAGGAACGTCTGCGGCCTAGTTACATCATAGACAATAACTGCCATCGACGAGCCAGCCATGTACCTGCGCCTCAACTCATTGTAGGTGGGTTGACCGGCCAAGTCCCATAACACGATTCTTGCACTAATCTTGGACCCGTTGGGACCTTGGACCTCGACGGTCTTCAGGGCAAAAGTGGTACCAATGGTTGCTATGTAGCGTTCATTGAAACTGTCCTCTGTGTATCTCTTGATACAGCTTGTTTTCCCCACGGCGCCGTCACCCAAGGCAACCAGCTTGAACATGTGGGAAACCGGCTCAGAAGACAAGTTTGATACTTCCTATAGAATATGCTGAACAATAACACGTACGGCTGAAGGCCATTTAACGATTCTAGAAAAACCATATTGGTATATCTGGGAGATATGCCAACAACTGTCGGACAAATCCTTTTCTTGAGGATATTGCCCTCTAAGGACCGTTCAGGTGCAGTGATGAGCGCATATGGCTGAGCAGTTCCTAAGTCGATTGTCACAGATTGAAGCTAGCATTGCTTCACTAGGTGAGACTCTGAAACGCATGATCACGATTCTTACGTCAGTGACAGAAATAAAGTCAGAACTGAGAGTAACCAAGCAGGAGATACTCGACGCCGTGAGCAAACAAGCTCAAGCCCGTGCTCCTGCTGGATCTGACGAAACGAGCCGTGTGGTCAGGGAAGAGTTTCAGAGATTGGAGAGATCGCTTACAGAATCCATAGAACGACTTAGGACCGAGATTGCTGACTCCATTCGGAGCATTCAGACTGCTGCACCAGCATACGGCGGAGAAGCTCAGGCCGCCGCGGTGGCCACCTCGCCCGCAGCCAGCAGGGTGCCGGCAGACAAGGCTATGCAGGTGGCTGATGTCCTTCAGGGCATCATCGGATCACTCAAGATGGGTTGCATCGCGGGTGACGTTGTCCAGACATTGGCGGACTCGAAGACAGCCATCATGAAGATTGTGCCAAGCGACGCTGCCATGGTCAAGATTGACCGTTGGACAGGCATGATTGCAGCGTATCCTAAGCGAAACGAACTCCAAGCCAAGGATATACTAAAACTCAAACAGGAAATCAAAGCTGAAATTGCCAAATACCAGCCAGCCTAGACAGTGAAATCGCCCTAGCCGATTAGCTTCTTTGAGGCAATTACTCGCAAAACGTCAGTTGATGTGACTATTCCAATAATATCGTTGCCCTCGATTACTGGTATGTGCCTCTTTCCACTCTGATGCATCAATGCTATGGCCTGTGCTAAATCTGCATCTGGCCTGATGGTAACTACGGGACTGCTCATTATGTCTTCTAGGGTCAGCCGATGGTAGACTCCCTCAGACAGTAGCTGCGCTGCTATGATATCTTTCTGCGTCACAAGCCCCGCAAGAACCTCATTCTTGGTGACAATCACACTGCCTACGTCTTCTACCGCCATGATCTGGCAGCTTCAACGACGGGAGTAGCCACATCTGCTGTGACAATCACGGAGGTCATGAATTCCCTGACGCGCATGCTAACGCCTCTCAATAGTGATCATCATGAAGTACAGCTCACATTTTCGGTGTTCGTTCCGCAATTGCTTTGACCAACACGATTTGTGCTATATGCATGAAGACATCCGAGACAGCAGTACCCATCTTTGCCGATGTCTCGAAATACTCAGCTTGAAACCAGTTCTTGAGCATTATGCCAGGCTGCTGGGGAACCATCCTCTTTGATTCGAGGTCTATCTTGTTTGCACATATAATAGCAGGTGCGTCCGGACAGACTTCGCGGAATGATTCATACCACGTATTCATTGCCATAAACGTCTCGGGACGCGTCACATCGTATACTATGATGGCTCCCGAAGCGCCCCTCATGAATTGCCTTCTCAGTTCTCTGTACGTGGATTGTCCGCCCATGTCCCATATTATAAGACGCACAGCCCTGGAAACTCCCGACTTGTCGGAGACCCTTGCATCCTTTGTCGCGAAAGTAGTGCCCACAGTCTGCTTGTACTCATCATCAAAAGCGTTCTCAGTGTACCGGCGAAGCAGCGAAGTCTTTCCCACCGATGCTTCGCCCAGAAGTACAATCCTGAACTTGTAACCTTCGAAAGCAGAGTCATCTGTGGCACTCGGCCTACCAGTTCGACCCACTTTCTCAGTCATTATGCAGCTACTCCTAGTGCTTCTCGCATTCCGGTGTGAAGAAGACCCCTCGCCTGTGACCTTATATCTTTTCTCCGGTCAGAAGGCGACTTGGCGTCACCAAGCATCGTCACGCACGACGGCGTGCACATGTTCGACCGCTCAATCAATGCACTAGGGCAGCCGGAACTCGAAAGCTACCGTTGGGTTGCCAATCCCGAACTGGCTGAGCACCTCGGGCGATACTTCACCGAAGGAACCAATTCGTGCTTGACCCAACAAGATGTCAGCGCTTCTTCCGTCCACAAATGACAGATTCTTGGCCGAGACAAATCTGAACTTGCCATCAAGACCCAGGTTCCTTAGCACGAATGTGAGCTCTGTGATCATGTTCGTCAGATTAACACGACCGTCCGACACCAGCCCACAAACTGATGTTATCTGTGCAGAGCGGGTCTCCGATCCTTCTTCCGGACTGATAACATCACCCACCTCGAATATCCTATGCGGGTAGTCCGCGTGCTGGTTCTGGCTTGTGAAGTCGAGGAGGGCAGGAAGCAGAGAGTTGCGAAGAATCGAGTAGTCTAGGCTCTTTGGATTACCGGTTGTAACAAGCTGGCTGTCTCGCATCATCTTGGAGTTCATGATATCTGGCGAACTCATTACGTAGGTCATCACTTCTTGGTAACCAACTCCCACCAGCAAGTCACGAGCTTTGTTCTTCAACCGTGTCTTTGGGAGTAAGCGCCCGGCCGTCGTTGTGAGAGGCATCGTAGGCTGTATCTTATCGAATCCGTACCCAATTGCGACGTCCTCCATTACGTCGACACCGTGGAGTATGTCGGTCCTGAACGGGGGAACTTCCACTGCTACCTTTCCCTTGCTGGTCACCTTGGCTCCGTAGCACATCCTCTTCAGACAGTCAACAACGTCTTGGTCCTCAAGCTTGAGTCCGGTCAGTTGCACAACATCATCAGTTGTTACAACCATCTTCTCAGGCCTCAAATCGGGTGTTTCCGTTTCGGTCCCGTCGGGGTACACTACTGTCACTGACTCTATCTTGCCACCTCTATCAGCGACAGACGTAAGAACTATGTTGAGCGCTTGGTCCACGCATGACTTCTGAGTTCCGGTGACCTCGACGAAAATGTCGTGAATTTCGACAGTGAGGCGGCCCAAGTCATTGCTGTTGATGACAGGCGGGAGGCTCAAGATTTGATCCTTCGAGTCCTTCAGAACAGGCCATTTCTTGAAGCCTGATATGATGGGACCGTAAAGCAGCCCCTTCTCGTGTGTCTTGAGAATAGTCGGACCATCGATTGCAACATCTTGACCCAAGGGGGCAAACTTGATTGACTCCGGCTTCTCAGGTGCGTATATCACCGGGAACTCTATGTCATTCAACACATAGAGCCCGATGCTTGCCTTCTTCCTGTTTCTGCCATGAGTCGTTGTGAGGAGTTCTTGAAGATGCATGTAGTCCTTCAGGAGGTCATCACTCATTTGAACGCCCTTGACAATGCCGCAGGAAATGAGTGGCCTGACTTTCTCCAGCCCGGGCTTCACGATAACTTGCTTTCCTGACTTCCTAACCAAGAAAGTCTTGAGTCCCGTCTCAATGCCCAGGAATGCTTTGATTGTCCTTGCGATTCCCTCAGCCGAGAGCATATCCTGCCTATCGGGATTGACTTCGACTTCTATGATGTTCCCCTCAAGTTTCTCTATCTCGACTTTGAGAAGGAATAGTGTTTCTTCGAGCTTCTGCGTTGTCAGTCTCTGACCAATCAGCTGGAGCAAGTCGTCTAGTCTGCATTCAACTATCACTGCACTCACCTCACGAAGTACTGTCGACGAAGCCAGCTCAGATCTTTTGACAGGACTTCTCGTATGTCGGATATCTGCATGGACGCCATGTACAGCCTCATGGCACCTATTCCCCAAGCTCAGGACTGGATCCTTGAGTCCAAGTGGCCGGGTCACCTCGGGTCGAAAGATTCCTCCAGGCGCCACTTCAAACCAACCGAGGGTCTCATGTTTAGCGAAGACCTCAACGCTTGGCTCCGTGAACGGGAATTGACCTGGCTTGAACTTCAGCTTCTCCACGCCAACCCTTCTGCATATCTCGCTTAGATAGCCCATCAAGTCTCGGAGAGTCAGACCTTTGTCCATGATGATGCCCTCGCACTGGTCGAACTCCTGTGCATGTCGTGGGTTTATCTTCTCGGCCCTGAAGTTTCTGTCAACGATGAACATCTTCTGGGGAGATTCCCGATGCTGGCTGAGAAACCTAACCGAGACAGGCGTGGTGTGAGAGCGAAGGCAAAGTCTAGATGATACCTCATTGCTAAATGGCCATTCCCAACCTTTAGACCCGGTGTCACCTCCGTTCTCATGGACTGCCTTAACCAGAGAGTAGTATCCCTTGTCAAGGATTAGGCCGTGATCGAAGGGTTGTGTAACGCGAAATTGATCTTGGACCTCTCTGGCCACATGGTCCTGCGGCACGAACAGTACATCATTGTTCCAAAACTCGGTCTCAACGTAGGGTCCGTACCATTCGGAGAATCCAAGCCCGACGAGAATCTCCCTGAGCCAGTCTGTGAACTCTGCATAGGGATGCTTCTTGCCATAGTTGCAGGAAGGAGCCTCAATCTCCACATTGTAGGGTTTGAATGATTTGCCTCTCCAAGAGCCGCTTGCCAATATCTCTGGAGTCAGGTCTCCGATTCCTTCGTGCTCCTGTGCCAACAAATCCTGTGCAAGCTTCTGGCTCTCGCCCTTCACTTGCGACGCATAACTCTTGATGGTCTTGGGCGTGGCGAGAGACCTTTCGATGGCTTGGTCGAGCGCTTTTCGAAGTTGCGGGGGAACTTGAGTTTGGCCGCCGTGGAGGAGACTCAGCACTTCAACAACCGGCGAAACGGCGTTCGTAGCAACGGTCTCTAGTATGGAGTCATTGCCAATCCGGGTTACCTTGACCCATCCGTTCCTTCGTGCCCAATTGACTGCTATCCCTTTCGACACTGGTGTGAGACGTGCAGCGGTCACAGCCTTTTCTAGCTCGCTCTTTCCGCCCAGATTCTTGACCGAATTGAAGAGTCGTACCTCGGGCAGACCGTCGTTGACATAACCACGACCCTCTTCTGTCAGGGAGAACACAGTGGACTCTTGAGTGTCGATGGTCACGAGACCCTTCGCGGCAAGCGACATCAATATGGAGACGATTCGTGGCTCGCTCTCACCTAGTTTCTCTGCGAGATTGGCCGCCTTGACTAGACTCTTTGCTGATATCAGTTCGGCAAGTACCGGTCGTTCGCCTTCTGTCAAGTGTTCGCTCATATGTGAACCAGAACTCCTAGCGACTTTCGCCAGTTATGCGAGTAGAAAACCCCACCAAGTCTATTCCCAACTGAGAAAAAGAATCCTATGAGACCGCTGTGAATTGGCAGGGCCACATTCCTTTCGCACCTTTGATTCGGAGGTTGCCACTGACCCCTTTTTTAACCTTATCATGCTCCGGGCTTTCACGGCACAGGAGGGAGCAAAGCACGCCGGGCTTGACTTCTCAGTTGGGCCAACCAATCGATGATTAATGCGCATTCAATAAGCCAGTTACATAACGTTAAAATAGAGTGCCCCTGCGACCTCTCTGTGAGCACTTGGATGCGTCTCCTTGTTCTTCGTGGTTCTGCCATCTGAGAAGGCAGGAAGTGGATGTCCATTGATGGTTGACCGATACCAACTGAAACGGAAACTCGCAGAACTCAAGGCATTCAAGGGTAGGCAAAGCTCATTCACAACTCTCACGATTCCTCCAAACAAGGCACTGGCGGACGTGATTGGCTTCGTGAGGGCAGAACTCGCTGGATGTGAAAACATCAAGAGTAGGGTCAACAGAAGAAATGTTGCTGACAATCTGACAGCTATTCTGAGCGAGCTGACGAAGCGACAGTTTTCAGTCCCAGCGAATGGTATCGCATTCTTCTATGGAATCCAAGAGGCAGAGGGAGGAGGAACGGCTCAGGAAATCAGGGAAATCTTGGTACCTCCTGCTCCACTCACACAGTTCGTTTACATATGCGGCCGGGAGTTTGTGGTCGACGAACTGTTGGCGATGACCCAGCCAAAGAGCCTCATAGTAATTGTTTTGATCGAGGGAGGAAAGGTCACAGTTGGATACTTGCGCGGCAAGCATATGGAACTCGTACGCGACGAGGACTACTACATCATCGGAAAAACGAGAGCAGGCGGACAGAGTGCCAGAAGGTTCGAACACATTCGAGATGGATTGATGCTCGACTTCTTCAAACACGTTGGTCGTTTGCTGAACGAACTGCTTCTGCCAAACATCGCGAACATTGATGCTATCGTCGTTGGTGGAAACACTATAAGGGCTCAGGAGTTCTTGGACAAGGGTGAGCTCGACTACCGTCTGAGACAGAAAGTGGCAGAGACCATAATCTCTGTGAGCCAAGTTGACGAGATAGGATTGTACGAGGCCATGAAAGAGGCGTCGAGAATCCTGAGGGAGACAGAAATCTACGCGGAAAGACAGGCATGGGACAGCTTCCTTGAGAGCCTGATGAAAGGCTCATCAACAATAACGTACGGAAGGAAGGAAGTCTTGGAAGCCCTCAAGGGTGGTCGTGTTCAGAAACTGTTGATACTAGAAGACAGCCCTGATCTCACCGATGGCCTCATGCAGGAAGTCTCGAACTACAAAACAGAAATGCTGGTCTTCTCAAGTCAGACAGAATCAGGCTCGCAGCTACGCGGCTTTGGCGGCATCGCTGCGACGCTACGTTGGTAATCATCACTTTCTTTCTTGTCCTTGAGGCAGCTGAGGAAGCTTACTCAGGGTCTCGATGTCATTTGACCAACCGACTAGTTCCGTTGTAATGCCATTGATGTATTCCAAAAGAGACTGCTGGTATTTGTGCATGTGCTCCTGTGCGAACTTCCTGTATCTGCTGGAGTAATCATGCACTCTTTCTGGCAAGCCAGTCGACCACATCTGCAGGACGAGCTCTGCTTTGCGATCCTGGAGAGCCTTCTGTGCTATCTTGGTATTACTGCATTTTGTCAGGAGATCCTCCAAGGATTTCTGCGTAGATATGGTCGCTGCCACGAGCTCCTTTGCGTCCGCCTTGGTGCTCTCATCTTTGGTTGAGTAATAGACCTGCTTCAACCGTCTCTTGCATTCCATAACACGGGCGAGAAAGCGCGCCAGTTCGTGCATGGTCTCGTCAGAACCACTTACCAAGATGACTCTTTTGCTGCAGGACTGAATACCTGCATTCTCCTGACTTCCCGAAGGCGCATGCAGCACACTTCCGAGGGTTTGGAGATGCATGAGGCTTTTGTCCAGCATACCAGAAGGAATCCAACCTGTGGAGCACATCCAACACCCGGGCAGGTTTGTATCTTCTCGGAAATGTACGGCCCTTGGAGCATACTATGCATCGAGATGGAAGGGACCTGTTTGCACATAACGAGGCATCTGCCTGTTTACAGTATATTACAAGAAGGATTGTGCATCCGCAATCGACACCTCGGCTCGCGAAAGCCAGTGAGTATAACCCTGCCTGAAAGAAGTCCTCCGGTCTTCCATTCGTAGGCAGATGACGGGTAGGAAACTTTCTTTCAATCATCATCGTAAGCATAGGAGTCTCACCGAAGCGAAGAATGGCTTGGTCGAATCTTCCTCTAAACCCGTGTTCGGGACAGGATACCATTTGCTCCTTGAATATGTAGCAACGATCCGAACTGACGTTTCTAGTTCTGCCATCAAGGAAGTCGTCAATATTCCCTTGTCCCGCAACGCATTCGCTCAGAATCCGCGCGCTTGATCTCGGCAATTTGCTTATTCGAAACATGGTTAGTATGATGGCCCCTCCAACAACCGCCAGCCCAAATACCTGAGGGGCAAACGAGTCCATCATCATCACCCCCAGATGGAGACAATCAAAGTAACGAGAGCGAATGCGACGAGCAGAGCGATGATACCGAGACGGCGTTTGGCACTGGGCCTAGGCATCGTGTCTCCGGTCTCGTGTAGCCAAGACCCTACTGAAGCGGCCCTAGTCTGAATCGTATCACGGCCCTGTTCCATATACAGACGATACTCACACTGAAACTGAGTTCTCAAATCCGTAACGTCTCGCCAAATGTGTTCAGGCTCGGAGGGAGGTGGCGAAGGCAGTCAATCAACTCCTGCAGTCCCGTTCGGCGCGTACTCTGAAAAGGAGCACCATACTCAGCACATGGTTGAGGGACCAAGACGAGTCCAGTGGCGCTTTCTTTATATTGGACTTTCATAGTTGGTAGCTTTGCACAAACACATCCGCTATGCCACAGGCATTAATATGGGTGATAAGATGCCAAGCACTTACGAAGGAGCAACATCCGGCAGGGTTCTGGTTTTTGATGAGAGCGACAGTGTTCGGTTTCCCAAAGCGTTCAAGACAGCATTGGGCACTAGCAAGGGACTCATGGTCCTCGCACACAAGGACCGACTAATCCGAATCTACCCAATAGAAACGGATGAAGTGAGCTTTCTCTCGCTGGAGATAGGGAAGCTGACAAATGACTTTCTCACGAAGCTGTCGCAGATTTTCAAGAAATCGGGACTTGTCGACCTGCTATATTCAACCGGTGTCTGCCTCCGTGGAACGAAGTGCTTCTACGAGTGCTATTTCTCACCAAAACAACTCTCAGTTGGGCTAGATGAGCTTCGAGGATCGCTCAAGAGCCTCGAAGGCGTCAAGAATGTCGTCATAGAGAAAGTGCCATCGTAATCATTTCTCTCATCCGCAGGACTGCCCTTCACGTTCCTTTTTGACTGAGTGGATTAGTCTGTTGAAGGCGTGTCCGCTAGGCGAGCATCGTCTCTGCTCACTGCTCTGACAAACAGGTCGTCCTCAACAAGAGCTATGGAGGCATAGACGAGAAGCCAGAGGAGAGTCACAATTCTTAAGTGACGGATGATTGGGACAGTCGCTAGCCTCTGGTGAACCATATGCCCGGAACTACCTTGACTGAGATTAAGTGCGACAAATGCCAGAAAGTCTTCGAAACTGAGGTCATAGAGCACATCGATCTCGCAGAAGATGGAAGCCTAGCGACGCAAGTCAAGTCGGGAAAGCTGAATCGAGCAGTCTGCCCCCAATGCAAGAAGGTCACGTACAGGGAACGCCCCGTGGTACTCAACTTCGAGCCAGAGAATCTCATTGTCCTCTTTGATACATCAGCAAAGACACCTCAAGTGAAAGAGACGCTGAGAAAGGAGTACGAGACTCTAATACATTACAACGAAATCTTCGAGGAAGTTGGGAAGGAAACCGAGTTCCGAGTCATCAGTGAGCTGAACGAGTTGAAGAAGCTCATCGACGATTACGTCAAGAGTCACTGGCTGTCAGAATCAGAGCCGCTTTTTCCCAAGTAGGAACTCCTCGACCCAACGCTCTGCTTGGTACATCGTTGTGGGCACTGGCGGCTTCTTGAATCCGTATGCGGATATTGACTCAAGAGAACCACCGATTCCCCTCGTCAACGCAAGCTTCGAACCTCGGATAGCGTCCATCAATACCTGTCCGGCGTTAGGCCCGTCGGTGACCTCCATGCGGATGTCTATCGTGATGGGTGCTCCTCCGAACTGCTTACCAGTGATGTAGAAATACGACTCTCGGCCATTGTTCAGGAAATTGACGTAGTCTGATGACCCCGCGACCATTGGCGCTTCGTATGGAAGATCCTGACTTATGGCTGCAGTCTTTACTTCACGCTTTCTCATACGTCCACGATAGTGAGAATCAAGCGATTCTGCGCCTCCGCCTACGTCCAGCTGAAAGCTCTTGTCAACATGGACTCCTCGAGCAACTAGTAGTTGCAGTATGCTACGATGAAGAACCGTGGATCCTAGCTGGTCTTGGATATCATCTCCCACTAATGGAATCTTTCTCTCCTTGAACTTCTTGCCCCACTCGGGATCCGAGGCAATAGAGACTGGCGTGCCGTTGATAAAAGCGCATCCGGCTTCAAGGCAAGCGTTTGCATAGAAACTGGTGGCCTGCTGCGCCGACCCTGGCAACAGACTAATCGCAATTTCAGCACCGGAGTTCTTCAAGGCCTTCACAACATCAACGTCCGGAGAAGGAGAAATCTTCACGAGAGTTTTGAGATTGTCGTCGACTCCATCAAGCAGAGGCCCTCTGAGAACCTTGACTCCGGTCTTCGGCACATCGGCGAAATGAATTACGTTGTTTGGTTCCGCGAATATCGCACTGGCAAGATCGACACCGACCTTCCGATCGGTGACATCGAATGCAGCAACGAACTTGATGTCCCTAACGTGATAGCCTGCAAAGTCAGGGTGGCTGATACCTATGAGATCTCCATCGCTCTTCGCGTCTTTGTAGAACTGAACCCCTTGAACAAGCGCACTTGCGCAGTTTCCTATGCCGAAGAGAGCTACCTTGATTCCATCCATTAATCGTACCTCAGGTTCAGAGGATATTCTGCTTTTGGCTCAAGACTGTCCTTTAAAGTTTTATGGATATAGAATAGTATTGTGCGGAATGGGCACCCAAGAGCAGCAAGCCAATTGGCAGGCTTCATCAGAGGCTGTTTCCAAGCAGAACTGTAACGTCAGCAACATCGATGCTGCTCCCGCTGAGCTCCTTTCCTGCGCTGAGATTGTGCTCACAGAATGGGCAGGAGCTGGCGATGATTCGGGCCCCAGTGGCCTCCGCTGTTCTGATTCGGTCTGCTGCAATCCTCTTTGCCAACTCAGGGGCAAACGACTTGAGCCCACCACCTGCACCGCAACACATGGCTGCCTCTCGACTGGGGTCCATCTCGACCAGCTCCACGCCGGGTATCGACCGAAGGATGTCTCTAGGAGCATCATAGACTCCGAGTTCACGCCCCATATGACACGGATCGTGATAGGTGATTCTCATTCCTTGCGCCCGACCCTTTGGTCTGAGGCGACCATCCTTGATGAGCTGTTGTGCGAACTCCGTTATGTGAAGGACAGGCGGCAATTCGATTCCAAACCTGTCGGGATAATCTTTCCTCAATGCCCTCAAACAGCCCGCACAAGACACAACGATTCTTTCCGCTCCGGTGTCGGCGATGCTTTGAGAACACGCTTTGCGCATTTTCCTCTGCCTCCTTTGTTCGTCCCGTTCTAAGCATCACAGACCCACAACATGGTTCATTCTCCATGACCGCGAAGTCAACTCTTGCGGCCTTCAGTACTTGAGCCGTCGACTTGGCAACATCAGGAAGCCTTAGTCCGGTAGTGCAGCCGACGTAATAGAGAGTCTCACCACGAGTTGGCACCTTGAAACCCAGCTGACGGACCCAGCTCCTCTTTGCAGAGGCGTTTTCGGAGTAGGGATTTCCAGTCCGTGCAATAGCTTGCGCGAGTGAATCGCGGGTGTCATTGGGGATATCCACGAGTGTCGATCTCACTTTCTCGAGGCAATCTTTCGCATTGAATTCTGCGGCGCATATCTGAGCACAATTCCCACAAAGCGTGCAGGTGTAGAGAGACTCCGCATTCTCTGCAGTTCTCTCGAGCTCGCCATCAAGAAGAGCAAGAGCGATTTGGACCTTGCCTCTCATGAAGCTGGTCTCAAAACCGGTCGAAGCCTTCCAAACTGGACAGACACCGTTGAAGCCTTCATCTTCGTATACGGCGTTGCGGCATATACCACATCTGCGGCATTGCAGAAGATTCTCTCTCAGTTCTTCAAGGTCGATTTCGGTCATGTCATATCCCTGCCATCACACCCGGATTCATGATTCCATTCGGGTCGAGTAGCTTCTTCACAGATTTGACGAACTCAACGTATCGTTCAATATCTGTGACACCGTCTACCCAGTACGGTGCGAGCTTGAAAGGAACTGCACCTGTTGCGTACAAACGAGGCGCGAGCTCCGCATGTGCCTTTCTCACCTTTTGTTCTTCTTCCTTGTCGGCAGGATCGTAGAATATCATCGGATACAGATTGTAGGATGCGTGGTCTGTCAGAAAGCCCGCGGTATGACCGAGCAGTCCGTATTTGTCCATGACCTTCCATATTTCCTCGATTGACTTGTGCCAGTTTGTGATAGTCTCGTGATGGTACAGTATTCTCCAGTGCCAACCATGGGCATAGGAGGATCTGGCAAAAACCCACATCCGGTCTGTCCATTCTCCTCGGGGAAGTTCTCTTATGCCGATGACCTCACCCGTGAGCTCTGAACAGATACGTTTCGCTTCCTCAGCGTCACTATTGAGCTGGTCCTCTCTAGTCCTTCCAATGGTTAGCGAGACTGTGTAGGGGGGCCATTCGTATTTTGGAATGCCATATTCTTCCCCAAGCATGTCCATGAAGAAGTTCAGAATCCTGCCTTCGTAGAGTGTGGCGAACAGCGAGTTGACATCATTGTTCCTCAGTTCCAGCAGGAATTTCTCCGCATTGGAGGAATCGTCGAAACCATAGGTGTTGTAATCGAAATAATGCATGCGTTTGAAAGCCTTCAGCGAAACCTTGGTAATGATTCCGAAGCTTCCCAGGGAGCCGATGAACAAGCCAGTGATATCGGGGCCGAATGCGTACCTGATGAAAGGACCAGGAGCATTCGGGTTCGCCTCGGAACCAGTCTGAATGATTTCTCCATTCGGAAGAACAACTTCCAATCCAAGCACCATTTCTGCGATAGGACCGTACGTGCTCGAACCAGGTCCTGCTCCATTAACGGCAACATTGCCAGCCACTGTGCAGACTAGTGAAGACTCAGGATAGATTGGGACCCACAGATCATGAGTGCTCAGGAACTTGTCAAGCATCCCGTAGGTTACTCCGGCACCCACAGTGACAGACCGAAGGTTCTCGTACAGAGTTATCTGATCAAGCCGCATGAGTTCAACAACGAGACTGTCGGGCTTTGGAATGACCTCCCCTTGGAGACTTGAACCGCCGCCTCTGGGCACAATCGTGATTGCTTGGTCATTGGCCAGCTTCAGAATCTGAGAGACCTCTTCGGCATTCGCGGGCCGAACGACTGCGCCAGGCAATACCGCATCATAACCTGTGGAGGCAGATGCCGAGTACGCAAGCAGAACATCTTTGCGAGTCGAGGCATATTCATTGCCGACTATATCACCCAGTTGCCTGACAATCTTCTGGTCCAACTATCAGACCTCCGCAAGGATACGTTTTAGAAGATATGCCGAATCTTCATCAGGTCGCTGGCCGAGCCTTTCACTTTCAGCTTACGAGTTAGTATGGCTGAAGCCGCACCCATTTCCTCCATGAAGAGCTTGCGTATCGTGTCCGCGTCACTCTCAATTCTCATGTCGGGATTGTCGATGGGACCGTCGTGCACCGTTATGTTGTTGTCCTTCACAATGAAGTTGTACTGCCTGCCATCTTTCAGAGTGAGCATGGCTGTTCTCTGCCAGCCTTCAATGGCTTCCTTCGTTTTCTCGCGCTCTAGTCCAACGACTATTCGCTGTCTCATTACTTCCAGCAAGTCATCAGCCATTTGTTAGTTCTCTCCAGTGATAAGAAGCGCTGTTAGCCCGTTTTAGTTGTTTCCGTTGTCCGAAACTTGTCCATTCAGGACATCGTCCAGAACGGCGTTCGGTTCCTGTTTCATCGCGGAGCATGTGCCTCTCGCAGAGGCATGAGTCTCTCCGCTCTTGCAGGCGTTTTGAGTCTCCACCCAACTGGCGGCGACTGAACGTAAATTCATGGCGGCGTTCAGGTCCCGGTCTGCTTCGAAGCCGCAAACCGCGCACTTGTACGTTCTCACAGAGAGCGGTATCTCATACTTGACGGCTCCACAGTTGGAGCATCGTTTCGTGGAAGGATAGAATGGGTCCGCCTCCACGACCGTTCCTCCGTTCCAGTTTGTCTTGTATTCCAGCTGGCGGAGGAACTCTGCTATGCCTGCGTCCGCGAGATGCTTTGCTAGGTGGTGGTTCTTCAGTAGACCGGCTACGTTCAGGCTCTCCACACCGATGACTGACTTGGTTCTCGCCAGCACCGTTGTGGTCTTGTGCTGGGCATCCCTGCGGATGTTAGCAATTCTGAGTTCAAACCGGGCCAACCGAATTACAGTCTTGGCACGATTGCTGCTTCTCTTCTTCTTCCTTGCAAGAGACCTTTGAATTCGCTTCTTCTTTCGCTCCAAACGTGAAAGAGGCCTTGGATTTGCGATAACAGTTCCGTCGCTGACTGTGGCGAGCTTCGAGATACCGACATCAATGCCGACCACGGGACCAGTGTTGTTCGGCACCTCGATTTCCTCTTCTACACAAAGACTCACAAACCACTTCCCGGCCCTTTCTGACACAGTCACCGACAGAACGTGAACTCCCTTGGACGGCAGGTAGCCCTTTTCCTTCAGCCGAACAGCGCCGACTCGGGGTAACTGTACCGAATCATGGAATACCCTGATGGTTCCATTAAGCCTGAAACTGCCTACACCGAGTCTTCTGCGCTTGAACTTCGGGTATCCCGCCCGTCCCTCGAAGAAGCTCTTGAATGCTCTATCGAGGTCTCGGAGTGCTTCCTGCGGCGCGCACTTGGAGACCTCGTACATCCATGGGAACTCCGTTTTCTTCAAGGCATTCAGTTGCTTGTGCAACCCGATGGCATTCGACGATGTTCCTGTCTTCTCGTACGCCTCCTTCCGTCGAGCAAGCCCCCAATTGTATGCAAACCTCGCTGTGCCACAGTGTTTGAGCAGTGTCGTGCCCTGGACGTTGTCAGGGTCCAGCTCTGTCTTGTAGGCTTTCATGACCTTCGTCTTCTTGCGACCTCCGTCGCCGCTCAGAGCAGTTAGAAGCCTGTCCATATGTGATCTCAATTGGATATTAAACCCGCCAAGGGTTTGAGTCCCTCCGACACGAACGGGTTTTCGATGGTCACGCAACCCGCCCTACACGGGCAGCAATGCGAGTGTTTGCACTTGAAATACAAACACCCTAAGAAAAAACAGAGAGGGGTCGGGCGATGACTCACGTGAAGCCAACCCGACCGAGTCTACCAATCTTCTTGTTGGAAGTATGTGAGCGGTGTTTCTGACACTGCTCACTTCTTTCTGTATTTCCGGACTATTTCCAAGAACTTCTTGACGTTCTCGGTGATGATGTCATAGCGACCGTCCTTGATGGCCTTGGCATCTGCTATTGCACTGCCTACACCGAGAGCGAATGCTCCCGCTTCAAGCATCGGTCCGGCAGTCTGCAAATCGACGCCGCCCGTTGGAATCAACGGTATATGCGGCAGCGGCGCTCGGACAGCCTTGATGTAGGCAGCCCCACCGACTTCGCCGCACGGGAACACCTTCACTGCATCAGCTCCCCAAGTGTAGGCTTGGAGTATCTCAGTTGGGGTGAGTGCCCCCGGGAAGCAAGGCTTAGAATACCGTCTAGCCATCTCTATGAGCTCTTTGGAATATGACGGAGCCACAATGAACTCGCTGCCAGCAAGTATGGCCCTTCGAGCTGTTTCTGGGTCCAGCACTGTTCCTGTGCCGACAAGCACCTTGTCGCCCACTTTGTCTGTCAGCTTCTGTACGACATCAGTAGCGCCTGGCACACTGAAAGTTACCTCAATGATGTTGACGCCACCATTAAGGAACGCATCTGCAACCTTCATCGCAACATCAGCAGAGTCCACTCTGATGATAGGGATGAGTGCGGTGTCACGAACGAGCTTCATAGCATCTTGTTTGTCCCACATGTTGTTATCGCCTACCTCTGAATGCGAAGTCCTTTGCCGCCCTTTACGAGCGCCTCGACTTCGGATTTGTAGATATACGCAAGGTCACCGGGCACTGAGTGCTTCAACGCAGACAGAGCAGCACCATAGTCGACTGCCTGTTGAATGTCCTTCAGCTCAAGGTAGCCGTAGATGAAACCTGCACTGCATGAATCGCCTGCTCCAAGCCTGTCGACTATCTCAACGTCGTATTCGGCGCTCGGATAAATCTTACCTTTCGAGTAAGCAAAGACTGACCACTTATTCAGCCAGACCAGTGGAGTCTTGCGGAGGGTTATGAGAACGACTTCGAAACCAAACTTGTCTGCAAGCTTCTTTGCTACCTCCTGATAGTCTTTGCCTTCTATGCCATAGACAACCTTCGTGTCTTCTTCAGTCGTGATTAGGATGTCAATGTTCTTAGACGCTGGCTCAGTGAACGCTCGAGCCTGCTCTGGAGTCCAAAGCTTGCTTCTGTAGTTGACATCATAGGAGACCTTGCAGCCCTGTTCTTTTGCTGTCCTCATAAGCTTCTTCCGTCGCTTTTGCACACGAAGGACTGATTGCGGGAGTTATTCCGCTGGTATGGAAGAGCCTCGTGCCCTTGAGAATCTCTGCCCAACGAACCTCTCCGGGCTTGATCTTGCTTATGGCAGACTGCTCCCTGTCATATATCACTCGCTGAGCCCTTGGTGCCGAGCCGAATTCTACAAAGTAAGTTCCGCAGCGGCTGTTTGCGTCCCACAGAATATAGGACGTATCGACGCCCTGTTCCCTTGCTTTGTTGCGAATGAAATGACCAATGGAGTTGTCTCCAAGCTTCGTCACATACGCGGTTTTCAGGCCCATTCTCGCACAGGCAACCGCGACATTCATCTCCGCGCCGCCCGCATTCGTATTGAAGTCTATTTGCCTGCTCAATGCGCATGAAGTTGGGAGGGGAGAGTCTTAACATCACCTCTCCGAAGGTGACAACATCGTATCCCATTGAATCACACTCGGATGAGTTGTTTAACTGAGTGAGATACGCTCTAGGCCGATGTTAAACTTGTCGAAGTGTTGCTTTCATCTGCAACTGTTTCAGGCTACGCCGCTGCTGAATTCGGTACGAGCAATCACCTCGTCCTGAACAAACGGATCTAGTTCGATGAAGTATGCACTATACCCTGCCACCCTAACTATCAAGTCTCTGTGCTGGAGAGGGTGAACCTTTGCATCCTCAAGCGTCTCTCGAGAGAGAACGTTGAACTGGACGTGCAATCCGCCAAGCTTGAAGTAGGCATCGATGAGTCCTATGAAGTTATCACGACCGGCCGCAGATGAAAAGATCTGGGGGCTGAACTTCATGTTGTACAGGGTTCCATTGTAACATAGGCCATGACCCAACCGGGCCACTGACTTCATGGCGGCAGTGGGACCGTGGACGTCCCTATTGTGAGCTGGTGAGACTCCATCTGACAGCATTACTCCCGCACGGCGACCGTCGGGCGTAGCTCCCACGGACTCTCCTTGAGGAATATACATCGACACTGAGAATAGCGCTGCATGATAGGGACCATTGCGGGTTGTCATCCTGCTCTGTACAGATTCGCAAAATGCCTTTCCAATTTCACGAGCTATCATGTCAACACGTTCAATGTCATTGCCATACTTGTCGGGGTCGTTCTCGAATCGAACCCTCATATCTTCAAAGCCCTCGTAGTTCCTAGAGAGAGCATTCAGAATCTGTTCCATTTTCACCTTCTTGGTTTCGAAGACTTGCTTTCTCAAGACTGAAAGTGAATCTGTGGCAATCGCAATACCAACGCCCTGAATTCCTCCAGCGTTGTACTTTGCTCCGCCCTCCTGCATTGTCCGGCCTGTTTCGACACAGCCCGTGAGGAGAGATGAGATGAAGGAGGTAGGTGCGAGCTTTGCGTGGACTTCGGCGGCAACGCGGTCCGCCTTGGTGAGAAGATCGACTGTGTAGTCAAGCTGCTTTCTATATGCACCCCAGAGATCGTCATAACTCTTGAAAATGCGAGGATCGCCGGTCTCGATTCCTACCATCATGCCGGTCTTTGGGTCCTTGCCGTTGTTCAAAGTGATTTCAAGGACCTTGGCGAAGTTGACGAAACCGATGTTGGGCCTGACGTCTGCCTCTCCCTCGATTATAGGTTCGACACAACCGAGGATTGAGTAGTCAAAGGTCTCCTTGGTGTCAACGCCCTTCTTCTTCATCATCGGGATAATGACTTCATCATTGAACAGACCGGGCATGCCAAGACCCTTTGACACAACTTCAACAACCTTGAGCTTCGCATCCTTGGGCGTCTTGCTGTGCCAGCGGAAGGAGACCGTGGGCTGCGTGACTCTCATATTCTTCGTTGCCTCGAGGGCAAGATATGTGACCTCGTTGCTTGCATCGTTTCCGCGCTCGTCTTGTCCACCGATTGTCAGGTTCTGGAACATCGGGTGCCCCGCGAATGCAACGCTATAGTACTCATCTCGAAGCTTGATTAAGGAAGAGAACTTCATCCAGAGCATTTCGACCAGCTCTAGAGCCTGGTCTCTATTGATTTTTCCCGACTTGACATCCGCAGCATAGTACGGATACACGTATTGATCAAAGCGGCCCGTTGATATCGAGTGGCCATTACCTTCGGTCTGAACGAGAAGCTGGACGAACCAGAAGGACTGCAATGCCTCTTGGAAGCTGGATGCAGGCTTCATCGGCACAGTACTACATATCCTTGAGATCTCTTGTAGTTCCTTCTTACGTTGTGGGTCTTTTTCTTCATTCGCCATCTTCGCCGCGAGGGTGCTGAATCTTCGAGCAAAGCGGTCGATAGCGTTGATTTCGATTTCCACAGCATTATAGAATGAGGTCTTCTCAGGATTGTTGCGAGCTTGACTTCGCAGCTTCATCACCTGTCCTAAGACTGATCCGAGACCTGTCTGGATTACCTTCTTGTAGTCAACAATGACATGTCCTATCCCTGTACCGGGGGCACCAATGGTGAAGAGACCCGCTTGAGCTGCTCGCTGAGATTCCTGGGGCATGGTCTGAGCACAAATCTCAGCAGTGCTCTTGCCGCGCCAATACTTGAAAACCTCTCGCAGCTTGTCCTTGTCGTCCGGCCCTAGGTCGAACTTCTCTGTCCGCCTCTTGTCGAATCTGTCTAGCTCCTTTTCAATCCAAGTCCAGCTATACTCAGGGAAAATCTGACAGGACCTTGGGGTAGGACCCATGTTACCGACTATCAGCTCACCGGGCTGAATCTGTATGGTCATGTTGTCCAAGACGTAGGCGAATGCCTTCGCCAATCTATCCTTCGTTGGCTCGTTCTCGTGTTGGCGCAAGTATTGTGTGAATAGGTACGCTCTTTCCGAGGATATGGTCGGGCGAGAGTTGAGCATACGGTCTCGCATCGCCATTGTGCGGGAGGTCATAAGAACCATAGGCGCGTGAAGACTATATATCATTCATCATGTGGTCATCTGCTCTTCTTGAGCAGCTTGGGCAAGTAAGAGTCGAGGCGCCCCAGAGTATCCTGAATCACCTCGGTAGATACTGCATAACACAGTCTCAGGTATCCTTCTCCGTATTTCCCGAACCCTGAACCATGCACCAAGACTACGCCAGTGTCATCAAGAATCTTCACTGCTAAGTCGAAAGACTTCATCTTGTACGCCGAAACGTCTGGGAAGACATAGAATGCTCCTCCAGGAGGGTCGACCTTGATGCCTTCGATTGACTGGAGACCTTTTGTGATGACGTCTCTTCGCTTTCTGAACGTATCGAGCATCGTCTTGACACAATCTTGGGGGCCGTTGACCGCGGCCTCGGCAGCTTTCTGGGAAATCGCTGTCGGCATCGACAGGATGTGCTCCTGCAGTCTGACCATTGCGGCAACTACCTCTTCTGGCCCGATTGCGAAACCTATTCTCCAGCCGGTCATCGCATAGCTCTTGGAGAACGAGAAGAGCGTCACAGTCCTTTCCTTCATACCGGGCAGAGAACCAATGAAGAGTGGCTTCTCTGTTCCGTACCGGAACTTCTCGTATGCTTCGTCAGCAAGCACGAAGATGTTCTTCGCAATTGCCAACTCTGCTATCTTCTTGAGTTCCGAGCTGGGGATCGTGGCTCCAGTTGGGTTGTTTGGATAGTTGATGACAAGAAGCTTCGTCTTCTTTGTAATGAGTTTCTCAATGTCCTCGGCGCGGACTGCAAAGTCGTTTTCCTTCTTTAGCTGAACAGGAACTGGAACGCCGCCAGCGAGCATGATGTGAGCATAATGACTAACAAAGCCGGGGTCGGGATAGATGACTTCGTCGCCCGGGTTCACGAGAACAAGATTGGCGAGTAAAAGAGAGCCCATGCCACCAGCAGTACAGATAATCTCTTTCTCCGGATTGGCCTCGATTCCATTCTCCTTCTTGGCTTTCTTTGCGAGTGCTTCCCGAACCTCGATAAGTCCAGCGTTGTGAGTGTATTTGGTGTAGCCATCGTCAATGGCTTTCTTGGCTGCCGCCTTGATGAAGTCAGGCGTGTCAAAGTCTGGCTGACCCACGGTCAGATCGAGGATGTTCGGGCGGCCTCGCGCCATGTTGTACATCTTGCGGATTTCAGAAGCGGGGACAAGCTTGGTTCTGTCTGCGAGCATGGCTCATACCTACCTAGAATTGATGTGTGAGCCCGCTTTCAACGCCCTCTTAAAGATACTCGATTGTGACACCGAGGACAGGCGGTCTAGGCGGCCTCTCACAAAGCCTTCATTCCATAGCAGATTTAAGAAAGCCAGTATCACACCGTGCAAAGCGCGAACACATGGTGAAACACTACGGCGTCTCCAACGGCAGATAATGTGCGAAAAGTTAGCATGGTTACTCTTGCCAGCGCACACGCAATATACGTGGAAGCAGTACGGAAGTCGATGGGAGGGAAAGGCCTCACCACCATAGGCGAAGCCAATCGACTTCACGGCATCGAACTCGGAAAAGCGGGCATCAAGGAAGGCGGTCTCCGAAAAGGCGACCTCAAGTCGATTATTGAGTTCTTCATTGCGGCACATCCGTACTTCGGTTTTGAAATTGAACTTCAGAAAGCAACGGACAAGGAACTCGAGATGAAGGTCACCTACTGCCCTTGGATAGACACGTTCAAGGCCGAACATGCGGGACAAGATATCTGTGATTGGGTCACGAAGATGGATGAAGGAATTGGTCAGGCAGTTGACCCCAAGGCGAAGATGACATTGCCTAAGTGCATGATGCGCGGCGATGAGTACTGTGTGTATCGTTACTCAAAGTGACCAGTATATGATTCATGGTCTTCAGGTGATGACTAATGAGCAAGAAAGCAAGCATAATTGACCGATGCAAGAAGCTGTACGTGCCTGCGCTTTCCGATGGCGCAGACGAGATTGGACTGCGCAACGTCTGCATGGATAGCAGAATTGCACCCGTAACCAAGAATAGGATTGTCGTGGGTTTCGCCAGACCGGCCAAGCTCGTGCCCACAGCCCCTCGAATCCCCTACAATGAAGTTCAATTGGAGGCTTTCATGAAGATAGCGACCGAGGCCAAGAAGGATGATGTCGTGGTCATCCAGATGTCTGGGGCCACAGACTGCTCAGGTTGGGGTCAGATAATGACCAAGATTAGCATTTCGCGCGGGCTGCGTGGGGCTGTCGTTGACGGCACGGTAAGAGACGTAGATGAGACGGACAAGCTCGGTTTTGCGGTGTTTGCGAGGGGTCGTCATCCTGGAACCATGCGGGCAAGGTTAGACATCGAGTCTATTGGCGAGCCGACAGTGTGCGGCGGAGTGACCGTGCATCAGGGAGACCTCCTCTTTGGAGATGGAGACGGTATTGTTCTGATTCCAGAGAACAGAACAGAAGAGGTCTTGGCAGCGGCTGAACGCGTGGTTGCAACGGACAAGTGGTGGGGGAGTATGCTTGACCAAGGCAAGGACCCACAGGAACTTCACAAGCAGAAACCCATCCCTTAGGACAGTGGACACGTATGGTCTGCAGACTCATCTGATGGGCCTGCCACTTTCGTCCTCACATGAGAAGAGTACTCCGTTCGTTATGCGGTCACTGAATTAGATGCGAACGACGACTTGCTCTGGCAGAATGGCACCCTAGGAGATGGGGTAAGTGCCCTTCTTCTCGGCGTAGTCGTACAGGTACACTATCTTCTCGGGTGTAGAGTCATCCTGAATATTGTGGGCCGGCGCCAATATGTAGCCGCCGCCCGGTGCTAGAGCCTTGAGCCTCTTGTCCACTTCTGCTCGAAGGTCATTCTTTGTACCTTGTGAGGACATTGCATGCTGCAAGTCAATTGCTCCGTGGAAAGTCAGCCTGCTGCCGTACTTCTTCTTGAGTTCTGCAGAGTCCATACCTTTTGCCAGCGGCTCGAATTGGATTCAGGATGTCAACGCCCACCTCTATGAGGTCGTTGATCATCGGTTCTATTGCTCCACAGCTGTGATACAGAATCTTGACATTGGGTGCTCTCCTGTGAATGTCTTGGTATATCCGCACATGTCTCGGCTTAACCAACCGTCGGTACATGGCCGGACTCATAATGAGCCCATTCTGGTGCCCAAGGTCGTCACCCACTTGCACCACATCTAAGTACTCTCCAACTTCGTCCAAGAAGACGCGATTCATCTCCAAAGCTAGGTCCATGCATTTGCCCATCATAGCCTCAGCGAGCTTCGTGTGCTCGACCAAGTCTACAAGAAACTTATCGAAGCCTCTCATGAAATGAGCACACATCTCGAAGACACCCCAAGGACCCCCGACCATACCGACAACTGCATACTCACCTTTCTCGTGCAGCTGCTTGGCCCATTCGACCACACCTTCCATTCTTGATGGATCGTCAGGGTCCATCCATTCGTACTCTTCTATCTGCTCGA
This sequence comes from Candidatus Thorarchaeota archaeon, assembly GCA_963726195.1. Taxonomy (GTDB): domain Archaea; phylum Asgardarchaeota; class Thorarchaeia; order Thorarchaeales; family Thorarchaeaceae; genus OWC5. Next base: position 546,744 of record CAVSBO010000003.1, read on the forward strand.
CTTCTGTGGCGTCTGCCCAAGGGTAGTACACGACCTCCCAGTACGGGCCATACCATTTTCCTCGGAAACCCATCTCACTATCCGTCGAGCCGTCCGGATAGGTCTTCGACTTGAAGGACGATGCTTCGTTCATATAGACACGTCTGAAATCCAAGTGGAGTCGGCGCAGCATTTCCTCAGATATCTTCCAAGAACTCATTATGCCCCATTCTTGGGTCTCAGGGGCCGTAATCTTGAGATAGTCGCGGACTTTCGCATACGCGGCTGGGGTGATCCAGAAGTCCAATGGAACCCTGTCCGGTTCCTCATGGTCGACTATCTTGTAGTATCTCTCTCGAGGCTTCATCAGGAGGACCCGACGGAAATCCACTATTAAAAGAGCTGCATACGAAACAATGCCGTCTTTAACAAGACTATTCCCGCGGATTTAATAACTGGGAGTTTTCCTTGCTCGACCAACGTTATCCCATGTAAGGGGAGCATCATCTGGAGAGACATGCGATGGTTGATGTTTCGAAAGTAACGCAGCTGCTCAAGCAGGCCGTGGATCCGAAACGCGTCACTGACCGGGATTTTGACCTAGTGGCATATAGCAGGGACTTGAGCCCTGCGAGACAGAAGATGGCCACACATATCGTAATGCCTGAGAGTCGTGACGAGGTTCGCCGGATTCTTCGAGTTGCATCTGACAGCAACGTCCCTGTCTACATTCGGGGAGGAGGCACGTCACACTGGGATGCTTATCTTCCTCAGGAGCCTGGAATACTCCTGGACATGAGCCTCATGAACCAGATACTCGAAATCAATGATAGAGATTTGACAGCAACCGTCCAGCCGAACTGCACTTGGGCGAAGCTAGACGAAGAGCTTAGGAAGAAGGGTCTGACCTATCTTTGCAGCGAAGCGGGCGGCCCGGCAATGACAATCGGAGGTTCAGTGATGAAAGCCGGCGGCGGTCCGCACGGCACTGCGAAGTTTGGGTTCCATGGCAATCAGGATGTCATAAGCCTCGAGATGGTATTGCCCAATGGCGACATCGTAGAAACCGGGTCAGCAGCTTGGCCATCAGCCGGTAAGTTCAAGCGGCAGTGTGTCGGACCCGACCTAGCTGGTCTCTTCATCGGTGCAGAAGGAATCCTCGGCATATGCACGGAGATTACTCTGAGAATCCGTCCAGCAACTGACATCAAAGAAAGGTTGGTTATGACAATGAAGACCCTTGATGATGTCATCGAGTGAGGCCATTTCGTCAACCATTTTGTGGGCGATGAGTATCTTCAAGGCTTCTATCTCTGGGTGGATCCAAATTCACCTGAAACCTTCCTCGTGATGATGGACATTTTTGGCTACGAGAAAGAAATAGTTGACCACAGGAAAGCACGCATCTTGGAGAAAATCGAAGAGCTAGGAGGAACACTCGGTGACAGAGCTCCGGCCGATGACTATTATGGAAGAATTCTGACTGGGCTCACCGACATCTTCACTGCCGGTGTCTGGCATTTCTTCGGCTCGGGTTCACTGAGAATAGATGACATAAAGTTCCTCTATCGTGTATGGCGCGAGGAGCTCATTGAGAAAAGAGGTTACAAGAAGGCGGGATTTGGAGGCCAGGTGCTTCCGAGAGATTGGTTGGCATTCATGGTAACGAACTACAAAGAGCCCGCAGAATGGGACGAAATCATCAAAATCTCGGACGAAATCAATGATATTGTTCTGAACGGGCCCGTCGCTCCGTACGGAATCGGCGGTCGCGATGGCCTTCGACCGTTCCTTGAGAAACGAGACACCGGATACTACCGTCTACTGAAGACTATCAAGAAAGCGGTTGATCCGAAGGATATTCTGCAACGCGGCATGTTTATTCGAAAGGAGGATTTGATGTGAGGATCGAGCAATATCGTGACATGATTTACGCCTGCGGAAGATGTGAGTTCTGCCGAGGCACAGAGTTTAGTGATAGGTGTCCGCAGATCTTCACCCAGCGATGGGAGTCTTCGACGGCCCGAGGACGAATGGCCATCGCTCGCGCTATTCTCGAGGGCAAGCTCGATTATACAAAAGACCTCAGAGAGCGAGTCTTCGGATGTTTTCTATGTGGACGGTGCAGAGAGGAGTGCAAGAAAGCAGCTAAGATAGACATCGTTGCGATAACGAAAGCCATGCGTGCTGATTTCGTTGACAAGGGAATCGGCGCTCCTGAAGATGGCAGCAAGATGACAAATACGATGTCTCAGAAGGGCAACATCTTTGCAGACCCGGCCGCTGAACATACAAAGTGGGCTCAAGGTATCAAGTTCCAAAAAGGATCTGGCACCTTGTTCTTTCCAGGTTGCCTCGCTAGTCACAGATTCAAAGAGAAGACCCGCATCGTTGTTCAGGTGCTACAGGCGGCTGGTTACAAGCTGGACTTTCTTGGAGATGACCAGAAGTGCTGCGGCACACCCATGTGGATTACAGGCGATGTCAAGGCGGCAAAGCAATGGGCCCAGGATTACGTCAAGAAGTTGAAGGCACGAGGAGTCAAGGAGATAATCACGCCATGTCCAAGCTGCTTCAGAGCCTTCGATGAGGAGTACACTCAGCTGCTTGGCTTGAAAGAACCTCCATTCAAGGTGAGACATACTAGCCAAGTGCTCGAGGAGATTGTGACTCAGAAGCGACTTCCACTGAAGACTAGTGTAGCAAAGGTTGTCACATATCACGACCCGTGTGAAATCGGTCGCTACAGGGGAATGTACGACCAAGCTCGGAAAGTACTAACAGCGATTCCGGGCGTTCAGTTCAAGGAAATGTCTCGCATCAGGGAACAAGCGTTCTGCTGTGGCGGCGGAGGCAGCTTGAAGATAATGTACCCCGATTACTCGCAACAGGTCTCTGAAGAACGGCTGAAGGATGCCCTTCAGACGACTGCTTCTGTCCTTGCGACCATATGTCCAGCCTGCGAACTCAATCTGACTCATGCAGCGTACAAAGCTGACGCTCCGCTGCGAGTAGCTGATGTTGCAGAGATTGTTGCGGTATCAGCGGGGCTAGCAGACAAGGCGATTCTTGAGTCGGACTATGTCTCTGAGGACTGAAGGCGAACGGACCGTCCCCAACTTGTCGCTGAGTGAATCGACAGACCTCATGCCAAATGAGCAGATAGAGATGTAAACGAGGACAGGAAGCCACTACCCGCCGACGGCTGCAATCATGAAAACGACGAGGTCTCCATCAGAGAGTTTCGTCTTCTCCCCCTTGCGTGCCACCATATTCATGCCGTTGACAATCACTATCGTCTCTCTCTTCAGTGTCCTGTTCTCCGTATCGCTCAAGTAGATCCTGAACCTCTGAGGTTGGTCCTCATACAGCTCGTCAATTAGGTCTCGTACCGTCGCATCTTGTCCTGTCTCGAAAGGAAACTTGTCATGCTCGGTTGACTTTAACCCCTTGGCCATGAGCTTTACGAAGACCTGAGCCATACTCACTCAGCTCCTTCTCTACAGTCCTCTCTCTTCTTAAAGTTTATATTAAGCATTTGGTGAACACTTAACTACCTGTACTGCGCAAGAGCAAGTGAGCAGGACGACTGGAGAACGAGGCAGAACTCCCTCAAGCACGCAATCCTTGCTCGCCTGAGGACGACAGACTAGCTCGTTTTCCGCCGCGAAATCATCGACATGTGTAGCGGTATGATTTGAATCCACTGAAACTCCTGATGCACATGAGAGGGCCCAACAATAGAAACCACGGCGGTGTCACACAATGGAAGCAAGAGAGCAAAAACGAACCCTCAAGCAATGGCTGGCAGAGAATGCACGAGTGAAACCGGTGCACTACAAGGAAATAGCGGGAGCACTTGGAAGAGATCCCGGTTCTGTGTCTGCGTCCTTGTCAATCGAGTGGAAACAGGCCCAGATGGATAAGCGTCCTGCGTATTTCATGAGAGTGGGTCCAGGTCTGTATCGCTACAACGATATTTGCGAGGGAGCCGTGGACGAAGACCTCATCGTAGAGGTAAGAGACCGAGCGGAAGAATTCAATGCGGTTACTCGGAGGGACATGGGAGAGGCCATTGCAGCACTGGATGTCAGAGCCTTCGAGAGGCTAGCGGAGATAGTCTTGACCAATATACGCGCTAGAGTTGAGGAGATGGAAGTAATCGGGCGCGAAGAAAACACGGTCATGATGAGGATTTCTTGGCGAGATGACGGTGGCCGCTCTCCGGTACTGGTATACGCGATTAAGTGCGAGCTCGAGGAAGAGATCGAGACTAGTACCATCCTGCAGATAAGAGGAGCTCTTCCGATATACGAAGCCAATCAAGGAGTATTGATTTCCAATGGCCGAGTCAGCGAACAAGCCCGGAAAGCGGCGCTCGGCTATAATAACCATGACAAGAGAGTTTCAGTTCCGCCAATTCACTTAATGGACATCGACATTATCTTGAATGTCTTGCTCGAAAGCAGGACCGGCGTGAGAACCAAGCAAGTCGAGGTCTTGGTCCTAGACACTGATTTCTTCAAGAGATTATAGTACAAACCGCGCCTTTTCGATACCGTTCATGTCCGCACCAGATGAAAATTCGATTGAGTGCGGCGAAACTGGTAACCACACGGTGCCGCTTTGGTGTTGCGGCTGGAAGAAGGAGCCAGTTACTCCTTTAATCTGTGGCCTGTCCTAAGCTTTAAGTACCAGTATTTGCAGATTGTCTTCATCACGGAACTCGGACAAAGAGTTCGTGAATGTAAAAATGGAGAAACGCGCAAGATGAGCGACAGTAAACTCCTCTTCGTGCGAGAGAGTTCCGGTCTAGTCAAGGAAGTTAACACAGGCTTTGCCTTGTTGCTTCCTATTGCCTTGACTTTAGGGCCATGGTTCGCGTACGGTGGTCCACAGATTTCAACGTGGTTCCCGGGCACGACCCTAGTGATAATGTTCGCCTTAGGATCATTCGCTGTGTTCTTTGAGGCGATCGCACTAATGGTCCTGATGCTCTCAATGCCGAGGTCAGGAGCTTCCTACTACTTTACAGGAAGAGGCCTCTCACCAATCTTCGGTGTTATGGAAGGTTGGCGAAGCGTAATCACAAACCCTGTCTTCAGAGGAATTGGAAGCTTCCTAGCTGTGGAGGTATTCGCAGGCGGACTCTATGTTATGGGTAGCGCAGCCGGCGACGCTGGACTTATAGCTCTTTCAGCTTTCATGTTCCAGCCAGTACCGCTGTTTGCATTCGCTGCAGCAAGCATCTTCATAGGGTTCATCTTTGGTTACCTAAGCGTCAAGTGGCTAGGTTGGTTTGTGATAATACTGGGCTTAGTGAACATTCTGGCAATCGTGATTTCCGATGTTGCCTTGCTGACTACACCTATAGGAGGTGCAGCTGGCCAGGCAAACTGGGATGCAGTCTTCGGCGCAGGAAACTACGCTTCCCTCCAAGCACTACACCCTGACGTGTCTGCATGGACGACCTTCAACTGGGGTTCAGTTGGACCAGCACTCATCCTCACTGTAGGAATGATGTGGCCCTATTTGATCATGCCAGTTGCCGGTGAGGTTGCACAGCCAAGCAGGAACATCCCGCTTAGCAACCTAGGTGGTTGGCTGGGCATTGCTGTATTCTTCATTCTCTCAGGCTATGCACTCGAGAGCAGCATGGGCTCATTCCTCTACCAGAACAACCTCGCAGCTACCGGTGTGTTCCCAGGTTGGGGTAACTTCGCCGCAGTTGCAATGAGAGGTGGAGCAGCTGGTTGGTTCGTAATCTTCAGCCCGATCTATGCAAGCATCCTTGACTCACCAAGCAATGCGCTATGGGTGACAAGGCCATTCCACTCAATGGCTATGGACCGGTTCTGTCCTGAGGTGTTCGCAAGCGTTCATCCCAAGTACCATGTGCCACACGTCAGCCTGTACTTCTGGCTGATACTCTCGTTGGGCACACTGACCTACGCATCCCTTCTGCAGATCTTCTTCGGCACTGCCTTGTCTGCACTCGTGGGTGTCGGATACACCTACGTCTTCATCAGATGGCAGATGGCCCTCGCTGCAGTCGGACTGCCGTACTATCGGCCGACCCTCTGGGAGCGCAGTGGTGCATGGAAGCTCTTTGGCATTCCACTGGTTTCAATCGGTGGTATTGTATCAGGCTCCGTGTTCTTCTGGGCAATAGTCGCCTATGTGCCAACATTGCCCTTTGAGGTGGCATTCACAGTCTTCGTTTACCTGTGGGGCCAGCTCATGTACCTGTACTACGGTGCTAAGAACAAGGCCAAGGGCATTGAGATGTCTGCTATATTCGGACAGCTTCCACCAGAGTAAAACTATGGTCAAGAAGAGAGCATCGATGCTCTCTTCTCTCCTTTTCTTTTCATACTTGTTCGCACAAGATAGCAATAGGCCTGACAACGAACCAATGCAGACTACCACATGAAACCTATTCCGGTTCCTCAAAATCATATATAGGCGGGAATCTGTTTCTGCTGGCCTTGCATCCAAAAGGCTCCAGATTGTCCCAGCTTCTGTGCAAAGATGAAGGAAATGACCAAGGCCTTATCGTCAGGACCTGCTTAACATCGTCCGAAGATCTGTATGCCTTTAGCGCCTCTAGTGCTCCAGCGAGAATTGCATCGCGGAGTTCCTTCTCCCAGACCTGCTGCCTATAGATGAAGGTATCTTCAAACCATTGGTAAGAAACCTCAATATCGTCTAAGAAGATGTTGTTGATGATTCGCCAGGGCCAGAATGTTGACATCTGCTCAAGCTGCTCGCTCGCACCATAGAAATCGATACCCATCCCCTCCAAACAGAACCAGTAGGTGGGCCCTATTTCCCTGAGCTTCTCGCGTGGTGAGCTCATGGGTGCGTTAGGAGACTTGTGCAGCCAGTCCGTCCAATCCGTCTTAAAGGTCGACAGGACATTACAGTGATTCACGACATACCTCACGACTGCAGCCGTACCATGATGAGCAAGGCCCGGGGTGAGGGGCGCGCCAATGTACCTCTCCGCGAGTTCCTTGACTATGTCCACATCCTCCGACGGAAAATAGGACCAAATCTGAAAATCAGCCTGGCGTTCAATCATTAAGTACACGAATAGCATGCCAGCTTGTCCAATCACATGGTAGTCAGGAGGAAGTTCCTCATCCGCCGGCCAGGACTTCTCATCCTTGCAGATATTGACCTTGCAGCAGTCATATGACACCACCTCAGGCCACTTAAGTTCAAACGACACCTTGATACGAGCGCGTCTTTCTCTCTCGTGGCAGGACAAACCTAGCGCCACCGGAACCCAGCATCAGCTGGGCAGGCGACTTGCTGTACGGGTCGTTGCCTTCGTACTCAAAGCCACTCAGCTGCAAATCCCTATACAATTTCCTTTTGTCATCGCTCTGCAATCGCATTACCTTCAAAGAGCCAAAGACGCTGTTTCGCAGATTGCCCAACCAGGTGTACTCTTAAACGAAACGGTTGGTCATATCCCAAGAAACATAAACGTTAACTGTGCATCGCGGCGACAAGATTTCCCAGAGGACTGAACACAATGAGCCAAGCACCTAAGAGCAGAAAGGAGCCTCCGGCCCCGGACCTGGAGAGCTTCGAGTTCGATCCCGCCGGACTAGACATGAAGTGGAGCAAGAACCTGATCAGCGTATTCGATGGCTATCGCATTCACAGGTGCTATGATCTCGCCTTCATCGAAAAGGCCATTGGACGCGGCGACGTTCCGAAGAGTTTCATAAAGCAATGGGGAACAATCCGGCCCCTCCTGCACAAACTCGCCGCGGTCGGACCGAAGGTTCCAGGGAGTACAGAAGCTCATGACTCGTAGGCAGACTGTGAATCTGCTTTCGACCGTTCTCCTGACGATTGCATTTCCTCTGGTTGTGCTTGTCTGGGTATTCCACGTTGAATTCCTCTCATGGTTCACGACTCCTTTCACCGTAATTACCCTTCTTCTCTTTTTGGGAGCATTCATTACTAGTGCATGGTACAACCGAAAAGTGGCATGGGTCATCTACCACTACATTGAGGAGAACGGGTCAATGTTCGATACAGAATGCGGATATCTCAAGAAATGGGTCCAGACTCTCATATTCTATCTATCGAGGACTATGCGCAGAGACCAGCTCAAGGCCGAAAAGAACCTAGTGAAGTTTTGGAATACTGACTATGATGGGATAGAGGTTTTCAAAAGCCCGAACTGGTTCAGAAAGAACTACGTCGTCCAACTCAAGGACTAGATACAATCATCACGCTAGGTTGGCGGGAAAAACTCCCGCCTTCTAGCACAAAAAAGTTTCCACGTAGAGCCCGTTGTGTTCGTGGCCCTCAGTGTTTCTACACAAGGCTCTCGATTGGTTTGTATGGTAAGTCAAAACCAAAGTGCTTCGGTCCAAGCACCTCAAGCCCTTTGGGCTCCCTGAAGACCGGAACACCCTTCATTCCAATCACTGTAACGTTACGTCCGTTGTCCAGATCAGTATTCGTAATTGGTTCGCCAGTCTTTGAGTCAATGACCTCGATTATGTCGGGGCTGGTGACCCAAGGCTTGTCATCAAGCCAAGATACATGGTTTTCATTCTTGAAGAAGATTCTCATCTTGCTGCCGGGCTTCAGTCCGCTGCCCTTTATCGTGGTTTCGCCCCACATGTATCCTTCTCTGTTCTCCCACTTCTTGGCAATGACTTGGCCCTTGAACAGGATCCAGCCGCCCACGCTTTCCACTATTTTCGCTGCGGCATCATCACCGGACTGTTTGCTCTCCCGGATGATTTTTCCAACCTTGTAGCTCTTACTCAGAGTTCCTGGGATAATTGCGCGACGGAAATCAGATCCCTTCACGGGGAAAGCGACATTGCCCACGCGTCCCCAAGCCACCTCGCTCAAGGCTTTCGATATGCGTTCGCCCATCTCATAGTTGATGATCTTCGTGATTATGCTCGTGTTGCCGTACCAATCAATCAGGGCCAAAGGAGCCATCGAGTAACCAAGCACACAGACAGTATTCTGACAAATCTCTGGGACTGCACGGCCAGAGTAGTCTCCGTCAACACAAGGCACGCCATGCTTTACAGCGGCGTCGATAGGTGCGGGCGTGTTGACTCCACCTAGTTCGAAAGGTGCCACAGCAGTGAACTTCACACCCATGTGCTTCTCAAGAATATCGAGCCCCTGTGCAAGCTCCTTCTCGAATGACGACCAAGGAAACCTCTTTCTAGTCTTCTCAATTTCGGGAGTGGGCGGTGCAATCGTGCCTGAGTAATAGGCGCATGCAACCCAGTCATTGTCCTTTACCTTCGCCGTGTCGACAATCTCGATTTTCTTTCCCGCGTCGACGTGAGGATAAAGCATGTCCAGGCCGATTTGCCTTGTGCCTCCGCCGCCAGTGCCAAAGAATGAACATCCGGCGGTGAGATCTTCAACGTCAGTTCTTGATTTGAGTATCAACGCCATGATTAAACACCTTTAAGCTGGTTGGATGAAGTTTAAACAGCGGCCTCTATATATTCTCGATGGAGGGTGTTGTGGAACCGGACGTTCAGGCTGATGGCGTCACGTCACTTGTTCACTGACTTCTGCAAATCACTTTCAAAAGAAGAAGGGGGAGTGCACAGGCACTTCCCAGATTCAATTCTCCCTAGAGTTCAACACGACCGGCTGAAGCCTTTCCACCGTCGATGTTTATGATCATGCCCTTGAGAATTCCCTCTCTGTACTCGGAGCCAGGATTCACACAGAGGGTCCTTCCTATATTCCTGAAACCCACAGATTCATGGATGTGACCGAACATTCCAACAAGAGGCTGGTACTTCTCGATGCATGCTCGAACAGACTTGCTGCCGACAGGTCCTACAAGTTCCATTGCTCCTGCTTTCGTAACGGCCTGTTGCGTTGCTCCTGTTTTTGAGACAACGTTCCTGAGCGTAGGTGCAGTGTCCAATCCTGAGTCAAATGGTGGGTCATGAAAGTTGCACAAGAGGTTCGTATAGTCGCTGACTCGCGCGAATTCTTCCTCTAGTTTGCCCATCAACTGATCATCAGGACACTCCCTGTAGGTCGACCAAGGTGTCTTACTCACCCATTCCATGCTGATCAGGGGGTATCCGTGAACATCTACTACCCTCTTCAGCGGATATATGATTCTTGGATGATTCTTGATGACTTCATCAATTACGAAATCATCATCGTTGCCCGGGTTCACTATGATATCAACATTCTTCGAGATCTTCTCTGTGGCCATGTCAAGCCACTCAGCAATCCGTTCCCTCATCAGCTTCGCGAAGATCTCTTTTACCAAGCTCTCGCTCGCTCTCATCTCTGCGAGCTCATCAGGGGTAATGACGTATGGATAGAACCCTTCGTCCTTCGTAAACTTGACGAAGTGGTCCAAATCGCTCTGTTTCTTGAAGGTCTTCTTGCTCCCGTAAGGAGTCGCATACCACTGGCCTTCCTTCTCCTTGATAATCGGCAGTATGGCCTTGCCCGTCAGGTCGCCGCACATCATTGCCACGTCAGCCTTGAAGACATCGGGGGCTCTACACATACCTTCCCACGTCTTTTGGCTTCCGTGAGCGTCTGCTGCTAGGAAGATTCTCAATCATACTTCACCTGTTTGTTATGCGCCATCTGTTCATGAACGCGTTAAGCTCTTGCGCCTGACGGGGTTTAAGAGCTTGGCGGTGTAGCTTAAGATGGCAGGGCGAGATGTTGACACCGTGGGTTCCGTAGCAATCCTTGAAGACAGCCCGACTCACAAGTCCCCGTTGCGGAGCCTCAAAACTCGCCCTACCTCCCTTCTCTGCGTGTCGCAGTATTGACCTAAAGATATTAAAGACATATTCGACACGCGGCGATAAAGTCCTTTGTGACAGTTGACATAGGTGAGGAACCCGAATGCCGGGAAAATACGGTGAAATAATCGATGACCTCGTGCAGGAAGCCCTAAGGATACATGACGCGGCTGAGCAGATTGGCTTGCCACTTCGAATTATGGGATGTATTGCTTATCGAATCAAGTCGCCACAATATGTTCAGTTGCATGAGGCAATGGGCCGAGAGATTACGGACATTGATTTTATCGGCTACTACAAGAATCAGCACAAGATAATCAATCTCTTCCGAGACGACTTGGGATATCAGTACGTAATGCCGGGATTCATCCGGGCCACAATGATGCGCGAACTGTTCACCAATCCCAAGACAGGCGGCCATGTAGACGTATTCTACGATGTGCTTGATTTCTGCCATAAAATCGAATTCAAGAAGTCTGACCGTCTGTCCAAGGATAATCCCACCATAACACTCGGCGACCTCTTCTTAGAGAAAACCCAGATAGTTGAGATCAATGCGAAGGACCTCAAGGACTTGGTAATCTTGTTCCTCGCGAATGACATCAGCGATACCGATGATGATACAAAGATCAACGGTTCGTATATTACTAACATAATGAGTGATGATTGGGGATTCTACTACACTTGTACAACAAACCTCAAGAAACTGCTCGACTTCGTGCCCACCGTTAATGTACTATCCCAAGCGCAAAGACAGTTGGTCGTGTCACGCTCTCAGAAGCTTCTAGACATGATTGAAGCTGTTCCAAAGACTGGCGCTTGGAAGAGAAGAGCAACAGTTGGCACTTCCAAACGTTGGTACCAAGTGGTGCACGACATTGGCGGTAGGATCGACTCAGAGAGCAAGACAATGAAAGGCCATTGAGAGAGACGACTATGAAGCTTACAAAACAAAACGCATATGACATGCTCACCGGCGTAGGCATACTGGGCACTGGCGGGGGTGGCGACCCCGTCGGATTCGGGAAGCCACTAGTGGATTGGGACTACAACAAAGGCAGGGTCTACGAAATAACGGATCCTAAGGACATCAGAGATGATGCCTTCATTGTTTGCGGTGGATACATGGGGTCCGTGAAGGCCTTCACATCCGTAGGCGACATGCTGGAGAAGTGGGAGAAGCGATTCGAGCTCTTTGAAGTCACGAAGATAACCGAGAAACTGACCGGCAAGAAGGTCAATCACGTTGTGCCCTTCGAACTCGGCGGCCTCAACACAACTGTTATGCTCTCGCTGGCAGCCCGAGCCAAGATCACCTCGGTGGATGGTGATGGTCTTGGAAGGTCCGCTCCCGAGACACAAATGATCTCGTTCGTCGGTTATGGTATCTCTCTTTGTCCCATGCCAGTCGTGACAAAGGGCGGAAGCGTCGTAATAGTGCAAGAAGCCAGCATACCTGCTCTTGCAGATGAGATTGGCCGTTTTGCCGTTGTACAAGACGGAGGCGCTGGTGCGAACAATCATTACTACCAGTCGGGCGCACAGCTCAAGAAGAGCGTCGTGGCAAACAGCATCTCAAAATCGATCCGACTGGGAGAAGCTATTCGCGATGCTAATACAAACCGCAAGAACCCCATCGACGCCTTCCTAGATATAATGGGCGGTCGCGTCCTAACAACAGGCACGATTAAGGAAGTGAAAGGTGAAGATCGTGCTGGACACTTGCATGAGCTCGTTACTATCAAGCCTGAGGACATCAAGGGCAAGTTCCAGATTGTGGTGAAGAACGAGTACATGATGGCCATGTGCGATGATAAGCCAGTCGTCATGTTCCCGGACTTGGTTTGCATGCACGACCCTAAGACGGGCCACGGCATAATGAGTTCCGACCTTAAGGAAGGGCTCAGAGTCACGGTTACTGCTCTGCCTGCACCTGAGAGAGTTCGTTACGCTGGAAACACCGAAATCGGGCGCAAAGCCTTTGGTCCGGAGAGATATGCTCATCCAGAGCTTCAGTACAAGCCAATGGAAGAGATAATCAAGAACCTTCACTAGGAATAGCTTGGCGAAAACCAGAAGGGTACCTTCGATTCGGCGGCTACGGTGAGTGATTGAACTTGAAACGAATTGCTCTCATTGGTGTGACTGGCATCGACTGGTGGGTTGACCCTAAGAAGAAGAACTTCGTCCGTGCGGTCACCCCTCCAGGCTTTGTCATTGAGAATCTTCATGCCAGATATGGGACTCACAGTGTTGAGTCGCACTCTGATGAGGCCTACAATGCTCCTTTCATACTGGAACAGGTCGTCAAGGCGAACAAGGATGGTATGGATGTCATCGTGATTGACTGCGCCTGCGATCCAGTCTTGGAGGCAGCGAGAGAGGTCTCCAGTATACCTGTCGTTGGTGTAAGGAACACTGCTCTTCATCTGGCTCTCACACTTGGAACCAAGTTCGGAGTGATTACTGTCCAAGGGCAATCATTAGTCAGGTGCATGGAATGGGGGGTTCGCAAGGAGGGCCTAGAGAGCTTCTGCACAGGTGTCAGATGTCTAAGAATGCCAGTTCTTGAGATCGCCAAGAGGCCTGATGAAGCCCAGAGAGAACTCCTAGAGGAATGCCGAAAGGCTGTTTCGGAGGATGGAGCCGACGTGATCGTGCTGGGATGCACGGGACTTTCACACGAGATTGACCTCAAGCCGATAATGAATGAAATGGGTGTGCCCGTAATCGATCCTTTTGTTGTGGCCGTGAGAACTGCTGCCATGCTCGTAGACGCGGGTCTCAGTCACAGCAAGGTGGCCTATCCATTTCCACCTAAGAAACCAATTGTCGAAGACCCGAGCATCAAGGGAGCATTCGACAAAGTGCTCAAGGACTGAATCACAGGCCAAGGGACCTATTGTCTTCTTGAAGCTCTGAGCGCAGCTGCAACTAGAATGACAGTAATGATGCCGTATATCAGTGAAAGCCGGTATGGGAGCGTGAAACCAAACCCGGCAACCCAGCCGCCAGCCATGGGCCCTGCAAAGAAACCTACTCCTGCGAGACTCTCAACAATCCCGGCATGTGCGCCTTTCTCCTCATCGCTCGCGGAGACCACGATGTAGAGAGCGCCCAAATAGCTGAAACCTGCTCCTATGCCGCAGAGCACCATCGCAATCATGAGAGATGTCAAGTCCGTCAAGAACGAAATCGGGAACATCGACGCTGTGATGAAAACAGTTCCTGCTATGATCGCACGGCCCATCCATTTGTGTGGAAACTTGGAACAGGCTAGAAACGCAAGGGTCCTGGTCACATTCCAAACAACGAGGAGGTTGCCAAAGGTCTGGGGACCATATCCCGGAAGCCCCTGAATGTATGTTGGAAACAGCGAGAGTATCACCGTGGAGACGAATCCAAACAGGGCAAGAGAGAGATAGCTCGCGACGAAACGAGTGCTCGTTCTCAGACTCCTGTGCCCTCCTATATTACCCGAATCCGGACCGGAATCCAACCGCGATTCGGATTTCGCGGCCGTCACAGGGGTAGTCTTTGTCAGCCGATAGTCTTTCACGGCGAAGCCTATCAAACCCAAAGTAACGATCTCGATTGCCAGAGCGACGTAGATGCTTGTTACGCTACCGAAGTTGGTAGCCATGTAGGCAAGGACGAATGGACTCATAATCATCCCGGCACTCCACGAAGTGGAGAAGTTGCCAAGCACAGCTGCTTGACTTCCGGGACACAGCTCAGCTACCATTGCTTCTACTGTCGGATTGAACAGCCCAAAGAACAGACCCTCCAACGCTCGTATTAGAATCAAATGCAGGGGAATGATGAAAGGCTGCGGGTAGAGCAACAGCAGACAAATGTACGCGCCAGTCGCAATCATTAGGGACTTCTTTCTCCCGATTCGGTCGGAAATCTTGCCGCCTATTGCAGGAGAGAACATGTACACAATCCCGAAGGAGCCCATTGCCAAACCCATTTCAAAAGGTGTGGCCCCCAGTTTCCCAGCGTACCAAGAAGCGAAAATCTCTGTTATCCCAAGTGAGAACGTGGACAGGAAGGTCGCTGAGTATGCTACTATTCTGACATGTCTCTTCCGTGGTTCTGAGAGACACTCAGCCAATGTCCGGCCTTCAGTCTGTGTTCCTGCTGTCATTTGCGGTCACCCTATCTCAGAGGCATCGCTATGTGAGGGAGTGAGTTGTTTACCGAAGGTGAGGAATCACGTTTTTGGACAGGACCTTCATGGTCTGCTGCAAATCAACGCCAGGCATTGGAAAGAGAACAGGCGTATTCGCTCCTGCGTCTATGAATTGCCTGAGGTACTTGATGCACGATTCAGCATCACCAACGACTCCCAATGTCTGCACCATTTTGTCTGTAATCATGCTCGCCACATCTCCTCCTTCAGTGGCCGCTTTCATCATGGCTTTGGTAAGATCAGCTGGGACACCAGCATGCTCCATGAGGGGTCCACCAGGTTGAGAGTGTGGCAGATAGAGTTTCATTAGGTTCCGGGCAAGTCTTATCGCTTTGTCAACATCATCATCAATTGCCATGGGAATGTAGGAAACCATCTCGAAGCTATCGAGATTCTTGCCAGCCTTCTTAGCACCCTCCTTCACCCGATCCCACGCGAATTTGATGTATGATGGCGTGTTGAATATCGATAGGATGGCACCATCACCAATTTCGCCTGCAAGCTCGAGGCCCATCTTACCCTCGAAAGCCAGATAGATTGGAATGGACTTGCGTACTGGATCGAAAATCAGCTTGACGTCTTTGGTCTTGAAGAACTCTCCTTCATGCGTGACATTCTGACCAGTCATGATCTTGCGAACGAGTTCGATGCATTCCCTAGTTCGTGACAAGGGTTTGTCAACGGTGTATCCCATCTGTGACATCCAGTAGGGAACACCTGCGCCGAGACCGAATACTAATCGCTTGTTCGCCATCTCATCAAGCGCTCCAAACTCCATTGCAATTAGCGCAGGATGACGGGAGTAAGGATTGATCACTCCTAGTCCTATTCTGATACGCTCTGTTGCCATGCTAGCCGCTGCAATGTAGGGTATTCCGCCCCTGAAGAAGTAGTCCTCAGCGAACCATGCAGAACCGAGTCCAGCCTTCTCAGCGCCTTTTGCTAACGTGACAGCTTCTTTGACAGGAAACACACCTGTCATTGCGACACCAAATTCCTTGAATCCTTTCATGTCAGAAACACACCAACCGCGATTTGTAGCCTGAATAAATGAGTTACTAAACGACACAAATGCTCGCTTTGAACAAAAGAGAAGAGGAGGGAAGTAATCCCTCTACTTCTTTGGTAGCTTGCCCATCTTACCGAGATAGTCCGCTACGTCTTTCAGTTGGAGCTTCTCCAGAGTCTCTCTGTATGGCCAGCTCGTCTTCAGGTCCCACTCATGAAGAGTATAGTACCTGTCCAGCATGCCATCAAGCTCAGCACGGGAGTTCATCGCACCCTTTAGAGGACCCGAGGCTGCCCCCTCGTTCATGAGACGCCAAGGCAGATCATCATGCTGTCGGGTTGCGCCTCTTGTTATATTGAAGGCCTTTTCAAGATTAACGACCCTGCGACCTGTTAGCATAATGTCTTTCTCAGTCATAGGTATTCCCGTGGCTGCCTCGTAGAGCCGAGCCATGTTGTCCGGGTTCACACCGAATGCCGCCGTCGATGTGAATACACAGAACCCGAGAGCCTCTGTGATCTCGTAGCAGTCTTCGTGCCAACGCACAATCTCTGCTCTATATTCGGTGAAGTGAGGAGATGCCCACTTCTTATCACCCGTCACCTTCTCGATCAGTGCCACGGCTTCAGGACTTGAACCGAATTCAGCGAAGGTCTCCGTCATCAAGTGATCATTTCCTCGCGGGTTGACAGCGAATGCAAGAGCGTATGCTTTTGCGGAACGTGTCTCAACGTTCGACTGCTCAAGACCTTTCGAGTTCATGATGGCCCACTTGTATGAATCTTTGCCGACCTTCTTCGTCGCAATCTTGAGACCATCAGCGAGCAGATTTCCAAGCTTTCCCTTGCGGAGTGCCAGTGCCTCAAGCATCTTCAGGAGTTCAGGTAGTTTTCCCCAACCCAGCTCAAGACCGTCGGTATCCGCCTTTGTAAGAACACCTCGCTCGTATGATTCTATGGCCCACTGGCATACCCCACCAGCCGTAATCGTGTCGAGACCTAGGCGGTTGCAGATCTCATTTGCGAGTATCACACCCTCAGTATCGACAACACACGGACCGTTTCCCAAAGCCCCGAAAGTCTCGTACTCTGGGCCACCACTCGCTATGCCGGCGTGAGGACCTTTCTCAATGGCTGAATATCGGTGGCAGCCAATCGTACATCCAAAACACGCAACCCTCCTCTTGAGGTACCCCTTCTCTACGAGTGCTTGACCTGTGATTGGGTATACACTCGGAGTGTAGCCTGTTTGCCAGTTTTTGCCTGGAAGAGCATGAAGCTCGTTCACTGCTGCTACAGAAGCCGAGGTTCCAAAGTCGTGAAGCCCGATTGACCCGCTATCCTTGCGGAGAGAATCCCTCATCTCTTTCGCAACTGCCCGCGAACTTCTTGGGATCCTTCACCCTAACTGCCTTAGTTCCCTTGACGGATATGGCCTTCAAGTTCTTCTTTGCCATTACCGCGGCGCCTCCACCCCGGCCAGCAGCATGATACACTGAACACTGAATTGAACCAGCGCGCACAAGCTTCTCACCTGCAGGGCCGATATAGAGACCCCTCGAGTCGTCACCGTGCTTCTTCTTGAGCAAGAGATCGGTCTGAATCATGTCCTTGCCCCACAAGTCCTTAGCATCAAGAATGTCCACGTGGTCATCCTCGATGTAAATGTAGGAGGGCTTGGGAGCGACCCCGTGCACTACCAAGTGATCGTAGCCAGCAAACTTCAACTCTGCTCCCCAGTGACCACCGGTGTTAGTCTTGAGATACATCCCGGTTGTGCATCCAACCGTTGTGACCGAAGTTCGACCAGAGGCTGGAGCAGTTGTGCCAGTCAACGCACCTGGAGCGTATATTATCACGTTCTTCGGATCATCCCATGTTATGGTTGGATCCTTGCAGTAGTCCCACAGGATTTTAGCGTTGATTCCTCTGCTGCCAATGTACAACTTCCGCCATTCTTCTGGCAGCTCTTGATTCCAAATCTTGTTGGTGCTCAAATCAACATGCAGTATCTTACCCTGATGTGCATACATTTCTCAAGCAGCCTCCTTCGTGAGCTCACGGTACATAGACATTCTTGCAGTTCGCATCTTCTTCTTTTCCTTGAGACTCGCATCGGTCTGATCCACCCATTGCAGTGCACCTGGCACGCAATGATCGACGCAGTAGGGGTTGCCCGCACATAAATCGCAGACCAACGGATACTTGGCTTCCGGATGAAGCCGGATTCCATGATAGGGACAAGCAGGAACACAATCGCCGCACCCGTTGCATGCTTTCCTGTCAACCAGAATCACTCCTGACTTCTTGTCTTTTGAGAGAGCCTTTGTAGGACAGGATTCAATGCACGGATGTGGCTCGCACTGCTCGCACAATAACTGGATTCCAAGAGCAATGTCCTCTCGTTTCATAATCTTCAGTCGTCCACGATGTGTGTCGAACAGTTCTTCCTTCGTGAGAGAACAAGCGATAGTACATTGCTTGCATCCTGTGCACTTCTCCATGTCTACAAGCAGAATCCTAGCAGGGGATGGGCCCGCCTTGCTTGTACTAGGTGCAGCAGGTTGTGGCTTGCCTTTCTGTGAGTACGTTTTCTAGACTGCCTCCTTCATTCGGACAGATTGTTAAAGTTGGGAGTGGGCTATCAGCCCTCCATTTTAACTCTACTCTCTGCGTTATGTTCTGCGCTGCATGTCGGTGGTTCTGGGAAAGGATTCATAACCAGCTGGGGCCAAAAGTGGCCGGTAGGCACTAGGTAAATTCCTCTTCCACTCTGCGGCTGTGGGAAAAGCCCTGACGCAGGCAACTATGACTTAATCTTGTTAAAGAATGGCGGATGTAAATACATTGAGACAGCTTGGTGGAATTGAGCGGCAAGTTCACAGGTTGGCTACATTAGTAGATGCGACGCTGTCCGAACCCGACTTTCCACGTGAGCACGCCGAGCAGGTGAACCTCGCAGTAATGAGAATGCTCCTCGTCCATGCCCTGTCACAATATGACATAGCCACTTCCATTCCTCTGACAGAGCTTCTGTCAGAGCGTTGTTCACGTGCTGGTGAATCTTACACGCAGTTCCTAAATATGTTCAGCACAAGACAGCGACGGCCAATCCAGAAACGTAGCCTCGAAGAACCATTGGACTATGAGGATTGCTTGAGTCTCAGCCCTCTCGCTCTGGACGTATCTGAAGGTTACGTTGGACACCTCCTTTCAGACAACCAACTACTGGAATTCGCGACTGTCATCGACAGAATGAATCTCGCCGGATACGGAAAGAGAGATCCAGTTAGCAAAGCTACTCTGCTCGGAAATGTCTACGAGTTTCTGAAGGACCGCACCAGCAAGAAAGAGCATGGAATATTCTATACTCCAGACCCAGTTGCGAGCTTGATATGTGACCTGAGTCTGAGTACATATCATCCGACTTGGGGACAAACTGATGAGACTATCGATCTGGAGTCACTCGAGTGCTTGTTAGACCTACGCGTGTTAGACAACGCATGTGGGTCTGGTGTTTTTCTCTTGAACATGCTCAAGAAAATTGTCGGACTACTCCAAAGAGCGGCACAGGATAATCCAAAAGCCTGTCACACGCTAGAAGGTCGAGGGGCTTACCCGGATGATACGTCCACTCTCGCAAGGCATGTTGTCAAGAGTAATTTGCATGGTAGGGACTTGGACAAGGCAGCCTTGCGAATCGCCAAGACTCAGCTCTGGCTGGCCATCTGCTCGATGGATCCGGAACGCATGCCACTTCCATTGCCAGGAGCAGACCTCGTTGCCATGGACTCGCTTCTCGTGGATACGCAACAGGCGAGTGCATTCGATATAGTTGTGGGAAACCCGCCGTACATGAAGGCATCATCCCTTCCAGAGAGCGTCAGGGACCATCTGCGGGACAAGTATCCAATCCATGGAGAATACAACTCTCATGCTCTCTTCGTACAATCTGCTCTGCGTCAGCTCAAGAGAGACGGAGTATTGGCATACATAGTTCATAAGAACATCTTCACCTTGGATAGTTTCCGTGATTTGCGTCATCTGCTGTTGGATTCGTATGAGTGCACCAATCTGGTCGACTGTGGTCCGGGCATCTTCAGGCGCGTGACGGCAGAGACCGGCATCATGGTTGTTAGAAACTCGCATCCAGCTGAAGATTCAAGTATCAGACTCTCGAAATACGTAAGGTCGACATCTCGCCTGCTACCCGCGGTTACGTTCTCACAGGCGGAATACTTGAGAGTGGTACGTCCGTGGGAATATCGTTATGTCTTGAGCATAAGTGAAGAAGACAGAGCCGTCTTGAGTCTCCTTGAGAACACTGCCACGTCTAGACAAGTTTGTGTCGATCAGACGTGGAATAGAAACAGGAAGGAACAAGAGATACCTTTCCTCGTCTCCGGATGAACAAGGGAACTGGATTCCGGTCTTGCGTGGAAAGGACATCTCCGCCTTCAGAGCCAGACATCGGTTTTACTTGAACTATCGCAGAGATGAACTATCGAAGCCTGGCCCGGTGGATCTGCTTCAAACACCAAAGCTGGTCGTACAGCAGAACTCTAGACGACCGATTGCCTACTTCGATGAGGGACGCTTTCTAGTATTGAACTCTGCCACGTATGTATCGGAAGCTCCTCCTGACTTCCTGAAGTCAGTTTGCGTCTTTCTCAACTCTGGTCTAGTCGGTTGGTTCTTCCGAAAGGTCGTAACCAACGACGCGGGGTTGACTGTCAACATTTTACCTAACAATCTCGGACTCATTCCTCTTCCCGCGCATTTCGACACGAGAGTTTTCGCCTGGCTATGTGACATGCTGACTTCACTAAACGGTGAGTCGGAACATATCATCTTCGCAGAGAAGGAATCACTCCAAAATGCTGCGGACGCCGCCGTATTAGAGTCCTACTTCCCCCAGCAGTTTCCGCGGATGCGTGTGACTCGGATTCTGTCATCTGCTGCAAGGAGACCCGTGATAGGACAGCCATTTCCGGCTTGTGTGAGTGAAAAGAAGCTCAGGGCAGAAGCCATCCGAAATGCCTTCGACACTCCACTGGTGAAAGTAATTGCAGACCTTTCGGACCAGACACACTAACGGTTCAACCGTTGCGGGAAGGGGTGAGAAGAGAGCAAGGTCACAACGATAACGGACATAAGTGATGAGTTCCTTGTGAATCCAATAACCATGACGGATTCTGAAGTCTCATCGAGGCGAGAAATGCACCCTGATGAGATTGAGTTTGACGATTTGTTGTGGAGTAGGCAACGTGAAATAAAAGAGAGCATCCACACGCTGATTTCTCATCATCCGCCCTCACTCTACGGACATTGCCTTCGAGTCTCTCTCAGGGGCCACTCAGTTTACTTCTGTGGTCGGTGCACTGGGATCTACGGTGGACTAGCTCTAGGCATTCTCATTCTCGTCGCTGTGAACGTCCGCCTCGAACCATCGTGGGCTTGGTTCTTCGCGGCAGTTGCAGTAGGATTCGCCACCGTAATTGATTGGACTACGCAGAGATTGACTTCCCGAAAGACCACCGTGAATGCTAGAGCAGTGACTGGCCTCATGAGCGGTTTGTCGTTGGCTGTCATATTCGTACTCGCCGACTTGATCTACATGCTGGTCGCCCTCAGTGTCATGATGGGAACTATCGGGATAGTCAGCATAATCGAGAGTCGCACAAGGAACGTCAGCTGTCCGCTCATGATACAGAGCCGAAGGACATGTTTCGCGCCTCGCCCATTCATCGAGACTGGCTCCTGTGTCGGGCTCAAGGCAAGCATTTTAACCGAATGACACTGCTCCGAAGCCCGGTGACGGTATGATTCCTGTGGCTAAACCGATTGTTGGAAAAGAAGAGATTGAAGCAGTCAGGAAGGTTTTGGAATCCGGAATGCTTGCCGAAGGAACTGTTGCTCATGAGCTTGAACATCAATTTGCAGCGTATGTCGGAGCAAAGTTCGCTGTTGCCACTTCAAACGGCACCACTGCGCTAAGCACCGCTCTTGACGCTATGAATATACAGCCGGGAGATGAGGTCATAACTACACCATTCACTTTCATCGCTTCGGCAAACACCATAGCAATGCTCGGCGCCATCCCTGTGTTTGTCGATGTCCAACGAGACACGTACAACATTGACCCAGATTTGATTGAGAAGGCAATCACCAAGAAGACCAAGGCAATAATGCCTGTCCACATTTTCGGCATGCCTTGTGACATGAAGCGCATAATGGAAATTGCGAAAGCCCATGACCTGCTCGTTATCGAAGATGCGGCCCAGGCTCACGGAGCCGCCATTGACGGCAAGAAGGTTGGGTCGTTCGGTCATACAGCCGCATTCTCCTTCTATGCCACCAAGAACATGATGACGGGTGAGGGCGGCATGATCATGACCAATGATGAGGAGATTTATGATAAGGCTAACATGATCAAGAACCACGGTAGAGGCAAAGAGGGAGGCTACAGTCATCATCGTATTGGTTACAACAGTCGAATGATGGATCTGGTTGCTGCAATCGGCTTGGAACAACTGAAGAGACTACCAAGTGTCTTGGCAGCCAGACGAAAGAACGCACAGGCATACGACAAGATGTGCTCTGAGCTGAAAGGGATTCGTCCGCAGGCAGTCAAGAAAGGCTTCGAGTCAGCATACCACGTGTACGCGCCGTGCTTGAATTCTCCAAAAATGAATCGTGACAAGATGATAGAGTACCTCAAGCAGAATGAGGTTGGATCTCGCACTGTCTATGCTCTGCCTTGCCACAAGCAAGACACCTACCTCAACATAAAGGACTGGCGCTGGGCGAAGTTCGTCAAGTACCCCAATTATGCAGCGTTGAAGCTGCCAAACTCCGAAGAGATAGGGGCACAGCATTTCGAGATTCCAGTACATCCATCAGTGACCGACCAAGACCGAGCCCGGATTGACCAGCTGATCAGAAAGGCGCTCGCTTAGTCCTTCTTGAAATATGGCAGAATTGTTCTGAGGTCCTTTGATCGGATGGTGACAGAAGCAGCACTGCCAACCCTTTCTGTTTGCGGGTTGAATGCAATGCTAAGTGACGACGACTTGAACAGCTCTAGGTCGTTCTCGCCGTCACCTACACTTGCCAAGTTCCGAGAAGAGAGCTTCTTCGCCTTTAGGTACTGAAGGACCTTCTCAGCTTTCTGAGGCCCCTGCATCACGTACTGCACTGTGCCATCATGCTTCCCGTTCTTCTCACCCAGCACGTTCGAAAAGGCAAAATCAAGGCCAAGCCTGCGAGCAAAGGGCTTCATGAAGAACTGACTAACACCACTGGACACGCAGCCCACTTCATAACCGAGCCCCTTCAAAGACACTACGGTCTCTTCGGCACCTGACATCAGCGGGATTGTCTCAACAAGCGGGTCAAGCGTGCCGTCAACGGGAACGCCAGCCCATATCTTGGCTCCTTCAACGATGGAGTCTTTGAGCGACAACCGTCTCTTGACAACGCCCAGGAATGCTTGTTCCAGTCCCAGCTGCTTAGCAAGTGGGTATGCCGCGCTCGGTCCATCAAAAAGGACTCCGTCCAGATCCAGCACAACCACAGTAATCTGACTTCGCATTAATCCTTCACGTCGCTCAGGTCATATAGAGATGGAACGAAAAGGCGAGACCGTATTATCGGTTTTGGTTGCGTGCCGTGTCGCAACCGTGTGCATGAGCTGGCCTGAAGTGTGAGACGGACATGAAGTGGTCAAGCATGCCCTTCGTATGAAGGCAGCATTTCTTAGTACGGGACTCCTAGAGGTCGTGTCTCAGGGGATTTGACACCGTGGAAAATGAACTTAGAATGAATGAGTGTCTCAATGTGACCAAATCGGGCTCTCTAGGCCCGCGGAGGGTCTGCTGTCTTATGAAAGACATGGACAAATGGTTAAAATACGCTAGTGCATCAAAGAACCGTAGCTACTACGCACGCAAGCAGCAGTAGTGTGAGGCGACTAATGTGAGCGAAAACAAAGACAAGATTGTTCCCAAGGTTCATGGTCCGAAGAATCCCTTCAAGGGTGGAAACCCATACAAGAAGGGCGACAAGAAGTAGAGGTTTTTTTCACTGCATGGGAGTATCTGCCTGGCCAAAGCCTGCGCAGATACTTGTCCTTGCAACATTGCTTCTGAATGCTCTCAGACCCCGGATGCTAGCTGCGAATGACTCTGACTTTGCAAGTTCCTGAGAGTTACGATTTGCTTTCCTCCATTCACGCTTGGATCTACCCGGACATCCAGCCCGTTCCGGAAATCACATGGAATGCTGGTTTTGGAAGGGTGTTTACATTCGATGAGACACGAGCGCCTGTGATGATAACGCAGGATTCGCCGGGCAACAGACTGCATGTGCAATACTGCAGCGAAGAAGTGAGTGCCTCCGAGGTTCGGCGCAAGATAAAGCGAATCTTGGGTTTCAGCATTGACACCAAGAATGCACTGAGACACATTGCAGACGATTCGGTCATACATCCCATCGAATCAACTGTCAGAGGAATCCACCCCTACTGCACGGATACTGTGTTCGAGGCACTGGTCAAATCCATCATCCAGCAGGAGGTATCGTATCGAGCGGCGAACACTCTCACGAAACGCATGATATGTGATTTGGGATTGCCATCTGCACTCGGAAACCGTCTTCTCTATTCATTTCCTGCTCCCATGGCCATAGTGAACGCAGGAACAAGGAAGCTATCTGAATACGGACTCGGATTCAAGGCGGGTTACGCATATGGTGTCTGTTCGGCAATAGACTCCGGGTCACTAGATGTCGAGCATCTATGGGGCAAGACCGCCGACGATGCAAGGGGAGTACTCACATCACTGCGCGGCATAGGGGATTGGACCGTTGACGCCCTTGCCATATCGGGTCTTGGAGATTTCTCTGTCTATCCTTCTGGGGACTTGGGTATGAGGAATCTTCTCGGTAGACTATACAACAAAGGAGTACCGATGAAAGAGAGCCAAGTTGTCCAGAGAGCGGATTCGTGGGGTAAAGACGGCCCGATGGTGCTTTACCTGCTTATGTGTGCTAATGTTCTCGGGGCGATTGGCCCAGCAGGAAGTCCGAAAACGCATAAAAGGGAACCACTGAAGACCCAACCAGAATCCTAGGTGAAGTCCTTGTCTCAGAGCCCTCCTCCCAAGCGGAAGAAGAATACCAAGACTTGGCGAATATGGTCGATGCTCCTGAAAGAGCTAAGGCTAATCGCGATTGATAAATTCGCATTACTGATGGTATTCGCCCTGCCCGGAATGATCATGGGGACGCTTTGGGTTGCTAGACTGCAGGCTAACGTCTCGACAATCGGCACAGGTACTGGTAAGAATTCGGGCGCTCTTACCATAGGAGTCGTGGACCTAGACCCTACTGATACTTACCCAGGCCAAGACTTGTCTGCAAACTTCACTTGGTATTTGCAAAAAAACCCTGACTTCATCGTTGTCAATTTCGCTACAGAGCAAGATGCTCTTAACGCACTGTATGACGACTCAATTACAGCGTATGCAGTAATTCCCTACGGATTCGAGGGCAACATAACTGGGGACATTCCGGCATTCATACCGATACATATCAGTAGCACCAACTTTCAAAAGGAAGCAGCTGTGTTCGGACCGTTTGAGACTGCAGTTGCTGATTTCCGCTCTGACCACGGGTGGGTGAAGGGTGAGATTGATGTGAAAACCATCCGTGAATTCCAGCCTGTGGGAGACTACTCTGCGGCATCATTTGGTGTGTTCTTGATTGTCTTTTCGTCGTTCATAGCAGTCGCAGCGACCGCTGCCCAAGCAATCGTGGGTGATGTGCCTTTGAACAGAATGCTTCTGACACCCGCCACAAAGATGGAAGCGATTCTGGCGAAGGTTCTCGCATACTTCGTATTGGGCATGGTTCAGGCTCAGTTCCTGCTTCTGCTTTGGATGGGTCTATTTGGCATTGTTCCAAACGCAGACTACCTGACGCTCAACGGCGTGTTGGCTTTGATGTCAATTTCGGGGTCCGCTCTCGGAGTTTTCATATCAACGCTGTGCAGGACACGACTGCAGGCAAATCAGTCATTTCTGCTTCTCCTATTCAGCTCCTTCATCGTGGGCACGGGGTTTCTCGACGTCGGCCAAATTGATCAGTACTATCCCTTGAACCTTGGGCGGATTATGATAATCGATACTGCGTTCAAGGGAGTATCGCTCTCAACGTTCTCAAGTGAGATAATCCGCATATTCGCCTTCACGTTGATCTTGATCATCCTCGCTTGGGCTGTTTTGGCAAAGAGAACCACGCTTGCATGAAGATGCCTCAGTAGGCTCAACGACTGGCGTCCACCGTGGTTCTGATTCGACCCGCGCAATCAGAATCAAGTGCTTGACTCATCTCTCCTCTGATTCCTAGTCCCAAATTCAGCTAGTAACCCAAGCTAGCAAGGACAACAACCATCGCATTGTTGAAACCATGTGCGACTGCCGGTCCGAGTATGGAGTATCGTCTCTTGTCAGCAAGGTACCCCAAGAATAAGCTGAGAGCGAATAAGGATGGAAGTCCAGTCAAATCAAGATGAACAGCCGCGAAGATTAGCGAAGTGAGCGCAATCGCTATCGCTCTGCTTCTCTTTGAGCGAACCCGGAAGTACATCTGCACTCTCCGTTGCAGAAAACCTCTGAACACAGTCTCCTCGCTGAGCCCCACGACCACGAACATCACGACAATCCACGCTATGAGCTCCTGCGGACCTGACGCGGCAAACATGTTTGAGCCTGTTGAGATTGGTCTCCCAGTCACAGTGTAGATCATCCAGTTGATTAAGCCTGTCACTCCGATGTTCACCAAAAGCATGACCATGCCTACTCCAAGGCCCAAGGCTATGTCGGTTACAGGAGCAGATGACTTCAGCCCGACGGATGCAAGAGGCAAATGGCGCCTCCTAGCGTAGAGCACAGGAGGAATAATGAATCCAAACTCTGAGAGAGAAAGCAAGAGAAGCGCCCACGGGGCATAGCGTATTTCAACCGAGATTAGGTCGACTACTATCATCCTTGACACAATCAGAGGTATCATGATGACTACCACTAGGGCCATCGTGAAAATGAACGAGGCTCCAGTGAAGAGCAGCACACGAAAGAGACTGTCCCAGTCAATCTCACGCTCGACTTGTGTGCCCGGCTCGTAAATCTCAATCCCCCTATACTCTTCGAACTCGTAACGATCGGGATCTTCAATGACCAATGGCACAACCTGAGCGGAGTGGCCGGGGGTTTCGTGATAAAGTTGCTGATGTGCCATTCTTTATCAGTGTGCCAACAATTCTCCTCACGCGCAATTGCTGAAGGGAGAATTGTGGTCTCGAACAACGAAGACTACGAAATGCCTGCGAGGCCCAGAAGAGGAACTGCACTGCTCGTGAGCACCATCGTAGTTGTTGCCATGTTCACCTTCGCTTTCGTAGCCCCGGGTGGTATCGGTCCAGCGGGAAGGACTGTCAGAGTAGCGGTCATCGACTCCGGTATAGATGCAGAGGGGATTCTCTGGGATAAGGTCGTGGCTGTGAGGAGCTTCGTAGACGTGAAGTATGGGTACTCCAACACCGACAACTCCACCGAAGATAGTGCTCCTCACGGGTTTCTGCATGGTTCCTACGTGGCCAAGATTATTATCGAAAACGCCGCTAGTGCATTGTTTGTTAATGCGAAAGTCGTTGATGCAAGCAACACAGCACTTGAACTGGCGATCGTCGCGGCAATACATTGGGCGGTGATGGAACAGGATTGTAATGTAATCAACCTGAGTCTAGGAGGTCTCGCGTCCAGTCAAGACATACTCCGTGATGAAGTGAAGTGGGCATTCGAGAGAGGAGTCACGGTTGTTGCTGCTGCAGGCAACAACGGTCAAGGAGGAATCGCAGGCAGTTCAGTGGAGTCGCCAGCAGCCTATATCCAAGCAATTGCCGTTGGAGCGGTCGATGATAAGGGACTTCCGTACGTATTCTCAGGACGGGGGCCCCTAAGAAACGGCACAGCAAAACCGGATGTCTCAGCAGATGGATGGTATACGGACCGTGACACATCGACGACGGTGCTCGGAACGAGCTTCGCGGCACCACGTGTCACTGCTGCCGCTGTCTCTTTGATTAGCCACTGCAAGGAAAAAGGATGGAAATGGACACCGGGAATGGTCAAGGCCACGTTGATAGTTAGCGCACGCCATTCGTTGTCAGACTCTTGGGAAGTGGGAGCAGGCTACCTAGACACAGAATCAGCAATGACATACTTAGATGCTTTGCCTAGAGCGAACAACCTTCCTCTGGTTGCTTGTGTCCTGCCCGCCAATAGACCGTACAGCTTCGAGAAATGGTTTGTGAACTCTACGAGCATCGTAGACTTCTCCGTATTCACGAGCAGCAATGCCACCCTCAATGTAGTTTACGGGGGTTCAGCAGCACCTTGGGTCACTGGGCCCGAGAGTATTGCAGTCAACCAGACTTCCTCCCTTTCCTTAAGAGTGTGTGTGGTCTCAAGCAGTCCAATTCATAACCTCAGAGCCTTGGTTACCCTTACTGCCCCCGAGTACCCGCCTGTTCATGCCCAGCTCAAGTTCAATGCGTCAGTTGGGATGGGCGTCGTCGCTTTCGACACAAGCCACACTCCATGGTGGATTGATTCTATTTTCGGTCAATTCAGGAAATTCTACGAGCTGCTCACTACATTGGGCATAGCTGTGGAGGAGATAACGAGCTCCGAACAACTACAGCTTAGCTCGATGCTGAAATACGACGCTATCGTGATTCTGGATCCTTGTGCATGGAACTTTGTGACGGTGGATAACTGGTCGGTGGTTACGGGCTCCGCTTCGTACTCACAACAGGAGATTGAGTCATATTCCTCATATTGGAAAGCTGGGCGAGGGCTCTTGGTCGTGGGTCTGCAGAATTCGAGCATTGATGTTCAGAGTGTCAACCAGCTTCTTTCGCCTTTCAATGTCAGTATGAACTTTGACAGCATTCCGCCCATCACGATCGTTGTGAACGGGATTGCATCTACTATTGCTGTGACAAACCTGATAAATCATAATGTCACTCGCGGTGTAGAATCATTCGATTACAATGGCTGCTCTCTTAATCTCTCTGGCCAATGTTTTCGGCTTGCGTGGTCCGAGCTGAATTGGACTGATTCGAAGCGTATTTCCCATAGCGAGAACAAGACGGTAGTTGTCGGCCTTGAAGGAACGAATGGTAGCAGGCTACTGGTGATCGGCACCAACTACCTCTTTGATAACTGGGGAATAATGGGTCTGTACAAATCAACACAGAACTCAAAACTAGCCCTTCAAATGATTCTCTGGTTGACCAAGCTCAAATGGCCCTAGAGCAATGGAGCTATTCTATCACAGGCAGTCTTCGCGGCGTAAACGAGAAGACCTGTCTTCAGGCTCTTAGCAGCAGCCAACACGAGAATGGCCTTGTCTCCTGCGCTCTTCAACAGCATCATTCCATTCTCGTTGGTCACTAGGACTTCCTCTAGCGACCCTTGTTCTAATCTTTCTGCAGCAAGGTCAGCGACTCCAAGAATCGCGGCAGACATCGCTGCAATCTCGGCTTCCTCCAGTCCCTGTGGTACGGCAGATGCAATGGGCAGACCCTCCTTTGATAGGAGCATCCAAGCGCGCACCCCAGAGGCCATGGATGTGGCTTCCTCCATGATTTGTCTCAGCTTGCCCTGCAGTTTTTCAAACTCGGGGTTTAGGATGGCTGCCACTCTCCGAAATCGGCGTACTGGTCGCTGATTTAGATTTGCGCGTTAATAAAGTTTGGTTGATGGACAATCGAAAGTGCACAAACCAGAATGCACACTCAGAGTAATAAGCCGTCCATCCACTAATAAGCTTACCATCATGTTGGAAGACCTCATTCCAGGTGTGGACCCATGACCGATGACGTACACGACCTTGGATCATCCGAAGTTCACGAAGACACAACCGGATGGAAGATCGGTGCCCGAGCCCTTGGCATTGCAGAGAGCTTCGAGCAATCAGATGAATGCAGCACTGTCGCAGGAGTCGTGATGCGGGGTGACATGAGAATCGACGGTTATGGTTTCTGCCGTCCATCGATAGGCGGGGCCAACGCAACGGAGGAGCTGATATCCATGTATCATTCACTCAACAGGCAGGATATCAGAGCTTGGATGTTGGGTGGAAGCGTAATCTCTTGGTTCAATATCGTAGACATTCAAGAACTGCACGAAAGAACGGATACACCGGTTGCATGCGTATCGTATCGTCCGTCAGAGGGCATCGAGAAGTACCTGAAGGAGTATTTCCCAGACGACTGGCAAAAGAGAGCAGACGTGCTTGAACGGACTGGCGAGCGGGTCGAGATACACCTGAACACAGGCCACTCAGTATTCCTATCTGTGGCGGGAATAAGCATCAACAAGGGCCGCCGATTGATAGACATGTTTACCTTGGATGGTGCAGTGCCAGAGCCTATCAGAGCAGCGCGAATCCTCGCCGCTTCAATACGCCATTCAGGTTGCTTCCAATAGTCCTAGCCAGAGCGGCCGAGCCTGTTCCTGTGCATATCGTACAGCTGCTCAAATAGAGATTGGGCCACGTCCAAGTGGAGATTGGTGATTTCGGCTTTCGCATGTTCGAAGAATTCCTCGAGGTTTTGAGAAGGAAAGCCAGAACTCTCAAGACGAACTGCATGTGCTAACATGTCAAGCTTGTCAGCGGCAACGACGACCCTTGCTTCAAGGGTCTTGGAATCCTCAAACTCATCCCATTGCTTTCTCAGCGTCTCCCCAGCTGCTCCGAGTGGACGAAGCATCAGCCTCATTGCGCTCCGCTCGGTCTCTCTCTTTCCCGATTTCATTGTCGTGCCGCCCAGTTCGACGGCTTTGTGTGGGATATCCGATATCATGGCTTCGGGCAAGTCATGAAGGACTGCCATTGTCAAGAGCCTCTCAATGTCGACACTCGTTCCTTGGGATTTGATATGGTGCGCTAAGAGGAGAGCAATGAACACAGTCCCCCAGCAATGAGATGCGACGGTCTCGCACTCCGGAGGGTTCTGTCCAGCTAGAATCCAGCCAGTGCGCGAAAGTCGTTTGAGAGACTCCGATTTCAGGCAGACTTCAATAATCTCTTCTGCATTCATATAAGACGCCTCCCACTCCATTGGGGCTGAGCACTTTTCGTTTGCCCTGTGACCATAATGCTACTCATGGAGTGACGGTGATGGTGCCATTGACAATCATATCTTTGTAAATGCGAATGACGTTGAATATGTTCGCAGATATGTACGTGTTACTGTACGAGAATGCTGTTACATTAGCACCACCGTTGGCCAAGTTGTATTGGAACTGATTATTGGGTGGGGCTGGGAACGCGTTCCACAGTGT
Organism: Candidatus Thorarchaeota archaeon; assembly: GCA_963726195.1. GTDB lineage: Archaea > Asgardarchaeota > Thorarchaeia > Thorarchaeales > Thorarchaeaceae > OWC5. Next base: position 578,129 of record CAVSBO010000003.1, read on the forward strand.
CGCGTTGATTATCCAAGATACTGCCCAGTCTATGCGAGGAACGACACTGGTTGGAATCCAGCTCGGCGCAACGGGCGCTAGAATATTGGCACAACCAAGGTAGTCTAGGTTGCCATCAGCAGCTATCACGAGAGGCATCCTGTGTTTGAGATGAAGAATCGTGCTGTTGGCCAAGAGCATTCCGTTGCGCACTCCGATGATGCTAGCACGGACAGGCGCGAACAACACGGATATTCCGGTTGCGGTGAACAAATGAAATGTTGCATTGCCGGCAGCAGAGTTGTTGTTGTAGCTGCCCACGTACTCTGTTGGCGCAAGTGTCACGTTCAACACATAGGTGGTATTCGCGGCAATGACGCCCTGCACGAAACCGTTGATTAGACTCGTGACCGCTGGATCATCACTCATCGATGCAAGAATCCCAACCACCTTAGTGTAGTTCGTGCTAGCGGAAAGGAGTGCTGCAAGAACACCCGCAAGGAAAGGCGGCCTGTTCGGAATGGAATATGCCGCACGCAACATTAGGCAAAGTGACATTACCACCAATCATGGCAAACTTCTGGTGCGGGTATGCTGCGGCAGTACTATTCAGCGCAGATGTAAGTTTCTGCCCAATGACCACAATAAGGTTGTACTGGCCTGAAGATGCAAGACTCCGCATCAAGGTCTCAGCCTCAACAGCCGTCTTCGGATATGGACTAGGTATGACATACTGAACAGTGAAGTTGCCAGAGATTTGATTCATCCCAATCTGGGCTTGGTCTGCCATGCTGAGGTCGCCGAAGCCAGGGTCCAGTACGACAATTGCAATCTGAGGAGGTCGGTACTGATTCGTGACATAGAGAAAAGCGCCCACAGAACCGAAGATCACAATCACAATCACAAGTGAAGTAAGCAATGAGGTCCTTGTGCTCGGCATTATACTTCCCTCAGCGTCGAACGGGAGCCGAGCACCTCGGGGTTGATTTAAACTTGTTGTTCAAAGAATCTTGGAACATGAATACTACATGGGTACGACGAGAAAGATACCACGAGTCTTTTCGCTCAATCAAGTGCGAATGACTACTTTTTCATCGTCCTGCGGTTGACCACAGCTTATATAGCGGCAGTTGGTTACACGCTCGCAATAGAGGTTCAAGGTGATGGCTGGAGAAATACTTGGGAAAGTTGCAGACCTTCTCGCAGACGCATTGAAGGTCCACCGCTCCGTTAAGGATGTGATACTGTGCACTAAAGAGGGAGTGGTCGTAGCGGCGGTCTCCAGGAAGAATGAGAGCATCGACCCGAAAGTCCTGTCTACTGTATCAGCTGCACTTGTATGGGCTGGAACAAACGTACTCGGCCAAGTGGGCAAGGCCAAGCCGACGCATCTAATGCATTCCACACAGGGTGAGACCATACTCACGGTACTGCAACCACACTATCAACTGGTCGTTGTTTTGGCGAGAGCTGAGCAGACAGGAGTGGATTCTGCCACACTGGTTTCCAGGTTCCAGTCTGTCGCCACACGTATTGAGCTGCTCATGGGTTCAAGTGCCGCACCCTCAAGAGAGACGCTTCTTGGGAACATTGTGAAAGCATTCCCAGAGATAACTCAGGCCATGCTTCTCACGGCTGAGGGGTTGCCTCTTGGCTCGGTTGGTCTCGAGAATTACGTAGAGATTGCCGCGTTGGTCAGTTCCATCTTCGCGAACGGACTCACGTACTCGAATCGCACCGAGAGCATACTGATCAATTCTGAACAGGTTGACCTGTTAGTAACTCGAGTTGACGAAACGCGCCTGCTCGCAGTTGTCTGCAGAGGCACTCAGCCCGATGTTCTGTCCAAAAAGGTGATGGCATTCATTCAGGAAAACTTGGCGCTCTAGTGAACCTTGGTTGGTTCGGCAATCTCGGGGGGGACTGTATCATCTTCGCTGACTAAATCGAGTTGCCACTCCCTTAGATTAATCTTTATGTAGCAGTCTTTGCCTCTCTCGGGGCAGTCAATCCGAATGGTCACATGGTCCTGCGTCTTCTCTTTGATTTCCGGATTCAGACAACCGCCCTCCAACTTCTCCATCAACCACATAACATACGCTTCTGTTATTGAGTTCAGGCTGCCGTCCAAAAGGGCTTGGCCCAGATGAGCCAGATAATGCCTCTTCTTCCGTCCTTGCTTTTCAACACTAACCAGTCCAACCTCTTCCATGCGTGAGATGTGCCAACGGACTGTGTCGTGATGGACACCAAGAGTCTCAGCCATTTGTTCTTGATAACACCCGGGGTTGTTCACAATGTATGAGAATATTCTTCTGGCGGTCTCGCTGCGCATCGTCAGGTATGCCATTTCTGCTTCTTGAGACCTTAACATTCTAGGGTAGTAGAGTCTCTTTCCTGCGAACTTGATTGACTTTACGAGCCCTTCCCGTTCAAGAATCCTGAGATGCCATGTCAAAGTGCCAAGAGGACTCTCGAGCATCGACACAAGCTCGAGAAGGTAGGTGCCGGGATTCTCGCAGAGGACCTGATAGAGGTCCCGCCTAAACGGGTGAAGAAGCAACGTCAAGCGTTTTTGCTTTTTGCTTTTTGCTTGCATCAGCCAGTCCTCTTGCGTCGGCGTTCATTCAAATGGGCTGAAAGGTCATAAAAGGTCTTCGACAAGTTGAGTGCCACGGAACATTAGACCTAAGCTTCGGAACCTTTTTCGGCGTATTGTGACATCCAAACGGTAGAATCTCGGCTTAGAAGGTCTTGACTTGTGCGGCATAACTGGTATTGTGAGCCTCAACCGGGAGGACATTGGTGAAGTTCTTGTCAAGTGCGGCCGCAAGTTGACGTACCGAGGTTACGACTCCGTGGGGCTCGCAGCTGTTCATAATGGCACAGTTGACCTCAGGAAAGACGTAGGGACAATCGATGCAGTGGACAAGTTGCTCGGATTGTCAAAAATGAAAGGAGACAGAGGCATCGTCCAACTTAGATGGGCGACCTACGGTCCGCCAACAAAGCTCAATGCGCAGCCACATTTCGGATGCGACGAGTCAATCTACGGGGCTCACAATGGCAACATCCACAATTATGTGGAGTATCGGAAGGAACTCGTGGAGACAGGTCATATCGTACGCTCTGAGAATGACGGGGAGCTTTGTGTCCACGCTGTCGACAAGTACTATGAACAGACTGGCGATATGCTAGAGGCCGTAAGGCTTTCTACGCGGGACCTGAAGGGTGCGTTCTCGTTCGCCGTGGGCAGAGCGGATAGCAAAGAGATCTATGCCGTCAAGATGGGATCCTCACTCGTTGCAGGAGTCGGCAATGGCGAGACAATTGCATCAAGTGACCTTCCCTCGATTCTGCCAGTCACAAACAATGTGATTTACCTTGCAGATGGCGAGATGCTAGCGCTTTCTCCAGATAGGGTTGAGGTCTACAGAATCGAAGATGGAAAGCGGCTGCAGCGAAAACCGGAGCCCACTACGATCGACGTACACTCAGCCGAGAAGGGCGGCTTCCCACACTTCATGCTGAAGGAGATAAACGAACAACCAAAGGTTGCACAAGACGTGATGGGAGTTCTTCAGGGAGCGAAGTCTGACGAATGGCTCAAGTTGATAGAGGAAGCAAAGAGCCTCTACCTTGTGGCGTGCGGCTCGTCCTACAATGCGGGTATCGTCGGAGCGTACTACTTCAATCGACTAGCCGGCATACCTCTAGTTCCCTCAATCGGCGGCCAATTCGAGCCTATGTACGGCCGGACTCTAGATGAAGATAGCTTATGCATCCTTGTTTCCCAAAGCGGAGAGACCAAGGACATACTGAACGTCCTGAATCTCGTGAAAGGTCAGGGCACCGGCAAGACTCTGGGCATCGTCAATGTCATCGGCAGCACCTTGATGTTCAACGCAGACGCGTACGTACCAATGGTCTGCGGATACGAGGTCAGCGTCCCTGCCACAAAGACCTACTTCTCTCAGACAGTCATCTTTGCATACCTTGCTGCGGTGCTAGGCGAGAGAAACGGTCGCCTTGACCGGAAGGAAGCAAGATCCATTGTTCGATTGTTGAGCCAAGACTTGCCAGTACTGGCTCAATCAACAATCGACCGCACGGGAATCCTTGCAAAGAACCTCGCGAGGACATTGACCGGCACTAAGGACCTTTACTGTCTCGGTTATGGTATGACTGACGGCGTAGCGCATGAAGGGGCACTCAAGATCAAAGAGATATGTTACAACCATTGCGAAGGAATGTATAGCTCAGAGTTCAAGCATGGACCTCTAAGCATAGTCACGAAGGATTACCCCGTGATATTCGTAACAACGCCAGAAGATAGCTGGATGGTCATTAATCATATCAACGAAGTCAAGTGCAGATTTGGTCGTGCCATAATCGTGGGTGAACGGGAGAGCACTCTTGAGCCGTACGTGGCAAATGAGACCGACTACTTGGAAGTCCCAAAGGCGAATATCATTCTCAATCCTATGTTGGATGTCATCCCGCTCCAGCTACTAAGCTATTTCCTCTCTGTTGACTTAGGAATTGACCCAGACTTGCCGCGCAATCTCTCTAAGACGCTAACCGTTGACTGATTCAGTCTTGACCTGTCTCGCCGATTCTGATGACTCTCATGGCGGAAGAAGATACATTCCCTGCATCAAAGCCCTCTCTGATGTTGACCAACTCGTCGTCACCAACTTGGAATACGCCAGTCAGCTTGGTCTCATCAGCCAGAGCCCACTGGCCAAAGATGTCGAGATTGGTGTCAGTCTTGCATTCGAGAAGACCAGTAGTCCCTGAGCTCGACCACCAGCTGAACACCTGCCACATTGGCCAAGACTGGCAAGCATCTCCCTCCACAGTTTCTTGAGCCGCGTAGGACCGTGACTGTTGAAGAATGTTATCACAACGTTGCCTTTTCGTCCTTCGAGCTCTTGACGGATTGTCCCCATCTCTGACTCTGAAAACAGCATCATTTGACTGTGTGCCTAAGCCCGGTCCGTTAAAAGCTCCGCGCTACGGATAAAAGGAGAAGCAGGACCCGTTGAATCGAGTTGGACATTTTGCCGAAAGTATACTCCGAAGTCGGACTCTTTTCGTCCGATCCATACTCTCCTCGCGTGCAAAGCTTAACCACGGCATTTCAAAGCTTGGGAGTTGATACAACCCAGGTAATGCCCTGGAAGGTTGCACGGACCGGCTCGACAAATATGCATAGTATCATGATAGACGGCAAGGACCTGACGGACCTAGACTTGATGCTCGTGCTAGACCTTGGCGCTACTGATATCGGGGCATTTTTCAATCGCGTGGGATTACTCTCGGCCTTGGCAGAACTAGGTGTGGAGATTGTGAACTCGGTTTCTTCGATACTTCTCATGCGGAACAAAGCCGAGACTATGCGGAAGCTAGTTTCTGCTGGGCTCCCCGTTCCGGAGACCCTCATCACGGAGTCAATCGACCACGCAGCTGAGTTCGCGAAATCGCACATCCCCTGCGTACTGAAACCCATAACTGGCTTCGGAGGGGAGGGCGTTCAGCTCATTGAACGCGAGTTCGACCTTGAGAACATCCATGACTACCTCAAGGTTCACAACCAGTATCATGGAAAAGGAGCCTTTCTTCTTCAAGAGTACATCCGAAATTCCGGGTACGATATTCGCGCCCTCGTTGTCGAGAATGAGGTTATCGCGACAATGCAGAGAGTAGGAGGAGAGGGCATCACTAGAAACATCCATGCAGGCGGCTTGCCGCGTCGAAATGAGGTAGATGTCACGGACCTGGCAGTTAGGGCGGCGAAGTCGGTTCGGGGTAGGCTCGTAGGAGTCGATCTCATTCCAGATGTCGACGGCCAACTCTGGGTCTTGGAAGCAAACGCCACACCGGGCTGGTCAGGCTTGCAGCAAGTTACGAATTTCGACATTTCAAGAAGGATAGCCCAAGTCTTTTGTCGCCGCTAGCCCGTTATTTCCATAAGCTTAAAAGCAGGCCAGATGGCGTGCCATTCGTCCGGTCCAGAGGGTAACCTCTGCCCGGCGGAATATCGTGGAATCCGTCCTGCTTTGCAGGACAGCAAGACGAAATTCTGAGGTTCAATTGGTTGACAGAAGCCGCTGAAACAGTTCCAGAAGACCTCGAGTTTCTGAGAACCAAGCTCAGAGAACTCAAAACCCAAGCACGTGAAGACCTAGAGCAGTTGCGTAGAGACCGCGACAAGATGCGGGAATACAAGACCATCCGCGACGAGCACAACAAGGAAGTGCGTGCCCTCATTGAATCGGTGAAGGCTGAACGCGAGGAACGTGACCGCATCAACGCAGAAATCACCGAAGCTAAAGATAAGCGAACCGCAATTCACGCACAGCTCAAGAGCGTCTATGACGAGATCCGCGACTTGAGGGACAAAATCGTGGGCAGTCCCTCAACAGATCAGAGAAGAATGATGCGGAGAGTCGAGGAACTGGAGTGGAGACAGCAAACAGAGCAGCTGTCCATGGACGAAGAACGACAGATTGTCGATGAGATTGCAAAGATTGAAGCACAGCTTGTCAAGATAGGCCAGGAGAAGGAGAAGCAGGACAAGATAAGTGAACTCCGACGAATGGCCCGAAGACTAAAGGAGGAGGCCACAGAAGCTCACCAGAAGGTGCTTACTCTTTCTGAGCAATCACAGGTACACCATCAAGAAGTCGTGAGAATCAGACCACAACTGGAACAATACAAGAAGTCTGCTGACACGGCGCACCAGAACTTCGTGGAATGGCTCAAGAAGGTCAAGGATGGAGAGACTAAACTCAAGGACGCCCGCACTCAGATTGACGATATTCACGAGAAAATCAGGAAGCAGATGTCTGAAAGAAGAGAATCTGAGAAGACTGGCAAGAAGGCACAGTGAAGAGAACAAGACAAAGAACGTGCTGATCTCGCAGTCGAAAAGATGACCACTGGCAAGAGAATGACATTCGATGAGTTCATTCTTGCTCAGCGAGTCGTTAGTGATGACAAGAAGCGGGCAGATAAGAAGAAGAGAGCAACAGCAGACGAAACCGAAGAAACAACTGCGGAAACAACAGAATCAGAGCCAACCAAGGATGAACCAGCCGAGGAAGATAAGGAGTAGCTGAGACTGTCTCTCGTCACGTGCATGAAAGACCGAGGCGACCAAAGCTTTGAGTAGCACAAGCGAGAGGCCTGTCAGCCGCCATTCTGCTGTTACAATCTTCTACTTTCTGGCTCTCGGTTCCGGAGTGATGCGTACATTCTCCGTCGGTTTTGACATTGTCGCTCTCAACACTGTGATTGACCCTAAAATCGATGCATCCTACGCCTTTGCGTACGGTTTCATGGCACAGTGGGTCAGCTTCGTGGCCACAAGCCTACTCGTATTAGTCCTGAGTGCGAAGAAGAGAATCGACGAAAAGCCAAGGGCGCTAGGTTACTTGGTCGACCCCGACTTTGGCAGAATAGGTTTCCTCCCGAAGAAAGCCATGATGTACACTTTCATTGGCGGTGTCTTCGCAGGCATCTCGACCTACTCCTATTACTGGTTGATAGGGACCACCACAGACGCATCTGCTGTCCTACCTTTTGGTCAACTCGCCGTCATCTATCTTCTGATGGGAGACTTGATGGCCGAAAAAGACACGCCCACGATCATCGAAGTTCAATGCATTATGTCCATAATGTTCGGAGTGCTTCTTGTGGGAGTCTCTCCTCAAGGAGGGTTCAATATCGGTACATTGCTCGTAGTGCTCGTGCCAATGAACATGTCATCTGCAGTATTAACCTATTATCAACGGAAGACAAAGCGCTACGAAATCAGGCCAGGACTTCAGGTCGACACAATCAATATGCGTCTCTGGTCACTGCTATTTCTAAACACGGTATACACTATACTCGCCATTCCCTCGATGTCAGCAAGCTTCTGGCAGATAATGAATGTGACATTTGTGCCCTTGCTGTGGATAACCGTCGGCGGGTCTCTCACGGCATTCTTCTCAATCGTGATGTATTCAAGGGCGCTTGGACGGGGATCGATGGCTATCGTCAACTCATTGTCCTCGATTTCAGTCGTGCTCGGGATCCCCTTGATGCTGATTGGGAACCTAATTGTCCCCGGATCCTTTGGAGCAATTAGCGCCAATGTTTCCCAATGGATTTTCAAGATGTTTGGTGTTTCCCTTGTCATGATCGGAGTAATTGCTCTACAGGCATCAGATGTGAGAGCGATTGTCATAATCAGAGTGAGACCAGAAACCGGAGACCTACTGCCCCTGCTCTTCAATATCAAGGGAGTTGAGAGCGCTTCTGGGGTCGCAGGTGATCTTGATTACCTTCTGAGCATCAAGGCTCGCAGCCTCGCGAAGACACGGACTCAGATACTGAATCGGGTTCAGGAGGTTCCCGGTGTTCAGAGCGTTCACACGCTCATTGTCCTTAAGGATTACAGATAACAATGTGGATATGATTGGTCAAACCAGTTCGAGGTGGAAAGATGGGTAACTCAATTCAAGCGTACGTGCTTATGGACATCGAAATAGGGCAGTTGGACAAAGTTGTTGAAAAGCTGAGACTCATTCAAGAAGCCAACAAGATTGCCGTGGTAACAGGACATTACGACATCATAATGCGGCTTCAGGTCGAAAGCCTGGAGCGAACTCTACGATATCACTATCCAAAGAATCCATACGATACCAGGAATTAGAGAAACAACCACGGCAGTGATTGAAAAAATATACGTAGTGCACTAGTTCATTGTTAGAGCGGCGCCAGTGCTGTTGCGACCCAACACCTTTTATGTCGACGACCCTCGCTCCTGACGTCGGCATGCCACCACAACGTAGTATTGGCACGCCATGTCATGGTCTCTCATGGTGGTCTGTTTGTCAGAAGAAGTCGAAATACTTGGATTGACAAAGAACTTCGGGAAACTTGTCGCTCTCGACCACATTGAAGCCTCCATTCCTCAAGGGTCCATCTTCGGACTCCTTGGTCCCAACGGAGCAGGGAAGAGCACAACCATTCGGCTCCTATGCACACTGTTGAGGCCTACTGATGGAACGGCGAGAGTCTCTGAGTTCGACGTTATAGAGAACCCCGTCAAGGTGAGAGAGATTACTGGTGTCCTCCCTGAAGAGGGAAATCACACTCTGTACCCCTCGCTGACTGTCTACGCCAATCTTGAGTACTTTGCGCGACTGTATGGAGTCCCAGAAGAAGAAATCCCCATCAGAATACAGGACCTTCTGAATTTCATGGAACTCTGGGAAAGAAAAGACGACAAGGCCGGGAAACTGAGCACCGGCAACAGACAGAGGGTCGCTCTGTGCCGAGCCATGCTTCACAAGCCGAAAGTTCTGTTGCTAGACGAACCGACATCTGCTCTTGACCCTGTCGCGGCAAAGAGAGTTCGTGAACTGATTCTCAATCTCTCTCGAAAGTACAAACAGACGTTCTTCATCAACTCGCACAACCTAGCCGAGGTCCAACGTATCTGCGATAGAATCGCGATAATAGACGAAGGGAAGATTCTACTGACAGGAATGACGACGGAGCTTCGTGAGAAACTCCATGGACAGCAGGAGTATAGGATAAGAGTCGTGGGCGACGTAGGCAAGGCTGAGTCAATAGTCCGGTCTGTCGACTTCGTGGAGTCTACAAGCACCGAGATTGATACGATTGTTGTGAAAGTCAAGGACCCACTGCAAAACAACTCAAAGCTCATTCGCAAGCTGGTCGATAGTGGTGTTAACGTCGTCGAGTTCTCCGAAGAGGAAGCAAGTCTAGAGGACTTGTATTTGCAGACAATCAAAGGAGGCACCAAGTGATGGCTCGTCGGAAGGCAATGCTGGTCGCGAGAACAGACTTAAAGATGGCTCTTCAAGTTAGATACGTAAAGCTCAGCCTGATTGCCATGGGAGCTTTGGGGCCCTTCATCGTGCTGTTTCTGATTGGTCTAATGGCAGCGGCCGTGCCGTTAGGGGCGGAATATGATGTTCTCATGTCTATATTCCCACAAATCGGATCAACAATGATCGCTATGTTCTCGGTGATACCTGCTACGATGATAGCCGCGAACGCTCTAGTCGGTGAGAGGGAGCAGAACACATTGGAAGCAATCTTGTCCACGCCTCTTACAGACCGCGAACTCCTGCTCGGCAAGACACTCAGTTCGTTCATTCCGAGCATAGTTCTCCTCTTGAGTGGAACAGCCGCAGTCATGATAGGGACCACGGTTGAATTCTTCTTTGCGCATAAGCCTTGGATGATGATTCCAGGTGTCGAAGGCCTTTTCGTAATCCTAGCCGCAGCGCCCCTCGTAATCTTGGCTGCTGTATCCATAAACATCCTGATTAGCGGGAAGGTGAAGAGAGTCTACGAGGCATATCAGTCGTCAGGAGTGGTTATACTGGTTCTCATGATTCCCATGTTCATTCCTATCATCGGCCTCAATCCAAGCGGGGTTCCAAATCCAAACATCATTTGGTTTGGCAACTTACTGACTTTCCTTGTCAGCGCGGTGCTCGTAACAGTCACTTGGGCAGTCGCACTTAGGCGGTTCAATAGGGATGCCATGGTTTCCCGAAGATAGGAAGAAGATGATGTACCACGCCTCTGTCTCTTTCTCAAGGTTGTTCGCAGCGAAGAGGAGAGTTGCCTACAGGGCTATGTGAACTAATCACGTAAGAGCTTCAGACCCGTTGGATACCTTAAGGCTAGGTCTCTGTAGATTGCCTTGAACTTTGAGAGCTCTTCCTTGTGACGTTGCTGTACGTCGCCGATCACTTTCGCAGGCACACCGACTGCAATCTTCTCGTCAGGCACCTGAAGGCCCTGAGTAATGACCGTCCCTTCTCCAACAATGGCCCAGCGTCCGACAACGGCATAGTCCGATACTATTGCGCCCATACCGATTACGGCTTCGTCTTTGACCGTGGCATTGTGGACAATACATCCATGTCCCAGCGTCACGTTCTTGCCAATGGTTGTCTTCTCTCCGGGCCTTGCGTGCACAACCACATTATCCTGAACACTCGTGCCATCACCTATCGTCACTTCCCCGTAGTCGCCCTTGACAACGGCCCCAGGAGCGACATAGCAGAGACTCCCGATCGAGACCTTTCCAATCACTGTCGCAGAGTGACTGATGTACGCCTTGTCACTAATCGCAGGGACCCTACCTTCGAATTCGTACACTGTCATGGAGAATCACGAGAATAGCAGGTGCCAACCTCGATATTAGTGTGAAGGTCAGTATTGCCTTTACAGGCGTATCTGGCGAAACGTTAAATGCCAGCGCGGCTGATTGATTACTGATTATATTCCAACGATAGGGATGGCGTACATGACAAAGAAGACATCGAAGAGTGAAGAGCCACACGAGTTTCCCATCCTCAGGGGCGAATCGGTTGGACGAAGTGGCGAGTTCACTGGTCGAGTAGTCATTGTTGCCGATCCCAAGAACCTGAAACGGCGCTGGGCATCGGACGAAATCGCGGTTTTGGGGATGAATCTCGAAAAGCACTTCAAAACAAACGCGCAGGACATGAAGAATCTGTTCAGCAAGGTGTCAGCGATACTAGCTGAGTTCGGTGAACCAATTGGTGAGTTCGCATCAATGGCCTACGCTCACCAAACAATGGGCATAATAAACGTCCGCGACGCAACGCACGTACTCGAAACCGACATGCACATTCGCTTGCTGTCCTCAGAGAATCAGGGTGAAGTCTTCTTTATCTCATGAATGATGGAAACTGAAAGCCCTTATCGAGAGCAACCCTTGAGGCCTCTTGGAGACAAGTGATGCCCAAGCCAGAGGAACCAAAGAAGCAGTTAACGATGCTCGACCTCTTCACGTCCTAGTCTACGTGCCCTCCGTGTCGCCGCCTAGACGGGAGGCAGAGCACGAAGGAAATGGGCAGGCTGAGTGGACTGCTTGTCGCTAGATTCAATAAGACCCTTAGAACGTAAGTCTTCTGACAGTCAAAATGGCAAGAACCATCGGCATAATCGGCAACGGCGTGACTGCAGTCACTGCAACACGTGAAATCGCACGTATTGATTCGAGTGCGAAAATCGACGTTTTCACTGACGAACGGCATGCATACTATCCCAGACCTAGACTCATAGACTACATAGCTGGTCACGTGAACGAACAGGACATAATTCAGTACGATCAGGATTGGTACGAGAAGCATGGCGCACACCTTCATCTCTCTCAAGCAGCTGTGAAAGTGGACCCCCAGACAAGAAGCATAGTCACCGAGTCCTCCAGTCATTCGGGCTACGATGCTGTTCTGATTGGAGTTGGAAGCTATCCATTTGTGCCCCCGATTCAGGGCATGGACAAACGAGGTGTGCACGTCCTCAGGACCTTAGACGATGCAATAACGATTCGGGACACAGTAGCGAGTTCAAGGCAGGTGATCGTAGTCGGAGGAGGAATCCTTGGAATAGAACTCGCCGCTGCAATTAAAGAATCGGGTCAGGAGCCGATTGTTGTCACGAACATAGACACACTGCTACCCGCACAGTTAGATCGAAACGCAAGCGACCTGCTCGCGAAAAGACTCGAGAAGTTGGGCATAAGGGTGCTAACGAACTTCGCTTGCAAGCAGGTAACAGGAAATGAACAGGCTAGTGGTGTCATCTCAACAGCTGGGGGCACAGTTGATGGCGACATGATAGTTGCTGCTACGGGCGTCAAGCCGAATGTTGAGCTGGCGAAGACAACAGGTATTGGGATCGGCAAAGGCATAATCGTCGATGAAACAATGCAGACCTCCATTCCAAAGATCTTTGCGGCAGGCGACTGTATCGAATGGAAAGGAACCTACTACGGAATCATACCTGTAGCATTGGAGACCGCGAAAACCGCTGCACAGAACATGCTCAAGCTGGGTTCCAAGAAATACGAAGGCACTATTCCATCAAACACTCTGCAAGTTGCTGGCATAGACTTGACTTCTATGGGTGTGTTCAATCCACAGACACCGGAGTACGAATCGTCAGTGCGAACCGACCCAAAGAGGGGAACATATCTCAAAGTTGTTAGCAAGGATGGTATTGCAGTTGGCGGCATTGCCTATGGTGACAGGAAGTTCGCCATCAAACTGAGAGGCTTGGTGATGAACCACAGGGACATATCAAAGCTCAAGAATACCATATTCGATACGGAATGATATTTCACTCTTGGGTTTCAGCCAAAGGCTGACGCCCTTTGTCTCCTTCAGAGTTTCCACATAACTCACGGAAACGGGACTATTGCTGACTGTCATGAAATCTAGTAGTGAGAGCGGCATGCGTTCTAGTATTTCCATATCTCTCCCATGAAGTGCACAAAGAAAAAGAAACGCGGAGGAAGCGTGCTCACTCGATGACTACATCCTCCGCTTTGCCCGTTCTCACGAATTGCGAGACCGGGAGGAAGACCGAGCGACAAACCAACTCAACGCAGACGATGTAAATCGCATCAATCAGATGTGGCAAGTACCTGAGTATCGGTGGTCAGCGTCACGGGTTTGGCCTGTATGTGCGTTGCTCGAACAACCTTCTCGGAGTATGAAGACTTCATGAGTGCAAGAGTCGTGGGACCAAGTGCACCCGACTCCCTTACTATGCGAAACTCCTCGCTATCCGCCATCAGCGCCTCTTCAAGAGCCATCAGGAATTGAACCGTGTCGATATTCCTGTTACCCAGCATCAGAGCCAGTGTGTAGTGTGGAACCCCGTTCTCGACTAGACCTACCATGCAATAATCGGAGACCTGAACACCAGTCATTGAACATGCTGTGGCCATTGCTTTCGCAACATGCTTGTCGGAGAGCTTTTCGCCCGACATGCTCACAACCTTGCCTTTTCTTCCTATCGATCGAATCGTGTATGGGTCAGTGCTCGAGAACGTCACCATGTCACCAAGTCTGTACCTATAACATCCCGCATTGGTTGTCAGGACAATCTCGTAACGGAAACCCTTCCTAACCTCCAACAATGGTACGACCGTGGGGTCCGGTACGTCAACGTCACTCTCAGGAATAAACTCAAAGTAATTGAGGTTCGGAAGTAGCTGTACCCCAAGTTCTTCAAAGAGCTGACCTCCATAGACCCCTTCGGACCCTCCATACATATCAAGAAGCGTTGTTGTGGGGAGAGTCTTACTGATCCATTCTCTGTAGGGTGCGCAGTCTATTCCTGTTGCTGTCATCAATCGGAGGTTAGGCCACAAACCTTGCACGTCCAAAGTGCCATCATCGTCAATGAAACGACGAATTCTCTCTTCATGACGAGTCCCCCTTAGGGTTTCGAGCAACCACGGACCATATTGGCTCTGCATCCGGCGAATCAATGCAAGCAATAGTGTGGTTATGCCCATTAGGGCAGTCACATTCTCCGTGGCAAGGAGTGTAGCGAAACGCCTCATTTTCTCATCAATATCCATGATATTGAAGACATCTTCGCCTGGTTTCATTAGTCGCTTCATTATTGGGTTCAGGTTCCGGGCTATGGCACCAGTCATGTAACCTACTGGGACGCCATTCATATAATCAACGACAGCCGGAGCGCCGAGTGTCACAAGGGATCCTTCAAACATCTTCGCATTTGCAGGGTCTCTGTTCACAAATGACAACAGAATGAGCATTGTCGCCTTGGACGAATCATCGGCTCCCCCTGTCGTCACGGGAATACACTTCGGCTTGCCCGTGGTTCCCGAAGTCTTATAGTAATGGATTACCGGGTCGGCCGTCAGAATATGTCCCTTTGGATTGTCATATGTCATCTTCCAGTACGGTTCCATATCGTGGCAGTCGAACAGCGGGACCTTCGAAGAATACTCATCAGGATTTCTCAAAGAATCAAACCCGTATCTCTTGCCAAAGACGGTCTCTTTGTGGCGAGCAAGCACCGACATCAGCTTCTCTTCAGTGAGCTCGATTGGATTACTGAGGATTCGCTCGATTTCTCTTGCCTTCCTCTTGGCCATTGTTGAAACAAGTTGTCTCATAATCGACATCTGCGTGACTAGCCTCCAGACGCTTGGAACAGGGAGTCCCAAGCAGTGCTGCGGAATGCGACACACCCTGACAAATATCCCCAGCGCATCACGCGGAGCAGTATAATGCGAATCTCTACCAGCGTCTTGGATACTATGGAGCTCCCGAAATAGAAAATGCACTCTATTATTATGAATTCTTGACACCAACAGGTTATGACATGCGTTACGATATACTCATTACGGAGTTCCTCGATTATTCAGCATTCAGTCGTGATTACTAGAGTGTGAAGTCAGGAGATCCATGAAAACAACTCAAAATACCTACTAGCCCAGGCGCGCTTCTACGGCCTCAATGCACCGTAGGGCAGCACGCTAGCGATATGCCCACAGACTCTGCAAACCCTTTCGATTCTCCGAATGCAAGGTGGTATCACAGGGCCTGCACTTCTCCGTAATCCCGTTGTTTGTACGGCCATCTTGTACCCCCGATGCTATGAAAAAGCATCCTAATGACTCTACTGCATCTCAGCGTTCCTTTGGCATTCGCTTGGGTCTTCTCTGGTTCTATACATGTCCACGACGTTGCATCCTAACACCCAAGAATCCAGTAAGGAGTTGTGATCATGGTGAAGAAATGATAGCCAAGTTAGAGGCTCAGCTGCTTTCGCTCAGCGCAGTTCGCAGAAACGGCGTCGGCACGGTGGATGTCACAGGCCCACTTCAAGTGATGTTGAACAACGGAGACCGTTGCATCGTCAATGCAAGACTCCGATATCATGGGCCAGACACTAGTTCGTGGCTTGCGGTGGTAGTCGGTCTCAGGAGTCGAATTCTCGCCCCATTCAGCAGGTTCGACAGCGAGAGAAACCAGTTCTTGCCTTGTGACATCCCCGGTCTGGTCCCCGCTTTAGCTCTCACGGTGGCCCATCAGGATTGCGGACTCGCAGTGAGTGCCATAGCACATGATACATTCACCCACCTTGTCCTTGTGTTCGAAGGAGATGTAGCCGCCAAGGGAGGTAATCTGAGATCGCTCGCCACGTCTGTTTGGAGCTTCATGAAACGTTGGACAGACTGGACGGATGTATTGCTGGCCACTGCTTCGCGTGATCCATCAGTAGCTCAGTGGAACGTGGACTGGCGTGAATTCCTCGCTGGAGAGTCAGGGTTCGTGACCATGCCCTGGTTCAAACCGATGAATTACTCAGAGAGAGCTCTTGGGCTAGAGACAATCGTGGCGGCCTCTAAGTCTCTCTTGGCATCTGTTCTCAGCCAAGCTCAGATGGAGGATTCTGCAATTCGAACACTCACTTCTTGGCTGTATCAACTCGCACCACTTGTAGAGATTGTCGGGGGAATGGAAGCGGCAGAGGAGGCTGAAGTCTAACATGATGTGTGAAGATGAATGTCGAAACCTTCCGAGATTGACTGTAGAGATCATGGGGCCCTCATGGATAGCCGGAGCAGTGACCGGCATCAAAGCGTCCAGAAGACGAAGCACGGATTGGATTTGGGAATGTTTCGTCGAGGAGTTGTATGACACAGTCGAGCGGATGGGAGGAATTCAACCAGCCGAACCAGCCAGCTCACCGGCGGACGAGGACGGCTTCGCGGGCTCAGCATACGACACGCTGGGGGGTTACGTGAGCACAGCAGGCGAAATCCGTTCTCAGGGACTCTACTTCAGTCTCTCTCCGAAACACTATGAGAACGTTATGAGCCTGCTTCCGGACTTTGTGATGCTCAGGGCAAGAGGTGGTCTCATTGTGCCACACTATGAACTACGTTCCTTCCTGAATCTCGTGCCTGTGAACGGGCCGTTGTTGGACCAACTAGCCGAGGGGGGCATGCAATGACAGAGCTTGAGGCGGTATCAGGAGTCGGGCCTGCAGTTGCCAAGAAACTGCGAGAAGTGTTTGTGACAACAGCTGAACTTCTAGCTGTGCAGAATCATGTGGACTTGCAGAACAAGACCAAGATGGGAGAAGGCACCGCTCTGAAGATCATACGAAACGCCAGACAATTGGTTGGGCTTTGCGGTTTCAAATCCGGTCTCGAAATCGAGCAAGAGATGTCGAGCAAGCCTAGGTTGAGTGTGGGAATCGACAAGGCAAATGCAGCACTTCTTGGCGGAATTGAAACAGGTTCGGTCGTGGAGTTCTACGGTGCTGCCCGAAGTGGGAAGACACAGTGGTGCGGTCAACTTGCTGTTATGGTTCAGCTACCCAAGGAAAAGGGAGGACTTGAAGGCCGTGTGCTTTGGCTGGACACGGAGAGCTCCTTCAAACCATGGATTATCCGGGCAAACGCAGTGCGGTTTGGTCTGGACCCGGATGTTGCCTTGGGAAACATAGGTCATGCTCACATCGTAATGACTGAACAGATGACGCAGCTGTTTGAGAATATACCGCAGCTGTGCGCGGAGCAAGACTACAAGCTCGTAGTGATTGACTCATTGACTGGACTGTTCAGAGCTGAATACACCGGGCTTGAGCTACTGAGAGTGAGGCAGCAGGAAATGAACAGCCTCCTCAATCTGATGAGACGAACTGGTACCGCGACTGGCACAATCTTCTGCTACACCAACCAGGTCATGGCGAGCATGGGGACATTCAGGTCGAACCCGAACTCGCCCGTTGGCGGGCACATACTCTCGCACGCTTCTGACTATAGGTTCTACGTCAAGAAGAAGCTGAAGGATGTGAGGGGTCTTCAGCTTCAAGATAATGCTGGAATACCCGAATTCGATCTTGATGTTGTCATTGGTTGGGGAGGGTTTTACACAGATGCGAAAACGAAGAAGAAACTCGAAGCAGACGTTCTAGAGTATCTTAGGAAAACCGGCTGGAACCCTGAGATCGCAGAGAGTGGCGAGGACTCTGAGGAAGTAAAGGAAGAGACTGAGGAGATTGCGGAGGAAAACGAATAGTGCTGGCCAAAGAGAGAGGCATGTTCCGCATATATCAGTGCCCTCGATGTCGAAACATTGGATTTGCCCAAGTCGAAAGCGAGGAGTGTGTTTCACGATGCAGCCTGTGTCAAGGGCCCATTGTGCATATGCCCGCCATGCAGTATGCTGCGACCATTCAGGAGGCAGAGTCGTACGTCAAAGAGGCCGTAGCCGGATCGAAGCTGAAGCCAAGATCCGCAGGCAGCCTACGAACGATAGGGCTGAAGAAGCGAGTGTTCAACATAATTGAAGCTCTCGTGGACATGAACAGGGGTTTCCCAGTAACGCTGGACGAGGTTCTTCGTGAATGCACAGATGCCGGCATAGATACGGATAGGGCAACGGACTTCATTGAAGCGCTTCTCACTGAAGGAACTCTCAGTGGAGACAAGCTCGGAATGAAACCAGCAGGGAGGCCTTCGTGAGATGTCCGACACCGAGCATACAACGACACCCATCTGGGTAGCGCCCACGCCCCCGAATGTCGCAGGAAGCTCTCTCATAAACTTGGCCAACCTGCTTCTAAGAGAGACAAACAACCGGGTCACAACGCTCCGACAATGCGATGGCCCGAATCCGGAGCTCTTCATCGTTTCAAGAGTAGATTGGAAGGATTCCGACCCAGAGAAGCCCATGCTGCCTCAGTTGCCAAAGATTCTTTCTCTGCTTGAGACTTTGCGTGAGACGAAAGGCGTGCCTCACGAGATATTCTTGGATAGTAATGATGGTGTCGCAGTCTACTTGCCAACTGGATCAAGGGTTTCTGACCTGCCGCGGAACCCAAAAGAAGCCCTTCGGGTTCTCATGGCTCTCGTCCATGACACCGTCGCGAATATGCTCTCAACAATGCAAGATGTAGAAAACTGCTTCTGGATTGCCGCTCGCAGAAAGGGGTTCAGCCCTGAGATAGTCCAGAGAATGGCACTGAAGGAGCAACACTACGACTCGCCTGCGCTGGTTAGGGAGTTTCATAGAATATTGAGGAAGTACTTCTCGATTCGTTTTCACATTCAGAGGAGCGAGTCATGCCTGTACGTTGAGGAGGAAGACTGATGGCAACTGTGAACGGTCCTCTCCGATACTTTCCATATACGCCCAGGCCGTACCAGGACCGGGCCGTTGCATTCGCCGCTCAAGTATTCTCATCCAAATCGGTGGGACTTCTCTCTGCAGATTGTGGAGTGGGAAAGACCATCGCATCTCTTTCAGGCTACCTCGCTGCGCGTGCAGACGATGGCGAATCAAGGTTGATTGTTCTCACCCGGACACACTCACAAGCTCGCGTATTCGAGAATGAACTAGTGACACTAAGACGCCTTCTTCCTTCTCTGACTGCCACGACAATCCAGTCGAGGGTCCATACCTGTCCAATAAAGGAGCAGGTTGGGTCAGTGTCTCTCACGGGGTTCATGAGAGCATGTGCGAATCTGATCAGGACAGGCAATTGTACTCATTACTGGGCCTTCTACAGGAAAGGGGATGGTAGAACTCAGATAAGGGACGGGGTTCAGCACGAAGTAGACGACCTGCTCGACTCCGGTGTTGTCACCCGGGACATTGTCGATGATCGTGCACGTGACATGGCTGTTTGCCCATATGAACTGATGAAACATTGTGCTAGGGAGAGCCGCATCGTGATAGGCCCCTATAGCTACCTGTTTCGCGCCCGTGTACGTGATGCGACTCTCAGTTCGCTGGCTACGAGCCTAGAGAAGCTCGACGTCATAGTCGATGAAGCTCACAATCTTCCAGGTCATATTCTGGAATCAGAAGCGGCCAAATTGAGTTGGGACGATCTCAAATGGCTGAAAGAGAACTCTGCTGAAATTGCCAAGGATTCTAGCGTGAAGTGGTTGGCCCAAGCCACGAACTTCCTCTGGGAGACAGTGACGATTGCCCTTGACGGATTGAATTCACGCAATGAGAAGGTACTTGACAAATGGGACGTGGCTCCAAGGTTCGTGGACGAGAACGGCTTGCGGCTTGTGAGTGCGGCTGACACGCTACTTGGAGACCCGGATGCTCTGTCGACCGTTGAGACTCCCTTCGACAGACTGATTGAGTTTCTACTCGCAGCATTACGGGCGGCGAAGAGCGACGACTGGCACATATCAGTCGAAACTCGAAAATCGTTTCAGGAAGAACAGAGCCATCCGGCTTGCGAACTCGTGATCAGGCCGCTGAACTCTGCCGGTCTTGCCGCGCCCGTGTTGAGGGGTGCGCGTTCTGCCCTTCTAATATCCGGCACTCTGAGACCTCTCGAGTACTATGCGAGACAGCTAGGTATAGCCAAACCACTCTCAGAGGACCTAGCGAGTCCCTATCGACGTGGGACAAGACTCATACTGGTTGACAAGAGTGTGACTACCAAATATGAAGCTTAGAAACGATGAACTCTGGCGTCGAATGGCTCAACGAATCCAAACCGCTCTCTTGTCACTGCCCGCAAACAAGAGCGCTCTCATAGCCTTCCCGAGTTATGCGATTCTGCATGAAGTCCTCAGCTATGGGATAGACACAGGATATCGGGGGACGATTGTAGAGAGTCCGCGAGAGCGAATAGAGAACCTTGTGGAAGCAATCCTTGAAGGTCCAAAGGCCGTTTTTTGCGTCTATGGCGGGAAGTTCAGCGAGGGCGTGGATTTGGCTCGAGACGGTTCGAGCCTACTCGAAATGATAGTCGGTGTGGGGTTACCGTTTACGCCACCTAGTAGCTACTTGGAGGCACAGCGGAATTGGCTCGACGCAAGATTCGGTGAGGGCACGGGGTACTTCTATGGCTCAGTCATTCCGTCCGTAAGGCAGGTTCTGCAGCTGATTGGCCGATTGAGAAGATCGCCGGAGGATTCAGGCGTAGTAATCCTACTTGACAATCGTTTCCTAAGGTACACATCTGTCTTGGGCGAGGACATGGTATCTGACATCTGGCCATTTGCAGACCTCGAAGAAATGAGACTAGCTATTTCTGAGTTCCAGAGACAGAGGGAGGTATGCACGATTGCGTCTTGATTCAGTTCGAAATGAGTGGGTCCTGCTGTCGGTGCTACTCTTGTTTTGGTCCTACAAGTCAGTCACAGAGACTGGCATTCCCATCTCGGAACTAGTGTGGCTTGCCGGTCTAACAATCACAGTGGCAATCATGGTGATTCTCAAAGGGACGAACCGGAAACCACTCGTTTTGTGGAACGACCCCGATGGAATCCTGATGCTGGTGAGACCTTGGAGAGTAGAAGCATGCGCCGCCAGACTGATGACAAGCGTCCCGTTGGGAATAGACCTCACTCGTTCTGCCTGGCGGGTATTGCAGTCAATGCATCCCGCAATGTCGGATGGCAGGAGTCGTTCACTGAGATTCTTTGTTTGCAGGCCTCTAGGACAAGGGCCTTCACGTGTTGGCATCATCGTGGCGCGATCAAGATTCAGAATCGGTAACAGTGGAAGAAGGAGCGCGGCACTTTCGGATAGTGTTCTGCAAGATGCGAGAATCCTTGAGGGTGCAATGAAGGCAGCTTATCCACATATGCCCATCGAGAAAGCCGGCTTGCCCGATATCATGATGGTTGTCCAAGGAGGAGTCCAATCCGTTGCAGAGCTCGAGTAGTCAGAGAACCGGGTTGACCCTGCCTCACAACGTGAAACCCGAGGCATTGATGGATGCCCTCACAAAAGGTCATGGGTATCAATGGATTACCCTCGCAAGGCGGCCCGTCCTGTTAGTGTACGGTGAAGCGACTTCTCAAGAAATGCCCCAGCTTCTCTTTACGGGAAACACCACGCTCGTTGTTTCGAGTGCTGACCCAGCTTATGTGGAGCGTCTAAGAAGAATGCTGCAAGTACTCGAGCAGCAGGAAGAGAAGCAGTTCCTAGCACAGGAGGCCAAGAGCGGTGAGTAAAGGGTTAGTGGTGGGTCCCAAGCCCGAATATGACCCCTTTGGCGAAAGGACACAGTCTCCACAGGAGACATCTCCAACCGGAGAAATCAGGTGGGACAACAGAACTGCAGGCAGGTCCTTCAGACAATTAGGTGCAATGGGAATACTCATAGCTGTGCTTGGCACCGCATATCCTGAAGGTCTTCTCATTGGAACCGCGGCGATTCTCGCAGGCATCTTCTTACTATCTCGATTGAACGGACCTATGAAGATCGATGGCTGGATAACGTTGCAGCAGGGCGACGTTAGTCTTTCTTCGTCTGCTGGCAACCTTGAAGTCACCGATGTGAGGGGACGCAAGTATGCTGTCGGCATGACCTTGGACTCTGCTGGTGTCCACCTACTCGGAGACATGGGAGCACTCGTGCGGGCCGCGGACGACTCTAGCGGACTGTGTCTGTTGGTGAGTTTGAAGCCGAAAGATGGCAAAGCAATCCTGCAGGAAGACAAGATTAGCAGGTCCACTTGCAGGTTCTTGAATTCTCTTTCTGAAGAGGCGCTCAAGGGGTACTTCGATTCTCGTGGGGGTCTGTGGGCAGTCCATGCGACACTTATCGGATACGCAAGAGAACAAATCGGATTGCCTGTTCTTGAGTCCGCTTTGAAAGCGGCTGTGCCCGACCGCGGCTGGCAGACCATGAAGCCATTCGAATTACGTTCGCACATTGAAGAGGATGATGTCGTCGCCGACAATTCATCTTTCTATGGGACCGGGGAGGAGTTGTCCAAATGGCTGGTCCAGATGGCGACAGAACTATCGTCAGAAGTGGGCACAAACGTCCCGGCGGAATTCGTTGCGCCAATCAGAGAAAGAGAAGCAGACTACAAGCTAGGGTTCGTAATCAATCCTGAGACATTGCGGCTAGGTCCTCGAGTTGGGCTGTCCCACGGGGATCTCCTAGGCGGACTGATGGTTTGCGGGGGAACCCAGCCCGAAAGAGGGCTTGTATTGTCCCTTCTCACGGCGGAACTCCTGCAATCAGGCAAGAGAATCATCCTTGTGACCAATGACCGTGGCACATTATCCTTGACAGGTCTGTGTGATGGCGCAGTCGGCCTTGAGCTTGGAAAGGACTTGGTGTTGAATCCTGCAGACCCAGAAGGAATGCAGAGAACAGAGTACGTGCCGCAGCTCATCGCGGCGCTCGAAGTGCTGTGTGGCACTGAGCTACGAACTGCAGTCGAGCTTGAGATTGCCGTCAACAGGGCGGCGAGTCTAGGAAACGGAACTGTGGCCGACATTGCGATGGCTGATTCCGCGGCAATGGGCACGACCACTGAGACTGATGCTTCGATTGGGACCACTGTGTCGAAGGCATCACTGCTCGGCTTTGATGCTGTCCGCTCATTGCGTCAAGGCTCAGGGGCCAATGCATTCTATGGCACACAGACTGTATCGCTCCAGACGATGGCTCAAACACCCCTAGTTGTCATCGTGATGTCCCTGGAATCTTCGGCACTTCAGAGATTCGCTTGGGACCTGTTGTCAATAAAGGTCAGTGGAATGAAACCAGACTCCGATTTGGTTGTCATCCTTGATAACCCAGAGAACCTGCGAGTCAGGAATAGACCATTTGGAAATCGTGATGTTCGAAGCGAGAACATAATTCGCAAGCTGATAATCAGAGGACCATTACTTGTTGCTTTGGACCATCCTGCTGACATGGCCGTCGGAGCCATCGGCAACCTTTCTTCATGTCTATCACTTCGACTCCGCGATAGTGCAGACCTGAAAGTTGCTTCCGATCTTTTGGGTCTTGGAGTCATCGCCACGGGACTACACAGCAAGGCCAGACAATCATCCAGAGAGACATCCTTCCTGCGTGTCATGCCGCCGGACGTGGCGGTTCTGTCACGCGGCAGATCGGAGATTGGTATCCCAATTAGGTTGGACAAGACACCAACATCCCTCGGAACACCTCCTCCACAGGAATTGTCGCGCAGGATATCTCGGTTTTCGCCGAGCTCCAAGGACAAAGAGACTCAGGCCAAGACTCTGCTTGAACAAGTCGCAGGCGGAGACACGGAGTTGGCCCGGAGTGTCCTCCGTTTGTTGATGAGGTACGAGCCTCTCACTGAGGAGGCCGTTCGGAAATTCATTAGGTCGGACAAGCGTCATGAGAATGCGGACGTCGAGGGAATCTTGGCCCGCTTGGAAAGGGCGAACATGATTCTTCGTGGGCACGAAGTGCACGGCGGTGTATCTTACACTAACTTCCGTGTTACGATGAAAGGAACAATGGCAATGCGGCAAGAAGTCCCAGAAGGTGGTCGCGATGTTGGTCACTGAGACTGACATACCAAGCTACGTTCAGAAAGTGCTTGGTGGCATCGGCCTAGCACCGCGGGGCGTCCAAAAGGCGGCCATTGACAACGGGTTGCTCGAAGGAAAGAGCATCATGGTATGCAGTCCGACTGGTTCAGGCAAGACTCTCGTTGGCGAAATGGGTGTTCTTCGAGCTGTGGTTTCTGGTCGAAAGGGGCTGTATATGGTACCACTTCGGGCTCTTGCGCTTCAGGTCGCATCGATATTCAGAGAGAGGTACGGAAGAATCGGCATCAGAGTCGGAATGAGCACTGGAGACTATCAGACCGACGGATCGGAGTTGGCAGAATGTGACGTTGTTGTTACAACATATGAAAGAGCCGACTCTCTCCTGAGGCATCAAGCGTCTTGGATAACCGAGATAGGCACGATCGTGATTGACGAGGTTCAGAGTATTTCAGAACCAAGAAGAGGAGCCCGCCTCGAGAGCACGATTATTCGATTCAACCGGCTTGTCGACGACCTACAAATCATAGCTCTCTCGGCTACGATAGCAGCTCCCGATGAACTGGCAGAATGGCTTCGATGCGATCTTATCGAGAGTGACGAGAGGCCCGTTCCGCTCCACTGCAAAGTCCTATGCTGCAATAGCAAACAGGGAATGGTCAAGGACCTAGTTATGACTACTGTGCAAGGGAACGGACAAGCAATCGTTTTCCATCGAACCCGAAGAGAAGCTGAAGTTGAGGCGTTCCGTCTAGCGTCAGATGTAGGCCGTCAGACTCACAATAGCAGAGAGGAACCGCCTCGACACCGAGCTGGAGTCTCTCGAGAACTGGGCAGTCAGAGTACCGTCGGAATTGAAGACTGTGATGCACGATGGTACCGGCTTCCACCATGCGGGTCTCAACGCTAGAGTCCGTGATGTTGTTGAACGGCTGTTTCGCACCGGGCTCATTAGGGTGGTTTGTGCCACAACAACTCTCGCCGCCGGCATGGACCTGCCAGCTCGCACAGTCATAGTCACATCAGTGATTTCGCCTGAGAACAACGGAGAACTCCTAAACGCCAATAGGGTGCACCAGATGCTCGGCAGAGCAGGACGCCCGAGCCATGACAAGATTGGAGTCGGCATCATACTTGCAGGAAGCGAGGGCGAAGCTGACGAGCTTGAAGTGAGGTACTTTGAAGACAGAACTGGAGAAGCTGCCGAAGAAGTTCTAATCCCGAAGTATGACAGAGCCAGAAGTGTCCTAGGTTCTCCGAGTTCGACCACTGAGCAGCTTTTGGTTGCCCTCGATGCAATGGGAGAAGCGTCACTGCAGGAAGTCGAGGACGGAATAATGAGCCAGTCATTCTTGACGTATTGCGGTATTAGGGACACCCATTCTCCCGCGCGCCTGATCAATCTCGGGGAAATTACGGCTCAGGCCGCAATTGAACACCATGCTCTGCCCGATTCGCTTCGTGCAGCCAGACAGAAGCTGCTGGGTGCTGTGACTTTCAGAGAGAAGGACGAGACCGCCATAGGTGCCATAGTCACGGACTGGGACCGCACTCAATACACATGTCGGTATTCCACTCGGCTATCAAGCAGTGGACTTGTGGATGGCCCACAATGCTCCTGCGGCCGGCCCATTGACCCCCAAGGCATACTCTGTACGCACCTGCTTGTGTTGGGTCTGTCAGCGGCCGCGGAGCTGGGTAGCTTGGCAGACTATGTCATTCCCTTGTCTCTCAGCGAATCAAGTCCACTTGGTGTCTTGACCAAGCTCGGACTAGTGGAGGGCGCGGAAGAGGGAAAGCTTAGGCCAACTAAGCTTGGGCGTTTGGTCAACCGGTTGTATCTAGGTCTGCCAACAGCCAGGGAAATGATTGCCCTTCTGCCTACAGTGGAGGACAGTACTTCCCTGCTCTGGCTCGTCAGGCACTTGGTTTCACTGGAAACGGGCATGGCGCTAACCGAGCAATTCGAACAGCTAATCGCTGCATTAGCGTCTACTGACACAACAATCGCGGATTTGGCAAGGATTGCGGAACTTCACGAAGGAGACGTATACGGTCTCATAGAGACAGTGCGATGGTTGCTGCATTCCATTGACGCCGTTGCGGCCCTCGGTGGATTGTCGAATGTCTGCGGAATGACAACCCGGTTGTCAGATGCTATCGAATCTAGAATGAAAAAGGGTGAATCCAATGACAACAACGGAAGCTGACACACCAATGGATATTCCCGAGAAGACCAAGCAATCTCCTGGAACAGCCAATCAAACGGCAGCGCAGGAAGAGACCAGACGAGAAGCCAGTGACATCACTGCCATCCTAAAGAGCTCGGGTCACAGGGTTCATGTCTACTCAAATGGGATCATACTAGGAGTCCGACTAGAGGCAATTCCCGGGACCCACAGCGTGCATGTTGACATCGCGCACGTGGTTGACCTGCGTTCAGGGAAAGTCTGGAAGACCACTACCGCTATGATGGCTGCGGTATTGGGACTTGTTAACAAATCGCTCCAAAGCATTCTCGAGGACATCGGTCTTGAGGAATCGCTGAAAGAGAAGCTATTGACTATGCCTTGGGGTCGAATTCGCCTGTCCACGCTTTTGGCACAATCAGGGAAGACCTCCTCGATAGCAATTGAGACGAGATGGGCGTATGTTATCTACAACGAAGTCCGACCCAAAGCAGACCTTTCCTGGCTGACAGATACAAAGAGAGTACTGAGTATCACCGACTTTGCTCTTTCGCGCCAGAGCGACATAAGGGCGTCAGCTGCGAAGCTGAGAACCATAATAGCCACTAACAAGACCAGCATGATTCGGGGTGCTGTGGGAAACGGGTGGTATGGCGTGCTAGCCCTTGTCGCCTCATTGGGTGGACTGATGACTGCCTCAGCGGTCGGCCTAACGCATCCAACCGGAATGGCCATTCCGCTCGTCTTTGCAGGAGTGGCGGGAGCCGTTGCCATCGACCTTCTATTCACATCAAGAAAGAGGTTCAAAAAACTCGTAAGCGTATTGAAGACCGAGAACCTACGTGCGTCTGAAGTGGGAGACTCTGTCAGAGCCAAGGAATCGGCTGCAAAGAACCGAGATCTGCTAGAGCTATTGGAAGACCTCACTTTCGTGGTTTCTCCCCTGATGGTGATGGCGGCTGAAGCACTGCAAGCAGGAGAAGTTGACCGCGCTGTTTCGTCAGCCTCTTGCGTTCTGGATGAGTGTGTACGGCTCGCGCCTTACTCTGGAGACAACGTGGAACCTATCCTTGGGAGAACAGACGAAGGCCTGAGGAGGTTTCTCGGATTCATGAAACGTCTCGGGGCCACATCAGAAGAAGAGACCTTGGCGGTTGCCTACGTGGGACTCACGGGACATCTATCGAGTCCGATTGGATTCAGTGAGGTTGTCGCCCACATGACATCACTGACCAATGCGCTCTATGATGTTGGAGTGCTCAGCCAAGAAGCAAAGGACAAACTCGACAACGTCATGAACACGTGGGCCATGAAGAAGTACGCTGGTGAACTTGAAAATAGCCTTCGAGAACCAGATGAACCCGAGCCGGTTCCATCTTCGACGCGGGCAGAAGTAGGGACTCAACCAGAACTCACCCACCCTGTGGCGCGCAAGAGGCAAACCGACAGACAAGGTGATGTCAAACAGACGTTTGGGCTCATCCGTGATTCTACAACCACTCCTGAAGACTCGCCGCCCATAGAGAAAGTGAAAACACCTGTTGTGTTGCCGATGCAGGAGTCGCTTGACAGAGCGGATCCTATGAAGTCTACCGGCCGCGACGACCGAGGTCCATCTGAGAAGGGAGGCGAAGTTGTCAAGGTTACGATTCGCAAGAGAGACAACAGGATTACTCAACTGCAGAGTCAGAAGCCTCTCGCAGAGGCTGTGGTCGGACAGCCTGCCAGCGGACATGCCGCGAAAGGAGAAGAAAGCAATGAGGACCCAGACGTGTAGTCATTCCTTTCCGACCTTATTGAAAATCACAGGGCTGGTCCATGTTTGGGGTCCTGCAGGTGCTGGCAAGAGCCTGCTCGCCATCGCAATTGCGGCCGAGGCATCTCTCGACTCTCGTGTCGAGTGGATCAGCACAGATGGCAAATCATCTTTCATATCTCATCTGAAAAGAAACGTGCAACACCGTGGGAGTGCTGCCAATGTTTTCGTCACAATGACGCACAACCACAATGAGGTGCGGCAGACCATTCTCGACCTTGTCACCTCTCTTGAAGGCATGAGTGCGTTGATTGTGGTCGACCCCTTGACACGTGTCGTGGACATGGCACGTTCCGAGCCTGTAATGTGGGGCCAAGAACTCATCGAAGAAGCCTTGCCAACTCTAGCAGCCCTCGCAGCTGGCGGATCAATTGTGCTTGTTACGAGCGAGTGCAGGTCACTTGAGGAAGGAGAGAAGACGCCTGTTCATCACAAGACCATCAGACGCTGGGCGGACAACGAAATCCTCGTGCAGAGGGAAAAGGCCAGCATGTACTCGACAATCACCAGCATTGATCCGAAGTCTGGTGCACAGAAAGAAGTCGGCCGACTAAGACTCCTGGAAACAGGATTGATTGAGATTAGTATCTGTCAGCCCGGGTCAGAAACAAGGAGGAGCACTTAGGACATGTTTGGAGGCATTCTATGGAAAGGAATTGTGTTCGGCATGGCAGTCATGCTGGTCTTGACTGTCGGGACCGAACTCTTGGCATCAGTCGTGTCCGTCGTGGTGTCTGCCCGCCGCGGCGACCTAATTCCTATTGTCACGGTCTTTCTCGGTACTCTCTTCATTTCCCTAATCCTGCGGCGACTCAAGAAGCACTCTCCGACCAAGTTACTCTTGTCAATCTTGGTCTACGGAACAATCGGATACGCAGCCGTGGTTTCATTCATAGCTGTTCTTCCATGGGGCCTTCTTCCATCTCTCATGTCCGCGTCGATGACAATACTTGGCTTCTCGGTTGCAGCGACTCCCACGCGGTTTGGAGCGTATCGTTCGCAGACCAAGCTTCGTTCTCTGGCACTGCGTACAGACAACCCATCAGGTCGAATTACATCATCGGCGATTGCTGCTCTGTCCGACGCCCTCACGGAACAGGCAAGGGTTGTAATCATTCAGGAAGGGGACAGGGACAAGGTCGTTCAGCTCATGAAGGAGCGACCCCTTCTGCCCGTATCGATTACTCGCCTTGCCGACTGTTATGCAGTTGTCGTCACGTCCCCAAATTCCGACGAGGTTGTCTTTCGCAGAGCAATCGACACATTGTCAGAGTTTGGCATATCCCGTGTGAAGCGCGCACGGCATTTGCTCGCAGAGGCTATCCTCATGCTTCCGCTCATTGACGAGTCATATGGTTTCAGCATGCGTGAGTACCGAGTTGTAAGGGACGACACGACGATGACGCACGTGATTTCTCAATGGCCCGAAAGACTGACTATCTTTGCGACCAAAGAAGGTCTCGGGGCTCTGGTTCCGGAACGGGCCGCCACAGGTCTGAAGACTGAGCAACTCCCGCGCGGCCTTGAAACCGACGTGGTTCTGTTTAGGAATTACTCTCTGCTCCAAGGAGATGATGAGTCTGGATCACAAGCCGCTTGAAGAGATTGAAGTGGACACTACTCCTCGTTTTTCGTTAGTGCCCAAAACACTAGACGCGGTGTTGGGAAGACTGCTCGCGCCTAGCCAAGTCAGCCTGCTGCATGGTCCCAACCGTGCGCCACTGACAGCGCTTGCACACTTGGTTACTGTATGTGCAGCCAAAGCCGACGGAAAACGTTCCGTCTATCTGCATGCCGGGAACAACTACAGTCCGACGTTGGCAAGATCGTTGTGCGGCCGCAACCAAGACGCTTCGGACATCCTTCAGCGCATAGCAGTCGGAAAGGTGCTTGGTCTGTCAGACATAGAGCACGAGCTATCACTGATTCGCGACGCAGAACGCGTTCAGTTGGTTGTGGTTGATAGCCTCACGTCAGTCCTTGACTTGAGCGATAGCAGCACCGGTCCAGGAAGACAAAGAAAGCTCTTTCACGCGCTCGAAACAATGAGGGAATTCGTCAATAACAGTTCGGCCCACTTGATGATGACAGATCACTCCTCACCAAGTTGGGGCTCAGACGAGCCTTCTCCAATCGGTGGGAATGTTGTAGCACACAACGTTGACAGCGTCATACGCGTTGAGAGGTTGGACATCGCTTCCGACGACCTAATCAGCATAGTTGTGGAGAGATGTCCTCTTCCCAGTCCGCCAACAGGTGTGGTTGTCAGGTTCTCAGCAAAGAGCATCAGTAGCATCAAGTGAGGTCTCTAGATGGGCGTGAAGAAATTCAGCGTGATACCGTGGATCTGGGTCGGTTCAGACGAAATCTTGGGAACGATTGCTATTGATGCGCCGAACTACATCACGCGAAGAATCTCAGTCTTCAAGCAGAAGAACAAGTACAAAGACCGAGTACCTCTTGAGCACCTTCTACTGGGATTCGGCCTTATCAGGACTGCACTCCTGAACAAGGTCTTGCCAGTCTTGATTTTCGATGGACCGCCAGAATCATTGAAGAGGGAACCAAATCCGGAGCTCGTAGCAAGAGCTCACGAAGTCTATTCTGAGTACTCGCAAGACGGCGACCCATACAACGAAGAAGTCGCCAAGAGCCTTTCAAGTAGCCCAGCGCTACGCATGTACTTCGCGGCCCAGCACCTCAGAGACTTGGGCCGTGCGATGGGTGTGCCCACTTTGACTGCATCATCTGAGGCGGAAATGCTGTGCGCGGCAATGTGCAGAGACTCCCTTGTCAAGACAGTCGTATCAAATGATGCAGACGCCATGCTCTTTGGAAGCCCTCACGTGACGAACCACATGGAGTTATCTCGAGGCCGCATCTGTCGAGCCACCCTTCATGACCTTGAAGAATCATTGTGTCTCGGCCTGGACCAACTGAGGGACTTGGCAGTTATCTGCGGCTGTGACTTCAACAATGAGGGCATCAAAGGGGTGGGTCCTCATCGGGGAGCCATCCTGTTGAAGAGATACGGGAATCTGGAAGCTGTGTTGAGAGCGAAAGGGTATGGACGAGCTGAGAGAGAACCGCTGCTTCTTGCGCGTGAAGTCTTCGAACAGACTGCGTACATTTCGCTGGCAGGTCTCGACATCGCACTTAGACCGCCCATGGTCTCACGGCTGGTTTCGATTCTTCTGCCTTGCTTTGGTCGCCAAAGAAGCGAGGATTCCGCTGAACAGATGGTCAGCATCTGGCGGGATTTTGGAAAACATCAAGCCACTTTGGAGCAGTGGGTGTAGAAAAAAGTCCGGAATCAGGACCACGGGTCTATCCAGTTCCTAGAAACAGAATCATACAACCTATTGAGAACAGTCATGTAGTATGATCTATATGACTGAACAGCCGCGACCATGAACTCACAGCCAACCTCCTCTAGACGGTCTCTGAGCACTTCCGATGCGAGAGCACTTCTTAAACGAGGAACTCTTGCTAATGTAACTACATCGCCCGCCGACCTGTTCGTGAGTATGCGACAATACGGAAAAGCGCCTGCGATCCATCTCGTGAAATACAGCATTTGCCTCGCGGACATGCCCTTCGAGCACGCAAAGATACCTTCTGGCAGTCTACAGTACTCGAGTGCGGGAAGATACATGAGTCCCACGAGTCTCTTCTTGAACAGGTTAGGCACGACGTGTTCAGCCGTGCCTGAAGGATACCCCATCCTTTCGAACAACCATTGCCGTGCCGGCCGAGTCCCCTTGAAGCTCCACAGTATGCTCAGAGCGTCTAACTCTCGTTGCAGTGGGACAGTGGAATGCTCAGGTGCAAGAGGCTCAGCTTTTGTTAGATGCAGGATGGATGACCTTGGTACTGGTCGCCGCTCGTTCCATGGTTCCCTCCATGTCGACTTCCCAGCATCATACAAATCTAGGCGCATTGACAGAGATTCAGACCCCACTGCAACGCTAAACGAGTTCTTTGGTAGTTCCCGTTCGTCAGGACCCTGCGAATTGATAGGCTCAAGATGAGCGACCGCACTGCGAAGCCCCATGGTTCCGACCTTCCTTCTGGTGCTGCTTGTCTCGCGCTCATC
Source organism: Candidatus Thorarchaeota archaeon (assembly GCA_963726195.1). Classification (GTDB taxonomy): domain Archaea; phylum Asgardarchaeota; class Thorarchaeia; order Thorarchaeales; family Thorarchaeaceae; genus OWC5. Next base: position 610,355 of record CAVSBO010000003.1, read on the forward strand.
ACGGAAGAGGCACTTCTCAACCACGGCTATTGAATTGCCCTTTCCTCTCTCTTGAGAAGTGATCAGATATCTGTATTGAAGACCAATGGACCCGAGGAAAGGTAAGTAGCTCTCAGTAATCACATTGTGAAGGAATTTCGATGCATGATAGGACTCGCTCTGTGTCATGCCTGTAGCGTTCATCACATCTGCACCCGTAGGGCTTCCTGACATCGGGCGGTCTGCCAAGTATGCACAGACATCCCGGACCGGTTTGTAATCCAAAATGTTGATTTCCTGCCGAAGCTCGTTCAGCATTGACTCGGATTCGGCTGCCACTGGGCCGTCAGACCTAAGAGTCAAGACCGGCCAAGCAACCCAAGGAGGCTGCAGAAGGTCGAGTTCTTGATAGATTCCGTTTATGCTCTCTTCTCCACGCATTTCGCCATATCTCAGTTTGTCGAGGACCTCCTTGGGCAGCCGTCGAGCCATGTGAGCCGGTATCATGGCAAGCCAGGAATTAATGGTGCTAGTTCCCAGTCGGTCTTGGGGCATCACCTTCTTTAGATAGTCACGGGTCTTCTGCAAACGCTTTCGCATTTGGCCAGCCATAGGTGTAGCCCGCAGTGCCGAGACCAGATTCCTCAGGGCATCTATCTTGAGCCGCTGCATGTCAATGCGCCACAAGACCTCTAACCACGCAGGTCTCTTGCCAATCACCTTGCCCACCTCATGAATTCCTAGAAAGGCACCAACAACGGAATCGAGGCCGGGATTGAAAAGCTGCAAGTTGATCTTCGAGGATGTGTCGTCAGTAACGATTCTGCAAAGAGCGTAAGTGATTGATGGACTACTTGGAATACTATCGGGAAGCAATGACTCAATTTGCGTTCTTAAGGAGCTGCCTTTGGGCGGGAGAGGAAGCTCCCAGCCGATAACCGATTCCGTCGCTCGCGAGGCACCAAGCGTCGAATCAACCTTGACTTCATCGAAGGCAGAGATTGGAAGGGGCTTGACCCCGGCTGTAGACTCGAAGAGTGCTTCATCAAGCACAAGTGAACGAACCTGCAATGCAGCCGGGAGCAACACAAGTCTTCTGAGTAATTGAAGATCATCCTCAACGACTTTCCTATCTCGAGCACTGTGTAGCCGATCGATGACCGGCCTTGCGCGTGCACCATGCGAAGCCTTAGACATCTTGAGGACATTATCCGCTTATGGAACCACTTATCGGTATCGGTCAAAAGCTAAAAACGCCGTAACTGAGAGGTTGGTGTAGGACTTTGGTAGCCCCGAACACAGCCGATGCAACAATGAATATCTAGTAGTCGCACCTAGGTCATATGCATGGCCCAAATTCGCTCTAGAACATTATGATAACTTATCGCTCTTGATGGTTAACCATTTAGACATTCAGACCGCTTCCATTATACAAACTAAGCAGAGTCGGGAAGCAGAGTGCAGTCTGACATTATTGGACTTCTGATTGGCAATATGGAGTTCTCCTTGAGAATCGCGCCTTACGTCATCGTGATTGCGACGCTGTTGAGAAGCGCATTGCTTCTCAGAGGATCCAAGCGTGCCTTCAGAACTTGGACAAGGAACACTGTGCTGTCGGTACTCAGCATCATATTGGCCCCCGGCATTTTCATCAATACTGGGATTCGGTACGCGGTGTGCTCAGTCCTAGGCGTCCACGTCGAGGGCGTTGGTCTTGGTACCACATATGCAGAGGTGAACGCTTTCATACACGTGGACAGACCGCCCAGGGTCGCTGTCCTTCTTATTGCACTCTTCCTAAGCTCTCTGGTGTCTGTCTTTGTCGGGTTCTTCTTTCTGTTTGCACCTTTTGGTCTCTCCATGGATCTACCTTTGGTCATCGTATCATGGTATCTATCAGTAGCTGTCCTGCTTAACAGCTGCATTCGAAGCGGCGACCTTTCGTTGCTCGGAACTTCTTTGAAGATGCATGGCCGTCGCGGCGCAATCGAACTAGTCGCCGTGATAGCTGGTCTTGTCGTCTTCTATACTCAAATCGTGGGGGTGTATCTGTAGGCATGAGAACCAAATGTCTTCTTGTTGCGGCTGTCCTAGTCGTGCTCATTGCATGCACGTACCAGTATCCGGCCACCAGCGGTTATCCGGCGTCGGCACCGATTCCTGCCTTTGCTCTAGGCCCTCAGAAAACAACTATGAGCCTAGCATCAGATGATGGGGCTCCTGTTGACATGAAGCCCTACTTCATAATCGAGATGCCAAATTCGAGCATTCCAGCACGAGGGAGGGTCTGGTCAGCAATCCTAAACTCCGCGGGCATCGTAAGTCACGTGTTTACCATACAACAAATCATGGCAAAGCCCACATTGCTACAGCATGTCCCCGCAGCTCTCCTAGATGCAAGCTTGGGTTCAGCAAACGGGAGCCAAGTGTCAAGCTCGTTCATGCATTTGCTCGTCTCCTGCGATGTCGCTTTGGTACTGACCGGCAGAGCAGCTTGGCTCTTGCACAGTCTGAGGGGAACACCTTTGGGATCAGTGACCGCAACGGCTTCTCAAAGACTCCTCACAGCTCAAGGATACGAAGCGGCAATATTCCTCAGCCTCTCCAATCGCGCTGTCGGTGAATTCCGCGCTCACGGAAGAGACCAATATTCAGTTACCAGTTGACCAAGTTCAAGGCGAGCATTCTCGCATTGTGAATCTCACTGGGGCGGAGAATCCAACAAGCGTCGCAGCGCTTCGATATGATTCGTACCCGCTTGACACATTCCTGTTTGGTCCCGATGACCCCTCCAAGTTAACAGACCAAGGTCGTGGACTGTTGGTCAACATGATATCATTTGCGGTTTCTCTCAGAGAGACTCCTACCACCCAAGCAGTGAGCCAGCTTCAGGCACCCTCCGAGGCTCCGCTTGCTGGAGGATATCACTATCCGCATGAACCGACTCTGAAGGCAGCCTACGCCGCGGTGCACTCAGTCAAGTCTGCGCTGGACGCATCAAACTGGTCTAGCTGGAGTTCCCAGCATCAATCACTGATTGAAGAACTCCTAGATAGTCTGTTCATTGACTACGGCTCACAGGCCGGGTTCATGAACTCGGTGAGTGAAAACACGGTCGGTCTTCAGAGCACAGCAGAAGGACTGTGGCTGGCTGCCTCTATGGGCCTACTTCCACGATATCACTCCGACAAGATTGTTTCGTATCTCAGCTTCAAGAGAAGACGCCGGGGGAGGCTTCGCCAACGATATTGCGACAACGTACTTGGTTGTCGAGAGTCTTGGTTTGTCAGGCAATCTTGGAAGCATCAACACAGTCAGTCTGGAATCTTGGTTGCGCAGCTGCATCATAGATGGATCCAAGACATCCAACCCCGATCTCTGGGGTGCAGTGGGACAGAATCCGAACAGCACCGCGGCGAGGACATCCTACGCGGCTCAATATGTACTATCTCTGCAAGTACTGGGGAAAACTCACGGCGACCCGCTCAAACTGACGAGCTGGATCAAGACCCGCATGTCCAATGGTGACGGTTCATACATGGAAGTTTTTGGCTCAAGTGGTGAACTCGTCACCGGAACCTCGTCAGCTCTCACGGCTATGGCAATCATGAACACACTCAGCGCTCAAAACCGGACGACAGGACTGTCTTGGCTGGCTTTCAACCAATTGCCTTCGGGCGGCTTTGGTTTGACCGTAGCGGCCACTGACAACGTGGGCAAGACGTGGCCCACTCTAACAGTCGCCCTATGCATCCAAGCGATTGGACAACAATCTGAGTCGATGGCAAGGAATGTGATTAGCTTCGTATCGCTTTGTGAGAACCGATATGGGCTTTGAAGCGATGGAACCAATACCATCGCTCATGTGGAGCGATTGGCTCGCGTCAATCTCAAGGCTGTCACATTCGGAAGGATTCTCGGATAGTGCTCTTGCCGAAATGTATGCCGTTAGCATGCTTGGGTGGTCTGAATACCCAGGCAATGTGACCGCTGCAACATCTATTGAGTACGGGCCCACCCAGTACCGAATGCAGAGCGTTTGGACACAGTACTTCGGGGCAGCCACCTACTCCGCACTCGGCAGTGATATTCCTGATTCCGCGGTCTCGGCTGCCGAGTCGTATCTTTACCAGTGTCAAGATTCGTCAGGACATTACAAGCCAACGTCATTTATGGGAACGCCGCAGATGCAATACACAGTTGCGGCCGTCGAAGCTCTCTATTTGATGAACGCACTCAACACGATTCGTTACAGGACCAGCCTAGGCTCGGCGATTCTGGCCGAGTTTAGATTGGGGCACTGGTCAATGGATGGTTGGACTCTCAGACCATTTACCAACCAGCAATCTGCAATTGACTGGCTCTGTACAAGAGCCGCTCTCAGACTTGGTATACTCGACTCTGCAAAAGCCCTGCAGATAGTGCAATCAATCAAGGCGAGAATCCAGTACTCTGACATCTGGGCACTCAGCAGAGATGTTGCAACTCTGGCACTTCTCAATGCATCGGGATTTCAGGCGAGTCTTGGGTGCATCAACACACAGGCAGTCATCCAGTCTCTAGGCAGCACGCCCTTCTCAAACGGATGGCTCAACTCGACTGACCTGTGGCAGCCCGTCTATACCGCAGGAGCGCTGGAGATGATTTCAATCCTAGGTCTCCGCGCACGCCTTGCGAACCTGTCGAGCGGCTCTATTCACGCGACCGGACCATCAACGGGAGAGATTAGCTCCTCTCTCAATCTAATGGTCTCGATTTCTCCACTCTCCGGTCATCATAGTGTCCTTGTCTTTGCGTTCGGAAACTGGCTCCTGTTTCGGAACGTGGGTGACAACGATTCGATTGAACTCACAATTCCCAGTGACTACAGAGTTCTTGGTCCAAGCAACATATCCGTTATGCTTCGGGACTTCGGCGTGACAAAGGCATACTCCATAGTCCCACTGCAAGTACGAGGCGTACTTCAAGGGAGCCTGCAAATAGCAGCTTCCAGACTGCCACGAGGCCACAATGTCAACGGCAGCGTTGTTTGGTCATTGGAACACGGATTATCTGCGGGTCAAACGCATGCTGTGATCAGCCTCGGAGACGGAATTCTTCACCAACAATGGGAATACTCTGCTCTATCGCCGCTTTCATTCTCAATACCGTCCTCAGGATTCCCGAACGGGGTATACAATCTCACTGTGCGACTAGACAGTCCATACTGCCAGAACCTCAACTTAACAGGACAAGTCGCACTTCTCGAACCCGTAGAGACCTACATCTCAGCACCAGCTTTCATTCAGGGAAATGTGAATGCGACGCTGAGCGTACCGTGGTCTTTGCGCTACAGCAGTAACGGCAGTAAGGTGCAAGCACAGCAAGTCAGAATCACTATCAAAGATCAATCAGGGGCTACGGCACTTAACCAATCAGGGGTACTGTCTCCGTTCACCTGGGCTCCTAGTCAAAGAGGGAACTACAGCTTCATTCTATCGTTCTCGGGCCATGACAGTCTTGAGGGCTCATACTTTGCTGGAGCAATCAGCATCTACGAGAATACGAGAGTAGAGTGGCTGGGGGTGCAAGTGCAGAACCAGTATTCGAGTGCATTCTATGTGGTGAAGTTGTCTACACAGCGCGGAGTACCGTTGTCGAACCGTACTATACAAGTTACTGTTACGTCTCCGTCCTCTGCAATAGTCTTGCATACGCAAATGATCACGAACTCGACGGGGTTCGTCAAACTCAGCTTCTCACTGAATGAGAATGGAATCTATCTCTTGGACGCATCATTCTCAGATTGTGGGTTCCTGATAGGGTGTGCGGCCAACCAAGGTCTTGTGTCTTGGTCGTCCAGTTCGCTAGTTGTAGGCGGGGCGACACCCGAAGCATTGGTCCAGACACCGTGGAATCTGTGGGCACAACTATCTGATTCTGGCTCTGCAGCAGTTGCAGGTGCACAGGTGACAGTGAGAATCATATTCTTGCCATCAACAGTTGTAGTGCAGCAGACACTAACCACAAACCTGACCGGCTACGTAATGATTCACTGGTCGGGTAACACCGCAGGCACATACAGGTTCGAAGCGGAGTTCAACGCAACCCTTTCCAGAGGCCATTCCATCAGTTCGGTTGTCTATGAGCTCCGGATTCCTCTGGTTCTTGTTGTGACCGTGGGCGACAACCCTCAGGTAGGGCAGGATAACTGGATTGAACTCTCAGCTCTGGATTACAGAGGTTCTCTAGTTACGGGCTTGACGGTGGCGATTGTTGTTAGGGGGCCGACCGGCCAAGTAGCATATCAGACGACACTAGTGACACAGAACGGGTCAGTTCGTGTGGCATGGCGACCTGGCAACCGAGGAGTCAACACGATACTAGCCACCGCGGGACGTCAGAACTGGTACGAGAGTGCAGAGAAGGACATCGATGTCGCGGTCATGGAGTCCCCTCAAGTCTCAATCGAAATACCAACATCTCCAGTCGCCCCGGGTTCCATACTTATTGCAGTAACTGTCAGAGACCAGAATCAGTCTAGGATCCCCAGTGTCTTGGTAACAGTGGCTGCGTCTATTGATGGGCAAATCATTCTTACTTCTACGAACCTCACTTCCAGTGCAGGCGAAAGTGACTTCCTTCTCCTGATGGGGCACCCGGGCACACTAAGTGTAAACATAACATGCCCGACACAGGGATGGCTAATTCGAATATCAGTACTGAGTCAGCGTACCGTGCTCGGTCTAACAAGCCTGAGCCTAACGTCACCGGGCCAACCGGTCAAGCAAGGGTCGCTTGCAGGGATTGTAGTAACATTGACCGACTACTCGGGAAACCCAATTATCGGTGCTCAGATTAACTTCATCATTGGCTGGCCCAATGGAACGATCTGTGCATCTGCTTCTAGGACCACCGGGGCTAGCGGAAAGTGTAGTCTAGCATACACTTTCAACACGGTTGGGGATTTCGTGATCAATGCCTCCTTCGCAGGCGCCGGGCTCCAAGCTCCTTCAAGCCAGTGTGAGCCCCAAAGAGTCTATGTCATTCCCACCGTCGTTATAGTGCACGACCCCTCCTATGTCGTTGGGCAGAGCATTGACTTGGGCGTCGGGCTGAGAGATGCGCTCGGATACAACATCGCAGGCAGAAGCCTGCTCTTGAGAATCAGCAATGGCAATCAAAGCCTCTTTCAGACGCAAATCCAGACAGCTGACAGTCTCGCGCACATCTCTTGGACTCCAACGAGTCGAGGACAGATGACTATCTTAGTTGTATTTGCTGGAGACACATACTACCTGGCAAACTCAACAACATCCCCAGTGTCTATCATGGAACTCGCCACAGGGACCCTCCTACTGTCTGCGAAGCAGATAGACATGTTCGGAACTGTTCAGTTCCAATATTCTCTGACCAGCCAAGGTAGCGTAAGTGGAATTACGGTGCATTTCCAAGTGCTGGATGTCAACTTGGTTCCGGTCTGGACGTTTGAAGGTACGACGAACAGTTCTGGCATTGTCATGGTGTCATATGCGGCTCAACAAGCGTATGGAATCCTGATGGCCCAGGCCGAGCCGGAAACGGATGAGTGCTTGTTAGGCGCGGGAACACAGAAGCAGCTGATAGTTGTAACCAATGCTCAGCTGTCCGTAGAATTCGAACCCGAGCCGCCTTGTGCAGGCAACGAAGTAGACGTGTCAATACGTGTCCAAGATGAGCTTGGATTACCCATAGATGGTATCTCTGTTGTGGTCAAAATCTACGATCCCTACGGACAGCAAGTCAAACTGGGATCGATGTCAATGTCAGTCACACTTCAGGTAAGAAACGGGACAGCCCAACTAGCGTTCACGCCTCAATACTCCGGCCTTTACACTCTTGATGCCTCCTCCTCAGGTTCTGTTGTCGTACACACGTTCCAAAGCACCACACTGCACACGGTGTATTCACTGACATCACTGACGTTGTTCGTTCAGTACCCATGCATGGAGGTCGGAACTTGCTTGAGCGTGTCAGTTCGGTTAGCTGATCACAACGGGGTGCCCATGACCGGGCGGACAATCACAATGCAGTTGAATGGGCCAGGTGGCCGGGTAAAAGGACCAATTGATTCTACGACCAACGCAACAGGATATGGCACATGGATAGTCCAGATGGACGAGATAGGTTTGTGGAAACTCGAAGCGGACTTCGCTGGAATCGGAGTATATCTTGCGGCTAGTGCCTCGGCTCAGATTGATGTGAGATACGCCACAGTGCTTGAAGCATCTTTGGCGAGCACTAGCGAGATAATCGCAGGCAAGAACCCTGCTCAGCTGCGAATACTTCTCTCTGATTCCGGAGGTACTCCTCTTGAAGGCTTCAGTATTCACTATGAGGTCTATCATGAGTCCATCGGGCTTTGCGTTGAGGGAGACATCATACAGGTGGGACAGAGCCCTCTTCTCCTCAACTTGGCTCTTCCCTTGGCTGGCAACTACACGACCATAGTATCATTCGCCGGGACAATTCACTATCTGCCTTCATCAGCCGCCGTGAGTATGTGGGCGCGAGGAACCACAAACATCAGAATCCAGTGCCCTGCCAGAACGGACAGATCAGAAAACTCGCAATTGGTAATTGGGGTCTTCGACGAATCAGGCTCTGAGATGAGTATTGAGGGTCTCGGTCTCCAGATTCAGACTGACTGGCTCCAACGGATCGATTACCCTCACGGGTCTTTCTCAAGTTAAAGGTTCAGAGTTGATCATACGCTTGAGAGGATTTGCTCTTGGAGACTATCACCTTACTGCTGCCGTTCCGGACTCCAGACTGCGGCTGGGATGCTCAGCGCAATTCAATTTCACGGTGTATACTGCTGGCACTATTATCATGAAAGAAAGGGCAATGCCGGGAGTACTTGGCCGACAACACTCTGTCGTTTTCTTACTTGTCGATTCTCTCGGTGATGCTATGCCCGGCATGACGGCCTTCGTTAGCCTATACGACCCGAAGGGTCGGGAGATTTACGGTAGTCCACTTACAACAAGGACACCAGTTCTTACCAGTGTTGCTGGGACCCGGATTGAATGGACACCATCAGAGCTCGGCAACTACACATTGGTGCTTGCCTTCGAAGGAGACTCGTACAGGCTTGGTGCATCAGAGCAGATCGTGATTCTGACGCGTTATGAATCCAACTTGGACCTGATGATTCCGAGTCAGATAACCTATGGTGATGCATTGTCCATCCAAGTGACGTTGTCTGGACCGACGTCAAGAATACAGGGGGCCCAGGTCGTCATCATCGTAAGTCTTGGAGGAATCGAGGAGAGACAAGTCTCTGTCCTGACGGACTTGGCCGGCAGGGCAACTGTAAGCATCCAAGCATTGGGCGCCGGCAATCATACTGTGCTCGTCGCATACGGGGGATCTTCAACGTTCAATGCATGCACAAAGTCAGTCGGTCTGGCTGTTCTTCCGGTGGTGTCAATGAAAGTGACAGGCAGTTCAGACGTTGTCTTGGGATTTAGCTGCACGTTGACCATAGAGTATCAAATAGCCGGGATTGAATCGGATTGGACAGGCACCCTCATCATCGTCGCATTAGAACCGGATGGCAGTCTCGTGAGCGATTGGACGTTTCGGGCTGCAATGAATGGGTCACAGCCAGTCACATTCTTACCAGAGAAACAAGGAGTCTATCACCTCAACGTCACATTTCTTGGTCTGCCAGTGCTTGGGGCAGAAAGCAAGACATTCGCATTCTCCGTTACAGAGTCTTCTCCAATTCGGCTTGATGAGAGCACCGTTTCGATAGTATCCGAGATAGGCATCGTAGCAGGAGTAGCCCTGTTCTTGAACAGGAGACTCAAACGGATGGAATCGCTGTTGCCTGGAGAATGGGAATCCTAGAAGGGACTCGTCAATCACAAATCACCGACTTCTTCTCCACCAGATGCCGGTAGCCGAATCTGGGATAGCAAGTCGCTTACATCCTCATCCCATGTGCCGTCCTCTTTGAGGAGCCTCTGATAGAGCGTGCTCATGTACCCACGGTAGGAAGTGACGCGTTGGCAACGAAGGCTAATGTCATGCTCCATTGCCCGCTCTTCAAGAGAGACTGCAAGCCTATGCGCAGACCTTTCCGGCACTCGAGACGCGATGTAGCATTTTCGTCCGTCGCCGCCTATCTCGACAGAGGATGATGGCGTATGAAGCAGAAATGCTCTTGCCAAGCTGCATACTTGTTCAGGAGGACCGTCTGCGACGGTGAATATCGAATCGACGCCCAAGGGGTTCGTACTGTACTGCAAGCGTATGACGCCTTCATCCCTCAACGAAGACAACGTGCTCTCCAGTTTCCGCCGGTCAATACCCACTGAGCGCAGATACGACTCCTGCTCACAGGCCGAGAGAAACATCTTAGTTGACACCACATCGAGGACCTTGGCCTCTGTCAAAGTTGGATGATGGGACACGCCCTGCCTCACGCCAAATTCGCTCTTCAGCCTCTGAAGTGTCCTCGTCTCACCCATCGAGTTCAGTATCTTGGTGCTGCCTATCGTCCATTCTCTCCTCTTTGTGCTGTAAAGCCCCAGGTTCACGGATTTGGCTGAGAAGTCAATCTCCACAACCGTCGGCCTTACCCTCCGGACACGCTCGACCGCTGCAGGCGGCATGACCATGAGATGCACGTAGGGGGGTTTTTCGCTAGCGAATCCAAGTCGGGCGGTCCATGCAAGGTGTCTGTGAGGCCATCTGTGTGCTGTGCCGACATAAACAAGATTGCGCAGCCCAAGTGCGTTATTGTTGACCTGAGCCCTGAGCCTCAGCCCGTGCACTAACATAGCAAGCCTATCACCCCAAGCTCTAACGGATGCGCGAGCATCCGACTTTGACACGGGAAGACGTGTGAGAATCCTGCCCGATGAGTTCAGGGTCTCCGCATAGTCATTGACTCTATCGACCCAGTTGGGTATCTGCTCTATGATCTCGTACAACGCTACTAGCCAAGCGCTCCCCCGAATCGGTTCAGGTATCTCCATTCGCCCGGTACGGAGTTGACCCATGTCCGCTTCTCTCATAATCCTGACGTATTCCGGAGGAGCGACTCCGTCAACTCTACACTGGATGTGAGCAAAGGTGAGCCGCCTAAGAAGAGAGTGAGGAAGGAGTTCCTTCCCTAAGTCGACCGGGTCTTTCTTGGGAATCCTGTTCTTCGTGACCCAAGCTAAGAACGCCATGATTTCTTCTCTGGCTTGCGGTGGGAAGGAATTAGGTACCAATTGCTCAGTGAGCTCACGCATAGTCTTTCCCCTGTGAAGACCGGGAATCTCGACTCCCTGTGTAAGACTAGCAATCGACTTCCAGGAAGGAGCAGGGCCGGCCAACAACTTGCGGGTTTGTTCTAGCACTTCCTCTTTGTCGTCGGACTCTGTAGAGGCTTCTATCGACCAGAAGTACTCCGAATCCTCTTCCAATGCCAGCATGGCCAACTCGTAAGGTCTTATCGTGTGCGACTCGTGAATCGCGCCAGTCTCAGGGTCAAAGATAGTGAGCCAATATGCCGGGGCCCCCACAATTTGCTGAACCCCGTACTGCGTATCGTATCTGTGACTGACGAGTCTAGATGTCCAACCGCGACTGCTCGGTGGATACATGTCGTCGACAATCGCACTGACCACTCGATCTTCGTATCCTCTGCGAACCATCATTAGCGGTTTCATTCTGGCAGTAAGCGGCTTAGGGAGCTGCCGCGCCCCCGACACTCCAGGCTGACTTAGAAGAACTTCCTCGTGCAGGGTCAAAGCCATGTTCTGTGATTCTTCGACAATCTCGCCGGTCTGAAGAAAGACTCTTGGTCCTGACTCGGACCACCTCAGAACGCCCCATGCGCGTCCATAGTGGGGACCCTGCAACTCGACTTTGAGTTCTCTGATGTCAGGCATTCTAGCTGTTCCGGACTGTTGTCTTGAGAATGGAGTGAATATGCACTGTGGAAACATCAAAGAGAAGGCAACCCCTCAATTTCCGGAACCAGAATTGACAGTTGATAGAATCAGGGCAAGGCTCATGAGAGCCACTGTATCGAATCTCATTATGGAAATCAAAACCGTCTACTTCGATGAAGCCTCGCCTGAGCACACTGATCGCGTGATTTCAACAGTGCATGAATTCATGCAACGTAACAAAACCGTGGAGCACATTGTAGTTGCCACAACCGAGGGTTCAACCGGGCTCGCAGTAGCCAAGGCATTTCAGGACAAGAAGGTGGTCGTTGTCACCCACTCCTACGGATTCGCCGCGCCGGGTGAAAACGAGCTGAGTGATGAAAACAGGGCGGCAATTGAAGAGCTCGGAGCGAGAGTGTTGACTACAACTCATGCTTTCGCAGGTGTTCTCGAGGAATTCGCAAGGCCTTGAATACCTATCAGACTCCCGAGGTGCTCGCTGTTGCATACCGAACATTCGGTCAAGGTACGAAAGTGGCAGCAGAAATTGCGATGATGGCCGCGGACTCAGGCCTTGTGCCAGTGGACAAGGACGTAATCTGCATTGCTGGCACCGGACGAGGGGCTGATACAGCTTGGCTGGTTCAACCTACGTACACCAGCAGTTTCACAGAGCTCAGGATGAGAGCTTGCTTGTGCAAGCCGTTGGATTTCTAACCAAACACCTGTTGAAACCTTTGAAGATACTCCTCTTGCTCCTTTGTAAGATGCTTGGGCACTCGTATGTTCACGCGGACAAGCTGATCTCCTTTCCTTCCATCAGCGGCATGAACACCTTTCTCCTTCATCCGTAGGACGGTTCCGGACTGTGTCCCCTTCGCCACTTTGATCTTGCTGTTGCCATACATGGTCGGAACTTCGACTTCTCCACCAAGTACCGCAACGGAATACGGTATCTCGTTCTCTAGGTAGACGTGGAGACCACGCCTCATGAAAACCTCATGTGGTTCTACGCTGAATACCACGATAAGGTCCCCCGGTGGACCTCTCCTCTCTCCCGCGTTGCCGCCGCCCGGATTCGCTGGTACATTCCATCCTCGACCCCTGCTGGAACTGGTATTCGGACTTCTCTTCGTTCCTTCATCACGCCAGTGCCTTTGCACTTGGCGCATGGCGACCCGATGCTCTGACCGAGCCCGCCGCAGGTCGGACATGTCTGAGCCATCGTTATGAAACCGGACATCTGTCTTATGACCTGACCCCGCCCCCCGCATGTCTTGCAGCGGACAGGCGAGAATCCAAGCTTGGCACCCGAGCCATTACAGGTGTCGCATTTCACAAGACGTTGAAATGCGATTTGTTTCTCGGTTCCGAAGAAAGCCTCTTCGAATGTGACGCTTATGTTGACTCTCAAATTGCCTCCAGGCGGCGGACCAGCACGACCTGTTCCAAAGTCACCGAATCCTCCGAATCCTGAGAAGTCCCTGAAAAGCTGACTGAATATGTCTCCGAATCCGGTGTCTGCATTCCAGTTGATGCCTTGAAAGTCAGTCGTCCCATATCTGTCATAGGTAGCCCTTTTCTGAGGATCACCTAGGATTTCGTATGCCTGATTGATTCTCTTCAGCTTCTCTTCTGCCTGCTTGTCGCCGGGGTGTAAGTCAGGATGGTATTCTTTTGCGAGGTGTCTATAGGCTTTCTTGATTTCCTCATCTGACGCACTGCGGCTTACGCCCAAGATATCATAGTAGTCGTCAGGCTCGGACAACGGAGTCACCTTTGGCAGGCAATCTCAGCTGCCCAGATCTTCGAAGTCTACATCTACGGCGTCCTCTTCTTCATCTGACGGCTTCTTTCCCGGCGGGGGCTTGGGCTTCTTGGAACGCCCTCCTCGCGGAGCGGCAGCCGGGCCTTCACCATATCCCGGTCCACCAGGTCCTTGATAGCTTGGTCCACCTGGTCCACCGGGTCCGGCAGATGCATAGATCTTCTCGCTGATCTTGAAGATAACCTGCTGGAGAGCGTCTGTTCCCGATTTGATGTTCTCGAAATCGTCACTCTGCATAGTCTTCCTCAGCGCATCGGATTTACTTTGAAGCTCTTTCTTCAAATCGTCTGGGACTTTGTCCCCGAATTCCTTCACCAGCTTCTCCCCCTGGTAAATCATCTGATCGGCGTTGTTCTTCGCTTCAATCTGTGCCCGGAGCTTGGTATCATCCCGAGCGTAGCGTTCCGAATCCTTAACCATTCTCTGGACATCGGCGTCTGACAGATTTGTCGTTGCCGTGATTCTAATCGATTGCTTGTTGCCAGTCGCCATATCCTTGGCCGTCACGTTCACTATACCATTCGCGTCAATGTCGAATGCAACCTCAATTTGGGGCATGCCACGAGGCGCAGGGGGTATCCCGAGAAGCTGGAATCGCCCCAGCGTCGTGTTGTCTTTGGATAGAGGTCTCTCTCCTTGAGTGACGTGAATCTCCACTCCAGTCTGCCCGTCCGCTGCCGTGGTGAAGATCTTGCTCTTTCTGGTTGGAATGGTAGTATTGCGCTCAATCAAAGGAGTTGCTACCCCACCGAGAGTCTCGACAGCCAAGGTGAGGGGCGTAACGTCGAGCAGGACAATGTCTTTGACTTCCCCAGAGAGTACTCCGCCCTGAGCTGCGGCCCCAAGTGCCACGCATTCGTCCGGGTTGATCGTCTTGTCGCCCTCTTTGCCGAAAGTGTCTCTGACACTCTTCGCAACCTGCGGCAACCGGGTTGTTCCGCCCACAAGCAGAATCTTGTCAATCTGCTCCGGCTCCAACTTTGCGTCAACGAGTGCCTGTCTCAAAGGTGGAAGAGTAGCCTGCATTAGATCCTCAGTCAGCTGCTCGAATTTCGAACGAGTCAAATCAAGATGGATGTTCTTTGCTCCCGAGGCATCAGACGTAATGTAGGGGATATCAATCGTTGTCTGCATGACCGTCGAAAGTTCAATCTTGGCTTGTTCGGCAGCATCAAGAATCCGCTGCATTGCTGAGGCATTCTTCGTAATGTCAGTCTTGGTTGACCTCTTGAACTCAGAGACTATCCAATCAACGATCTTCTGGTCAAAGTCGTCACCGCCAAGGCGAAGGTTACCGTTAGTCGAGAGAACTTGGTACACGTTCTCACCGATGTCAAGTATTGTTACATCGAACGTCCCTCCGCCGAAGTCGTAGACTAAGACTTTCATTTCCTTGCCTTTGTCAATACCATAAGCGAGGGCGGCTGCAGTGGGTTCGTTGATAATGCGTAGGACGTCTAGCCCCGCAATCTTACCTGCGTCCTTGGTTGCCTGCCTTTGACTGTCATTGAAGTATGCGGGTACGGTGATTACAGCCTGCGTAATCTTCTCTCCAAGAAATGACTCAGCATCCGTCTTCACCTTGCGCAGTATCATTGCTGAGATTTCCTGAGGTGTATACTGCTGGTCACCAATCTTCACTTTGTAGTCTTGGCCCATCTTTCTCTTTATGGAATGCACAGTACGGTCAGCCATCGAAACGGCTTGCCTCTTCGCCATCTCTCCGACAATGATCTCTCCATTCTCCTTGATGCCCACGACCGAAGGAGTGATACGCTTGCCCTCGGCATTGATGATCATCGTGGGTCTGCCTCCCTCAAGGTAAGCCATTCGTGTGTTAGTAGTCCCAAGATCGATGCCAACTATCTTTCCCATTTCTATTCATCTCCTGCCTTTGAGATACCCTCTCTGTCTTCTGATTCTTTTTCTACTTCAACAGGGGTCTCGTGCTTGTTGACGCATACTAGTGCTGGACGAAGGACCTTCTCCTTCAACATGTATCCTCGCTTGTATTCCTCCACGACGATGTTGTCGGGTTTGTTTGGATCATATGTGCACTGAACAGCGTGCTGGTAGTAAGAATCGAAGGGTTTGCCAACCGAGTCTATTGGCTGGACACCTTCTTGTGAGAGCATCTTCGCCAGATTGGCACGTATGCCCGCAATTCCCTTCATCGTGGCCTCAGGATCTTTTGCGGAGTCAGCCTGCAATGCCCTGTCAAGGTCGTCCAGCACGTCTACAACTTTGAGCAGGACACCCTCGCTGGCGAATTTCGTGACCTCCGCATATCTGCTCTCAGTCCGCTTCTTGTAGTTCTCGAAATCTGCCTGCTGTCTTTTCAGCCGCTCAACGAGATCCTCATTTCTCAATCTCTCAATCTCAAGTGGGTCTTCGAGAACTATCTCGAAAGCCTCGGCCTGAGATTCGGTAGCAGTTGCTTCCGACGCTTGTTCTGTGCTCTGATCTCCTTTCTTCTTCCTAACCATCGGAGTCTCCTCCGCCTATCTAGGAATACCCCTGCGATGCAAGCTGTACAGAAGCATCCCGAGTTCTAAGCCTCGGTCAATAGTACCGATGACTGCGCCGTTGTACTCGCCGGTGACTCTCCGGCGGACTGTCAGCTGTAAGAAGAAAAGCTTTCGACATGATGCAGCTGGCAACGAGGATGGCCTCGCAGAAAAGCAGTCACCCAGTTCCATCCACGACCGAAAATGACATCTTGTGAGATGAGAGCATTCCTGACCATGCCTCCGCGCGACAACATCCGACAGGCGCGACAACTTGTCGATGAAGCCACGAGAATATCGGCCCTCACCGGAGCTGGCATAAGCGTCGCATCAGGAGTACCAGACTTCAGATCCGAGGGTGGGCTGTGGAAGAGGTACGACCCTCTCGAATTCGCCACTTATGAAAGCTTCCTCAGCGACCCAGCTAGGTTTTGGACCATGGGCCGAGAACTGGCCGAGGTTTTTCTCAAAGCAGTGCCAAATGCGGCACACAGTTCCCTAGCAAGACTCGAGGAGCAGGGCAGACTGATCGGCGTGATAACGCAGAACATCGACAACCTACATCAAGCTGCGGGAAGCAAGAACGTAATCGAACTGCATGGCAACTATCTCAGGGCGTATTGCATGACCTGCGGAAAGCTGTACGTAGGAGAGGGTGTGCATCGGCGAGTTGCTCAGGGTGAGATACCACCCAAGTGTGACAATTGTGGCGGTGTTCTAAAGTCGGAGGCTGTCCTTTTTGGCGAACCTCTGCCCCAAGATGCAATGCGGAAAGCTGTGGAGGTGTGTCGTAGAACTGACTTGATGCTGGTGATTGGCACAAGTTTGCAGGTCTATCCTGCGGCGTATCTTCCTGAACTCGCAAAGAAGTCAGGAGCTAAACTAATCATCATCGATCTCGAAGGCAGGACGGACTCAGCAGATCTTGTTATCAAAGGAAAGGCCACCGATGTTGTTCCCAGAGTATTGGGATTGCAGTAGCTGTACTGCAAACAGCTCAATGAGTCACTCAGCATAATGCGAAGTCTTAAGCCGTGTGAGTCATTTCTCAGCAAATACGATGAGCGAACTTGAATGGACCTTGTCCAGCATAGGCCAACTGGCGATACTGCTTGAAGCTAGTTCGCCCAAGCCGGGAAATGTAAACCGACTCAGACGGTTCTCTGATGCTGGTTATCGTCACTTCGTTGCCAGTGCTTGCCTTGCGGGAAGGGGTCTGCACATTGCAGCGTCCAGAGGTGTCGAACTCGCTCGCAACACTATACAACCCAGTGATGTCAGGATAGGTGAAATCATCCACGAATGTGCGCTGGATGTTTATACCGGCCTCAATAGAAGCAATACGATTCTCGGCACCATGCTTCTAGACATACCTATCATTGTCAGCTGTGCAGCGGCGGTAGAATCTGAAGGTCGATTCTCGATAAAGGGAGTGGAGCGATGGGCAAAGTCGGTTCTAAAGCATACTTCCGTTGAGGATACCTTGAATGTGTACAGAGCCTTCCATCTTGCGCGTCCCTGGGGCAGCCTCGACAAGGACGCACTGGGATGGACGGACGCTCACAGTCGCTTTGATATTGCAAATCCCGATGTGTATGACAACATCAAGGAGGACCGAATCACTCTTTACGATCTATTCAGGGCCGCCGCAGATGTGGATATGATCTCCAATGAATGGTCACATTTCTTCCGAATCACTCTCCACGAGTCTTTTCCGTTCTTGGACAATGTAAGTCATGGGCTTGAGGATCTAGAGGAAGGAATCGTAATGACATTCCTGTATCTGCTTTCGAGACACCCTGATGGTCTTATCATCAAGAAGGCGGGTCGTGAAAAGGCGGAGGAGGTTAGGAGGGTGGCAGAGCAGGTGTTCGGGAACGTAATGAAGAGCGGAACCGCAGACCCGCTCCTGATTAACCTCGATGAATTATTGAGGAGAGAAGGAAATCTGCTGAACCCTGGTACGACTGCAGACCTAGTGTCCGCTGTCACAGTGTGCAAGCTGACTTCTCTTACGTACCCGTGAACAAGAATGCTTCACTAGCAAGTTCCGGGTCCACAAAACCCGGCCCAAGAGCTGGGTTCGCAATAGCTACATCATGAACTGCTTGAAAACGTGCTGGTATCTGGCCTGGAATTCCCTCGCCCTTTCGAGGTTGGCTAGGTAGAGCGGTTGTCGCATATCTTGGAGGTTCGGGACTTTCCTGCAGAGCTCTTGGCCGACAAGTTTCCTCAGAGCGAATGAGACTGTCCGAGGTGCAAGATTCACCTTGTTGGATATGTCCTTAGGGGTCATCGGTCCATCATGAGTCAACCGGTCTAGGACTATCATTGCACTCCTGGGCAGTTCCATCACGATGCTCATCTTAATCACTCAATTTCAAAGCGGTTCAAGTTCTTATTGCTAGTTCTGCTTCCAACAAATATAAGCAAATGTTTGCACGCATTCCGTGACGACGGTGAGTAATTACCTAGATTTGAGTCATAAACCTTGTCTCTCAGGTAGCATCATTGAAGAGCAGCGCATCACTTATTCGATTCCGATGTGATTATTCAAGGCGAGCGGAAGATGAAGACGCGCGTGTTTGTCACAAGGAGAATACCTGACGAGGGTCTAGCGATTATCAGACAGAATTTCGAAGCAATAATCTGGGAACTTGAGACACCACCAACATCAAAGGAAATCGTGCAGAATGCAGAAGGTTGCGAAGGGCTCGTTTCCCTCTTGTCCGACTCGATCAGTGCTGATGTAATCAAGGCCTTGCCCAAGTTGAAGGCGATTGCTCAGTATGCAGTTGGCTACGATAATATTGATGTGAGCGCAGCAACCAAGCGAGGCATCATTGTTACAAACACACCCGGGGTGCTTACAGATACTACTGCAGACCTCGCGTGGGCTTTGATAATGGCCGCTTCTCGCAGAATAGCTGAAGCGGACCGTTATGTCCGGTCTGGTCAATGGCGCGTCGCTTGGGGACCCCAATTGATGCTAGGCATAGATATTCATGGCGCCACTCTCGGCATAGTAGGAATGGGAAGAATCGGGGCGGCGGTTGCTCGGAGGGCAAAGGGGTTCTCCATGAACATTCTTTACACCGATGTATCGGACAGTCAGGAGGCACAGTCCATCGAGAAAGAGACCGGAGCCACGAAGACGGATCTCCGAACTCTGCTTCGTCATTCAGACATCGTCACAATCCACGTTCCTTTGACAGCCCAGACAAAGAAGATGATTAACGCAAGCGCATTTGCAGCAATGAAGAAAGGCGCAGTGCTAGTGAACACCTCTAGAGGCGCCGTCGTCGACGAAGAGGCTCTTGCCGCCGCTTTGTCAACGGGTCAGCTTCGCGCAGCAGGGCTCGACGTTTTCGTGGACGAGCCGCTTCCTGTGAACAGTCCACTCATGATCCTCCCCAATGTGGTGCTTCTTCCTCACATGGGCAGCGCTAGCTTCGCCACAAGATCAAGGATGGCAGTCATCTGCGCAGAGAATATTGTTGCTGCACTTAAGGGTACGCGGCCACCGAACATTGTCAATCCGGAAGTCATGCTGTGACATGGATTAGACCCGCATCTGAACGAAGGCCATTGAGTTCCGCGAATTGTCAGGATGGCACGCGGGCTGAGCCGGGCGGAGAATAGAAAAAGAGAGGTATGGGGACTATAAGTCCCCATAGTGTTGCACTAGTTTACTTCTTCCTGACCAAGAACAGCATTAGCACGACCAAGATACCGACACCAATGCCGCCGAACAGACCAATCCAAAGTGGATCGATTCCGCCGGTAACAGGAGTTGTGGTTGTTGTGGTAGTCGTAGATGTAGTGGTTGTTGTCGTAGTTGTGGTGACCGTACCAGCCGTGAACGACGCAGACGCCCTTACAGCGGTAAGTCCAGGCCAGTAGCTGCCGTAAGCAGCTGCGTGGTAGGCTGGATCATCGTCATACACAGTGATTCTCACTATGTATGTGCCTTGCGTGAACCCTGTCGAGTCCCACGTGTAGCTAGTCGTGTTAAGGTAGCCTGCTAGTAGCTGGAACGTGACACCGCCGTCTGACGAAATGGCTAGGTCGTAGAAGTGCTGGTCGCCTGAGTTGAGGTCAGAGACACTCCAAGTGATTGTCTTGACCGCTCCAGACCCACTGACCGACACTGGGCCAAGGTGTGGGTAGAGGAAGTTGTCAGTCTCGACCGTAATCGAGTCTGAGTACTTGAAGTTGGTACCAGTATCGACGGAGACCAACACAGCGGTAGAGCAGTTGGATTGCAGAGGGTAGGTGTCAACCTCAGCTGTATTGCTATAGGCTGATTTTCCGACGCCGGTTCGCGTGTCAACAGTGACATACGCGCTACCAGCCTCACGGGAGTAGTCGAATAGGCCTACAGCAAGAGTGCCAGCCCTGTCAGCAAGGAAGGAACCGTATTCAGGTACTGCGCCAGTAGCCAGCTTCTCGCCAAACAGGTCGGAGGCGGCTGTCCAAGTGGTGTTGTCAGTGTCCGCCCAGTACGACAGGATATCAACATCGGTGACGTCGAAATCAACTGTCAGTCTGACGTTGTCACCTGCCTTGATGCCGGGCACATAGACCCAGACGAATTCGTTGAGGTGCAGCATGCCACTGTACGGGCTGTAGCCGCTTGTTGGAATATGCAGCGCGTGGGTGCCCGTGAAGAGGAGACCCTTCAGGACCTGCAGACTGATTCCTGTTACCTTGTAGTCTGGCATATTGGTGAGCACAGCGTCAGTCCATGTTGCATTCATTCTGACATGGTCACCCACAGCCTTACCGCCGTCGGTCACGACTGTGTATGAAGGACTGTCAATAGAGCGCCAAGAGTATGTTACGGTAGGCGCTGGTACCTCTGTCCAACACATCACCTTGAGGGTGAAGTTGGAGGGCAGCTGCTCATAGTAAAGCTCGTTGGTGGTCACATAGACTAGGTAGTCTCCTGGAACCGCCGACAGCTCTCCTATCGCAGACGCACTAACGCTCGAAGTCTTGTTGGCATCCGTTGAAGTCCCTAACTCCACGCCAGTCATGCTGACTATTGCCACATCGAAGCTGCTGGCCGCATTAGCCCATTCTACCTTCGCACCAATGTACTTGGCCGAGGTGTCGCTGACATGCACAATGAAAGCGTGGTGGTCAGCTGACTGCGTTGTATAGTAGTAATCCTGGCTAACGAAGCTTGCACCGTCTTCCATTGGGTTCAGCACATTGCCGTACCCGCTGGCCACGGTTGTCTCCGAACCATCTGCAGTCGCGACTTCAGCGCTCACAAAGTACGAGTATGGAATCAGGTAGTTGGTTGCACCTTCTGCCACCAAGTAGCCCTCATGGACTCCTGGCTCTGCGTCGTTAGGAACTGTCAGATCGACTGACAAGCCGCCAGCTACGTTGTTACTGACTGCAAGCTCGCCGTTGCTGACCGGCTTCCAAGTGATGATGGTGACATTCACGTCGGTGCCGCTAGTGTACGGCCACTTCCAGATCGATTGATCGTGTATAGCCACAATTGGCGTGTTCGTCGGGAAGAGACTGCCGACTCCAGATGGACTGCTAAGGTCCATCCTGATGGTGTGCTGAGCGCCACCATACTGAATCCTTGTCAACTCATCACCGTGACCGGTTGTCGGGTTGTAGTAGTCAGGTACTCCGTTCGCTGGGTCTGTGTCACTCCAATCAAAGACAAACGCGTAGAACTTGGCAGTGTAAGCCGTGGGAACAGGATTGAGGCTCGTAGGACCGCCAATCAGAATCGTAGCAAATGGAGCGGCAGCGAAGTTTGAGTAGGCAGTATCTAACTCAGTTTGAAGGTCAAACCACCCTGCCTTGATGCTGTTCGATCCTGTTGATGTGGTCTCGTTGTAGATGTAGGTGTTCCAGATACCGTGCCAGACATTGTCAACCTCATAGTTCTGGCTGTCCCATGTGAAGTCGGTCGCGTCGACATCGGTCGTGTCCGCATATACCCCTGCCATTGACAGAGACACTGTGGCACCTGGCGATACGACACCGTAGTACAAGGTTGCGTCGAGGAAGTCAGTTGGCATTGCAGTGCTGTTGATGAAGAGACCGGAATTCTCACCTTCCCATCCCGTCGAGCCATCCATGTAGTGGGCCCAAGCCACATCTATAACGGCTCCGTAGTTGATTGTGGAGTCGTAAGTGCCCCAAACAACGCCTGAACCAGCTCCATCGAGGTATTGCACAGCAGCATAGGCGTCAATCCGACCGTGTCCCTGGGCCATTCCATCGAGGCCAAGGTCTACGGCTGTGCTCTCTATGACGACCTTGTACGCATCAGGCCTGGCAACTCCTCCAGTCTCCTGAGCCAACAGAGCTACGGTTCCAGCCACCATCGGACAAGCCATGCTTGTACCAGCGTAAGTAGCGTAGAGTGGGTATGCACCCGGCTCAACGTACGCTAGCATGTAGTCAGCATGTCCTGGCACGATACCAAAGGTATTCTGGCCCGGTGCAAGTACATCAGGCTTAGAGTACCCTGTGGATAGCGGACCTCTCGATGAGAAGCTCAGCTATCTGATCGTAGCCTTGGTTAGGACCGTAGGCGTTCTCGTAGGTGTGGTAGCTTGTGGACGCACCAACTTGGAGAATCTGTGCTGCACAAGGCGCGCCGATTGTTGCATAGCCTGGACCTGAGTTGCCCGCTGCGAAGCAGTAGAGCATTCCTGGGTAGCTCACATCGAAGAATCCCGGAGTCGACAATGCCGCATACATCAGTGAGTACAGCGGCTGCAACTCAATGTACTGCGGAGCAACCCAACCCCAAGAGTTGCTTGACACGACAGCCTGGTGGCCGCTCGTGCTGCTCCATTCAAAGAATCCAGTGCCTGAATTGTAGACAAATCCCGCTTCCCAGATGTTAGCAGCCAAGTGCGATCCAGTTCCGATGACCGACTCACCAATGAGCTTGCTGCCGTTTGCCACTCCGTAGAGTTTGTGCTCCTCGCCGTTAAGACCGACAGGATATGAAAGCACACCACGGCCAGCAATCTGACCTGAGACAAAAGTGCCGTGAGCACCAGTGTCATACAGGATAGCAACCATTCGTCCACCCAGAGCGAAGCCCGCGACTGGGCCTACTCCGTAGCCAATGCTCTCCCAAGACGTGCAAATAGCACCGAGGCCGAAGTCAGCGATGCTATCGCCGGTGTAGTCGTGAGCAAGCACAACATGGTCAAGTCCAAGATTGCCATCGTTGCTGTACCATTCATCGTTTACTAGGTTGTCAGTGAAGTTCCAGTCACCAAGGTTCTCGATGTAGTTGCGGTCAGCTGTGACATTGAAGTCGAGTGCACCGTAGTTGATGGCCAGGTTCCAGAACTGTGTGTGAGCGTTAGCTGTCTCCCAATCTATGATCAGCCTTGTGCCGTTCATCACAACAGCCGGAGCGAAGACCTTCAAGTAGGGATTATTCCTCTGCTGGAAGATGTATCCTGCGAAGAAGACTCGCACAGGAGAAGGCTGACCACCCGAGTATGTGGTAGTGCTGGCATTTGGCACTTCCATCCTCTGCCTTACGACATCAGTGTAGAACTCAGTCAGGTTCACTTGGTTAGGATATTCATCGCCCCACCAAGAGGTTAGGTAGAGACTGACAAAGTCGTCCAATAATCGTAGGCCGTTCAGGTTGTTGACGTTCGGGTTCCATGTTCCAGGTATGTAGATCTTGTGAGTCACTGGATCCACAGTGCTGAGTCTGTTCCAACTCGATGCAGCAAGCCACTTTGTAGTGTTTGTTACATAGGTCAGGTTGAAACGATACATTGTAAGACCCACACCGTATCCACTCGGATCGAAGCCAGAGGGCATGCCTGTCACTGGGTCATAGTACATCGCACCCTGCAAGTCAGGATGGCTGAAGTCGACACCAGTGTCACAGACACCGACCACCTGACCGGTTCCAGTATAGCCGTAGTCTGTCACAACTTCGTCTGCGCCAATCAGCTTCTTGTTCTCGTACATGGCGGGCTCATCCGGCAGAGTCGTGATCGTAGTTGGACGCGCCTCAAGGCCGTCTACTCTTGCCGTGTAGAGTCTGTCCGACAGAACGCCTGCTACACCCTTGTAGTTCTGGAGTCTGTCCAGATTTGCTCTGTCTACATAGGCACTGACAACGATTGCGACCTTGAAGTCCATCATCCACTTAACATCGACAATCGACTTCAGGCCATCAATGTCCGCGCCCTTCGAAATTGCTATCAGGACTGAGGGCTTACCTCCTGCACCGACAGCAACATCTGAAGGAATGACACCAGTGTCCTTGTAGGACGTGAGCAGAGAGTCTAGCTTAGACTGAGGACGGGCCTCATCCAAATAATTGACCCAATCCTGCAGAACTGACTCGGTTAGCGACGATGTTGGGACAACCTGCGTGCTAGCTTTGGCTACGGGAGTAGCAGGAGCAACGGCTGTCATGCCGACAAGCATTGCTACGAGCAGCGCCATAGCCGCAACATTTCGTAGGTTATTCATTTTCCATCTCATCCCTCACGCTGAGCAGAGAACGATGGCAGAGATTAGAATCATCATCGATGACTACATCTCCACCGCATACCTCATGCGTCTGAAACACACGGCCCGACGGGCGAACAGACGTCTCTCCTCTAACGCGTTCTCTAAAGCTCGTGTGATTGAATATCAATCGGGCCAATGGCTCTTAATAAGGCTTCTGTCCAAATGAGCACGTAGAAGGGCAAGATTGGCCGAGTACACGTTTGGTTATTTCGTTCTGGTTGCTAGACTGCCGATGCCGAGACTCAGAAAGCTGCAAACGTATCGTGGTTGAATCCTCAGGTAGCTCTGGTCATTTTCTTTACCGTATCAACGATTTCATGAATCATCATGACGGCGCCAATGATTTCCACCTTGGGCTCCTCGGCAGTCTTTTCCCCAGTCGGTCGAGAAACCCTGTTAACGGCTTTGCCCAAGCTTTCTATCAGCGTGGCTATGACCTTCTTGGCTTGTGCATCCAGCTTGCTCGATTCAACTTGAGATATCAGGTGTGCAAGGTCAGAGATTACACTGTCGGCCACTTCTGTTGCTGTCTCAGCCCGCCGATTCAGGCTTTCGAGCTTGGCTTCGTCAAACTTGAGCTTGGTCTCAAGTGCTTTCAATGTGGCCTGATCGCCACCGGGAGACACGCTCGGAACCCCTGGCTTCGACTTGAGAGTCGTCATCTCAGACTGCAATGCACTGATTCTCTGGTCCTTTTGAGCAATCGTCGCTAGCAGTTCCTCTTCTTTTCCTGCACCAGACTCGGCTTGCGCAGTTGCCGCCCTTCAGCTTGGATTCCATATCCGCAAAAGACTTGCTTCCTTCACCGACCTGCGACTCGAGTGTATCTAGCTGGCTCTGGAGAGAAGCGAGCTTGTCCTCGTTCTCCGAGACAAACTCCTTGAGCCTCTTGTTCTCGCCTTCAAGATTCTGAACTTGGGACTTCGCACCCTTCATCTCTTCATTGGCTGTCTTCAGTTCCTCATTCAACTTCACAAAATCAGGGTTCGGAGGAGAAATGATAGTGTAGGCAAAGACGCCAAACAGTACGCACACAATTGTCAGGTACAGCAATCCAACCGCGATTGAACCAAACACTGCATTTGTCAGACCCTGCAGACCAGTCACGAAAGCCCACCACGAGCCAAAGGTGAATGATGGCGGTGCCCACCATCCTGAACCGAATCCAGCATATAGAATCATAAAGAACGACGCTGCAAAGCACACGATTCCCAAGAGTATGAACAGATTCCGACGCATGCCCGCATGAGGAAGATACCTCTGATACAGAATGAATAGCGTTCCAACGAAAACCAATGGCAGAACATACGGAATGACTGCAACAAGATCGCTCATCGGGAACTGGAAATCAATCTTTCCAACAATGCCTGCTGCTAAGCCGTACGACATCAAGGCGAAACCTCCGTTGGCGTCTTGGGCTAATCAGCAAGCCAGAGCATAAATGTGTTCGTTGTACATGCCCCGTCCGGTGGAAACATCCCGGACAGGAGCATGCAGGCTTACTCTTTCCAGAGCTTCGCCTTTTGGTCTTCGTGCTCTTCAACTGTTATCTCAAGCGACTTGATTAGTCGACACGCTTCGTCGATGGAAAGAAGAAAGCTTCCTTTGACGTCTCGCTCCTCACCGATCGAGAGCCTAAGCTTTCCGTCATTGACCCAACCTTCCGTCGTCTTCTCAGGGAGCTGCAGCTGGATTTCCATCCAGGTTCTTCTAGTCTGCCCTGTCTGTCGATCATCGAAGAAGTGCTTAATCTGAAGACGCCGCTCGTAAACAGGCGGTTTTGAACTCATAGCTGGTTTCTCCTTCTATGTTTGGGGAATTGAATCCCGCGTCTAAGAGTAAGCTCGCACAACAAGATATGTCTTCGTTCCTAGCAGTATGTTGGCCCCTGTGGTTCCTAGGAAGCCAACGCGCAATTGCGCCAAGAAAACGCTTATTTGAGAACCACTATTGCAGGAGGCGAAGGGCCTGTGAAAATGCAAAGAGACTGGACAAATGTCTTGAGAGCATCAATACTGCTGGTTCTCATGCTTACTGCGTCTGTGCCTGCGTTTGTCGTTCAACCGGTTGCAGCCTTGGGAGCTCATGAATCTCCGAAGATTGCAGGATCACTCGCCGCTGAGATGTCCTCGCAACCAAGCGGACAAATGCTTCCTGTCTTCATGCAGTTCCAAAACGGGACTGACCCTCAGACCATGCTGGAAGCAATCACCAAGACAACAGCGACAGGGTTCATCATCAGACACGCTTTCCATCTGATTCCGGTTGTGTCTCTCTATGCCACAGGCGAGACAATCCGTGAAATGGCCAGCTGCATCATCGTGAACGCTCTGGGATTGGACCAGAAGTGGTACGCCTTGGACCTAGACACACCGTCAAACTACTTGCATGTTTCCTCATCCACGGACTACCAAGGCCCTGAAGATATATTGAACGCGAACGACCTCTGGTCACAGGGTTACAACGGTACTGGTATCAAGGTAGCCATCATCGACACGGGCGTCCAGTCAACACACCCCGATTTTCAGCATTGCCTGATCGGTTTTCGTGATTTCATTAACGGTCTCGACGACATGGATCCTTCTAACGGAATTACTGCATACGATGACAACGGCCATGGCACAGCTTGCGCTTGGCTGATTGCAGGCTCCGGTCAAGCCAGCGAAGGAGCATTCAAAGGAATAGCGCCTGGCGCCAGTCTGCTGGTTGAAAAGGCTCTCCAGAGCGATGGGACGGGAGACGACTCAGTGATAGCACAGGCAATCGAGTTTGCCGTTGATCATAATGTAGCCGTTGTCAGCCTGAGCCTTGGCGGACCATGGCAAGACTCGAGTGTCACGGAGCCCTCAGTTCTTGCTTTGCGCAATGCAGTCGCTGCAGGAGTCACTGCAGTAGTTGCCGCGGGTAATGACGGACCTGCTCCGCTTTCCGTAGACTCTCCGGGAATCGCCGAGGAAGCGATAACCGTTGGTGCTTCAGTTGGAAATGCGACCGTCGTGTCGTTCAGCAGCCGAGGACCAGTCGAGCGCACTCTCACACAACCTATCGGACTGAGCGCAAAGCCCGACATTGTCGCCCCAGGATACAGATCGTCTCAGGAAGAGCCTCTGGGGCAAGCACAACAGAGTTTCCCTTCTATAACTCCTCACAGTACGGGACCAGTTATGCTGTCTGGTCAGGTACGTCTGCATCAGCGCCTGAAATCGCGGGCCTAGTCGCCATACTGATGAACAAGTATGTGGGACTCACCCCCGTCGAGGCCAAGGCTTTTCTTATGGCAGGAGCAACCGACCTTGGAGACGACCCGACGGCCGAAGGCTATGGGTTGGCCAACGCCTCAAAATCCTCAGAACTCATTCAAACCACCTCGCGAATAATCTCCATTCTAACCCCTCACAAGTATCCGACTCTGCCAGGGGGTGACCATGTTTACATTGTGGGTGAACAGAGAGAAGAACAAGTCGTGAGCGTCATATCGACTGTATCACTAGGACAACTGGCGATAGTGGCTAACGGCAACGCTAGCACGTTTGTCAACCGCACCGTGAACTCGCTTGCGGTCACCGGCGGTTACACATACTTTGGCATTAACCTCAGAATCCCTGATGGTCTGCCTCTCTCTGCAGTAGGGCACTACGTCGGTAACCTCAGTCTTGTTTCAGGCAACACGACTATTGCTTCGATGAAGCTCGATATGTGGATTACGACTTATGGCGGCCGGGTGCTCGATGACATGACACATCAATCCACTAGCGACATTGACTCTCCTTCCGATTTCCGCTACTTCGCACAGTACCTCGGAGAACAAGGAATCGAAATCACCGAGTATGGCAGTCCCACCGCCACCATACCAAGATTGATTGATTCTGAAGGACTGTCTACTGGCGAGACTTTCATGATCGCAGATACGGAGATAGATTACACGCAAAACGAGATTGCCGCGCTTCACACATTCGTCAACAATGGTGGCACGCTTCTAATCCTGTCAGAATTCTATAACAGCACAAGCAACCAGGCTAGCTTTGCAATCGATTCGTACAACGAAATCCTCGCTCCGTACGGCATTCAATGCGAAAGGATGCAGATAGGTGTAGGTCCGTACAACACGGGTGTCGTTTATGGCGCCGACCATGGCGGTGCTGTGAACTCTAGTCCGCTTACAGACGGGGTCAAGAATCTGTACATTCTCTATGGGAGTACGCTCTCTGTGAATCCATCAGTTTCCGGAGCACAGGGTCTCGTCTGGGTGGACGCAGGGAGAACACATGCGATTGTAGCCTCCGCTACGCATGGCCGCGGAAAGGTCATTGCCGTCTCGGACGGTTCCACACTGTATGATAGCGTGTTGTACGAGGCAATCCAAGAAGGCGCCGACAACCTTAGGCTCATTGAGAACATTGCCACGGCAGTCGTGCCACAGATGCCCCGAATATACGAGACAACGTTCAGTTATCATCGAATAGGACAAATGGCCAATGTGACCGCCTACGTATTTGACCAAGACCTTGACAACGTCAGCATAACCATCACGAAGGCAGACGGTTCGAACATCACTGCCCCAGTCATCGAATCTCTTGGATACAGGTTCGACACATCATTCCTTCTAACTTCAGGTGGGTTCCTTGAAATAATCGTCTCGGCCACAGACAAAAGCGGAAACTCAAGAACCTACGAAGTCATGATACTTATACCGGTGGACGTGGTCAACGACATATTCCTACAGGACGTGATTTACGTCATGCTAGGTGTGGTTGTGATTGGGCTTGCTTACGTGGGACTACTGAAGCTGGGTTCGGGTAGGAGAATCAGCCGCAGAGCGGAAGAAGCATGGGAAGTGCCGGTTGAGGGTGGAGGATCGCCCCCATCTATCCAATAGGACCAAGTCTAGTCTCTAAGAGTTTCTTCCCTCTTTCATGTCTGGACTCCAACAGAGGTTGGTCGTCAAGCTTGGCTCCTGATTGAATCCTTTCCATTATCTGGTATCCGACGACCGATCCCATTCTCGGAGTTAGGACTTGCCCACCTATCAGTCGCCCGTCATCAGTTGTCACGAGTGCAGCCTTGAGACATTCTGCTGGATCATCCAGATACTGAACCCTTGTCTCGACGCCCACATCGGCGGCAGTCACGGACGAATGGCCGACACAGACTATGTCAACCCCAAAGAGTCTGTCGTACTGGAGTCTCAAGAACACATCAGGATAGGTCTTCTCTCTCCCAGCGGCACACGCACCTGCCTGACGCCCAGCACGTGCTGCCGCGCTTCCGACAGGCATGAGAATCGGCTTGCCAGTGAGCGTGTCTTTCATCTCCACGCAATCTCCGACAGCATAGACACCTGGCGATGAGCTTTCCATCTTCGAGTCGACCACGACACCGCCGAGCGGACCAATTGCGAGGCCGAGGTCTCGCGCAAGGCCGACGTTGGGTACGACTCCGGTCATGAACATAACAGCATCTGCGCGGATTGTCTCGTCCTCTGTCACCAACCCTGTGACTCGATCCTGGCCGATCACTGATTGTGGAGACTTGGACATGTGCCAATGAATATCATGCGGCATTCGGGCAACCAGCTCTGCACTCATTGATTCTTCCATCAGTCTACGCAGCACTCTTGATCTAACGACTACGTGCACTTCTTTCTTGAGACGGCGAAGTCTCTCTGCAGTCTCCAGCCCGCTGAACCCCGCACCGACAATGACGACGGATTCTGCTGACTTCAGAGACTCAGAAATGCGCCGAGTGTCCGCTAGACTCTGGGTTGTGAAGACACCGGGCAGGTTTACACCAGGTATCTCGGGAACAACGGGTTTCCCGCCCGTGGCCAAGACGAGACGATCAAAGGCGACTCTGCTCAGATGGCCTTTGAAATCGCTTACGTCCAAGTACCCCGACTTGACATCGCCTCCAACCACCGAAACGCCCATGACCACTTCGATGTTCCTTTTCGAGAATGAGGCAGTGGACCAGTCAGGAATGAAGAGATCATCGGAATTAGGAGATTCTAGAGCGAGAGATATGCCGGGTCTTCTATGTGATTCGATTCGTTCTTCCGTGAGCACCGTGACCTGTGATTCGGGTGACAGCATCCTAGCAGCATAGGCCGCCGCTGTTCCCCCCGGTCCATAGCCCACGACTACTATACTCATCAGCCCTCTACTCCCTGCTTCTTTGAGAGGAAACGTGGCAGAATCTTGGCAGCCACAACCACGACACAAACCCCGACTACTACGATTACCACTATGGAATAGTCACTGAAGACAAGAACATGCGTGAAAAGCAGCTCAACCTTGCCAACGGATAGGCTGGTGGCGACTGCATACACTCCGTACTGCCCTCCTGGGAATCCCGATGCGACTACTTCAATCGAATACACTCCGTGGTTGCCCGATAAGGTGAAGTTCAGCCAAAGTCCCTGTTCCGAGCGGAAGGCAACTCGGACGCTGGATGCGAAGAGGTAACCTTCTAGGACAAGTTGACCTGTAATCTTGCTAGTAATGAATGGCCCTACCCCGACAGAATCCTGGTCGAGCTTCATGCTAGTGAACGTCAATGTGGAAGAAACGCTCGAAGAGAGAATAATCGGGGCCAAGGAGAGAGTCCAGCTTCCGTCGCTGACATTGAACATGAAACTTACAACATATGGTGAGGAGGTTTCATTGAGGCCAATGGTCACATTAAGCGAGGTGATACCCGGCACAAGAGCCGACTTGAGCGCGTTCAGATTCCCATCCACTGTAGCCCAACCTAGAACTATCGAGCTGATTCGCATCGTCCCTATCGGAAACCTGTGCGTGAATCTTGTAAGATGTGTCGACTGCATTTGAAGAGACATCACTGACTAGCGGTCTCCACTGGTCCACGACGTTAGCATATGAGGTCATGTCCGCGTAGGCCAAACTCTGATTGTGGGTGCTGACTCGCATCCTGCCCGCGCAACGGAGGATCTGTCTGCTGAATCGTGACAAATGCTGTTCTCGTATCGTTCCAGAACTGTGCCGTTCGCGAAGAGACCAGATACTGCGTACCATTCCACTCGTAGACAGCTGCTAATGCTCCTGTCACATTCACGACTATGTCCGCACCGTTCGGTCCCGTACCAGAATTCATGTCTGTGTCCCATTGAACCATAAGTGTGTCTTGAGATGCAAACCTCGGCTCTCCTTTCAGTGCGACTGCCAGACTGATGCTCGCCGCCTGCTGATATAATGCAAGACTCAAGATGTCAAGGCCGCCGTAGAGGGTGAGATTCTGTGGACTTGTCGAAAGCTGTGCGATACCTGCCCAATCAGATCTGTTAGACCCCGGTCCCAGCTTGATGCCCAACACTTCTCTGACAGACAGGACCGAATCACAGAGGCCGTAGCCCCAGTCGTTCAGTGGTGGTGAATTATGACTGGCGTAGCCACCAGCCCCTTCTAGCAGGGCCGTCAAGGCGGCCCAGCCTGTGTTTCCACCTGAAGCCTGTCCTATCAGAGCCAATAGTCCGGCGACATGCGGAGCCGCCATGCTGGTGCCGCTCTTCGTGGTCCACAAAAATGACAAGCTGTTGGAAGCGGCAATGATGGAGATTCCGGGAGCAGCAACATCAGGCTTGAGCACTCCGTCGATCCTCGGCCCTCGCCCCGAGGAAGAACTAATCGAGTGGCTGCCTTCATCATAGCAGCCCACGCAGACTCCATAATCAGCTGTTGCTGGTGAGCTTATTGTTCGTGTATTGTCCTGTTGACTAGTGAACCGCAGGCTTGAACCGAACCATGCGTTGTCCCACGAATAGGCATCAACCAAGACAGCCTGCCCAGAGGGATTGACCACGTTAACCTGCCAGAGACCTGACGTCCAGTTATGCGCGCTCGTAGCAATCTGCACAATCAGTCTGTTGGTGCCGCGAATGCTTGTGTCAGCAAAAACGTAGGCGTTGAGCTGAGGCTTGCTCACCGAGAAACTCGATCCAGAAATACTAGCGAAGGGGCCGAAGTCGATTGCACTTCCCGTAGGTGGAACCAGCACGACGTGCTCATCTGAGTCATTACTATGCCAGAGCACATTGAGGAACGAATATAGAGGAGGTGAGGAGACCGATAGAGTGGCACCGTTCGTGCCGCCAGAGCTGACTTGAAAGCTTGCGTGTTTGGAAGTCCCCCCAAGGTTACCAGCCGCTATCGTTGATACGGTATGATTCTTCAGAAAAGCATCACTGATAGCGAGGTCCTCGAGGTCTGTGCCATCTAGGAACCCGAGAAAGCTGCTGAAACTCATGTTGATGATTTCGGCGCCATTCGTAATTGCAAAGTAGATGCCCTCTAGAATGTCACTTGACTCGAGCGGGCTCTTGATGACTATTAAATCAGCACTAGGCGCCACGCCAACCATCGAAGTGAGCCCGATTTGTCCGCCTGCGATTATTGATGCGACGTGAGTGCCGTGGCCATCCGAGTCACCCACACCAAGTGCACCCGTGGTGAGGTTGACGCCACGTACATAAACGCGGTTGTACTGCTGATCGAATAGCATAGATACTTTGGGCTCGCCCAAAACGACGACCTTCTCGTCTGGCAGAGTGATATAGCCGTCGCCATTTGAATCGATACCGCCGAGCCACCTGTCGCCGGCGCTGTAATCAAAGAAATCATTCTGGTTGACATCGATGTACATGTATTCATCAGCGATACTCACATGACTCACATTTGTGCCTATGCTCGCGATGGGTCCCTCTCCTGAATCCATGTTGGAGTCGTTGTCGATATCAACGTAGTACTTGCCGGCTGAACTTCGAACAGTGAATGGCCCGCTGGATTGTCTCCAAAATGATGGGTGCAGCCAATTGACACCTGTGTCAATCAATGCGACTGTCATGCTTTTCCCGGTGATGGCGTTCCCATCCTTGCTCATGTTGTTCCAGACAGTAGGTGCGCCAATTGCCGCCACGGACGATTGGAGCGACGGGAAGAACTGCCTGTTGCCGGATGTGGCACTTCTGAGTCCGATACCAGCCAGAGAATTCAGCGACGCAAGACTAGGCACCAGCGCTGAGTACACATTCCCGACGTGAACTACTGAGCCGAACAACTTCGTAAACTGAACACCGATTTCTTGTGCACTCTCAATATCGGAAGAAGACAACACCTTGTCGAACTGCAGGAGCGCCCTACAGGCAGCTGCGCTTGAACTCAACCCGAACGAGGACTTGGACTCAAGGTCCATCTTTAGCATGGAGTCGACGGCGATTTGGGACCCTTGAGGACTACTCACTTGCTCTTTCTGCATGGCCAAGGGGGTTGGAATCAACAAGGAAACCAAGAGGACCATGACAACCAAGTATCGGGTGTACATCGTCTTACCTCGGGGATGGTCATTGTGTGCGTCGAACCTTGTTTATTCTTTTGCCTTTGGTGAGCACCGACACTAGTAGTCGCATTTACCGGTAGCTGCCACAGACTGCTTCAGAATCCTCAACCATCACTCCTTTGCGTCTAACTGCACATCTCTGAAGACGACCTCTGGCCCGATAGTGCCAAGGAACAGCTCAACACGAAAACCGAAGGACTTCAAGAGACTACGCGCTAGGTACTGACTGCATCCAAGTCATGCACTCAGGATCCTCTGGGAACGCATCCTCTTCGCGTACCAGTCCCCGGGGAGAGCGAATGCCCGTTATGGGATATAGTGCTAATCCATGATTCAGAGCGGCCTCAGCTGCTCTCCGTCCCCAGCTTCCTGGTGCAGATACGACAGCGCAGGCAATTTGCTCGCTTGCCAGTATTGTTGCTTCAAGACAGCTATCACGAGCTGACGTCACGCAGAGCGTCTGACTCGCCGAGCAGTACCAAATCCGGCCTTATGCCCAAATGGTTGAAATCTGGTAGGAGTAGCACATTCCCAGACTGCACCAATGACACCATCCGATGCATCGAACCTGTGAGACTATTCGCCAACACCTTTAGTTTGCCTTCCATCAGTCGTTCAAGAACGGCTTCCTCCCCAGAGTCGAGAACTTGCTTGCTTGAACTCAAGTCTAGACTCGTAGGTGACAGGCGTCTCTGACTTGATGCCTATGGATTCCAGCGCCCAATGCAAGAGATCTCGACCCTGCGATAGCACGCCACCTGGCTTGGGCACTATGTCTTCGATGTTCAAGGAGTATTCTAGTGAAGTTAGAGGCGACGAGGTATCCTCAGTGACTGCGAGATACTTGGGTTTGAGTCCATTAAGGTAGCTGACAGTTAACCATGAGCTATCAGAATCAATAGGTCCTTCCCCGAGAACTAGAGAAAGCACCTTCCCTGTCGGGAGAGTGTTGCAGACTGCGCGAGGAGCTGAGGTGAGCTGATTCAAGCAGATGTCTCCTTTCGTGTAGCTTTCTCGGATTGGTTAGACTCTCGCAGAACCCTCGTATTGAGTGATAGTCGTCGGTTCCAAGTGGCACTTCGTAACCATCATGGATCACTCTTAGAGCAGCAGTGCATCTGTCAATCGGAAGGTCGATTGGAAAGCTCTCGAGCAGAGACAGGACTCGCTGAAAGCCTCTATCTCCATAGCACTCCGAGTGTTTGACGAAATGGTTGACAATCGGGCGAATGTTTGCGTCTGGGGTGTTTTTTCTCCACGTATCAAGCCATTGCTCTTTCAAAGGGCTCTTCAGAAGTGAATGGGCGATCCCATTCGCTGCACATTGACCAAGCACCTGACCCGCGCGGTCTGTGCTCAGAAGCAGAAGGAAGCCTGCACGTAATACTGCACCTTCGGCCCAACTCGCGCTCGCCACAGACTCCTCGAAAAGAAGAGTACCGTCCTTCTCAATTTGCATTCCAAAAATCGGAGTACCTTGTCCGAGTTTCTCTTTGGTCACAAATATGTTGGGAAACTTGGGTTCGGGCCGTCCAAGTGCTCTTGCAATCTTTCGCATGGCTCGTGACAGTGCAGACCTGAATTCCTCCGTGGCCTCCATTCTGAGTTCCTCAACGGTGGGTTCTCTAGGTTTCTCGAACTTTGCTAGAAGTCGGGCCGCATTTCTGATCATGTCATATGTGGAGTTTTCGACGTTCTCAGCTCCTAGCATGACGCCAGCAACACTGAAGAAGTACAGCCTGACACGGTCCTGATTAACAACTGCGACCAAGAACATTATTCCACGAAGCTGTTTGAAGTACTTCCTTAGAGCTGATTCCTTTACACGGAGCACGTCGACTGACAAAGCACCAGCTTCTAGGAACTGCCTCTCTCCAAAGGCGGCGATTTCCTTTGGTACCTCTCTGGGAATTCGGGACATTCAGGTATCCTCTCAAGTAATCGAGACTCATTTGCACTGCGGTCGTATGCTTAATCTAACGTTGTCCAGCGCAGCCGCCTTAATTCATTTTGGTCAGTCAGCGTCATGAGTCACGTTTTGCCAGTGACGGCCAACAGGAAAACGAGGAGGGCGGCCCGAATGATTACTCAGGCCGCAAGGCAGAACATCAAAGCATGATCATACATTGGTAGCAGCTGCTACCTGTGCCATCTCGGTCTCGTACATGGGCAGTAGAATATCACGAGTCGGTGGTGTGTTCATGACGATGTCCAAGACTTCTGAGTTCCTCATGAGAATACAGCCTAGGAATGAGTAGTCAAACTTGTCAAGACGGATGTTGACACCTCTCCGGGGGACTTGGGTCAGCAGAAGAACAATGCTGAAGTCACCCCTAGGTAGTTGATTCAAAATGCCTCGTTTCATGTCGGGCTCTAGTTGTCCCTCAAGCTGACGGGTCATCGAGCCACGCTCTATGAAATTGTAGCGGATTCTCTCAAAATCGCCGCTGGAGCTCTTCTTTGGTCTGATGAATGAGATTGAATATCCCAGTCGCTTCAATGAATTATAGCCAATTAGTGTTCTGTACAAAGGCGGACTTACCGGTTCAAGTTCCACCTTCCTGAGTTCAACGACGTCTTCGTTTCTCTTGACTTTGAGGTTCAATGAATCACGTTCCCTTGCGGTCTTGGTCCCTTTGCCAAACCATGTCTGGCCGCAAATAAAACGTTATGAGTAAACAATCCGCCATATGTAATACTAGCTAAACACTCCGCGAAAGAGAATGCTACTTGATTGCTCCTTCGAGTCTCAGCAGTTCGATTTTTCTTTTGACGTCTCTGCCATACCCACCAATGCCAGTGCTGGATACGACACGATGGCATGGGACGAGCGGACAGAAGCGGTTCGCAGCCATCACATTTCCCACGAATCGTGCTGCGCCTGGCAACCCAGCACGCACTGCAGACTCACCATAGCTCAGGGTCTCGCCCCGAGGAATCTGGAGAGCGGCCTCCAAGACATTGCGCTCCTTATGGGTGAGACCTGACATGTCGAGCTTTATGTCACTCGCATCTAAGTCGGGCGCACCTCTCGAAGCTGCGAAGACCTTCTCCAGAACTGCGAGATAATCCACCGAGTCCTCTCTTCTGAGGCCGGCTCCCCCTGCTGAGAGTATGGCCTCAGCCTCAGAACCTCTGGAATCGCATGTTGAAAACAGACCTTCATTAGTGAACACGCCTGCCACGTGGTCTTTGCCCTTCGTAAGTACAGCCACGACCCTTTCGGGCATGATGAATCATCCACCGTGCTTCTCAAACCTGGCTGCACTTCATCACAGCAAAGACAAGCAGAGATGTAAGCTCAGGGTCGCTCTTCTTCATGCCCATCTGACACCATCCACCGTCAGTGCTCTGCGCCGAAAGGATGAGTTCTATGCCCTTTCTTATGATGTTCCGCTCCAGCTCAGACTCCGGAATAGGAACACCAGCAAGGTCGACCATGTCTTGGGTAAGCTTCTGCTCCAGTGATGACTTGAGATGCTGCATTAGGGCCGCTCTGCCATCCTTGTAGATCTTATTCTGCGAAGTGATGCCAATTGCTGCTAATGCTGGCAGGATGTTGCCAGTCCCTAGGGGATCCGATTCGTTATGGCCCTTGAAATCCGGCCAGTGTCCATCCTCGTTTTGCAGCCCCATCAAGTAGTCCCGTGCTTTCTTCAGACGGGACTGATCCTCAAATCCAACATTGCACAGGGCCTCAAGCGCCTTGCCCGTGAGCCACGTGATGCTCTTCCCTACGGGGTACCAGTCTCTCCCGCCGGTCCCGCCAAACTTCGTCTCAATGAGAGGGTCGAGATTCAGTGCTTCAGCAAAACCGCCATCCCTCTTCTGCCGGGACACGAGAAAGTGTGACATCTTCTCAACTAGGCTTGCGTGGGTGCTTACGAATGGCTTCAACAGCATCAAGACCTCAGCGGTTTCTTTCACTGAGCTAGGGTTTCCCTGTCTCAAGTTGAAGGGCAAGCCACCATCTCTGTTGAGGAGATTTGCTAACTGAGAGAGCACCTTTTCCAGCTCAGGTCTCGGCATGCTATAACCCGATGACGCAAGTCTCAGCTTGTCTGCAACGTTTCCATTCGCCATCAAGTAGCTCTGCGTGTCGTACGGGAATTCGATTGTTTGTCTGCCTTGCTTGGACACCTCTATTCCTCCGTGTCATCCGTGGTCAGAACTAGGGCTGCTGTTCCAGAACAAGATAGGAACCTCTTCTGCCCTTTCGCACTATGAGGTATAGGCGAGGGCAAATTAAAACCTGTTGGACCCTACCCTTCTGGTTCCCCTTCATCCTCGTAGAACTCGAGAACCTCTTTGTTGCGTTCTCGCCTCTCGTCATCGGTGAGTTCTTCTTCTCCGCTCTGCGCTTCCTTGTCCACGACAACTATCTTCTCGCCAGGAGTGTGACTTACTCTGTAGTCGACGTGATACTCGGTAGGCGCTCGCTTGACGACTTTCTCCCAGCCGCATTCCCGGCACTTGAGCACAGTCTTCTTTTTCTCACCTTTCTTTGGGAGCATGAGAGCTCCGCACTTCTCACAGAACTCCAATGATCTCGTTCTCCCCGGCTATATTGGTCCCCCCGCACGCGCAACCTGCTGATTTAACGTTTACGGCCAGTACCCGGAAAGAAGAACCATAGGACAACGGAGAGGTTCAATCTACCGCCCTTGTCGACACAGGAGGGGTTGGCAAGACCCTTCCATATCGAAAACAGTACGCAACTAGCCGTAGAATGGGCAAAGTTGAGGGAAAAGGGAAGGACATGATTCTTCTAAGTGCACACAGATTCGGCAATCTTGAGCCAGAGAACCGCATGGTAATGGCCCATTGAGCAGAAGTTTTCCAACTGCTGTGCTTAGAGAGCATCTGCAGGTCTGATTATCACTGAAGATTCACGTGTGAGCTTCCAAGGCGCCGGCTACAATCGAACTCCGGGAATCTACTCCTCTCATCAGGCTCAAGGCTGGAGAAAGGTGACCGGTGCAATTCACAACTCCGGCGGTGGAGTCTTCCGGCAAACCCAAACATGTATTCACGATTTCTCAGACATTCACAGGTTTCTCTTACTCACTCTACACTCAAACACTCAGAGAGGCGCTCACAAAATGGGAAGTAACAAAACGATTTCGCGTTGACTCTTGTAGAATTCGACCTCTGGCCGCGAACGATCCACTCTACATTCTTTTGCCATCGCTTCAAAAGTCTCAGCTATGACTTCCACCCTAGTTCGGTAGTATGCAACTTTTTCGCGGACGTATTTCCCTCCTGGAATCGTCCAC
Organism: Candidatus Thorarchaeota archaeon; assembly: GCA_963726195.1. Lineage (GTDB taxonomy): Archaea > Asgardarchaeota > Thorarchaeia > Thorarchaeales > Thorarchaeaceae > OWC5. The sequence continues at coordinate 649,746 of CAVSBO010000003.1, forward strand.
GTTGGAAGTTCGAAAGTTTCGGCTTCTTCTTCATCAATAGTAGCCACACAGGCACGATAAACGTTATCGCTATAGACGCCATAGAATCTACGCCCTTTAAGACTTGGAAGCTTCGACTCGAGCTCGGACCATGCTTCGCCAACTCCAGAAAGGCCTCCTTCCGCCTTGACCCACATCACTCGAATGGGATCTATTGTCACTTCCATTCTTGTCATTGCAGCACACTTCACGACGACTATGATCAGTGGCAAAGATAATGGTTTCCAGAGCTATCGGTGATATTTCCCACCAAATAGCAGGTTTATCTGCTCAGAAGCGAAACACCGGACTTCAGAGTAAGGCGTTCACAATGATTGACTACGGGAAAGTGATGAGATTCCTTAAGGCCCTCGCTAACCAATCACGACTCGAAATCCTAGAGTGCATACCGAATGGAGTCGCAAACCCTGGCGAAATCGCCAAGAAACTTGATCGCCACAGGTCGACCATCGAGAAGCATTTGGGAGTGCTTCTGAAAGCAGGAATTGTCGAAAAAGCTCCTTCACTAACAAAGGGGGGTCAGCTTTCTATTCGCTACAAAGTATGCGATAATGCAACAGAGCTTTTGAAAACGATTCTAGACTCAACTGAGAGAATCTGTACATAATTGAATGGAGTTCACAAGAACGCATACATCGAAAGCACTAAGTAACTCGCCATGAGAGGGGCTAGATTGAGGTAAAAGGAAATGGACGTGGCTGTTCTAACCCCTTATAGGTTCGGTTACCTTGAGCTGCGGAATCGCATGGTGATGGCTCCCATGACCCGTAGTCGTGCGGTCGAGGGCAACATCCCGCACCCGGCGGCACCCACGTACTATAGCCAAAGGGCTTCTGCAGGCCTCATCATTACAGAAGGTTCACAGGTGAGCCCTCAGGGAGTGGGCTATATTCGTACTCCGGGAATCTACTCGCCCCAGCAGGTTGCAGGCTGGAAAAAAGTGACCGACGCTGTTCACAAAGCAAGCGGGAGAATCTTTCTTCAGCTGTGGCATGTAGGAAGAGCCTCCCATCCCGATTTTCACAATGGCGAATTACCTGTTGCACCCTCTGCACTTCCCGTTGAGGGCGAGGTCTTCACCTCACAAGGCAGAAAGAAAATCTCCATTCCAAGGGCGTTAGAACTGAGCGAAATACCAGGCGTTATCGAGCAATTCCGAAAGGGAGCCGAGAACGCAAAGAAGGCGGGCTTCGACGGTGTGGAACTCCACGGTGCCAACGGATATCTGCTGGATCAATTCCTCAAAGATGGCTCCAACCAGCGAACCGACAAGTATGGTGGCAGCGTAGAGAATCGCGCACGCTTCCCGCTTGAAGTCACAGAGGCTGTGATTGGAGTGTGGGGTCCCGAGAGAGTGGGATGCAAGATAGCTCCTCATTTCAGCGCACTTTCGATGTCAGATACGAATCCGCGAAACACGTTCTCTTACTTTGCGAAGGAGCTGAGTAAGATTAAGCTCGGTTATCTTCACTTAGTGGAATTTGCCGCTGGCCCGTTTGCCCCGGCACTTGATGCGCGGCTTGCTCCAGTCATTCGTCAGGCATTCAAGGGGACTCTCATCTTGAACGGAGCATATGGCGCAGAAAGTGCAAACGAAGCAATCGAGAAAGGCTGCGCGAACCTGATTTCGTTCGGATCTCTGTTCTTGGCCAATCCTGATTTGCCCGAACGATTCAGAAGGGGTGCTCCGCTGAATACGCCGAATCGTGCGACCTTCTACGAAGGCGAAGAGAAAGGATACATCGATTATCCGTCACTGTAAATAGTGCAGAACTGGATGTGCATTCGTTGGGCTTTCGGGAGTCTCTCAGCTCAGCTGCCCTGGTGCGACTTATCTCTCGAATAGCCAGCAAGACGCCAGATGTACTCCCTGAGTGGCTCCGTTATTGCTCGGGGCTTGATGAGTTCGCCAGCACTCGTCATCCTGAGCCCGAATCCGAGACTGGACAGTATATCTGAGCGTGAACTCCACTTGATTCCTGCCTTCCTTCGTCCGACCATCGCGGGTGCACCCAATCGACCTTCTGTGGTGTTGCGAGCCAAAACCTACATATTGGTCATGGGCTCGTGCGTGCACGCCGCTCTAACTCAATCAAGGAGAGTCTGCTATGGTCAAGGTAATCCCGTTTCGGGCCTACAGATATGACAAGGCCAAGGTTAACGACCTCTCAAAGGTCGTGGCACCTCCATACGATGTAATCAAGGACAAGATGGTCGACACGCTTCAGTCGGTGTCCCCTTACAACATGGCTTGGATATCCAAGAACAAGCCGACCGGGACTGACAACGACTCGAACAACCAGTACACCAGAGCGAGAGACATCTGGAAAAAGTGGTTGAAAGAGGGCGCGGTGAAGCAGGATGCGAAGGAGTGCTTCTACGTCTACGGCCACGACTTCGAGGCCGCGGGCAAGAAGCTATTCAGGTTTGGGTTCATCGGTCTTCTAGAGCTTGAGGACTTTGCGACAAAGCCGCCAGCAAAGGGACCATTTGCGGGCGTGCTTCAGCACGAGGAGACATTGCCCAAGGACATAATGGACCGTCTCAACCTTTGCAGGCAAACGATGACGCAGTTCGGGCTGATATTCGTGATCTATCCCGATCCAAAGCGGGAGGTCGATGCTGTGCTGGAACGTTACATCAAGAATGCACCACTGCTCGATGTGACCGATATGGAAGGTGTTCGACACAGGTTATGGGCAGTTGATAACCCTGCAGATACAAAGAGAATCTCCGAACTCATGAAGGATAAGTATGTTATCATAGCAGACGGTCATCACAGATACAAGACAGCACTCGCGCTGTCGAAAGAGAATCCCAGCGTTCCGGCTGCAAAATACAGGATGCTCACATTTGTCAACATGGCCAATCCGGGTCTCGTGATTCTGCCAACACACAGGCTAGTCCAGAGTCTTGAGAACTTCTCTAAGCAGAAGCTCCTCGATGGTGCCAAGCAGGGCTTCGAGGTCAAGGACTTCAAGACAAAAGAAGAGATGTTTGCCGTCATGAGAAAGCAGAGCGATGCAAAGCGTCATGCCTTCGGTCTGTTCATAAACGACGGAAAGTTCTACGTGCTTACACTCAAAGACTTGTCTCTCATGGACAAGGTCGTCCCAGACAAGTCGCCGCAGTGGAGGAGTCTTGATGTCGCGATACTTCATTCGCTTATCCTCGACAAGGTTCTTGGCATCGGCAAGGAGAAGCTCGCCCAAGGTACCATGAAAGGTGAGGGCTATGTCATCTACATCAAGGATGTCGGAGACGCAGTTGACGAGGCGATCAAGTCAGTGAAGGAGAAGGCTCAGGCAGTGTTCTTCATGAATCCGCCAAAAGTTGAGGAGGTCGAAGCGGTCTCTAGGAACTTCGAAATCATGCCACAGAAGAGCACCTTCTTTGCACCGAAGCTTTTCGACGGCTTGACAATGAACAAGCTTGCGTGAGCACGTTGGCTTTGCCGCCAAGTCCTTTGCTCTTCCAAGACGACAGGCGATGCCTATGGACTTCGAGAGGCAGATGACCCTGATTCATTTCTCCACTGGGTAGTGATTTTCTTTGGTCTGAGTGCCCAGACATCAGACCCCCGAGCATCTTATATCGGTCCTATTAGGGACCATGCTCAGGTACTAAGCATCCAAATCAGCAGCTTGCTGTGGATTTGCGTAGAACAAACCTAGGTGATAAGAATGGGAAAGAGAGTGTATAACTTCAATGCTGGTCCTGCAGGATTGCCCCTGCCTGTTTTGGAAAAGGTCAAGGACGAGTTGCTCGACTATGCAGGAACTGGCATGTCTGTCTTGGAGATATCTCACCGCTCCAAGGAATACGAGAAGATCAATCAAGACTCCATTGACCTGCTACGCGCTGCCATGGGTCTGCCAAGCGACTACAAGGTACTCTGGCTGGGAGGTGGCGCTTCGTCGCAGTTCTTCATGGTTCCGCTCAACCTTCAGCTTCCGGGAAAGCCAATGGAGTACGCTGTCACAGGTGCGTGGGCTCAGAAAGCAATAGCTGAAGCAAAGTTCTATGGCGACGCAAAAGCTGTAGTCACTACAGAAGACAAGAAGTTCTCCTACATTCCGAAGAACGTCGCCTTCTCAGCTAATGCAGCGTTTGCTCACATGACCATGAACGAGACAATCCACGGAGTGGAGTGGTCCTACATACCACAGGTACCGAAAGAGGTTCCGCTCGTCTGTGACATGTCATCTGATTTCTTGTCACGCGTGATCGACCCCAAGAAGTTTGGTGTAATCTACGCGGGCGCACAGAAGAACGTCGGACCTGCTGGCGTATGTGCGGTGATTGTCAGAGAAGACCTCTTGAATCGAGTTCCTGAAAAGACGCCCTCGATGCTCAAGTGGAGCACACACGCAAAGGAGAACTCCCTGTACAATACTCCACCAGTGTTTGCAGTGTACATTTGCAAACTCTGGTTGGAATACATGAAACAGATTGGAGGCATCCCTGCAATCGAGAAGATGAACGCCGAGAAGGCCAAGATCATCTACGACGTGATTGACAAGTCCAAGGGCTTCTACAAAGGTCATGCGCAGCCAGATTCGAGAAGCCGCATGAACCTAACCTTCAGACTAGCGAATGAGCAGCTTGAGGACAAGTGCGCTAATGAGGCGACAGCCAAGGGCCTGATTGGACTCAAGGGACATCGGTCAGTTGGAGGCATGCGTGCATCTCTGTACAACGCTGTGACAATCGAGGGAACGAAAGCTCTCGCAGAATTCCTCAAGGATTTCCAAGCTAAGAATCAATAGTGTACAACTGGCAGTAGGAGCTGACCTCGGGTCTCTCCTACTACCTGTCTTCTTCTGTGCTTAGAACCAAGACTATAACGTAGTGTCCGAGATTATGGTGTTGGATTTGGAATGATGGCCCAATCCGTCCCATTAGCTGGACTTGCGCTTGCTTGAGAATACGGAAACAGCGTTTTCAAGCAGCCTCTTCATGTCATCAACTGCTGAACCATCGATGACTCCTTTGTAGGTGCGTCTCATGAGAGAGCCGCTAGCTTTCACGCCCACGTTTCTCATGCCGTGACTCTGGAAAAAGCCTTTCAGCGCCGATACAATGGGTATTAGAACTCCACCCGGCAGCCTACTTGCCACCAACTCTTTGCAGCACTGACAATCCAAAACCACGACTGTGTTCGCTTCATCCACAAGGACTTGCACAGGTATCCGGATGTCGGATTGTTTGCTCGATCGGGCAGTCCCATTGTTTAAGCGGAGTGCGAAGCTGGCAACCTGTTTCATGTCTTAGCCCTTCGTCAGGCTCGACTTCTTGTCTTGGTTTTGGCGTCTAGGCGGGCAGCGCTCGTTGGCCACCCGCCCGCCAAGGTGAACTAAGGCCAAATCAACCTGCCTGTTTAGGCTGGCGCTCCGGACGCCCTTTCTTCGCCAGAACTGATGGGACTGGCACTGGGCTGTCGCTTCGAACGCCTTCTCATCGCCAGAACCGCTGCGATTAGCACAAGGACCACTATAATCCCGACGAAAATCGCAATTCTGAAAATGTCAGGACCGGGTTGCGTGGTCGTTGTATTGGTCGTTGACGATTGAACCTTGTACCAGTACTCAGGTGAAACGGCCCAGTTATTGAGCGTGTCATTCGCGAGAATCCTGTAGGTTACATTGGTGTCAGCTGGAAACGAAGGAATCGTCCCAATATAGAATGAACCCGCAAGGGACATTGTCATATTGGTCCACTTGAGACCATCGTAGAACCGGAGGGTCACTTTGCTAACACCCGAAGCGTCAGTGACAGTCACGTTCACAGTCACAGTGTCTGCAGATGTAGGCGCGGATGGCTTGACGTGCGGAACTCCAATTGAGGGCGGTGTCAAAGCGTAGGTCACTGCCGCTGAAGCGTTCAGCTTGCCAAAGCCCCACTTCTCGTTCGGCACAGCTCCCGTGAATGCATCGACTCGAGCACTCATCTCAACAATGGTTGAGACCTGGCTTCCTGCAGATGGCTTAGCCTGAAGGATTAGAGCAGCACATCCCGCGACGTGGGGTCCTGCAGCGCTCGTTCCACTGAAGAGACGATATCCACCAAACGCAGGATTCAGGCTAAGGACACCGTTGGCATTGAACCATGCTTCCCAAGTGGAGGCGTTAGTGTAGTCTGATATGATGTCCATTCCGCCAGGCGCGGCAATGCTTTGCTTAATGACACTATCAATCCTTGGACCAATGCCAGAGTAGGAAGCAATGTCACCAATAGTACCTCCCAACAAGTTACGAGTGTGGTAAGATGCCACACTGATTGCTGAGTCTGCAGTCGACGGCCAAGTTATCTCATATTCATTAGAGTGATCCGTCATCCAAGTGACGCCGCCGCTCCAGCTACTCTGGTCGTCAGCTATGAAGCATTGGAAAGTGGACGTGACCGGCGGAGTGATAGCCAACTGATGGAACGGAGGGACTCCAGCGGTAGTTGGTATGGGTTTCGTTGTTGTCCAGATGTGGACCCCAAGCATTCTCGTTGACCGAGCAGATGTTGATATGAAAGACTCAACCCAGAGAGTTCCTCCGTCGACAGCGAACCCCTGCACGACGAAATTCTTGTATCCATTTCCGGGAGTGAGAGGGAATTGAAGAGGAGGCCCTACGATTCCCCACGCAGCGAAATTCATGACCAGCACGAAGCTGCACTGTGAGAAGTTCGTATTGTCACGACACAAAACAGTAATCCAGATGTTCCAATACTCAGGTGCCGGAAGACCGGGCACGTCGAAGTCCACTGCATGCTGATTGCCGCCAATGGTTGTGAACTTCGCATGCTTATCGGTGCCACCCAAGTTGCCGCTAGGGACTATGACAGGGATTCCGCCGCTTGTTATCGTGTCAATCATCGTCTCCGCTGCAGAGCAACTCCCGCTGCCGTCAAGGTAGTGATATATCCAAGAACCGATTTCAATCAGAATCACGTCGGCTCCATGATTGACGGCCCAAGTAAGACCCTCCTCTATCGTGAATGTTGTGTTTGTGGCGCCCAAGACCTTTATCATCATGAGCTCTGCGCCCGGAGCAACGCCTACGTAGGTCCTGTATCCAATCTGACCGCCGAGCAAGATACCTGACACAGCGGTGCCGTGACCATCGGTGTCTTCATGTGTGCTTACCGTCAGGTTGATTCCTCTCACCCAGACTTTGATACTGCGCGCCGGGGTGCCATCTCTCTCGGCGATGTATTTCGTCTTTGGTGTGCTGAGCATCACAAGCGTCTCGCCAACATCGAGTTTGCCGTTATGATTCGCGTCGTTAACGACAAAGAACGGTTCGCCTATTTGGGGAATCCCATCCTGCGAGATATTCTCCGCCCATATCCAGTCAATTGATGCATTGAAGACACCGTCATGCCCAAGGTCGATGAACCTGAGAGTCTCGTTGGCGGAACCTACGCCATTTCGATTCAGGTCAATGAAGTCAGTGCCATTGGTTGGCTTTCCATCGCCATTCTGATCAATCCAGTTGTAGGTGCCCCCGTCTGCAAACCACAAGTCGGGGTGTTTCCAGTCCACTCCCGTGTCCAAGTCTGCGATCAGAACGCCCTTACCAGTAATGTTGCGACCAAGCCCGTCTAAGGTCTTCCAGACATCATCGGCCCCGATCTCAGGAATCGAGAACATCCCTGGGAGAGGTGAGCGAGTCTGAAGAAGTCTGGACAGCAGCGTAGGTGAAGAGACCTTCGACTGCCAATCTCGCAAGACTCTTGGCATCGCCCCTTAGAAGATAGAGGTCACCAACGGAACTCTGACTAGGATCTCCAAAACTGAAGTGTACACCCAGGGACTGGAGCTTAGAAACCACATCCGCAGAAAGCGGTGACGAGAATCTTACAACCACGGGTATCTCACTGCCGTACGTCTTGGCCAACGCCTCAAAGTCCGGCATAGATGCCTTCTCCGGGCCAGGTGCTGTAACAGACGAGCGAGGCAGAAAAAGAACAGGTACTATAGGTATCAAGAAAAGAATCACAATTAGCGTGCTCATTACTTTCTTCTGCAAAAAGGCCGCCTCCTCATTGAGAGGTCCACTCGATAACCAACACAGACTCAGTTGTCTGCAGATGCTGTGGCTATCTTTCCCACATATTAATTGTGCGACGACCAACAGTCCGCCGGTTGTCTGTCCTTACTTGACTATCAGCACAGCACACCCAGCCTTGTGAACTACCAAGTCGGTTGTGCCGCCGATGTGGGTCCTGTCTTCGCGCCCAAGACCTTGAGAGCCTATGACTATGATGTCTGCCTTTCTCTCCTTTGCAACGTGGACGATTTTGTCAGACGGTTCGCCTCTCTCCAGTATCAGCTCAATTTGCAGCTTGTAGCCAGAGGCTGCAGACTTGTAGCCCTCAAGCAACTTGTTACCGCTAGTGACGTATTGCTGGAGAGCGGACAGCAAGTCGGAACCCGATGATTTGGCGACCTGCTGAACTGTGCCAAGGTCAACTACATGAACTATGAGCAGCTTGGCCTTGGTCATCTCTGCAAGCTCAAAGGCCACTGTGGCTGCTCTGGCGGCGTTTCTGCTGCCATCGACGGGGAGGACGATGGTCTTTATGGTACTGATGAGCTGCCCGGCTCCCGGTACAGAATGTCTTGCATAACCGACTTACATTCGTATTATGTCCTCAAATATCTTGCCTTTCTTAGAAACCATGATTGTCGGCATGAGGACGGGCGATGCGACAATCTGAGGAAGTGGTCCTACAGCTGATTGTGGAGAAAAGCAAGGCACCCACTCGTCGACGCATTTCCGAAGCTTTAACTGGCGAGACCAATCCAAATGGAAGTCAGTGATTCCCAGGGGACGTATTTCTTGACGAATGTTGACCTGATTGATTATCATGAGAAGAAGGAATACCCGAGTCATAAGAAAGCAATAGCTGCTATTCTTGTTGTCTTCGGTGTATTCGTTACTATCGGAGTGTATTCGGTACTGCAACTTTGGGAGCAATATGGCAGCCAAATTCTGCCTTTCATTCAGGGTCTCCCTTTGCCGAGCATCCTAACTGCTAACCGCTACAGCATAGCGTTGATACTCGGTGGCCTGATTCTTCTCAGCGTGCTGGTTGCTATGGGTGCATCAGCTCTGGCCAAGAAGCTGGGAGGAACCCTCATCTACGTTGGTGCATTATTCATGAACCTGATGACATGGGCGGTGGTCATCATCGCCGTGGTGATGGGGGATGTTCCGCTGAGCGCCCTCGCCGAGAACTGGCCCATCATGATACCGGGATTCTTCACTCTCTTCATAACTATCTTGCTGTTCACTGTCTTCAGAGACAGAATCCGGCGAGCTGGACAACTCATCAAGCTGACCGGGAAGGTTTGCCTTGATGAAAAGGGAGTGTTCGTTCCACCGCTGTTTACGATGGTGTTCACTCTTGTCTCAGCAGTGCTATTCGGAGCAATCGTTTTTGAGTTCACGCCGATTGATGTGATATTGGGCAACCAAGCTTGGTCCGTGGACTCGGCGGCATCCGTTGGTATACCCCTGCTCCTGTACCTGTTCACAACCATCTTCTTCTACAACCTTGCTTACGGGGCTAGCTCGGGAATGGTGTATATCTACATGAGAGGGAGAGACCCAACTCTCGGCGATGGAGTGAAAGCATCTCTTGGTGTTGTCGCTGGTCTGGCGGCGTTGGCTGTGATGAGCGTCATTATAGTGCTCGTCAGAATTGCCCTTCAGCGCGGCGGACGTCAGGTTGGAGGAGCAGGAGGAGAAGCCGTTGGCAGGGTCGCAGGAGGTGTCATTGGCTGGATATGGGCACTTGTGAACTTCTTTACAATTCCTGCCATGGTTGCTGAGGGAGTCGGTGCGAAGGCGGGAATCAAGAGGAGTGCAGGTCTTGTCAGAAAGAACTTTGTTGACGTGATGATCAAACAAAGCGCAGTGCGCTGGGCCTTCGGTGTACTCGCACTGATTTTCTTCATCGCCTTTGCAGTTGGCGGTGCAGCCATCGGATGGGTTCTGTCGGGTGGCGACATCGTGAATACGCTGATATTCGCGGTCGTATTCATCGTGCTCGCTGCGATTCCGTGCACACTCGTGTTGCGCACATTCGACATCGTCTATGTAACCCTCCTCTACGTTTTCATTCGGCGGCAAGAAGGGGAGATTACTGGCAACACGGCACTTTCAGCCGATATGAGCAGAGAACTTGAGTCGTCATACAACGCTGCTAGACGTGGCGGCAGGCTAGAGAAAGTCCTGTGGGCGATGGCCTCAGACCATCGCCCCATCTTTTCATCATTAATCATCGTCCTAAGAGTATAAAGCAGGGTAAGGTCAACAAACGGAATCGAGGGAAAAACATTGGAACCAAAGACAGCTGCTGCTAATGCCCTTGAGGCGGTGCTGGAAGCGAGAACAGGAGAATCTCTGTTAGTTGTAACAGATGATGTGAGAAGCGATGTTGGCAGAGCCTTCGCGCAAGGGGCGCTCGAGCTCGGTCTATGGACAAGAATGGTTGTGCTGCCTACTCAGGAGAACACATTCAGATCGGCCATCCCTGAGCATCTCACAGAAATGATCAACTCAGCAAACCAGCCAGACATATTCGTCAACACGCTACGAGGGCCATCTCAGGAGACCCCCTTCAGAATCAAGATTATCAACCTTGAAACAAGAAAGGGTCGTTCCAGATTGGGGCACTGCCCGGGTATCACAATGGACATGCTCACGGATGGAGCATTGGCAATGACCAAGGAGCAACATGCCAAGATGCAAGGAGAGGCCCGTAACCTCCTCGCTCTTCTACAGGATGTGGCCTCAGTTCGTGTGACTGCACCAGCCGGTTCGGATTTCACCCTCAGCGTGAAGGGTCGTACTTGGTTCTCGGATACGTATGTAGACTGGAAGACCATGAAATGGATGAACCTTCCCACGGGCGAAGTTCTAGTTGGTCCCGTGGAGACCGCAATGCAGGGAACGCTCGTCTGCGACCTAGCATATGGAGGAGGCGCTGGAGCGCTCAAGAAACCAGTCAGAATCGAAGTGAAGAACGGACGCGTCATGAAACTCGACACTGACGACAAGGAAGTGCTCAAGGCGATAGAGCAGACACAAGCGACTGATGAGATGGCCAAGCACGTAGGCGAATTCGCAATCGGTCTCAATCCAAAAGCGAGGATTGTGAAGGAGTTTCTTGAGTCAGAGAAGATTGGCAATGCGATCCATGTAGCGTTCGGTAACAACATGGACTATCCGGGTGTGGTGGCGAACAACTCTGCCACACATCAGGACTTCCTTGTTGGCAAGCCGACAGTGACTATCACTTATGCGGATAGCCGATCAAGAGTCGTAATGGAGAACGGTGCTCTTCGGACCAAAGAGTGAACGCAAGCCCAAGCCTAGAAGAATGTGCCGCCGCTTGTATTTCTTGGGGACATGAAGTACCAAAGGATGTTCATTGAGAGTAGTACGATTACAAGACTCCAGAGAATAACAACCATTCCGCCTTCTCGACTGAATCTCCAAGAATAGATACCGACTCCCGCAACCACTAGGCCCATGACGATACCTACCTGAGGCGCAAGTAGGGCAATCGGGAAAGCCACAGCACCGAGGATCAATCCATAAGCGAATATCTCGTTGTGCTTGGCCATCAGCCCATCTCCAAGTGCGTTCTGATTGTCAGCTGTCTATTGCATATTCAAGTGACGAACTACCTATTACACTGTCGTATCGAAGCAGCAATCCAGATTAACAAGAACAACGGAAAGCTTCGCTCGATAGGACGGATCTGAAAAGGCAACCGCCTCTAGAGCCAATCAAAAGCCTCATTCCAAGTGATGCTGGACCCTGAGAATGGATTCAGGTAGAGGACCTTGAAGAAATCTGATACGAATCCTTTCTCCGCTGCCTTATTGAATGTCGGCATGACGAAGTCCGTCTTCCCAACGTGGTATGTGAACACGTATGGTGCCCAAATATTGACACGGCCATCGTCTGTCTTGGGCTTGAAGAAGTCGGTTGTCGCTCTGGCGGAGTCTGGCGGCCTCAAAGCTCTTTCTGCGATATACGGGGTCACCTCTTCGACTCCCATTCCTTTGTCATTCATCATGATTGCAGCGTTGATGGAGACCATTCGTCTCAGTGAACTTCAGCTCTTCGAATGCCCTTGCGGTCGGACTCTCGTCAGCTATTCTCAAGAACTCCTTTGCAGAATCAGCCGAACCTTCAGATATCACACTGCGACCTGTGTGAAGTGGAACGACACTCAGCTCAAGATACCGATTCTTGAGGTAGGCGCGCTCACGAAATAGATTATTGACGTGGTGTTCGTATTCATGATAGATCACCGATAGTGACACTTCGCGGTTCATTGGATGGTCGACGTTGAACTCATTCATCGACTTGAAATCGCCAAGATAGTAGTTGTAGCCGCCCCAGGGCTTGTTCGTTACAGCCTTGTAGCGCACTCCGTTGTCGCGTATGCGTCCTCCGATTTTGGAGAAGACTCTCTCTTTGAACAGGCGGCCGACCTCGGAAGCCTTGTCTTGAAGCTCGCCCTCAATCAGATTCCTCAGAGGCTCGCCTCTGAGCTCTCCGGTCGTCATGAAGCGGTCGGCTCTTTCCCTCAAGTCCGCTCCCGGAAAACCAATGAAGGCCTCATCGGCACGTTGAATCTGCCGGTCGATGACACTCTCAGGGTAGGCCTTCATGTCGATGTTGAAGAGGCGTTTGACGAGCTGACCGTAGGAGATGTCAGCACCGCTAAGCCACTCTACTAGCGTTTGCAGGGAGTGTATTTCGCCGAGCAGATACTCTGTCCTCAATTGGTTTCGAATGGTGCCCTTGATGTTGTCAATCAGAGGACCAATATCCTCCAAGATTGACTCTGGTTCCGTACTCCCAGTCTGCTTTTCCGGGGCCAGACTAGAAGGACCGAAGTAGGCGTCGACAATGCTGACGCCAGTGAGCCTTTCGCTGAAGTTGCCTATTCTACCACATGTCCGTACGTACTGCTCGACTGTTTTCACGCTCGATGCCTCACTTGATGGTGAAATGGCATACCAGGATGTAGTTGTTTTAGACGGCTCTGCCATGGAGGGGAACCGGGAACGCCTGCTCGGTCATCCCTGTCAGAAATGTTAGTGGTAGCGTCTTGATTTGGTCTTTCTGGTTGTCCTTGGTTCTGTCTTTAGCCACTCGATTGTCCAGCGGAATCCGTGGGATTGCGTTTGCCTCGTTTCGGAAATCGGCTGAATAGTGGTAGATAAGCGCCAGCTACTGCAACCGCTAAGAAGTTCGAGTAGAGGAGTTCCATTACGTAGGTTCTTGGGAAGAAAGCAGCCACAATGGCATTGTTAAACTGAGACGATAGACTGAACCCGGCAAAACCAAACAAGAATAGCCCCACTGCAGCCGCAATACTCACTCTCTGCTTCCAGTACACATACGCGAAATCGCACTCGGCAGCGGCGATAACCAGTAGCCCTGATGAAAGAGTTCCAATTGACGGATTCGTTGCTTCAGGATCAGTCTGGAGGAATATGCAAATAACCTGAACAGTCTCCGACGTCAAAGCAGCAAATATGCCTATCAATGTCGGAATCGCAACTGATTTCTTCGTGTTGTGTCTCTCCTATGGACTGCCAGCTCCTACAGCATCATAGAACGTGTAGATTCGAATTCTAAGATATCCATACAGCTTGAAGCCATATATAGTGATGAAATTCGCGCGACCCGGGACGACTCTCAACCACCAAATCCACCGTGGCTCTCATTTGTTAACCCAGACAAGAGATTCCACTTCAAATGAAGCATCGATGGACTAGTAGTCTTCCGACTTGCTGCCACACAACAAGTGGTCAAGAGCATCTACAGATGGTTTTCTTATTTCCGACGATCCACCACCTTCTCCTGTTCTTCGTCGCAAGGATGCAAGGCGCGAGATTCAATAGGGGCGGCGGTCAGCCGCTTGATAGGTAAGCGTAGCATGCCAAAAAAAGGTGGGTCTTCAAAGCGTAATATCGCGCTTCTACTCGTCGTAGTAATAGTTGTGACGATTGGAATCATTGCATCACACGATGGCCTTATTGGCACAACAAGCATTGCAGATATCAACAATGGCAACGTTCCGAACGGTACCCAAGTGGTCGTGAAGGGTGAACTCACAGCTCGCTTGGGCGATCTTCACACCGTCACCGTGCTAGGCGGCAGTAACACTCTTCTCTTCACCTGGTCCGGGTCCTCTCCGTCCCTGCATTCAATAATCGTGGTCCGGGGCACTGTCAGCTCAATAGTTACGCTCTCAGATGTCTCATCAGTTGATGTCGTGTGGGTGTTCAGATAGACAAAGAGTGAGCCGTTGGAGAAACGTATTGTCAGGACATCAATCACATTCGAAGGGTGGCCCGTCCGAACACGCGTTCCGAGCCATCCTTCTGGCGAAGTGTGAAAGTCGCCTCATTCTTTGATATCGTGATTTGTGACATCACCTGAGTTGCTGCTCCTCTGAGTCTTCGAGAGAGCAGAGTGCCAGTGTTGTATAGGACCATCTCATTCAGTCGCCAGAACCATGGAACGTGGCGATGACCATTCAGGACAAGGGAACACTTAGTTTGATCGAGAACGCCTAGAACATCTCCTGCGTCTTCCACAACGTTATGCTCACGTCCTGTAAACGGAACAGCCACGAGATGATGGTGAACAGCAAAGACTCGAACCTTGTTATGAGCCTTGCCGAAGAAGTCAGTGATGAAGGGATACTGCGCCCGCCCGACATGGCCTGCGTCATTGTCTGGCTCTGCGCTGTCCGCGGCATAGATGGCTATGTTCTCATCTTCGTATGTCTTGAAGCGGGGACCAAACAGGTGCTCGAAGTGAGCAGACCCGTAGTTGCGCTCATCGTGGTTTCCGGGTATGATGACCTTGGGAATGGAAACGTCTCCAATGACCTCTGCAAACGCATCATATTCCTCCTTGAGACCCTCAGTTGTAAGGTCGCCTGTCACAAGCAACATTGGGGAAACTACGTCTCTTGCCCGCTTCTCGACAAAATCGATGATCTGCTTGAAGTCATCAATGCTCACTCCCTCCTCTCCAATGTGGACATCACTCATGTGAAACAATGTCATTGACTTGTTTGCCATCTATCGGAAACCTCCGGAAACGCATGCGGAGTGACAAGCTGAGTGGCATGCTGAGTGGCACACACATGCGGAGTGGCAAGCTGAATGGCAAGCACTGTGACACGCATCGTGCGACACACATGCACTGTGACACGCATCGTGCGAAACGCATCGACTAGTCCCCTCGAGGATCGGTTTGAGAGGCTCTGTGATTATCTTGCCGACATTATCAACTACTTTCCCTATCGTGGACGCAACATTCGTGATTATCTGAGAGGTCGCCGTTGCCACGTCACCCATGGTCCGCCCGATATCAGATATCGCATGCCCAGTTGCCGTCGATAGGTCTCCGAACCAGGTCGGAATCTGTGGCGGCGCTGTAGCACCCACCGGGCGAGAGAACGAATCGTGGATGTACGTGTCGTGATGTGGGTTCATGTAGAGCCAATACCAAGCCCAGCCGTGATAGGACCCAGTGAAGTAGTAGTCTGCGCGGGCATCGACCGTGGGATTGGACTGTAGCTCCTGCCAAGCTCCCTCAGCGAGTTTGTCATGCTCCGCCTTCGTGGCCTCGAAATCGGCCTGCCAAGACTTCTTCTGTACTTCATCGGCCAGACGCTCAATGAGATCGTCAACCTTCTCGGGCGCAAACTCATCGTCTACGACTGCGTCGACAAGCATCTGTTCATAGTAAGTCAGTTCCTCGAGTTCAATTCCCGTGACTGAGACTTTCAGAGGATCTACAGAGAGTACCCTCAATGCGCCCTTCTTGACACACGACATCAGTATCATGGACACTATTTTCTGCCTGCTTTCATTTACGAAGAAGGCTGACTCAACTGGATCGAGTTCAGCGACTGTTCCGGGCTTGCCGAGAGTCTGGATTGCTATCTCAGGTTTCTTGTATACTCCCGTGGTTTCGTCAGGCTCCCACTTCGCTCCATAGTGCGAGGTAGTCTTCTTGTAACCATAGTACGCAATCCCTAGGAATGCGACGACTCCGAACCCAAGAACGAGCGCGCTCGGAGGAATCAGTGGCGGGATGTACTCTGCAACATAGACGTTCACTGTGAATACCAGCCACTGCGACACATTTAGGCTGGATGACGATACTTGGAACGTCACTGGCAAGATTGCCGGCACATTCTCAGGCACGAATTCATACGTCAGGAGTTGGCTTTGTCCTCCGACCATAGTACCGATGTATGTTGATGCCTCACCGGATGTCATGGTTAGATTCGCTGGGACTGCTACGCTGACAGTCACATCATGCAGGTCGGCGTCACCGATGTTGAAGATGCTCAGGTCAACGTTGAATGGTGTGCTGGCCTGTGCGTTAATGTTGGGCACAACATTGTATCCCAGCGCACCGGGTTGCACGTAGGCCGCATAGAATGACCAGTTCGTATAGTGGAATACTCTCAGATGCTCCTGCGTGTAGGCGGGGTTAGCAGTCAGACTGACACTGAAGTTCCTGGGCGAAGCAGAAGGATTAGATGGGTATGCCAGAAGACTGTATGAATCGAAGCTCCGTTCACTGCTTCCACTCCAAATCCCCTGTCGAGAGTCCACAACATACCCGGAGTAATTTGCACCCTGTTGAGTTATCCCTCCTTCCCCTGTTATCCACGAAGGCTGCATCACGATTGGGTAAATCACACGGATGTTCTCCATGTCAACCCTCTGAGACCACTGGGCTGGTGCCCAGTTGAACACGCCCATTTCAAGCGTCTGTTGGACTATCCGACTAGTGCTGAAATACCCGAACACAACAGTGACTGTGTTTCCACTCTGAGTCCGTGGAGTCCAGTCCAAGCCATATCCGCCCGATTTGGTCGTGACAATGAGACTGTAGGTGTTGCCGCCCATCTGGACATACGCCCGGCTGGGATCATACACGTTCGACTCCTGTATGCCAAGCAAATCAAAGCCCCCAAGCGAGCCGCTGGTCACTGTGAAATTCATCCAGTAGGTGACATTGATGCGCCCATTCGGCAGAACAACCACGTCAACGAGTACGCCATCAATATTCACAACAGGGCTCTGACTTGGGACAGCTGCCGTGCTGAAAAGTGGTGACAGGAATAGTGCGGAGAGGACTACGACTACGGCGAGCAAAGACCTATGACCCGAAAACCCCTTTCTCTTCATTCGACGCACACCGCCCGTGCAAGAGGAATTGGCCAGAGCAAGTGTATCATTTTCTTCCATGACCCATTCAGCAACAGTCTGCGTTACTAATCTCTCATTGGCCCTTTCTGGCCCGATGCATTTCTGCCTGTGCCGTAGTTAGCTCTGACAAGTCAGCTTTCGCTGCAGCCCATTCTCCCAGTTCGGGAAATGCGTCAACCATCCCGCTCCAGACAACGTGATATGCTTTCTTCAGTAGAACTGCGGCGTCTGAGTCCTTTCCAACATACTCGAAGAAGCATTTCACCATGACCGGTGTCTGATCTGAAACGTTGGCCGGTATCTCTGTGCCAAAGCCCGCGAAAGCAACATCGAGCTCGTTTAGAACATCCAATCTCTCTCGTAGACCTGCTGCGAGAATGGGTAGGTCCATGTCATAAGCACTGAAATGCATGACCAGTTTCTTGCCACTTATTGTGCCGTATGGCAGTTTTGTTTCGCTCGAACTCATAGCGCGATGACTCCAACATTATGCTGGTTAACAGTCAGGTCTACGAGTTGATAAGCCTTTCAGGTCATGGTTGCTCGTTCAGAAGCATTAAGAGGATTCCCGCTCCTTCCGAGGACAGACATGGAAGCCCAAACCTACACCTATGCTCTCGAGGATCTCTCGTGGGTTCCCAAATTCATGGATGAAGTAAAGGACTTCTTTTTTGCGAGACCTGAGGACAACCTACTGATTCTCAGGCCCAACAAGACCATGCACCTCAACGAAAGTGCCATGACTATGTTGAGGATGCTTCTAGATGGAAAAAACCCAGAACACGTTGTCAATCACTTTGTGACACACTTCGGTGCAGACAGACAGGTCGTTTTGAACGACCTTGCCGCCTTTGTCGAGGACCTCCGAAGAATGACAATCGGTGATCAGAACATACTTGCTTACAAGACCGCAAAAATCATCCCGTTTGGCTCAGCAGAGATAAGATACCCTGTCCTTGGTGAGATTGCACTCACCTATCGATGCAACAACAAGTGCAAATTCTGCTACGCATACTCTCCATATCGCGAATCGAAGGAGATGTCCACGGATGAAGTCGAGCGCATCATAGACATAATTGTGAGAGACGCTCATGTTCCCAGTCTTTCGTTCACGGGAGGGGAACCCACTCTTCGCGATGATCTCTTCGAACTGATATCTTACGGTCGCAAGAGAGGACTACGAATGAACCTCATAACCAACGGCAGAAAGTGCGCGGAGAGTTCATTTGTCAATCGACTTGTCGAAGCCGGGCTCAACAGCGCCCAAGTTTCAATCGAGGGCCCAAACGCTCGCGTTCATGATTCGATAGCGGCATCGGAGGGCGCTTTTGACCAGACAGTGAGAGGCATAAAGAACCTCAAGAAGAGCGGCATCTACACTCACTGCAACTCGACCATATGCAAGATGAATGCTGATTCTCTGATGGAACTCGTCGACTTCCATGCGGATGAACTCGGCCTGACCTATTTCAGCATGAATATGGTAATCTACACAGGCACGGCGGCAAAACTGCGCGACGAATTGATGATATCCTACTCGGAGATTGGAGATATCGTGAGGCGCGTGAAGCATCGCGCGAACAAGAAAGGATTGCAGTTCGTCTGGTATGCTCCGACACCCGTTTGTCTGTTCAATCCTATCGCCCATGGACTTGGGGCCAAGAGTTGTGCATGCTGTGATGGTCTGCTCTCTGTCGACCCGGAAGGTGGCCTCTTGCCGTGTTCGAGCTTCAGTGAGCCCGTGGGTAACCTGCTCAACGACGGATTCGAAAAGGTGTGGTACTCAAGAGCAGCCCGATTTTGGCGGGCCAAGGATTTCGCACCCGAAGGCTGCAAAGCCTGCGGCCACTTTTCATATTGTACGGCCGCATGCCCTCTCTACTGGGATGTTTTCGGATATGAGGAGATCAAACCGTTCTGGCCGGAAAAGACCAAAATCGGACAGGCGATAGATGATGCGAGACTTGGTCTGAGAAGAAAGACAAGAGGAAGCCAGCATGGTATAACTTAGCTCGCCGAGTTTCCTACTTGACACCGACCGTGTTCACTATGACTCGTCCGCAATATGGGCAGGTCTCTTCCTCACCAGGCAAGACAGGTTTTGCCAGCTTACCACCGCAGAATGGACAGGCTGTTACGGCTTTGGGGAGCTGTGATACGGCCTCCGATGTATATACGACCCTCGAGTTCTCATCAACGACGCCCCGAAACTTGCCCTCCTTTGACAGCTCTCTCAGGGCCTCGATAATCTGGGTATCATTGGCCTCCGTAACGGCCGATACCTGGTCGAAAGTCATTCTTCTCTGGGCTAGAAGAAGGTGAAGAAGGCTCTCCTTGAGCGTGACCGCACGAGGGCTGACGATTTCCCAGGATCGTTGATCGAGATACACCAATGGAAGCTGGCGCCGAGCAAGCTTCTCAGCTGCTTCGGAAACAGCCTGGGTGTCAGCCTTCAATTCTCTTGCAGCTGCATCGACGCTTATCCTACCCTGTTTCTGAACGAGTGGAATCAACCGAGCGGACACATCACTAACACGACCTTCCCGCATACCCCTGGACACCAACCAGAGCCCTATTGCCAACTCAGGGAGTCCAAGTATTCCCCAAGTCTATCATACCGGAAACCAGCAAGGTTCCCAATTCCCCCGGCACACTCACTGTGGCAGTATACACGAGATAGGCCATAGCTGCAGCAAGTATCACCAAGATGATACCTAGTAGCTGCACAAACCTTGGGTTCACCATTCTAAGCCTAGAATAAGGATATCTTCTCCCTCAGTTATACCTTCTCCTCGCCGCCGGTATCTGTGCGCACAATAGTTTTATTAGCTAAGGCAACAACTCCGGTACAAGTCAGACCGAGAGGATGAATATCTCATGGTTATAGACCGAGAGGGAGCAACTAGCGCAGTAATCCTACGCCTGAATACTGGGAAACCTGTGGAGTTCCCAGCTGAGTTCGTTGCTGATATTGGGGAGAAAGCTTGCCCTCACTGTGCTGCATCACAAAGACAAAGTCGTCAAGCTGTTTCCTGTTTCCAGTGATGTCATCTATCTTCTGAGGATAGAGATTAGTGACCTTTCACGCAACTTCCTCAAGCAGCTCAACTTCGCGTTCAACGATGCTAAGCTCAACGATATCATCTTCACCACTGGCGTTTGTCTCAGGGGAGAACGCTGTTATTACGAATGCTATTTTGTCCCAGACCAGCTTGTCGTGACGCTGCGGGAGCTAGAGGATAGTCTCAAGAAATCCCAGGTGTCTCAAGAGTAGTATTGCGTAAGGTGGACTAGTGGCAACTGGCCGATAGCACGACAGGTCAACAGCCTTAGAGTGAACAATGTCTCTCGCCTAATTAGTGCGGAATAGGCGAGTTTGGGCGCCGCGGCACTCTGAACAATCCTTGAGCCACGTTTTCCTTTCGATTTGGGAACTCACTACCTGACCGTGTCATCTCCAGTCAACTTGCGGTGGTTTCTCAGATTGTGCGGGGTGTACGATTCAAGGAACAGCCAAAGAATCTGCTCCGGGTCTCTTTTGATTCCGTAGGACTCAAAGGACTTCGCGACATCGAATACGACAGAAGCATTTATCTCTGGATAGTCTCGCGGGTCTGCAGTTTCCGTCTCGCAATTCCGAGGCCGACAACGAGACTGATGAACTGATGTTGTGCACAGAAAGAGACGAGAAAAGATGCCAAAGCCATCCAATCCACTAATTGTGCAGTCTGATAAGTCCGTTCTGCTCGAGGTTGATAATCCTCTATACGAGGAGGTTAGAGATTCTCTGGCGCGGTTTGCAGAACTGGTCAAAAGCCCAGAGTACGTTCATACATACAGGATAACACCTCTCAGCCTCTGGAATGCAGCTGCAGCAGGGATGAAACCGGATGCAGTCGTACAGGCTTTGGAACAGTACGCCAAGTATCCGATTCCGGGCAACATCGCACGCGAGATTCTCGACTACATGAGCAGGTATGGCCAGTTGTCGCTCCTGAAAGAAGGAGACAGGCTCATCCTATCGTGTGCAACCGAAGACCTTGCTGAAGAGATATGGGCCAATACCAAGGTCAGGGCACTTCTGCTGGACAGACTGGACAACACTAGGATGCTCGTAGATCCGGCCCAGAGAGGTTTCGTGAAACAGATTCTCCTCGAGTTCGGTCATCCAGTCGATGATATTGCAGGATACGTCAAGGGTGAGGAACTCCGCTTCGAACTGCGTTCTACTACTCTCGGAGGAAGACCATTCAAGCTGAAGAGCATACCAACAGGATGCAGCGGCTACGTTCTACGCAGGTGGAGGGATAACCGGAGGCTCGGGCGTGGTCGTGCTTCCATGCGGTTCTGGAAAGACAATGGTAGGCATGGGCATCATGCAGGAACTCCAAACATCCACTCTGATACTATGTCCCAACGTCGTTGCGGTTCGTCAATGGATAACAGAACTGCTCGACAAGACGACTCTCAAACCAGAGCAACTAGGTGAATACACAGGCGATAACAAAAACGTGCGTCCTATCACTGTCGCAACTTATCAGATACTAACTTGGCGCAGGTCCAAGGAGGAAGAGTTCGAGCATTTCAAAATCTTCGACGCCAGAAAGTGGGGCCTAATCATATACGATGAGGTGCATCTCCTTCCAGCTCCGGTATTCAGAGTTACTGCATCCATACAAGCGACAAGAAGACTGGGTCTAACCGCAACCCTTGTAAGAGAAGACGAAAGGGAAGAGGACGTTTTCAGTCTCATTGGACCGAAGAGGTACGATGTGCCATGGAAGCAACTTGAGGATCAAGGCTGGATAGCGACCGCGGTCTGCTACGAGATTCGCGTCGAGTTACCTGACAACCTGAAGCGTAAGTATGCTATCGAAGAGGATAGGAGGAAGTACAGGATTGCGGCAGAAAACCCCGTCAAGCTGGAAGTGCTAAGCAAGATAGTGGCTCACCACCAAAAGGACAACATCCTCATCATCGGTATGTACTTGGACCAGCTGAAGATTATTGCCGATGAACTCGGAGCCCCGCTGATTACAGGAAAGACCGGGAATGATGAGCGTCAGGAACTCTATGATGAGTTCCGCCACGGGCGAATCAAGACGTTGGTCGTGTCAAAGGTCGCCAATTTCGCTCTCGACCTTCCGGATGCGAACGTCGCCATTCAGGTTTCTGGAACTTTCGGTTCCCGTCAGGAGGAGGCTCAGAGACTTGGCCGCATATTGAGACCAAAGGTCGATGGTAGTCTTGCCCGATTCTACTCGATTGTGACCAAGGACACTCGTGACATGGATTTCGGAGCAAAGAGACAACTGTTCCTTACTGAGCAAGGATATCAGTACGTCATAGCCTCAGCAGAGGAGGAAGTCTGGAAGCAACCGCCAGAATCTCTCTGCACAGTGTAGAACCAATCACTTCCTGTACTCTGCAGCATATCACTTCTTGGCCATCGGTTCCAGCGTTTCGATTGTCGCTTCCTGTCAAACGCCCTAGACGGTCAGATATGACCTCAGGTAATCCATCTTCTGATTGACGTAGGCTGCAACTCTCGTGCCTACATCGGGAGTGACCAAGTCGGGCTCGATCATTTCTCTTTCAAGATTGGCTAGGAAGCCTATGCTCCAGCCGATAGCTGATGCTAGGGCGAGCGGAACGAGAGCCTCAATCTTTGAGGCCTCAGCAGACTTGGCGAAGACGCCCCCCTGAACGCGATGATCTCTTGCTCCCTCAACCTGACTGATCAAGTAGGCCAAGTCGAAGAGCGGCTCTCCAACGCAACACGATCCCAGGTCTAGCAGGAGTACTCTATCTCTCTGAAGTACTATGTTGGACTCCTGCAAGTCCCCGTGCATTGTCTTCTCGGACCAGACACATGATGCATCCATATTCATTCTGAGTTCCTTCACCGCCTGACCAAAGGAACTCACTGATATCGTCAAAAGAGAGGATGGGCTTGAGGGACCTTTCGTGCTGCGGGCCACGAGTTCCGCTATATGTTTCAGATAGTCGGAAGCTTTCTTGTAAGACGGAATTCCCGTCGGACGCAGCTGTGACAGAACTGATATCGCTTGTCGCAACATTTCCAGGCTGGACATAGGCATCTGGTCGAGCGACGAAGGGATTGTTCCTTCCACATACTCAGTCATCATGAATGGAGTATGCATGTCATCTTCAAGACGTCCGAATTGAACTGGCCTAGGGCATAGACCTTTGCGAAACAGGAAGTCCATGACTCCGTATTCTTGAGCATAAGGATGCGTACGGTGAGGACCTTTGAGTGCCGGGAATTTCAGAACGTAAGTCTGCTCAGGCGTGCGTGCAATCAAGGAGATGCTGTCCCAGCCGCCTTGGGCTTCCGAGCCGACAGTAATCGAGCCTCTGCCGCGCCATACGTCGTTCACCAATCGACCGAGTTCATGCAGGTCATGACCGTGCACCTGAGTGATTCTCGTCTTCATGACTGCCTCACCTCGTGAAGCAATGCTGCCCGGGAGAGCGTGACCGCAATGTGCTGCCTTCTTGAGAGTCATAGCATTCCAAGGACTATGCTTTCTTGTCCGCCAATATATCCCCGACCGACGCGAGCAATGCAGACAGGTGAACGAAAGGATTCTTTCCTTGTTTCATTCGAAAGTCGATTTCGGCAATTCTCTGCACTAGAGTGTTCTTGGTTTCATCGTCTAGCGGTCTCTTCACGACATCTCTCTGGATCTGAAGACACACCTCGTCAGCCGTGTATCCTTCTACGGCCAAGAGCTCTTTCATCAGGTCTCTGGACTCAGCAAAGGAACCCTTCGCTGCCAATGAGACCATGCGGCGCACAGCGCTCACGATCCGAGACTCGGAACACTCATAGACAATATCCTCAGTGACCTTTGCGACACCTGCCGCAGAGACCTGAAGAAGGTTCAAGGCACGCCGCATGTCACCCGACGACTCTTTGGCGATGGCAGTAAAGGCGGCATCATCTACTCGGATGTGTTCTCTTGTGGCAACATCAGTCAGGCGCATAACTACGGCCTCATCTGCGAGCGCGGGGAACTTCAGAAGGAGACACCGAGACAAGATTGCAGGACTCCATCCAGTCAATGATGGCGTGATGAGAATGAAACGGCAGGCATCGCTGTAGATTTCCATCGTGCGGCGTAGAGACTGTTGCATGTTCGTGTCAAGAGCGTCAGCCTCGTCTAGTACTAGGTACTTAATCATCTCACTACTGACTGTCATTGTGGAGGCAAACATCCTGATAGCTTCGTGCAGGAGCTGGCTCTTGTTTGGTTCATGGGCCTTACCTTTTAGGGCGATGCCAGTTTTCGCCTCGCGATACACGGCAGACATGAATTCGTCCAACTCAGTGCGCTCGCTTCGGTCCAGTTTTGCCAAAGCTGCTAAATCACGCTTTGCTTTTGCAACGGACATGTCCCTAAGGTCACGAATGTTGAGGTACTGAAAGTTTGCTGAGTATGTATCGCCTAACAGCTCATGGGCAAAGACTAGAGCTGCGCAGGACTTTCCAGTTCCGGAAGGACCAAGGAATATCATGTTTTGCGCGGCCTTTGACTGAGCAAGGCCTTTCAATTGCCGGATGACCTCATCTTGACCAACGAATTCGTCCCAAGTATGCGGAGAGTATTTGATAGACCAGAGCACCGGCTCCAAACGTCGCACCAGTGAAACGGGTTAAAGGATGACAAGATAAGTTTGCCCTTACCACCTTCGAATAGGCAATCGTCAACTGTTCCGTGCGCGCTTGCTGATAGCACAACCAAAATCGTCATAAACAGCTGATATGAGGCTCGTTGGTTACAAATGTCAAAGGAAACGCTCGAACAGGAACTTGAGCACCTGCTGAGAGAGGACCTCCTTGCCGCCTGCCAGTTCTGGGGCGTGCAAGTGACTGGAACTGCTTCAGGGACATCCCTCATCAAACTCCTTGCTGAGATGATGAAATCAAAGGAGGGCAGGGAGAGGATTTTCCATTCCTTTGACCAGAAGGAAATTGACCTACTAGGAATGCTCACGCTTAGCGGAGGAGCCATGAGCTATGACAGGTTGAAGCCGTACAGGAAGATATACAGTTACGGCCAGTTGAACCAAACCGAGCGAGATCTGCGGAAGAAGGGCGTGATCGTAAGACGTGTCGTGTCTAGGCTTACCGAATATGGCCGAGAAGTCGCAGAATTCAAGATTCTAGATTTCCTCGTCCCACACCTTGTCAAGTTTTTCTCAGAGAAACCCACACCTGTAACCGAGAAACCGAAGTCAATCAGAACAACCATCGATTACAGAGACACACTGCTAGTGGACATGCTTCTTCTTGTGTCCTACCTCGCCAAAGAGGATGTGAAGATGACATCCTCTTGGGAATTCCCCAATAGGGACATCGACCGCGTCGTGCAGGCAATGTCAGAACCGACGGCTGAACGGTTTGACCTTGTCCAGAAGGCAGCACGCAAGGCAAGTGCGTATTCCATCATCGAGAACGACAAAGCGGTTCCCTCCAAAGTAGATGTACTGTTTGCTGGACGACAGGAACAGGTCGCTCGTCGAATACTGTTTTCCGCACTTGGCCGTTCGAGAGCAATCTGGGCAACACCTGACCAGCCGACAGAATACACTCTCAACCTAGTGATTTGTCGGCTGCGTGAATGTACTGTGAAGGATTGGATTAGTGTCGCAGAGCTTCGTGATTGGATTCGTGCCGAACTGTTCGCCGACAACCAGCCATTGAAGTGGATTCAAGTTGACGAAGACCGAGTCAGTACAGCTCTTGAAACGCCTGTTCTACTTGGCCTCCTGCAGGCTGCGTACAAAGGAAAGAAGATCCAAGCAGTCAATCTTACCCCGGTTGGTGCAGCGGTCATAGCAAACCAACCCCTTCCTCCGACAGAGACTCGGGAATCGTTTTTCGTCCAGCCAAATTTTGAAATCACGGTATTCACATCTGAGATGGACTATTACAAGCTCTATCAGCTCATGCTTTTCGCTGAACCAGTCAAGACTGATGTCGTGAGCACGCTCAGGATTACTGACAAGTCAGTATTCCAGGCAATAGAAATGGGTCTCAGAGAGCGGGACATTCTGGGATTTCTCGAGAAGGAGAGCAGCAAGCCAGTCCCAGCAAACGTTATTCGATCGGTCAAGGACTGGGTTTCACAGGCTACCTTCGTCACCATTACGCAAGTGTTCATGCTGGAGACAGACAGTGAGAAGGACCTTGAGAAGCTGATGCTGATTGAGGATTTCAAGCAGAGTGTGGTGAGAAAAGTGGGACCTACCGCGGTCGTGTTGCAGGGCGACGTCGACAAGTTGTCAGAAGACCTCCGCAAGCACAAATGCAACATTACGAGAGCAGACAAGAAGAAGGCTGAACCCGAAGTAACGCCGGGTGCTGCGGTGGCCGAACAGGTCTTATTATACGGAGACCAAGCTGTCACCGAGGCTCCTGAAGATTGCGAAGGCTGCCCAGCCCTTCAGTCGTGTAACAAGGTTGTCAAGCGAAAGCGCGGACACCACGAGGAGAACGTAGGTGAAGAAACCGATTCTTCCTGAGGAGCTAATCGGGCATTTTCTGGGAGTTGGCAGCGTCGGAGAGACGGACCCAAAGGTGCCTCTGTCCTACGTGAAGCCACTGCGAGTCCCGTATGCTTACGAACTCCCGACGCTCAGAGAAGAAGACATGATCAGACGGTTTGCCTCACTGGTTGATGGGTTCGAGGAAAAAGACGACTTCGTCATGGATGTCGACATGTATTCGTACAGGGATATGACCGAGGATGATTCGCCCCTCTTGCCAGATGAAGCTCATGCGCACAGTTTGTACTCGATGATTGAGAATGCCTCTTATGATTTCTTCAAGACCCAGCAGGCGGCGCCAAGTACAATGTGCTTCAGTACTCGAGGGGCCGATGGGAAGCAGTTGGTAACAAGAGCGATGTTTCACTTCTACTCATCATTGATGTCGAGGGCAGCAAGAGGGCAAGCAAAGCATCTCTCTCAATGGAGTAGGAATCTCATTCTGTGTCAAGATGATCCAGCACTCGGATTCGTGTCAAAGATGCTACAGGAAGGAAAGGGAGAAGGCCTGACTCTCAAACATATCATTCAAAGCACAGAGAAGGTGTACCCTGAGGGAGTCATACCTGCGTACCACTTCTGCGATGACTGGAGAAAACTCACCGAAGACGATTGGTACATTCTATGGGACGGCCCGCCTAAAATCATTCACATCGATTTGCTGTCGTTTAGTCCTGACATAGATTCGAAACACGCTGAGAAGCTGAATTCGTTCCTCGACAGGGGAGGAAGCATTGCACTCGGCATTCTCCCGAACGTCGACAGCGGCTTCGCGAAGCCCGTAATTGAGACGCTCAGACAGAACTTGGCGAGAACACTGCAGTCATTTCACAAGAGCGGTGTCAACGTGAGCCTTCTCGATGACCGCGCCATGATCTCCACACAGTGTGGCCTCTCAAGGGCGAGCAGCTCGCTGTGCAGAGAGATACATGGAAAGAGCAAGGAGTTCCCGCTTATTCTCAAGAAAGCAATCAAGAGCCTCAGCTGAAAAAAACAACTCGACCTCTCTTCCAACGTTCACGAGATATGCTTAATAAAGGCGTGAGCGGCGCTATCGCAAACTCTGTGGTGTTGTTCATGGCAGAGTCAGGCAAGAAACCGGGCAGGGTCATGAGCTTTGTTCAGGGGTACAGACTGAAGATGCTCATCCCTGAGCTGCTTGTTGTCTTCGGTGTATGGTACATGAGCCCGAATTCGCCAAAGATCAACGTCTATCTCTTCCTTGGGCTGTTTTCCTTCATCGCCCAACCGGTCTACTTCATTCCAAGTGGGCTGTTGCTTCTTGTCACAGCGTTCATGCTTCACGGAATCTACCCATTAGACAACTATCACGAAGGCAAGATTCCTACTCTTCCAAAGGCAGCCGTCTTGATGATTCTTCTAGCGTTCCTCTTCCTCCCGCTCCTAGTCGCTTTTCAGATGATGGGGTATTTCATGACAGAGGCAACAGAGTACATTGGCCGAAACGCTCTATGGGAGCGCATGGAGAGCATCGGTGATTTGTTCTTCTATGCCGGGCCGATGTTCTTCCTCGCATTCCAGTGGTGGCTCTTCATTCCTGTCTTGTTCTTGTCAGAGGCTGTTGATGGTATACACAAGATAGCCCACCATGAGACGTCCAGTGTGAAGGTAGCTGTGCTGTTCTACTTCCTATGGCCCGTTTCAATGCCATTCTTCTTCAATCCAGTTGAAATCATGGCAATGGCCGCTCTATCCATTCCTGCTTTCGCGTTCTACTCGTACATCAGGCCCTACTATGCATACGTCACTGCTGTACATACTCTGACATTCGCCCTACTCGTCGTCGTGACAATGGTGTTGGGACAATGGATGCCTTTCGTAAGCATGTGGTTCCCTGGATTCATACCGCCGCACGTACCGCCAAGACTCTGGCCGCCGATACTGCCGCCATAGATTAATTTGAGTTTGCGGCAGTTGGCTTTCGGCCAGCTTCCTCAGTGTCCTCTTCACGCAGCTTGTGCTTGAACGGTCTTCCCTGACCGTAGATTCTGGGGTCGTCATTCCTCGTCTTTGACATGATGGCGGCGAAACCAATTATCTGAATGACCAGAGCAATCATGCTGATGAGGAACACTTCTCCGAAGTACTCGTGCGTAAAGAGCCGGTAGAACCATATGGTCGGGTAGGCGAACGCTTGGATTATTATCCCTGCCAGAAGCATCAGTATCCACCTGTTCGTCCAGTTGGCACGAGCCATATGCGATCACCCTCAAGAGTTCGGGTTGACGCGCTTGGTTGCCCGACAGTTAAAGGTAGCTATGACGTCAATCTCTATGCTCTGTAACTCTCCTGAAGTAGTTCAACAAGCTCAGCTGCTAGAGCTCGGAAATCACCTTTTGAGACAAATGGAACCTGACTGCTACGTTGAGGAATGTCAAATCTTCCAACGATGACGGCTACGTCCTTATCCATTGAGAACTCAAACAGTGCAGGATATCTCGTCATTAGCTTTGCGCGCCTTGTTTCTTTGTTTGCGATCTTACCTTTGTAAATCGTGCCTACGAGATACGGATACACGAAACCTGACTTGGACACTTGTACCTTAATCATGACAGTGTCGGGAAGACCTTCAACGTAGGCTTTGCATTCAGCATCAAGGATTGCGTGCATTTCACCACGCTCACCTACCTCGACACTGACCCCTGCTTTTATGCCTCGAACAGCAGCGAGTTCACGCGTGTATCTGTAAGAATCTCCAGACAGCGGGGGTTTGAAGAAGGTCTTCGGATCAATCTTCACTATCCTGTAGCCGACAAGAAAGCCAAGTACGGAGACTACGCCATACTGAATCACAATCAGGATGGACGAGTCAACGAAGTTCCCAAAGACGGGTGGCTCGAACTGCTGATAGAGCACACTAAGGACTCCCAGACCAAGCGAGACTGGAAGGAGTACGCAACAAGTCAGTCCTTCTGCAGCATGGGCGTAAAGGTCACCATAAGCTCTCTCATGTTCCTTGACCATGTGTTCGTATTCTGGGAAACTGGCCCAAACAGTATCGTGTTTCCATTCACCTGGAATGTAGTCAATGGCTCTCTTTGAAGCAGCTCCCATGGCCCCGGAGAAGAACAGAACAAGAGTGGGTATCCCGAAGAACGCTACCAGCAGAGAGCTCAGGCCAGGCAGGCTCGTGATTCTGTACCATACACCGAGAACAACGAAAAGGGCAACCAGCATCGGAAAAGATTGATTGACCTTGCGCTGCCTGCTGTAGTCGATGACTCTTTCTTCACTCATCCGTCTCACGCTTCGCCCCGCTAGCCCCACCGCTTGTGCCACTTAGTGCAGCACGACCTATTCCGAGCTCGGTCATCAGTTCGTCAAGTATCTCATCACTGCCCTTTGCTTTTACGTACTCCGCGACGCATTTGCTTACCATCTCTTTCAGCACACGCTGTAGAGAAGCGCTATGGTCCATCAGTGGAGCGGCGAATTCCATAATCCCTGATTCAAGACTGACCTTTGCCACGACACTGGAAGGCTCGGCCGATTTGTCAAATTCAACCTCGACCCACGCTGAGTTCTCTATGCCTTCAATCCGGCCCACTGCATGGGGACTCCGAAGGGTGTAGTAGCCTCCACTTTCGCCAATGGACAGTCTGACTCCAGCCCAAGAAACTCCAAGGGTGTTTTCGAGCGACCCAACAGCCGAGCTTAGAGGCCGAACCCTAACAACAGGGAAACTCACGGTGGCGTCATTTGGAACTACAAGAAACACAACCCGC
Source organism: Candidatus Thorarchaeota archaeon (assembly GCA_963726195.1). Classification (GTDB taxonomy): domain Archaea; phylum Asgardarchaeota; class Thorarchaeia; order Thorarchaeales; family Thorarchaeaceae; genus OWC5. Next base: position 680,382 of record CAVSBO010000003.1, read on the forward strand.
AAAATAGCCAGCCCGAGAGCCATTAGCAGCAATCCAAACAAGTACGGGGCCCATCCAGACGCCTGTTGGAAGTAATCCACAATCATGAGTGGCAAGAGGAGAGCAATCACGGCAATAGTAGTGGTAAGCAAAGCAAGGGGAACATCGAACCTGCTCTGGAGATGTGAGTATCCTTTAGTGTATTCTGCCACTACGTGCTCGAACTCGTCATATTTGATCTCTCTCTCCTCGAAGTTCCATTGGATGGGACCTACAGAAACCCTCTGTTTCATCCTCCATGAAAGAAGGACCAACGGTGCTAGCATTGTTCCCATCACGGCTGCAGCCAGGATAATCCAACGGCCGGGATCTGACCACGCTGTCAGTAGTCCCGACTGAGAGAACTCCTCTCCCGCAACAACCCACAACAATAGCACGAGAAAAGCGATAACGTAGTATGGGAGGAGCGACTTGTATACAACAACCTCCTTAGACATCAGGCCGTCTCCATGTCAGAGATGTATGTTAGGGAGAGTTAGCAGTTTCGGTGCTTGCCATGTCGCTATTCAATACCAAGGAGGCGAAGCTCTTGTTTCGCAAGACTGCCATTGACTTCCTTCCGCACGTATTCTAAGAGGATCAGAGCAATGGCGTTCTTGGTTACAAGTCTTACGTCTTTCACACCGAGCTCTCGAATCCGTGACGGGATGGGGTTACGAACATAGTAGCCATCTCTGTCATCGAGAGTTTGCTTCAGGAAGTTCCGGTCTCCGGAATCCCAAAGCCAAGATGTGCCCCACGAACCATCAGGTCCTCGCAGGACACATACAACCTTAGATAGCGATTTCAGCTCTTCAGAGGCCGACTCGACGTATGCTTCGTTTTCAAAACCGGAGAAGCGCAGAATCACACGGGGGTTCCTGTAGACACTGAAATCACCGCTGCGTCCCTTCTCCATCACTATTCTTACGGAAGACACGTTGGGAACACTGTGTTGCAACCTAGCCACCCATAGAGCTTCGCGAATCAAGGGCAGTCGAAAATCCGGCGACGCTGAGTTTGATGTTGCCCGATATGCACCGTAGAAGGAGACAATGTCGATGCATAATACTATCACCACAGACAACGTCTGAATCCATGGAGCAATTGCTCGATTCATGAAGAATGAGTAGTATGGGAGTGAGAGTTCGAGAACAATCAAGATAACCGGGACATGGAAGTACCAAAACCTGCTAAGTGGTACCATGCGGCCGTATCGCTTGACGTAGTCCTTGACCAGACTCCCGCATTCTTCTGTTTTCAGCTGAACGGTCTCGAATCGCCAATCCGGACGTGAGTGGTTAACCGCTGATTTCTTCGCCTTCCATCCTAGGCAGAATCCGGCGATTGCAGTGTACAGGGGTATGCCCAGAAAGCAGAACAGAACATGCAAGTAGTCAAAATCGGAGACAGGTGCGAGGATAGGGACAATGATGTAGGTGAGCAACACCACGAAAACAGTTTCGAGAAGGAATAGGGCCCAGATGCCCTTCATCGATCTGAAAACAATCGGAGAATCTGACATCCAAGAACCGTCCTTCATCTGGACGGCACACCGCCTGTGTCTTTAAGAATTGCTCGCCAAGTATCGATGGCAATCCGGTTCCTTCACGTTCGGAGACACACCTGTGTGTGAGGCATGCAAGAGCCCTGTGAGACCGACGGTAACGCTTATTAACGGGAAAGTGTTAACAATTGTGAAGAGACGGAGGTAATAGTGCTATGGTAAAAGTAGGAGACAAAGCGCCTGATTTTGAGACAACCACTGAGAGCGGCGAGAAGTTCAAGCTGAGTCGCTTGAAAGGAAAGAGAGTTCTTCTCTACTTCTACCCGAAAGATGACACACCGGGTTGCACGGCTGAAGCGTGCTCCATAAGGGATAGCTACGCGTCATTCGTCGGAAACAATGCTGCCGTTTATGGAGTATCAGGGGGGTCATCGAAATCACATCAGGACTTCAAGAAGAAGTACAGTCTGCAGTTTCCTCTACTAATGGACGAAGACTTCCGGATAGCGAAACTGTACGGAGTATATGGAATGAAGCAGATGTACGGCAAGGACTACATGGGTATCGAAAGGACCTCATTCCTGATCAATCAGGAGGGCAAGGTCGAAGCCATTTTTGGTGGACCTGAAGGAATGGACAAGGTAGACACAAAGGAGCATGCCAGCCAAGTCCTCAAGGTCTGGGGCTTGAAACTATAGAGGCGAGCCAAATGCTGAAGACGGGTGATCAAGCTCCGGATTTCGAGAACGGTCACAGACTCCGGAGAAAGGTTCAAGCTCAGTGACCTCAAAGGTAAGAAGATCGTCGTTTACTTTTATCCGGCAGACGATACGCCGGGCTGCACGGCAGAGGCGTGTTCTATCAGGGACAACTATGACACATTTCTCGCTCAAGGAATTGGTGTCTACGGTATTTCTGGAAAGTCAATCGAATCGCACCAGCGTTTCAAGCAGAAACACAAACTGAACTTTCCTCTTCTCTTGGATGAGGACCACAGCATTGCCAAACTCTACGGCGTCTACAAGCCAATTGGAGTTCATGGCAAGGGGATACTTGGAGTCAAACGAGTGAGCTTCCTCATAGACGAGGAGGGCAAGATAGAAGGTATCTTCGGCGGCTCAGAAGGCCTAGACAAGGTGAAGACAAGTCAGCACGCCGAACAGATAATCAACTTCTGGGGCCTGAAGCTTTGAGCAAGGCCCCCCACCACTCTTCGTTTCTCATCTTTTCGCAGGCTGACCCACGCTGCTCATGTAGATAACGGACTCCTTGACGCCATCAATATCAAGAATCGCGTTCATTTCATTATCATAGAAGGCCCCTATTTGGCAGCTCCCGAGGCCGATAGCTTCGGCAGCAAGAGCCAAGTTCTGTGCGATATGACCGGCGTCCAAGTAGACATACCTCAGCTGCTCTCTCAAGATACTTCCATGCTGACCTCTGGAAAACCGCGGACCAAATGAAGACGACTGCTGCGCGGGAGGCTGTGTCTTGATCGAGAGCACCTACTGCGACTTCTTTCGCAAGATTTCCCGGTTTGAGCTGCTGCAGAGCATGGGCTCTCATGTCGTAGTGATAGAGTCCCTGTTCAAGATCTGTGACGCGATTTACGTAAACGTAGGTCTCGACAGGGTACAGTGCGCCTGCGGAAGGGGCTGTGCGCAAACCATATTCCCTCAGGTCGGCTGTGATACCTTGTGTTGCCCACAACAGCTGTGACAGTTCTTGCTTTGTCACTGGCGCTTGGCTATAGACTCTGATGCTTCTTCTTCTTCGTAGAGCGTCCCAGAGTCCAGGACCGTCATCCGTCTTGGGCGGGGGCAGAGCCACAGCCTTCTTGCCGGGGTACTCCTTGAACGGCAAAGGCTTGGAGGCCTGATCAGCGCCTCGTGTTGGAAGATGTCCTCGCACATACTTTGTCTTTTCTTGGATGTCCTCAACGACCGTCGGAGTCATATGATATCATCGCTAATCACATGTCTCAATCTTATCAACTAATGGGAAATTCGGAGACCGCACCAGCTCGTCTTCCTCCGTAGAGGCATAGGTTTTAATCGAGGCTGGAGGCCAGCTCCATTCAGATAAGCAGACGAAGAGAAGTCTGCCGAACACGTAGCTAAGGGGCGCAAAGTAATGCCGGAGAAGAAGACAACCAAGAAAGAGCCCGAGAAAAAGGTCGAGAGGCCATCTGTCCCGGTGAAGGCTGAAGAACAACTTTCCGCGGATGAGCTGAAGAAGAAAGCTGAGAAGCCTGGCAAAGATGCTATGATATTGCATCCTTTCTACCAAGGCAAGATCATGAGCATCGGTAAATGCCCAGTACGAGATTTCTCTGATTTCGCCATATGGTACACGCCCGGTGTAGCAAAACCGTGCCTCGCAATAAAGGACAATGAGGATTTGGCCTATGAACATACTAACAAAGGCAACATGGTCGCTGTTGTGAGCGATGGAACCAGAGTCTTGGGACTTGGTGACATCGGCCCTTATGGCGCCGGACCGGTGATGGAAGGCAAGGCACTTCTTTTCAAATACCTTGGCGGCGTTGACGCGTGGCCTCTGTGCATCGACACAAAGGACACACAGAAGATAATCGAGTTCGTGAAGTTAATTCAGCCAACCTTCGGAGGAATCAACCTCGAGGATATCTCGAAACCCAAGTGTTACGATGTGCTGGACACACTGAGACGTGACCCTACAATCAAGATACCAGTGTGGCATGACGACCAGCAAGGCACCGCCTGTGTTGTTCTAGCTGGTGTCTTGGGCGGCTTGAGGGTTGTCAAGAAGGATATCAGGACCGCTAAGGTTGCCATGCTTGGCGTCGGAGCCGCAAACACCCGCACAGCATACCTCCTCATATCCGCCGGAGTCAATCCAAAGAACATGGTAATGGTAGACACCAAGGGTGCCATTTATGCAGACCGCGAGGACATTGTGAAGGAGAAGAACTTTGACAGGCTCAAGTACGACTTGGCCCAGAAGACAAACCCGACTCACGCGACAGGCGACCTCGGAACGGTCATATCAGGTGCGGACATATTGCTTTCCGCGTCTGAACCTGTACCGGGATCCATCAAGAAGGAATGGATCTCCAAAATGGCGAAGGACTCGATCGTCTTTGCATGTGCCAACCCGCTTCCTGAAATATGGCCCTGGGATGCGAAGGATGCCGGGGCAAAAATCGTCGGAACAGGACGAAGTGACTTCGAGAACCAGATTAACAACTCTCTCGGCTTCCCCGGTATCTTTAGAGGAGCTCTGGATGTCCGAGCAAGAACAATAACCGATGAGATGTGTATCGCCGCGGCTAAGGCTCTTGCAGACCTCGGTGCCAAAGGGGCGTCAGAGCATAAGGTCATCCCAACGATGGATCAATGGGAGCTCTACCCGCTTGAGGCCACCGCCGTCGGAATGAAGGCAGTCGAGCAGAAAATCGCGCGGAAGCAGTGGGAGGAGAAAGCTTTGTACAAGCATGCTGAGGACGTAATTAGGACAGCTCGGGCGGCCTCGGAAATGCTCTACAAGCAAGGCTTCATTCCCAAGGCACCGCCTACTTGAGTGTATAATGCAGGCTGCGTCGTGAAACTTGCGCCGCAGCCACACTCTATTCTTTATGCACGTTCTCTAGACAAGCACTTCAGTGATGCTGCGTTTCGTTGCGTAGGTGCCGCTCCATGATGGCTGACCCGACTGCAAATGGTACAAGCACGAGCAGTACAGCCACAAGCATGGTGTTAATGTGCGGGTTGGGGTCAAGGCCGTCAATAAGCAAATCACTGTCTGAGTCAGGGTTCGTCGGGTTCAGATGCTCAAGTAACTCCAGCTGGTCTCTTAGGAAATCATTGTCAGTATCCGGACTCATGGGATTCATTCCCAGTTGTATTTCGATCTTGTCAGGTACGCCATCGTGGTCCCCATCTGGCGACATTGGGTCGGAACCGTAACGATACTCTTGGAGATTCGTGAGAGTGTCATTATCAGGGTCCAGAGCAGAATCATTGACGAGGGGATTCAAGCCCCATTTCACTTCCCAGCCATCCGGCATTCCATCGCCATCGGTATCAGGATTCCTAGGATCTGTCCCGAGTCTCATTTCTTGGATGTTGGTAAGCCCATCATGGTCTGGATCTTCGTGACTGTCGTCGCGCAACCAATCAAGATGATATCGCACTTCGAAGGCGTCGCCCATTCCGTCGTTATCAGTGTCCGGCCTGAACGGATCGGTACCGTTTCCAATTTCGTCCTTGTCGCTAAGACCGTCGTGGTCCCAATCCAACGGCGGATTGGGCGGCGGCCAAGAGTATTGTTGGGAATCAGGCACACCATTGCCGTCTGTATCTGATGTGTATTCCAAATACAGAGTTATGTCAGAGGTCTTATTTGCCTGATTAAGAACAGTGACTGTCAAAGGGCCTAGAGGGCAGATAGAGTCAGAGGTCAGAGAAAAGTTCCCCACTGAAAGCTCAGTCACTGGCAGAAAGACTGCAGTACTGTTTGCTATTGTAACTGCCAGGCTACTGTCATCGGACGTAGTGCCTCGTAATACCACCTCTTGAGGAACGGTCATTACTGCTCTCAGATTAACACTAGACAGAGGCGCGATGGACTGCTGCAGTTTCTGACGTGAAATCTGGCCATTACCGCGCATAGACAAGTAGACTGCAACTGATGCAGAAGCCTTGGCGAGAAGGACAGCCTGAGTTGTGTTGTATCCGAGGTAGCTCAGCCTATCAGGTGGAGGCATTTCAGGATCGTACGTGTGACCACTCTTCACATTCACTGCTGAGAAGTGGGCGGCCTGAAATGGAAGATGATCCGTCTGTGTGTATGTTCCCTCGGACGCAGACATTATGTTCAGACCAGAGAGTTGCATGAATGAGATCAGGAGGTCAGCTAGATATTTGGTCGACTGATAGCCAAGCATTGATTGGCTTTGGTGTTCCACGAGCAATCGTCTGGATTCATCCTGATATGGGCTTCGATAGAGAATCTGGTCGTAATTGTAGAACGCGATGACCTGGGTGCCACGCCCAGCCAAGTATTGCGAAATCTCTTTGGACCCATAGAGTGCCCTGATGAAATGGTATGTATCTAAGAACTCCTCATTGCCAGCGAAGAAACAGTAGTAGATGTTGATAGGGAGTCTGAACTGTGACAGAATCTTGGCTATCATCATTACCACGCCGCAGCCTCCTGCGTTGTCATCTACGCCAATACCTATGTCAGACGTGTCCAAGTGTGCTCCGAATACCAGAGCACGGGAGTCATTCCCATAACCCTGCTCATATCCAAGAACCGAACTGTGTGCTCCGAACAAGGAAGCATTGAGTCCCCATATTTTGAACTGGTCGATTATCCATTTCGCGGCCTCATCATACCCTGTAGTCCCATCAAATCGGTTCCCAAAGTTGGCAATTGTTTGACTGCAGTGGAGGAAGTCAACTGCCACTCCCAACTGCCAAGCAACGTCCCACCAGTCGAGCTTGTTGAATGGGTCAAGTGTTGCGTTTGTTTTTAGCTCGGGAACCTGATTGTTGGGTACCTGAAGATGGAGCGATATCTGAACGACAACTACGGAGGCGACTGCCAGAACCATGGCCACTGCGATTGCTTTGCGTCGGTCCATCTTGTTTTCAGGCCTTCGCCCAGTGGGTTCACCGACGAGGCCGGCAAACGTGGATAAATACGCGTCGAATGCAGCGTTCCGGCGGAAGGGAAAATCCTCATTTGAAGCAGCTGTTCAATTCCACTGCTGCATGAATTGCGTGACAAGTTCATCAGAGAATGTGTTCCCTTTGCCGTGCAAACGCTCGTGCTTTTTCGGAATCACAATACTGTGCACATCCCACATCACAGCCATGAAGTACGGAATACTTTCGCCTATGTCCCGGGGCGGTTTATATACCTCCAAAAGAACAATCTCCCGATGAGAATGCAACTGTCACAGCGCAGTCCAAGAGGCCTGTTCGACCCCTATTACGTACCCGATGTCCTACTCTATCGCGATAGGGAGCTTGAGTCGATCACGGGCGTTTACAAAGACTCCTACGAAAGCGAGTACGGAGTCAATTGCCTTGTCCACGGGATAGGAGGAGTAGGCATGACAGTTTTCTCGAGATACTTTCTAACGAGAGTCATCCCAGAAAGGTTCGATGCCCACACTTTCTATGTTGACGCCAAGGGCAAGGACGTGCTTGAGATAGTCGGCGACCTCAACGATGCCATCCACCGGAAAGAGAACAAACCAATAACCGTGGCCTTTGATCTCGATGTCCTCTGGATGCAGTTCAAACGAATGGCATCAGATGCGTCCAAAAGAACTGTGTTCGTCATCGATAATATCGATGAGCAGAACGAGGATGTCTACTCCAAGCTCGCGAGGCTTTCGAAGGAAATCAAAGCGAGCACCATTGGAGTGCTCAACAGCCACGATTATAGAATGCTGACCAAGCTGCCAGCAACTCAGATGGCCTACGACTTCGAAGTCCATCTAGACACATACAGTCAGTCTCAGCTGTACGACATAATCCGCATGAGAGTTGAAGATACGTTTCCCTTGGGTCTAACCGAGGACATTCTGAGATACATAACAGACATAGTCTGTGAATTCGATGCATCAAAGCCCAAGACATCCGTCGAAGCCCTGAAGGTTCTTTGGCCGCTGGCTCAACGAGGACAAGAGATTGACTCGGATGCAGTGCGTGCCGCGACAGCGAAGATAGTCACATTGGGTCAGGATCAAGACTTCATGGAAACGTTAGACACCATCAGCATGAATGACTACATGACGGCATTGGTTCTCGAAGTTATGGCTGAGCATCTAATGAGATATCGGACGGAGACGTACATCGACCGTCAGACGCTCAACGAGATTGTCCAAATAAAATGCGAGGAGCTTGGGGTGAAACACGCGCCCAATGACATAGAGAAGAGCCTTCAAACACTCATATTCGAGAGTATAGTCTTCGAATCTGGATACTCTCACAATCTTCTGTATGTTTTGGTCCCGCCGGATGTGCTCTACGATTCGGCTCTAAGCATAAGGCGTGAGCTTGCCAGAGGAAAGTGAGAAAGCGGAATCGAAAAAGAAGTGTTAGCATTTCCACGCTGGGTCAGCCAATCAATCAGACCGTAGTCTGAGCGCCCGTCATCTCCCTAACTCAGTGATTATAAACCGCGAAAGCTCTTGAGTTTAGCTGGACCACTTGCTCCGCCGGTCTAGGAAAAACACAGTGACGACGACCAAGAGAGCTTCCAAGAAGCACTCTGAGATGACATTCGAGAAATGTGTCCGCTGTGGGAGTTGCATTAAGATATGTCCCATCTTTGATGCAATGGGAGAAGAGCAGTACTCTCCTCGTGGCAAGCTGTATCTCCTGCAGGTCATGGACAAGATAGAAGATGACCCCGAGCTTGCAAAAGAGTTCAGAAGACTCATGTTTCAATGCGCTCTTTGCGGACGGTGCACCGATGTCTGTAGCTCCGACGTTGACCTTCTGAGAGTGTGGCACGAGCAGCGGGCAAAGGCGATCAAGGATGCTCCTCAAGAGTTCAAATACCTCGAACCCCTTGAGAAGGCCCTTGAAAATGTCAAGAACATCTACGGACTAGCGCCCGAGGATAGGGCAGTCTATTGGCTCGATGAACTGGAGCAGGAAATCCCGAACATACGCAAGAGAGTCTATCCTGAGGAGAGAACGGCCGACGTGGTCGTCTTCTTGGGCTGCCTCATGTCATTTCGAGCCTCACAGGTAGATGTGCTCAGAGCACTCTTCAAATCCCTCGAAATCCTGAAGGTGGACTACTTGGTCCTCGGTGCAGAAGAGTTCTGCTGTGGGCATCCGCTCTATCTCATCGGCGACGATGCAGGTGCGAAGAAGCTTTGGACACACAACAAACGCACCATCAAACAGACTGGCGCAAAACAAGTGATTACGTGTTGCCCGGGCTGCCTCTATGAACTACAGAGCAACTACAACCTCAAGGGAATAGAGGTGCTCCATCACACTCAGTTCTTTGACAGACAGCTAGAATCGATACGGGCATACAAGCAGACCGAGGATTTCACTTATCATGACCCTTGCGAACTGCATAGGATATGCAATGTTAAGACTGAGCCTAGGTCCCTCCTGAAGAAGATGAATGTCCGCTTCCGGGAACTGGACTTGAGCTGCTGTGGTGGCGGCGGTTTACTGAGGATGACCGATCCGAACCTCAGCGATAAGATTCAGCAACTTCGGGCAGCGCGCGAGAGACTAAGCACAACAACTGTGATTACGGCATGTCCTGCTTGCGGAGAACAACTGCTCGGTAACAATCTCAAGACCAAGGATATAGTGGAGCTTCTCGTGACATGCCTTGAGGAGGGGAAAGACTGAGTTGAATATCCGGGACATCGTCATCGGTGCAAATGCTTCAATCTACTACCGGATGGACTTCCGCAAGATCAAGGGTGTCTATTACCCACGCACTGAAACGCAGGTCCGAGAGGCCATTGCTTGGGCCAGAGAGAGGGGCTACGATGTCACACCAAAAGGCGGAGGCTCAGGTCTCAGTGGGGCTTGCACCGGGGGCGAGCGCGACCGTGTCATGATAAGCAGCCTCCAGATGAAGGAGGTACTCTCCATTTCGAAAGACCAGGGTTACATCGATGTCCAGCCCGGGGCAACTCCTGACGAAATCAACGCTCTTCTGGCTCCTTCGAAGATGAAGTTCTACGTCACACCCAGTAGCAGGGACATAGCAACTGTCGGAGGAATGCTGAACACTGACGGGGGCGGAAACGACGCTTGGGTGAACGGGACGATGCGTGACAATACGCTGAGGGTCAAGATGATTCTCTATGATGGCCGGCTCATCACGGTGGACCAGAAGGGAGTAAAATCAGACGATTCACAGTTGGAGGCCGACCTCAACAAAGCGAGAATGACCATCAACGACGTCGCAAGCTCGCATGGTACTCTTGGGTTTGTTACGGAACTACGTCTCGCAATAAGACCCACCGTCCAAGAGAAACTGGTTGGTGGACTAGTAGAATACAAGGACAGCGATGATCTGGGCGGTACACTGCGTACGATGATTGAAACAAAGAGCCCCATTAGGTATGGAGAGGCGATAGTCGCCGCGCATCCTGATGTGCGAGGTGATCTGCGGCCTCCTGAGCTGATTCTCGAGTTCCCTGAGGACTATGCAGCCGATCTTGAGAACATCACGCAATTCAGGAAACTGACCAGTGAGGAGCTGAGCAAAGCTGAAGGATGTGAGGCTGAAGCTGCCTAAGCGGAATCCGAAGAAAGGACTACAACTGGCTCTCTTCGAGGATTATGGATTCTATAATAATGGTCTGAACGTAATAAAGGAGGATGTGGCCAGAATTGACGCTTTGCTCAAGAAGCATGGTTTCGTACCGTTCGCCAAGTATGGTCATGCTCCATCAAAATGGTACTTGGGAAACAACACTCCAGCCTACGGGATTATCTTACACTCAAGGGAAATCAAACCCGAAGGCATTACGAAGGCCGAGGTGTTCAAGGCCGTCATGGAGCTCGTGGACTTGTGCGAAGAGCTGGGCATCACTCCGAAGCCAGAACACAAGTGGCCTTACAACGACAAAACAAAGAACAAGAGGATTCAACAGCTGAGAGAGCTGATTGGGGAGGGCTTCAATACCTTCGTTCTTCAGTCTGATTGCAATGTCGTCCTAAGTTCCATGGTCTAAACATCAGCGGGGCACGCTTGAGCCTGAATCATACTCAGCTGCTTTGCTCTCTGCTGCTAAGAAAATGAGTGTGTGTAGCCGGAGGGACCGGCTCACACCGTAAGCTGCTATTTCTTCTTCTTCTCTGCGAACTCTTTCTTGACCCACGCGTCGAGGCCACTCGCGCCTTGGAGAGTCTTGAGTTCAGCAGCAAGGTTCGTGGCTTCGATGATTGCCACCCATCCCTTTCCATATGGGTCTTGATTCAGGAGACCGGGGTTGGTCTTGAGTTCGTCGTTTATTGTTTTGAGTGTGCCACCTACTGGCGCCTTCACGGGTCCGGTCCACTTTCCTGACTCAAGAGTGCCTATGCTCTTCCCGGCTTCTATCTTGGCTCCGGCAGGCCGCAGGCGTACGAACTTAATCTTGCCCGCTAAATCCATGCCGAAAGTCGTGAAGCCTATCCGTACGTTGTTTCCGTCTTCCTTCTTCAACCACAACTGGTCGGTTGTATAGTAAAGGGAGTCTGGGAAATCGAAGCCTTCGTACTTTACCAAGTGATTGTCACCTGAACGGGCCTCAGTGAGAGAGCGACTTAAGATAGTTTCGGACATAGGCGCTTTCAGACACCCTGAGAAGTGGTTTCGGTGGTTTTGGGGGTGCAGCATTCCATATGTAGAACGAGTGGTAGTTATTACCTATTGTAAGAGCTAATGGCTGAGATGGACAGACAACAAAGCCTTCCAGAGACCGTATTCCGCACAGCGGACCAGATGGCGCGCCGGATAGTAAGCACCGGAAACGCCTCTCTCGACACTCTGCTAGGGGGAGGTCTCGAAATCGGTCTCATGCACCTCTTCTACGGAGACCGTTGCCTGACAGAAGACCTTCTGCGGGCCGCAGTCCAAGTGCAGCTTCCCGAAGAACGTGGAGGCATGAACAGTCCGACAATAATCATCGACAGCGCGAACATAATCAAGATAGAGAAGCTGACTGATTTTTCCTTCGAGATGGGATTCGAACCAGAAGATGTGATGGATCACATCTACATATCTCGTGCCTTCAATTCATCGCAGACATACGACCTTGTGATGAACCAGCTGGAACAGTTCTTTGAGAGAGTGCCCGCACGGCTGCTAATCGTTTCTGGTCTCCCTGACCTCTACATTGCAGAAGGAACAACCGGAGAAGGCCTTCAGCAGATTTCGCACATGGCAACGAAGCTCATGGCGTTCACTCTTAATCGTGGGATAGCCACGTTGTTGTCTGCACCGGCTTCTGAAAGAAACCCCGAGCTGCCCGCTGGAGGCAGAACCCTTTCCAGCTGCGCTCAGGTACACATTCAGGTTGCTGAGAGCAAGGCCTACTTCAAGTATACACTCACTAAGCACCCACAGTACTCTGTCAGACGAGCTTCGCGTTCAAAGCCGGTGTCATTTGGCACCACTCTCCCTCTCTCTTGCTTCCTAGATGAGAAAGAAAGAGAATAGAGAGGGACTCAGAGCCCTCTCAATGCTTCCTATTTTTCTCTCGTGAGACTCTTCACAAGTTCATCGATGAGATACTTGGGTAGCTTCTTGGCCTGTTCCATGATGGTGTCGATTTCGTGAGCCGGCACTCCCTTCTGCTCGAGTTGCTTCTTCAACTCCTCGAGCTCGTACTGGCTCAGCTTCTCGCCCGTTACAATCTCCTCAGCACCGGCAGCCGGAGGCGCCCTCCTGAGCCCTTCGCCAGCTGGAGCAGGCACCTTAGGCTTCTCAGGCAGAAGGATTATGCGCTCTTCGGGGACTTCCTCGACGACTTCGGGGCCAGCCTTCTCACCCTGCGCCTCGCCCATTCTTTTCTCAGCTTGTACCTTGAGCTCTGCCATTACTTGGTCGAGTGTCTTGCCCTCGCGACGTGCAGTACGCAATGCTTCCTGGTTGATCACTTCTTTCACGAAGGCGGCCTGCTCGCTGATTTTCATTTTCGATATGTCAGCCTTGAAATCGTCCAGTTCTTGCTGGCTAAGATGAGTAAGCATTGATAGCTCGATCAGAAGCTCGCCCATCTCAGGGATTTCCACAACGACTGCCTCAGATGGCACTTGTACCGCAGTCTTGACCAGCTTCAATTCGACGAAGGTGTCGTTGTACAGGTCTGCCACCAGCTCCTGTCGTGACTTTACGCCAGTAATGGGCTTGGGCATCTTGCCCTTCCTGATTGACTTGATGAGACCGTTTATCTCGCGAAGCCGCTTCGGCACACTGAAGACTCTCAACCACAAGACAAACAAGGTCATTATTATGAAGAAAGCTGGAGCAGCGAACGTCACGGCGGTCGTCATGATCTTTTGAGTATCGGTTGGGAGGGCAGTGACGATGATTGACTTGGAACCACTAGAGAAGTTGCCCTTGGATAGAGTAATGTCAACATAGAGACGACTCTCCTGCAAGCCAATCGGAATGAGACCTGGGTCGGCGAAGATTGTGAGCTGGTACGTTCCACCGCCTAGGTCCGTGGTTGTTGTTACCAAGCCAGAACTCGCATGGATAGTGATGTTAGCATCCTCTATTCCTTGCCCGCCATGAAGAGACCAGTTGTCGTAATAATGGATAGTGAATGTCTTGGTCTCTCCGTAGAACATGGAAAAGGCGTCACCCGGTAGCCCGTCAAATGTGAAAGCAGTTGGGACTGGGATAATCTTGATCAGGAGATCAATGTGTGCGTCCCGCCTATTGTCGATAGACAGGGTGAGGCTGAAGCGATATGCGTCTGCTTGAATCCTGAAATCGGTGGTGCGCAGGGTTAGCCTGTAGTAGCCCCCAAGGATACGCGCAAGGGTTTCATTTGTTCCGGAGGTGTAACCCGGATACAACCACGCATCGTACGAAGCGCCATCAATGCCGCCCCAGAAAGATGTGTTCTGTGGCCATACCGTGGCGTTGAAGAAGAACAGCAAACTGAGGTCATCGCCATACGCTACTTCGTAGAGCTTTTGTCTGGATCGTACACCCCATTTTGGTAGTCCACCTTGATGGCAGTAGGTATCTTGCTTACTATCAGGTAGAATGATCCGGATGATGGCACGTAGTTGTCATAGTAGAACGAGAGAGTGATAGGATACGTACCCGGTTCAACGAGGGTAGTATCGATGAAGATGGAATACGTTCCATTGCCCAAGTATTTTGCATTGTGATGCCCATTGAGCCAGTAGTATGATGCGTTGACAATGTGGCCGAAGGAGACGTTGGCTATCCCAATCTTGGTATCACTATTCAAATAGCTGAAGTTAAAGGAACCGTTCCAGCCCCAATACTTCTCCTGCGAAGTTGGTGCAATGACGGATGTAGGAATCCTCTGAATCACTACTATGACTACCGAGCCAGAGTCAGCGAATTGCGGGTCTTGGCTGTGGGCGGTTATCCAGAAAGTGTATGAAGTCGCGGCCAGCTCGGACGTGTTAAGCCAGTAGTAGTAGTGGCCGGGTGAGGATCCGTTGAGAGTGAAGAATCCGATCTTCTCGCCTGCGTGCCACATGACATCAGCATCAGAGCGGTAGTAGTCCGGATCACTCTGGGATAAGTTAGCAGTAACCCATACGCCGATTCTCACCATTTCGGACCAGTAGAATGTCTTATTCACATACGTTGCAGTGCCACTATCTGGCCGGGTATACGTAGTTACCTGTGTGACAGCCAGCTGAATCGAGGTCGATGCAGTCTGATGGTTGGGCCTTGTGGCTACTATGGTAATCGTGTACAGATTGCCAACACCGGCCGCTGCCGTGCCTAGGACATACTCATAATGTCCGTCTCCCATGGAAGTCATATAATCTGTCCTTGCAACATCGAAGTGCCAAGATATGCTAACGACCGCATCGGTTACTGGCACGTTATTGTATGTGTCATTCAAGTATACAGTAATCGTCCAAGGCGCACCTCGCGGCAGCGTATTCGATAAGGCGTCCGGCGTGACGGATGTTGGTAGCATTTGAACGTTAAGTGAAATCTGAGCATCTGTCACAGCATAGTTGTTCTTGACCGCGTGCAGTGACACAGTGACGCTGCCCCACGACACGAGCGAAGTGTCAAGACTTACAGAGTAGTTCCCACTTGGTGAGGTCGGAGCAAGGCTTCCTGAATGCGTTCCGAAAATGTAAGTAACCGTCACTCCTGATACGAGCACATGGTGTAGGGTGTCATTGATGAGGACATGAATGACAATCGAATCGCCCCAAAACACCGACGGACCTGCTTTGAGGTCGCTCGGGACTACGATGGAAATCGGAATGGCCTTGAGGAATATATCAACCAAGAGCACCTGTATCGTGTAGTTCGCCTTGGATGCCTGTATCTGCATCGTCTGAGAGCCAGTTGGCATCCCGGTGGTGGTGAAATTCACTCCGTATCGTCCTGAACCAAGGTACGTCCACGATGTGGTTGACCCCCAAGTGATGGTCAACGTAGCGCCCGCCAATCGTGTCCCAGAATCAGTGTCGGTAACGTTCACGATGAGGAATGCGGGGTCGCCTGCATAGAGATTTGACGGGACGGACGCAACGGCCACCGCATTTCTGTATCGGACTTGGAACTGGACCTGTCGCTCCACCAGAGTACATGGATACCAGTTGAAGGTAATCTTCAATGATTTCAGGCCCGCAAGCCCTGAGTCAGAGATGTTCACAGTGATCCGGTACAGACCTCCACCTAGCTCAGTAAGTGTCCAAGTCTTGGGCTGGGCACCAGGAACGTAGATGACACTCACATTGCTCTTGGTCACGCCTGTGATACCGTGCAAATGATCGGTGTCTGTGAAGGTCACGTTGATTGACACGACCTCATAGTAGGGCACAGTTGAAGGAACCGGTACGCCTGCCGCCAGGTCAGCCGAAATCAACCTGACTGTGCCACCGATGGACCGAGGAGTCTGGTTAGAGTAGTACGGCACGGTGGCTGCGTTCCACAGGACTGCCAAGGTAAACGTGTATGACCGTATTCCTAGGAGCCTATTCGTATTCAGGCGAATGGTGTAGGTGCCGGTGTTCACGCCAGTGCCTTTCACAAGTGTGTAGTCGGTACCTACTTGGAGACCCGGTTTCTGGACGCAATCGAATTGCACGATGGCATTTGCTATGCCCACGCCTGTATCAAGATCCTTGTAGTAGAACGTGAGATTCAGGAGGTCACCCATAGGAGTGTTGTCTATCGGGTTCCAAGTGAGGGCCCCCACCCTGTTCGTCGTGGTGATTCGAACAATGGTTGTAGCATTTGCGTAGTAGGGCACGACATTAAGCCAGTAGACTTTCACCGTTATCTGGTAGTTCGTGAGCAAATGACTACTCAGTATAGTCGAGTTGATAGTTATGTCATATGTACCAGCAACAGAACCTGTTGCAACGCTGTATTGACCGGAGGTCAGATACTTTGTGCCATTGAGAATGAGAATGTTGCTTGATATGCCGTTGATGTAGTATCTTCTTTCGACGTCCGAGTACGCAATAGTGAATACGACGTTGTCAAGGTAACGTGTTAGTGATGGCGGCGTCACAACATCAACCGTTGTGATTCTCCGAATTACCCCGATATCGACGGACCTCGAATTGTTGGCGTAGTACGGAGTCCCAAACCAAGTCGCATAGGCGACTACCGTTGTCGTGGTGATGCCATCCAGCACTGTTGAGTTCACAGAGATGGCCCACACTCCAGCCGAAGTCTGGACCGCTAAGTATTGTGAACCTAGCGTCAGAAGCGTGCCATTCTTCTTCAAAGAGATCGTGGCAGACCCGATGCCTTTCCCACCAGCATCTGCATCTAGGTATGTGAGTGTGAAATTGGCGTAGTCAAGATACGGGGTTGACGAGGGTGAGGAAGCACTCAGACTTGTTACCCTTGAGCGCAGCTGGAATGTGATGTACGCATCATCCCAAGCATAGAATGGGACCTGATTCGCATAAGTCATGTTGATATGCAGTGTGTAGACCGTACCAAGTTTCAGCCCAGCGTGATTGTATGTGGAGACTGTAAGGAGGTAGTAGCCGAACGCGGGCTGCCAAGAACAGACAAAGAGCCAGCTGGTTCCATTGAGTATCCGAATTGAAGTCAGTCCTGTGCCGTTCCCAATCGACGTGAGCCTGAGCAAATCCTGATAGTGGACCTTTACCTGAATTGAAGAGTTGTAAGCGACCTGGTCTATCGGCTCGGACGAGAGAAGCGTAACCCGCTGCATTATGTTGAACTGTTTTGTTGAATTAGCGATGGGCATGTAGAACTCTGGTCTTGTGAGGACTATCCTTAGTGAATAGATACCCGGAGACGACTTGTAGGTTGTGTTGAGCTGGATGGAGTAGCTTCCTCCTCCGGCCGCCGTGACCTTGTATTTGCTTGCAGATATGGGAATTACCCCATCGTAGAGCGTGACGGTCGCCCCGTTTATTCCCTGAGAGGTGCCAGTCACATCAGTCCAAGTCACAACAAATGTGACGTTATCAAGATAAGATGTCGGAGCAGGAGTCTGATAGTCCAAGACTGCCTGTCGAGCAATCACCACTAAACTCATTGACTGACCAGTCCGGTTGCCATAGAACGGTGACCCGGCCCAAGTTATGTTCATTGTAAAGGACTTCGAACCAAGCGGCGCAAGTCCTATCGGAGACTGACTACAGTTGAAGGACACGGTGAACAGCTTCGTGACGCTGTTGTAGCTGAGGGTGTAGCTGAGAGAGGCTCAGCTTGATTGTCATCTTCACGTTGTTAGCGATGGGTACGTTGCCGCCTCCAGTGACATCATCAAACGCGAACGTGAACGTCGCGTTCTGGCCCCATGCTGTGGGCGACGGCGGAGTTGTGATAGACACGAGCGTGTCTCGCGGCTGAATGCGAACTGAAATCACATCAGTACGGTTGGTGTAGAAGGGCGACACACCCTTGGTCCAATTGATGAACACGTTCATGTATATGAGACCGGTGTGAGTGAACAGTGTCGTATTGAAACGAATAGAGTAGTTTCCTCCACTTATCCACCAGATCTTGACTTTCGACAGGTTCACCGATTCACCTTGGAAGACAACCCTGATATGCACATTGCCGGAACTGTTGTCAATGCCAGTGCCGCTGAGTTGAGCGTAGAGGAACACGTAGCTCATATTGTTGAGATATGCGGTCGGCTCAGCTGCCACGAGCAATGTGTATTTGGAGTCTGTACCGACGAGATTGACGCTTGTCGACAGGGTCTTGTTCAAGTACTTGTAGACAGACCCCGTCCAGTTGAAGTAAATCGTGAAAGTCCGGAGACCTAGACCAGCAAACTGAGATGCAGGAATCCTGATGATGTAGAAGCCAGCTCCTAGGACTGTGTCATTGTACAATGTTGAACTCACAGAGCCTGTTGAGTTGGTTACTTTGTGGTGAACATAGCTTGACTTGATACCAGCAACGTTGTCAAGGTCACCGTAGTACACTGATACGTTGATCATACCGTTGTAGGATGTGGGCTGAACGGCACTGACCAGCCGAAAATCAGTGTTGTGTGTTCGAATCGTAATTGTGATGTTGAAGATGCCGAACTGATAGTTGACACCCTTTGAGAAGTTGAAAGTCACTACATAGTTTGACCTCAAGGTGTCAGTGTCGAAAGTTGTGAATGTGATGCT
This sequence comes from Candidatus Thorarchaeota archaeon, assembly GCA_963726195.1. Classification (GTDB taxonomy): domain Archaea; phylum Asgardarchaeota; class Thorarchaeia; order Thorarchaeales; family Thorarchaeaceae; genus OWC5. The sequence continues at coordinate 699,237 of CAVSBO010000003.1, forward strand.
GTATCTCTGCTCCGCAGGAACATATGTTGCGGTCAGGCCCCTAATCCACGTGGTGGCCATCGTGGCGCCTGATATTGGCTGGTTGCGGTCTGTGTCCCGGAAGCTCATATAGAAGACGGGACTGTTGCCAACAGGAATGTCAAGTGTGCCGACTGTCGGAATAGCCGAAGTGTAGGCAATTCTGATTGTCAAAGTAAATGTCAGACTTCTTTGTCTCATATTGAGGTGCAGATGCGGTCAAGTTGAAGACACGGTCTCCCTTGGCTAGACCCGTAACGTTCAACATCAACTGATAGATGCCGCCGCCCAAGTTCTGAATCCCATAAATCGTAATGCCTTGAGCCGTCACGGTTGCTGTGGTGATACCCCTGTTCCGGTCCACATCTGTGTAGTTCAAAGTGACTGCAATGTCAATCCCGTAGGGCGTGGTAACGTGTGGGTAGTTTGCAGACGACAGGTAGCTTCGGGCTGGTCGGTAGCTGAACGATATCACGAGCGAAGCTGTGCCATAGTTCGGGTTTGATGGCGTAACGGTTATGGTGATTGTATAGAAATTCATGTTGAGATATGCACTGCTTATGGTAAGGTTGTACCTGCCATTACCCAGCGCTGTGACAGTCTTCGGGAAGGTGTATGTCGAGTTCTTTACCGTAAACTCTGCTGCAGTGATGCCATTGATTGGATTGCCATTGTATTGGTTGCCCAGTTCGCTCACATTGAAACGCAGGATGATACTGAAACTGTCTCCGCTCGGGAAGACCAGGTCGCTGGGCTCGTTGTAGAGATAAGTTCCCAAGCTCACAATTGTGATCGAGAATGTATACGAGGCCGTATCGTAGAACTTGTTTGTCTGCACGCATGTCACTGTTAGAGTAATGCTATGCGCGCCAACTGACCAAGTGCGAGTGTCCAGTCTATGAGTATAGTTAGTGAAAGTCTGAGTCCCGAGAGCGCCAGCGTTGTACGATACGCCGTTTGTTGTAACGTTACCTATTGGAACTTGGATGGCGTTGTCCAAGTCCGTGAAGACAACGGTAACACGAGTGTAGTTTCCGTAAGGTGACAGCATTCCTCCACTGACGGACAGCGACGTGCGATGAGCCCTGATTTGAATACTGAATGTACTTGACGCGGCGTCATAGTACTTGTTAGAGGTGATGCAGGTTGCTGACACGCCGGTGGACACTGAGCCAACAGTCCATGTGCTCGTAGTAAGAGTAGGAGAATAGCTGACGGCTGGAGTCTGAGTCCCGTAACCGGTTGGAGTGTATTGAATGCTCGAGACATTCGCCAAGGGAACCTGAACAGCCGAATCTGTATCCCAGAACACAACACTGACAGCTGTATTGTAACCCCAAGGGGTCGGAGCTGCAACGGAAGCTGAAAGCATCGTATGGTGCGCACGGATCGTTATCACAAAGCTGCCAGCGGCTGAATCGTAGTACTTGTTAGAGGTGACACAAGTAACTGAAACGCCGGTGGATACTGACCCAATAGTCCACGTGCTCGTAGTGAGGGTGGGAGTATAGCTGACAGTGGGAGTCTGGGTTCCGTAACCGGTGGGAGTGTACTGAATGGTCGAGACGTTGGCTATTGGTACTGCAGATCCAGTATCTGTGTCCTTGAAGGTGACTGTGATTGGCGTGTTGGACCCCCACGGGGTTGAAGAGCTTGTCACGGCGCTTACCGTCGTGTGGTGAGGCCTAATCGTGATAGTGAAGCTACTGCTTGCCGAGCTATAGAACTTGTTTGAGGTCACGCATGTTGCCGTCACAGTGGTCGAGACCGATCCAACTGTCCATGTGTTTGTGGTTAGGGTGGGAGTATAGCTGTTGGCTGGAGTCTGAGTTCCATAACCGGTGGGAGTGTACTGAATGGTCGAGAACGTTGGCTATTGGTACTGCAGATCCAGTATCTGTATCCCTGAAGGTGACTGTCACAAGCGTATTGAATCCCCACGCGGTGGAGTTGGCCACCACAGCTGAGATTGTCGTGAAGTGTGCCCTTACTACTAGGGTGACGATTTCCCAAGAGCTCTTGTAGTTCGCATTGTTGGAATTCACTGTAACGTTGAGGCTATAGCTCTTGACTGTGAGGCCGCTTGAAAGGTATGCGAACATGTAACTGCTTCCATAGGATGTGCCGTTCACAGTGATACTGCTGATGTAACCTGAAGCTGAGATGTTGACCCCTCCACCGTCAACATCATACCATGTCACAGTGAATCCGGAGTTGAATCCCCATGGTACTGGGGTAGTGTACTTGGAGACCACGCTCGTCGTCCGGGGCACGATTGTCAAGGAAATCCGAATAATGCTGCTGTAGTAGTTCGATTTTGACAGTGTAATATTGATCAAGTAGGTTCCGACAGCCTTGGTGCCAACGTTAATGCTGACTGTGTACTTGCCGCTACCAGAATCAGATACAGTCGCTACGATACCTGACGGGTTCTGGACCGAATTCGACGCCCCGGCTATTCCGGCAAACGAGTGATCTGTATCGTTGTAAGTGACAATCTTCGATGTGCTAATCGAGTATGGTGTTGACGCTGAACTTCCGCCTATACCATAAGTTGTAGTGTAGATGTTGCGTACCGTGAACTTGATGCTGACATTGCCAGCCAGAAGGTATGTGCTGCTAGGTGTAGCCTTAATGAAATACACGTAGTCGCCGACACTCAGGCCTCCCTGCAACGTCACAGTGTAGCTGCCGTTACCGTGGTCTGTGGTACCTACTATTGTGCGGTTAGATGAGATTGTGGCACCTGAGATCTTCGCCAAGGAGAAAGCATCGTACAGAGTCACCTTGACGACGAAGTTGTCGCCGTATGGCGCAGAGGCTGGTGTACTATACGTCAAGAAGGTCGAATGACTGAGGTCCAAGTTCATGTAGGTGGATGAAGCTGTGTAGTACTGCTTTGAGGCAGCGAAATTGATTCTCCATCGTTTGGCAGTGCCTAGATCAGTTGTATTCATTGTCTTCTCGTAGTAACCGTTGCCCAGGTCGTCCAGAGTTATCGTGCTCGGACTTGTCCAGTTCATGGTGACCGTTGCACCGCTCACCAGAGCTGAATTATCCGTGTCAGTGAGTTTCACCTGAACGTACAACAGGTTGCCCACTATCTTCGATGAAGTCTGAGTAGAAGGCGATATCAGGCTGAGACCTGTGGCATGTTTCACCGTGAAACTGGCGCTATCTCTACCCACTGTCACGGGAAAAGCCTTTGTGCTATTGAAGTTCACATCTGCATACCAAACCCCTGCCGCCCATGAACTTGTAACAGTAACCCCGGTCCATTCGAAATAACCACTACCATCTTGTGAAGGATCGTCTGCTGCATAGAAAACCTGACCGTTGGGGGCTGTAAGGAGAAGGCGCTCGGTCGAATTGCTAATAATCGAAGCTCCGCCCCTGAAACATGAGGCATTCCCGACATAGTACGTATACGTGCTTGAGTAGCTACCGCCGTTGATTCCACACCGCAAACCTGATGTCACTTTGACAGCCGTTAAGACGAATTTCCATATTCCAAAAACGTCCACCACAGAGGATTTTGCCCGTACTTCGCTGCTCGAAATGGTTACCTCGGACGTTCGAGTTGAACCGTCAGCGTCGGTCACACTGGAAAGAGTCCACGAAGACGGTTTGCTAAGCGACACGTTTGTGTAAGACACGCCAGCTGGAGGAGAAATCAGAACGTTGGCAGTCCAAGTCACTACCGACCCGTTTGATACGCTAAAGGTCGTGCCAACGTTGTAGCTGTTGTCAAGAGTACTAAGAGTGGTAGTGATGTTGGCACTAGCGGCTGTATCGAGTGTCACTGCTGACGCAGAAGTGGTACTGTAGCCGACAGACAGCGTTCTTGGACCGGCCCAAGATCCTGATACTGTATACTTCTCGGGCAAGGCGGCAGGAGTCACGTAGTTCACAAATACGCGTGCTAGGTGACTGCCATCATATCCAGTTGTGCCCTTTATGGCATTGTAGCATTGGTAGTAGGTCGAATAGGTGAAGTTGAGCATTATGCAGATGTAGTTGCCGCTTGACCATCCAGCCCTCGTCACAACCTTCTGTATTGGGCCCGAGATATCAGGGGAGGCATATCTTGTATCCGCCACCCATCCGGTTGGATTCCAGTCAATGCTTGTTGACATCCATGTGTACCTAGCCTCCAAGTGAGGAAGACCAGCAGTGAATGCCGAAACGGTGTCTGCATCTGCAAGGTAGATTCTCATATTGGGTGTGTTGCTGGTCCCTGCAGATTCGACTTCGAGATAGGCAGACGTGATTCCAGCTCCCTTCGGAATACTCAACGGAAACTGCAAACCGACTTGATAAGTCGAGGCAACATTAAAGGCTGATGAATCCCAAATACCCACATCCAAAATGCCATCGTCAGCATATCCGTTCAAATCGACACCTGTGCTAGTATCATCATAACAGTCCCTGCTGGCACTGTCTGGTACGTATGGGGACACACTTCCAGAAGAAGAACCAGTCACTGTGGTACCGTTCGCTTTCAGAGTGATTTGCTCTGGAAAAGGCCGCACCTGCAAGAGGAATTCAATATCGTCAAGAAGAACCTCACTTGTACGTGCGTTGGCTTGGGCTCCGCTGAGGTCAGTTGCCAGACCAACGTCGAGAGTCACTTGGCAGGGCACAGAAGTGGTGAGAAAGGCCGACGCTGGTATGTTTGCTGAACCCTGAAGCCACGTGTCTACCGCGTCACTGGCTTCAAAGACGAACATCTTGACCATAGTGCTTCCGATTCTGGCAAACACGTAGGTCTGGTTCAACAAAGAGGAGCCCGAGATGACGTTATACATGAAGTTGACAGTTGCAGAATAGATGGCCCGTCGGGGAACCTCAACTTGCTGACTCAGGTAGATCTTATCGTTCGCGGTCAGAACGTTGGCAGAAGACCATATAGCCTCAAATTCCCAGCCCATGGCACTGGAGTCGCCATAGCCGGTGCCAGTGCCCCAGTCGTTCATCTCGAATATGCCGTGATGCGGGTGCAGGGCTCTGCCTGAACCAACACCATATTCTGACTTCACAAGAGTCCAGGAATCGGGCTGGATGACTTCCTCACTATCGTAGCTCATCCCGAGCCAGAGTTCGCTATGGTATGCGTCTGAGCTTGCCGTTATTCAGCGCGTCACTCGACCACATAGACATAGAGTTGATATCAGATCGGACATAGGTCCCGGTCCATCCTGAAGGGACAGTCATCTTGGCGTAACCGGTGGTTGCAGAGTCAATCACCAATGGGCCAGCCGAAGTGTTCGTGACAAGTCCTTTGAGGGTAGCAGTCCTTGCGGCACCTGTGCCAGTATACGCTGGTTGCCCAGCGGCATCGAGAGTCTGGTTCACCAGCTCAGACTCAGATTGAGCATTGAGTGCAACGGGAGTTCCTGCAAAATCCACACCGGTAAAAAGCAACAACACCGTCAAGACTACAATAGAGGTGCTAATTCTCTTCACTAAAGACTGCCTCCAGTATCGTTCCCAACGTCCGATGAATACGTGATAGCTATCAGACGGCCAGACTGGCCTACTCCAGAATGACCTTAGCTGTTGGGTTTTCTATAATAAGCAATTCGGTACAAAGCCATTCGATTCGTCGCAAGGCCGTTCTTTTTTTCGGCCGTCTGAAGCAATCAGTCAAGATCATCCTCTTGTAGGCCAGTGACCGCAAATCCACCAAGTGACATGCTCCACGGCAATCCGATTCTGATGGCATGCCTCAATGCTTCTCCTGCAGAATTGTTGACGACGCAACGCATACGGCAGACTACCCGTTCATTTTACACTCTGGCCGACAGGCTCAAAGTGTTGGAAATCGGAGCCCCAGTGCTTCAGTGCTGCACCCAACTCACTAGCCCAAGTGCCCGCTGAGTAGCAGGCAAGACCTCAACGCAACGGTTTCTACGACAACAATCATGAAAGAGAGTTGAGATAGTCGAGATATCCAGTAAACCGATAGCCCAGTCGATCCCTCATATCCTCGAGCATCTTGAAGACCTTGTTCGACCTGAGATCTAACGGATGGACACCCAGACTGTACTGCACCGCCCAGCTCAAGTTCCACTATTGAGTCAACGAACGATGTGCGAGCGGAGCCCTCACTGACAAGATACTGAGCCGTTGTGAAAACCCTTGGTTCAGCAAATGAGTAGAGCCTGTTGCCGACAACGCAATACCTGAAACCAACAATTCTCGCCGCGTCGACAATCCTCAATGGTGCCTGCCACAGGGGAGGAATGAACCCCGTGGGCTTCTGCCCAAGCGTCTTCTCCACATCACTGAAACCAGACCTTAGCCTGGCAACCGCGCGGTCTTGTACCATTCTACTGAACTCGTCACCGCCGCCAGATTTCGAGAGATGGGAATACCCGTGCAACGAGATTTCAAGACCAAGGGACTGTAAGTACTTGCAGAATAACTCGCTTTTCTCAAGACTGTTCGACATCTTCATTCCATAGAAGGGTGTAACAAGCAGAGTAAAGCTCTCAATGCCTATGTCAGTGAACCTATCGACCGTCTTCACAACATCGTCTTCAAAGGCAGGACTCACATCGTGGAGCGACAACAGGGCAGTCTTGTCGCTCACACTCTCTTCTGTCTTTGACTGCTGCACTGGGCTCTATCTCCTTCTCGAGGGTCACGGAACCACCTTGGCTATTAGGCATAACGAAGGTGCTAATCTGAGAACACTCACTTCGGCTTTGTCCATTGCTTGTAAGCTAAGTCGATGTCCTTATCGGTTATTGTCTTTCGACCTGTGTGCTCTGTCAACTCGAAGGCGCGTCTTGCAAGGAATTCGCCAACTTCCTCCAAGATTGCCGCAAGCCTCTCTGAACCCTTGTCACTTACTCGTCCAGCGCCTGCCTTTCGTATGAGACGGTCTACTGGTGCAACTGGGATTATCCGGTCCTTTCTGGATCTCGGCAAAGTGCTCTCGCTCCTCAGACTGCCCGAAGCAGTCCGCATAAACTCGTATTCCCTCATAGCACTATTAAAGACATTGGTATTCAAGATGAAACGGTCAAGGACTCCGATTCGGTCTACTATGATAGGAACACACCAATCTCGTGCAAAGAGCTAGTCACTCAATCGACCTCAAGATAATGACCTTTGCCTGAGAGACCTCTTGGTTCAGTAAGCTCAAATCCATGTTGCCTTCCAGCGCATTCACTTGATCGATAACGGCTCTCACTACTGGATACTTGGGTGGAAGAGTACAGCAAGGCAAGTTCTCCTTCGCGAATTCGTAAGTGCCAATCTGCATTCCAAAGTGCTCGATGTCGACCTTGTCATCGCCGATGCACGGTCTCAGAATCGGAAAGTCACATACCGCGCTGCTTGTCGCTCTGAGGTTCCTGCTGGTTTGGGATGCCTGTTCGCCGATTATCTCACCCGTGACAATGGCATCTGCGTTCTCTAGAATTGCTATCTCACGCCCAAGACGAAACATGTTCCTCTTGCAGTACAGACAGGTCATGCGTTGTGGCACATGTTCAACGATATCCGTCAGATCCAGCCCGTGCGGAACAATGTACATCTTCACTTCGTAGTCGTAGATGTACTGAGCCAATAGAGTAGCCTGTTTCACTGCAACACTGGCACAGGCCTCATTCGCGTATGGCATGTCATCAAACGTGACAAAGACCGGTATGCATCCCCTCTTCATAGCCTTGTACGCCGCAATAGGAGAGTCGAGGCCGCTTGAAATCAAGCAAACAACGGTACCCTGCGAACCGGAAGGCATTCCTCCGACACCCTTGACAACCTGCGTGAAAAAGTAGGCCTTGTCACTTCGCACTTCGACGTATACATATTGGTCAGGTGAATCGAGATTAACGCTCAACTCAAGCTCTGGCAACTCATCCATAATGCGAGCGCCTAGCTGCTCCCTGATTTCCTGACTCGTGTAAGTGTGCGAACCCAGTCTACTGGCTCGAACAGCGAAGCTCTTCGCCTTGCCGAAATCTCTGCGGGCCATCGCAAGTCCCGTGTCAAGAATCACGTCTAATGCAGATTCTGTCACAATGACTGGAGACACAGACACAATGCCGAAAACGCGCGAAGCAACGCTGGCCGCATTTGCAGCGTCGTGTGTTTCGATGAAAACACGGCCAAACTCAGTTCGTATTCTATCGAAAGGAACTCCCTTTTCCTTCAGCGCTGTCCCCACGTGCTTGACAAGCAAATCAACCATGCGCTTTCTGGTTTGCCTTGACTTGATGCCAATCTCTCCATATCTGAGCAAGACAGCCGAGTACTCTGGTTCCATTTAGGGCGACTCCGCGGTTACTTGTGAGCAAATGCAGCCCTTATTGAGGGACTGACCTCATATATCCGGGTGAATCCGACACGTTCGAACTGAACGAACGTGCCAGCAGCTACCCCGGCAACCGAGGGTTCTGCAAGACCCGTGGTTTTGCTGCCATCCGTCCATGTCATTTCTACACTGATACAGCCTTCCTTTGGTACCCAGTGAATGATAGGAGCATTCACCTCTCTTGCCTTCTCCACCTCACGACTCTGGTAGGTCGCTCCGGAGGCCGTACCTTTCTTCATCGTGAAATTGGCGAAGTCCTTCATCCGGAAAAGCTGGCCGTCTTCGAGCCGCTGATAGTCAGCCTCATCTATACCAATAGTAAGCTTGGTACCCTTGCGGCCCAGCGGAATGTGCCTGCTTCCGCGTTCGGGAAAGTCTGGGTGAATAGGTGCATCCGCCTCTCGAATCTCAGCAGGAACACGAGTCAGAGCCAACCAGACTGGCTTGTCCACGTAGAATAGCCTGGGGGCATCAGCATCCTTCAGCTTTCTGTTCTCCGAATATACTGCCTTCATTGATATTGATATGTCAACCATGCTCAAGCCGAGGTCGAGCATTACTTTTCGAAGAGCCTGCGGTTCGATTCCGCGTTTCGCAAGCGATTGCATACTCCAAGTCCGAGGATCGTCCCAACCAGTGTAGGCACCCGATTTCACTTCTTTCCTAGACTTGCTCTTGCTCAGCGTCGCATCTTCGAATCTCAGCTTGCCGTAGTAGAGCAGCTCTGGATGTTTCCATCCATAAATGTTCCAGACGAACTCCTCGATTCGTCCTTCCTTGACGAGATCCTTTCCTCTTATTATGTGAGAGATGCCTAGCTCGTGATCGTCGATTCCCCACGAGAACTCCAAGAGCGGCCAGACTCTGTATCTAGTGCCGACCCTTGGGTGTGGCGCCTCGGATATCCTGAGAATCACATGGTCTCTGAGCGCGGGGTCGGGCATGTCCATGCCTGTCTTTAGTCGAACCGCGGCGGCCTTCTCTGTGAAGGAACCATCCAGCATCTTCTCCCATCGGGAGATATTCTCCTCCGGGTCAAGGTCGCGACATGGACACGCCTTTCCCTTAACTTTGTTCTGCTTGCGCCAGACATCAGCATCGCAAGTGCAGACATATGCATGCGAGTTGTTGATGAGGTCAACTGCGTACCTGTAGAATCAGCTCCAATCTGTCGGACTTGTATATCGTGTCCTGATAGGAGACGTCAAGGTATTCGAGACCCTCTCGTATGAGATCATAGGCGTCGGGCTCAAGCACCTTCTCTTCAGATCCGATAGTGTCATCGTAAACGAGAATTAGCTTGCCTTTGTACCGTTGAACATAGTAATCATTTAGGATGACCATTCGCGAATTCCCAATGTGGAGCGGACCCGAGGGAAAAGGGGCCATTCGCATGACCACGTTTGGCCAACTGTCAAGATTCCGGAGATCGGGAAGTCCCTTCTGACCTTCCTTGGTTTCCGCTACCTGGCCAACCATCTCGGGAGCGATTTCTGCCAACATGGCTTGCTGTTGTCCAAGAGAAAGCTGCGCAACCTCGGTTACCGTCCTCTCCACGATGGCCTTCACTTCGGGGGCCCTTGATCGCAAGTCTGCACGAGCACCAAGTAGGGCACTCATTACCGACTTCGCATTGGGGGTTCCATTGTACTTGATAGCATTGTCAAGCACAAACTTGCGGATCTCAAGATATAACTCACTCAACGAATAGTAACCCGGACACGAGTCCCCGAGCCAGTCATTTAACTTCCTTGTTCAATTCAAAGGTCGGTTTGAGCTTAGAGATAGCTTTTTTTGTGCGAAGGAAGTATCGTATTGGTAAACACACTTCTACCGGATGTGGAAATTTGACTCAGGAACTCAAATGCTGCCGGAAATGTGGTGGCTACTACTCCTGCACACACAAGGGCGAGTGCTGTCCAGAGTGCGAATACCTTGATCCGGACGACGAAATCTGCCTTGCTGTGCAGAAGCCAAGAAAAGCGAAGAAGGAGCGTCCGGCCCAAGAGGAGCCAGATGAGGAGACCTTTCTCTTCGAGGATGAGGAAGAAGAGGAAGAAGAGGTAGCCAGCCCTGCTGCCAAAGAAGAACCAGAAGAGCCAGAAGAGGAACCCGAAGAAGAGGAAGAGAAAGAAGAAGACCTGTTTGCAGAAGATGAAGAAGAGGAAGAGCCCGGCGAAGACGACGAAGACTACGCCTAGGATGTGCCTTCTCTTTCCGAATTCTGTGCTTTTGTCGGGCGCGTTCTGAGGCCCGGGAACCAATATTGAGTACTCTGCGAGTAGCTCTTTTGGACTTTCGCAACTCCGTTGCTGACAAGTAGTTCGAGAGCGTTTCTCACCCTTTCCTCTGTCCAGCCAAGTCTGACGACGACGTCTTCAGGAGTCAAACGGCCGTCTTTCTCTGCGGCAAGACTGAGAATCTTCTGCGGGTCGTCGGTCAGCCCCACAGGAATGAATTTCACAAGCCGCGCACCACCCTCTATTGTAGTCAGTCCCTCAATCAGCCCGTCATGCGATAAACGTCCTATAATCGAGCTCACTTCATTGATGTCTGTTGTCCAGCCCAGGGCATCCAGTTGGACCAACAGGGCAGACAGCAGCATAATTCCTCCCGACTGCTTTGATTCTTCTGCAATCTTGAGAATGTTCCTTCTAAGAGCGTCTTCCCGATCGTCTCGCTTCAGGAAATGTTTGACCATTCCTTTCTTCTTCAGTGCTTCTGAGATCCATAATTCGGGATCATATCCGAGGTCCGCCAGAAGCTCGGCTAGGGAACTACGATAAGCTGGAATGCTCAGGAGCGTTTCGCCCTGTGTCTCAAATGCGTTCCACAGTCGCGCCCGAATCTGATCGATGCGTTCAGCTCGCTCGATTAGTCGGTCGAGTTCTTTTTCAATCTCCTCTTCGCGCGTCACACGTGAGAGAATCACCGGAATGGCAGTGTCAGCTCCGGATTGGAGACTGAATTCGATGGACTTGTCTCGGTAGTTTGGAGCTGAAATGCGAGCCCTATGAGAACCAGCCCAAAGCCGGACTCTAATGACCCCCTGCCCGCTGCCCTCCACTCTCAGATCATCCATTTCGAAGACTGCATGGCTCACGGGAGCGTCTTGTTCGTCATGAACTCGAAGGACTATCGTACAATCTGATATCTCACCTGGAATCACTTCAGCGCCGGAAGGAGGAGCCGCGTCCGCAGTGAAAGGCTGTTCTGGCAAACCCGACAGGAGTGACTCAATCTGACCAATGGTGGGGGACTTCGTCAGGCCTTCGGCCAGCAACAGCTTTGCTCCGTCCATTATGGAAGTCCTTGTGTTCTTCAAGACAAGCAGATTGTGTTTCTCTGAGAAGTCGCGGATTGCCTTCTTCAGAGTCACATCCTTGGTAACACGTTCTTGGCACCAGACCGCAAGTTGCGCCATCTCATCCGACGCAGGAACCAATGAATCCGTGAAATCCTTCCGGCGGCCGAGTTTCTGAACATCCGAAACCAGCACTGAAGGAGGATAGACAATGATGTCAAGCCGCCCCTTGGTTGACAGACCGAAGACAACAACAGGAACAAAGAGTCGAACACCATCTTCGGGCAGGTCTGGCGCGATAGACACCTCTATGGCGTCGATGTTTTTTCTGCAGGCCGATATTAGTTCACGAGCTGCCTCGAGTTCAGACTGGACAGAATTCATCCTTTCACTGAACTCCTTCGTGAGCGTCTCCGAATCCATGAGCACCTGCTCTCTTCTCTGTAGATCTCTCTCGAGGGCACTTTGGCGAGCTTTGAGCAGTTCTCTCGTTTCAATCTCCTTGGGTCCATGCCTCTCAGACCGCGGCAACTCCTTAATCTTGGATTCAACTCCCGAGATATCCTGCCGTAGCGCAGATATTCTGAGGTCGAGCCGGCCAAGAGTCTGCGAGTAGTTGCTTTCTAGAACTCCCAAAATGCTCTGAGTCTTCGTCCTCAGGGCATCAACCAGCCAAGGGAGTTCCTTCTCCGCTCGATGAGTAAGCCCGATCAACTTCCTCACAGCAGTCTGAGCGGAACTCGAGTCTGACGTGTCAATCGTTGATGGAAATACCATCGAGTAGGCTTCTGCGTGTTCCTTCAGTGGCCATGTGAGTATGTGTGCCAAGCTTGTTGCTACAGGATTTGATACAACTCCCCTGAGAACGACTTCCTCGGTCCCGGTAATCACGCTTGCGACAGCTCCGACCTCTTCGACAGACTGCAAGCAACTGCGAATCTGTTTGGGCACCTTGGATCTTCTCTATTAGTTGGTTCAAGTCAAAGTCCTGCAAAACAGGAGTAGAAACGGAAGTAAGACCCAACAACTCCATGAAGAAACAGCTGCTGGTGAACCCAGTGGGTATGACGAGGAATTCTAGATACGCCTTCAGGGCAAACTCCAAGTCTCGGCCGCCTCGGGCCTCAATGGTTCTCAGAATGAGGTCTGCCAGAACGTACTCCTCTGGGACTGGCTTCTGGACAGGAGGGCCACTTACCATCTGAATATTACTCACGGCAGTGACCGGGACAATCGTACGTTGATGGTGGTGGTCCATTATGGTCCCTTGATTCTAGAATGAGTGGCAATGCTTTTCATTCTTTCTCGATGATGATTGGATGGCTAACCACGAACATTCATGAAGCATGTTCTGGGGGCAAGCACGAGCCTAGGCGTGAGGCCATCCGATGAAATGAGAAAGGACAACGAAATCCTCGACCCGTATTGCAGGTTCTGCGGCAGATACAAGGGAGTCGGCCCCTGCAAGTACCCCGATTGCCCTGGATTCAAAACGTCCAATGAAGAACAGCGTGAAAGAGTCCCTGTGGAACAAGAGAGGGGTCACGAGGAATCCGCCGGGAAGCCAGAGACATGCTGCATGTGCAACGAACCTAAGTCAGTCCTCTGCAGCGTATGCGGTCGTGTCTATTGCAGTCACCATAGTAGTGGACGTTTGGAGGTCACCGTGACTGGTCCTGACCACCACATTGGTACTTGTATCAACTGCGGGCGGCTCGTGTGTGAACACTGCTGGATTCTCGACAATTTCGGCAGGATTACCTGCATCAAGCATCTGGAAGAACGAAACGTCCACGGTTCGCCTGGCTGACCTCGTCAATGCCCTTCGGGCTGGTTGAAGAGAGAACATCGCAGTCAAACATTTATCCTAAAGGTTGCGAGGATATCTCAGTGCAATGCATGCCGCAAGCAGTCTTTGTTGTCCACCTGGACGACTATTACGGTATTGTCGTCGTCAAGAAGTATCCTCCCTCCTTGTCACTGTACGAAAAGACTCTGAGTTCGATATTCTATGAGCACGAGAAAGAAGAGAAGGAGAACCTCAGATACAATGAGGTTGACAACCTCCGTGTGATCTCATTCGTTGACAAGTCACATCCCCAGTGGATGGCGTGTTTCGTTTTGAGCGACGAAGAAAACTTCGAAGGACTAAAGGCCGAGATACCGGGTATGGGACGGCTGATGATCGAGCTCGCCGTTGACAACCCAAAGATCGTTCGCCTCGAGGAGATACTAAAGAATCATAGCATCTTGGAGGAACCAAACGAGGAGCAGAAATATGCCGAGATGTTCCAAACACCATCATCATCTATGATGCTCGAGAAGATTGAAAGAGAAGGGGTCGAGAGAGCAGCAAAGCTATCGATCTGGCTCAAGACCCAAGTGCAGAGCGATTCTCTGGACCTGCGTGAATCCATCCTGCCCCTTATGGACTCAGGAATCGTGAACGTAGAAGTTGTGGGGAAGGGAATCGAAGTTGTGTTTCTTGTTAAGGACGTGTTTGTGTACAGGGCTCCGCCCGTCAAAGCCATCATGGCCACGAGGGAATCCATGCCCGAGCTTGCCGCGAAGTATGAAGAACGCGTGGCCAAGTTCTTTGCGCCGCCTGCTCCGAACAAAGGCTACAACCCCAGCATACCCAGTGATGACCCCAATTCGCCGCTGGTTGAAGACAGAGAGAAGATTGCCGACATCCTTTCAAAGAAGATAGGGTACAAGGTCCTGACCGCCCTTCGCGACAAACCCCTTTCAGTCAGACAGATATGTGAGAAGACTCTACTCCAAGAGGAAGTTGTTCAGAACGCATTGTACGGCCTAGAATCAGATGACGTTGCGACACAAATCGGAGAAGGAATCTGGGCATTGGTGACCAATCCAATCATGGAATCATTTATCCCTGAGTTTGTTCTGCAGCTCATAGCAAATAAGCTCTCCAACGATCAGATTAGCCCAGAGATAGCCAGAAGACATCTTGAGATACTTGCCAAGAAGTGGAGTGTCGAGCAATGATTAGAAGCCTCTACATACTCGGACAACAGAGCAATGTCATATACTCGAAAGAATACGTCAGCAGTGAATCGAGACAGGACATGGTTGAGTTCTTGGTGAATCTGGGTCATTTTGTCTCAACAGTCAATCTTGAAGGAAAGACAGAGTACATGAGTTTCTCAGCAACAAGGATATTCTACGCTGCTCGGCGCGAGTTCGTATTCATATTCGTTGCTGACAAGTCTGATGATTCAACTCAGATAGAGGAGAAGATGAACCAATTAATGGAAACGTTCATGAAGGACTTTCCCGCCATGGCGCAAGCCAGCCTTCCCCTAGATGGCTTTGACTCGAAGGTCGACGAGATCGCAGTGACAACTGTGAAGGTAGCAATACTCGGATACTCGGGTGTTGGCAAGACCACGGCCCTGCATTTGCTGAGGGGAGAAACGCTTCCTCTGGTTCACATTCCGACGATGGCTTATGACATAAAGAAGCTTCCAGATGAGGTCCAAAGTGCGAACATAGTGCTCTGGGACCTCGCCGGTCAGTCTGGGTACGACAAGCTTTGGAGCAAGTATCTCGTGAAAGCCCAGATTGTTATCATCGTAACCGACAGCAGCCTCGAGAATGTGCTGCGAAGCAAGAAGCTGGTCTCATTAGTCAAACAGGAGGTTCCAGAGGCAAGGGTTATTGGCATTGCGAACAAGCAGGACCTCCCCACAGCTCTAACACCTGAAAGGGTTAGTCAGATTCTTGGAATTCCTACGTATGAGCTTGTTGCGATAGACATTTCCTACAGAGACCGCTTAATCCAGATTATCCGTAGGGCCATCCTCGAAGAAAGGGCCGAAGCTAATCCAGCACCCGCGTAGGTTCAAGCACCGACGAAGGTGTTGATGACGACAAAGGTTAAGAACGACGTTCATGATTTCCAATAATAGAGGCTGTCCGTAGGTGAGCACAAATGGCCTTTGACTTTAGCGCTATTCAAAAACAAATGGAAGAACTGAACCAGAAGCTTAGGGCAATTGAAAGTTTTGCCAACAAGGTGGCGGAGACAAAGAGGCTTGCCGACCAACTGGCCGAGAACTTCGCGAAAATGAAGACCGCCATCAATCAGACAATCAACGAGAGCTTCAGTCAGATCGCCGACCAAATTGACACTCTGAGACGTAACATGCAGAGCATGGAGACGGTGCAACCCGTCTCTCTCTCCGCAGCAGCTCCGGCACCTGCACCAAAGGCTGCACCGAAAGCAGCTCCTGCACCAGCCCCCGCACCAACACCTACGCCAAAAGCTGCGCCGGCCCCTGCTGCATCAAAGGCAGCACCAGCCGCGGCAAAGGCAGCACCAGCCGCACCTAAGTTTTCAGCGACCCCACCCTCTGCTCCTGCGGGTTCAAGCGACCAACTCGACTTCCTCCTTCAACAGAAGGATCGTCTGAAGGCTTCATTGACTGACCTTCGGTTTGACTATATGAGAGGATACATACCCGAAGAAGACTACAAGGCAAAAGAAACCGAACTGGATTCACAGCTTGAAGATCTCGATCGACAAATAGCTGGCATGAAGTAGAACTGTGACAAGGCAAGACGCAATCGGTCTTGCCCCGCAGTATCTTTTTCTCAGTCAACCAAGTTGAGTTGAAGGTCAAGAATCGCATATTCGCTAAGTCCACGTTGAATTGCCCATTTCGCCAGCAGTATGATCAATTGAGTCTGCACGCGACTCTACCTTTTCTTGACTGGCTTGCTTGGTTTCTCGGAAGATGCCTTCTTGCGAACTTGAGGCTTCTGCGTGGGCTTGGCTGGTTTCTTGGCGGCGACCTCAGGCTTCTTCTTGGGCTTGGCCTTCTCTTTTGGCTTAGCCGCAGGTCGGGCGGCCTTCTCGGGCTTGGGCGGAACCTTCTTGGTCCGAGAGCCCGTTTCTGCAACTGCCTGCGATACAGCGCTCGGCTTTGGCTGTACTCCCTTGGTCTCCTTCGGAGAGATCGGTCTGGCAAAACCTCGCTCTGGTTCGAGAACTCGCTCCGTGCCTTCTTCCCCTTCCAAAGGCTGTACCAGAACCTCTGGTCTCCTGTCTCTCGTTTTCTCTCTCCGTTCTCCGAATTCGCGTCTCTGACGAGCAATCTTGCCCGGCTTTACTGCCGCCATGCTGGCAGCAGCCGCCAGCGCTGTTTCCATCTCATTCGTCATTAGCGGCTCGTGAGTAACAGAAGAAGCAACCTCCTCAAGAGCATCAGCGATTAGAACAGGCCGACCTGTCTGACGCTTCTCGACTTCTGCCGGAGTTGAGTATGCTACGAAACCGCCGTCTCGCACGTACGGAACAAGACTGCCCTTCGCCTCTCTTTCTTCCAGTAGGCCCCGAGCAACGCTGAGACGCAGGTTGAACCGATTAGCCACGTCAAAGACCGTTGTCGATCTGGCTTTCTTGAGATAGTCATCGACCTCTTGAAGTGTTTCCGGCTTGGGAACTGCTTCGCGAACTAGTCGCTCGGTCTTTGCCGAAGGCTTTCCCCACTTCTTCTTGCTAATGGCAATTACTCTCCTGATTCTTTCGGGACGGTTCCTTCGCGGGAATCTGGAGTTTGGCTTTTAAATATGCTCATGGGTTGTTGTCTGAACAACGTGATTCTGTGCTGCACAGGGGAGCAAAAACACAGATTCTGTGATGAGTGTTAGACTCGTACTTAAGTGCCTGCGGCAAGCCTCGCATGTGACGGTCAATGAAAAGGGAGAGAGACCCCGAGCCTGACCTCGCCTTCCATGTGTCAAACTTGGTGCAATACGCATATCCGGAGCTAATTGGCCGGCATCTGAGAGCAAGATGGAGCAAACTGCCCTCTTTTGCTGAGATCAGGTGGGGCAAGCCAGGAGAGGAGGTCAGTGTTGTTTGCGACAGAACTGCAAAGCGATGGCACGAATCCGCACTTGTTGGTTTGCTATCTCATGAACTGAGCCACCCCTGCGTATCGGCCGGGAAACGTGCGGAAGAGAGAACTGATACTGACGCAATTGAAAGAGGATTAGGTGTATACCTCGCTGCAGAGAGAATCTCCACAGGAAGATATCGTGATCAATTGGTTGGCAGAACCAGAGATAGATACCTCGGCTATCAGACCATAAGGCAGCGCCTGACAAGGCATGAGACAACACAACTAGACCGCCTGCTTGACACTCTCAGAATTGTGCCATCGAAATCTGTATTGTCTCCAAGCCAAACAATCCACGATACTGCAATCGGCGGCGGTCAAGCACACGTCGGAGGGTATGTGTTTCAAGGCGTCTGCATTCGGCCCGAGTCAAGTGTGAAGCTGCTCGTCAGAGATGACTCTGTCTTCTTGTATGTGGATGATGAACTAGTCGGAGAGACACGAAACGATTGCTGAGGCTGCTCTTCACTGCACCGTTCAGAATCAGACCTCTTTGTGATGGAAAGGTTCTGCTGGACTCTGACATCGCTGTCAGGCGGGATGTCTTCGTCTATGATGCATCCAGCTCCTATGACGCTGTTCTCTCCAATACGAGTCGCCGGATAGATTGATGAGTTCACCCCGATGATGACGCCATCTCCGATGATGGCCCCAAACTTTTTCATTGGCACGAGCACCTCCTCCTCTGGTGCACGCAGGTAGAGTGGCTGATTACCGGGCCGCCAGTTCCAAAGCTGCACGCCAGCCTCTATACAAGCATCAGCACCCACTATGGAGTCCGCCAGGTACGTCATCCTCCCGATCTTGACTCGTTCGAATATCATGCTGTTTCTGATTTCGACGGCATAGCCCAGGTGCACACCGTCACAGAGACTCGCGTAGTCCCTTACAAGTGAGTTGTTTCCAACATACACTCTTTTCCCAAGGTATATCGGACCTCGGAGGGTCGTGCCGGGACGAACTATGCATCCCTCATCAATGAAGATTGGCCCTTCCAAAACTACGTTCTTGTGAATCTCCGCAGACTCGGCTATGAATGTCCCATGGCCCTTTAGCTTTCTATCCATGACAATCCTGTTTGCCTTAAGGATGTCCCAAGGCCAAGTGAACTCAGCCCACTCCTTCTCCCACACCGCAGCACTAACTCTCTTTCCACCATTTATCACGGTCTCGATGGCGCGTTCCATGGTTCCATGCTTGTTGAGCAATGCGAAAATCTCTCGGTTGAATATGGTCAACCCCGCAACTGCGTAGTTGCTCACATAGCGCTCGGGACCACCCTTTTCCACAAGGCGTTCAACCATCCCGTTCCTGCCAATCTTTACAGAACCGAACTGCTCTGGGTTCGAGACGAGTGTAACGAGGTAAGTCATGTAAGCATCCTGTGCTTCATGATTCTCAAGCGCACGCGAAACCATCTCGGGTTCGACCAGCACATCTCCATGTACAGCGAGGAACTCCTCTTCGTCCGCCAGCTCATCCTTGGCACAAAGAATCGCGTGCTCGACGCCCTTCTGTTCAAGCTGGTGGACATACCGGATGCTCATGTCCTGATCACCATTCTGCTGAATGTAGTCCATGAGCTCCTGTTTGCCGTGCCCGACAACCAAGGTGATGTCCTTTATGCCGTTCTCCTTAAGGCTATCAATAATATACTGAATGACAGGCTTGCCGGCTATCATGAGCATTGACTTGGACCTGTTGGCAGTAAGCGGCCTAAGCCTGTTACCGACGCCTGCAGTCAGAACCAGCGCTTTCATTTCTTTCACGCTGCCTTCCCAGAGAACTGGGACTGAATAAAGCCTTTGGCTTGAGATGGTTGTCGCATTACTAGACTTAACGATGGGACAGAGAAAAATACATCCGCTGTTTTCCCGCCCCTACGTTCTTGCTCTTCCCAATTGAAACTTTCCCAATCTCTCTTGTGTTTGCCACATGTGTGCCTGCACATGAAGCGAAGTCGTAGTCGCCCACGGCAACGACCCGGAATTCAGATACTGACTTGGGAACCATCTCCAAGTACCTAACCTGATAGCCTGCCTTTCGCAGAAATGCAATAGCCTCTTCGCGCGGCATGAAACGTATCTTCACATCAAGGTTGCGAGCAAGAATCGAATTGACAGCATCCTCAATCTCTTTCTTCATCTGATCCGTGATGTGTTCTATGTGTTGGTAATCAGCTCTGCTTTCACTTGGCTTCACCATATTGCCGACTGTTTCGAGCCCGTGGTTCAAGAGCAAATAGCGTGAAATGACATGCTGTGCAGTATGAAAGCGCATGCATTCGTACCGCCAGTCCCAGTCTGAGAGACCCGTGGACAGCAGGACCAAATCCCTGGGGAATCGCACCAGTGCATATATGCTGTACCTCAGCATCTACCTTCTTGGTGTCGGCGACTTGGACTGTTACCTTGCCGTCCCTCAGCGTGCCTCTGTCTCCAACCTGTCCGCCCCCTTCCGGGTAGAAGCAGGTCCTATCGAGAACAATGACACCCTCACTTCTGCCAGTAATCCGGGCATCAAACTCACGTACATAATTATCACGCATGTGCAGGAGCTCGGTCATGAGAGTTCCTTCTATGACCGCTTGTGGCCAGTACGACTCCATTCAAGCACGGCAAGTTCTCCGGCCTTGGCCAAATCTGCTCCGTGCAAGTCGAATTCCTTTGAGTCCGCTGCCGCGTTCATCATATTAAGAACCTCTGACTCAGATGTCGCCTCTTTCAGACCTGCGAGCATCGCGCTCACTATTGCTTCCGACACGCCGTGTTCTTGCAGATATGTGGCCAAGGGCGTGAAGCCCATGGGAACATGACCAGAATCCAGCGACGGCTCCAGACCTATGGTCCTCATCTTGCTCTCGAACAGGTCCGTGACTATGTCGAGGCGACTCTTGGTCGGGGGAGCCGTTAGAGCCTTACCCCTGTCTAGCGCTCCGATCATCGAGCTTATCGCTTTGTCGAGGGGAACCTGCGTGGGCTTCTTGAAATGCTTCGTAAGTACGAACGTAACACCAAGGAGCAATAGGACTAGGGGGTCTTTCAGAAACATCAGAATACCAGAGCCCTGCACCAAGTCATACCCCGAGCCAGCAGGCCCGGTTCACCTTCTGGCAAACATCGATAAGTAGGTTTCTACGATTCAGTCTAATCCCGGCCACCAAATCATGATTCTTGCCCCCTAGTACGAGCCATGTTCCAGAACAATCAGTCACTGTCTCTTGCGAAATGCCGTGCCACGTGAAGATACACTTCGACGGATGAAATCAATTGCTTTACAGAGATGTATTCGTTGGGTTGGTGTGCCTGCTCAATAGAACCTGCCCCACAGATCACATTCAGGATGCCTATCTTGGGCTGCAGAACAGAGCAGTCGGTGCCGAAAGTTGCGGAACGCGGACGTTGTACTTGGCCTGTCACCTTCTCAACGGCATCCACGGTCGTAGACACTATCTCCGCATCGACTGGCGTGATTACTGCCGGGAGCCCGTGTACATACTCCACCCTGACTCTATCAGAAAGGCCTGCTGCCTCCAACCTCTTTGTCATTTGTTCAAGAGTAGACTGTGTGCCTTGGCCCTTGACAAGCCTCATGTCAATTAGCGCTTCACACCGATCGGGAACCACATTGATTTTGATTCCCCCGTTTATCATTCCTATGCTCATCGTCGGTTTTCCCATCAACCTGTCTGGCTCGAATGGATAGCCTCGGTTATTCAATACCTTGAGAGCATCCATGCATAGGTTGATAGCGTTGATGCCTTCATCAGGCCTAGAAGCGTGCGCTGACTTTCCTTCTGCGATAACTCGAACCCATAGCATTCCTTTCTCGCCCACGAGAACCTCGAGTGATGTTGGTTCTCCACATATGCCGTAACGAACTCCTGTCAGTGCTTTGCTTGCCGCTACTTCATCAGCTCCGGAGGAACCACTCTCTTCGTCGGAAGTGGCCAGCATGAGCAGCGGCTTGCTGTGCCCTTCGCCGGCATACTCTATTAATGTCTCAGCCATTGCTGCTAGCGGTCCCTTCATGTCACAGGTGCCCCGCCCGTAGAGTCTGTCACCCACATACTCACAATGAAATGGCTCATGTGACCATGAGTCCCTCGGACCCGCAGGGACCGTGTCTAGGTGACCGTGGAGCACCAGCTCTGCTCCGTGAAAATCCCCGTTCGAGATGATCAGGTTTGGTCTCTTCTCCGGGCCGACACTTGTGCAGGAAAGGCCGTGCTGTTCCACGTGTTCACGAAGGACTCTCGCCGCTTGGGCTTCTTGGCCGGGAGGATTTTCCGAATTCGCGGCTACGAGCTCTTCAACAAGACGAAGGAGTCGTGATGTGTCTACCAAAGCTGCATCAATCAGAGTGCTCTGTGGAGTACGCTAAGAAGATTCCGACAGCAAAAGGCAGTTTCATAAGGTGAGAACGACACAGATGGAAATTGGCGGTCGATGAGGCAGTTACCCCTAACAGAGCAAAAAGCGATGACGAGCCAAGAGCAGGCTGAGACTTGCCACTAATTCATTTCTCAATACTGAACCTGCAACAGGTTTGGTCGAAAACCCGTTCCATACTAATCTGCCGCTTTCTCAGGTTGCCACAACTAGGCACCCCGCGATCCCAACAGGTAACGTATTGGTCCCCATTGTGGGCCTAGCCAAGCCTACCATCTCATCCTCTTGATGGCGGCCCACTCTTGTGAAACGGGTATCGACCATTTTCTCGAGCTCCAACGGAAACTGGGCTAGCACGCTAACAAACTTGCTTGGCTTGCAGAATACTAGTTCTGTGAGCATAAATACCCTAAACAGGCGCAGAAACCCAGTTCGTGGCAGAAGTATGCTGTGTGGGGACGTTCCGAACCAGCAGAAACAGTGCGCTTCGAATTATCGCACTTTTGGTATCAAGCGGACTTAACATTCGGCCAATCAAGGGTTGCGGCCTTTCGAATGATGCTATCAGGCCCGGGCGACGGAAACGACTTGATGAGCAGAACGCCGTCTTTGCGCGACAGGAATATCCGCTCCGCTTTCGTATCTATCACCATAGTCTCACCTTCCGCAACGAGCTTCTCCGAGTCAGCAAGCCGCATACTCTCAAGAGCTCCTTCAACCACTGACCGTATTGTCCCGACACCCACGTCGCCTCCCGCTGCTTGATTAAGGTGGTGACTTCTGGCTGGCTCTTGACTACCGGGCGAGCGTATCCCCCTTATATCACCATCTGTGACATGGCCTCAGGGATTGTAGGCAAAGGGATGTCGAGCCGAGTCTCTTCGAGCAATGACTTCCTCAATTGGCTGCCGACCTTCCAATGCGCGCCTTATGGCAAATCGAGTGGCGCGGAAATTGTTCATGTGCACGCGTCTCGGGTTGTTTGCATTCGGGTGGACGAACACCTTGACAGCGATTGCTAGGTCAGGCACAAGCTCTTCCGGGAGCATCCTATCGGTGATCGTCCTTGTCACAGCATCAGCGACGGCCTTCTGTGCATATTCGAATACAAGCTTGCTATGGTGCTCGTCCGTTATTGTCACAGTGGGTGCAAAGACGGTGGTGGGGCGTATGTCTTTGATGATGCTCGATGAGTGGAAACCATCGACCTTAGTATCCGCATTGGTCACTGCAGTTTGCATAGGCCCATCCTTGAGTCCCAGCACTAAATCGACGTGAGCAACTTCCAGTCCTTCCCCGCACAGGGCCTCTCCATGAAGCAACGTCAGATCATCGATGACATCCTTGCTCAGCCCAACGGCCTTGGGATACGAGTCCGCCACAAGCGACCGATTACGCGCCTTGTAAGTGACCGGGCCTCGAGGGATGACTTGGATGTCCTCCAGCTGCGTTCTCAGTTCGTCAATGTCGTCAAAGCCCAGTATGTCTCCCTCCATTAGAGGCATTCGGGCCGAGCCAACTGGAACTCCTATCATGTTGAGAGCCGCTTTGACGGCGAGAGGGCCACCCTTGTTCACCACAATCCGGGCGGTTCGTTGGAGGCTCCGTTGAATCAGCCGAGCTTCTTTCAAATCTCCTTGGGCCAGAGCAGTCATGATTCTCATGTACCTGTCGGGAAAAATGTTTGCAGTTCCCAAGATAACGCCGTCACAACCTGCAGCAATGCTGGACAGCACAACTTCATCATGTCCATTCACGACTTGGAAGTCCTCGGGCCTGCGAGCAAGTATCTGTGACAGGTTGACTAGATTCCCGCTGGCATCGCTAAGTCCAACCACGCCTTTGACTTCGCGAAGACCCTCTACGAGGAACCAATCAATGTTCACGCCAGTTAGCTGCGGGCAATTATACAGGAATATCGGGAGACTACCAGCGCTTGCGACCTTCTCATAGTGCTCATAGATTTCCTTCGTGGACGGTTTCATGAAATATGGAGAGACGACTAACGCCGCTGAAGCTCCGAACTCCGCGGCCTTAAGATAAAGCTTCACCACATCAGCAGTGTATGCTGCACAAGCGCCAGCAAGTACGGGCACCCGTCCCTTGGCAGCGTCACACGCAATTCGAATCGCTTCTACTTTCTCTTCGAATGTCATGCTAGTGAATTCGCCAAGTGACGCACATGGGACTATCCCGCTGGCTCCTGCCTTGATGACATAGTCAATGAGATTGCGATATTGGGCTTCATTCACGCCTTCTTCATCGAACGGCGTCACTAATCCCGCGTACACGCCCTTGAATCGCCAAGAACCATCTGTCATCTTCTTTCACCTCCATATCTGACCGAGCGCTGCAGAGACAGCTCCCTCGGTGGCGGCAGTGATTGCCCTTCGTTCGAGACTGTCCAAGTCCACATCAATGACCATCACCATGACGTGGCTTTGGAGCACATCAGAAGGTATCTTTCCGGCAGCCAAGTGACCAGCTACGGCCTTGGCAGCACCAGATTGGACCGGACCATAGAAAACAGACGCCTGACGCATTGATCCGATTTTCCGTCCCGGCAGCATTAAACTGGACGGCTTGACAGCTAGGTTGGGCTCAAGAATCACTGACAAAGCCTCCCTGCCGATTCTTGGGCTAGTCAACAAGCGGACAAATGCAGATCCCAATGGTCCGGCTTTGGGTCCGCACACGATGCTAACAGTGCAAGCTTGGTTTGACCCATGTCCAAGCTTCAGACCTCGTTGCTGCTCGGAGCTCATACCAGCGTCCGACAGAACACTATTGATATCGACCTCCTTTGCGGGGGAGACATGCTTTGAGCTCTCGATCAGACCGAGCTTCTCCAGCTCGACTCTGATCTCCTCCTTGAGTTCCGGAGTCAGCGTTCCACCCGTGTTAAGTGGCATCCGAGTTTTCCCCGCGTCAATCCCCATCATCTTGAGTGCGGCTTTCACCGGAGGAGCTCCCCCGTATCTCGTGACTATGCGGGTAAGAGTCTGTACTGAGAGCTGAATCTTGAGGGCCCCATCCAAGTCACCTTTTCGGACTTTCTTCATTAGGTCCATCCAGAGATGGGGAATAATGTTCGCCGACGCCATGATGGCTGCATTTACGCCTGCTGTCACGGCAGAGAAGAACACCTCATCGTTGCCATCTATCACAGCAATTCGGCCCTTGAGCTTCTGCAGTAGTTCCAGCATGTAGGTCATGTTACCGCTGCTGTCCTTGATACCGACGACGTTGTCAATGTCTGCTAGATCCTCTACCACGTTCGGAGGTACAACGCCTATGCCACCCATCTGTGGAATGTTGTAGAGTATTATTGGCAAGTCGCTCTTTCTTGCTACAGTGGCGTAATGCTCGTATAGGCCCTTGTCATTCGGTTTGAGATAGAACGGAGAGACAACCAAGGCAGCATCACAGCCGATATCGGCGGCGTATTTCGATAGTTCAGTCGCCGCCTTGGTGCTAGTCTGACCCGTGCCTGCGATTATTGGAACACGGCCGTTGACGAACTTCATCGTGATATCCAGCAGCTTCTTTCGTTCGTCCATGTTCATGTAGACAAATTCACCAGTCGTTCCGGCAGGCACAACTCCGGTGGCGCCCTTGCTTATCGTGTAATCGATGATTTCACGATAGCTTTGTTGGATAAGGTCGCCGTCCTTATTGAACGGTGTAACGAGCGCGGGGAACACACCTTTAGGCACGAACTTCTTGGGCATCGGATTCACTGGGCAGCAAGCCGGTCCGCAGGTGCTATATAAGTTTCTAAAGAGCATGTCCCGGCATATGGAGAAGAAAGAGGTAATTTCTGACCTCACAAACGAATCGGCATGAGACTTGAAATGCAAGATGAGAAAGAGAGGGTGTGCCGATCCCGCTTGGAATCGGCACCAGGGGTCTAGGTTAGTTTCTGTTACTTCAAGGTCACGTTCCAGTGGTGGAGGTTGGTGCCGTTCAGGCCCAAGGTCCGCCTGGAGGAACTATTGGTAGTCCGCCTGCTTTTGCGTTCATTCGGTTATTCACCGAAAATGCTTTCAGCCACCAACCTCAATCCGGCCGATTGACAGTCTTCTACTGTTTTCGGCTCCGAGAGAAGCAGAGACTGTCATACGCCACCGGAAAACCCAACGAGATTATATGACCTCGAGCACACTCATTACCGGAGAGGTGGCCTTACTTTTCTTCGAAAGAGAACTCAATCTCATGATACTGGCTAGGATGTTGTACGCCAGATCCCTTCAGGACTGACCTTGGCAAGGCTAGCCTTCTCCAAGTCGCGGAGTGCAACTTCGATTGTCGTAGGAAGAAGAGCACTCAGTCCTTGAGGGACAGGCACAGTCCGGCTTTGCTCCATATCAAACGCGAGCTGTTCAATGTCAGCCTCACCCCGAGCCGACAGATCGTCGAGCACGCAGTCGAGAAACTGCACGACGCCCTCTTTGACTTCATCCAGCTGTGGTTTTGCGTCTTCCATGACATGGGGAACATCATGGCTTGGAAGCACGTAATCAATTTCCATGGATGAGAGCCGCTCTATTGAGGAGAGCTTCGTGGTAAGACTACCGCTGAGATCTACATAGAACTTGCGCGGCTCGTTCGGGAAATTATTCACCTCATCTCCCGAGAATAGCAGCTTTCTCTCAGAATCATAGAAGGCGCAGTGTCCTGCAGAATGACCCCCGGTATGAATCACGCTGAGAGTCACCTGACCTACCTTCACTTGGTCACCTTGGCTCAGAACTCTGTCAGGTTTCTGCCCGACGTAGTTGACCTTGAGCGGGCTTTGGTCAACTTTCATGGCAAGGCGACCCGCAAGATTCAGCCTTAGCCTTTCCCGAACGAACGTGCTTGGCCTTTCAAGGAGGTCCTTGTCTCTGCTGTGAATCATCACTGGAGCACCGGTTGCTCTTCTTAGCCGGGATGCACCCCCGATGTGGTCAGGATGACCATGGGTGCATAAGATGCCCACCAAGGATCGCTTCGGTTTCAGACCTAATGATGCAATCGCCTTGAGAATGTTTTCGCCCGGATCTGCATAGGTTCCCGCATCGATAATGAGGGCCTCTTGGCCATCGACAACCAAGTAGCTTGATATGAAGCCAAATTGGGAATCAAACCTGCCTCTTATGGAATAGATACCGGGGATTATTTCTGAAAAGAGCATCTCAGCCAAGGACAGGCAACCTCGGCCTTATGACAATTTCGCGAGATAAAACACAGCCAATCTAGGACGTACAGCCGCTTATCACAGGTAGCAAGCATTAAATGCTCGTGACTTCGCACGTCTTGCTCAGAGGATTCTGGAATGCCGAACTGGAGGAACATCTTTCAGGAGATGAAGAGTAACGGGCAGGTGTTTACAGTCTACCTGCGTTATATGCAGAAAGATACACTAGCCAAGATACCGAATGTGCGTGTCAGCGAGGTCTATGATGACCACGTAAAGCTCGAGAACGCTTCCGGATACGGCATTCTCGGGTTCGATGACGTACTCTACATCTCTATTGCGCGGCAAAGCGGCACATGAGCATATACCGCAGTCTTCAGAAGAAGTTCGTCTATCAAATCGCGGCAGACAATGTGAGTTATGCCGAATTGGGAAATGATGTTAGCTTGCGTGCCAGTCCACTTGAAAAGAAAAGGGAGTGGCTAGGAATCACAATCCCTAGCCACAAAGACACTATTTTCCACCTTTACGCATCAAGCGGATGATGAGCATCAACACAATGCCCGCCACAAACCCGCCGGCCAAAAAGGCCACGTCTGTCATTGTAATCGGCGGCTGCACGGTGGTCGTAGTCGTAGTGCTAGCAACAACATCCACTTCTATCCAAAGCATCCCGGTTGTAGTCCCATTGATCATGCCCGTGACTTCGATCACAGCACGCATGCCAGTCTTTGCAGACGAAGGCACTACGATCGTGAGGTTCAACAGACGAGACTTGCCCTGTCCCAGATTGAAACCATTAGGTGAAATGCTGGCAGTCCACCCATCTGGAACACCAGACAAAGACAGACTGAGGTAGCCTGTACTATTGAGATGGTTCGTAGCCCAAACCGGCAAGTAGATTGCTGTGGGAACGCCTGCGATAACCGTGTATATTTCGAAGTTGCGGTAGGCAACATTGTCGTACAGGTCCACATCGCCCGTGGCGACCGCTTGCACACCGATGCAAAAGTGGTCTGGTACCGTTGATGTAATCGTCCAGTTGACGTACACATCCGTTGAGAGACTGGGCGCCAATGATGCTATTGTCGTGCTACCTATCGGAATCCAAACTGAAGACAGAGGAGTCGATGGTGGCAAGGGGATGAATTGTGCGAACGACACTGACATGTTGTGGTAGTAGAACTTGACCACAACATCAGTAGCCGTGGAGATGCCCAAGTTCGTCACTCGAGCATAGAGATGGTTCAGAACCCCTCTCTCTGGCACATCATGATGAGCAGAGCTGTAGCCATTGCTTGGTGCGTCGATCCATATCTCAGCGCCGGGCTCAGCAGTCCAACGGATGGAGCCAGGGACCGGAGGAGGATACTGCGACGCGATAGACGGTGCCACTCGAACATCGACATAGGTGCCGGTGA
Organism: Candidatus Thorarchaeota archaeon; assembly: GCA_963726195.1. GTDB lineage: Archaea > Asgardarchaeota > Thorarchaeia > Thorarchaeales > Thorarchaeaceae > OWC5. The sequence goes on from CAVSBO010000003.1 coordinate 727,803, forward strand.
ATAGCTCACCAACCTTGCCGCCCGTAAACTCTGTGAACCAGACATGAGTAGCCGGAAAAGGAGGCATGGAGGTCCGCGGCACGGTGAGGTAGAGCGGATGGGAATTGGTTGTCGGAACCGTGAACTCGAGTGTCTTGTTCGATGGCGGTAGAATCAGCCCGATTTGATTTCCAGTGTACTCGGCATACCATGCACTATCGTTGGTATCGATATCAATTCCCCAAGGTCCTGAAGGTGATGAAGGAACATTCCATACGTTCAACGGATCACCTATCACTTGGGGAGGAGTGCTGTATTCCTTGGGTCTAACAGGGGTCAGCTGAATCTGGATTCCTATCGACTTTGGGTCAACGATATTCTTGTCATCCACCAGTGTTCTTTGGATGGAGGTTATGCTTCCAGTTTTCTTGTAATTGCTTCCGGCGAGCTGCTCATTCACAAGGTCATTCGTGGGCTGAGTAACCCACACGTCTTGCTTGCTATCTAGAGCAAGTGCCAAACTGGAGCCACCAGCCACGAGTGGGTAGACAGAAGCACCCGCTCCAGGGTTGTTGAACTGAACCCTGTAGAGATAGTCAAGACGCAAGTCTGTCATGTAGAAACTCGCCCCGCTTGGCTTCATTTCTGCAAGACCAACGGGTAGGGGCCCGCCAGTGGCGCCCAGCACTACTAAGTTGTAGATGATTAGGAAACCGTTGAGGGGGTTCATCTCACAGAACTTAGATGAATTGAGCCCAGTGAACCAGATGTGACCGGTTGCCGGATCCATAAGCAAATCCCAAGGGTGAATGTTAAGGTTCCGCAGGATAGTCCAGTCCGTGAGTAGATTCGTTGTCCAGTTGAGGCGGCTAATCTGCATGCTGACGTAATCGGTGAACCAGACGCAGGTATGAGCATCATCAACAATGATGTGGGCCGGACCACGCGTCATGTTCTGAGTGAGAGGCAGTTGCCACTTTAGCGCTACAGTAGACGTTTGGTTGATTGCCGTCGCCGGTGTCAGACGATAGACCCTGCTATTGAAGATGTCAGTGAACCAAATGAAACCATTGGCATCATAGGTTATGGCCGTCGGGTAGCTCGGACCTGCTGACGGCACATAAGTCGTGGCGGGACTACCTACGGGTAGAACGTATTCCCGCATCAATGCACTTGATCCGGACCAGTCCGCAAGTGCGTGATAACCAATTGGCTCAGTCATTGTTTGTGTGACACTGTTTGATTGCGGGAGCGTCGTCTGTGCGAAGGCTGTGAAAGAAGCAACCAAGAAGACTACAACTAGAGACACTACTATGTTCTTGTTTGCCATTAATCTAAATCTCTCCCTGATGGCATGCTTAGAATGCCTGTTTTTACATACAGACATCTCTCTATATCCTATTCGGTCGACATTGACATGCTAGTTGCGTGAAAGACTGGCTCGAGTCCATTCCAAGGACAATCTCCGTAATGTGTCGTCCGTAGGAAGTCCGTTTTCTAGGTTCCATCCGCGCAATCTATAGTAGTCGTTCAACATAGGTTCCAAGTTCACGCGCTGCCCCTTTCCCGGACCCTCAGGCATTGCCTCGTCTGTGAATCTACTTGGTAGCCGGTCATCCTTGCGGCCGATGCCTTCTCGTGCATTGAAGAGACGCTTCAATGTGACCTGACGTTCCGCGATTCTCTGTAGCTCACCCGTCGATCCGAGAGACTCAACACCAGTTGCGACCGGTAGGACTTGTGCAAAGTCCTCGAGCCAGAATATCGGAGGCCATGATACACTGTACCAGCAGACTATCATTGAATCTCGTATGCAATACACATTCTCGGTCTCTACGACGGCTGCAGCTTTATACTTCTCTGTGTAGGGGTCGACTATCTCAGGAAGCTTGTCACGACCCCATCTCTTGGCGGCCACTTCTTGGTAACCCAACTGGTCGACGGTCACAAGGCTCCGGAGGTGATCAGCCCCGCGTGCCCCAGTGGCATGAGAGAGACCAATACTTCTGTGAGTACGCCCATCTTGGCCCGAAACCTCCAATCCCTTCACCTGAATGGCATACCTTTCGCTCCCTCTGCCAATTCTACGGGCAGCCGCTCTGCTTCCTCCTGCCAAAAGCTCACCGAAGCCCTCCTTGTTGGCAATCATCTCTAGCAGACGCAGAGCCTGTTCACTGTTGCCCCATTCCAGCTTCATCCCATCTGTTATGCTCTCATCGATAGCACCATTCTCGAAGGCTTCGATTGCAAACGCAATTGTCGCTCCCGTCGATATCATGTCGAGCCCTAGCTGATTGCAGAGCAGGTTGGCCTTCAAAGCGGTTGGAAAATCTGCGATGCCTAACAGACTGCCGAACGACATGAGGCCCTCATATTCGGGTCCTTCTCCGTATGTCCCTGCGTAGGGGCCATCACGAACGTAGTTCACCTTCTTACAGCCCAGGCTGCATCCGAAACAAGCTCTGTCCGAGACTGTATACCTTGGTCGTATGTACTCGCCGCTCAGCTTCTCCCAGCCCTGGAACACGCCAGTACGATGGTTGTACGAGGGCAACTCCCCGATGGTCTGCTTTACTGAAGTCAGAATCCACGTTCCCCACTTGTGCATCTCCTGAGCCTGAGGATTCTGCCGAACTCGACGGTGGGCATCTTGTGCTAGCTTGACAAATGCATCATGATTGCTGACCTCGACTGACTGATGACCCCTAACAGCAATGGCTTTCACATTCTTTGAGCCTAGGACCGCGCCCATACCAGTCCTTCCTGCCGCCCGCGCGTTGTTGACAATGACCGATGCAAACCGCACAAGGCGTTCGCCCGCAGGCCCAATGGCCGCGACTTGGATGTCCGGATCCGCATGCTTCCTTCTGATTGCCGCCGTAACTTCGTTCGTTCTCAAGCCCCAGAACTCGGTGGCTCCCACCAACTGCAAATCCGAATCCTCAACGAGTATGTAAACTGGTTCCTCCGACTTTCCTTCAACAACGAGAACATCGTAACCAGCATACTTGAGTTCAGGTCCCAAGAACCCGCCGACGTGGCTCTCACCCCAGATTCCAGTAAGTGGTGACTTTGACACGAACACTGTCCGACCGCTCATTGGCCATAATGTGCCAGTCACCGGGCCCGTGGCAATTATGAGCTTATTCGCCTCGCCAAGAGGATTTGTTCGCGGACCCACCTCCTCGAAGAGTATTCTTGCAGCGAAACCGTCGCCGCCTATGTAGTCACGGACCCAATCTGTTGATAGGGGTTCCGCACGAAAACTGCCCTTGGTCAGGTTCACTCTCAGGGTCTTCCCAGCATAGCCTCCGAGGCGCAACCTACTCCTCTCCACCCGATTGTTTCGCTATGGCGGTTCTCTCTATTTCCTTGAGATAGTTCGCTATCTTACCATGCCGGCTTCGTACGGCCGATTGCGCAATCGAGCCATACTGTATGGCTCCAGTCGGACAAGCCTTGGCGCACTCAGGATCGCCGCCGCAATGGTCGCACTTTATTACTCGCATCCTTGAGATGTCGAGTTTAATCACGCCATTGACACAGACCCCGGCACACGACTTACATAGAATGCATTTGTCCTCGTCTAGATAGGTCATCTTCGATATGGGGTCACGGCGCATTGCATAGACTGGACAGACATCAACGCAAGGGGCCTCCTCACATGGACCACACACGTTGGGAATGTCCATTCCAAGGTCATCGTAACGGACTATCTTCAGGCGTGCGAGAGCCGGGTTGAACAGACCTTCCTTTTTCGAGCTACAAGCTCACTCGCAGATTCTACAGCCCGTGCACTTTGTGTAGTCGACGGTCAGTTGCGCAGGCAGATTCAACACCTCTTCACCATCCGACGCTCGTGCTTAGAAGCATCTCGGCAAGCGTGTCTTGGGTAGTGAATCACAGACTGACGACCCAACCATATTTGTCCTTTCCCTCGCCACATTGAAGGGCAGTGAGTTCGTCATACAGCTTCCGGGTCAACTCACCGGTCTTGCCACCAGATACAACATACGACTTGCCCTGATACACAAGCTCCCCAATAGGAGCAATAATCGCCGCAGTGCCAGCGCCGAACACCTCTTTGACTTTGCCTGACTTGGTTCCTTCGATAATCTCATCAATAGAAATGCGGCGCTCGTTTACAGTGAGTTTCCAGTCCCTCGCTATTCGAACTACTGAATCTCGCGTAATGCCGGGCAGTATTGTGCCGTCAAGAGGTTGGGTCGCCAGCTCCTTGTCGAACTTGACAAACACGTTCATGGTGCTTGTCTCTTCGATATACTTGCGTTCAATGGCATCGAGCCACAGTACCTGAGAACAACCGGCATCCGAAGCCTCTTTGCCTCCCAAGAGACTGGCGGCGTAGTTGCCCATCGTTTTTGAGAATCCTACTCCTCCCCGCACAGCCCTCACATACGTGTCTGAGACCATGATCTTCAGCGGGTTGAAGCCCTCCGGAAAATACGGTCCAACTGGTCCCACAATTACATAGAACAGATACTCCAGAGCTGCTCTTACGCCGAGTTTGGGCTCAACTGCTATCATTGTCGGCCTGATGTATAGCGATGTTCCGGGCAGTTCCGGAATCCAGTCCTTTTCGGTTTTCACTAGCTCTTTCAAGCACTCGAGCACGAAGTCAACGTCAACTTCGGGCATTACCATTCTCTTGGCCGAAGCGTTCAGGCGCACGATGTTGTCCCGAGGACGAAATAGATAGACCTTCCCTGCCCTGCGATAAGCCTTGAGACCTTCGAACACGCCCTGCCCATAATGAAGAACCATTGCAGCAGGGTCGAGCGAAAGTGGTTGGTAGGGGCCAATCTGAGGGTCTGACCATTGCCCGTTTCTATAACGCATTGTGAACATGTGATCTGTGAAGGTTGACCCGAAAGGAAGCTTGAGAGGATCCTTGGGCTTTGGCTTCCGCCTTGCGGGCGGTACGAGGTCTGTCTTCAGATTCATGTCTTCACGACGGCTCAAGTCCTGCTGGCGCCTCACGTTATAGTTTTCGGTGAAATGCCATCAAGGTTCCCTCAAGTGGATACCAGTCTGTATTACTTTCCTCGGAAAAAGCTTAAGTCGGTCCAATTGGTGAAAGCTTGATAGGACAATCGTGTTGATAGACAAGGACGTGTAGCTGATGAGTCATGGTCCAGGACCTCAGGGGGGCAGCGATGACTACCTACAGCTAGACCCGAGAGAGGTCCTAACGCAGTACAGTGTTGAGTGGACTGCTCTTCGTGCATCGTACGAAGAAGTCAAGGGGAAGCTCGAGCAAATGCAAACGGCTCTGGCGGAACTGGACCAGAAGCTCGCGAAGAAGGAGATAACCGAGCAGGAGCACATCCAGCAGTATAAGGAGATGTGGCAGCGTTCGACTCAGATAATCGGAGTCAAGCGAGAACTCGAAGCCAGGTTATACGAGCTTCAACAAGAGATTAGAGTCGCCAACAAGAAGCTCAAAGAATGGGAAGCCGAGAGAGTAAGACGCCAGCATAGGGAAGAAGAAAGAAGTGCCGCCATGATTGAGTGGATGTCACTAAAACAGGGCTTCGAACTCGTCGTCAACAGGCGCAACGAGTTAGCTGCTCAGATGGACAAGACTGAAGCTCAGCGAAGAGCCGGCAAGATATCGGAAGCTAATTACCGATTGGCTCTCATGTCCCAATTCCGGCAACTCGCTGAGTTGAGAACTCTGGAGACCGACGTCGAAACACGGCTTGCGGAACTTCTCGAAATCATACGAAGATGACATGGGCGGCTCCCTCTACGCATCATAGTTGACGTTCCGTTGTGGTTTTTTGTCTAGGAAACTGGATTCGTGTAACGGACAGCCCATCTCATTCTGGGACGCGCGGCAAACGCAATGAGCAGAGACTGCGTTCCGACTATTGCACAATTCGCACTTGCCGCGATTTGCGATTATGAGTGCGACTTCAAGAATGCTGAGATTGCCCACCAAGTCCCACGCTCCGGTTCTGACACAAACAGCGAGGAGCACGTAGGAAAGCGTTTAATACCAAATCGAATGGATTTCACCACAAAAACCGCAGGACGGGTAACTATGTCAAATCCTGAATCCAATCCTTGGGAGAACGTTCTAACGCAGCTACACCTTGCAGCTGAAGCGATTAAGCTAGACGAGAATATACTAAAGATTCTCGAGAAGCCGGATAAGATTCTGATAACCTATTTCCCAGTTATCATGGACGACGGCCATCTTGAAATCTTTGAAGGTTACAGAGTACAGCACTCACATCATCGAGGACCATGCAAAGGCGGAATCCGATACGCGCCTGACCTCAGCCTCGATGAAGTGAAAGCCCTAGCCGCATTGATGACTTGGAAGACTGCTGTGGTCAACATTCCATTCGGCGGGGCCAAGGGCGGTGTCGTATGCGACCCGTGGAAGCTCAGTTCCGCTGAGCTGAAGAAAATGACGCGAAGATTCACTTACAGTCTGATTGGCATGATTGGGCCAGAATCAGACATACCTGCTCCCGACGTGAACACGAACCCGGAGGTTATGTCGTGGATGCTGGACACATATTCCATGTGGACTGGTCACACCGAGCTCAGCGTTGTCACAGGCAAACCAGTCGAAATCGGTGGCAGCGTTGGCAGAACCGAAGCTACCGGAAGAGGGCTGTTCTATGTGATGGAGGAAGCCTTGAGACAGAAAGGTCGCAGTACTAGAGGGCTGCAAGTTGCTGTGCAAGGCTTCGGCAATGTGGGCAGCTACTTCTGTAAATTCGCTCATCAAGGCGGCTTCAAGGTCGTAGCTGTAGCAGATGCCTTCGGCGGCGTCTACGATCAACATGGGCTTGATATCCCCAAGCTGATCGACTACGCATCCAAGCAACCGAAGAAGTCGGTGGATGGTTTTCCGGGCGCAGACACCATAACCAACAAAGACCTCTTCGAACTGGATGTGCCCATTATCGCGCCATGTGCTATGGGCGATGCGATTACAAAGGACAATGCAGACTCCATTCAGGCTTCCATGATAGTTGAAGGGGCCAACGGTCCCACTACTCCTGAAGCCGACGCTATTCTGGCAGAAAAAGGAGCGACAGTAGTACCGGACGTACTTGCAAACGCAGGCGGTGTTACTGTGAGTGACTTCGAATGGGTTCAGGGACTGCAACACTTCTTCTGGAATGAGCAGCAGGTTAGCCAAGCGCTTCGAGACATCCTAGTCAAATCGTTTGACGAGGTCAACAAGACTGCATCGGAGTACAACATCAGAAGTCTTCGGACTGCAGCGCTCGCATTGGCAGTGAAAAGAGTCGCTAGGGCAATTGAGCTCAGAGGCATATTCCCGTAGTAGTCTAACGGTTGTTTTTCCGACCGAAGGAGATACCTCATCACGAGGGCTCCTTCGGCCTCAGCCAATGCAATCTGGCCAGTGGCAAATGGGAATGCTAGAGCCATCATGCGCAACTCTCTCTCCTCGTTCGAGCCCCGTAGCTTAGCGAGTACATGTGATCATCCTGACTGCACGTATAATCCAGTCTTACCACCTCATAATCTATGTCGAATGTATAGAAGAAGTGGGGGACCACCCAGATGGATGATCCTCCGAGTACCCTATGGAACTCTATGGGAACAGACCACGCTGCTCCATCACTGATGCTATTCTGCCTACGGCCAGCATGAATGCTGCCGTTCTCATGTGTACGTTTTCCTTCTTGGCAATGTCATAGACTTCGTGGAATGCCTTCACCATGCGTGCCTCAAGTTTGGTATTCACTTCCTGTTCAGTCCAGTATTCGCGTCTCAGGTTCTGAAGCCATTCATAGTAAGAGACTGTCACTCCTCCGGCATTGGCCAAGATGTCGGGAACAAGGAAGGTCCCACTCTTGTAGAGGACTTCATCAGCCTCTGGTGTAGTCGGGCCATTTGCACCCTCGATGATTATCTTAGCGTTCACTGAGTCTACGTTGCTAGATGTAATCTCGTTCTCCAGAGCACAGGGGAACAGAAAATCGACATCGAGTTCGACCACCTTGTCAAGCGGTATCTCTTTCGATCCGGGGAAACCCTTTACCGTGCCGGTCCTTGCCTTGAAGTCACCGACTTTGCGAGCATCCAAACCATCAGGATTGTAGATTGCGCCTTGGGAGTCGCTACATGCAACGACTCTCATGCGGAGATCTTGGGCAAGCCATGCCGAGTTGTACCCAACGTTTCCGTATCCAGTCACTGCTACAGTGGCGCCCTGCAGCTTTGCTCCGGTCACCTTGGCGGCCTCTCTGGCACATATTACCACACCACGGGAAGTGGCTTCGTTCCGACCGAGGGATCCCCCTAGGATGATAGGTTTGCCTGTAACAACTGCAGGCTCGACGATTCCCATAGCAGCGCTATAGGTATCCATGATCCAAGCCATGGTCTGAGGGTTCGTGTTCACGTCCGGAGCGGGGATATCCCTCAGCGGTCCAATAATGGTACTAATCTCGGAGGTGAATCTGCGGGTGAGCCTCTCAAGTTCGGCGCTGCTCATCTCTTTTGGATTGCAGATGATTCCACCTTTTCCTCCGCCGTACGGAATATCCATTACTGCCGTCTTCATTGACATCCAAGTGGCGAGCGCCTTGACCTCATCGACGTTTACGTCGGGACCGTATCGGATGCCACCTTTGAAGGGACCGCGCGCATCGTTATGTTGGACTCTGTAACCGCGGAACACCCGCAACTGACCATTGTCCATCCTTATGGGAACTGCTACTTCTAGGACGCGTTTGGGCTGCTTTATGATTTCAATTATTCCAGGATCGACTTTCAGCCGCTTAGCGACAATATCTATCTGATGCTGAGCAATCTGAAACGGGTTGTTAGCTGTGATGCCTTGTGTTTCCTCTTCCAAGTTGAGTTCCTCCGTTGAGAAGTGGTAAGGAAGCCATCCGCGGCTTGAAGCTCCACCTATTAAAGATGCACGGTCAAATAGCAATCGTGGACAATTAGGACCCTGTTTTTATGAACTTCTTGCATCCCGGAGAACGACTGAGTCCCAATGCAGCATTCACGGGTTGAATTGGTGTACTGATGTGTCCTTCTGGGAATCTCGCGCAGTCGCGGTCACGTAGAGAGCACACCACCTACGTTGATCCAAGACTAGGGAATTCGCTGTGAGCCCATTTCGAGTACGCTCACAATAGAAGACAGCATTGCAGTCTGCACTGGCCATTCGAGTGCTGGAATCCTACTGCTTTGGCTCAAGCAGCTCCCTGAGCTTTCTCCCTTTGTACATCTCCATTCTCTTTCGTATGAGCATTAGTGCAACGATGTTGTAACTAAAGGAAATCGTCATGCGAGGGGTCAGGTATGTGACGCTTGCACCACCAAATGCGCCAGAAAATCTCTCCCTGTATCCTTCATCCCACTGGAGATAGTCGCCTATGCTTTGATGGTTTCCGATAATCAAGAGATTGTATCTTCCTTGCACGGTCCTTAGAGCAACGGGAACATGAGGGTCAGCCACAATCTCGCGCACTATCTTCTCCCACTGTTTCTTCACCTCCACGAGTGACAACGTTAGTATATAGTCAGGAGGGACGAAGTAGTTGGGGAAATTGCATACCGGACGGGAGATGTATCCTTCTTCTATCATCGATGCAATGCGTTTCTCGACAGTCTTTCGATGCAGGCCCGTCTTCTGGCACAGGTGCGCCTCATTGATCTTTAGACCTACGCCAGAAGTCAGGCATTTCAGAATCTCGAAGTCGAGGTCGGAGAGATCTAGTCCGTTCAAATGCTGGGAATTGTTTTGGTGAGACTCTTGCATCATAAGAGTCAGTCCAGAAGAGGGCTCATGCTTGATCGTTAGTTCATTAGAGTGATAGGACGAACTCGAAAGAAAAGACGTCATATCTTCAGGAATGTCATATTCTGTTCTCATAATTGCTGGAAGAGACTCCCTCCAGCGAAGATAGCTTGTCAGGTCTTGGTGATAAACGAACAACAGAGTGTTGAAGTCTGATTGCCTAGTCCTGAATGCCGCGAATATGTAGGGGTCTTCCTTGATCCATCTTTCGAATCGGGCGTCATCCGGAGCTTCAAGATATAGAATCACAAAGAGCGGGTAGACCCTGCCCAGCCCGACAAACGGAACATGCGGGACATCTAGAACTCCGTGGTCCATTAGAGCTTGGACCCTGCCTGCTATTGTGTGCCTGTGGTGACCCAGTACGCGAGACAATTCGCTAAGATTGACACTGACAGCCTGTCCCGATACCAACTCCTCAAGAATGGTGAGATTGCTCTTGTCCGATAGAAGATCTGGCACGCAGCTAGGGCCGTTGTGACATAATTAATACTTTTGTGTGCATGCAATACCAAAAATGTCAGTAGGAAAGCGGCATGCTGTAAGTGTACTTTCTGCATTCATCACCTAGATGAACGGTACGTAAATGCATTCTCTAGGCCACTTTGATGCATTCTTTGGCACAAGTTCCTAGTCGGGGGTCCACGGAGGTTAAGTGTACTCCACTTATCGCGAAAGGCACGAGCTTCAACAAAGAAGCCAGAAGAGCGATGAAAAATGGCAACATTGAAGGATGCATCGACAGAAGTTCAATCGCAGCAGATGGCTATGCTCGAGCGAATGCTCGAGGATGTTAACGTTGCTGCTTTCAGTGACAAATGGGGCCCTGAGAAGGTCCTTCGTGTCTATGATCCCAGCCTCGGGATGGAAGGGGTGCTCATCATAGACAATACTGCACTCGGCCCAGGAAAGGGTGGCTTCAGAATCAGAGCAGGCCTAACGCCGCTTGAAGTCTTCGGACTAGCGAGGACAATGACTTGGAAATGCTCACTTGCTGGTCTTCCATTTGGAGGAGCCAAAGGCGGTATTAATGCAGACCCATATTCAATCGACAAGCTGTCCTACGTCAGGTCATTCGCAAGAGCTGTATCAGCTCACGTACCAGACGAATGGGTTTCTGCACCTGACATGAACGTGGGTGAAGAAGAGATCGCCGCATTTGTCGAAGTCGTTGGCGATAAGAAGGCCGCTACAGGAAAACCCGAGAGAATGGGAGGAATTCCTCACGAACTTGGAACGACGGGTTTCGGACTTGGAGTCGGTATAGAGACAACGCTAAGCATACTCTCTGAGTTTATTCCGGTCCAAAACACGGTCGATGGTCTCACCGTCGCAATCCATGGATTCGGCAATGTGGGATCGGAAGTAGCTGAAGTATCTCGTTCGCAAGGGTGCGAAAATCGTAGCTATTGGAGACTTCTGGGGAGGAGCTTACAATGCCAAAGGCATTGACATTGACGTAGCAATGAAGCATGCCTACGCAACAGACGAGGCTCACTCCTGCAAACACTGCAAGGGAGCCAGAGAGATTGGCAGAGACGAAGTTCTCGAAGTGGAATGTGATGTGCTGATTCCGGCTGCAGTTGGGAATGTCATCACAGAGCGCAATGCAAGCAAGGTCCGAGCAGGGCTCATAGTCGAAGGTGCAAACAACCCGACGACTCAAGCCGGAGAAGAGATACTCTTCAAGAAAGGTGTTCTGATTTTGCCCGATATGCTTGCTAACTCTGGAGGCGTGATAGGTTCCTATGCTGAGTATCTTGGGAAGAGCATCGATGAAGCGTTCGCCATGATCGATTCGAAGATCAGGGAGAACACGAAGCTGGTGCTGACCAGCTCAATCAGTGGTGACGTCGTGATGCTTCCGAGGGCCGTCGCAATGATGATTGCAAAGGAAAGGGTCCTGAAAGCAATGGAGCGACGCATGAACAAAGGGAGTCATTGATCAAGAACAAAATGAGGTGAAAGAATGGATAAGAAAATGATTGCTATACTACAAGCGCTGGATATGGCTAAGGGATCCTGCCCAATAGGCTTCGTGTCACTGCATACGAATATTGCAGAACCGTTGCCGATTCTTGAGTCTCTCGAGAAGGCAGGGCTTACTCGACGCGTCGAGTCTAGGGAATGGTCACTGACAGGCGGTCCTCGATTCGAGATTACCGAGAAAGCGCGCAAGCAGCTAAAGGAAATGGAGTCTGCAAGTCCGGAGGTCTCACTCAGCGTTGTTGAAGAGGCCCTGACTCATCACTAGGCAGATAGTGCCTGGCAAAAGCGGACAATTTCTGATCTAGATTAACCAAAGACGTGCGGGCCTCCGTGATTACGGTATCGCCGACACGGAGGACACCGACGTCACACTGTTTCTTTTCAAGACGCTAGCAATCCCGTTAGCGAGGCACCTTGACAACTATCGCCCGAAAGGTCCGTCGTGGTCAGCGCGCCCGTAGGCCCTTCTTTCAGACTCCTCCGAAGTCAAGCGATCCACCTCTGGGATGACACGAGAACATCTTGACATCGCACTCATCGCAGACCAGTGCGTGTGTCTCTTTGATTCCCACTATTCTTCCACACGAAATGCAAGTCCACAGGCCTCCTTGGTAGAGCTTGGTCTTTCGAAACACAGACCGGGCCATAGGTGCAAGGGACTCCGGACAGTCTGCAGCAACTCCCTGAATCCCATCATTCGACCACTCACAAACGAGGGATACGAGTGTCGTAAGGAGTTCAATGACCTTGGTGGTGTCCTCATCCACTGCAGGGCTCCGTTCACTCGTAATATGTTGAGGGGTATCGGGAATGGCCGACAGTAGCTCAAGAAAGGCAAAGAAAGCAGGAGGAGGAAGAGCGTCCTTTGCCTCTGACTCTACCATTCGTGCTAAGACTGCAGACATCATAAGGGTCTGCGAATAGTCTCGACGAAGTATTCTCAATGCCTCATCCACTATCAAGACGGGGTTCAGACGATACTGCTCAGGATTCAGTCCGATCTGTTCGACGATTGTTCCCACTGAATGGAGAAACCCCTTGCCCTTGCTCATATCACGATTGACTCGCTTAGCTACCTCTGGGTAGTCTAGGCCCGAATCTTGGGCAACCTTTCGTAACAAATCACGGGCTGTCAGAATCACAAAGAGCACGTACCTTTTCTACTAGGGCTCTTTCGTCACACAATTCATTTTAGGTTGTCGTACGTGTCGTAATGACACCGAAGAACGAGAATCCCCACGGAAGAGTTCCGAACAGTTCTTTACCAGCGGCAGGGGACAACTCTATTAAAGGGCGTATCTCGCGGCTTGACGACAATGAAGGAATACGATGTAGTTCTTGCCAGTGGTGCTGAACACCTTAGACAGTGTTTTGAGAAGCACGGATACCGTGTCTTCAGCTGTGCAATGAACTACGATGGCCGTCGTATGTTTCCCAATGCAGATGTATACGCTCGCATTCCAGACGTGGAGAAGCTGTCCGACCGTAGAGTGGTCGTGATTCAGAGCTGCACCGGGTCTAGTCCATCCGACAAGGAAGCGTTCACCACGTCGGACCGTGTTGTGGAGCTGCTTCTCATTCTCGATATTCTCGCCCAGCCATATAACGTGGAGGAGTTAAGTCACAAGCAGTATCGGTCCAAGCCGATTCTGCCTCCCTCTCATGTTGAAGTGGTTCTCACGTTTCAGCCATTTGGCCTCCAGGACAAGGCCTTCAAGACAGGCGAGGCGATATCTTGCAAGTGGGCGGCAGAGCAGATAACTCGAGCATGCAACAAGGTTTGGGTCGTGAACCCACATGCGAAGCCAAACCTTCCATGGGTTAAAGCAATCACTTCAAGGGGAGCCTACCAAGAAATCGACATCATGCCGGATCTGATTGAGTTCGCAGCTGCAAGGTTTGGGTTTGACAAGTATTCAGTCATTACCCCTGACGAGGGGGGCCAGGAGCGATTTGCTGTCGAAGGCTTTGGAAAGAAGCGCACCAATTCCTATTCGGTGGAACTTTCAGGAGACGTCAAGGTCAAAGCAAAGAGAGTCATCTTAATAGACGACCTCACAAAGAGCGGGACGACTCTGTTGAAGGCCGCCGAGAGACTTCGGGCCCAAGGTGCGTCCGATGTGGGACTAGCTGTAGTCCACGTGATGCCACTCGCCGACAAGGGCGAGCAGCTGCTTGAGAACCTAGTTGAAAAAAGCGGCGGACGTATTGTAACCTCCAACACTATACATACACGGATATTCTGTGAACAAAGACCCGAGAACACCTACAATGTCGTCGATTCGCTTGTGAAAATCATCTAGTGCCAGGGTTTGGTGCCCTTTATCGGCAACACATAATTACTCATGTGTGCACTGAAGTCACTGCGTGAGGTGACCGGTGTGGTACATCAGATTCATCTGAGCTTCGCAAACTCAATGTTAGGTGGTCGACCCAAGAGCGAACCTAACCATATTGCATCGTCGCTTGGTTTCATTCTTGCAGATTCTTATGGCGGCAGTAAGAGACTAACTGGTCTTGCTCAAGTGTCTATCCCATTCTGGATCGTCCAAGTATCAAGCACTGAGTCTATAATCCTTACTGCGATTAGCGATAAACCCGCAGCTCTTGAGTCCACTGAGAACACGGCCCTAAGCTCAGTGAAGAAGTCGCTCGGCGAAGTGGCCGAACCACGTGATATTCCTGCGGCTGTAGAGAGGGCATTGACGTACCTAGGCAGTGTTGAACGCAAGATGCAGTATGTCAAGCACTTGGATGAACCGGAGTCAATCGTCCGCGTTGCCAACTGGTTTGGGGAAACCGAACCCACTTCGAAACCCAATAGGCCTGAATTAAGAATCGATTCACAAGGAGCGCTCAGCATCAGCCAGCAGTTTCAACAGCTTCGAGAGTCCGCAGCGAGAAGAGTCGCCGAGTGTGAAGAACTTGAGAAATTCACGAAGGAGAGAATCGCGTCACGAGTGGATAACCTGACCGAATTGGTAAAGGCTGAAAGAGAACGGTGGAGGAGGAGGTCGCAGACTCTTGAGGAGATTGTGAACCTTGAATCGGCGGAACTCGCAGAGAAGAAGAGTGATGCGCTATCGGACATTGAGATGAAGTACAGAATGGGCCTCCGCGCTCTCACGGCAGAGTTCGCCAGAGACAGCACATCGTTGGAGCAATTCTTTGTTGAGCTTCTTGAACAGATAAGAGAAAGCCGCACATCAATTGGACAAAAGGGCGAGGACATAGACGGAGCAATCGATGAGTTCGATAACCTTGTCAACTTCCTCTCAGAACACGTCAGTCAGTACACCAATAGCATCGAGGATATAAAGCTGAAAGCGACGCAAACCCTCGAGAGGGTTTCCACTCTCAGTCGAACAGCGGATGAAGAAAAGGCGAAGACGGCTGAATCGCTGGACTCGCAGATTAGAGAACATCAGCACCGCATTGTCGAATTTGACATGGAACGAACCAAGAATGAGAACGAGCTTGAGGAGATTTCAGATGCAGCGACATCTTCAGCCAGCACATTAGAGAGAGCCATAGGGCAGCGGCTTGACGAGCTGAAGAGCGAACAGCGTAATCTTATGGCGTTCGCGTTTGAAAGTGACAAAATCAAGGAATTGGCTCCTCTTACGCTCCTCGACATCGATGTGTTTGTTGCCACGTATGAGACCGGAGAAGTCAAGGTCTTCGTACCCTCGGCCTTGCCCTCAGAACGCTTTTCGATGCCGCTCAGACAGGTTCCTGTTGACCAGAGCCTTGACGAGCACATCCGAACGATGATTTCAGACCTATCTGGAACAAGCTCGGCATTCAGGAATAGCTTTCAGAAGGTTTGTCTCGAGGGAAATATGCTGCTCGCAGGAGGAGCCCGAAACCAAGTCCAGTCAGGCCTCAATCAGATCCAGGCAAGGCAATTGCTGAAGGAAGGAGTTGCGGAACGTGTGACCGCGCAATGGGACAAGTATGCAGGTAAGTGTCCCAAATGCGGTAGCGAAATACCGGGTGCTAGCAAATCCTGTCCGAAATGCGGGACGAAGGTGGCCTAATCTACTCTGCTTCTGACTGGCCTTTGGAAGTAGCCACAAAAGTCTTTGATGTGAACCTCTCAACTAGACCTTTGCTTTCAAGGTTCACAAGGGCTGCAACAACCTGATTCTGGTCGCATGAAAAATGACGGGCAATGAGAGCTTTCGCGATAGCTGAGGGCCTATGGCTATCCTTTGCCACGTAACTCAAGATTCTTCGTTCAAGCTCTGTAAGATCGCCGCTCATAGTCATCACTTCTCGGCGCCGCGTGAATGGCACTTTTAACTATGTCGATGCATTTCCTTGCGGCGCATGCCTTCCCATTGGTAGTATTGCGACCTCTCATAGGAAACGCTTTTTATCAGAGCCGTGCGTCAGCCCAGTCGTCGGTGATCGGGTGACCGCTGAACGTGAGTATCACATAGCAATCTCGCGGGGTGAGATTCCGCCGCTTGTTCTATTACCCGGGGATCCAGATAGAGCTCGTCTGATCGCAGAGGGTTTCTTCACCGACCCACAGGAAGTTGCTCGACACAGGGAGTACTGGAGCTACAAGGGTAAGTACCAAGGAGTTCCTGTGGGCGTCTGTTCAACAGGCATCGGGTGCCCGTCAGCTGCAATTGCCCTAGAGGAGCTAATCAGGGTAGGCTGCACGACTTTCATTCGAGTTGGCACGGCAGGTGCCATGGATCCTTCTCTCAAGGCCGGGGATCTCGTCATATTCACAGGAGCAGTCCGAGACGAAGGAACGTCCAGGCAGTATGCGCCAATCGAGTTTCCTGCAGTGGCCGATCCCGATGTTGTGAAGGCTCTGAGTGAGTCCGCACGAGAGAGGGGAGTCAGGTATCGTGTGGGGATTGGCCACACGAAAGACGCGTTCTACAGTGAGTTTCCAGATCTGGTCTCAGATCCGGAAGGGATGCGTAACCACTGGCAACAGCTTCGGAACGCGAATGTGATTGCCACCGAGATGGAATCTCCCGCTCTTTTTGTCTTGGGCCAAGTCAGGCAAGTCAAAGTGGGAACCGCCTGCGTAATAGTGGGGGAATCGGTCGACAAGCAGGCGAAAATCGTCGGCAAACCTAAGATAGAAGAGCTCACTCTTGTAGCGCTTGGTGCGCTGAAGAGATTGTGGAACCATTAGGTTTGCTTACCACATCGCATGGATTCCAATCCTGCCCATTGCCGATTGACCCCGGGGCACCGCTCCTTTCATCGGCTATGTATCTTCGCAAATCTGCCCTGTTGGATTATTTGAAGAGTGCCTCGTGACGTGGTATGTTGGTCTTCTATATGCCACCAAACCAGACTCTCTTTTGAGCCGCCAATTGGAGATTCTCGGCGGTCTTCCTGTCCAGTCCTGTCATAGTCGCCAACTGGTCCGAAGTCGTGGAGACCAAGTCTGTCACTGTGGCAATACCTGCGCCCATGATCGCCTTTGTCATGGAATCGGTGGCTCCAATTTCGCTCAGCAAAGACTTGAGCTCATTGACGCTTCTCTCATCGGGAACCGGAGGAGCCACACCAGGCATTTCTGTCTCAATTGATTCGTCCTCTGGAGCTGGCTTGGCCTTCGGGGCTTGCACTTTACGTGACTCAGCGGGAAGGCTGTACCTCTCAATGAATGAAGGGCGCAGGAACAGTGTTCCGAAGAGAATCATCACAACAAACGATGGGACAAGTATTATTGGACCCACGTCCGCTCCGACAATCGTCCAACCCTCTCCAAAGACGGGGATTGCGCTCTTCGCCCCGGTCAAGAGAATCGCGACCAACGAGCCACCCGATAACTCTGTTGCTAATGCGAACCACACGGGAGTGAATAGAGCCAGACCTCCGATCTCATATATCAGGACTTCTCTAAGCATCGCTTTGTTCATGAAGAAGACCGCGAGCGGTGGCGCGATCAGTATGACTACACATACACCTACCCAGATCAAGAAAATACTCCAAAGTCCGGCCAAAGCAGTCGGGTCGGTGACGCCATAACTGACTATCTTGAGAACCGCTAACTCCGAGAATACTATGGCTGGAAGCATGGCGCCGAGGAAGACACCGTAGGCGTATCTCATGTGTATACTCGACCTCTTCGTTTGGACGGTCCCTTTGAGAGGCCTTAAAGATATCTCGCGGAAACCTATCCTTCGAATGAACTGAGGGCTAGCCTGCGAAGAAACACCACGGGAAGGGCTTGCAAAGTCACTCGACCAAGAACTGCTTACAGAATCTGTGCGATTGATTGTTCTTCTGGGTGACAACACGTAGGGAAATGGCGGGTAGGGTTTGCGTCTAGTCAGACTTCGCGAATTCCGAAAGTGCGAGAGTAGCGAGGACGCCAGAGCCATGGACATTTCGCCGCAATCACGAGAGTATTCCGCTCAGACTCGACCCAAGGACCGTTTGCTTCCAGACTGTCAGCACTGCGGCAGCGAATCAGAACAGAAGCAGGCGTTCATCGCAGACATGGAATCGCCCTTCTCGCGCCACGGATTCACGAGTGTCCTCGGACTTCGAATCAGCTTGCTTCTGTATCTAGCGAAACTCTTCGCGACTCCAATCAAAACGCCAGTATGGCATCATCTACCAACGTTACGAGCAACATACGCTTATCTATCATTATACCATATTCATATTCTGTCTGGGACCCAGTTCTCTCCGCTTGAACTCTCTCCTCCTTCACGAGCAAAGCATGCTCGACTCTCCTCCTTTCTCAAGTCCCAGGCACTTCCTCAAATCAGCGCTAGCTGGGCTTGCTCCAGCAGCCTGTTTTGGCAAAGTTTTAAAGGCAGACCCGGCGGGCCATCGCGAGGAGCAACAGATGTCAACCGCCAAGAAATCAGCGAATAGCCCCGGAAGGCGCATTGTGGTAGACTTGGCTGACGTTTTCACTTCAATAGTGTTGCTTGTCATCATTTCGGTGCCGCTTATCTTTGTGGTACCTATGTGGATTGAGTATGTTCTGCTTCGAATTCCAGCTTCCGCGCTCAGATTGAACCCGATTGTTCATTTTGGTTACCTCGGAGCGTTCGAAGTCACGCTAGCACTGGCCGCGGCAAGCGTTGTGATCGGCTACCTGTTTCTTATCAGGACGAAACCGAAGGCCGGAGCTAGGGATGAGAAGAAGGCAAAACGAGCGATTAGGGAAGAGGCAGAAATCGAAGCTGAAACCGCGACTGAAGTGGAGGCCGCAGAGGACCTCGAAGAAACCGAAGAAGAAGAGACGGAAGCTTCGGAGCCGGATCAAGAGAACGAGGACAGCGAGAGCTGAATCGTCCGCAGAGCGCTCAGTGCTGATACATTTTTGATTCACGCTATGCGCCGCGTGCCTTGGAACAGGCCGAGTATCTGCTGAGCCAAATCCTTTGTAGATGCAGCAATGAAGTTCATTCTGACCTCGATGCGCAATGGCAGCCGCATGCGTTCGCCACTTGCGGCGAGAACAAACCCTCCAGCCTCAGAAACCATGTGTGTGCCAGATACGTGGATGATTGGCAGAATGTCTCTGAGGTCGACCATTGCGTCAAGTGCTCCACAAGCGGTCCAACACAGATCAAGCAAGTTGCTGCCGACCCTACGCATGTCTTTCACATGCCCTAGCACGCGAAGCGAACCGGTTGCGAAAGGCTCCACCCAAGGAGCTTTGGTGTCGTACGATACAACAGATTCTGAGACATGCTTTGGACCGGCCACTCTCACGGTCTTCCCGTTCCGTCTTACTCCTTTGCCGCTTGTCGCGACATAGACTTCCTTTGTGAAATAGGAACTGATTACGCTAATTTCAGCATTATCCGTGGTCATCTCATCGGAAAAGGGTATGACCGATATGCCCCCGCAACATAACGGGAGCCCTCGTTCAAGATTCGCAGATCCATCAACAGGATCCACAACGGCAAGGAACTCGGGTCGGCCCTTTGCCTGAACAAGGCCTCTCTCTTCGGTCAGGATGCTAAAGCTAGATGACGACTCACGTAGCACTCTGATGATCTCATCTTCCGCCATCCTGTCGGTCGCCAGCGTCAAATCCCCAAACGGGTTGAGGCTTTCCGTGGACTCAGACGCGCGGTCTAGATTCTCAAGAACGACCCTCTTTGCGGATTCCACAGCATCCTTCAGGATACTGAGCAACGTCATGTAGAGACCTCTGTTTCTTGAATCCCGTACAATTCCTCTGACCGGGAGCTGATGTGCAATCGTTTAAATGTGTCAGCTGAGGACCGCAGCTGGTTACCATAGGGACGGTGCACTCAATGGGCTTTCTGAGCGGCAAGAAGAAGGTGGATACCGAACGCGGCATCCTTGAGATCAAGGGGACCATGAACGCATTGACCCTCAGGATTCGCAGGCTTGAAACGCGAATGCAAGAGGAGCGCAAGTCCGCGAAAGAAGCCATGGCAGATGGTGAGAAGGCGCTTGCTAGGTCGCACCTCTCAATCATGTTGGATTTGGACAACCGCAGGGCAAGATACAGACAACAATTCCTGACACTTGAGACTGCACTTCTCAACATCGAGGAAGCAAAGGACCAATCAGAAGTCCTCGGAGCGTTCAAGATAGCAAATGATGCGCTCTCCAAAGCACAAACCATGGTTAGCCCGGCAGAGATACAGATGCAGCTGAGATCGGCTTAGTCAATCAATCGAACAGATATCCGAGGCCGGCGACCTGCTATCTGAAGACCTCTCTACCACCGGAACGACTGCCGAAATGGAAAGAAAGATTGATCAGCAGCTGGACGCAATGGAAGCGGAGATTCTGCTGGACAAGGAGAAAGTATTGCCGCCACTTGCAAAGCAGAAGCAGAAGGAACCCGGCCGAAAACCAGCGACGGAAGAAAAAAGGATTGACGACCTTCTAGCCGACCTCGAACGAGAGGCTCAACAAGAGAAAGAGCGAGAGGCAGAGAAGTAACAAGGCCGGATCGCTTCACAATGACCTTGCAGGTGCTTCGATGACAATCAGGCTTGTCGTGTTTGACGTAGACGGAACATTGACGGTTCACACCAGCATCTGGTGGCGCCTTCACGAAGCGTTTGGCACCCAAGACGAAGGAAGAGTGTTCTTCGACAAATACTTCGCAGGAGAGATTACCTATCGGCAATGGGCCAACTACGATGCGAGTTTGTGGAAAGGCAAGTCCCTGAACCAAGTTATGGAGATAGTCCGGGCCACCGAGTTGATACTAGGCGCCAAGGAGGTAATCAAGTCCCTCAAGGACATGGGCGTTTCCGTTGCCATACTGTCAGGTGGTGTCGATCTTCTCGCGGATGATGTTGCGCGTCGCCTTGGGATAGATTATGTACTGACGAACAAGCTATGTCACACCAACGGCATCCTGACGGGCGATGTCGAAGTGCTAGTGGAATGGGGTCAGAAAGTGAGAAATATCACTCAGATAGTAAACCACTTTGGAGTATCTCTCAAGGAGACCGCATTTGTGGGCGATGGTCTCAATGACATTAGCGTGTTTCGACGTGTTGGCCTATCTATTGCGTTCAGACCAGAACGGCAAGAGGTCGCAGACGCGGCTCAGGCAGTAGTTCGTGATAAGGATCTCAGAGGCATTCTGAAGTTCATCACACCACCTCGCCCCAAATGAGAATGGAGAACACGAATAACTGAAGAATCACTATCATGGCTCCCTCGAAAACGTCCAGCTCGTGATCGTCAGTAATTGCGTTAAGCAAGAACCACAGACTCCCCGCAATAGCCACTATCTGGAAAAGCACGTACCTATCCAGAGGAATCAAAACGAAGATTCCAACCACGCCCATTATGAGAAGCACGATCTGGAGGACTCCTCCCAGAAGGTTTCCCAAGGCAATACTGGTCTTCCCCTTAGATGCAGCTGTCAGGGCAACACCATGCTCTGGGAGCGCGCCTGCCGCGCCTAGTATGATTGCAGCAATCGTGACGGGGTTACCCAGCATGCTTATGATGGGCTGATAGTCCTCAAGCAACCTTTCCGCGGAGAATGTCAGCACCTCGCCAGCAAGAAAGACTCCTATGAAGCCAGCTGCGCAAAGGGCTAGAGCGCCCCGTTTCTGATGATAGGCAACTGCACGCTCGCTCTGATCCACTTGCGGCTTTCTTCCGAGTGCAAGTGCATACACTACGTAAGAGAAGCACATTAGGAAGGAAGCCTCGCGGGGAAAAGTGTCTCTACCAAACAGAAAGGCGATTTCGACGACTCCCAGTGCAAACATAATCGCTAAGGCCACGATTGTCCAGCGAGTTAGGACGAGGTCTTTTTTAATCGCTTCTTTGGGCACTTTCACGGAACCTGTCTTTCGCGACAACACGACGACAGTGAGTCCGAGCAATGACATGTTGAATCCGGCGCTCACTAGGACAGACAGCACGGCTATGTCGAGAAGTTCAGGCTTGTTGGCAGAGTACCCAATCCATGCTGCAAGACCACTTATGACAGCTTCCGGCATGTTGCTGGCCAAACTTGAGAGGATGCCAGCCATGTAGGTTGTATGCCCCATGTGGCCTGATGCACTCTCGATTCCAGCAACGGCCCATTCAGAAGGTCGGAACGCCAACCAAGACCCCATCACCAACCCAAGCACGACAACCACTGTGGGTTGCATGTTTGCAAGCCGGAGGTAGAAATACAATGCAATGAGCACAGACGCCAAGGCGAGTTCCTTCTTGCCCGCTCCGATAGACTCCCGAATTCCATGGTAGCTTTGCTTGGAATCCGTTCCATTGGGTAATCCATCGGTCTCCACCATAGCGGCCAGCTCCTTCTCCAGTTAAGTGATAGACTTGCCTTAGCCTCCCACTAGAATAGATGGCGACTTATCAACGCGATTCTCACTTATCGGCCTTGGTGCTCAATCCCTCAGAGCCGGTAGAAGCAGACTGTGTAGTAGCGGTATCCCGCGCCAGTGTTCAAGACGACTGCGTTATCGTCAGTTTCTATCGTTCCCATCTCAATCAATCTCTTAAGACCTAGGAACGCAACGGCTGTCTCCGGGCAAACGTTCAAGCCTTCTACCTGTGCGATTGTCACGCGCATAGGGTCAATCGCAGACTCTGGCACGCTCAATGCAGTTCCGCCAGAATCGCGAATCGCTCTTAGAATAAGTCGCCCTGCAAATGGTTTGGGTACTCTCAGGCCAAGTGCCTTTGTTCTACAATCCTGCCACATTTCGACATCGTCTTGTACCCGCTCGATAGCGCGCACAACCGGTGCGCAGCCCTCGGCCTGGATTGCATATAGGCGCGGTCTCTTGCTTCCTACCAAGCCAATTTCTTCAAGTTCGTTAAATGCCTTCCAAATCCCAATGATGGCTGTGCCGCCGCCCGTCGGACAAACAACAGCATCGGGCACATCCCAACCTAGCTGTTCCGAAATTTCGAAGCCCATGGTCTTCTTGCCTTCAACCCTGTAAGGTTCTCTGGTTGTGGATAGGTCGACCCAATTATGCGGCGAACTCCTCATACTCGAACCAGAATCTGCAATCGTGCCCGGAACGCCCACTGTGTCTGCACCATACATCTGACACTCCCTGAAGAACAGAGAAGGCGTGTCAGTGGGCATGAAGACGTGTGCCTGGACTCCTGCCGCGGCACAGTAGGCACTCATGCTTACTGCGGCATTGCCCGCAGAAGGCAGTGCGAAAGACCGGCCACCCAGCTCAATGTGTTTCGAAATGGCAACACAGAGCCCTCGATCCTTGAATGAGAAGGTCGGGTTCCGTGACTCATCTTTGATTAGAATTCTCCCCATTCCGAACTGCTTGACGAGTTCACGAGAGTCAAGCATCGGCGTCCAGCCTTCACCCAAGCTCACCACTGACGACGGCGACCTTACCGGAAGCAACTGGGCGTAACGCCACATCGAGTTGACGGATGAAGGGAAGTTATGGGAAGAAACATCCTCTCTTAGGGAGTCTGTGTCATACCTTGCCAGCAAAGGAGAACCGCAGGTACAGCAGCCGACGATTCTGTCTGCTGAGAACTCACGATTACATTCAGGGCATTGAAGGTTTAGTATCCGAGAGCTCAACGATCATCATTCGAGGTTACACTGACACTCAGGCTTAAAGGTCACTATCACCAACCTATCGTCGTTCATATCCAAGTTGGTGTGCCCTTGACCGACCTCGAACGGTCCGTGATGCCATTCGCTGCCATAGTTGGACTAGATAGACTCAAGCTAGCCCTTATTCTCAATGGTGTTAACCCGAGGATTGGCGGCGTCTTGGTGTCGGGGCCCAAAGGAACCGGCAAGACTACGGCGGTCAGGGCGCTTGCGGACCTCCTGCCCGAAGTGAATGTTGTTGAGGGGTGTGTCTTTGGCTGCAAGCCGGCAAGTGATTTTCTCTGTCCTGAATGCCGAGATCGGCTTGAGAGACGAGAGGAACTCGAAACACTGAGGCGAAAGATGCGTGTCGTGAATCTTCCGCTCTCGACCACAGAGGACCGACTCATTGGGTCTCTCGACATAGAGCGCGTTTTGAAGGACGGAGTTCAGGCACTGAGACCGGGTATACTAGCAGAAGCAAACCAGAACATCCTCTACGTGGACGAAGTGAATCTGCTACCAGACCACTTGGTTGACGACCTGCTCGACGCGGCAGCAACCAAGGTCAACGTGATCGAGAGAGAAGGCATATCGTTCGTACATCCTTCTGACTTTGTACTGGTCGGAACCATGAACCCGGAGGAGGGCGAACTGAGACCGCAGCTGCTCGACAGATTTCCACTCCACGTAGCCGTCGGTGGCGGTCTGAGTGTCGAGGACCGAATGGAGCTCGTCAGGCGGAATCTTGCCTTCGAAAAAGGCCCGAAGCAGTTCAGAGAGGATTGGTCAGAACGTCAATCCAGTCTCATGCAGAAGGTCATTCGCGGAAAGGAGATGCTCGATGAGGTTGTGCTTGCAGAATCGAGATTGAGGGCAATAGCGATGGCGTGTGACGCGCTCGAAGTGGATGGTGTAAGACCTGACATCATTATCAGCAAGACAGCCATAACGAATGCCGCATTCGAAGGTCGAAAGGAAGTCACACTCGATGACATGAAGCTCGCTGCCCAGCTGGCATTGAGTCATAGAACAAGAAGGGGCGGTTTGCTGGAGCCTCCCTCTGCTGATGAGATAGACCGAGCAATCGCGAAGGCAGATGAGGTTGCACGCAAGCGAGATCATCGAGAGTCACCGGCAGAGGTTCCTCCCTCACCGGAGAGACAGACGGACCGAGCATCAGGGGGAGTCTTCGGCCGCCAACAGAAAACAGCTCAAGTTGGGGCCTCGGATGTAAAAAAAAGCTACATCAGGGATAAGGAGACCGCGCGGTGACCCCATAAGAGGAACCATGTGCGCTATCATGATGGTTGTGGCCTTCACCTTCTTGGCTTGGATATTCTTCAGTCCTATCAACTTCATGTTTGGAATCAGTCCCGCTAGCCCTCCAACTCTATTGGTTTTGGTGTTGGATACTCTTGTTTACATCCCTTGCATGTATTATCTGATGCGAGCTTGGCTAGGGCGAATGATGAGGAGAAAGAGTGGTCCGGCTGCTGGCATTGATGTGGTGGAGCCCGAGGGTGCAACGCCAAGCCAAGGCGATGAGTGGGGAGAAGCAACGCGTCCCTACACGCAGGCATCAACACCCAAGATTACGGGTCCCAAGTCGGACATCCGAAGTAGCCCGGTCGGACTTGATATGGGTTTCTTCATGAAGCCCCCCGACATCACGAGTGGCGAAAGTCTGTTTGACCCGAATCAGCTCCAGTCGCGAGCCATGATGCGCTCGAGCGTATCATCAGGGAACTGGCATCGGAAACGTGTGAGTTCCAGAGCTATGGGCTCGCTCAAGGCTTCTGAAAGCAGGCAGACAGGCAGGTGCCTACGTGCGAGAAAGCCTCATGGTGAGATCTCGATGCCAAGCCTCAGTTCCACGATAGCCGCTGCTGCATTGAGAACCGGCAGAATCGGAGAAGGGGAGAGACTCAAGATTCGACGTGAGGACTTGCGCGAGAAGGTTCTTGCTCAGAGAACGCCTCTCACAATCATACTTGTCGTCGACGTCAGTCTGTCAATGAAGGGCAGCATGAACGAAGTCCGCAAGCTATTGGAGAAGGTTGAACAAGAAACGAGGGGCTCGAAAGACAGGATAGGAATCGTCGCTTTCAAAGACAGCGGCGCTGTTGAGGTCCAGACACCGACCTCAAACTGGAATAGGGTATACAGAGCACTCACTCGTTTGAGAATCTCAGGCCTCACACCGTTAGCAGACGCGCTAGCAAGGACTTTGGATACCGTGAGGCGGGAACGCATGAGAGGTGGAAATACCGAGTCCCTAGTCTTGATAATCTCAGACTTCTCGCCTAACATACCCTTGCTGGGCTCCTTGAGCTCTAACAACGTCACCTATTCTCCGTTACAGGACATTGTCAGGACCGCGAGACTGCTGAGAACTCAGAGAGTGCGATTGGCAGCGGTCAACGTTGATCCAGAACAAGCAAAGTGGTCGAGATTCCTCAAGAGATCATACCACGAAGCGACAGAGGTCGCAGTAATGCTTAGGGCCAAGAAGGACGGCC
Source organism: Candidatus Thorarchaeota archaeon (assembly GCA_963726195.1). GTDB lineage: Archaea > Asgardarchaeota > Thorarchaeia > Thorarchaeales > Thorarchaeaceae > OWC5. The sequence continues at coordinate 754,174 of CAVSBO010000003.1, forward strand.
TTCGGGACCCGATCGAGACTGTTCTCAGTATTCCCGAGTTTCGAAAGTCATTCGGTGCCTTTCTGGTCGCAAGAGCGGGCGGCGGAAGAGCATTCCTCTCCAGCGAACTTCTGAGAGAGAGGTCAGCACTCGCCTCCCTTCTAAGAGGAACAGAACCTCAGAGTAGGCACAGTCTGGAGGATCTGGCTGAACCAGAGACATACGTGCGCAAGTAATGCTGGCTTAGAGAATGGTTGACTCGATTGTTTTTTAACATAAGGCAGATTCACTCAATGGGCGCATCTAGTCAGAGAGCAGCCTGATGTCATAGTGAGTGAGGAGAGCCCCCAGCGGGTTTTCGATGAATCTACTTTTCATGCATCATGGCACAGGACTGGTGCGCCCCCTACCATGAGGAGCTGCGAATGATGCTTCACGGGAAACTCCCTCCGGATGTGCTTGAGCGTCTTGTCTTCACACGACTGGGCAGTAAGGACCCAGACTTGATACTTGGTCCCGGCACAGGCCGCGATGCGGCGCTGATCAGAATCGGGGATAACATACTTGTGGCATCCACGGACCCAATAACCGGTTCAATCGAAGATGTCGGTTGGCTTTCCGTTCATGTGAATGCAAACGACATAGCAACGTTCGGAGTAACTCCGAGATGGTTCTTCGCGTCGTTAATGGTGCCAAGTGGCAGCACAGTTGCAGACGTAGGCCGAATCATGGAACAAATAGACGAGGCTTCCAAACCTTTGGGCATAGCAGTAGCTGGGGGACACACAGAGTTCACTGGCGGCATTGACAGACCAATCGTCGCGGGGTTCATGTTGGGAATCACCCGCGAAGGGCAGTACGTCACCTCTGCTGGAGCGCAGCCTAGCGACTCTATTGTCATCACTAAGACCATAGGTCTCGAAGGAACAGCCATCCTTGCGGCTGAAGGGGCCAAGGTTCTTTCCCGACGTGTCAGTGAAAGGGTTCTTGCTGATGCAAGACGACTTAGGGAACAGATCAGCGTTGTGAAGGAAGGCCTTGCAGCGTTCGAGACTGGTCATGTAACTGCGATGCATGACCCCACAGAGGGAGGTTTCGCCGGAGGGATACACGAAGTATGTGACGCAAGCGGTGTCGGATTTGAAATGGACCTCGATGCCATACCCATTCATCCTTCAACGCTATCAATCTGCCCGCGAACTCGACATAGACCCTCTTGAACTCATTAGCAGCGGATGCATGGTCGTGACCTGCGATTCCAATCATACTGAAGAAGTCGTGGAGAGAATCAAGGGGCAGGGGTTGAAGCCAAAGTCATTGGCTCAATAGTTCAAAATCGAAACCAGCGGGATGTCATGTCAGGAGAGAAAAGAAGCCCTCTACCCCGTCCTAGAACAGACGCACTCTGGGGTGCGCTCACAAAGATAGAGACCTTACGAAATCCCTCACGGGGTCGAGCTGGGCGTCGGTAACGCCCTCAATGATGATGGGCGAGAGAGAGATATTTCCTCTTGTCAGGACCTCATACACGTCCGTGCCCTTTGGTGGAACAATCTCAACGCCGCGAACCCAGTAGTAGGGACTGCCGTTCGGGTCAATCCTGCGTTCAATTTCGTCCTTCATGCGAGCTCTCGCGGGTTTTGTTACGACTATCTGTGTCTTGTCCGTAATCTGGCGCGGGAAGTTCAGGTTCAACACGCTGGTGTTTCGCGGCATACCTGTTTCCAGAATATGCTTGATTACGCGCGTTGCCATCTCACATATCGCGTGACAGTCAGTGTCGTCTCCGGACTCTGAGAACCAGTCTTCTGACGAGGCCTCTCTAGATATCGCAACGGCTGGATAACCCCTGAGAGCAGCTTCGATAGCTGCTCCTGCAGTGCCACTAGTTAGAATGCTTTGATATCCCGCATTTGCACCGGCGTTGATTCCTGATACGAAAAGATCCAGCTTCTTCGCAAAGTACTGGGCTATGACAACAGAGTCGGCCGGCAGACCATCGTGAGCTATCAGCCTGTAGCCAGCTGACTGAGCATCTTGCGTCACTCGCAGAGGCCGATTCAATGTCTGTCCTTTTCCAGAGGCACTCCTTTGGCCGTCTGGCACCACAACAATCAGGTCTGCGATATCTTTCAGATGGTCTGCAAGACTCAACAACCCGGGACTCACAGGACCATCATCGTTCGTTAGACATATCTTATGCAACACTGCTTCTTCCAAGCCTTACTGGCTCTAGCTTCGTTGGTAGGTGCTTCATAAGAGTAGCGGACGAAAAAGTATAGGGGAGGCTCGAAGCAGCGTAAGCTTGCCTCTCCTCCCGACGACCCCGCGGTTTACAAATCGTAATCCTTGAGGGTCTTGCGCTTGTTGCCTTCGGTCCTCTTCGCTGCGTGTTCAAGCACGTCGCGAACTTTCTTGTCGAGGGCCTCATAGAAGTCTGAGCTGACTTGTAGATCTTTGCTCTTAGCGAATTCCTGTACTTTTGACTTCACTATAAAGCTCATTTGCACTTCACTCCACTATTAATGGTAAGGCAGAATGGCCTGTAGGTGGCTTTTAAACGTTATCTGAGAACGGTGCCGAGAGGCCGTTTTTGGGCCGTCTTTGGCGGTTTTCAGGTAAGGAAACTGGCTCCATATGCCCCCGGGCAGTCGATTATACTGCAAACACGACACAAAACACTAGAATCTGTCGACCAACACGTCCATGATTCTCTTTGCAGCATCACCTGAGCCGTACGGGCAGGGCCTGTCTTGATGAAGGTCTGAGGCGACTGCCTCTCTAATCATGCTTGGGAATACAGTCGGGTTCACGCCAACGACTACAGCATGACCAGACTCGACCGATTCAGGTCTCTCCGTTGTGACCCGCAGTACAAAGACGCTCTTGTTCAGAGACGGGGCCGTGACCTCTTCCTGAATTCCACCTGAATCAGTTATTACGTAGGAACACATATCCATGAGCCGAAGGAAATCGAGATACCCAAGTGGTTCGACTATCTGTATGGACCCACTGCTCCGAAGCAAGCTCATCAGGCCGAACTCGTTGAGGCGGGCGACAGTCCTTGGATGAGCGGGAAACACTATCTTTGTGTCGAGAGAAAGGAGTCCGCCAATGAGACCCTGAAGAGTGGCCTTGTCATCAACATTCTCAGCTCTGTGCAGAGTCATGAGAGCAAAGGTCCCTGCCTTTAGACCTGGAACGGCACTCTTTCGCTTCCTTGCTTTTGGCAGAATCGTTTCAAGAGCATCTATCACCGTGTTGCCGGTTACAAAGATTTCTCCCAGGACATGCTCTTGCCTGAGCGTATCAGCACAATGCTCAGTGGGTGCAAAAAGATAATCAGATGCATGATCTGTCAGACGCCGGTTGTATTCCTCGGGCATCCTTTTGTCAAAGCTTCGGAGCCCAGCCTCGATGTGAGCAAAGGGCACATGCAGTTTGACTGCGGCCAAGGCCGCTGAAAGAACGGCGTTTGTATCACCTAGGGCAGCCACGAAACTCGGTTTTTCTTTGACCAGTTCATTCTCTATGCCAACAAGTGCTCTGGCAGTTTGCTCCCCTTGTGTTCCTGAGCCAATGTTCAGGTTCTTGTCAGGATTGCGCAGACCCATGTCTACGAAGAATGAATCACTCATATACTCTGTATAATGCTGGCCTGTATGCAACAGATAGTACTCGATTCCTCTTCTATCACACTCGTGGATAACGGGCGAGATTTTCACTATCTCAGGCCTTGTCCCCACTACGAGAAATGGTTTCAATCAGTTCGACCGAAAGCAATTGGCTTGAACTGCTTCATAAGGATGGCGTCACTCCACACTATGAACAGAGATTAAGAACGGTCGAATCAAACGAGTCCGCATGCCATTCTTAATGACCTGAGGGCAGCCCGGCAGCACCCCGTGGTTTCCCTTTCGTGCGAGCATCAACAGACGGAATCATTTCGTTTAGAGAACCCGTAACAAGCTCGGCACCGAAAGACAGCAGAGTTTCTCTACTTGTCTCTCCGGTTGTTACACCCCAGAAGGTTATTCCGGCTCTCATGGCTGCAACTGCATCAATTGAAGCATCGCCGACATATACTGCCTCGGCCAATTTCACGCCCAGTTTGCTGACTACCGCCATCAGTCCATCTGGGAAGGGCTTCGGCGTTGGAGACTCGTTTCGGGTTTGGATTACATCAAACAGAGACGCCATCGGGATAATCTCAAGGACAATGTCCACAGCTTGACGACCATTATTGGTAAGTATAGCCGTCTTGAGACCCTTTGACTTCAGCACGTGCACAGCATCAAGTGCTCCATCAATGGGTCTGACATTTCGAGCTGCGCCGGCCTCATACTCGCTCAGCATCGACTCTATGTATTCCTCAATCTGTTGCCACTGTGCAAGAACCACGCCATGAGACAAGAAGTACGACTTTGCTTTGAATATCGAGTCTGAAATGCCATCAGACGGATCGAGCATCTCTTTTGGTAAACCGTTGTCGTAGAGGTACTGCTTGGTTTCTCTACGCATTGCATCGAGAGGGACGGTCAGCATAGTCAAGGTGCCGTCCAAGTCAAATATGACAGCCTTGAGCTTCGGCCGTTCCTGTCGATTGTCACGGTCATGATGCACCCGAGTCTAACCTCCTACTTCCCAATGAACGAGCCTATCACTCAGACGACAGAGTTGAGCACACCTCGGGTAAAGCGGACCATATTTGTCAGGAGGTTTTCATTTGCTAGGCTGAGTGATGAGAGCCTTCACGCACGTTGCATCTTCGGTGGCGGCTCTTACAACCTCCATCTTCACGACCGGCGCGACGCCCTCTGCCAATGCCTTCATGTAAGGCAGGCATACTACATCGCAATACACCTTTCCGTGGGCAACAAACGACTCATGCTGGGGGCAGTATGGATGGTGAGCTTCAACGCGATTCTTTGATACCCAATGAGGCTCCATTTTTGCGCCCATAATGGGACCTATGATTTTCCAGGCATTTAGGGAGTCCTTCAGTGTATTCTTGAGACCGAGGCGAGCTTTCATGGTTTCAGCGTCCTGTTGACCAAGCCTTCGAAACACTTCGGAGACAGCCTCAAGACCTTCTTGGCCGAGCTTCTCTTCAAGAACGATTGGCATCTCAGTCATCAGCCGAACTATGTTGCCCCTCAGCTCAGTGACCTTACTGCCGGCAGGTACCCAACCCCTGACCGCAGCCGCTTTTTGTATACCCATTTGTGAGCCTCCGATGCCTTACGAAAGAAGCAATCGGTTGAACAATGCCGGATGACAGGCATCTATTAGTCTTGTCATAGGTGTGCTGCCGAGAGAATAGGGCATCGCGAATGCCAGTATGGCCTCTGTTCTGATTCAGCCACTAGTAGCATCATTGAAGCTCTGAACTACACGTACGAATCATCCACGAAAGAGCGACGGAGAGCTTGTTGAATTGGTTCAGCAATCTTCTTTAGGCTAGGCCAAACGCCTATGAACCGGGCTGTTCCATGAAGGGAATAGAGGGAATAGACCTCGGCAGCATGAGAAGCATGGTAGCCGCATTTCCTCAGCTTTTGTCAGCTGGCAAGCTGGAAGAATCGCTAGAGGAAAAGGCATCAGAAGCTTTCCAGCATGGGATTAAGGGACTCTGTCTGTGCGGCATCGGCGGAAGTGCAATCGCAGGCGAAATCTCACGCAGTCTTGTGATTGATGAATCGCCAGTGCCCATCCTAATGGCGAGAGACTATTCAATTCCAAAAGCTGTTGGCAGGGACTGGGCAGTCATTGTCACTAGCTATTCAGGTGACACGGAAGAAACTCTGTCTTCGTTTGACGAAGCCATGGCGAGGAAAGCTACTGTCTTTAGTATCACTACAGGCGGCGAACTTGGGCGAAGGGCAAAGGCAGGAACTATCCATCTGATAGCAGAAGGACTCCAGCCACGTGCCGCACTTCCTTTGGTGTTCCGCGGGCTTCACACGCTGGTCGAGACTGCCTTGGGTCTCACCGAGACTGACTTTGACACGATCTCGAGAAGGCTATCAAGATTCGCGAAATCATGGGGAAAGACAGTAGAATCTCCTGACAAACTCGCGCGGATGCTCGGGAACTCAATACCTCTCTTTGCAGGATGGAAGCACCTAGGAGCGGTCGCCTACAGAGCTAAGTTTCAGATATGTGAGAATGCAAAGGGCGTTGCCATGTGGTGCGAAATGCCCGAGGCCAGCCACAACGAAATCGAAGCGTCGGCCTCCTATCTCGACCACTCTGTAGTTCCCGTTTTCCTGCGCAGCAAGTATGAAGAGAAGCGAACAGCGAGAAGATTCGACCTTGTATCAGATGTATACTCGGACGCCGGCTGCAAGCCTCTGCACATCATGGTTGAGAGCGACTCCAGAGTGGAGGAGGCATTAAGTATGGCACACTACCTTGACACCGTATCGGTCGAACTTGCTGACTTCAGAGGCGTCGATTCCCTTCATGTGAACAAGATTGCAGAGCTTAAGGCTAGGCTGTCACGTCCATACTAGGTGTCTTCTCAAATCGGAGTGTAGCCATCGTAGACGAAAAGCAGCACTCGCCAAGACGGAAACTGACTCTGAAAGAAATAGTAGCTCAGAGTGAGCGTCACGGCGAATGTCCAGTTCCCACTTAGCGAAGCGTTGTACAGAATCTGCTTGTCAAGTAGCTCAGAAATCGTGCTGCCAACTGTGAAGTTCTTATCGTACCCTGCCGTAATACTCCTTTCAGAAGCAAGAATCACATCTTTTTGGAACGTCGTATACGCGATAAACTCCCCATCCAGGTACACAGATGCTGACAGGTGGGTGAGAGTCATTTGTCCATTCGTGAAGTAAGGGGCCTTCAGATTGAAGACCATGACAAGGGTTGGGTTAACAGATTCGTTTGACGGATTGAGGTCTGCAATCCTGACATCCTCAAGGGTCACCGCCAAGTACCTGGCAATGGTGTAGGTGCCAGTATAGTAGGAAGTATTCGAAATCAAAGATGTGCCACTCACGAGACCTGTAAGTATAATAAGAATGACAATTGCGTTCTGAGATTTCGTGCTTGCTATCATTGGATGTCAGGTTGTGACAGATTCACACGAGATATTTCCTTTCCGTTCAGCGCACAAGGTGCTTTGTAGACCGGGCTACAATGCAAGAACACTCATGTGCACAAGCCATGGAAAGAGCGCAATCAGCGCCGGTAGGGGTATTGCCGGTAGAATGACTCCTTCTCGCACGAGTACGGTCACATTGATTAATATCCCAAAAACCAGAAGGATGGCAGTCATTGCCCAAACATGAAATGGAAAGAAGACCACCGAATGCGCGGCTATCAAAGAGAATGTTATGTAGTCTCCTGCTCCAACTGCCCGCTCTGCTGGATTTGATTCGTGCGTAATCAAAGGGATCTGAACCAGCTGGTTCACTCATCTGTTCAGGACTTGCAGCTGACGAATACCTCGTAAGAAGATAGTCTTCCACGGCTATCGATATTACAATCACGACAATGCTTGTGGTCACCATTGTGATTCCAAGGAAAGTACCAAACACACTGCCGTAGAATCCCGCAAACGCACTGCGGACTGTGGGGGGAACTACGTCAATTACTATCAGCACTATCGAAAGCATTGAGATAGCCAGTGATAAAAGAAGAACCAAAGCCATCAGTATGTTCGTTGAACCTTTGAACATCACCAAGAGTAGTGATTCTCCAGAGAATAGCGAAATGAATCCAAGTATGGGTGACACGACAAGTGCTACAACTAGTTTCCGTCCCCTCCGACCTCCCCTCTCCGTAATCCAAAAGAGAGCCAGCACCACTGCCATTCCAAGAAGAGTAGAGACGACAGCTTGCACAGCTATCTCTGCCACAGAGAAAGCGCGACTCCGTGCGATCAACTGGCCGATGAGCGAGGAACCTAGGACTGACACAGCGATTGCTGAGCCCAGAATCAGCGGCAGCAGAGAAAGAACAAGAAGCGTACGGCGGTCCTTGTCAAGCCTCATTTTCAGGTTCCAACCGAAGACTTCGTACCGCCCGTTATATGGGAATCCGTCAGAGCAATTTCTGACGAGAAGAAGACTTACCTCAGGCGAACTTAGAGACCACTTTGATTATGGAAAGGGCACGAAAAAAAGGAGGGGAGGGGACTACTGTCCCCTGCTGAATCAGACTATCCTACTTCTGTTCTCATTAGGACATATCCGCCAACGAGGATGACCACTGCGGCTCCGACAGCACCTGCGACAATCGCCAATGTGATGTTCGGTCCGGCCTCAGGCGTTGTGGTAGTAGTCACAGTGTGTGGAACACCGTAGAAGTAATTCTTGTTGTAGGTTTGCTCAGTGAACTCCCCTGCAACGAAGTTGGTCACATTGAAGGGCCCCGACGTTACCATCAAGTCAGTTGGTGGCTTGGGGTTCCAAGTGTTCCAGTTGGTGGTGAGTATCCCATTGCTGACGAAGTAGTGCTTCGGGATTATCGTTTGGTACCCACACGCATGCAAGTGCCAGTACGAGACTGTGGAGAACTCTACTACACACTGGTAGGTGGTCTTTGCATATGCTGCCGTCATGTCCTTGAGGACCGGTCCAAATGGATTGCCTGGTGCGTCTCGGTAGAAGTTGAGACTGAAGGCTACATCTTCTGCCGTTAGCGGCTGGCCATCAGACCATGTTGCGTTCTGAATCATGTTGAAGGTGATCCTCGTATGACCTGATGGCACAGAGGAATCGTCAGCATGTGTAGCAACGGTCCATGTAGAGGCGAGCCATGGCAAATCAATGCCTTGGGAGTCTGTGGCAATCAACGAGTCATACATCTGGGCCAGAATGTTCCATGCGTAGGCTGATGTGGTTGCCATTAGGTTGAAGGAGTCAATGTCCTGTGGAAGGCTCCAGATGAATGAACCACCAAAGGGTCCGCCTTGGGCAGCCTGCAAATGTACCTTGTAGTTTGTCCAGAAGCCGGGCACTCCGTGCATTGCATCGTTGACATATCCTTCGAACTTGTCAGTCCTGTAGGCTGACAACAGAGTGTTCTCGTAGAGGATGATCTCAGGGCAGTTGTAAATGAAGATCTTCTGCATCTCTTGCGCCGCTTGGTACACTAGTGTGTAGTTCGTTGAGTGCAAGAGCTGCTCTCTCCACGAATCGTAGGTCGAGTTGGCCCAGCATGGTTCGTTCTGGAACGGCTCGTTAACGTAGCCAGACCAGAAGTTGTAACCGAGCCAATCCACATCATAAGTGTAGAAGGATAGACCATGGAACAAGATGTCGTAGTCTTGGTGGTGTTCAGCTGCAATGTAGAACGTGTTGAAGTCGGCTGAGTTGAGAACTGCGTTTATGCACAGGGCCTTGAGGGTGTTGACAACTACTGTAGCAGTCGCAACGGCTATCGCGCTGGACCCAGAACACACCACAACGGGCTTAAACAAGGCGCCGTTGGGAGCCTCTCTCCATCCGTCAGCGTTAATATCATAGAAACCGGACTGGTTCAGAAGCTGATTGGCCAGTAGCATGTTCGACTCGTAGTAGGTGTAAGGCATTGAACCCTCGACTGAGTATGGGTTGACTGCTGGCACACATGAGTCGAGTGGCTGTGACAGACCTGCCCACACCGTATCCGAGATCTCATTCTTGTCCACTGCGAAGGCGATCGCCCGTCTGAGGCCAGTGATGGTGAACGGGTACTTGTCACACTTCATGGTGATGAAACCGTAGCCATTTCTCGGCACGTTAACGACGTGGATGTTGTCTGCCGCCTGTAAAGACGCCAGGAATTGCGGATCGACCATCTCACCGATTAGGTCGATCCCACTGTTTAACAGCGAGAGGACTTCTTGGTCACCGCCGACAATCACCTTGAAGACGATTTTGTCAACATACGGGCCGGTCTTTGCACCGCCGGGCACCGTTGCTGCCGATCCCATTATGGGAGATATCGCCATCAAGACGAAAGACAGGGCAAGGGTGATACCAAGTACCCTCTTCGCGCGACTAGTGAGCATTGATCTCTCTATCTCCTCCGAGTCTAAAGCGGTTAGGCTTCCTGTCCGGACAGCCGACATAAAAGCGTTATGTTGAACGCCGAACACATCTGGTATTAGTATCTCATCAGATGGTCCCGGCCTAAGAAATGAAGTCTCAGGTTTTCACGGTCTCCAAGCGGCGCTTATCCCATGTTACCTTACCCTGAGCCGCGGGTTCAAAACCTCGTCCAACGTGTGACCAACAAAAGTGAAAGACAGCGAAAGCAACGTTATCATGAGACCTGGGAAAATCACCACCCACCAAGCTCCGTTAGAGAATCCTCCTGAGTTCTGAGCATCGGCAAGCATTCTTCCCCAGCTAGGCACGTTGGGATCGGTGAGACCCAGAAATGATAGACCCGACTCAGAGAGAATTGCGCCCACAACCCCCAACGTGATATCCGCGAAGAGGAGAGGAGTTACATTCGGGAGTATGTGCCTCCACATTATGTAAGTGTCGGATGCGCCAATAGCCCTCGCGGACTCGACGTAGGCCTTGTGCTTCTCGGCCATGACCTGGGACCGTATCAACCGAGACGTCCCAGTCCAACCCAGTATGGAAATCACTATGATAATATTCCACTGACTCCTGCCAAGAAACGCTGCCAACACCATCATCAGCGGAAGGCCGGGAATTACCAAGAGGAAATCGACACATCTCATCAAGATCTCGTCGACTTTGCCGCCGAAATAGCCAGCAGACAGTCCAACTGCTACCCCCATAATGGAAGATAATGCGGTGGCTGTCACGCCAATCGTAAGAGAGACCCTAGACCCAAAGACAAGCTGGCTCCAGGCGTCAGCGCCCTTGTCCGTCGTTCCCAGTAGACCGAAATACTGCCCGTAAGTAATCATGCTGAGCCTCCGGACGCTGAGGCTCACTGAGCCGTTTGTACCTTGATTCAGCTGCATGAAATTGGTGGGAGCAAGTCCAACTGCGATTGTTAGCCTATCCGAAGGGTCCTCATGGTTGATTATTCCCTGCCAACCGTCTAGTATTGCAAAGTAGTTGAGGTATGTTCTCCGCTGCTGATACACTGTGGAGTACGGAGGATAGGACTGGTACACTTCTCTCCAATTACCAGACGAATCAATGAGCCAGACGTAGACTTTGAACAGGGGGCCGCCGTTCTTGGTTGAAGCGAAGCCGCCAGTCATGTTGACCGGGTAATCTATTGTCATATTCACACTTGACGGGAGCCTGCTGTATGTCCACTCGAAGGTATAGCCAAAGTACACGAAGTCTAGGGAGTCGGGGAGATTGCCTGTTAGATCAAGAGGTGTACGGAAATGCAGAGTCTGGTTGGCGAGATGGGTCCATTTCAAATCAATGTTGTTGAAGTCAGATCCGTCTTGCGATAAGTGTTGATTGTAAGAAAACTGAGCAGGTGATGTCCCATTCACAATGAAACTCGGCGGTAGCCCCAATTCCGGGTCTTGAACTACGTCATGTGTCACAACTCCTCCGGGGTCGAAGACCTGCATCCAACCGGGGGCAAGGAAGTTTCCGCCAACCCTGTCGTTTGGGGAAGGACTGTATTGGACAAAATAGGGGGCTCCGATTGCCATACCGATGAAAAAGGCTAACCCAAGAATGCCGAGCAGCCCTATATTATGATGGGAGCATTCCTTTAGAAAACTTGAGACGCTGATGTACCAACCAGTGTCGCGCCAGCCTTTCTTTGCTCTCTTTCTGTCTGCTAAGTAAGACACCTGCAACTAGTAAGGACATGAGGCAAGCATGAGTTAACTCACATATCCGATGTTCGTGTTTGACTGGACATACGGCACTGTGCTTCGGTTCGCGCAGTCGTGGCGCTTAATAACATTGCGAACAAAGTAACCTCTACCGCGCGTCAAGATGATGAAAGGATGCCCATACAAATCCTAGACGCAAACAACAAACCCCGAGTCTCTTCTTGGCAGAGTCTGATCACCTGAAGAGAAGCGTCACATAGGCTTGTGCATCTCACTGTCCCCAGCGACACTGCAATGCGGGAGCTTCAACCCCGCATTAGGCATCGTGTTCTATCCGTACTTGATACGGGGATCGAGGACACCGTACAGCATGTCTGCCACAAAGTTCGCAAGAACGGCTGTTATGGCAATGATCATGAATATGGCTTGCGACACTGGGTAGTCCATGGCGATAAGACTGGTGAAGATGTATCTGCCTAGTCCATACCAGTTGAATACTGTCTCTGTCATCGTCGCACCGTTGATTAGAAAACCGAAAGTCATTGCGATTACAGTCACCATGGGCAACATGGCATTCTTCAGTCCGTGCTTGTACAGGACCTGGTTCTCATCAAGCCCTTTGGCGCGGGCAGTAAGAATGTAGTCTTCCGTCATCACATCAATGAGGTTGTTGCGCATGTAAAGGAAGTAACCGCCGTAACCTCCTACACCCAACGCTATCATCGGCAAGAACAGATGTTGAAGTATGTTGCCGGCTACCATGAGCGCTCCGAATGGACTCTGTTGGGCGGCCACCCAAAGAGTGTAATCAATCGTGCCTCCGAGTGGGAAACCTATTGCGACACCGAATACAGCCCGCGTCAGGTTAGGCAACCAGAAGGAGAAAATCATCAACAACATGAGTCCGAACCAGAAGATCGGAAGAGCATAGAGAGCCAGCGCAACGGTCACTGCACCGACATCCTTCCTCGAGCCCGGATCAACAGCGACTTTCACACCAGTCCAAATGCCGAGGACAATCGCAACAATCGACGAGGTACCCATTAGGAGGAGCGTGTTTGGCAGACGTGCCATAATCTCGTCGACAACTGGTTGCTGGCTAACAAACGAGTAACCGAAGTTCCCGGTCAGCATACTGACTAAATATCTCCAGAACATGTAAATCCAGTCAAATATGTCCGGATTAGGAACAAGCCCAAACCTAGCATAAAGCTGCAGAAGCAATTGACGCGACATGTTCCTACGCAACTGGTCATTAATCATCAAGTCTACAGGGCTCACGCCTAGCAGGAGTGTTGGAAGCCTGAAGAGGAAGAAGTTGAAACAGACTACAGCTATGATAAGCAGGAACATGTAGAGGCTTCTTCTAATCACGTACTCACGAAGTCCCATTGTTGATACTCCTGTTGATGATATTGAACCAGTGCATATCGTTCCTAAGTACTCGGTTCAAGTTTGGAACCCACTCGCTCTCCTAATAAGCCTGATGATTCGAGAAGCCCTCCTCGGCGAGTGATGAGCCTGTTTGAACGTGAATCCGCGAAGAATCCGATTCAGCCAGACTCATCATCAAGACGATTCGTGCTACCTCTCTCTCAGTCGTGGGTTAAGTACTTGGTCAAGTGTATGCCCTATGAATGTAAATGCTAGTGAGAGCATAGTGATGCACAAACCTGGGAAGAAGACCACCCACCAGGCTCCCACGCTGAAGGCACCATTCGTCTGGGCATCAGCAAGCATGATCCCCCAAGATGGAATGGTCGGATCTGTGAGGCCCAAGAAAGCTAGCCCGGCTTCAGACAGGATTGCTCCAACGACTCCTAGTGTGATGGTTGCAAAGAGAATGGGAGTCACATTGGGCAAGACATGCCTGAATATGATGTACGTGTCCGAAGCACCAATTGCTCTTGCAGATTCTACGTACGCCTTGTTCTTTTCTGCCATGACCTGTGACCTAATCAGACGTGCCGTGCCCGTCCAGCCCAGTATTGAAAGCACGAGTATTATGTTCAAGGCGGACCGCCCAAGAAAGGCAGCCAGAACCATCATCAACGGCAAGCCAGGAATCACCAGCAGAAAGTCCACTATTCGCATGAGCAGTTCATCCACCTTGCCGCCTGAATAGCCAGCGACCAAGCCGACAATCACACCGACGAGAGTCGATAGAGCGGTAGCAACGACTCCAATTATCAGTGACATCCTACTTCCGAACACCAGCTGACTCCAGGCATCAGCTCCCTTGTCTGTCGTACCCAATATTCCGTAGTAACCGCCGTAGCAAATCATGCTGGCTCTTAGGACTTGGACAGTAACCGACCCATTGTAGGTCTTCCAAGGATACTCACCGTTGGAATAGCGGAATTGGCTCGTTGGTGCAAGCCCAATTGCGACCCGGAGCTGATCCGTCGGGTCTTCCTGTACACCGTTCTTGTCCTTTATCATTCCGGCCCATCCGTCCTGCATTTCAAATGAACTTAGCAAGACACGGCGGCCCTGAATAGTGGGGGTATATGGCGGAGATGAATGGTAAATCATCGTCCAGTTACCTGAGGAGTCAATCACCCAGACGTAGACCTTAAACATCAGTCCCCCATTGGTCTGGTTCAGAAAAGATCCGGTCAGGGTCACACCATAGTCTATGCTGAAGTTGACTGCTGTCGGCAAGCGTTCTGCTGGCCAATCGAAAGTCTCGTTGACGTAGACGAAGTCACGACAGTCAGGAAGTTGACTGAAAGGGATTAACGGCACGATGAAACCAAGTGACGTGTTTGCAGTGTGTGCCCATGTCATGTTCACATAGCTTGTATCATTTTCGTTCGCTGCTGCGTGATGAACCACGCCGAACTCCGTTGAGTTACCCGCTATGACCTCACCTGGTGGGGAAGCGAAGTATGGATCGGGCATGTACTCTTTTGTCACTACTGCACCGGGGTCAAACACTTCTGTCCAACCGGGCGCTTGGAAAGGAGCTGCTATCCTCGCACTTGGAGATGGGCTGTTTACAACAAGATAGGGCGCGAACACAGCCATTCCAACGAAGAAGATTAGGAGGATAAGCCCGAACATGCCTATGTGGTGCTTGCGATACTCCTTCGCAAACCCTCTAATGCTCACATACCAATTGCTGTCTTTCCAACCGGTCTTCTTACCTTGGGACAAGTGCTGACCTCCTTGTGAAGAGTCGGGGATAGCCGGATGCACCCGTCTGATGCTCAGACACGTCATTTCCTATGACTCTTGCGCATAGCGAAACCAAGCGAGCACCTAAAAAACAGTTTGGTTGGAGTAATGGGCCGCGCACTAGGACCGACTCCTCTTCTTACTTGTCAGTCTCCAACTCATCTTCAAACGGGTCGAAAGCGGAGTTTCCGGCCCCCGCCTCAATTTCCGTGACCCCCTTTGATTTTGGGAGCGACTTGTTAAGACGGGCAGACGCCCAGAGATCAGCAAAGACCATCGCCACTAAGAAGAACGAAATGGCACCGGCAAGGGATATTATGATACCAAAGAAACCGGTCGACAACCACGGATGCAGATACATGAGCAACCAACCGCAGATGATTAGGACAACCGGAATCATGAGAATTCGTTTCTTGGGCTCTTGCCGCGGACTTGGAAATCGTCTAGCTCGCATCTGAATCAATTCTACAACATCGCCCTCGACTTTTACTCTTTTTGAATTAAGCGGCTTTCAGACATCTCATGCAATCGTCGTCTGCATTACACAATCGCTATGAGGCTCGGTCGTGCAATGCAAGAACAATGAAAACATGAACGACCGAGTCTAGTCGCTCGGCCGAAAGAGACTACCATTTACACACCTGTTGGCGCATGAACTGGCTCTTCTTTGAAAGGAACATATTTAAGCCCACTCAAGAGCATCGACACCCTAGAAGGGTGAGGAAGGACCACACCCCCACAGATTCAGATGCTTGGCGGAGAACACAAACATGCCTTTGCTCGACATCAGAAACCTGCGCATGTATTACCAGACACAGAAGGGTTTGGTAAAAGCCGTGGATAACGTTTCTCTCCAGCTGGAGCCAGGTGAGTCCCTCGGGCTTGCCGGCGAAAGCGGCTGCGGCAAAAGCAGTCTCGCATATTCCGTCATGCAGCTGCTGCCACCAGCAGCCAACATCGTGGGGGGCAACTGTTACTTCAAAGGAGAAGACCTACTGCGCAAGACCCCAAGAGAGATGAGGGACATAAGATGGAAGAACATTGCGATTGTTTTCCAAGGCGCGATGAACGCTCTCAACCCCGTCTTTGAGATTGGAGACCAAATTGCGGAAGCCATCTTGATGCATGAGAATGTCACTGAAGAAGAGGCACTCGACAGGTGTGCCAAGCTTTTTGAAATGGTTGGCCTCGATCCGAGTCGAACGCGCAACTATCCACATGAGTTCAGCGGTGGCATGAGGCAGAGAGCCATGATAGCAATGGCCTTGGCCTGTAACCCCGACCTTGTAATTGCGGACGAGCCAACAACTGCTCTCGATGTAACAATTCAGGCTCAGATTCTGAAGCTCATGCAGAAGCTGCAGAAGGACCTTGGCTTGTCACTGATTCTAATCACCCACGACCTGAGTGTGATAGCAGAGACGTGCGATAAGGTTGCAATCATGTATGCGGGACGAATAGCAGAACTCGCAGATGTCATATCGGTCTTCAAGGACCCAATCCACCCCTATGCTACTGGGCTCGTGGGCGCGATCCCGAGCATGGTGAAGGCCGAGAAGAAGACGCTTTCGTCAATTCCTGGGTCACCGCCAGACCTCATCGACCCACCAACGGGATGTAGGTTCCACCCAAGGTGTCCCTATGCTCAAGACATTTGCTCCAAAGAGGAACCAGCCCTTGACGAAATCGAACCGGGCAGGTTCGTATCATGCCATTTCGCGAAACAGCTCAAGGGGCAGATAAAGATAGAAATGGACTAGGAGAACTGAGAATGGCAACAATCACGAGCAGATATCTGACCCAGATGGAAGATGTGGCGGACGGCGAGACGCTGATTTCTGTCAGTAATATGCGCAAGTGGTTCCCCGTGAACACAGGTTTTCTTTCTTCGCTGCTCTACAAACAGGAGCTGTATGTGAGAGCGGTAGATGGTGTCACGTTCGATATCAAGAAAGGGGAGGTCTTGGTCCTTGCTGGCGAGTCCGGCTGCGGCAAGACAACGACGGGCAGATGCATACTCTTCCTTGAGACTCCTACAGATGGCCAAGTTTCCTATGCTGGTTTGGATCTGGCAACACTGGACCGAAACGAGATGAAGGAACTCAGAAAGAGGATGCAGATTACTTTTCAAGATCCTTACGAGTCTCTGAATCCTAAACAGAGCATCTTCAGTATAGTGTCAGAGCCGCTCATGGTGCACAAGGTGCCGCTCTCACCAAGCCAAAGAAGGGAACGTGTGCTTGAGGTCCTTGAGAACGTATCGCTGACACCACCTGACGACTACATAGATAGGTACCCTCACGAGCTCTCAGGAGGCCAGAGGCAGAGAATATCTGTAGCTCGAGCACTGATTCTCCATCCGGAGTTCATGGTCGCAGATGAGCCTGTGTCAATGCTCGATGTTTCGATTCGTGCTGAAATCCTGAATCTGCTTCTTAAGCTTAGGAAAGACTTGGGACTGACTTACCTCTTCATAACACATGATTTGGCAGTGGCCACGTATATCGCGGATCGGATAGCCGTTATGTATCTGGGCAAGATCGTCGAGTTGGGACCATCTCACGAGGTCGCTTTCAATCCTGAGCATCCGTACACACGCGCACTCATCTCGGCAGTGCCTTCAGGAGACCCCACTGTGAAGCGTCGTATTGAGGCATTGAAGGGTGAACCACCGAGCCCTATAAACGTCCCTCCAGGTTGCAGATTCCACCCGCGGTGTCCCTATGCGCAGGAGATTTGCGTACGAGAGATTCCTGAGGATAGAGACATGGGCAATGGACACATAGTTGCATGCCATTTTGCTGGTGAGCTTGGCGGACCAGTCGGATCTTAGAAACACAGCCTCAGCTCCAGCGTTCAAATGAAAGCTCAGCGCCTATTGCCCACGCCTAGCCTTACGAGAATTGTGAGATGTGGGCATGTCGGACAGATCAAAAATCCTCAAGGGAATCAGGAGATGTCTCTCGGACGCATGCTCTCTGTTCCAAGAAACGATCGATACACTCGACAGAATCGGCAGGGCAGACCTGGGGGCTGGCCTGACTACGCTCGTGGGTGGCTATGCCATGAAGAATCCACAGGAGGACTACAGAAGAGCTCTCATTATACTCGATTCCGCCGAGAAAGCACTTCAACCTCTTGCCGTCCGTCTTCGCGATGGAAGGGTCAATTCAAGCCACTTCGAGGACGAAAGGGCAATCGTCCTTCTGAGAGACGTAACTGAGTTTGACTACAACATCCTAATCAATCTACTCAGCGAAAGGCGCGGCAGAGACTCTGTATCGTTTAGACTTATTGAGCTGAGGAAGAAGGCGAAGGAAGCCTACGACCTGGTCTCAAACGACTGACAGATAGCTTGGTCTCGTGTGCAACAATCAACAAAGCTAATAACAACAAGGCGAGCTTAGTAAGATGGTTTGAGGGCAGACACATGATGCCCACCAACCAGCTCCCGCTGTCCAACATGACAAAGCAAAGCAAGCATGCGTGGAACCCAATCTCACATTTACCCCTCACCCTAGGTGCAGGAATATGCGGATCGATTCTTCGGGACCAAGAGAGACCCCGCTCCCTTTTGCCCATGGCATAGAGATAGAACTCCAAGTCATAAGAAAAGACGGTACGTGGATGAGGGGAAATGAGATACTCGAGGTCTTCGACAAGCTAGTTTCAAATGCGAAGAACCTGTTGGAGAAGAGAATTAGAACTGCCGAACTAGCATCAGTCAAGACGAAATACAGGCGGTCTCAACAGACAGAGGAGGGCGAGAGAGGCTCAAGGATTGTAACAAGCTATGTGGACCCTGAGGGTGAGGTGAGGAGCTTCACCCTCATTGGCCATGATCCGAATGTCACTAGTTTGACATGGATTCTGGAAGTCTCAACGCCACCATGCACGACACTCGAAGAGCTGGCCTGGTGGGTCCAGACGCTTGTGGCAATTAGCTACGAATCGTTGCCCAGGGACTCCCACAGCATAATGATCTCGACGGGCCTTAATCCAACCCAAGAGTATCTGAGAAATCTTTCGTTCGGCGAACATCATCATATTCTCAGCAAGTCAACAGATGACAAGACGCGCATCGCCGTCTATAATATGATACGCAATTTCATGCCCCATCTCATTGCATTGTCGGTCAACTCGCCCTTTGAAAACAAGAAGCCTACGGATGTTGTTACTATTGACGACCAAGGTCGTACCCGGGCTCCTCGATGCAAACGCTCGATTCGTCTTCTCAGAAATACTACACAGATGGGACCGACCAACGAATTCGAGCTTATACCCTACATCACCAACTTGGACAAGCAGAGTTTCGCAAAGCGTGTCAACAAGAGCTATGCACGCATGGTGGATGTTTATCCTTTCACTGATTACGATACAATAGAGGTGCGCGTGTTCGACACTCAACTGTCTGTTCCCCGGAGAGTTGGAATCGCGCTAATCCTGCAAGCACTGGCACTCAAGGCAAAGCACATGGTCGAGAAAGGAGAACCTGTTCCTGACGTCGGTGCCAAGTGCTTGGCTGCCAACCGCGAATCTGCAGTCGCGGGCAGGTTTGTGGGGTCCTTTCAAGTCTGCTGAGACCCGCGAAAACAATCGCTACATTACAACATACAATTCCACCATAGGTGAAGACGGGTCTATCATGGAATCGAGACCGAATCGGTTCATGGCAGATGCGGTTTCGTCCATGTTTTACCTAATCAAGAAGGAATTGGAAGATCTCGGAGCGATTGACAATTCCTTCATGCAACCCCTTCTTGTTTCTCTGTTCGGAAGCGAATCCACAGAACCAAGAACAACTGGCGCAGACTTTCAGCTGGACGTGTATGCCAAATCCGACATGAATATTGTCGTCTTGCTAAAACGCTTGGCAGACATTACTCGGGAATGCTGCACAAACTGGCTCTACGACCCACTCGAGGGCACACCTCATATGCCAGCCTGGCTTTGCTGGTGGAAGGGACTTGAACCGGAAATTACGGTAGACTCTGATAGAATCTTCGGAGGTCAGGACGGTGGATTTTCAATATCGCTCAGAAACTCGACGAGCCATAATTTTGAAAACGTATCCGTCGGCTACACAATCGAAGACTCTGAAAGACATGTGACAGACCATAGGGTCTTCTCTGTCGCCAGAATGACTCCCCGCCAGATCAACAGGACTAAAATCCCCTTCAAGACAACCATGGGCGCCACTGCTTACAACATTATCGTGACGCTAGGAATCGCCGGGAAGTTCATCAACCTCTCGACCACAATCAATACATATTGGATGAAAACGACAATCCGACCATCCGCAACCACACAGTTTGCCGATGGCCGCGGACGAGTCTCTTTTTCGGGGGAAATAGAAACTAACTACCCAAGCAGTATCCGACTGAACATAGGAGTATCAGTACTGTCAATCAAGAAGGAAACAGCACTCGCCCAGACATCCCGTGTCCAAATGGTAGAGAAGAGTGAAACGCTTCTTTTCGATGAGTCAGTGTTTCCTTCGCTCACCATTCCTGCAGATGCCTCACAGGGTGTCGAAAGATGCGTGCTCAGGATCGAGCTGGTAGATGAGGCGGGGGTCTTGGTTTCGAGTTCCACATCAAGACCGTTCTACATCGGATTCGTGAGCCAAGGCCCGACGATTCTTCTTAGAACGAATGCTAAATCTGTCCACGCCTCAGGTGACATGGTGCACGGAGAAGTCGAGCTCAGAGGCAGAGGGGGGCCTCTGCCTAGAGATGCAAGGTTGGTTATCGCATTCGTGTCAGATTCCGGGACAGCCCTTGGAATTGGTGAATGCAATGCGTCTGAGCTTCTTCGTGATACCTACCGCTTTGATTGGACAGTACCGCATATGGAGTCCGAGGAAACATCGGACAGGTCCGGAGCAATAGTTGCTCAGCTTCTGGATCAAAGAGAGGAAATCTCCAGGGCTGAGTCCGCAAGACTTCGGATTGCTTTGCTTAACATAAGAATGAGTATTGACTCACTAAGGGTTCCCGAAAGGTCAATGGTCGGAGAAGCCGTATCCGGCTGGCTAAGGATAGAGAGAAACACGGACCTAGGGGACCCTGCGACACTCGTGATGAAGCTTCAATTTCCTAATGGAGAGGAACATCACATTGTGGAACAACCAATTAAGCCAAACAAGAACCTCTCAGTCGCGTACGGGCCCATCGTGATACCGAAACCGACCAACGTTCCAAGTCCGAAGCTTGTCACTCTCATCGCCGAACTGCATTACGGAGGGGCCGTTCTCGATCGCAAGTCCGTTGACATCAATTTGACAGCAGGCCAAAGAGATGAAACACTGGCCCTGAGTGTAAGCGGCGTCCCGCGATTCGCCGCTCCCGATGAACTAGTGCGCATGGCTGTTGTCATCAGCAACAACTCTCCGGACAACATCAGATGCAATTTGATTGCTAGCCTGGATTCCATATTGGGCATGAAGGAAATCCTAAATCAAGACCTAGAGCTTTCTTCACAACGGGCGAGAACCTTTGACGTTCCCTTCAGAGTGCCACTTGCTGCTGAGATGAGCTCAGCAGAACTGATACTTGTCGCAGATCATGATGGGAGCAAATGCGAAGCAAGGCACATCATCAAGGTCAAACCAATAGAACAAGCTCTATTTCATGTGGATTTCTCTCTGAAGAATGAAAGAGGCGAGGAAATCCGGGGTCTGGTCCCGCGACAATCCCCCCTTGACATAACTCTCAAAGTCATGTGCCCAAGGAGTGGAATCGAGAGTCTCGAAGTCAGCTCTTCGCATTATGTCGAGAAGGCAAGTTGTGGAGGAGTTCAGAATTCCTATGCCACCCAGCAACACGCTCAACTTCGACACCCGCGTCGGATGGGTAACACCGCCTGTAGAACTCGTGACAGGCTACTATCTTGAAGCTGTGGTCTCAGCTGATGGCAGAGCTCTCCCAGGCCGTGCAGTCAGTATTGCCGAGAGGCAATTCACAGTCTATTGAATTGGCGTTCCCGGAACACAAGCATCGATTCCTAGAAAGTCTGTCGCCATCAACCAGCAAAGGCGGGCAGGCAGCCTGCCCAAGGCCACAGAACGGGACCATCCCCTCAAGAACGCCGAATTTGGCCTTCGGACCCTTGGAAAAGACATAATAAGGGCGTTTGGAATTCTGAACTAACATTTGACACGAAAATCGATACGGGATTTATGCTCATAGAATTCTCCCGTCTTGCACTCATACAATGACTCGTGCTTCGTAACACTAACAAATGGATGGATGAGTCGCATGTTCGAACTACTCTCGAACCCGGTTGTTTCCGGACTACTGATAATGACTGTGATTGGAGCGGTAAGC
This sequence comes from Candidatus Thorarchaeota archaeon, assembly GCA_963726195.1. Taxonomy (GTDB): domain Archaea; phylum Asgardarchaeota; class Thorarchaeia; order Thorarchaeales; family Thorarchaeaceae; genus OWC5. The sequence continues at coordinate 776,386 of CAVSBO010000003.1, forward strand.
TACAAAGCGCACTTCGTTGACATATCTGGGTTGATTAGTGCTTTCATGGTTGGATTCATCATTTGGTATGCCGGCGGACCTGCAGCATTCACTATTATTCTGTTCTTCTTTCTAAGCTCAGGGGTAGCGACCAAGTTCAAGTACAAATCCAAAGCGAAACAAGGAGTAGCCCAAGAAGCGAAGGGAAGAAGATCATGGAGAAACGTGACAGCAAGCGGCATTGTTCCGGCACTCTTTGCAATCGGCATGTACCTTGCTCCTCGTCTGTCAACTAACCCAGACCTGCCCTTCTTCATGTTCGTAGGGCTCGTTGGCGCTATCGCAACTACTACCTCAGACAACTTGGCTAGTGAGATTGGAGTGTTCAGCAAGAAGACGCCACGGCTGATAACGAATCTCAGGAGGAAGGTTCCCAAGGGTACCATAGGTGGAGTCTCTCTCCTAGGGGAACAGGCCGCCTTGGCTGCCGGTTTGGCAATTGGTGTCATTCTGGTCCTATTCGCATACTTCCTGCCATCGACTGTACCGATAACGAGGCCAGATCAGATTATGATGTTCATTCCCTTGGCGGCCCTAACAGGTTTTGTTGGCTGCAATATGGATAGTGTTCTTGGTGCGATGATTCAGAACAAATTCGTATGCGATATCTGTGGAGCAGTCACAGACAAGGAAGTCCACTGCAACTATGCGACCAAGTATGTCGGCGGCTGTACGTGGTTCTCGAACATGCATGTCAATCTTGGCTCATCAAGTATGGGAGCCGTACTGGGGATGGTCCTCGGCGTAGGCCTCTTTGTGTGGGTGTTCGGCGGGGTCTTCTTCTGGATACTCGCATCGTCGAGTAGCTAGTCGCGACGCTCCTCCACCCACAAGTCCCCTTCTTTCCCAGTGTAGATATTCTCATATACGCCACAAAGGAGCACCCGAGCTCAAGTGCAATCGCACAACTAGGGGTCACAGAGATGCCACCGGTCACGCATTCGCCTGTATATCCTTGGGCTCTCACGGGAGTATTCGCGGCGTTCCACCTAGTGGTCTCAATGTTACCTTACACGCCTGCAGGAGCCGGGATAATCACGTGGGGCATGGTCTCGGCTGTACTAGTCGGTCTCATTCTCGGGCCACTCTATGGCACGATCTCTGTTGGAATAGGCTCCATCCTGACAATGATTGCATTCCCGAGCGTGGCCGTCATATCGATATTCACTCCACTTGCGCCGATGGCCGGGGCCTTGACAGCTGGTGCACTGATAGCCCGCCGCCCGTGGATTCTGTACTGTGTCTTCAGCGCGGCAATTCTGCTCTTCGTCGCCGGGCCAATAGGATTCATGGCGATAGGATTCCTCTGGCTTCACTGCGCGACTCTTGTGTTCTCATTACTCTACGTTGTTCCCGGGACATCGAGAAAGCTTAGAAATGGTCTTGAACTATCTAAGGGGACAAGCGCTGTCGTTATTGGTCTGGCATACTGGTTCACAGGTTTCTGTGCACTTATCGCGGACAATCTTGTCGGCTCTGCCCTCTATCAGTACTATGCGTTTTCAATCGGCTTCGATGCCCCGACCTTGACTGGGATCTACTTGGCAATCATGTTTGTGTATCCTGTGGAGCGCGGGGTCGCATCGATTGTGCTTGCTGCGATTGCTATTGCCACGAGCAGAGCACTGGCCTCAGCCCACCTGAGTCTTCCCCTGATTGGACTTCACATTGAAGAGCAAACAGAATTGCTCCGCACTTAATAGAGAGCAGTCTGGGACCTCTCGGCTGGGTGCAGCTTAAACCGAACTGTCGGAGGACCCCTTCTCTCTTTCATAGGAGCGAAACTTCATATGCGTTCGCTGCGAGAAGAACCTGGGAATGGGGAATCAGGCCAGCTCTGGTGCCCGCACTGCCCATTTCATTCATGCAAAGGAGCTGAACTGAATTGCAGTTCGAATTCCTGTTCAACAGCACGCTCTGGACATTCATGATTATCGTGCTCGCGTTTTTCGTGCTTATGTTCGTCGCGAGCGGAATCAGGATCTTAAAGGAGTGGGAACGAGTCGCAGTACTTCGTCTCGGCAAGTTCAAGCATATAAAAGGCCCCGGCGTAATCTGGATTATGCCAATCCTCGACAAGGTCGCGATGAAGGTTTCTCTTCGACTTCAAACCTACGCTTTCAAGACGGAGAGATCACTCACTCGAGACAACGTTCCAGTTGTCGTGGATGCAGTGATGTACTTCAGGGTCATAGAAGTTGAGAAAGCAATCCTCAGCGTTGAGAGGTACGCTGTCGCCGTCGAGCTTGCTGCTCAGACGACACTCCGAGAGGTCATAGGCAAGGCACCACTCGACGATCTATTGGCGGAGCGAGACAAGATTGCCGCACATCTGCAGGAAGTCATCGATCTCAAGACTGAACAGTGGGGTATCAAAGTAACGGCGGTCGAGATTAGAGATGTCGTCATTCCCACTCAGCTGCAGGACGCGATGAGCAGAGAAGCGCAAGCTGAGAGAGAGAAGAGCAAGGGTAACGCTGGCTCAAGCAGAGCTGGAAGCCTCTACGGCCATGCTTCAGGCAGCTCGCATATACGAGGAATCGAGCGTCGGTTTTGCGTTGCGTATCTGGAACGTAATCCAGCAGATTAGCACGAATGCCAGTCTGATTATGTTGGTGCCTACCAACATACCGGAAGTCGGTCTTAGTGCAGGCACTGCTGCTGCAATAGCGGCGGGTGCTGGTGGTCTCAAGCTTCAGAGGAAGAAGGCGGCTGAGACAGAGAGCTAGACTACAAGCAATCGAAAAGAAGAGAGAGTGAGAAAATGGACGCTTGGATAAAGGTCATCGTCGTGCTGATGATGGTGTCGGCACTGAGCATGATCATAGGGGATCTAATGTTCGATCCATTTGTGGGCTTGATACTGTTGAGTGTCTTGCTCACATTGATGGTGGTGACCCTGGACCCAGCCACCGGAAAGGCGATGGCTCAGGTTACCATTCCAATCGTTCTCATTCTGTTCGCTTTTCAAGTATTCCTGAATCCGGGCTTCCAGTTCCAGATATGGATGCTCTTTGTGGTCGGCGCACTTCTGTACATGCTGTTCACCCTCTTTACTGGCGGTGGTGGAACTCTTGAAGGCGGAATCATCGATGCCAAGCTCTCTCTGAAGCTCTTTCCGCTCTATGGTCTGGCGATAATCATCTCGGTCATTGTGGACCCAACGCGCCGCACGGCAGTGTATATCATGGTCGGCACTGTGGGTTCACTGATGAGCCTGTACATGGTCTTCCTTCGCAACTACGACAAGTGGCCACAGTATACATACGGTAAGACACGCGATATCACCGCTCTCACAGACATCAATCCAAAGGGCAAAGTTGGGGTGGGATCGGAAATCTGGTGGGCCCGGACAACCGGCCCTCCCATCAGGCAGGGTGAGAAAGTCATTGTGAAGGCAATGACAGGGCTCACGATGATAGTCGCAAGAGATGAAGAGAGATACTCTCAGGCTGTAGAAGGCCGCAATGATTAGCAAGATTGAGCCGTTGCTTAGCCGGCTCAATCACTTCTTTTCCATCTTCCAGTTTCTCAGGAACACAAACAGGACTAGGAAGCCGAGGAGGAACCCGGGTATAGTCGAAACGCCCCACTCAATCTGAAATAGCTCGGGGCGGCCACCGATGTATGTGGGTAGACAGGAAATAGCACGTATGCGATCATGTTCCAGACAAAATGGAATGCAATGGGTGCCCATAGCCTGTTGCCGGACAGATAATAGGTGAGACCCAACACAACGCCGCCGAGAAACATGTTAAATGCAAAGATAGCCACAAGCAGATACGGGACCGACCCCAAGGGCAGCCACCAATTGAAATGAAGCAGGGAGAACACTAGCGAACTGGCACATACCCCTACTGGAAGCCCCCACAGTTTCGTCATTCGTGACATTAGATAGCCCCTGTAACAGAGCTCCTCGAACACTGCGACAGGAGTCGTGATGATGATTTCACCGGCCAAGAGGTCACCAGTGATTTCTGATGCTGAACGCAATTGCCCTCCAAACAGCAAAGCCACCAATAGTACGAAGCCTGCCGCTACGATGCCTGCGATTGCGCCAACTGCCAACAGCGAATTGGTCTTTGAGTCAACGGTCAATCCCAGCTCCGTGACCGACCTGCCGCCCTCCCATCGTACGAAGATAACAGCTGCAAAGTACATCAACGCAAAGGTCGCGAAGAACAGGAGCGTGTTTACCATATCATATATGTCGGACCCATACACTGCCGCCGTCAATATAGGAGAGAGCTCGACAATAAGAAGCATGATCAGAGAAAACAGGACAACCCTGACGAACACAATGCTGCTGGCTCCACTCATGCGTTGGGTTCACAGATAGCTGCTCATAAACCTCATCATGTTGGTCCCTTGCCTGATGACGTGCCCAACGAAACCTCATCTTCAACTCGGACACGAGCTTTGCCATTGGACCACGCTCTTGTGTGGACGAGGCCATGTGAGTCCCGCTCGCGACAGGATACGTATGACGAACTCATTTAAGGAGCCAGAATATTCAGTAATCCGGATTACCTCCGTTTCACTCGGAGAGATATAAGACCGCTACCACGGTGTTGCGAGAATCAATAGGAGCGAGTCTGTTTGTCAGAAACACGGCGTCTGTTGTTGGATTACGAAACCGATGAAGTTGGTCGGCTGGCCAAGGATGATTCGAGAATTCGAGCAGCTCTCATCCAAGCCTTTTCTGATTCATCTGAAATCGTTAGAGAGAGAGCCCTGTTGGCTGCAATCGAGCTCGGGGACCCTCATATTGTAACGGACGCGTCGAAGACCTTGACTGACGACGATGCTGATGTCAGAGTCGCAGCTGCTCAGCTACTGGCTTGGTATGGCCGAGCCGCGAACTGTTCCAGACCTCCTTAGGGGACTCAAGGACTCCAACACATGGGTTAGATCACACTGCGCTGCGGGGCTGTCAAAGCTCTTCCTGGCCCAACTTGGGCTCGTGTGCCCAGCAAGGACATCGACCTATTGGTCTCAGGCCTTCCCGGAATGAGTAATGACGACGTTAGCAGGTTCCTTACCGGACTGGGCATTCAATCCCAAGCGGCAGATCGGTTCATGACATGGCGCGATGCAAAGTTCAACGTCGAAATCGACATGAGAATAATGCTTGAGGAACTCGAGGGAAAACCCATCATACTGACCGAAGAGAGGAGGCCAACCAAAGGAAAGACGGTTGAAGCTCCGGGGCTAGCAAGAGGCCTCAGTTTGTCTCCGGGGGTTGAAGCAATACTGGCAGAGCTGCCGGAGCAAATCAGAGCTACTCTGCCTCCTGAAGACTTGAGACGCCTGAATGCTACGACGGCTAGAGAACTGGTCGACTCACTCAAGGCGTCATTTCCACGCGAATCCAAGAAGCCCATCAAAGTTCGGAGAGTCAAGAGAGTCCGGAAGGTGGCGGTTGGACAGACACGAGAGGAATTGATAGGAAGTCTGCCCGACGAAGTGAAAGAGGAAGTTTCACCAGAGATAATGGACAGTTTGACCAAAGAGGAACTTGAAGCTCTGGTCGGCAAGTCCTCCGAGGAACAGGAGGTCGAGGTGGAGATCGGAGAGGAAGCCGCTCTGACAGAAGTCGCTGAAGAGCCAAAGGTAGTGGTCGCGAAAGTAGCTTCAGCACCGAGCACACAACAAGCTGATCCGCGTTGGCAGGAATTGGTGACTGCTTACGGAGAGGCTAAAGCATACCTGCTCATACAAGTTCCACCCCACATGTTGGAAGGGCTACCGCCCGAACAGATACGGGAAATGGACATGGACACTCTCAAGAGCCTCACTGACGCACTCAAGCCTAGGGAATAGGTATCACTCTTTGCCGCGTATAACGATCGCAAACTCACTCGCAAGTCGCCCGTACCATTCCAGAAGGTCCCGCATGTTGTCAACATGCCTGTAGGTACCATTGCCGTGGTCTGCCATAGCTAGCATGAGCTCTTCGTCAATCTCGCTCCGTTCACCCAAGCCGATGCAATATACGACAAACTTCCTGTGACCAGAGAATCGTTCTTTCAGAATCTTCAGTGGAGCGGGCCCAGTAGTAGTCATTCCATCGGTCAGCATGATAAGCATAGTCGGTTTCTTGGGGTCACCAAAGGCGTCGAGTATCTCGCCAGCCTTCATCAGTGCATCTCCCATATTGGTGAGCGTGCCGCCCTCCTCCACCTTGTCGATGACATGCGTACTAATGACTTGTAGACCTAGGGCCTTGTTCTTTCCCGTGCATTCAACATACGGTCTTACGTCACCTGTGTCCGGGTCCATGAAAGTCATTTCACTTACTCCCTTTTCGAAAGTGATAACGGCCACTTTTTCACCATAGCCCCGGCCTACCTTTTCGGCAAGGTATAGTAGAACAGCCATCGCCGCGGCCTCGGCGCGGGTGACGCTCGTGCCTTCCTCGAATCGGTCTAGAAAAGCTTGGACGTCCGGATTGTCGCCGGCGAGGTCTTTGAGCCCCTCCCTTGCGTGAGCGATATCTTTCACGGGTACGTCGCCAGTCTTCATCGAACCGCTTGTATCGATGCAAAGGATTGCATTGAATGGCGTTGATATCCCCACAGTCTTGAACTGATAACCAGTCTTGTTCCTCAATGCCTCGAAGGCGAGCTTCGCGAAATTCCTGCCAGTAAGGGCCGGTCTTGTATTCAGTATCTCAACCTTGACTCCTAGCTCGGGCCAGCTAAATGACATTCCCGGGTACACGAGCCGCCCTCCAATGAGCTTCTCAAGTGAGGACACTTTTTCCGCTGCGCGTGTCACGAGATCCTCGGTATTGGCATCCTCAGTTAGAGGCTTGAGGCCGAACTCGACGTAGTCAAGAGCAGTCATGGGGCGGTCGTACAGTGTCACATCAACCCTATCGCCCTCCATCAACAAGGACGCTTCCAGCACAAGGCTGTCGACTATCATCTTGTTCTGAGGGACATCGGGGCTCTTTCGAATCTCGGCGGCGCCCCAGAAACCGCTCTCAGGATCTTCAAATAGCACGATGGAACCGATATCCGCTTTGAGAGTCTCAGCGGTTTTGGGATGAAGGCTCGCATAGCCCTTTAGCTCTCCGCCGTCGACGATTTCCAAGGTGAGTTTCTTAACGATACCGCGTTCCTCCGCCGAGATGACGGTGGATGGTCAGACTCTGATGTTATAAACAATTTCACGCTACTACTTCGTTTTGAGTGTCTCTAACACCTCGTCCGAGAGCGTATCAAACGAGTCTGCATACACAGTATGTTCATCGAGACTCTTTAGCAGAAGAGGCTCGGACCCCGGTAAGCCTAACCCGGTTGCGTTCGATCCCACGCCACCGCATGTGCTTGTCACTGCAAAACTGACGAGTTTGTCGGAACGGCGTCGCACCCAAATGTGAAGCTCTTCAGCATCAGACCTTGACCTCAGCGTCAAGACGTAGCAATCAGCATCGACCCCACCTGCTGATGCCGTGGGTGACGCTTCAGGAGCCGCCGAGACACCCGGCGTTGGCAGAATGAGATCGAGAGACGAAACATCCCAATGCTCGTCTTTCACAACAGACATGAGGACATTCTCGAAACTATCAAGACCTTGACCCTTATCGTCTCTAAATGCGACCTGCTTAGGGCGCCGCCGACTCGTGCCACGTGTCGCAAAGGGCTTCTGTACTAAGTGGAGCGCGTTTTCTCCAAGTATTCTCTGGATATCCGATGAGTTTCCAATGAAATCCCTTGATAGTAAGTGCAAAATAGCTTCGGCCGCGTGAAGCGAGAAGAAACTGTAGTCAGTCCCAAAGAGGATTTTGCTGGACCAACTACTCGTGGACCCGACATTGTGTTCATGCGCCGTCTCCATCAACACCGGGAGGTCCTGACCATGAAGACCTGAAGTCTCAGTGAAGAAGACGGGGTCCATGAGAGTCTCATGGAGAAATGAATCGCCGGGACTCATGGCAGAATGTGCGACTATGATGTGCATTCCGGCCAGGCTTTCTGCGCATGATTCGTCTGAGCGCATTCCGTCCACGAGGTTCTTTATCCTTCTGACAGTCCTGATGTTCCTAGCGTCGAATATCACGGGAACTCGCAGCTCTCCGGCTTTTTTCACCACTCGTTTTGTTATGTCGTCTTCAATGTCATCCAGAAACAATTGAGCTAGCGGGTGCAACTTGAGACCGCGTAGTCCTAGCTGTGTGACTGCTCTCTGTAATTCTCGGACCGCTGTCTCAGCGCCAATTGTCCTCGCATCCGTAGGGTCAACGCGTGCAAAACCGATGAGCCGTGTTGAGTGAGGAGCTCTTGTCGTCCAGCTCGCGATTCTGTCATTTGAGAGCTTGAATGAGGCTACTAACTTGTTGTCGCTCTTGGCATAGTCGTCGGAGAAGGGAAACACTACTGTCCTATCGACAAGCCAGCCATGATTCATCTCAGCCCAGCTTTTTCTCAAATTGAAGCACTTTGAAACCACATGCAGCGGCTCGACATCCAAAGGCTCATAGAGGAGCTCATCCTTCTCAAGCCGCTCCTTGGCCATTCGCCGCAACTCGAACCAAAGAAGGGAGTAGAATGAGTAAGCTCCAGCAGGCGTGTTTTGGTGGCTGCCCTCACGTCCCATGTGATGATGAGCATCAACCACGTAGAACCGGAACACGTCTCCTTTCTTTATCCCATGCTCAGGTTGATCCTCAACGGCGCGGACAACGAGCATCTACGCTCTTCTCCGTCAGACCTAATGCCAGTGTTCGTGATAAACATTTCATGTCAGTGACTCTGTCATCCGGACAAGACCGGTTTGATGCGGTGCTCTCTGCATTAGGCATATATCGTTAGGCGCTGTGAACGATGCCATCGGCCAGAGTGGAGCTTGATTGAATGATAGTCGTTGAGGACATCGAAAGCAGGGAAATCAAACCCTTGTTTATCGCCGACTCATTCGTTCAGCTCGGATTAGTCAGAGCCGGGACCGAAGTCCGTTCATTTGACCCCGGCAGGATACTATCCTTCTATGGCATGCTCGAAGGGCAGCTCCACGACTTGGCATCAAGGTATCCGGGGGCATTCAAGCATCTTCCTCGCAAAGCCTACGCCTATCTGAAGCGTCCCCCAATCTTGACCGAGATTCATTCCAGCGGCCTGGATCCTTCCAACACTAGCTGGTTTGTTGACCTGTTCTTTGCAAGACCCCTGATATCCATTGGGGGGCAACAGACTTTCTGAACAGCATCAGAACAAGAATGCCGAACTAACCCGGAGGTGGTCTGAGCAGCTGCCTCACAGTCCTCGGTTCTACTATCTTCAGGATATGCGTCAAGGGAGAATCGGCTCACCAGGATGGGGTTGTGTTCTCAGTCCGACCGACTTGGGAAACTCACAGAGTGGGCCGAGTGGCTCGGAGCTCCGTCGATATGTGGAATCGGGATTACCAGTATTCATGGAGTGGACAAGTATGATGATCTGGATCTCTTGGTCAAGTGGTTAGTAGAGCTGAAAGAATGCCAAGATGGGCAGTCCAAATCTGATGCTTTCTGTACGGAGTTACAAGGAGTGGGGCGAGGGAATAACGAAGTTGCTCGAAATCCCGAGCGCCAGATTGCTGACCTCCGGGGCAACGATAGGGTTGCTCTCCACAGTAATATCACACCTTCGGAAGAACACTGACATCGTTCCATGGTCCAGCAAGCTCGTCTTCGGTAGCGGGTATCCTGAGACTCACACAGGTGATAGCATATCTGAGGTGTTGAGCTTCCTATTGAGTCGGAACTTGGCCGCTTCCACGGATGACCTGCAGCGGATATTTGCCACCAACTTGCTGTCAGTTCTGCCTCCGAGACCTCCTTTCCTCGACTACCGGAGCAGCAATGACACAGTGGTGTCAGAAGGAATGTTTGGTAAGGCATGTATCAAAGAACTGGCAAGAGTGCTTCTTTTGCTAGCGACAAAGGGAAGGCTCTATGTCTACTCTGTCGATCATATGCTGTCCAGTGACAGTGGCTCCGTAGACCTAAACTGCGGGATTGTTACTCTGAAGGACCCCGCCTCTTTGACCGCAAGTAGTCTGGCTATCCTCATCGAACGCGACGGCACTCTCAGGATTGCTGGTTGGCGAAACGCCTTTGGAGAAACTTCATCATCGAGAAGAAGCGAAGTTCTGGCGACACTGATCAGGGCCTCAACTCACTCCAGCGGTCCGATTCTGACTTCGCCGGCCCACTTGAGCCAATTCGATTGGGCGGTCCTAAGATGCCTTCAACTGAAGGATTCACAGGAAGTCCTCTCTTCTCTGCACTTCAAGGTGGAGCCAGATGATGTCCAGCCGCGACTTGTTGTTGTATCGCGTGATGATATGAATGCTCTCGGCCTATCTGAAGGGGATACTGTGCTAGCCCTAGTTGGAGGCACTGGAGAATGGTTATCGGCCAAGGCTGCACGGCACGAAGGCCCGAGCAGGCGGGTCCTGATATCCAGAAAGGACGCGCTCCTCTTTGGGCTCAGCGACCGGACTTTGGTAGATCTGGTGAAATACGAAGGCCATGTTTCTGAACTCGATGAGGCAGTGTTTTCATTCTCAATCTCCAAGCGATGGCCCGATGGAGAACTCTCATCCTATATCTATCTGCATGATAAGCCTCTTAGAAGAGAACTTGAGAACCGAGCGTTAGGACTTGGCATGAAACTGAGGATCGGAAGAGGAGAGCACAAGCTAACCCTGAGCTTAGCTCATACAGAACCTGAACTTGTGCCTGGACAAGTTGGCGTCGCTCCTTCATCCGCAATATCATTCTGGCCAGCTCAGCTGCTCGAAGATGTGAATATCATCCTGTGTCTTCTAAATGACCAAAGCATGAAAACCAGAGACGTTAGAATAAGAACTGTGTCTTCTGCTCAGAGAAGGTTCACTCGCTTCTCTGGTCAAATGCCCGAGCTCGGTGCTTTCCTTTCCAGACTCGGAGCGCAGGCAACTCGGGCTGAACTGGCAGGCCTGATTTCCCTGTTGACAATCCAACAAATGTCTGCAAACCGTACCGAAGGACGCCTTGCCTTTGTAAGTATCTCGGACCAAGCACACAAGTACTGCATTCAGAAGGGGGGTCAAGTGCAGCCCTATGCCGAGTTCCTTCACGACCTGTCGACTCGCGAAGTCCTGATCTCACTTGTCTATTCTGTACTGGATTCGCTCGGTGAAGCTGACAAGCAGTTAAACGTGGCGGCGGTCTATCATTCTGTTGCTGAGCTCTTGCAAGAATTCGGGACTGAAAGGCCTACTCTGGTCATAGTCATTGGAAATCAGCTGAAAGGCAATGAAGAAGAAGTTGAACCCTTCTTGAGCCGATTCTCGGAACTCGGCCGTTATCAGATGGACATTCTTGGCCTTGGAGATGACTTTGATGCTAGGGAAACCCGCAAGATGGTCAAATCTCTGAACGCCCGCATAATCCCCATCAAGTCCTTCTCTGCGCAGCTCTATGATGATTACTTGCTGTCCGCCATCGGTCGGCTATTGTCGGACAAGGCTCAAACCGGACCAAGTGACTAGTTGCATTGCACTGACAGAGACAAACTCGCTAAGTGATCATAGTCTGGTAAGTCTGGACAGCTGCCGTCTTCGATCCACAGAGAACTTCCACTCTCAAACTCGCCTTGCCCTTCTCATCCGACATCGCGATGAGCCCAACGTTGATGGTCTCGTCTGCTCTCGGGTTGATTTCATGCAGCTCATTCGCTATCTCGGACACCCCGTCAGATGTGATGAGACTAGCGACGATTCGAATCCCGACGTGTGCAGGACTAGGGTTTCGCACTCTGATTCTGAATGGAAAAGACTTACCCGGCAGTATTGTGTTCGGCACGTTTCCAAGTTCCACGGTGAGGCTTGTTTGAGATGGTGTCAGTGGTCGGCCACTTGGCCAAGCAGGAATTCGTCCTCAGCTCAATGAGCCTCGACAACGAGGTCTTGAATGCCCTAACTTCCAGGCCAAGCTCAGTCGCCGCTTCGCCTATATCGAAAACACCATCGTGAGAGACGTAGTGAGCAAGAATGCGCCGGTCGACTTCGATAAGGTCGCCCAAGCCCTCAAGTATTGTTAGGATTGCCTCGGGAAGCTGGTAGGCTTCCGTTAGAGAATAGTACTTTCCACCATCAACAGACTCAGCAATGCTTCTGAAAGATTGCTCCACTAACGGATTGCAGACCGCAGACAAAAACGAACATCGTGTCGCCGTGAAGTCTCTTCAGCGACTGGACCTCAGACCGAGGATCATGTCCGTCGGGGCATCCGTCAGGGAAGTAGTCATCTGCGAGTGTGTTGTAGGTTCTCCCGTGAGGAGGCGCATCACCCACCAGAAGGAGGACCTTGTATGAATCCTTCTCCCACGAGAGCTTGGTTCGAGCATCGTAGAGACCGTCAGCTGACTGCCTCTGGGATATCGCCACCTTCAGACGGATTCAACGCCGAGATTTCCTTGTATACTGACTTGATCTTGTCAGTAAAATCGAAGACGCGCGTGACGTATGTGTAATCTTGTGGTGGATGGTCGCGATAAGAAACAATCCCGAATCGGATGTGCAATCCCTTTGTCCTTTCCACAACTTTGTCCACTATTCGGAAAAGACTGTCTCGTACTGCATTTATGTCGTCCTTCATCGACCCCGTGGTATCGACAACGAAGGCGATATCCAGGTTCGTTTCTGCCAGCCCAATTCACTCCGGCTGTGCGTCGAGGACCAGCCGCAATTAAGCCTTTGTAACCACAGGCCACAGCACATTTTAGGTCTGAAGCTAAACGTTTGCTGTCGTGAGTTTGATGAGTGAAAGCGAAGTGCCCATAGAACTCGAATTCGGAGAAGGACTGGTTCTGAAAGGCGTACTGGACCGAATCCTTGGCCCACTGATAGTCGAGGAAATCAAGTACCGGCTCCCAATCACTGGGAAGGCCGCCGTGATTGCCGGACAGGTGAAAATTACCGTGGGGTTGAAAGCCGGGAATCTGAAAGCATCGACAGATGCCAAGCAAGGGGACATAGCGTACAACCCGCTAGGAGACTCTCTCGATATCTACCTGAAGGACATGCATGTTACTGGTCGAGTCAACATAATCGGGAGGATAACATCGAGCAAGGATTCTCTGGAAAAGTTAGCGAGCATAAGACGAGGTGCCAATGTCCTTATCCGCTCCGCAAGTCAGGCAAAGCGATAGGCATAGAATTCCGCTCTGGTGACGACTCTATGTTCGTTCGAGGTTCCTGATAAGAGCCTCGACCTTGTCCGCCAATTCCTCTGACGGATCAACTGTGATTCCGGGATCGTGTGTCTCGATGACAACTTCCATTCCCGAATCAGTGACTTTCTTGAACCCCATCCTAGACGTCGCTCTTACCCTCAACTGAGTTGTATCGAACTCTGTCTTGTGAGTGGTGCCGACGGTCTGGGATTCCCTCGGGGTTTTCGGTCTCATCAGCCGGAGTTGTTCCTTGAGCTCCGCAACTTCAACCTGTAGCTGGTTCTTCATTGTTATGGCATCGCTCAATCTGCCCTTCACTGCTTCGTGCTCCGAACGCTGAACATAATCGGCAGAACGGTCAACCCACATTAGTGTGGTTCCATCGGATTTCCGCTTGGTCGTCACAAGGCCCAACGTCTTGAGAACCGCGACTATGTCGTACACTCTTCTCTTGGGGCTTTCAAGCATGCCAGCCAACACGTCACTGCGAATACCCTGGGGTCCGGCCTCTTCGATGAGCTCAATGGATTTGTGGGCCAACTCGACGAGCTTCAAAGTTTCACCCCAAGTTCAGTGGCGGCGGTTCTCTCCTCAGACCAGCTCTTCTTGTGATACAGCCCATGTTGTATTTAGGTGTTTCGCGACTGGCCCATATCAAAAACAAACGCACGCTTTTTCGAGTGCTCTCACTTGAGGAGGAGTGTCGTTTGCGCAATCAGTGCCCAAGGTATTTGCACTCAATGCATCAAGAGGATAGTGCGCAGTCACCAGCAGTCAGCGTGAGTTGGCGACACCGATACTTTATTACGTAGTCACAAGCGCTCCACGCGCGACAACTACTACATGAAGGGCGGCATATAGGATGAGCAAGATCAAAGTCATAATCATGGGTGCAGCAGGCCGTGACTTTCATAATTTCAACGTTCACTTCAGAGACAATGAACAGTACGAGGTTGTGGCCTTCACCGCAGAACAAATCCCGGGAATCGAAGACAGAATCTATCCTCCAGAGCTGGCTGGGAAACTGTATCCAAAGGGCATCAAGATATACCCTGAGCAGAAACTTCCGGAGCTAATACAGAAGTTCGATGTGCAGCAATGCATCTTGGCATACTCTGACTTGCCATACGACACAGTCGGTCACAAGATAGCTCTGGTCAACTCATCTGGTCCGGACATGCGTCTCATGGGCCCAAAGACGACCATGCTCAAGAGCACGAAGCCAGTGATTGCAGTCTGCGCTGTGAGGACAGGTTGTGGAAAGAGCCAGACGTCAAGAAAAGTGAATTCAATCCTCGTGCAAATGGGACTGAAGCCCGTCAACGTGAGACACCCCATGCCGTATGACCCTGACCTTAGAACTCAGATTGCTCAACGATATGCCCGTCTTGAGGACATGGACAAATACAACTGTACAATCGAAGAGCGCGAGGAGTATGAGCCCATGATCAACGCCGGTGTCATACTCTACGCTGGCGTCGACTACGGGAAAATCCTTGAGATGGCGCAGAAAGAAGACTGATGTGATAACTTGGGACGGAGGAAACAATGATTTTCCATTCTACAAGCCAGATCTTCATATCGTGATTACCGACCCACACAGGCCTGGCCACGAGGTCAGTTACTACCCTGGCGAGACTAATCTCAGAATGGCTGACGTTGTTATAATAAACAAGATTGACACCGCCAACTACGATAATGTTGAGAAAGTCAGAGAGAATATCATAAAGACCAACCCGCGCGCGATCATCATAGATGCCGCTTCACCCTTGACCGTCGGCGATGTTTCAGTCATCCGTGGCAAGAGAGTAATAGCCATTGAAGATGGGCCCACAGTCACTCATGGTGGCATGCCTTACGGAGCGGCATACATTGCTGTGCGCAAGCACGGAGGAACAATCGTTGACCCAAGACCGTTCGCGGTCGGAAGTATTCGGGATACGTTCCAGAAGTACACGCACTTGAGAGAAGTGCTACCAGCTATGGGGTACGGCAAGAAACAGATACAAGAACTCGAAGAGACCATAAACAAATCTGATGTAGACTCTATTGTGGTCGGGACCCCCATAGACTTGACACGTATTCTGAAGATGAACAAACCAAGCACGAGAGTGAAGTACGATCTTCAGGAGATTGGCAAACCGGACTTGACTGACGTATTGGCGGATTTCGTGAAGAAGCACAAACTCAAGTAGAGTTCATTTGCACATGTTGGAACAGTCCCTACCAACATGTGCTAATCTCATTCCGGCGTGACATGATTCTGGTGCTCAAAGACTTGAACAGAGAATCGTGCATCCGAGCATTTTCACTTCTGCACAATCGTGGATCTTCGGCGCCGCACCGGAGTTGACGTCGAATCCTTCACTACCATAGCTGCTGTTGGGACTCCGTGGCTGCTCTCGACATGAGGTCCTTGTACAGTACTGCTTGAAAGATGTAGTCGAGTGGATTGAGCAGTAGTCCAATCGTCACGCTGTATATAATCGTAATGAACAAACTCGAGAAGATAGTGAGCCCTAAGAAAACAATGTTGATGACCAGACTGCCAATCATAACCACGATCAAGAGCAGCACTCTTCCACCGAAGATATGCCAGAACCTGTGACTCGTAATCGAGAATGACCTCTTGAGGGACTGCACTGCAGAGAGATCCGTGCCAATCACGACAGCGATTAGCGGGGCAAATCTAACAACGACATATACCACTGCAGCCAAGCTAACAATCATAACGGCAAGCAGTGTAAGTGCGAGGTTCGCCACCCCCGGAGTGTAAACGCCCACGCTAAGAACATAGAACGACATGAAGACAAGGGGAGCCAATAGCATGGCACTTATCAGGCCGAACGCAATCTGCGCACCGATGAGTGTCGGAAGACGCCCAAATGCGAACGAAACGCTCTCACCTACACTTCCGCTTCCGCGTGAACCGTAATTGTCCATGGCAAGCTTGGTCATGGCGCCCCCAACAACACCGTACACAACCATCTCTACAAGCATCAGGACGGCCATGACAAAGAAAAAGGAATCTATGCTCGTCGCAGACAGAAGACTAAGCGCAAAGGATGCGGGATCAGTTGCTACCGTACCGACATTCGATAATCCATCTGGACCGAGCAGCAAGTAGAAGACAAGAATCTCCATCACAGTCAACCCGATTGCTGCGATGGCTGATATGGAGATATAGCCAGCAAGTCTTCTGGCCCAAAGGCCAAACGTTCTTGAGACAAGGCCGACAGCATCAACTTTGAAATCGGGTTGGGTCGGCTCTCCTGGTGCTGGGCCGGGACCTGTATTCTCCTCCATGGCAGTTCCGCTAGGTGACGGGAACCGATTTTCTTCTTATAACCACTCCGATAATGGAACTGCTTCAACCTTCATTTCAAGCAGGCTTCGGCCGAACATCTGCAATCTCCATGAACTTCAGCCCGCCTGCCTTCTCCATCAGTTCTTCGAACGCAATTATGGAGACGGTCGGAGTGATTTCTGTACTACTCTTTGTGATGCGCTGAATCTCCCGTATCAAGGATCTGTAGTCGCCGCCTACCGACGCACTCGGAGCTACGTACAGGTTGAGCGTATCCATACTATATGGATCACTCATGTCCTCCTTTGCGACTTCGACCTGTACTTCCTCTACGTCCGGCAGGTTCAGAATGTCTGTTCGAAGTGCTGTGAGGTTTACAGTGGCACCCTTGATCTTCTTCTCCTCGAAACCCATGATAGCAATCTGCGCCTGTGCATCGTTTGTGCGACCAACGTCCCAGAAGAACGGTCCGTCCATACCACATACGGGGCACTTGGCGTTTTCATGCTTGGACGCGACGTCACCGAGCAGGAAACCTTCGAACACAGTACCTGTGCCATCCATGTGAAAGAGAGTGACATGACCAGACTCAGTCTCGTCAACGAATTCATACGAACCGTCATCATTTACCCTCAGAAACTCGAAGGACATCTCAAGAGGACTCACGTTATGATAAGGCCCGTGATAGTCACACTGCACCGCGAATGAAATCTTGCTCTCTGATGATGCGTAACCTCCGATGACTCTGACCTCCTTCGCACCTTTGTCTGTCAGAATCTGAACCATGTCGTCAACTACTGGAGGATAGATTTTCTCACCTGCCAGCAACAATACAACTTTCTCAGGAGCCTGAAAATCAGTCTCAGCCATTGCCTTGAAGAATCGGTTTCGTAGATAACTCGGCATGCCAGCGAACCCGTTAGCCTTGAAGACCTTAGCCAACTCAACTAGCTTATCGCTTGGGATTGCACCGCCTGCACTTGTGGCTACATAGAACTTGGACATTTGTCTCAATCCAAGATTGACAGCCCACCATCCCAAATGAGGGGCGTAAGGAAACAGGTTCATGCTGACTAGTTCCCAGCCGCTTTTCACCCAAGGATCGACAGCCATCTGTCCCACCTTGACACAGTTGCTGTTCAGCAAATCATAGTCGTATCGTGTGAGAAAGACTGGTGATGGGAGGCCCGATGCCCTGCCAGAACTTAGCCAGAACTGCAGCGGAGAGTACAGGTAGGTTATCCGTTCCTTCAGTTCCTCCATGGCCTTCTTAGCACCAGAGTGAAGCTTCACATGGATACCCCTTCCACGGATGTACTTGTAGTCCTCATCAAAGCCTGCGTTCTTCGTATAGGACATTAGATTTCTGATAATCTCTGCAGGCGGACGTGGAGCACCATCAACTTCGGAAGGGTTTAGCACGAAAGACTTCAGGTTGTCTTTGTAGTCAAGCTTCTTGACAAGAGGAAGCTGGTACTTACCCCAGTCTTCAACGCACGTTATGTTGAAGGGGTCCACATTGAGGCGCTTGAACATCTGACGGTAGTAGGGGTGATTGGGCCAGACCTGGTACCTGATGAACGCCTTGAACTTGCGGTCTTGAAGTTCCTTTATCTCGCGGTGGTTAGTTCTCTTCAGTTCTTCGAAAGTATAGGTAGTGCGGGTCATTCGACAGCCTCCAAACGTGTTCTGGTACGTCGACTCTTCTCAAAGCCGGTTTCGACGATTACGATGGTAGCCTACAAGCCCGAGTTTTCCGGGTCATAAATGTTCCGAGCCACAAAACGGCCTACGCGATTCCTCTGAGGTCAAGCAGGTCGTAATAGCAACCATTAATAGCACAGGACGGTTTTAGCCTCGGGAAATCAGACGATAGGAGTATGCCGCGTTGTCCGAGACCGACGAGAAGTTGCAGAGGGGTATCATAGAGCTCGATCATGGGAATGATAAGAAGGCATTCGATTACTTCAAGGAGGTGTTCGAAGGTCGTCAGGACAGACTGATAAAAAAGGTGCAGGAGAACCCGAAGTCACCAACGCTGATGCTCGATGCATTGTACATGATTCATGCGCTCGTGTGGCTCAGGGTAGCCGAAGCGGGGATGAAGAAGGAGAATGGAACCGAACTGCTCGGAAAAGCGGTTGGAACCGTTGAAGCAGCAAGAACTGCACTGGGCCCACTCGTGACCGGCCTCGCCCAATGGGCAAAGGAGAAGAATATCAAGATAGTACAGAACAAGGCGCTTGGTCTTCTAGCCGCAACCAAGGATTTGGAAGACATGGCCAAGAAGGCGCTTGAGGCTCACAAGTCGAAGTAGGCCTTGGGCCACATTACCAGGACATCCTACTTCTTCTGGCGCCCTTCCATGTACTCAGACCACGCCTTCGCCGGGAATCTTTCTTTCATGATCTTCAGTTCTGAGAAGATGCTTTTCTCCAGGTCAATTTCGTAGTGGTTTGCCAGCTGGAACAGAAGCGAAATGACTTGAGCAAACTCTCGAGACAGTTCTTCTCTCTTGGGGGCTTGGTGACCGAGACCCACGACCTTGTATCCCTCCTCCACGGTTATGTGTCGGGCGACCTCTCCGAGCTCTTCAATCAAGTGTGCGAAAACCTGTGATGCTGGAAACTTGTCCCAGCCACGTTCTTGCTCAAATTTGGCAAGCATTTCTTGAATCTTCGAAAGATCCACTTAGACCATCCTCTTCAGTATGTTCATTACGTGAGCCCTTGCTTGATCGAGGGCCGATGGAGAGACCGCTAGCATTGGGCCCAGCTTCGCTGTTTCCGGTAGTGCTTCTTCCCCAAGGAACATCGCCTCACTGACTGCGCCCATCATTTCCGCCGGGGGAAGAACAGCACACGCTAGCTTCGTTCCTGACTTCAGGCCCTTGATGTTTGTGATGATATGCCACACTCGTGACCCGTCAGAACATCTGCACTCTGTGAGATTCTTCGAGGTTTCCAATGGATGTGCTTCACTTATCTGAACCGCCAAGATGTCTGTGGCGAATGCCGCATCATCTCCATATTCTCGGAGCCTCCGTTGAAAACCCTGCACAACTCGCAATGCATAGCTCAGTTCAGACACGGCTTCTACTTCCTTCACAGTCTTCGGTTTGTACGAACTCGACTTGACCGCAGAATCATAAACCTGGCCAACCTCGTTAATTGCTGCAACTAGCTTTGTCGTAGCGTCAAGGTCTGCAAGTGCCTTGGGTTCCACGTAGGAGTATTTCAGTTCGTAGAGGAGGGTGCCAGCGGTCCTTAGGGATTCTGTGAGTTTGCTGTAGTCTAGATGGACTCTAACCCTTCGGTTAGTGGTAATCTCATTCAGACGCTTGAGTGCGTCCTCGAGAACAAGAACTCGGGCATCCTTTGACGTGTCCATGCATCTTCACCGAGCGGTGTCAGCTTGTGTCGCCCCATTTAAAGGCTGACCAATTCGGAGGGCACTGTGACAGAAAGAGGTTCAGAAGCGACTGAGTTGAACACGAGAAGTCATATAAAGCAAGAAGGAGTAGCGGCTTTTTAGAGCCAAATACGGGGAATATTGCTGTGCTCCAAGCCGTGTACATACTCATTGCGGACTCGGGACTTTGCGTGTTAGACAGGAAGTATGGTACCGCTGATATGGACCCGAACCTAATTAGCGGCTTCTTGACAGCTCTCATTCAGTTTGGGCGAGAGCTGAGCGACGGCAACAGAGTGCATGTCATAGACTTTGGAGCATTCGACATATGTCTATCATTGCGGGACAACGTAATAGTCGCTGCCTCAGTGGATAAGACTGACGACAGCAACGCAGCAATGGCCGTGCTGTCTGATGTCAATCACGAGTTCGTCGAAACGTACAGTGATGTCTTGGCCAAGTGGGACGGCAACCTGGAACCTTTTGAGAAGTTCACCAAGAAGCTTGACGAAATAACTAAGGATGGTCGCGCCTCGGAGAAGAGAATCATAGTGCCGGTGCTGAAGGGGAAGGTATCGCCTATGCTAGTAAGACTTGGACAATTGAGCCAAGAGTCCTTTCAGGTCGGGCAAATGTGCAAGGGAAAGCTCACGACAAAGGCTATTGCTGACCAACTGGGCATGCCATTGAAACAGGTCCAGAAAGCGTTACAGACACTTGAGGACATGAAGATGCTCGTCTGGAAGCAGATCGGAGAGTCAGCTTCCTATCCCGGCACGACATGACCCGCCTGCTTGAAGAGCAACCCTATGTTGCCTGCGCTAGACGCCAACTGGTGAGCGTTCACCAAAAGGCTACTGAGTCTGCCCCCACTCATTCGCCACTGCGATTAGTATCAGGCTAATCACGATAAGGCCGGGAGCGAGAATCCCTGGAATCGTGTAGGACCCGAACACTGCACTAGCCAGAAAATGCCTTCCAGCAGAAACCACTTGCCCGGCAAACATTATCATGAAACCAAGGCCAAGCAACGCATTGGAGCGTCGGAGGACGCCGCCTGATTGGTACGCCAGGTACCAGAACAACAGGGGAATGAAGAGAGCGTAGAGGATTCCCGCCCCACCTGAAAATATCATCCTAATGGTCGGGTCCATTGGTACAAAGGCCAGCACCAATGCAATCAAGAAGGCAGGTATGGCGAAAAGAATCTCTGCCAGCCTATTCCCGAAGATCATGAATGCAGCTGTCGCGGACAATACTGCAAGCCCAGACCATTGAAAGAATGCACCCGCGCTCAGCAACCAGCCCCCATTTGTAATCAAGGGCGAAATACCCAAGCCCGGCAGGCCGCCGTAAAGGGATGTAAGATCTGCATAGAAATCGGCTATGAAGTAGAAGACTCGTCCCACTGCTAGGAGAAGGAAGAACAATGACATGGCCAACTGGAAAGGATTTCGCGTCTTGCGATAGCGGAAGAAGAGGATGAACAGAAACAAGAAGAAATAGAGGCCTACACATAAGAACCAAAGGCCCACGTGAATTTCCCGGACAACCATGTCTATTGTCTGCAAGCCTTGTCTCTCTCCACAGATAGTTCAATCAGGGGCTGTTCATAGGCAACCTGCAGATAAATGTATTCTGAGCCGCTGAGTTCGCGATAGGTCTTCATAATCTCTATATGAGAACAGAAGGAAACATAATCGATGCTGTGATGAGTAGTGCGGGCGTGTGGAGACTGAAATCAGAGGACGGGACTGTGAAGACATTCGTCGATATCCGTCGGAAAGTTGGGAACAAAATCGTGAGAGCCTACTTGCTCAAGCCCCTGCTTCAAGAGAGCAGGGTGCAGCTGATAAAGGCCACACTCAAAGGACCTAAGGACGAGTTCAAGGATTTTGCTGATTTCTTGGTCCTTAGAGCACATGGCGAACATGGAGACTTCGAGATGCTTGTGGAGGCAGGGGTTTACGATAACCTGCGAATTGTGGGAGCAGACAAGGAAGACATGAACCAACGCCCAGCTGATGAACTCATCGACATGTTCACGAGCGCTCTGAAGGATTCAGCCTCCTACGGTGCAATTATCCTTCTGAGTGTCGATTCTAGAGTTCGTTCGGGATAGGTTTAATAGAGTTGCGTCGTCTTCGTAGCTATTTGGCGTCTGGTGGCTTGTTCTATGCTACAGAGGTATGCGAAATGTCCTGTCTGCAAGAAGAAGACCATCCTCAATGTATCACCAAACGACCTCAGGGGCGTGAAGCGCTACCCATTTAGCGTGAAGGTTAGGCACGAAAGCCACTACTTCTATATCAACCTGGACAGTCAAGGACGAATAACCGACATACTTCCTCCCGACCTAGTGGAATGAGTTAGCCGATGTATCTGTCACTGCCCTTGAAGTCCGGGCTCTCACCGCCTTGGAAATAGGGTCCCTTCTGCGCTATCTCATTACGAGCCCATTCGATGAACTGCACGACCTGAGATACATTATCTTCAATTACTGCGAAGTCTAGAGTGAGCCCGGCGATATCGGCCATGATCTCCAAGACACGTTTTGCAGCTCGGTAGTCGAACTTGATAATCCCAAGAGTCTCACCGAGCAGGCACGCGCCCTCCATGTCATACATCGTCGCCGCCCACACGGGTATGAATCCGTTCGCTCCATTGATGAGTCCCTCCTTTGTCGTGACGGCTCCTTCGTGCCCAGAGACACGCTCAAGAAGCTCGTCTGAACTCGCGGAAACGTAAACACGGGAAGGAGCCGGATATGAACCGAAGAACTCCTCATACCCCTGCTCATAGGCCGCCAGCGCGTACATCTCTCTGACATTCAGATTAACCATCTCTTTGACAAAGAAGTCTGCATACTCAAATACGCCAGCAGTGGAGGTCGGCTGAAAGTCCGCACTGAGAACGAAGATGTCATGGGGCTCATCAGGTGCCGCATGATACAAATGAATGGACGACTTTGGGAAATGCGTAATCCCATCTTTGACGAATACACGTGGAGGAAAGTCGCTACTGTAGAAGTCCATGATGTGTTCAGCATCAAGAAGTCTGATGAGGGTCTCAACCGCGATTCGGCCCACGTTCGCAATTCCGGGCAGTCCAATGACTGCCATCGGCTTCTTGAGAGAAGCTGAATCTACGTCAACGAATCTCCGTACATTCATGGCAAGCAGCTCAATTGACATCTTTCCAAGAGCTTTTTTGAGTATTGGTTTTGCAGACATGAGTCCCCAGAAACAGTTCCCATTCTAGGCCCCCTCAATGAGCGGCTCGGAATGAGAATGGGGAAAGGAAGAGACGGACGTATCTCCTATTTCTCATCTTTCTCGTTCGACGTGCGAATGGCATCCCTTACATATGACCCAAAGTCCGAGGTCTCACCATCGCGCTGAACTCGTATCTTGGGTTCCTCCCCTTTCACTTGGCGCTCGATGTACATCACGTCGATTTGGGTTACGACTTCCCGAAGCTCTTTGTAGACTATCAGGTAGAGCAGTACCTCTTCGATCTGAGCACCCACAGAGGGCTCTCGAGCTTTCAAGTCTTGTAGATAGGAATCCGCATCTGACGCTAGGAACCTTTTCAGGAGCTTTACCCGCTCAGCATCAACCTTCTGCTGGTGCTCTCGTATCTCATGGAGCTTCTTGTCTCTGGCGGCAAGTTCGGCCATTTTCCTACGACGGATAATAGCAAGTTCAGAATCATCGTCGCTCAAGTCGGAACCCTTGGGTCCTAGGGAAGATAGACTGCTTTTTAGAATTGCTTTTTAGGACTAGTACGCCACACATCCTGAGAGCAGGCAGCTCATATAGCCAAGAGAGGCGAGATGAATCGTGTCTATCAGTGGGCCATGCGACTGGTTGCAGAGTTCCTTATCGGGCCATTCATGCAGGCTCAGGAACCAGCTCCTAGCAAAGGCCGAAGTGTCTGCAAAGTGCTCGAACTCAGATGTGGCGGCCATTTGTGTTGATGCGTACACCTCCCTCGGGAAAGGGCAAGAATCTATTGATTCCGGTAGTACTGATGCTTTCCCCTATCTTGTCGATTCTGCAACACACTTCGAAAGCCTACAAGAGTTAGACAATGCTGTCATGGCTTACGTGAAGGGCATTAATTTCGCGGGAGGACTGGGACTGATAGACAAGGGCTACGAGATGTTTCGACTCGCAAGGGCACTCTTCGAAAATGGCTTGTTGCATTCCGATCCATCATTGAAGAGCCCCGGAACAAAACAGATGCTAGTCAAGGCTGGCCAAGGGCTTATCGATTCGGCTCGGAAGAAGAAGGAACAGGCTCCCGTAATCGACGTGCACGCGGAACTGAAAGCCACGATATTGGGAGGGGTGGGACTCAGGAAAGCTGAGAAGCGTGAGAGCAAGGACATAGTCGGAATTGACGGACAACAGCTCTACGCGCGGAAGGCCCAGGAATACAGAGATAGTGCCGAAACATACGTCAAGTCTGGGATGGTGAAGAGTGCGGTAGTATTCGCCTGCATGGCAGCCCTCGCAGACCTCATGCTAGGAAAAGCGACGGAGGGAATGGCATATCTCACTAAGACTGCGGCTGACTCAGGACAACGCGACAAGTTCAGTGAGAATCCTTGTTTCCAGTGGACAAAGTCTGGTTTTCAAAGTCTCACGTTAGCAAGGACATCATAGCAATCGAGCAAGCACAGACTCAGTTCTTGCAGATACCATGGGGCTTCAAGGACGACCGCGAGTTTGCACGGCGAGTGATGGATGCGACTGCAAGACGTATCACTGAATGATTCGCAAGTGCGCGATGAAGAAACCACTTGTCGCATGTTTGTGAGGAAAGAGCCGACATACCTTCTGGGAGCATTTGAAATTGGGATATCCCGGGGAGTTCGGAACTGGACTCTGAAGCAGCTCGAACTTATGTTTCAGCATTGCAGAGTCTATCTGAGATTCCCCTTCATGTGGAAGAAGGGAACAAGTCGCATACACAATCTCGGTACCGGGTTTGTCGGCATATGCCGTGAGCACGCCATCAAGTATCTTGTTCTGAACTGACATGATGGCAAGTAGTCTGGCCTTGTTGAGCCGCCACTTGAACGATGGGTGACTGCGAAGGACGCCTGTGGAAGTGCAGGGCGCGTCCACTAGTATCTTATTTGCCCCTACAACCGGCGATCTGGAAGCATCTGCTTGAACCCACTCCACCTCCTCGCAGCCGAGAAGTCCACTTCTTTCATGGCCCATCCTCACACGATTAGAGTAGATGTCAGTAGCAACGATTCGGCCCCTTCCCGTCATAAGCTCGCAAATCAGCTGCGTCTTCATTCCTGGAGATGCGCATGCATCCCAGACAGTCTCTCCTGGACGCGGATTCAACGTGATGACTGTCAGAATGCTGGCTTTGTCTTGAATCAGGACTCTACCGTCCCTGAACTCGTCAGAGCGCACAATCGATTCAATGCCTCGATTGACTCGATACAGCCATTGGACGTCTGGGTCTGGCTCAAGCTGAGCACCGGAGTCCGCAAGACACGAAATCACGTCCTCATCACCACTCTTGATAGTGTTTGCTCTCACATAGTAGTCATGAGCCGCATTGTTGTGTTCCATCAACGATATTGCCTCTGCGCGTGGCAGATTGTCTAGCAATGTTCGCACGAGAAACGAGGGATGTGCAAGGCTAATACTAAGTCGCTCAATTGGTTTGAGATTCCTTGTGCTTCTCTGCAAGTCCAAAGACAAGGCGGAGGAGACCAAGGGGAGTAGATGCGGCATTTGACCCAAGTAGTCTTTGCTGATGACTTCGAGGGGCGTCTGCAGCCAGCGGGTCTCATAGACAGCCAACCGTAGAGAACTCCGTTCGCGCGCGGACAGCTCCGAGAGACGCTTGGAGCCTGCAACTTTCAGGAGAATGAAATCTATAGTGTTGAAAAACCGAACCACACCCAGAGTGAGAGAATGCATGATGGGCTGTGCATCTGTGGAAATCCAAGAGTCCTGGTCATGCTTCCGGAGAACTGAACGCACTGAGGTCGACCGATCATAAGCCTCTAGGGCTCTCAGGGTCTCCAAACGGGCTGTGCGCTCAAATCCCTTGGCATCTCATCCCTCAATACAACTTGCACTGAGTCTCATATGAACTCGATTCCCGGTCCGACATGTACGTACTTCATGCGTGTCAGCATTACTGGGAAATACTTCGCTCCGATGATGCCCGAGTCCTTGTATCCACCAAGATGGGGCATATGCGGGTCGAAGTAGAGGTGATCCTGGCCGATTGATACTCCGGCAGCTTCAACTCCCTTGGCCCACTTTGTTCTCACTGCCGCATCATCTGCAAAGACGGAGGACCTCAGGCCGAATCGAGAGGAATTCGCGATCTGAATGGCTTGGTCGACGCTGCTAACGCTCATGACCGGTAGTGATGGCGCAAACACCTCTTCCCTCATCACTCTCATGCTCTCGTCGACGTTAGTTAGCACTGCGGGTTTGTAGAACAGACCAGCAGCGTCGGGCTCTGAGAGGTAATTGCACCGAAACCCGCCGGTAATCACCTTCGCCCCTTTTGCCTTGGCGTCCTCCATCTGTTCAAGCAGGAGGTACAATGCGGTGAAGCCGACCGGTGGCAGGCTTACTTTGGGGTCTGACGGCTTTCCAATACGGAGTTTCTCAACTTCGTCCGTTACTAGACGAACAACCTCGTCGTGAAGTGTGTCTTGGACCAGCAGGCGTTTGATTGCCATGCAGGCCTGCCCGCTGCCGAGAAACCTGCCCTTGACAATCATCTTGGCTGCGAATTCCAAGTCCACGTCTCGGCCCCATACCAAGCATGCATCACTTCCTGCGAGCTCCGGAGCCATCTGTACCCTCTTGCTTGTAGCATCGGACCACAGCGTGATGCCAGTGTCACTGTCACCATACCACACAATCGCACCGACGTCAGGGTCTGACACGAACCTGTCCATTAGCTCCTTCCCGCCGCCGGTGAGAACCTGTATCATAGCCGGAGGAAGCCCCATTTCGGTGAACGTCTGCATGAATATTCGGCCCAGCAGAATCGTGCTCAAGGGTACCTTGCTTGGCGGCTTCAGAATCGTAGCGTTGCCAGCGAGAATGGAGGAGGTAATGCTGAGAATCCCTAGGGCAAGTGGTGAGTTGTAGGGCGTAAAGAGACAAGCGACTCCGTACGGCTCTCGAAATCTGTAGTTCTTGCCGCCATCTCTGCCGGGTGCTTCTATCAGATCGACGTCTTTTCCCCAGAGCTCGAATGTCTCACGTTCAAGGTATTCCGTGAACATGTCCCATGTCCATTCAAAGGTCTTGATGGGAACACCCTCCTTCACTGAAACGTCTCTCACTTCTTCGAAATGCTTCTTGACAGCAAGACCTGCTTGGTAGAGAGCCTCGACACGGTCGTCGAGTGTGCATCCCATATCGGGCAACTTGAACGGATTGAATAATGCTTGGTGATCTCTCACTCCGGCCGCAATGGCGTCCTTGATGTCTGATTCACGTGAGACGGCAACCTTTGCATAAGCTGCGTTGTCTAGCTCGTCCTTTGTATAGTGTGGAACCCCGTGCGCCTTCCGATAGTCTCTCAGGTATCTCATTTCTGGGCTATCTGCAGGAATGAAGCGTGGTGCCCTAGAGAAAACGAATCGCTGAGAGAACGATGCTCCTCGGAGCTGAAGAGCGATTGCCAAACCAGGATCAACAACGACTTGATCCATGTCTGGAAAAACGACGTACTTCCCAGTATCGACCTCGCGTCCGTCAACGATGATTGGATAAACTTCCATTGTGGGATCCTCGTTGGGTTGCAAACAGTTAGTGGATTTAATATCAATTGGTACCACACATAGACAGGTAATTGACTGTGCTGAATGGCCGACCGAGGTCATGAGAACACGAAGATCACGCGGGCCTACAAAACAGAACTGGGACCCAACAACGCCCAACGTTCGGTCATGCTCAAGCATATCGGTACAGCGAGGTTCGCGTACAACTGGGGGCTTGCGCGGCGGAAGGAAGAGTACGAAAGGACGGGAACTTCATCGAACGCTATCGAGCTGCACAGGCAGTTGAACGCATTGAAGAAGACAGAGTTCCCGTGGATGTACGAGGTTTCCAAGTGTGCCCCGCAAGAGGCCCTACGAGATCTCGACAGGGCGTACAAGAACTTCTTCGAGGGGCGAGCAAAACACCCGAAGTTCAAGCACAAGAAGTTCGGCGCAGGCAGTTTCAGGCTCACAGGAGCAATCAGGGTGTTCAGAGACTTTGTGCAGTTGCCCCGAATCGGCACGGTCAGACTCAAGGAGAAAGGCTATCTCCCAGTTGAGAGAGGCCATGTGCTGTCCGCAACTATTTCAGAAAGGGCGGGAAAATGGTTTGTGAGTCTTCATGTAGAGGAAGAGATTGAGGTCAGGATTAATACTGGACCTGTGGTAGGGGTTGACGTTGGTATCTCGAATCTTGCCACAGTCAGTGACGGTACTATCATTGCAAATCCGAAACCTCTTTCACGCTTGGAGCTGAAGGAGAAGAGAATCCAGAGGTCTCTTGCTAGAAAGGTAAGGGGCAGCAGAAACCGTGCCAAGGCCGTGATACGGGTGGCCCGGTTCGAACTCAGGATTGCTAACATCCGCAGGGATGCACAGCACAAAGCCACAACGGTGCTGGCGAGAACCAAGTCCGTCATCTGTGTGGAAAGCCTCTATGTGGCGGGGCTACTGAAGAACCATCGCCTCGCAAAGCATCTCGCGGATGCAGGCATAGGAGAGTTCCTTCGCCAGCTGAAGTACAAGACAGTGTGGAACGGAAGCACAGTCGTGGAGGCTGACCCGTTCTTCCCGTCCACGAAACGATGCTCCAGCTGCGGAGCAGTCAAGGACGAGATACCGCTTTCTGAGAGAACATACAAGTGCGAGAGTTGTGCTTTTGAGGCCGACCGCGACTTGAACGCTGCAATTAATCTGGCTTCAGTCGCCGCCAGTTGGGCGGAGACTCAAAACGCCTGCAAGAGTGGAGAGGTCCATGCCTCTACAAGAGGCAGGTGCTCCGCGATGAAGCAGGAACCGAACACTGTTTGGGACAGTGTCCTAAATGGGTAAGTTTCGGACAACGGTTGTGCAAAAGCAAGCGGATGTGAGCATCCTATAGTTCTTCTGAAATGCTGCAGAGCAATTAGAGTGATATCGCGCCGACGGACAGCACGCGAGCCCTCATTGCTCTGCTGAGTTGCTCTTCTGCCCTCTCCGATTCACGGGACGCTGATACATCTGAACAGGCATCCCCGGATGCTGTTCATAGGGCTTTCCCCACCGACGGAATCCGAACTTCTTCATCAGGCGCTCTCCAACTTCTTGCCCTGCGAGGATGTTGCAATAGTTGCGCTGACACCCTTGTGCCTTTGCGTAGTCTATGAAATGAATGTACATGGCTGAGGCCAGTCCGCTAGACCTGCAAGCCGAGCGGACAGTCTGGTGTTCGCCGAATAGTCCCTTGTCAGTAATCTTGGCCTTATAGACGCCCACGATCCGCCCTTCAAGTCGGCTTCCGAAGTAGTGGTGTCCGGATCGCATTTCCTCAACTATCTGCTCAGGACCGTACATCCTGATTCTTCGCCATGGTTCGGGATACTCCATCGCGAGCGGCCAGACCTCCTTGAAGAGCATGGAAATCTCTTCAGCATCCTCTTCTCCGAACTCGATAATCCGGATTTGCTCGGCTGGGAGTTGTGACGTGGAAGACCCCTCTAATGGAGAGCTCACTGCTCAGGCGAATGCCTTTGCCCAGTCATAAGCCTCTTGGATTGGAGTGCAAGCGCCACAACTGTGGCAGCCAGCAGCAGTCTTTGCAGGATTCAGACGATGCTTGTAGAGAATTCTACCTACTTCCTTGTAGAATTCAACGGAGCCACTTAGGTCCCCTACATAGGTTGGTGTGTAATCTGCAAGCTGACTTCCAAGGGCAGGTCTCACAGGCAGGACCACAGGCATGACGCCCATGTCAGATATCTCATCAGCCATATGAAGAGTGACAACGGCGTCTTCACCAAGACCCTGAAGGAAGAAAGTGCTCACGTTTCCTCTGCCCAAGCGGCTGAGCGCATGTTTCCAACTGACTCGATATTGTTCTACCGTTGCTTGACGATACTTACCCGGGCACACATTGCGCCGTACGTCATCATCAGCGCATTCAATGTGCATCCCAATAGCGTTGACTCCAGCATCTATCAGCTCGTCTACCCGCGCCTGTTCCACTGGGGGCTCGAACTGAACGCCGATTGGAATGCGGCTGAACCTGCGTATCTCTTTCACGATTTGGGACAGCCTTTCACAACCCATGTCAGAGGTCTCAGGTGTTCCCGTTGTAAGCAGAACACTCCTTATCACGCCCTCCTTCTCCGCTGCGCGAACAACCTCGGCGACTTGTTCCGGAGCTTTTTCCAGAATCGTGTCGCCTGTGGATTGCGATACAGGTATCGTGCAGAACTTGCACTGCTCGCCACTAGCCCAGTATCTGCAGGCTTGATACACAGTTGTTGCCAGAACATCTGCGCCGTGCAGAAGTGCAATCTTCTGATATGGAGTACCGTCGGCTGTAGTCAGGTTATAGAATCTGGGTCTAGGTACTTCCTTCAGTCGAACTCTGCCGTCGTACAGCCAGATCCCCGGACTCTTAGCAGGAACAAGAGAAGCAGGACTGTATCTCTGGACCATTCTGCCTGTTCGGACAGGCACCCCACACGCCCTGCCATTTGACAATATGAAATACCGAGCTCCCACTGGTCCGGCGCCGCCACGTCTTCCTGTCCATTCTCCTTCGGGCAGAGTCACACCTTCGGTCAACAGACGGACCTTGAGTGTGAGCACGTCTTCTGCATTCATTGCGTTCTTGCGCTCACTCTCATTTGGCCTAATGTGTCTTCACATGCTGACCCTCGAGGCCGAGTCCCAAGCCGCCATTACGATTTCAGGAAGGTCAAGAACGGTCAGTCCTTTTCCTGCCCGAGAAGCCAGCATGTTCTTGCAGAACGGACATGACGTGACTAACAGCTTGGCTCCAACCTCCTTCGCCTGTGACAGCCGGGCATCGCCGATGATGCTAGCTTGATCAGTGAATAGTGTTCTCATGCCAGCGCCGTTGCCGCAGCACATCGCATTTTCCCTACTACGGGCCATCTCGACTACTTTCCTGCCAGAGACCCTTTCGATGACATTCCTTGGGGATCGTATATGCCGCTGTGCCGACCTAGGTGACACGGGTCATGGTATGTGATAGGGCCGCCAAAGTCAGTTACCCTCAGAGCATCCAAGTGCTTTTCGAGCAGCTGACTGATGTGAAGCACCGGTTTCTTCAGTTCAGCCCCGACCTGCGGGTAATCCTTGGTGAGAGCTCTGAAGCACCCGGGGCAGGTCACCACTATCTGATCACCTTCAGATTTGTTAAGGGCGGCCACATTGTGGTGTGCCTGCTCAATTCCTAATTCTCGGAAGCCGGTCCTGAAGAGTGGGGAGCCGCAGCACCATTCGTCAGGAGTCACGGACACCTTGTACCCTAGGTGGGAGAGTACCGAAACAGTGCTGCGCGCTATGCCGTTTTCGTGATATGCCGCAGTACAACCAGCGAAGTAGAGAATCTTCTTGCCTTGGGTCTTCGTGGGAACAAACCACTTGTTGCGCTTTCCGTGGGGCTCGGCGAAGGGATTGTGATCGGCCCTGATTGCAGACGATATCTTGTCGAGACCTCGAGGATATCGACCTTCACTGACCAGCTTCAATCGTTCATTCTCGACCATTGTGGCAATGTCAACCTGAGGCAGACACCATGTGAGACACTGGGAGCATTCGAGACACTGATAGAGCACTTCAATGGCGCGCTCATCGAGAGCACGTGTTCCCTTTGCTTCCTGATACATCAGCAGTGCACGGCCATGCGGCGTGGGAGAATCGGATCGCCAGGCCAAGAAAGTCGGGCACACGTGCCTACACATCTTAGGGCATCCAGCACAGAGGCGAAGCTGCTCAACGTCTGCTGATTCTTCCATCACGAATGCCCTCCCATTCCAAGCTTGCCGGGGTTCATTATGTCATTTGGGTCCAGAACTTCCTTGATTTTCTTCAAGACTTCAAAACCAGACCCAAGTTCAGCCTCGGTGTAAGTACTTCGAGTTGTTCCGACTCCGTGTTGATGGCTCATGGTGCCTCCTTCTCTGAGGCAAGCCGCTACTCCGTCATCCCAAATCCTGCGATATGTGGCCCATGCACTTTCCGCATCTGGCTGCGACACGAAGAATATCATGTAGATGCTACCACCGTTCGGGTACATGTGTGAGAAATGAGACATCACTGCAGCACCGTGGGCCTCCATTACTCTCTTCATTTCATGGTACACATTCTCGAGCCGATCATAGGTCGCAACAATGTCTATGGTGTCGCCTACAGAAAAGCCGCTAGTAGTGAACTTGGTAGGATAATACATGTCGTACCTGTGGTCCCACCAGTATTTTGAGGGCCCTTCCCCATAGTCCTTTGCTCCATTCTCGATGCAAATCTTGGCAGAGATACTCTCGTCTATGTCCACCTTCTCTGGTCTGCCATCGAATGCGAGCATCAGCATACAACTCCCTTCCTCAACCTCAAAGTGAGTACTCACGTGCATCGCCGTATCCTCAGCATCGTACAGACGCACGACTGACGGGAATACGCTCTCTCTGAATATGGCCCGGATGGCTTTCAACCCTGTATGAACATCTGGGAAGCACATGCTTCTGAAGTGTCTTGAAGCTGGAAGCGGAAAAAGGCGAAGAGTCGCTTCCGTTATCACGCACAGCGTTCCCTCAGACCCGATGAAAAGCTGTCTCAAGTCGGGCCCTACGGAGCTGCGCGGAATAGCTTTGCATCTTACGACGGTTCCATCTGCCAACACAACTTCAAGTCCCAGAGTCAAATCCTCGATTTTGCCATAAAGAGAAGACATGGAGCCGCCGGACCGCGTAGCAATGAAACCACCCACGTTAGATGCCCTCAAGGAAGTGGGGGTGTGGCCAGTTGTATAGCCGTGCCTATTGACTTCCTCCTCCAAGTCGATGCCCACCACGCCGGCCTGCACACGGACTAGCATAGATTCGTCATCAATTGCAAGAACCTTGTTCATGCGTTTCAGGTCAAGTTGAATTCCACCATAGGTTGGCTGCGTTCCTCCACATGTTCCTGCACCTCCCCCAACAGGAACGACCGGCACCCTCAGTTCATTGGCGACCTGGAGAATCCTAGAGACCTCCTCAGTCGACGACGGATAAACTATCAAGTCTGCAAGCGGAATGGTCTCTCCAGCTCTAAGCCTGGCTTCACTAAGCGGCCATGCATCATGTGCGTTCAGAATCGCATCGGTCGTGTCTGTTGTGAAATGTTCAGGCCCAACAATGGCTTGAATCCGTTCCACTAATTCGGTCTTAGTTGCTGAATCCAACAAATATCGGTCACCTCTTTTGCGGAAGTCTGCGCGCGATGAAGACTGTAAGATCCTCAACGTCAATCTCGCTGCCAGCACGGAATAGGTTGCTCTCAATCTGCGCTGTGCACAGTGGGCAGGGTGCGACGAGTGTATCGGCTTCGGTAGAGGAAATCGCAGCAACGTTCTCTGCGATTACTGCATCGGCCACGTCTCTTGCGTGATACCCTACCATTCCTCCACCGCCGCAGCAAGAGTCTGACATACCAGATTCCTCGATTGTGACGCCGGGGATGAGATTCAGAATAGCACGTGCCTGCTGTGCTATCTGTCGTGATGTATGTCTTATGAGGTGGCACGGGTCATGAACGGTCACCTTTGCGGGGGTTAACTTGGCTCGGCCCCTGAATGAGCGTGAGACCTTGTTGAACCCAACCTCCTCAGCAAGGAACTCGATCATGTGATACACTGGCACGCCCCAACCATCACGCGCACTAACATCGGACAGATTAGAAGTGCAACCAGCACAAGTCGTGACTATCTTCTTCACACCGAGCGATTTCACCTTGTCCTGCAGACGGCTGGCTAGCAACCTCGCGGTATCGTCGTCGCCAATCAGTTTCGCAGGAAGACCGCAACAACTCATCTGGTCAAGCAGAGTATAGTTGATTCCGAAGTAGCTTAGGATATACTTGGCAGCTTCCTTTACTTCCTGAGCTCGTTCCTCAGCTTGGCATCCAGGATAGAACAGCACATCTGCCCCAGCCGCTACATGATCGGGGACAGAAGGCAATCCTAGTGTCTCAAGCCGGGCCTTGCGGCTTTCGGACTTCTCTTGCTGGTCTTCCCAAGGTTCGAAAGCGAGTGAATATTTGACAATTATCTCACGCACATCAAGCAGCGCCTTCGGAACCAGCTCTGGTCGCTGTGCGAGGATCCTCGCACGAATCAGACTGACTACTTCGGGTATGTTCACCTTTTTCGGGCACACTTCCCGGCAAGTACCGCAGCCAGTGCACAGGTATACTTTGTCAGCAGTCGCCCAGAACTCAGGGGGTGAGCGGCTCAGTTCCATTGCGATGCTTCTTGGACCACTGAACCTTTCGACACCGACCGCCTTCACGACTGGGCAATGGCCTATGCATATACCACAGTTGATACAGCTCTCAACGGAAAGGACTGCCTGGAGCTCGGTCTTGTTGAAGGGCTGAATTCGTTCCGTCTTCAGCGTACCCTTAACAAACTGGAAAGCTTCCTCGTCGCTCATGAGAGCACCCCCTTGACATAGTCTGCCGCATTTGTGCCAGCCGCGTAGCCTGTTGCGAGTGCAACTCCCAGTCCGCTTTTCTCCGCTGGATAGTTGTAGCGAGAGAGAATCGAGCCCGCAGCGAAGACGTTGTCAGCTACAGGCTGGCCATCGATGCCCGTCGGTCTAAACTTGCTGTCGAAAGCAACACCGACCCCAAAGAGGGAGTGGCCTTCAGAGCTCAGTGCCAAGATGTTGGTATAATGTTGAGGCCTCGTGTCTTCGGTCTGGTATGATTCGACATCCACGACAGGCAATCCCATGAGTGTCTCACTGAATCCTT
The DNA here is from genome assembly GCA_963726195.1 of Candidatus Thorarchaeota archaeon. GTDB lineage: Archaea > Asgardarchaeota > Thorarchaeia > Thorarchaeales > Thorarchaeaceae > OWC5. The sequence goes on from CAVSBO010000003.1 coordinate 811,385, forward strand.
TCTCATCGCCCTTGAGGCCTCCTCCAATGAACTTGCCCGATGCGAGCACAACCGCCGAGGGGGCTATTTTGAAAGCCCGCCGAGGAGTTTTGATACTAACACTCTCGACATGTCCTTCATGTCTATCAACAGAGACAGCCTCTTGACCAATGAGCAGACTGCCTCCATCGCTGGTTAAGGCAGCTTCCAAGGCATTCTGCAGTCTGAGTCCGGGCACCGACGGCGGAAATGCAAGGAGTTCGAAAACCTTCGCACCGGTCTTGTCTTCAAGCTCCGACTTGTTTGCCCTTGCCCGACGTAGTCCCAAGACAGGAGGCAAAGCGATATAGTCAGCGCCAGTGCTTTTCACGTGCTCTCTCAACGTCTTTGCCAATTGCACAAAGCTATCTTCTCGATCCATGTACCGAGCAATATCGAAAGAGGAGATATTCCGGGGCTGCCCAAAAGGTAGCAAGTCTACTGAACAGTTTGCCACTCTTCTAGGCCTGTTCTCTCCCGGGAGCCGGCTGTCTAGGAAATTCTTGGCAGCAATGGAGGAATTGCAGTCGGGAAGACCACGAAATCCAACGAAAAGCACAATGCTGTCCTTCCAATCATCAGAACCTTCAACGAGCATTGTTTCTTGCACTAGAGCTGTTGGCTTGGAGGAGCCCAGAAGTGTCACAGCCTGAATGCTATGTCCAAGGTCTCCGACCAATGCAGACGATGAGCCATTCAGCTTGCCCTTGAGCCATTCGATAGACTCGCCAACGCGTGCTACCACTCTTCCTGGGTCGCTAGGAAGCCCCTCGTCCGAATAGCCGAGTACAGAATACGGGTGAAGAGGATAAATTTCCGATACTGCATTTAGCCCCTCGATTGCGTTCGTGAAGGGAGTGCTCGCACCCGGCAGGTAGCCCATGATGTCCAGAGCGCCAGATGAGATAGCAGTCGCGCCTTGACCCTTGCGGAGCACAACGACTTTCAGACCTGCTTCTGCACCAACCATGCCCGCGACGAGACCTGCCATGCCTCCGCCGATGACAAGTAGGTCAGCCTTGATATCCATCTAACTCGTCTCCTCCCAAGGCTTTGTCTCGTACCTTGCGTCGGTTCGGTCCAAGTTGGCCACGCAGGCATAGATTCCTTGCACGACTTCCTCTTGACTCAGCTGTTCGCCTCTCATGGGCGGTCTCTTGCCCTTCCATCGCTCTGCCAAGTAGTCTAGTATTTCCAGCTGGAATTGCTCTGCAGAGAGTTCAAGCTCATCGGCCAAGATAGCCGCGGCCTTGAACGTGCAGAGAGTGCCTTGGCAAGGTCCGGTACCTAGCCTGACACGTCTCCTAAGATCGTTCAGCGTCTGAGGAAACTCCTCACGTATCGCATACCTAATCTCTGCTTCAATAACTGGCTCACAAGCACATATGGTTGAGAGCCACTCTGGATGGTCCCGGCTGAGCTCCAACACCTTTCCCAACTCGGTGCCTCTCCTCGCCCTTAGTCTCTCAACTGCATGGCGAGAGATATTGTACTGGGCTGCCAATGCAAGCACGTCAACGCTTGCCTCGTTCCCGGGCAACGGCTCAGTGTGCGTCGTACACTTGACATCCTTGCCGAGCTTCTTGCAGACCATGTCCGTGACAGCTTCGGCCATGTGACGACACATCACAAGCTTGCCTCCAGCAAAGCTCAGAAACCCGTCCATGCCTTCCGATGCATGATCAACCACCTGATAGCCACGAGTCACCTTTCCTTCCGGCATTTTCCACTGAGCCACGAGAGGGCGTGCACCCTCCATGGTTCTGATTATCCGAGCTTCTCTGATCGAAGGCACTACCCATTCCATGCTTTTCAGAAGGTACTCTATCTCGTCGTAAGATGCGACCAAGGTGTCCGGGTCTTCCCAAGTATCCAGAGCAGTTGTGCCCAACAGCATTGTATTCTCATGCGGAAAGAGGTAAATCGTACGCCCATCGACTGCCCTAGCAATAATGCCGACGTTGACGACACGTCTGTCTAGAATCACGTGTGCACCCTTGTTCAAACGCAATTCGAGATGTGCCCCCAAGAGACCTGCGATTTGTCTGCCCAAGGACCCCCGGCGTTCACAACCACTCGTGCGGCCACAGACTCCTTCCCGGCGGTAAGCCTATTGAAGAAGTGAACCGCAATCATATTGTTTGCATCTTTCTTTATGTCAGTGACCTCGCAGTAAGTGCGGACGTCTGCGCCGTGTCTGCGAGCATCTAGTGCTTGGAGCATGCATAGACGAAATGGGTCAATGAAGTACTCCTCGAAATACATTGAAGCAATGAGCTCTGGGTTCAGCTTGGGCTCAATCTTTAGCGAATCCTCAGGGGTGAGAAACAGAACGGGGGGAACATCTCGACTAGCTGACCGTTTCGAGTACTCTTCGGCGAAACTACCTCCGCTCGATAGGTCACTCATTTCGAGCATAGGAGTGAGGATTGGATTCTTCATTATGATGTTCTGGGCTATTCGTTTGAAGTACACTACTTCCTGAGAGCACATGTCAACGATATCAGGCTCCTCCATGTACTTCAGACCGGATGATATCATGCCAGCACAGGTTCCAACTGTCGCCGATGCTATGTCGTCACGTTCCAGCATTATGGTCTTCAGGCCGCGCAGTGCGCAGTCACGGGCAACAGCCGTCCCTGTGCTGCCACCGCCGATGACAATCACATCATACTCATTCATTGAGGTCTATGCTCCAGTCAGTGGTTGACAAGGGATTCCCATGTTCCTCAGCTCTTGCACTTCGACAGTAGTACAACAGTATTGTCGCGAATAGAAGCGTTTCGGATAATGGTGTCTCGGACGAGACAAATCCAGTGAATGAGACTGAGCTGACTGGAGCGCTCACCTAGTGAGGGTGCGCATCATCTTTCTGTTGGCAAGGCGCTTTACATCAACGGTGTTAGCTTGTGGCCTCGAGCAATCCAGACATCTCAGCCATCAGGATTTTGTTGAAGGTTCCATACCGTTGCTCGTAGACTGCCACGTTCTCAGGAATAGGCTCTCTTCGCTCTTCTATGTGAAGCATGTTCTCAATCGCTTCATCATACGAGTTGTAGGCACCAGTTCCTACTGCTGCCAGTACGGCGGCCCCAACGGCTGTGGAGTCACGACAACGTGGGAGCACAACTGGTTTGTTGGCACAATCAGCCTGAATTTGCCGCCACAGGGGGGAATTCGCTCCACCTCCATCAATTCGTAGTTCCTCGAACTCCAAGTCAAGCAAACCCTGCATTGCGTCAATGTAGAACTTGATCCCATAGCCGTTCGACTCCATGATTGCTCGGGCCAAGTGGGCCTTTGTATGACTGAAGTTAAGGCCGTCAATGATACCCCTGCCGTACGCAAAGAACGGGAAGACAACGACACCATCGCTGCCAGCTGGCACTGTCCGTGCAGAATCCTCAATGACCTCGTACAGGTCTCTGTTTGTCTGGGCCGCGATTGCCGTCTCGTGCTCGCAATACTGATCTATGTACCACTTGTAAGCCAGACCGGTTCCTGGAAGAACTCCCTCTAGAATCCACTTTCCGGGTATTGCGGCAGGATTGCTGAACATCACATAGGGATCATCGATGTGACCGTCCGTAGGAGTGACGACGAATGTACCAGTTCCTGTCGTCGCCTTGACAATGCCCGATTTGATGGTTCCAGTTCCAAGTGCTGAACACTGTTGGTCGCCGCTCCCCATGACGACTATCGTCCCCTTTCTCAAACCAGTCGCCTTGGCAGCCTCGACGCTCACCTCGCCGATAACCGAGCCGGGGGCCACGATATCCGTAAGCTTGTCCATTGGAATCCCAGTGGTTTGACACAACTCTTGGGACCACTTGAGCGTCTCATAATCAATTGGCCCGTACCTAGCACCTGCAGGATCAGTGACCATGGCTCCGCACAGTCGGTAGTTCAGAAAAGCGTCTAGGGCCACGAACTTGTAGGCCTTCTTGAAGAGATCCGGCTTGTTCTCAATGAACCACATCAGCTTGTGTACCGTCTTTTGAGGACCGATTTCCGCTGCCATCGCTTTGCTCTTCGCAGTAGACCTGTTGTCAACCCATGTCACCGTTGGAGCAAGAGGGAGTCCCTTCCTGTCAATGGGAGTTATGCAGTCTCTGGTCGTTGCTAACACAACGGCTACGACAGCTTGTGCGCCTGAGGGATGACCAGCCAATGCTCTTTGCATCGTGTTTACTGCAGTCCTCCAGTAGGTCTCAGCTAGCTGTTCGTGCGTTTTCAGCTCGCGAGGAATCGGGGGATATTGCTCGTAGGCCTTGCTCAATTCTCGACCTTCCTCGTCAATAAGACACGATCTCGCACCGGTTGTACCCACATCAAATACTGCAAAGACGCGTTGGCTCATGGCTCTCACTATTCAATATTGATGTTCTAGGAGAGGTCAAATCCACGATATGAACTATCCGACGGAGAAAGTTATCTGTTCAATGCATCTGACTCAAACTACACAGAATGTCAGAAGACTATCCTGTCCATATAGAGATCCAGCCTCACGTTCATCTGATTCGAGGAGCAAACAGAGCCAAATTCCCTGAGGCAAACGCGCTCTTGATAGACGATGAGGTTCTCACTTTGGTTGATGCTGGGCCAAGCAAGAGCCACGTTGTGAAGACGCTGACAGACATTGGTCGTTCTGTGAAGGATTTGGACCGCATAGTGCTGACGCATTTTCACATAGACCACAAAGGGTATGCGGCCGAGCTCCAAGAGGAGTCGGGATGCGAATTGATGTGCCACCCGCTGGCTGAAAGGGGAGTTCGCACGTTCGGAGGAATGGTTCAGGACTACGGAATCAAGGGTAACCCCATGTATTCGGATTGGATATCCGCCATAACCACTTGGCTACCACACGTGACCTCAGATTATGAGGTTACAGGATTCTTCTCGGACGACAAGCCAATAGACTGTGGAGAGACTCAACTGATACCCGTGCACACGCCCGGGCATACTCCTGACCACACTTGCTTTGGGATAAATGATTACGAGACTCTGTTGGTAGTGGACATTGATTTGACAAGGTTCGGCCCGTGGTACGGCAATGTCGTAAGTGACATCGAACAGTTTGAATCTTCTATCAGGAAGATAATGGAGATATCGCCAAGAACGTGCATAAGCAGTCACTTGTTGAACCCAGTAACGGAGGACGTTCAGGGAAGGTTAGCGGAGTTTCTAGCGGCCTTCGAAAGGCGTGATGAGATAATACTGGAGCTAGTAGACAGCGGTCTTGATAGCTTGGAAAAGCTCGTGAACCGCCCAACCATATACCCCAAGTTTCCTCACCCCATCTACTATATCTTCGAGGAGTTCATGGTCCAAAAGCATCTTGACAGGCTCGTGAAACGGGGTCTCATTACGATCGAAGACGACAAGATAGTGCGCAATAGGTAGAGGCGAGAGAGAATCTCGCCTTGGTTTCTACCTATGAGAAAACTTTGGAGTACGTTTGGATAGAAACGCGTCCACTCCTTCGACCTTGTCCTTGGTGTCAAAGGTCTGTCTGAACACATCGACCTCAAACTTCAGATTCTGCCCAAGTGGTAACTCCCATGACTTGTTTATTGACTGCTTTGCAAGCTTCACTGCAACTCCGGGTTTTGTTGCCAGAGTCTTTGCCAGTTTGAGAGTCTCAGTCCTAAGAGATTCGACTGTGTCGAAGACCTTGTTCACAAGTCCTATCCTTAGAGCCTCATCGGCCTTTATTTGATCACCAGTGAGTATCATTTCCTTGGCAATCCCAAGTCCCACGAGTCTCGGGAGCCGAGCAGTTCCTCCGTAGCCGGGTGTGATTCCAAGATTTATCTCAGGTTGGCCAAATTTCGCATTCGCCGAGGCGTACCTGATATCGCATGCCATCGCTATCTCACAACCTCCACCCAGTGCGAATCCATTCACTGATGCAATGACAGGCTTACTCATTGATTCGATGAACTTGCAGAGGTCCTGACCGTTCTCTACGAGCGGTCTCACGGTGTCCGAGTTCTTGTCCTTGAACTCGGTGATGTCCGCACCGGCAGCAAAGGCCTTGTCCTCAGCACTCGTGAGGATGACGACTCTAACAGACGGATCATTTTCGGCCTTGAAGAAGAGGCCCCTTATTGCCTTGATCACATCCATGTTCAGCGCGTTAAGCTTCTTTGGGCGATTGATCGTTATTGTCGCAACGCCCTCAGCTACTTGGTATAGAACTTCTTGTTCGGATGACATGTTGCTCGCCTTCCTAGTGAGCTATGTCAGGCCAGATACTCCGTATTAAGGGTTCGGCCTAGAAGAAACTGAAAGACTAAAGATGATAAGAGAGTTGACAGAAAAACAGGGAAAATCATGCAAAAGGAAGGGGTCGCCGATACTCGACGACCCTCCACTGTCTTACACTGTCACATGCTAGACTTGCCACTTGTAGGTGACCATCTTCTCTGAGACTTTCTCGAAGCTGAGCTTGAGTTTCATCCCAACCTGAGGCTCGCTCGTCAAGTTGGTGATATGTGCAGTGAGCCTTCGACCGGACGGAAATTCCCCAATCGCCACGACATACGGCGCGCGAGAGGCCATGCTCTCCGGAGCAAAGTCAACTATAACGTAAGAATAGAGCTTCGCTTCGCGCTCAGTGAATTCGACCAGCTGACATTCAGTAAGGTCCTTCTGACAATATTGCCTTGGCGGAAGGTATTCCTTCTTGCATTTGGGGCAGACGCTCTTCATCAGCTTGTTCTTCTCGAGAGACTCAAGAAATTGCCTGAAGAAGGGGGTCACTGCCTTGTCCGTTGAATAACCCAAGTAGAGTTCTCTTTCAGCTGCCATTACGACCAACCCCTCTCGTAGATGATTACATTCACGAACTGTCCGCTCTGGCCCACATTGTGTACAAGGCCGTACTTGACATTCTTAATCTGCCTTGATGGCTTGTCGGCCTTTCCCCTCATCTGAGCCATGACTTCGTAGGTCATTGAGATTCCTGTGGCACCCAGAGGATGGCCTTTGCTCTTGAGACCTCCATCACAGTTGACAGGAATTCTTCCCGTGTGGTACACATCCTTGTTCTCGATGAGCTGTCTTCCCTTACCAGGTTCCGCGAATCCCAGATCCTCGTAGGCTATCAGCTCTGCAATCGAGAAGCAGTCGTGCACCTCTGCCATGTTGATGTCCTTTGGTTGGAGACCGGCCATCTTGTATGCAGCGGCTGCCGCCCTCTTTGCTCCTGGTATGGAGGTCATGGTCGGACGATCTTGAACCATCATGTCTGAGGCGCCAGCTCCCATGCCTTTGATCCACATGGGCTGATCAGTGAATTCCTTGACACGTGGTTCAGCTACAAGCACGACTGCGGCCGATCCATCTGTGATGAGGCTGCAGTCATACAGATTCAATGGTCTTGCAATTGGAACTGCATTATTAGCTTCCTCGAGTGTTACTTCCTTGGGCAGGTGAGCCTTCGGATTCTGTGCACCATAATGATGAGACTTCACGGAGATCATGGAAAGCACTTCATGTGGCATCTTGTACTCAGCCATGTACCGTGAAGCTAGCAGCGCATAGAATGCAGGGAAAGATATACCATAAGGATACTCCCACCGCATGTCTCCCGCGCGCGACATGTACTCAGTCGCCGTCGCAGAAGACACCCTGTTCATCTGCTCACAACCGAGTACTAGCATCACATCGTACAGCCCTGAGGCAACCATTCCGTATGCGGCCCTGATAGAGGCTGTGCCCGTTGCACATGCAGACTCGACTCTCAGGTGAGGCTTCTCTTGCAGACCTATGGAGTCTGCCATCAGAGCAGATCCAGCACCTTGACCCGTGAACTGTGACGCAGCATAAGAGAGGACTGTCGCATCAATGCGGTCCTGAGTGATACCCGCATCATAGATGGGCTTGTAGGCCTCGGCGCAGAGCTCTCTCAATGTTGCATCATAGCGTTTCCCGAATTTTGAGTGGCCCCCGGCCACTACTGCAACTCTTCTAGTCATTTCTTGTCCTCCGTAGGATTACCCTACTAGGTAACAGCAAACGTAGTGTGAGACGCTTGGCCTGAGTTGAAAATCCCGTTCACCTAGTCTTAAGGTTGACGATTCACCAGACCGCATATGACCGCTTTCGATTGCAGATGCGACTGTGTACTCACAGAACAATCGTGAGAATAGTCAAGTGAGAAACGAGAGCCGTGATTTGCGGCAATTATGAAACGTCGGACGCCACATTGTGGCACAGAAAAAGAACGGAGGACCCCGGACTGGGACCGGGGTCATGGTACACTAAGGTTTATGCTCCTGTGAACTTGCCACGCCGCTTTTCAAATACGGCAGCGACGCCTTCGCCGAGGTCCTTTGTCTTGAAGCACTCCACACATGCGTCGACTTCGTACTTCAAGTTGGCAGCATAGGTTCCTTCAAAGGCCATGTGAGTGGCCTTCTTGCCGAGCCTCATTCCGACAGGAGCGTTCCCTCCGAACTTGGCTCCGTACCACATAGCTTGGCTCATCAGCTCATCTACTTTGGTTACCTTGCTGAGGAGACCGGCTGCAAGAGCCTCTTGGGCAGTAAGCTGGCCTCCTGTCAGGATTAGTTCCATAGCCTTGCCCAAGCCGATTATTCTGGGCATCCTCACACACCCGCCCCAAGCCGGAAAGAGTCCGAGGCCAACCTCGGGCGTGCCAATCTTGGCTTCCTCGTCTGCAATACGGACATCGCAAGCAAGCGCGATCTCCGTTCCACCACCAAGACAGAGTCCATGGATGGCTGCGATAACCGGCTTACTCAGCGTCGCAATCCTGTCAATGGCCTTCTGGCCCTGCTCTACGAGTGTTCTCACCTTCTCAGGTGTAGGAAGGTAGGACTGAACAATCTTAAGGTCGGCACCTGTGCAATACGCCTTATCGTGAGCAGTGCCTAATACCACTGACCTCACGTCCTTGTCCTTCTCAGCCTCGTCAAGAGCTGCCATCAGGTCTGCGATGAACTGATCATTGATAGCATTCAAGGCATCGAGCCTGTTGAACTTGATAACGGCCACGTTCTTCACCGGAGAGAGGAACGAGCCCTCTTTGCTGTACAGCATTGTCTTGAATTCGGGCATTCTTTCGACCACCTAAGTGGAATTGTGCTGACCAAAGAAAAGCCACCTTATAAACACAAAGCCAGTCGTCGAAGTGGCCGCGACAAAACGGATTGAAATGGAATCTGCAGTCAGAAAAGACAGCCGAAATATCAGAAAGAGAATGATGGCAGAGTTGCTGCTCTGCCACCTTGTGTTGCATCTAACCCAGCATCTTTGGCACGCTATAGCAGGGACCCAATTCCTTCTGGAGCTTCTGGATCTCTGCCTTAACCTTCGGAAGGCCGATCTTGTCAGCCATTTCAAATGGGCCAGCAGGGAAACTCGCACCTCAGCTTCATAGCTTGGTCTATGTCAGCCTTGGTGGCAATGCCTTGGTCCACCAGAATCATGGCTTCCCGGATTACTGGAATTGAAACCCGGTTCACCAGCATCTGGGGGTCGGCTCCTTTGGGCTTCTCAGGTTCTGACTTTGCGCCACCGTACGCATAGAAGCCCTTCTTCGACTTCATCCCGAATGAACCAGCGTCGAACAGCTTCTTCAGGGTCTCAGGAGGTTTGTAGCAGTCTCCCAGCTCCCTGTAGAGAGTGCTCATAGCATTGTAGGCAACATCGAGACCAACGAAGTCACCTAGAGTGAAAGGCCCTGCTTGGAACTTGCCGATTGTTGTCAGGGCGGTGTCGATCTCTTCCTTCGTCGCGACTCCCTTCTCATAGAGAAGGATGGACTCTCTCAGAACGGGCATTAGTACCCGGTTCACTATGAAACCGGGACTGTTCTTTGCCTTCACAGGAAGCTTGCCTTGCTTCTTGCCGACAGCAAATGCGGTCTGTATTGTCTCTTCGCTTGTCTTCTTGCCCACGACCACTTCAAGAAGCTTCATCGACGCAACTGGTGAGAAGTAGTGCATTCCCACCATTTTGTCCGGTCGCTTCGTGGCCGTAGCAAGATCGTCAATGCTCAGAGAGGAAGTGTTGCTGGCGAAAATGGTGCGCGGCGGGGCAGCCTTGTCTATCTGGGCGAAGGTCTTCTTCTTTGCATCCATATTCTCGAAGATGGCCTCGACCACCAAGTCCGCATCTTTCACCGCGTCCTCCAACTTAACGGTGCTCTTTAGCCGACTTATGAGACCTTCTGCCTCTGACATTGACATCTTCTTCTTTTCGACGCCCGTCATTACGTCAGATCGAATTCGCTCCATTCCTTTGTCCAGTGCAACCTGATCGACGTCCACCATGGTAACGTTGTATCCATTCCACGCAGAAACGTAGGCTATTCCTGAACCCATGAGGCCCGAACCGATGACAGCGATGTTCTTGACTTCCAAAACTGGTTCCTCCTACATTCCCATCATGGCGGCCATTATCAGGTTTGCAAGAGGGTCGCTCTCGTTCGCGTTTCCGATTACCTCGAGGCTGCCATCCTTCATGGTATCCTTGAAGGGCGTTTGTCCAGTGAAGATGCCGAGCAGCGTTTCTGCCTTCGCTTTGTAGGTGACGTCGGGACTGGGATATGACCCCTCGTGCAGGGTGATTTTGTCCTTCGTGATGACCATGTATTGCGCACCCTCCTCTGTGAAGACCTGAAGGATCTTGCCGTCAAAGGGGCTTACCCAGTCGGCTAGAAGCTTCTTGAGATCATCCTTCTCCTTCACCTTGGAGGCTAGGAACTGAAAGAACTCTTGTAGCTGTGTCATTGCCTAGGCCCCCTTCTCCACCCACTCATCGACTGCCTCATGCACTGCCGCGTCGACGGAACTGGCCCAGATGTTGCCTTTCTTCTTTCGTACGACTTCCAGAAACTCGTCGTACTTGGGTCCGTCAAGCAACAGGACGATTCGGCCCTTGCGGTCATTGATGAATGACTGATAGACCATCTTCTTGCTGGTCCAGTATTCGTGCTGGATATCGCCTTCCTTCAATCTGGGATAGAAGGGCCATGCTCCACTCGGGTGCTTTCTGTACTTTGCCATTACTTAATCCTCCACTTCTTTACTAAATCACCAGTGGCTTCAATGAACCCGGGTCTAAAGGGCCACTGTACGACATAACGCATGCCCTTCTCACCTGCCACCTCACCTCCGGACCAACGACCAGTGTAGACACGGCCACCCTTTTCCCCACAGAACTGGCCCATCACGACCTCGATTATGCCTTCGAGGGTCAGGTCGGTTTCTTCGGACAGCTCCTTCAGCTTCTTCATTATGTTCTCGTCAAAGCTAACTTCCATTCAGACTCACTTCTCCTCCCTGAATGCTAGGCGCTTGTATGGATAGCCCCACCTCTCTTGATACATCAAGCCCTCAAGTGGAGGCCTGCTCGGACCCAGCTCACGGGTCTTGATTTTCTTGCCAATGCAGAAGGCTGTGAGCGGCACCCAGATGGGGGGTATTCCCAGCCGATCTCTTATGAGCTCGGCGTGACGCGGATCAGAACAGACCAGTGCCTCGTATCCACAGCCGTAGCCAAGCTCAGTAGCCACGAGCCACATGTTCATGATTGCCATGCCAGCTACAACGGAGCCGAAGAGCTCGTTGGGGTACTGATACGCGGCATCGTGCCACATCTCTGAAGCACACACGATGATGACGGTGTCACTCTTCTCGGGGTATCTGAAGAGGTCCCCATCTCTCAACTTGGCATACGAACTCGCCCTGTACGGGTCAGAGATATACCAGAGTCGGCCGCTGGTCAGCTCGAATGGTGCTCCGCCAAAAGCTTGTTTTGCCATTTCTTGGGCTATGTCTGCTAGGAACACTTTGGTTTCCTGATCATCCCTGATTACTACAAACCGGATCATGAGCATGTTCTCTGGGCTAGGCGCGTGACGCGCTGCTTCGAGAATCGTCTCGATGTGCTCGTCCGGTATCTTTTCGCCGGTGAACTCCCTTATTGAGCGTCGTTCCCGTATGAGTTTCAGAGACTGCAGCTCCTGCAAAGCCATGGCTTTCGGTTCTGGTACAGCTTTGGCTTTCGGTTGTTCTGCAGCCTTTGGTTTCTCAACGGAAGGCGCCGGGGCCGCCGGCTTTACCTTAGAACCTCGTGAAGCCATTGATACACCTCAACAAGACTGTTGAACGGGCCAATCCACGCAGATGGATGATAAATGTATTCCGAGAGACGCTGGAGCACTGACTGTGGCAATCACAATCAATCTCTGGGTGGCCTCATATGACATGGAGAAGGGCGAGTTTCCCATCATGGAATGGCAGATGGTGAGACACTTGGATTGGCTTAGAAGAATTAGAGAGAATATGAATCCAACACGCCGAGGATATCATCGTGGATATGACTTGAGCAGTATCCTCAGTGCATCAGGGTATCAGCTGGGTAGTGGCTATGATACACAAGGTCACTTATCTCAGCATGAATCCAACTCTCACGGAGCGCACCAAGCTACTCCCGGCGGACCGTGCGCCCAAACTTGGAGTAGGAGCAAGCCAGCTCCTACTACAATCATGGTTTGCTCAGATCGAGCGCGTCACCCACAATCCGGTCATGTGACAGAAAGATAGATAACCTTCGAGCACGGAATCACGCCACACTACGGTGCATGGAAACGTGACGAACCGTAGATAGGGTGGGTGAGCATTACCAATGGAGAAGAGGATAATACTTACATTTCTTGTAATGATGACCATACTTGCAGCGACCGCCGCACCAGTCAGCCTGCAGATGACGGCCGCATGTCATGGCCAGGCAATCATGCCAACAGGAAAGGCCACGACAGCTGCGCCTCTGACTCAGTGGAACAAAACCTACGGGGGAATCGGCCGTGAAAGGGCGTATTCAGTTCAGCAGACATTAGATGGCGGATACATCGTAGCAGGAGATACCAATTCCTCTGGCAAAGGCGGCTATGACTTCTGGCTTGTGAAGACCGACTCAGCAGGCAACCAGCAGTGGAACAGGACCCATGGAGGAACCGGCGATGACTATGTAGGTTCCATTCAGCAGACCTCAGACGGCGGATACATCGTGGGAGGAGATACAAGGTCGTTTGGCGCTGGTGAGAGTGACTTCTGGCTTGTGAAAACCGACTCATCAGGCAATGAGGAGTGGAACAGGACCTATGGAGGAACCGATTATGAGCTTGGGTATTCCGTTCAGCAGACTTGCGATAGTGGTTACATCATCGCAGGATTCACCTTTTCCTTTGGCGCAGGCGAAGGCGACATCTGGCTGGTTAAGACTAACTCATCGGGCGGCCAGCAGTGGAACAGAACGTACGGAGGACCCCACGAGGAAGAGGGGTATTCCGTTCAGCAGACCTCAGACGGCGGATACATCGTAGCAGGAAGCGCAGAGACCTGGGGCACAGGCGAGACCGACTTCTGGCTTGTGAAGACTGACTCAGCAGGCCACCAGCAGTGGAACAGAACATACGGAAAATACTACCTGAACTGGGCGTATTCCGTTCAGCAGACCTCAGACGGCGGATACGTCGTAACGGGAGAAACAAATTCCAATTTAGCCAAGAGTGACTTGTGGCTTGTGAAAACCGACTCATCAGGCAACGAACAGTGGAACAAAACATACGGTGGAACCGGCAATGACTGGGCGAACTCCGTTCAGCAAACTCCCGACAACGGGTATATCATAGCAGGAGGTACAAACTCATCTGGCAGAGGGGGCTATGACTTCTGGCTCGTGAAGACCGATTCAGCAGGCAACGAACAGTGGGACAAGACCTACGGAGGAATCCACGATGAGGATGCGTTTTCGATCCAGCAGACTTCCGATGGTGGATACGTAGTAGCAGGATGGACGAATTCCTTCGGCGCCGGCTCGTATGACTTCTGGCTTGTTAAGACTGGCGAAGGAACACCGCCTTCGACTATAACTGATCTGGCTGCAGGTAGCCCCACGAGCAACTCCGTCAATTTGACCTGGACTGCGCCAGGAGACGATGGCATGAGAGGAAATGTCACAGCCTACGTAGTCAAGTATTCGTCCTCGGGGCCGATAGACTCGAGCAACTGGAATCTGGTATCGACCTACGGCCAGTCTTGGACACCAGCCATGAACGGCACCGTGGAGACCCACACGATCACGGGCTTGACCGCCGGAACCAAGTACTGGTTTGCAGTACAAGCCTACGACGACGTGCCCAACTACAGCATAGTCTCAAACAGTCCCAGCGCAACAACAACGTCGACGACTTCAACCAGCGGCGAAACAGGACCGGGTATACCGTTGACGATCATAGTGGCAGGGGTAGCCGTAGCGGCAGCAGTGATGGTTTTCGTTGCAGTCCTCCTCATGAAGAAAAGGAAGCCCAGCCAAGATTCACTGAATCTCTGAATCAATACGACTCGAGTAGTGTCTGTGAAATGCATCAGGGTATCAGCTGGATAGTTGCCACGACATACAAGGTCACTTATCCGTGATGAGATTGAACAGATATGAAGCCCGCCGCGCCACTCCCGGCGGACAACCTGCTCCAACCGGAGGTAGGAGCAGACCAGCTCCTACTACAATCCCAGTTTGCTCAGATCGAGTGCATCACCCACAATCCGCTCTACTACCGCCACCTTCTCTTTGTTCTCCGGAGTAACGGAGCCCATGTAGTCATCGACAATATCGGCAGTTGTGAAAGCATCGTGGGCAGTCATGATTATGGGGACACCTAGTTGCTTGGCCCTTGAAACAGTCCGTATGTCGGGACCCATTCCGTCAGTCAGGATGAGCACGTTTGTGTCTGTCTCCAGAGCAGCGAGGCAAATGTCAGACTCTGTCTCCGCTGGTAATCACCGCCTTGTTTGCGGCCTGTCTGAACCATCTCAGAGCATTCTCAGGCGCCATGCTGCCTACCATGAAGGTGTCCACAAGAAGGTCCAGACGATCCTCGCCTGTTACAACCTCACCATCCAAAGCCCTGAGTATCTCTCGCACTGTGGGACTGAACAACTCCCGGTTCTGATACAGGACGCCGCAGAACAAGAGACCGTTCTGCTCAAGGAATGGTTTGATCTTCTCCGTGATCATGCCCTTCAGCATGGGCGGCACAAGATTGAGAATGATGCCTATTGGCTCGACTCCATATTGCTTGAAGAACTCCTTGTCCAGTAAAGCTTCATCTATTGCAGTTATGTCAGGGAAGTTCACGAGACAAATAACCGTCGCGTTTAGCTCTTTGGCTATCTGTGCTGTCGAAAGCTGAACGTGCAACAGGTGCCATGGTGCTTCGGTCCCTTCGACCACAACGTAATCCATCTGGTCCGCGATTTGGGCATAACACTTTCGTATTCTCTTCAGAAGTGCATCGCGGCCGACCTTGAGTAGTTCATCATAACTTGATCGGGCCCTGATTACTGGAGTGATACAGGATACGTCGGTTTTCATGCCGAGCACTTCCTTCATGACGAGCGCATCCTCGTCAACATCCTTCATCTTCTCGCTGTACACATAGCTTCTGTCTCCAATAGGCTTGAAATAGGCCACCTTCTTCCCCTGAGCCTTCAGCTTCGCCGCAATGGCCATCGCTACCATGGTCTTGCCCGTCATGCTGTATCCGCTAATCACGATGTTCTTCGCCATGTTATCACCCGCCAATGGTTATCTTCACGTCGACTGCTGATACACCATTCCCTTTCTCATAGCAGAATAGAGGATTGATGTCGAGTTCGACAATGTCTTCGAAATCCGTGACAAGTTGACTGATCCTGAGTATAGTATCTTCCAGAGCGGCCACATCACTTGGAGGCTCTCCTCTAACACCTTTGAGGAGAACACCAATCTTGGTCTCATCGATCTGCTCTCTTGCGTCAGACGTTGTCATAGGTGCAAGTCTGAACGCGACATCATGCAGGAAGTTCACGTAGATGCCGCCCGCCCCGAACATCACAAGCGGTCCGAACTGCAAGTCTCTTGAGCACCCCACAATGAGTTCTTTGCCTTTGTTGGCCATCTGCTGCACATCAACGCCATAGACTATGGCCTTGGGCATGTGGCTTTGTGCGTTCTTCAGCACTTGCAGAAAGCCTTCTTCAACTTCCTCAGGTGTGTTCAGACCTACTTTGATACCACCGATCTCACTTTTGTGAATAATATCTGGGCTGGCAATCTTCAGCGCAACCGGATATCCCAGTTCAGAAGCTATCGCCTTTGCTTCTTCAGGGCTGGTAGCCAAGCGAATGCGTGCAACCCCAATGCCGTATGCTTCGGCGATAGCGTGAGCCTCACTTCCAAGCAGCACGCGCCGCTTGTCCTTTCGGACAGCTTCAATGATTTCACTGACGCGCTTCTTATCCACCTTGAAGTGTGGAGGAGACTCGTCCTTTAGGCTGTCCCTTCTTACAGTATACTTGTAGAGTTCAGCGAGAGCACGCACCGCCCTTTCAGGAAAATCAAACACAGGGATATTGGCAGCGTTAAGGATAATTCTGGGATAGACCATCGAATTGCCACCCATGAATACTGCCAAGAGTGGTTTGTTCGGGTTCCGTTCGTGACACTCCACAAGCGCCTGTGCGGTCTCTGCAACCTTGGTCATTGCCTGTGGGGTCAGCAGCACTATCACCGAGTCTACATTCTCGTCTCTTAGCACGGCATCAATGCACAACTGATAATCCTCCGGTTGAGCAGTACCAAGGGCATCAACCGGATTGTAGACAGCTGCAGCTGGCGGCAGAGAAGACTTGAGCGTCTCTATGGTTGCGGTTGAGAATGCTGCAATAGACAGCCCATTTCCTTCGCACGCATCGGTCGTCAGTATGCCGGGGCCTCCTGCATTGGTGACGATTGCCACACGCTTACCAGCAGGAAGATGCATGCCATCGTAGACGTTTGCAATATCGAAGAGCTCGGCCATACTGTACGCTCGGCTGACACCACACTGCCGGAACGCGACATCGTAGGCCGTATCACTGCCTGCGAGGGAACCAGTATGCGATGACGCCGCACGAGCACCTGCCGCACTGATTCCCGACTTGATAATGAATATCGGCTTTTGCGGGACTATCTTGCGGCACACATCCATGAACTTGCGGCCATCAACAACTGACTCAATGTACAACAGAATGAAAGTGGAGTCGGGGTCGCGACCGAATGCTTCCACAAAGTCGGTTTCGTCGAGATGAGCCTTGTTGCCCAAACTTATGAATTTGGAGAAGCCGATCTTCTCCATCAGACTGTAGTCGAGAATACCTGTCATTAATGCTCCTGATTGAGATGCAAACGCGATGATTCCCTTCTGTGGGGTACCTGCTGCAAACGAGGCGTTGTACGGACATGAAGTGTTGATTGCACCGAGGCAGTTCGGTCCTTGGATGACCATCCCGTACTTCTCGGCTATCTCGACCATCTTGCTCTCAACCTCCTGTCCTTCGTGGCCGACTTCCTTGAACCCCGCAGTTATGACCACGAGAGCTTTCACACCCTTCTTGCCACATTCTTCGACGACTGACAAGACTGCTTTCGCAGGGATGACTATCACGGCCATGTCTACTGTGCCTGCTATTTCAAGAATCGATCTGTAGACCTTGTTGCCGAGTATCTCGCCACCAGAAGGGTTGATTGGATAGATTCGACCACCGTAGCCGCTATCGACCAAGTTCCTCATGACGTCATTGCCTAGCTTGCCCTTTGTTTCCGAGGCGCCAATGACTGCGATGGAACGTGGGTTGAAGAGGATGTCAATGCCTTTTTGCCGGTCTACCGTTGTAGCATGCCTTCATTTGCACGATTTAAGGCCCCCGGAGGCCGTGCAACTGATATAACTCCGTCGATAAGGTACCAGTATTACTTAGGCCCATATAGCTGTATGCTCTACGTGTGACGCAGGTGAATACCAAGATGAAGCTCGTCACGTTGCACGTTCCAGAGGTTTATCTTGATGGACTCGAGAAGCTCGTCACGAACAACCTCTATCCCAATCGGTCAGAGGCAATCAGAATCGCAATCAGAGACCTGCTGAAGCGAGAGCTCTGGGGCTGAGATTCCTAGAGCATCAAGAACAGCACCACCACAAGATGCCGACGTTCACTTTGGCATCCCACGAGTTTGCCACACAACGAAACTTCATATCTGCTCCTAACGCCTGCTATATGTAGCAGGCGCATCTGCGATTTGTGCAACTAGGAGCGTGATATGATAGCACCTGAATCCCCAGACATGAAGCTCGGCACTTCGCTGTTGAATTCAGGTGAGGGACCATTTAAGCTGGTCAAAGGTTGTCCTTGTTACAAAGAGTTCGGCACCGAGAAAGTCTGCGTGAACAACGATGATGTTCAGCCAATTAACTCGATATCCATTGACCCAACATTCTTCGGATTGATGGACTCCAGAGAAGGTCTCGCCGAGTTCAAGAGCAGCAACGAGGGCATGTGTTACCTGCTCATAAGCCTCGATGCCGAGGATGGGCGTGCATACTGCGTAAGTCAGGGAAGACAACTCAAGATCAATAACCGTGATATTCAGGCATCCGACATAAAAGATGCGCTTCAGTTCGTGAGCACGAAGGATATCACGACCGATGGCGTCGTGTGTTCGTCTTGTCTCTACAAATACCTCGTCACCCTAAGCTCCGTGTTCTCTGACATGCTCTCACAAGCTGAAAGGTCTGATGCAATCAGGGCATATGTGAAACGCACTGCCCTGAAGATGGCAATGAATCTGGACAAAGCCCCTAAGGAAGAAGACCTTAAGGACGAAGAGGCTCTGCAGCGCCATCTGAGGAAACACATAGCAGATTTGGTCAAGCTGAAGTCCGAACTAATATCACTGGCGTCAGAAGCCAAAGCCAGAGGGGAGGACGAAGACCTTCTCATCCTGTGTGAGCAGTATAGGTTACTTACGCGGCTATACACTGTGTTCCTATTTCAAGTACTTACACTAACGGAGGCAGAAGACGAACCAGTGGCTCTCGGAGCTCTGAAGTTCATGGTGGGGGTAGCAGGCCGAACTGTGGAGCTGAACAACAGGATCCGGGAGAAGACCCACCAGCTGGAAGAGTCTCACAGGATACCAGAATGGGCTCGCCCGCTCCTAGAGAAGCATGCCACCGTGAGAAAGAGAAACGAACAGGGAATCCTCAACTTGGCAAGGGTGCTCAGTCAGGTCTGAGCAACTCCTTACAACAATGCCTATAACAAAAGCGGCAGAATCATATCAAACTGAATAGTGCTGCTTGATTGCCTGAACAGAATTATAAAGCGGGGGCATACCGGATTGACACGAACCGAGTTGGAAGGCGGTCGTCAAGGCTCCATAAGACTGGTCAGAGGGTGCCCGTGTTACAAGGTATTTGGCGACGAGAAGCTCTGTGTGAATGCAGATAGTGTGCTTGAGGTAGACGTCATCGACATAGATCCCCACGTATTCGCATTCCGCAAAGACAAGAAAGGCATTAATCAGGAACGAGCAGCAGATGGCAATGTGTGCTACGCGGCCATCTACGTCAATTATCCTGAAAACAAGGTTTACTGCATATCACAGGGTTGGGTCCTAAGGATACATGGAAAGGACGTCCCGGGCAACGACCTAGAAGATGCACTACAGTTCCTGTCAACCAAGGACCTGTCAGCGAGCGCAGAGATCTGCTCTGAGTGTCTCTACAAGTTCATGCTGACTCTGTCAGATACTTTCGCTGACATGATGACGAGAAAGGAGAAGACGGATGAAATCAAGAGGTATGTCGACAAGTTCTCTCTCAAGATTGCCGTCAAGCTCAGTCAGATGGATGAGCTGATGAAACCGATTGGGACAGAGAGCGACATTGAACAAGGCGTCGACTACTTTGCGTTTCTCCGGGGATATCTTGTACAGCTCCTAGAACAGCAGGGTTACTGGTCAGAGCTAGGAAGGGAAGTGCAAGAGAACGGTACTGAACCTTGGGTTTCCAGTCTAGTCTCCATGCGAGAGCGACTCGCTCGACTCGAATTCCAGTTCTATTCTCAGACACTCCAACTCAGAGACATTAGTGATTCTCACATGCTGCTTAGGATGCTTCATTTCATTCTCGCTACATCCGACGAGATTCTTTCTCTGAACGAGGAGATACACACTGAGATTCGCTCTCAGCGCTTCAGACAACTTGTTCAGAAAGACCAGCGCCTGGCTCACCTGAAGGGCTATGCCGAGAAGAGTCGAACTGTTGAACATAATTTCGGCAACATACTGCAAATCCTAAGCAGGCTTTGAGTACAGTAAGGCCATGCCAATGTCTACGTGACTGGGCCATATCTCTGTGTCAACCACTTTAGATAGAGCCGAATGCCATCCTCAATCTTGACTTTGGGTGCCCAACCCATGGACTTGAGCAGAGAGATATCAATGTCAGTTAGTAAAACGTCTCCGGGCCAGCCTCGCTCGCTGCCCGTGTACTCTATCTTTGTGGACCGAATGCCTACCTGCTCTCGCACAATCTCTGCTATCCTTGAAACCTTGAGGCGCTCACCTGAGCTAACATTGACCGCGAGGAACCCTTTCTCCGTTTTGCTTGAGAGAACCATGGCCGCCTCGACCGCGTCGGATACATACAGGTAAGCTTTCTCCTGAGAACCGTCTCCCAATACCTCAAGGCGATTAGGGTCATGTTTCAGTTTCATATAGAAGTCATAGACCACGCCATGAGTCGAACGTGGTCCAATCACGTTACCGAACCTCATGCTGACGACACTAAAATCATAGAGCGCGGCGAAAGACGAAAGGTACATCTCCACCGCGCCCTTTGCCGCCCCGTAATTACTGATTGGGCGAAAGGCGGTTGACTCGCGCGTCGGAAAGACATCTGTCTCACCATAGACAGTCCCTCCGGAGGAAGCGAATACTATCCGCTTGACTTCATGCGTCCGCATGGCCTCAAGAAGGGTCAGGCTCCCCGTCACATTGATCTTGAAATCCCAAATTGGGTTCTCAACACTTTTGCGGACGTCAGGCTGGGCAGCGAAGTGATAGACCGTGCTGACCCCATCCAAAGCCTTGCTGACATCGGCTTCCGATGCGATAGAACCCCGGACGAACTTGAAGCGCTTGTTGTTCTTGCTAGAAGCAAGATTATCCATGGAGCCTGCCGAGAGATCGTCCAGCACAACCACCTCGTTCATTCCTATGAGCCGTTCTACGAGATGACTGCCAATAAAACCCGCACCACCGGTCACAAGGACTCGTTCCAATCTCAGTCAGCTCCTAACAATCAATCAGCATACAAATCGCATAAGTCTTACTGGACCGAAAACCTTCGGTCCTTTAGTATGGATTCAAGAAATCCTAGCGCGGTTGGTGCCTTTGTTGTCTTGTTCCACACCTCGACAAATCCCCTGAAAAGCGACAGATCACTCAGAGCTCTGCTCCCAAGATGAATTCAGCTCGGAATCTCGGACTTCGGGCCCTGTTCCTAGACCCGGACAGATGGCTTTCATGGCATTGAGACCCCATGACATATCGCGTCCCTTGCGCTCAAAGACGAAAGGGAAAGCCGCACAAACCGATGGCCGGGCCACATGAATCATGCAAAGGTTGTCCTTGAGAAAAACGCAGTCTCCGTTCTGTTCCTTCTTCAGTGCCACGAATGCTAGGCCTTGCTCTGTGTTGACCTGTGGAATCTGACGTAGGCCTTCGGGCACTGGCTGGTTGCTGCCAAGAATATAGAAGTCGGTTGCCGCTGAGCAAGTCTCTCGCTGACAACCCTAACGCAACAGACAGGCGGCTTAATCCGTTCCCGTCAAGGTAACAAGCAGCTCGCGCTGCCGACAACAGTCGCCGCACTTAGTACATTCGAAACGTACTCTTGATGCCTTTTCCGGCCGCGGTCTACTTCCTCTTCGTGCCAGCTGGACGCACCTTCTGAAGGGAGGTTAGGTACTTCCTCAGCAGAGCCAACCCTTCCTCGATGACCTCCATAGACGTTGCATAGGAGAACCTAAGATGGTGGTCATAGTCCTCTCCAAACTCCTTTCCAGGCGTGCAGACAACTCCAGTGTCTCGCAGAATCATCTCGGCTAGATTCTCACTGTCCACGCCGTAAGCAGAAAAGTCAGGAAAGACATAGAATGCTCCATCAGGCTTTGGACACTTGACGTTTCCAAACTCAGAGAAGAGCTGTACAATCCTGTCCCGACGCTTCTCGTATACATTCCTCATGTTCGCAACTGAACTCTGGTCGCCCTTTAGGGCCTCAACGCCAGCACTCTGAACAAACGATGTGGCACAGGATGTGGTATTCTGCTGTATCCGCACCATGTTGTCAATCGTATCCGGGTTACCAATTGCATAACCTAACCGCCAACCGGTCATTGAGTATGTCTTTGAGAATCCATTAATCACCAGAGTATGCTCCATCGCGGGGTCGATTTCCAGCATTGAAGTTTGGGTCAGACCGCCGTATACCAGACTCTCGTAGATTTCATCACTGATGACGACGAAATTGTGATCCGCCGCTAGGTCGAATATCGTTTTCAAAACGCGTTTAGATAGGATACCACCAGTGGGGTTGTTCGGGCTGTTGATGATAAGGCACGTACACTTCTTGGTGATTTTCGACTTGAGGACTTCCTCGTTCAGAGTGTATTTTGAGTCTGTCGGCACAGGTACTGGATTGCCGCCAGCAGTGCCAATCATGACCCGGTAGGTTGGCCAATCCGGGCTCAGAACGAGCACGTCGTCTCCGGCATCGATCATGGATAAGATGCCCATGAACAGGGCCATCTTGGCCCCGGTCGTGACAACAACGTTCTTCCCTCCACTGAAGGAAATACCCCGAGTATGGTACATGGCCTCAATCGCGTCAAGCAATGGGGGAATGCCCCTCGCAGAGACGTACTTAGTGAAGCCGCGATTCAATGCCTCAATAGCAGCACTCGTGATGTTTGACGGCGTAGGAAAGTCAGGCTGTCCAACCTCAAAGTGATAGACCTTGCGTCCTTCAGCCTCCAGCTTGTTTGCGAGCTCAAACATCTTCAGAGTACCCGACTCCGGTATTCTTTGCATGTGAATTTCCAAGTACAACCCACCTCTAGCAAGACTGATGGAACAATCCAACGAGGCAGCAGGAGGCTGGCGGCTTTCCTTTTGGATATATCATTTGCGGCGAGGTCACTTGGCACTTGAGAGCTGAGCGATTAGCCTCTTCTGATGCTCTGTCCCCCGCACGGCTATCCTGTCAATGACAATCTCACCCAGGCCCATCTCATGCCCACGCTGCAGGTACGGTATTGTGATGGGATCTATTCCCAGAAGACTCACACAATAGGCGTCCACGGCAAAAGGATCTGTGCCCACGACGACGCCACCCACCTTGAGCAGTGCTGCCGTGCTTCGAGGCCCGGCTACAATTTCGGTCAAGTCCATGACTGTGATATTCGGCCGATAGACTGCTACGAGATCCAGCAGGCAATCATCAAGCCGCTCATGATAGACGGACTTGTCTCTCTCCGGAACGAGCCCAAATAGATTCTTGATTCCTGCCCCTACCGAGCGTCTCTCCGAGTCAACCTTCAACGTTGCCGCGTTGACTAGAAACACTTGACCCGACAAGACTGCAGGCATGGCCCTTTCACGGAACAGGTTGCCGGGCATCTTCACGCTGACTTGGGGAGCAGTGGACAGATTGAGCAGCTGAACACCATCCTTCTCAAGAGCCGCATACCCACATTCGGAGAAAGCCGTCTCTGCTGATCTCAGCGGGTTATCGCTTTCAACCACGAACACTTGGCCGGCCGAAGCCATCACTCGCGACAAGAATCGAACAATACCAAGCGATGTGTTGCCTGGCAAGCTTGGACTATAGACAGATGTCTTGATGATAACGCGTTCGATATTGCGGGAGAAGGGCAGGGGCGTAACGAGTTTGGAGAGAGCTACTGAGAGCGCCTCCTGCGGAGACCTTCTGACGGCAACTGAGACTTCTGTGGTATGGTCCATGAGGATGGCGCCTGCTCAGTCGGGGCTTTAAGTCTATCTCTCAACTCTGTGAGTGTATGTCACTGAGCCACCCGCACGATAGGACCGTGACTATGTGCCGAAGAACAATCTTCGTGCACGTTTCTTTCTCTCTTCCTCAGACTCTTCACTTTCGGGTCTAGGCGGTGGAGGAGGTGGTCTCACGGTTGGGCGCGTTGTGCCCTTCTCGGATTCGTCTTCCTCTTCAGATTCCTCCTCAGGCTCTGTGGGACCCTGCTCAATCTCTTTGCTCTCTACTTCGCTTGGCTCATCGTACGGGGTCCACACGGGTGACGACTTCCCATCTGCAGAATCTGAAGAGCGGGTCGCAACCTTCGGTTCTTCTGGAAGTGGTGGTGATGAAATTGTCCGTTCATACTCCTCCCAGGAGAATCCTTCTGATGCCTTCTCGGAAGCCTTCTCTGTGCCTTCCCAATCAGGCCTTGATTCAGACTTGTCCCTATACATGGGAAAGCCAATGTCTACGCTACGTTCATAGAATGAGTCCTCAAAGTCGTCCCATGCGTCAGGCAAGTGAGCCTCCGTAGTCCCCTTGGCCTTTTCTTCAGGGGCGTG
This sequence comes from Candidatus Thorarchaeota archaeon, assembly GCA_963726195.1. Taxonomy (GTDB): domain Archaea; phylum Asgardarchaeota; class Thorarchaeia; order Thorarchaeales; family Thorarchaeaceae; genus OWC5. Next base: position 835,925 of record CAVSBO010000003.1, read on the forward strand.
AATGCGCCCGGTCGAATCTTCAACAATGGGGGCAGGCCCTTCAGCACCTGCAGGATGTGGGTGCTCTTCGCCAAGACCTGATTCGGTCTCAAGACTGGTTGGTTCAGTCAGATGGAACTCAGACAGAAAGTCTCTGGACTTCTCTTCACGCCTTTCCTCAGGTGAAATGCTTCCTTGAGAGGCAGGTCCCATTCGTGACATGTCAGGCATCTCAGACAGCGGGGGTTCCGCGTAGAGAGCCTCTTCGTGCCCCAAGTCCGGCAGGTCAGGCGGCTCAAGCGTCTCTTCCGCCGCTGGCTCTTTGAAATCCTGTGGGTATTCTGCTGAGAAAACCGAAGCCCTGCCAGCCGGGAATTCAGGACGCGCCGCCCGTACTTGACCGCCCCTGCGATCACCAAAATCGGCTGCGGCCTCTTCTCCTTCTGATTCCCCAAAGCTAATCCCAAGGGCTTGGCTCAAGCAGGATTTGCAGTGTTTATTCACAGCGATAAGTCCGTCATCGATAAAATCGTCAATCCTCTTTGCGCGGTTAGGGTTTCTCCTCGACCAAGCGACAAAAGAATCAATCATTCTGAGGGCGTCTCTTACGCCTAGCCAATATGACTCGTCTTTATCTGAACTCAACGGGGGCACCATCAACAACATCTAGACATTTCGAGAAAAGCCTTTGCAATACGGGTGCCTAGCGTTTGGACTTACCCGCGGGCTCTCTCGCGGAGACCATTTCCTCTAGCATGTCATCGAGAAGTCTGACAATCTCCTTGCTCTTCTCTTCGGTTAACCTGGGGCCGACCAACAGAGTTCTTGTCGGGAGATCGCCTGCATTAAGTTTGACTTCACTCTGGTACATGCACTCGGTCTCTTCGTCGGGTTCGCGCAGCACGATAATAACTCCACTAGCTCCCTTGAAACTCAGAGAGAGCATAAGGTCGAGAGCCGAGAACGCAGGCGACATGATGAGTGCTTTGACATCGGATCTATCAGTCTTGTGACCTGCAGCGCTAATTCTTATGCCATCGACTTCCATGACCTTCTGACTGAACGCGTGCAAGACCTCTTCGAGCAGAGAATCATCGGGACCAATCACTGTAATCTTGAACAAGTACCGTGTCTTCTTGGGCTTCTTTGCCTTGGCTGCAGTTGTCCTCGGTGACATTCGTCTTCCTCCGGTTTTGCTTCATCTCATTACCGAACTATTGCAGGTTGCGACAGTTACTTGGCATCGTATTCAATCCATCGATATGTCTTCCATGCAAATTCATTTTGCTTTGAGATCCCCAAACTCAGGCACTCAATCGAGGTGTTCAAGCATTCTGGCTCGTCGCCGATGACGCAGTTTCCTAACCACAGACGAAGCTTATTAAGGGCTCAGACGGACCCAAATTTTGGAGATAGCCTTGGTTACGTCTGCTGAAGTCTTTGACAAGCTCAAACCGGTCATGGACCCAGATTACCCCGTGAGCATCACGGACCCTAGGCTGGGAATAGTGGCTGAGAGCTTCATAGAGGTTAAAGACCGAACGATTAGGGTTAGGTTCAAGCCGACATCAGCCCAATGCCCAATGGGTGGTTTGATTGGCATCTTGATACGGCACAAGCTGGAAGATGTCTACCGTGGCTTCAAGGTGCAGGTGACTGTGGTTCCTGGTACACACGTCCAAGAGACTGCTGTCAATTCGATGATTGGTGACGATTCCAAGTACAACAAGATTGTGCAGCAACTCGAACAACAGGGCATGTTCGAGGAGTAGTCCGTCGCGCGTCATTGAGCGTGGTCCGCTCTACGTGAATCAATGCGACTGAAGAGTAACGGACCGAAGAGAATAGCTGGCTGATTGTGATGAGCAGAGGGGAACCGTTAGTAACGGTAGGTTTTGCTGTGATTGTCTTAGGACTGTTCATGCTTGCCATCCCTAGTCTTGGAAGCGGGAGCTCTTTCGTCGTCATATTTCCATTCTTCTTTGGCAGTGGGAGTCCTATTCTAACAATAGCGTTAGGCCTGACATTCTTCGTTGCGATGATTTTCGTGATGACGGTGGTCGCCAGAAGAGCATGGAGTTCGCCTCTCTCCCAAGAGGAGGCAAGCCGCGCCTTTGTGCCAGCCATGGGACAATGCACCGTGTGTGGTAGTCGGCTGCCTGAGAAAGCCCTATTCTGCCCTCACTGCGGCAGTCCGGTTCACAATGGGAATACATAGAGCGTTTCCAAGAAAGATACAGTGTTCACAAGTACCGGCCTAACCACCATTCGAGGAATCCGAATGAATCCGTCCTTAAGACCTGTCAAAACAAGCGACATTCCTCAGGTGGAGGCAATCGAGAGAGCCTGCTTCCCTGATCCATGGGATCCGGATGTATTCGAGACTCTTGGAGCCGGAAACGGACGAGTGCAAACCGAATGGGGAGACACACTTGCAATGTATGTGGCAGACCTAGGTGAAGAAGTCGTGGGATATGTGGTGTGGCAAGAAGGGCAGAAATCGCCCGAAGGCAGAATCCTCAATCTTGCAGTCAAGTCGGAACACAGAGGAAGGAGAATTGGCAGGTCTCTTTTGCTGTATGCATTCGACCTCATGAAGACCCACGGAATGAAGTCCTGCAGGCTTGAGACCTGGGAAAGCAACTGGGTCGCTCGTCATATGTATGAAAGCTTGGGAATGATGACCACAGGAAGGCACCCAGCATATTACGGCAAAGAGGATGCCATACTCTACTCAGTCAGGTTGGACAGCTGACGGAGCCTTTTGGGGCTGAGACGGAGGGAGACGGACAATCAGTTGTGGCCCAATGATGTCATGAAACAGCTGCAAGTATGTCTTGTCAGATGAAACCAGTACCAGTGGCCGTGATGTCTCTGATGTCCCACCAATCACCACTTCCTTATTGTCCATCACTGCTAGTGTCATGGGTGACATGGTCTTGCGAACGTGCCAACCTAGTCCAGCGAGATCCTTCACTATGGGCTGCTGTTCCTCGCTCTCGGGTATGATGAGCACTCTTCTGACAGAATCGCCCGACTTCGTTACTCGCTTGATGTCAAGACCACGCAAGCTGGCTGTGGCAATCACAATTGACTGCTGAGCCCGTTGAGCCATATCGACAATGTGAGCACGGACCTCGTCGTTTCCCGTGAGATACCAAGTCGATTCAGGCTGGGTTCTCGTTAGGTCTGCACTGACTGCTCTTACCGCTTCCATCGCTTTCATTGTCTTGCTGACTACGGACTCCAACCCTTGGGCGACCTCCTCCGTCTTCATTCGAATCTCACGATTGTATCCGTCTTGGTCTGCACGCCATTTCTCAACGGAACCCTCAAGCTCGAGGTCGAAATGAGATAGGGCCTCCGCGCGCGACTCTTTCGCCCTGCCAATGCTCTCCTCCAACTGACCTCCGAACTGCTCCGTTGAGCCGCTGATTTCGGATACCTTGGCAGTCACCTCATTCGTGAGATGCTCCATGATGCGTCCTGAACTGCTAGCAATCTGGGTTCTGACACCCTTACGAGCTGACTCTACCTTCTTGGATACACGCTGGTTTGCGGTAGCGACGCTCTGCTTTGTTCTCTCAGAGAACGAGCTGACTGACTTGGCCACGGTCTCCTTGAAACGTGTAACCTCTTGGCCGAGTCCATCTGTTACTGACTTTGAAGCAGTTTCGCAACCAGTGAACTGCGCAGACAACCCATCGATGGTCTCCGTGTTGCTGGTCTCCGTCTGCGAGAGTGCCTCGTTCACTGCATTGCGCACTGGCTCCGAAATTGAGGACGGGAGGCCAGACACAGCTTTCATGCTTCTGTCTAACGATGTGCTACACTCAGATCCCAGTGCCGCTGCTTTAACCTTGAAACTGTCTTCGGCTCCCACAAGGATGGCAATGGCGGCCCCTTCGAATTGACTGATGCTGCCCTCACTTCTCTTCACAACGCTAGTCTCGGCGTCTTCTGCACCTCTTCCGAGACTCTTCTGCATCCGTCCGATCTTGTCCGTGAGCTTTCCAGTCAATGCCATGAGGGTTGATGAGGCACCTAGGAGTGTGGTCTTGGTATACTCCGAGAACTCGCTGAATGCTTGCTCATCCCCAGATATCTGGGACTGCAGCAAGGCTTCAGCCTCTTCGTTCGCCGCCGTCCAAGTCTTGGCGGCTTCCTCCTTGCGCGCAGCAACCTCGGCCTTGGATGATTCCGTGCGTTGGACAGATTCCTTCAGTGCTTTCGTCGACAGAGTGTCCAGTTTCTTGCCTATGTCACTAGGGAGACGCTGCTGAGCGTCCTTTTCTGCTGAAACGTATTCATCTAGCGTTGCCTTCATGCTGCTGGTTGCCTTGTTAACAGACTCCACGATAGAATCAGCAATGCTGGCGATGCGATCGGTGAGATTGTCGCGAGTAGCCGCCAGCGATGTGTTGAATTCCTCTGATGCACGAGCTAATTCGCTTACTATCTCCTGAATAGTACCGCTTTCAATTCCACTCAGTCCCGTCTCAATGCCACCGGTTGTTGCCTCAATGCGGCTAAGCAAATCGGCCGTTGTTCGTGAGAGCACGGTTCTTCTCTCTGCAACGAGTTCGTCGAGGGCCTTCTTCATTTCATCGTATGAGTCACTGACTTTCGTGACCCTGCTCTCGATTTCGGAAGCGTATTCCTTCTTCAGCTTGGCCGAGTCCTCTTGCAGCGAGGCGATTTCAGCCTTAACGGAATTTCTGAATTGCGTGTGTGCTGAGCCTATGAGGTCGCGCGTTTCCAAACCTTGGCTCGATAGCAAACCACCGAAAACCGAACCCAAGCTCTCCGCCAAGTCAGAGTGCTGTTTCGCAATCTCATCAAGGCGCACACGGAACTCCTTTCGAATCGCTTCAGTCTGCCGCTCAATCCGAGATGCTTGGTCTTCGATTGCCTCGTCGATTTGTCTCTGCATTTGCTCAGCATGAGAAGCAACTGATAAGACGCTCTGTTCCAAGCGCGAATCTATTGATGAGCGGATGTCGCGATAGAAAGCCGTTGACTCCTTGATTTGAGCAGCGGCCGTCGAAGTCATGTCCGACACTATCTCTGTCATTTTGCTCGCCATACCGGTATCAAACTCGCGAAACGCCTTCTTGGTTCCAGTGATGGCTGACTTATTGCTTTCAGCGGTCGTCGTTAGGACTGAACCGAAAGCCGAGCTGACCTTGTTGTCAAGGTCTCCAGTTAGAGATGTAAGCTTCCCGGCCTCAGCGTCGAGAGCCGCGCCGGCATCATTGCTCGCCTGAGACAATTTCCTTTGCAGACCACGACCCGTATCAGTTCCCCACTTCTCAAGTCCGGCTCCGAGGGAACCAGCGCTGGTGTCAATCCGGTCTCTGCTAGCGGATACTTGAGCCTGTACTAACTTCAGTATCGACGCACGCGAGTCAGTTGTGAACGACTCGATTTGACCTTGGAGGCCAGACAGTAAACCATCTACGGCTGCAAACGCTTGATCTACTGTAGCATTTGTTCTCTCCAAATACGTTGACAATGAGCTCTTCACCGTCTCAAGATGGCTCGCGTTTGCAGAGACAACCTGTGCGAGCTGAGCCGCGAGTCCCTCAGACGCGGATGCAATCAGAGCTGTTGGACTCGTCGCTCCAAGAACTGACGTCCATGCCCAGCGTCTCTGTTACCTTTGCCGCATTCTCAATTACCTGCCGAGCGCCCTTGGCAATACCATTTGCCGCCTGTCTGGAGGTGGAGGCAAGGCCGGTAATTGACTTCCTTATTTCTGCGTCGGTTTGATCCAACTCGAAAGTAAGCTGTTCAAGCGAGCGTGCCAACTCATCAGACGATGCCGCCAACTGGCCAGCCGCTTCGTTCACTATGTCAGACAATCTCGACTCGATTACGTTAGACAAACCATCCATTGTTTGTCGAAGAGTGGCTAGGTCATTCAGCAGAGCGTTCTTGACCGTGGACCTTGCTTCCTGCACCATCGCCTTTGTTCTCTTGCCAAGGTCAGCGATAGCCTGTAATGATGCATCCTGCTCGCGGCGAACATCTTGGTCGAGTTCCTTGTTCAAAGTCTTGATATCTGTCTGTGTGTCGCCTTGTACTTTGTCAATCTCACCCTGCACTTCGGCGAGCTGGCCTGTCAGGCTCTGTGCCAAACTCTCGCCGTCCTCTTTGATTATGGACTCCGCAGCTTGGCAGAACCCTGTCATGATATCGCTTGAAGACTCAATCGCGCTAGTCGCACTGGCCTGCTCTTCGTCAATCAGGGTCAAGTCCTGCTCTTCAAGAACTCGGGAAAGCTCGGTCGACATTGTTCCTCCGGCTTTCTTGATGCTTTCAGCAAGCTCCTCAAGCGCCCTATCTTGCGCGTCAAGCATTTTTCGAGAAATCTGGGCCAGCGAGTCTGTTTGACCTGCAACCGATGACAAGTCTGCACTCATCATAAGGTAAGGTGGAATAGCTCGATAGACTGGTACCACGGAATCCACTCGACTGACCAAACCCTTGTTCTTGAGACCATCCAACGCCTTCTCAACTGTCTGGGGCTTGTCGCCTGATAAGACAGCAACAGCTCCTACGGTCATGTTTCCCCCAGCGAGTACCGGAAGCAAGACTCGGACTTCTGCGTCAGTTATGCCAAGATTGGATTTCAGTACAGCAAGGGTTTCCTCACTCATCGCACCAATACTCAATGTGACTCCATTCCTCCTAGGAACTACATGGACTACCGCTGAATCACGCATTACCAGTCGGCACGTGCCCTGAAGCGAGTCCGAAGATCCTTTTCAGGTCGCCTACCTCAGGCGCCGAGCTGTGCTCGTTCATAACGATTTCTGCCTGAAGACGGTTACCTTCGTTAGATGTCTTCAGGGTGAGCACCTCTATGCGGTCACCGACAGACAATTTCAATGACTCGAGATGCTTTCTTGCATCGTTATTCGTTGCTTCGATGGAAAGAATCCACCAATTCGTTGTTTCATCTGAGAGATTGAAGTTGAGTTTGTAGTACTCTGAAAAGAGCGACACGTACAGTCTAAATGCCTGAAGGTCTCGAATCGGCACGTGGTCAGGGTTGAGTACGACAATGTCTCGTGCAAGGTCGAAGTGAAAGACCATGTCGTCACCAGTTACAAGCAGCAGATTCCCTTCCCGAACTGTCGAGAATCCGGCCCAAATCTTCGAGAATCTTGTTGTGAACTGCCTAATCGAACTCATATTGAGAGCTGACAAGAAGTCTCGAACGGGTACTCTTCGATCGACCATTTCGCGAGTCCTCTTCTCCAGTATATAGCGCTTGACCTGATCGAGGTAGACTGAATAACAGAAGCTCGGAAGGTCCTTGATGTCGACGCCGAGATCTATGAGCATGTTGAGGAAGTTGCGGTCCTTGCAGGCAGGACGCACGGTACACGCAAGCCTATCCTCTTGGCAGGAAGTGCACTTCTTCTTGTGGAGCTGCAACAGCTCCCTTGAAAGCTGCGTGTCCGCGGCCTTGTCAAGGAGCTGCAATCTCGACGCGAGAGTCCTGTCGTGACTTTCGTAATCCATCATGTTTCCTACTCACCTATCATGCGCTAGACAATCACCGGTCATTAATCACCGCGGTGCTATCGTTGTGCACCACTGCCCAGTTTCGAAAGGACTTCAGGGGTTCACAATGATAAAGTTATGGAAAAAACAATGCAACAAAGCACGCGAGAAGAGCCCGGAATCCACGATGTGGTTAGCTTCTTTCCTATTCCTTTGTCAGCTCGTTAAGCTTCTGGGTCCATCCCCGTATCTCCTTGCTCAGACGAGCAATGTCATTCTCGTTCAAGGTGGTAGTCGGGGGATACGATTTCAGATCTCGAGAGATTTTCCCAAACTGAAAAAGAACGGGTGTATGCCCAGGAATCATGGCAGTCAGCTTGTCACGCGCCTCCTCAAGTGCCTTGGCCATCTTGTCAGCTCTGGTCTGAGGTTTGACCAGCTTGAGAAGACCGTCCATCACAGCGTCAACAGTTCCCGGCAAAACTGGCTCGCTTTTGTCCGCTTGGCCTGCGGCAGCTGTTGCCTCCTTCTCGCCCTTTGAAGAAGCCTTAGACTTTTCGGGTTTCGGTGCCGCCTCGCCCAGCTTTCCAGCCATTTCCACGGCTTTGCTGACTTCATCCAGAGTTCTGTTGTACTTGCGCTCGATGTCATCGAGCTGTCTGACTATGATGCCTACAATCTCCTGGGTCTCAGAAAAGGCATGGCTGAGCTCATCAAACTTCTCTTCAAGCGTCGAAAGGCTTGCTACGTAATGCTGGAGATCGTCGATTTTCTTCCCGAGAATACTATCCTGCTCCTCGCGACCACTTTGCAGAGCCGCATCGAGATCCTTCACGGAGATGAGGACATCGTCCATTTTCTTGAACAGCACAGTGGTCTCTTTTGAGTCCAGTGCATCTTGCACTGTCGCGCTAATACCCTGAACTTGAGCCATGAGACCATCCATTTTCGAAGCGAGCGCGGTTTGCTGGTGCACTTCCCCCTTTAGTGCGCTTACCTCCTCACTGAGGCGTTCGAGCTTCTTCTCGATATCTCCAAGCGATCCTTCAGACATTCCAAGCACTGCCCTACTGGTATTAGTCCAGAGGGGAATAACTGTTGTATTTAGCCTTTCGTCGATTGTAGATATGGGGCGCAGCACTTGAGCATCGTGACCAAATCAACAAACGAAGTGCTTGTGTTGGCAGCTCAGGCCAAGGCCTCTACGAAGTCTTTGCCCTTATGATCTCCACACCAAGATTCTGAAGTGCAGGAAGGATACGTTCTCTGTGCTCAGCATTCGTGCCTTTCCAATCAACCAATGCCGCGACAGTCTTCTCTCTCGCACGATTCACCATCTGGCGAATGACATCTGCAGTTATCCCATCCAGAGCATACTTCGGAGCAATATGGCCGATTCTGTATCGACCCTCGATTACAATGCCATTGAACTTGGTCGCGTAGTGCGTCCCACCGAAGGCAATGACCGCGTCACGTGCGATAGGCTCATGAATGCAGTCAACTGCCGCGGCTGCTACTGCTTTGGCCGCTTCTCTATTTCGCCATTGGCTCTCGTCACTGCCAAGCTCAACAAAGAGCAGGGGTATCTTCATCGATGTTGGTCCGTGATGAGTGACTTCCATGCTGACCTCGAATTCGCTCAGTTGCCGTTCTTTCTGCTCTTGGCTGAGCCTCCTAAGAGCTGTTCCAACCAATGATGCTATGGAGACCGAAAGCTCGCGCGGCTTCCCACCAAATTGCGCTTCATCTCCGAAATTGCCGGTGCTGTGAACAAGCAATGCCGGACGCCCAGACTGCGCCCTGTGACGAGAACAGAAGATGAAAGCATCCGCGTCGAAGCTCGCTTCAAGATGATCGCATTCCACGAGGTCTCGACTGGACGTTATCAGCAGAGCGGACTTATCACGGGCCATAACAGGATTGCCCTCAAAAGACTCACCCGTGTCTGAGAAGCCATGGTCCCTGACCAGGACCTCTCGAATTGTCTGGCTCGCAATGTCCTTCTCAGATGTGACGAGAACCCTCAACAGCTAGGTCTCCCTAATCTATCCTGCACTTATCCAGTAGAGGCTCAAGTGTTGTCCCGACATCTATCACGACTGGTTCGCTGAATGCAGAGAGAAGATCACTCTCTATCCGGGTCTTGGATTCCTTGATTTTGCCGAGCTGTTTGGTGATTTCGTCCCTGATTCTCAAGAGGTCGTTCTTGTGATACTCAAGATTCTTGCTCGCTTCTTCCAGGCGAGAAGCGAGTTCCGTGTTTCTTTCGTATACTTCCGACCCTGTGAACGCATGGCGTTTCTCATCAATTGCTTTGGCCTGATTCTGAAGGTCATGCAGCGACCCGTTCCTTATGTCCTCTATTTCCTCTATCGCCCGTCGCTCCAATCTGTCCTTGAGAGCGAGCTTGCCATCCTCCAATGCCTGTCGGAGGCCGTCAAGCCCTTCAACGAGACCCGGATATCCATCCGACTCAGCCGTGATAGCGGCCAAGGGATTCTCGAAATAGTCGGCGAGAGCCTTCTGTCCGGCGGGACCAACCCGGACACCGGTCTCAGTCTGAAGGTATGTCTTGACCTGCTTCTTCAGAGGATTAAGCTTCATTCTCAAGATGCTGGAAACTCGTTCGGACTCCTCATCTAGAGAAAGGAGCTCCGCGACATTCGAGGACTGTCGAAACTGATCGTACACCTGCTTCGCAGATGAGTACTCCTTCTTGGCGGAGTCAATCTTGAGCCTGTTTTGGCGAAGCCGTTCTTCGAAGTTTTCCCTCGCAAGTGTCAGTTCGCGGAGTGACTGGATTCGACCCTCTATGCGTTCAATGTCTTTCAGCCAGCTGAAATCATACAGAAGCTTGCCTAGCTTCTTCATTTCAAGTGACAACTCCTTGATGTACATGTCAAGAGATTTGATCGCGGCCTTGTGCTTCTTGTCCATCCGTCCTATCCATCGAGCACCTGCACCCCACACCTCTCTGATGAATCGCTCTGTCTCCGTCTGCAAAGCCTCAGTGCTCTCGTAAGTTATCGTCTTCTTCACATCGAAGTTGTCTACTATCTCAGTAATCTTCATCGCGAACCTTGCTGCAATGCCCTCTGATTCCTCATCTTCTTCGGCGCTAGTTTCTTTGAGGTTCTCTGCTATTGCCTGAACTTCCTTAAGTCCACTCTCAACAGTCTTGTAGCTTCTTTCGGCCTGTTTGACAAAGTCCTTTGACTTGTCGGCTAGACGCTTCTTGTACCATTTCTCAAGGTGTTCAATAGTGAGAGTGGTCATGGCCGTTGCACAATCGGAGCCGGGTTCGTGTGTGGTTTATCAACCTTTTCAAAGTCCAATGCTTGATTATGTGCACAGTCGACTGCCTCTCATGTACAACGAACATTCCGTAATGGAGGAATTGGTAACCCCTTGACCTTTCGCCCGTGGTCGCACGAATGAAATCAAGGGGTTCAATTCCTATGGTTGACTGTTTATGTCTCCTTCTGCCGTTCATTGTGAGTTGGACAAAGTTGGACACAGGAGTCTTCGTCCGCCCAGAAACGGCACTGGGCTCAAACTCCTTGAGGTCAGGTTCGTGTCGCTTCAACCTCAATGACTGAATTCCTCATTGAGGCTTATGTACTCCCACAGTTTCATGTCCATGTTTGTCCAGATTCTCGGCAGCTGCCGCTGAACCTAAATAGTCGGCGAGCATGATTCCTGTCGCCGTCAGGCTTGCCTGAAGCCCTCTGGTTGCCATGTCGCCTCCGACTAGCAGTCCCATGTCGATCAAAGCGCGAAGGTTCCATTTGACGGTACTATATGGAAGGCTGCTTCTGCGTGATACCTTATCGGCAAGGCCTGTGACTGTCAGTTTGTGAAACCTAAGCAACCAGGCAGTCATCCTCAGTACCGTCTTTTGAGTCTCGCTCATCCGAACATCTGCCAGTGTCAGAAATGCTGAGGCAAGGCTCTCAAAAGAAGGCTTCTCAGTCGGTTTGGCTTCTAACTCAGGTGACTCACGGCCACCAGAGAACGAATCCACCTCGTCGGCGGATTTGGCACCCACCACTTGTCTGAGCGACCCGACATCGATGGGCATTAGGTACACTACTACCCATTGCGTTTTTCACCTCACTTCAAATCGGGTGGCGTACCGTTTTCCTCATTACACTTAAGCTTTGCTCGCGAACCTACTCCATGTCACTCGGAAGCTCGAAACCCGCAGAACTGAGCTTCCCAAATCCTTGGCTGTAGAGGCTCATGTGATGTCTGATATCCCGCTCTGCCTCTGAAAGGGATTCAAGTAGGGGTTCTATTTCATCGAGACCGCCCTCTTTGTATTCGTCTATCATGTCACTCATGACATCACTCTGGCCAAGCATGGAATCCTGAATTACGGCACCTCAGCTCAATCATCGATTGAACTACCTCAATCGCATCACTATCAGGTAGATAGGGCAGAAAGTCTTCGAAAGCAACGTTGGCTTGACGGCATCTCTCGACCCGTGTGGGGATTGTTTCGTCAACCATAGAATACATCCAGCCCACTCGCTCGTTGTCTGTCAATTCCCTCAGATTCTCCATCGAGAAGTATCCGGTCCAAGGAGCGAATTCTGTGGCCTCGTATTCTATCCACTCCTCAAAGGAATTGATAACGCGCTGCCAAGCGTCCTGCGTCTCAGACATCAGCCATCGCCTTATTGTGCAGGAGTTCACGTTATAAAAGACTGTGTCTATGTCATGATGGAATGACCGACAGACTCCAGCAGATACTTCACCTCCTTGAAGAAACCAAGGAGAATGACATCATCTCTCCTTTTGACGATCAGACTAGAGGCGTTCTTGAACAGACTCGAAGTACACGAAACAATGGACGAGCCACTGCGTGTCTCCAGAGAGCAGAGAATCTCTCTCGCCCTCCTTGCGGTCTCCTTAGGGGCCGAGATTGAGTCAGTAATTGAAAGAATGACTTGGAAGGACTTCGAAGCGTTTGTGGCGAGGGTCCTGACTGAGAATGACTATGCCTGCGTGGAGAGCTTCAGGAGGAGGGGAAACCGGTCAGTGAAGGGCATGGAAGTTGACGTAATCGGTGTCAAAGGGAAGACAGTCATTGCAATAGACGCAAAAATGTGGAACGCGCGGCTTGGGAAATCGTCTGCACTGATGCTAGCAGCAGACAGGCAGAAAGAGAGAACAGCCAGACTGCCAGATCAAATCGAGAAATTGTCGGATAAGATTCCCAACATGCGAGATGGTTTGTACAAAGTGATACCAGTGCTTGTGACATGGCTTGTTGAAAGTGTCTTGTTTCAAAATGGCGTCCCAATCGTGCCCGTTTTTCAGCTCAACTCCTTCTTACTTGACTTGCCAGTTTATGAGGACACGATTGTTAGTTACGAAGCCAGACTTCAACGCATGTGAAAGGCTCATAGAGGAGCAAGTAGACCTGTTACTGTATCCATGAATGCCAGCTGAATGAAGGTAGAGGGAAGAAGCCGCTTCCTCTGCAGCTCGCGGATCTCAGTATATGTGCCAAGGTTTTCCCTCGTCGCTTTTGCAATCGCGATTGCGCGATCATACGGTGTTGCATCATGAGACCAGTCTGCACGTTTGGCATCGTCCCAAATGCGTTGCAAAATCGACTGAAGTAATCCGTCTGCCAGTTCGGAAGGATTCAGGGAGGCCTTGGCAGCACCGCAGACCGCGGCTTCATTGGTTGTATGTCCATGTGCGATGACAACTATTCTCTTGTCCGAAGGATCGTTCTCAAGCCAGCCTGCTAGAAAGTCATCCAAGTCCCGTGTTTCACGAGACGCATCGTCACAAGCGGGAATGAATCCGCCAAGTGTCCTTATCACCATTGGGACACCGCTGGATGTGCAAGGAGGCAGAAGTCTTGAGTCTGAGCATAACACAACCAGCACTTTCTCGTCGATCACAGGAGGTGTCACATTTCTCCGAGCCAGCACGCTCGCCAGCAACCTGTCCGTGAACTTGACTTCACCGACATGTCGGTAGGATCCCGTTGAGTCCTGTTGTAGGCCCAAGATGTGAGCTTTCTTCAGGTGTTCATTTTGGGTGAGGGCAGACATCGACTCTTGAATGACATCATCGGGCTCGTCGGATTCGAAGGTGATCGCAGCGATAAGTGTCCCACTGAAGTGACCAAAATACGCGGCGGGCCCTCCAAAGAGGAAAGAAGACTCCTCAGAACCAAGCAACGATGCTTTTGGGAGACGTGTCGCCCAGAACGCATCACCCTGTCCCAGCCCGAGCAGGCTGCAGTCCTGACCGGACTTATGCACGGGTGAAATCATGAGGATGTGCGGATTCTGACCTTTTGCAGCTGCCTCCATCCTCGTCTTGAGCTTGAATGAACGCTCTCTTTCGTCTGCCAGCTGTCTGGACTTGTCGACCATTGAGTCTAGCACTTGGATTTCCTCTGCACGATTTCAGCAACGTGGCGAACGCAGTATTGGTGTCTGAGAGGGGCCTGCGTTCTGCAGATGCTCATAACGCTTCTTGTATCAGTACCGTGTTGGCTGTCAATCAACACCTTCAATAAAGAACTAGCTAAAGGCGGGAACGGCCGAGTCCTACCAAGAACAGGAGTTGTCACCACATGCTTCTTGGAATCTCCTATGATGAAAACATAAACAACTGGGCAACGGCTGGCCTCATTGAGGCGATGAAGAACAGGGGATACGAGGTCAAGGCCTTTCGTCTCTCAGATGTTTCCGCGAACATACCTGACAAGTTTGTTCTCTTGGAAGATGACGACATATCCGGGATGAACGGTGTGATTGTCAGAACGCTGGGCTTCGGAACAGGAGATCAAATGACATATCGCATAAGCCTGCTGGAGCATTTCGAGAACGCCGGTATTTACGTCATGAACCCTGCCTATTCGTTTCGCAGGGCAAAGGACAAGTATGCGACTCTGACCGCGCTCCACAAGGCAGGTATCAATGTGCCTCGGACTTATGTTGGCGAGAACCTCGATGCTGCAATTAAGTTCGTAGATGAGGTCGGTGATGTCGTGGTGAAGCCCATGATTGGATCGCGCGGTCTCGGAGCCATCAGGGCTGAGAACCGTGAACTCACATACAGGGCACTCAAATTCATACACCAACTTGGTCAGGTGCTGTATGTTCAGGAGACGATCAAGAAACCAGACCGTGACATCAGAGCCTTTGTGGTCGGAGGCAGGGTCGTCGGTTCCATGTACCGCTACCTACCAGACAAACAGGGAGAATGGCGCACCAACGTGCACGGAGGTGGTCGTGCAGTGGTGGCACAACTGGACAATGAATACATAGAGTGCGCTGTTAAGACTGCAGAAGTGCTTCGCTTGGATTACAGTGGGGTCGATATCCTAGAGTCCGAGAATGGTCCTTGCGTTATTGAGGCGAATGCAGCACCGTCATGGAGCGCCCTATCGGAGGTTACTGGTCTCGACATCGCAGGTTTGATTGTCGATAGACTGGTAGAGCTCACACGAAAGTGAGAGCCTTTATCACCTTGTTGCTGGGGACAGACGGATTTGTTTCAGGATTGTCTCAATCAGAGCGTCTTGAATATCGCCTCAACCTCATCCTGACCCAGAATCTTGAACATCTTCGAGGTTGTGTCTATCCGTCCGATTTCAACGATCTTGGCCTTCTCGGCTGCATCGACAGCAGTCTTCTCTCCAGATGCTTTCACGATGCCTTGGAGTGCTAGCTTCACAGCACCTTCTAGGTCTATGCTAGGTTTGTACTGCTCCTTGAAGAAGTCTCGGACCATGTCAGAGTCCTTTCCTATTGCTGCGGCTTTCCAGCCCCAGTATGAACCCGAGGGGTCAGTCGTGTAAAGCTGGGGACCGAAGTCATCGACTCCGCCCAAAAGCAGAGATACTCCAAACGGCCTGGCACCAGCGCCCTGAGTGTAGGACTGCTTGATATCACAGATTTCCACGACAAGAGACTGAACCGAAACGGGCTCGTCGTAGCTAAGTCTGTTGATCTGTGCCCTTACCCGAGCATAGTCAATCAGCCTTCTAGCGTCTGCATGCAGACCAGCTATTGCCGTTCCTATATGATCATCAATGAGAAGGATCTTCTTGAGTGTATCAAGATCTACGAGGGCATGGGGAGACCGCTTCTCTCCCGCAATAATCACACCGTCGGTGGCCTTCACACCAACAGCAAGAGGGCCGTGGCGGACAGCCTCAGTCGCATATTCGACTTGATAGAGCCGACCCTCAGGACTGAACATTGTAATATTCCGGTCATAACCGAGACTCTGTGTGGGAAACATTCTGTCCGAACACTCCAGCCCTATCTGGCCTCTGAGCCAGTTTGGCAGGTAAGCCCAACGAGAGGGCGTTTAAAAGCTTAGCGAATGAGCTGTGCTTCGCATGTGTCAGTGGTCACACGGTCTGTTGCCTACGTTCAAGCTCGAACAGCTCAAGATGCATCTTGATACCCGGTGGTACACCCTTTACGAGTGGTTCAAGCTCTTCCCGTGTCGGTATCCTGAGTTTGGGCACTTCCGTTTTTCTCGTGCCAGCTGATGCTACATATCTTTGTACAACATATCGTCCCCTGAATCCAATCTCATCGAGAAGCCCAAGGATTGCTTGTACATCTTGAGTCGACATGAGATTGCCTGCATAAGTGGTCCGCGGCCAAAAGGCGGCGTCTGAGCCCATCACCAATTCTATGCTTTCGCGAACTTTGGGCCAAGGGTCATACGATGTTCTGACGACCTCACGATACCTTTTGGGATCCGCTTTGATATCAAACCAGACAGAGTCCAGATATGGAAGACAATGCTTGAGGACATCTGGTCTAGACCCTTGAGTGTTCAGGTTAAGGTGATAGTCCTTCTTTCGTCTTAGTTCCTTCAGAAGCTGGGGCAGGTCTCGATGAATCGTTGGCTCTCCGCCTGTTATGCAGCAACCGTTCGAAAGACTGCCTTCAGTTTTAGCGACTATGGCTTTGATAGGCATATCAGTCCCCGATGACTCCGGAATGAGCTGTGCGTTCTGACAGTAGGGACAGTCGAAGTTGCATCCGCCAGTAAAAACGACAGTCACAGGAATGCCCGGTACATCAACCAGGCTCACATCTATAACAGAAGCAATCCTCATTCTATTCCTTCAGTTCCCACTAGGTCATGCGGCAGTTAAATCTGCAACGCAAGAGCAATGCCCTGAAGTGAACACAGTGTGAGAACGCTTTACCTAGAACACTTATTTTGTAGAAGCCACTTGGTCTCTTGGGACCCCGGCAATGGCAAGTGTATCTAACAAGCGAGAGCATATTCTCCAGAGTACACTGTTTCACATACAAGTCAATCAGTGTCAATACATCGACAATTTCCCTGAAGCGGTCACGTCAGTCCTCGACGACATGATCCATAAGAAGAAGATACGGGACTTCGACGTGGTGAAGAAGAGACTGTACAGAATCAACACGAGCTTCTTCGAAATCAACAAGCAGAAAGTCAGCAAGAAGGATTTCTTCGAGGGTCTGTTCAGGCGAGTCTCTGGCAGAAGGAACTAAAGAGAAAGAATCTCAGAATCTGCCTTGCCGGAAGGTCAGAGGACCCTGCTCCAGCAGTCTCGCGGTACAGTTCTACACGGGTTCTGAAATCTCGAAAGTAATGATGAAGTTTGCTCCAGAGGACACCTTCCCGGACACCCGATCTTGAACCTCAATTCTCGCGCCGTATTTGTGAACCATCTGTGCGACAAGTGCGAGACCCACGCCTCCAAAACGTTTGGCCCGGTCAAATAGCGACTTCTTCTTCTCGCCACTGATGCCAGGTCCATTGTCGGCTATAGAGAGCCTGAACCACTGTCCTTCTCTCTGCCCCGAAACCCACACTTGCTTGTCTTCCTTGGTGTTATGCCCAGCAGCATTCTCTAGAACGTTCCACAACAGCTCGCCAAGAAGAGAATCTGCCTTGACCCTCACGGGGGAGTCAAAGCCCTCAACGTGCACCTTGGCTTCATAGACTCGCTCAAGAACCCCTATCTTCTCTTTTATTGCACTTGACAAGTCAACACTCGCATTAGGGATTCCCCTAATCTGACCTGCACGCTTTGTCTTGGTTATCAGTCGATTGCAGCGTTCCACAGCGTCGAGGATGTCATGCCTTGCGTCGTCGATGTATGATGGTGGCAGGTTCTGTTCAAGCAATCCTGCTGACATCATTATGACCTGTAACTGGTTTGCTATGTCGTGCGTAATCAGATCAAGGTAGAACTGGACTGTTTCCTCTGCATCCTTTTGTTCTGATATTTCCGTGATAACAGCGAACGAACCGACAAACTTGCCCTTAGAGTCGAAGTATGGTGCGGCCGCTATGATAGTTGGTACAACCTCTCCCCTGCGGTTCACCCATTCCATCTCGTATCTCTCGGACTTGCCATCTTTGCGATTGCGAATTCTATCCTTAGCCATCTTGTGGTCCTTTTTCGTCGTTAACTCGACCCAGTTCTTTCCAACAAGCTCCGAGGGAGAGTAACCGAGCATTTTAGCGAAAGCATCGTTGGCATAGACTATCCTTTCATTCTCATCATCTATAGCCAACCCTTCTCTCATAGTCTCTATCAACAGACGGTATACAGACTCTGCATTCGCAAGTATTCCCTTGCCCGAGTCCTGGCCTGTGGCATCCTTGGATTTTACCAAAGTCAGCTTCGCCTCGCGAGAGTCTGCACATTCATGATGGACCCGAAACACACGTCCTAATCTTGTCTCGGGAAATGGGCTAATTGAGGTTATGCTGTTCGTCTTACAATTCGGCCACTGTTTGACCATGAGAAACACCAGCAAACCAAAGGACCTTAAACCAAGGTCAGAAGTTGCCTAGTGATGCACTCATCAGAATCGAATACCGACAGACGATTGAGAATCAGCCATGGTCGCACTTGCAATTGCCCTCCGAATCACATCAACTGCCTGTCGGCCAAAGAGTGGATTCAGCATCAGATTGCTGTATGGGAGTTCTACTACGAGGCACGGGATGTGAGGGACAAGAACATTCATCCAGCGACCTATCCCATAGCACTTCCGTCAAAGTGCATATCTCTGTTCACTCATAAGGGTGAACTGGTGCTGGACCCATTCGTCGGTGTGGGAACAACACTCGTCGCAGCCAGAGACCTCGCACGCAACGCAGTCGGGTTCGACCTAAAGGCGGACTATGTCGATTTCTCCAACAAGCGGCTGAGCTCTATGTCGGACAATGAGACAACGCAGATTGCATTGTGCGATGACGCTCATAACATACCTTCGTACCTTGAGGAGGAAACTGTTGCCGTCTGTGTGACATCTCCGCCCTATGCAAACCTCCTGAATCGCCGCAGACAGAACAAGAGTATGAGGGGCAATCTCAGGAAGGATGAATACTATCTCAAGGTACAGCAGTATTCTGACGATCCGAGGGATTTGGGCACCATGGATGCCGAGCCCTATGCGAAAACGCTAGGTGAAATCTTCGGTGGCATTCTTCCTTTAATGCGACATAGAGCACACTGTCTTGTCAACATAACTGACTACTGGTGGGAAGACAGAAGGGTTGACAACAGCTGCCTAGAAGTTGGACAATCTTGGACACCACAGAACTGAAGAGCCGCAGCGCGACTGACACGATGCATGTTGAGTGTGTCAGCAGCTGCGGTCAGGGTTGGGGTCTGTGCAAAAACCATCCGACGGTGGGACGACAGGGGTCTTCTCCGATGTTTCAGGACCCGAGGTGGTCACAGACGAGTGCCTCAGTCAGAAATTGAACGAGTCATCTCAGAAAGGGAGCCGAGAGCAGATTCTCATATGACCTGCTCAAGAGCAACAATCGTGTACGCACGAGTATCGTCCCACGGGCAGAAGGCCTCAGGTGACCTTGACAGACAGGTCGGCGAACTGCTCGCAAGTTCTGGCGAGGCATCTCCTCTTGTCCTCCCTGACGTCGGCTCCGGACTCAACATGAGGCGCAGGGGTCTATGGCAGCTGATACATGCTGCAGAGAGAGGACTCGTCAACCGGGTGATTGTCACTCACAGGGACAGACTGGCCCGCTTCGGGACCGAATTGATTGAGCATATCCTCTGCCTCCATGGCGTGGCCGTCAATGTCCTTCACGAGAACCGGGACATGACTCCTCAGGAAGAAGTGGTCGCCGATCTGATAGCACTAATTGCATCGTTCTCCGGACGTATCTATGGGCTTAGAGGTGCCATCCTCAGGGCCACAAGAGACCCGCTCAGACAAAGTTCTACTTCTTGAAAAGGGACGCGGTCCTCCTCACGATTTCTCTCCAGCCCCGGTGGAGAGACCGTGGGCTTCAAGCTGTTTCTCTACTGCGTTTTCGGTTTTTCCGTCTTGAAACCTTGCGTCACTCCTGATTTCCAGAAGCTGCACCCTGTTCATGAGCCTTCCGGACATCTCTAACCACATCAGGGACCTGCTTCCTCAATACCTCGCCAAGGTTCTCAATGCTCTGGAGTCGAGGCACTATTTCGAGCTCCACAGCCTCTCTTACTTCTCGCACCGCTTGTTGTACACCTTCGCCGAGCAGGATCTTCGGGTCATCATAGAGCATTCCCGATGCTGTACGAGTTCCATCGGTTTCTTCACTTACCCAATAGATTGCCTGATTCTGAGAATACAAGGTCACTGTCCACGTCGCTGGCTCCTCCGCGAACTCTTCATCATGGCGACCAAGGTGTGTTCCAGCATGATTCAGCCAAGATGTCACTCGCCTGATGAACTGCTGTTTGTTCCTTATGGAGAAACCGCTCATCTCGCCCTCTCTCATGCTTTCCCTTAGCATGTCTACGACTTCCTCGGCATCCTCTTCACTCTCAATCTCTATTGTCCGTGACAGGAGCGGCTCACGTCGACCCTGTCCGATAGGAAAGACAGCATATGTACAGCTTGTTTCAGACAGGTCAGAGAGCCGTAGTTCACAAGGTGGGCTTCTTGCCGAGTACCCATGTCCCTTGAGTTCTGACAGGATTCGCTTCCTGAGCGCTCCGTACTCCTCTATTGCATTCATTGGGATCCGGGACGTGATGACATTCAATATCCTCTGGCACTCTTTCTCCGCGCCGTGGCCGTGCACCAACTCGATTGTCTGGGGAGTTTCCGTAAGGAATAGTCCTGTGATTGTCGACTGTGCTTGCCACTCGACATACTTCGGCTCTGTACATGACAGGCCGACCAGCCAAGTCTGTTCTCTCACTCTCAGATAGGTTCCGGGCTCTAGAGGTTTCAATGACAGACCGTTCCTCCGAAGGAACATGCGGACGTACTGCTCCTCATGATACACCACGCTTTCATCTTCCCCAGAACCCTAGGCATGACGATGGCAAGTCTGTACAATCGCCCTGCATAGACTCTCCCTGGGGCAAGGAGCCCATTCACAGCTTCTCCGGTCATCGGTCTTCCAAGCTGTCGCTTTACTTGATTAGGACAGTCTGGCGGCAATGATATCCGCCAGCAGGCACCGTGATCGTACTCCTCACTATAGGGCGATGGGACAGATCGACTGGTCATGTTCAATGCTCACCTTGAGGGTCCCGGCCTCTTCGAAGAACCCGGACACTCGTGCAGGGAGTTCCTCCACCTCAGTTCGTGCAGCCTTGAAAGTGACATATGGTCCAATGAAATCCAGTTCTCCGTACACGATATCATCGAAGACACTCCAAGTGACGTACGTGCCCGAGTCTGTGTACATGGGTCCTGAGTTTGTCATAGGCCATCTGAGGAGTGAAATGAGTTCTGCCGTGTATTCCACGTTCACCTCTTGGAGGATTTCATCATCGCCATCAACGAACCTAACTTGGCAGACATTATTCACCATCTCAAGACGCACACTGACAGATGCTGGTCGCGTGACAGCCTCGATGTACCTACGCAGAGAGGCTGCCACACGTTGGTAGAACGACTCTGGTAGTTTCGTTCCTTGAGAAGCTTCAGTAACAGAGGGCTTAGTGAAGGACTGTCTTATGGCACGGAGATGACGGACTGATGAGTGCCCCTGTTCCACCAGCTCGAGGACTCCCGAGTAGACTCTCTCATGATCGTCCGTTTCCATGCTCCATGTTTCCAGCCCCTGTTCAGTTGGTCTGAATTCCATTAGGACTTGTGAGGACCCGAGAATCTCGTCGGGTGTCTGTTGTGTTAGTACCTCTTGTTTGGTCTCACTCCAGAGGAGCCCCTCCTTGTCTGGAGACTTGCTCATGAAGCAACCAATGAGCATGCGGGCCTCATTCTCGGGGTCCTGCATGACAAGCCACCAGGGAAGAGCAGTCTCATCCTCCGGTAGAAACCTGATTCCAAACGTCAGTCCAGCCGTCGTTCTTTCACTGGAAGTGACAAGCTCCACTGTCTTTGGAGGAAATGCAACAATGGTTCCTGGCCTTGTCTTCAACCTATTGGGTGAGCGGTAGAGCCGCTGGGAATTGATTCTACCCAGGGTCGTGGCCACGTACCCCTTGCCGGCCCCTGTCTCAGGGTGTCGGTAGCGCACAAGGTCAAGGACACTTGGAGTCTTGGCGGGAGGCCCATCAAGAACTCGTACTTCGAAAGTCAGGTCATCAGGGGCTCCTCTGAACTCATGCATGACTGCGTCGAACCGTTCCTTGATGCTCTCTTTCGAGTCATCTGAGAGCATCTTGTCAGGCCACAGGCAGACAAGCCAAGGGAGCAAGGTCATCGAGAGGAGCCTTATCCTGCTGCGAGTAGCCTTGTCGGGTACGATGTCGTCCAGCCCTCTCTCCTGCACAACGAGTCCCTTCCCTTGGTTCTTGAACCGCCTTGACCAGCCCCTCAGCGGAGGTACGAGCACGAGCTCAGTGTTCATGTCTTCGGGAGAATGGCGAACGACTACTCGGATATCATCATGCATTGGTGAGTCCCCGATGACTGGCAACCCACATTTCTCAGGCTCGACAGCATTCCTTGGTGCCACAGGTAGGTTCCAGACAATCTCAGTGACGACCTCAGCAAGAGATGAATTGTCATAGAATGGGAGAAGGGCTCTGGTTGCATATGGGACGGACTTCTCGGAAGAGGGCGTAGGTGCATCGAACCACAGGACCGTCGTCTTCTTGTTGTCTGGAAGACTGTCCAGAAGCTGGTCCATTACGACCTGTAGTCTATCTCGGTGGCTCTCCGGAGTTGCATCTCGCAGGGTATCTGCCCCCGTCACGATGACTATTGTGTGGCTATTGATGCCCTTGTCCAGCTCGAACGATGGTATGTCTCCACCCTCATAGAGATATGATAGGATTTCGTCAAGGCGCCCTCTAACCTCTATGCCTTGAAAGAACTCTCGAATATGGTCTGGTTGCGTCTTCGCCACCTCGTCATCAGAGTATCCTCTTGGCCTTAGGCGAAGGCGTGCCTCTGCAAGGTGGGGCTCAGTGAACTGACTTGCAAGGTCAAACCAAACAAACCGTGCACCGAGGTGGCTCTCTTTCATCTCATAGAGCATCTGAAGCCCATGATAGTTCCGTGCATTCCAGGCGGCGGACTGGCCTGCAGATGTCGGGGATCTCCCTACAAGATAGAGAATGAATCTTCGTCTGCTCTCTAGGCTCTGCTGGAACGGGTTGTAGAGTGGTTTCCACGGGACGTCAATAGCCTCTCCCCCCTGCTTCTCAGGAACGACTTGCTCATGAATGATCAGAGCGACTCTGCTATTGCTTCCTCCAATAGGCCTGATGGCCGTTCTTTGAACTGCTCCACTCATCTTCTTGATGGATTCATAGGCCTTTACCAATAGCCCTTCAATGGTTCGTCTGGCTTTATTGATATCAGTAATGGACTCGATGACTATCGTTCCTCTTGGCACGTACCTTGGCTCCAGCCCAGTGGCTTCATGGTATCTCTCAGCCAGCGCTTGTGCATAGACCTCTACTTGTCGCTGTGCAGATGCGCTGGGAGCGGATTTGACAATGGCGTCCCATTCTTTGTCCTCAAGAGTTCGGTCTTCAACGGGTAGCTCAGCAACAATACGGGGAGGAAGCCCTCTATGCAATCTGGACTCAGATGATTTCTCTTCAGCATCAATATGCCACTGATGCCCCATGCGGGTCTTGATCTCGCAGACGAATGCTGGTCTCCAGAGGATTTGTTTCCCGTCAGCTGTGATGATCCTCTCTAGAAGTAGAATGTCCACTTTTCCCAACCCGGACTCAGTCACTATCGCCAGCTCTGACACAATAGCATACTCAGAGGCCCCTACATACCTATGTCCATTGAAGATGACGTCATTCAGATGCCATGGGCTGGGAAAGAGGTCTGATATCCTTCTGTGCATTATCGACCCCTTTAGTTTCGCTCGACTGGTTGCCTGCTGTCTGATGTATTCGACATCAGCTTTGGTTAGGCACGGTTCTTCAAGACCGGGCGTTCTAATGAAACCCCTCTGTGTCAGTCGTTCAAGCTCTTGAAGAGCAGGATGATTGCCATAGAATGTCAGTGCTTCGTCGAGCTGGCTCCGAAAGAAGTCGAAGGACGTATTGGATGCTCCATGTTCGAAGTCCCCCATCACGCTCTTGGCCGCTTGCATCGTGGGGTGATACCCGGACTCTGAAATCAGCTCTTTCACTCTTCGAAGAGCAGCGTTCGCCCCCTTTCTGAACTCTGGTCTCCCACACTTGTGCTCTGAGTAGATGTATTCAAGATAAGGTCGTACAAGAAGGAGAAGGAGATTGCAGTACTTGGTGGTCTCGCTCACAGGCACATCACAGATTGTGCAGTAGGTGGCAAGATACTCACCATGACTCCGAGCAGCATCACCAAAGTCCATAGAGGGAAGGTCAGGATGCGTGAGCATGACTCGTGGCCCGAAGGAGGACCCCTCGTATCCTGCGACTCTAAACTCTTTTCTGTGAGATCCCGCTCGCACTGTACGTGTTCCAAATTGAGTGGCATCAGGAAATGGGAACTCTCTCTGTGAGAACTCTCTGAGGGTAGCACCACATGCATTAAACCGCTGGTTCAGAGGACCCACAGTGCCATCAGGATTCTTCTGTCTGGAGACCTCAGTATGCCCAAATTCAGCAGCCTTCTCATAGAGCATCTTGAGCATGTTGTTCCTGATTTGAGGTTCAGCCTTGAGAACGGACGAGCAGTCAGGGGTACCTCGTTCCTTGCTCAGAAGATAGACGTGTCGAGTCTCTGCCAAATCTCGTAGGAACTCCAGTAATGAGCACAGGTCAGTCTGTTCTTCATGCTACATTGGAGTTTCACCGTCGAGGCAAGCCCTGTCCGCAATGCAGCTGACATGACACGTTCTGGATGAACGGGTAGTGGCCGAACAGGACGCCCTCTTGGCCTTGCCATCTCACTGATAGGATGGCATTGTGATATTTAAGTTCATTTTTTGGAAGTAACAGGCGCGGAACTCAGGTATCAAGAACTGGCTTGTTTCATAAAATCTGCCCCTTCTTCTTTATCAAACAAAAGGCTAACCTTTTACTCTGGTAATTATACGTCGCTTGCTTTTGTATGCCCTTATATCCCGACTTCAGCACCAATATGCGGTAGAGGCTGATGAAGAGACAACCCCGGCGTCATCCCCGGGCGCCAAACCATGACGTACAACAGGCAAGGCAACAAACAATGGATGATAATTATACGTCCTCTTCATCCACTTACCAAGCCGAGAAGTTCTCTCTCAACTCATATCCTAGAATTGTCGATCGAAAGGGAAAGAAAAGACGACCTGACCCTTCCTTCTCCGCAACACACAGACCCCCCGTCGAACAAGCACTAAGGGAGCTTGTCAGCGGCAACAAGTGCTCTGACATCGATATCCAGACACTTGAGCAGCACTTCGACAAGTATCTCAATGCAGTCAATCTCGTACTTGATGAGGTATACTCTGCTTCCGATCGCGCCCAGCGTGTCGGAGAGCGATTGCGCTCTTCAAGAGGACAAGGCTATGTAGTACTAAGAGAAGAGAACTTTCTAGAATGGAAACCGGACAACAGGTTCGGACAACTAGTCTATGAGCGAATGTATCGTAATGTCCTTGAGACCGCAGCCCGCATCGTGTTGGCTGACTACACGCGCAGGACACTGGTCAACTCACTAATCACGATGCTGGCGAGTGATAGGCAGCAACTCAAGTCGCTCATGGCTCTCAAACGAATCCCTGCTCCTCTTGTCAGAAAGCTGCGAGCGACAGTCGGTGAAACATCTGGTTCGTACTATCACTACGCGCTCACGGCATGCAAACAGCTTCGAAGAGCACTCGATGAACACCTCCTTGAGAGCTTCGGCGAGTCCACATCCATCCGAAGACTAGCAAGGGACCGAGTTCGCGACCTTCTCGATACTCAATCGTCTGAATCAATCAAGGCCATGAATGCAACACTCAAGAAAGTGCAGAAATGGCACAAGACCGGTTTTCCATTCACTGCTCCCATTTTCAGACAAACCACCATGGACTTTACTGCATCTACTGAAAACACAACAGGACAAGGGTACTGGTTCATGGAGGACTCCGAGCGACAGGACGAGGTTATCCTGTATATCAAGACCCCTCCCGGGGTCACAGGTCGTCAAGCCACGCCTGATTCACCGTACAAGAGCCAAACTCTTCGATTCAGGTTCCTCGACTGGTTGCCCCGAAAGGCAGCCCGTGCTCACAAAAAGGCAGAGGAGTCGAAAGCTCACGGTCATTTCAGCAGGGCCGTGGAGTCTGAATATCGTGCTGCACGCTTTGACGATATGACCCAACAGCTGAGGAACAATGTCAGACTGCAGTGCCTGAATAGACAACTTTCTTCTCTGAAGTCCAGAAAGGACATCGATGGAGAGAGGGTCAATGAACTGAAAGCCCAGATAACGGCGCTCAGACAGACCAGAAGGTGTGCCCCGCCCATCCTCAGTCTGCGAGGACACACTGCCACACTCATTATTCCCTTCCTATGCCCTGACAAACAGATGCTGAAACGAGTGCTGCCAACAGTCCCAAGGACAGGCAGGGCAGGAGTCGACCGGGGTCTGAGATATCCGGTGGTCCTCTCAGTAAAGAACGGTGCAAACAGTATGATGAAACAAAGATAGGAAGGCCAGAGTCATTCGAGAGACGCGAGAGGCTCAGACAACGTACACGAGTCTTGATGTCACAGATCGTGCGACGACGGAACAACTGGGACAGGAAACGACCGATGCTGTCACCTCCGTCCTCTATTCTGAAACGGGAGAGAGAGCTGGAGGCAGTGTGGGCCAAGGTCCGACGCATCGACCGAGAAATCTCCCATCAGCTGGCCGCTGAGACCGTCTGGTTCTGTGAGCATCGTGGTGTCAAGACTGTCTACTTCGAAGACCTACGGTACTTCCAACCACAGGGCGGGTTCAAAACTCATTCATGGGAGCTGTCAACCAACCTCTGGGGGAAAATCATTGAAGGGGTCCGATATCGCAGACAGGCCCTAGGTCACAAGTACGGTGGAGTATGGACTGTGAACCCAGCCATGACATCCCAGAGATGTAGTACCTGTGGTGAGAAAGGAGTGCGCGTCAGAGACAGTGATTCCACAGAGGAGGAGCACGGTGGGGAGTTCTTCTACTGCCCGAGCTGTGACCTCAAACTGCACGCAGACGTGAACGCGGCCAGAAACATCCTTATGATTCAACAACCCAAGCCCAGTGCCGTTTCTGGGCGGACTGCTTGATGTCCAAGTTTGTCCAACTTACAATGAACGGTTCCTGCTCACATGTATGTCATCAATGCATTGCAGGATGTAGGGTACGAACTCCGTAACATAATCATCTGGGACAGGCAGAACATAGTGAACCGTGCTGGCATCTTCGGGTGGCCCAACAATTACATCACTCTCAGCACGACCTTCGAGTACATTGTTGATTTCTGGCGTCCATGATGAGCCTCGTCAGTGACAAGCCACAGGTCACATGATTTGATTGACATGACAGGATTCTCAGATTCCGAGAATGGGAAATACCAATTCCTTGACCTTTCGAACTGTTTCGCGCACGGTCATCCATATTTCTGCATCATCCTTGAAAGGCGGCTTTTGCTTGGGAGGAGAATACTTGCGACCTGACAAGCACGGATATGACCGTGGCCACACCCCAGCACAAAGAGTCTGGATGGTACCCTCCGCCCGTCACTACTCCAAGTCGACCGTCACTCCACTTGTGTGCTGCATTGTGTATTCTCTCTGCGATGTATCTTATCATCGTCGTCGTCAGTTTGAGGTGCGCTAGGCGATCCAGGTAATGTGCATCAAAGCCGGGCAGAAACAGGATGAACTGAGGACGAAAGAAATCGACCAGCTTCGGGACCAGCTCGTCAAAGGCATATCTGTATACTCCATCGCCCGCGTCCATCGGAAATGGCATATTGATGTTGTAGCCGGAGCCACGACCAGAACCGACCTCGTTCACGTACCCTTCGTGAGGGTACATCCATTCAGGATCCTCATGGAAAGAGATGACCATGACCTCCGGATCGTCGTAGAAGTACGCTTGGTCCCCATTTCCGTGGTGGACATCGAAATCCGCGACAAGTATTCGATTCAGACCATTCTGTTTGAGCTCGCTAACAGCGGCCGCGATATCATTGAAAACACAGAAGCCACCACCCTTATCGAACTTGGCGTGATGAAAGCCGCCGGTGGGAGACATAAAGTGCTCCACGCGTCCCGACATGATTGAGTGGACTCCAGTGACGGTAGCACCGGACAAAACTAGAGCATTCTCGTATATTCCTCTGAAACCCGGCGTGTCTATGTCAATCTCACCTTGGCCGGTCTCAGAAATCGTTCTGACCTTCTCAATGTATTCGGAGGAATGCACGCGCTCGAGAATGGGCACAGGAAGAGACTCTGCTTGTCAGCTCAGTTACGTTCTGAGATGCAAGCAGCCCGGCCGAATCCAAGAAATCCCTGATCATTCTGAAACGCCCGGGTCTCAATGGGTGCCGGTCACCATAGTCAAAACTGTCGAAGACCGGGCTCCACATGAAGCCGACTTGGCAGTCTCTCCTCGGGATCACACACCGCCACCATTCCAGCTTTTGGTAAGCTTCGGAATCACGCGTACTAATGGATGCCGATTTGAGTGTCAGTGTTGTGTGACGCAAACGGAATGTTAGTGCCTAAATTGCACTACCCGTTAGGTGCAATTACCGCCTTGACCGAAATCAGCTTCTCTTGAGCTTCCAGTGCCTTCTGCGCATCGCGAAGCGGGAACCGATGAGTGACAATCTTCTCGAATGGGAACCGATCGTAGTTTTCAGCAATGGTCTTGATGGCCCTGTAGACATGAATTGTTTCCGTGCCCCAGACTGTTCTGATGTCCAAGTGCTTTCGATTCATCAGGTGCGGTCTCACCTCCACAGTCCCGCTGTCAGTGTACTGGCCACAAATCGTGTACGTGCCACCCTCACGCACAAGTTCTATTCCCTCTGGAATGGCTTTGGCGGCGCCAGTCGCCTCATAGACTATGTCAGGCCCATGACCATTCGTAATATCTCGAAGGAAGCTCTTCCGGTCTTCGAGAGTGCCCTCACGTATGTTGAGGGTGTGGGTAGCTCCGAACTGTTCTGCAAGCTCCAGACGGTTTGGAGCCTGATCAATCGACGTGACTGTCCTAGCCCCATTCACCTTGGCGATCATCGCAATCATTAGGCCAACTGGTCCAGCGCCCTGTACTGCAACATTGGCTCCCCATGTGAGTGGGCTCCTAGTGGCGGCGTGCACCGCAGTCGGCAGGGCGCAACCTGCTGATATTGCCCCATTGAAACTCACATTCTCAGGAATGCTCATCATGTGAGTGCCAGGCGTGAGGTACATGTACTCACTGTAGCCTCCAATCAGGAACGGGAACTTACTCGAGTCACGCGTTATTCCGTAGACCTCTCGATTGGGGCACTTGGTTGGCGCCTTGGCGACAAGACAATTCCAGCAAGAGTAACAGGTTTTCGTGACATCGTGAAACGTGACCCTATCGCCAATCTCTATCTGCCGACCATCAAGATCCCTGATTTGTCCGGAGCCCATGTCCTCGACGGTCCCTACTACCTCATGACCGAGTATGAGTGGATAGGGTACGCCGGTGAGCTTTCCATGCCAGAGATGAACATCGGTGCCGCAGACACCAGCGTTTGCAACTTTCAACAAGATGGAACCCGGTACAAGCTCGGGAATCTCAAAGTCCTTGATAATAAGAGGGTCATTGGGTTTGGGTACTACTGCCGCTTTGCTGTGACGAGTCATACAATCACTGCTTGCAGTCTTCGCAATCGACCCTAATATAACGCCTATTATTTGACACATACCAACTTCGCGGGCACAACAATGCAGACACGGCATAGTTCCGTTTGCGTGACACGGTACATTCTCACTTAACGATAGTTTTATAAGGTACTAAGCAGACCAATTAGTGATTAACAATAGTTAGGAGAGCACCATATGAAGAAGAACGAGCCCGCAGAGACATTGGATTGTGTGGGGTTGTTTTGTCCGCAGCCGCTATTCCAGACCAGAGAAGCTATTGACAAGCTTCGGGTAGGAG
This sequence comes from Candidatus Thorarchaeota archaeon, assembly GCA_963726195.1. Classification (GTDB taxonomy): domain Archaea; phylum Asgardarchaeota; class Thorarchaeia; order Thorarchaeales; family Thorarchaeaceae; genus OWC5. The sequence continues at coordinate 865,951 of CAVSBO010000003.1, forward strand.
AGATACTAGAAGTTCTGGCCGATGATCCTGCGGCTGAAGAGGACTTGAAGCGATTTGTCAAGAGAACTGAGAATGAGCTAGTCCTCTACGAGAAGACGGAAGATGGTGTTCATAGGTTTCTTATCAGAAGGAAAAAGTAGGGGATTGAAAATGAGCAAGAAGACAACGAGTAAGAAGAGCATTCTGTACGTCCAAACGAGCGATAGTCCTGAGAGACAATACTCTCCGCTTGTGCTGGCTCAGAGTGCAAAGGCAATGAATATTGATGCGAAGGTATACTATCTTGGAATGGGCCTCAAGATTCTGAAGCCTGGTGCAGCCGAGAAGATCAAACTGGGTAGCTTTCCTAGTGTTCTTGACATGATCAACCAGACTCTGAAGGCTGGTATCCCCATCTATGTCTGTGAAGCATCGAAACAAATGCTTGGATGGGACAAAGTCGAACTGATACCCGGGGTCAAGATAGTAGGTGCCGCTACATTAAATGACCTCGCATTAGAAGCGGACGCAACAATGTGGTTCTAGGCGAAGGAGGTTTGGGGGATATGGACGAAGTTTACCTTGACTACCAATCGTCAAAGCCTGTTGACCCAAGGGTCATAGATGAGATGATGCCCTATTTCCATGACCTGTTCGGAAACCCCTCATCTCTACACAAGGTCGGTGACACTGCAACTGATGCCCTTGAGGACAGCAGGAAGCGGATTGCAGCGTTTATCCATGCAGATCCGGACGACATTGTGTTCACTTCAGGCGCAACCGAATCAATCAACCTAGCTCTCATGGGCTTTGCTCTCAAGAACAAGAAGAAAGGAAATCATATCATCATTTCCGAAGTCGAACATATCTCAATCCACAACATAGCCAAGTATCTCGCCTCTCAAGGCTTTGAGATTACGAAGGTGCCTGTAGATCAGTATGGGAGAGTTCACGTGGACAAGCTTGAGCGCAAATTGAGAGATAGTACCATCCTCATTTCCATTGGCTATGCCAGCAGTGAGATAGGCACGATTCAGCCAATAGCAGAGATAGGGAAGATTGCGAAGGAGAAAGGCATCGCATTTCACACGGATGCTGTAGCCGCCGAGGGGTTGGTGGACCTCGATGTTAATCGGGACAACATTGACCTAATGTCACTCTCCTCGAATGATATCTATGGTCCCAAGGGTGTCGGAATCCTGTACATGAGGAAAGGATTCAGGGTCAACCCGATTATGATAGGCGGTGGACAGGAGAGAGGACTAAGGTCTGGTACCGAAGACATCCCAGGGATTGTCGGTATGCGGGCTGCAGCCGAGATCATGAGTAGTGAGATGGACTCTGAAGTCGCTCGCTTCAAGACATATCGTGACAAAGTAATCAAGCACGTGCTTGCAGATGTGCCGGATAGCCACCTGAACGGCCACCCAACGGAGCGTCTAGCCAGCAATGCCCACTTCAGGTTTGACGGTATTGAGGGCGAATCAATATTGCTCTCTCTGAAAGACAAGGGTATCGCAGTGGCTACAGGTTCTGCCTGTTCGTCCAAGACACTAGAACCCTCTCATACTTTGATAGCAACCGGTCTCGTACACGAGGAGGCTCATGGTTCACTTGAGCTGACCTTTGGACGATTCAACGTTGACAGCGACGTGGACAGAGTAATTGAAGCAATACCGGGGGTTGTCTCTCACTTGAGAACGATTTCTCCGATTTACACTTGCAAAGGAAGGTGATGTTAGAATGAAGTCAACGCAATACAGCGAGAAAGTATTGGATCATTTCCGCAACCCGAGGAACGTTGGAACCCTAGAAGGTGATGACGTGGCCTCTGGTGTAGTAGGTAACCCCATCTGCGGTGACTTGATGGAGGTTTTCATCAGAGTCAAGGATGACAGGATCGTAGAGGCCAAGTTTAGAACATTCGGGTGCGGGTCAGCAATTGCCACCAGCAGCATGACAACAGAGATGGTCAAGGGTATGACTCTCGATGAAGCGATGCAAGTAACGAGGGAAAATGTAGCATCAGAGCTCGAAGGTCTTCCACCTATCAAGATGCACTGTTCGAACCTTGCGGCTGACGCTCTGCACGAGGCAATCAAGAACTATCGCGCGAAAATGGCAGGTGAGCCGCTTGCTGAAAGGAATTATTCAGCTGAACCGACAGAATGTGCCATTGGAAGAGATCAGTTCCTAGGCAAGGGTGTGTATGTCTCAGCAGAAGACCCGAAGGAGTTCAAAGACAAGCGAGTGCTCGTCGTCCACACTGGTGACAAATCTATTGAAACAGCGATTCGACTTGCCGCATATAGTGGGCGGGTTGTGCTTTCCACACCTGATAAGGACATTCAGACCACCAAGGTTCTGAAGCAGAAACTTGCCAGGTCGAAGGTGAAGGTTCTGTACGAGTCCCGTCTTATAGAGATACGGGGAGACGAGGAAGTTGAAAGAGCCTATATGCATAATCTCAGCGAGGACGAGAAGTACGAGCTCTATGTAGATGCAGTAGTTCTCTCTGAGTGAGAAACTGCTGTTACAGTAGAACCGGATCCGGCTTCTTCCGGGTCCGGTCCTAACACTCAATCCTCTTTTTTGACAGAAGGAATCCACTGGCGCTAAGCCAGTACAGTCACTACGGGGAGCTGCACGCGGCGAATGATTTCCTCGGTGACACTCTTCGATAACCGCCTGCGTCTTTTTCTGCGCTTTAACATGAAAAGCATCGAGTAACGGGGATCCTGTGCCTCCTCAACAATCGCATCCTTCACGTGTCTTGCCACGGCGATCTTGATCTGTACGCGGTATCCTTGCTTAGATAGCCAGTCTGAAAGGGGTTTAATCTTTGCCTCTGCAGCGGCTACGAGGTCTTTCATATCGTCTGTGTCAAGAGGAGTAGAGATGGGCGTTTCAATTACATGAAAAAGAGTCAGCGCTTTAGTCTGGAATTTCAGAAGAGGAAGCATCGCCGCCACCATGTCGGAATAAGCGATGTCTCCGGAATATGGAATCAGGACATAATCTCGGGTACCTTCTTCCACCAGTAGAGTTCAGCCCCCTTCATTCATCAACAACTTCACCGTCTTTCTTGTGCACATACATTACAACGCTTGATACTGTGCTCTTTATTCCCGGTATCTTGAGAATGTTGTTTTTCAGAATGTTGCGGAACTGCATCACATCATCGGCCTCGAGAATAGCGATGATGTCCGCCTCCCCGGTTACCTCAAAGACATCTATGACTTCAGGGATATCCGTAAGCCCATGTGCGACTTCCTCAAGGTTAGACTCGACGTACACGCTTAGGATGATTCGAATACCAGGCATTATTTTCTAACCACCATTATCTTCCCAGGAGCAACAGAAGAAACCAGCGTCACGATGTCCTCTTCGTCCTTTTTATGTGCTTTCTTAAAGCCCTTCCTCAAGGGGAGAACCACGAAGTCGTACTCGGGCGAGAGGACTGCATCAGTTATCACGCGTGCCAACGGGCCAACCTCAACACGGGCCGTGGCCTCGAACCCATATCCCGAGAGAGCCCGCGCCATGTCCTTTAGGTCGAGCAACGTTAGCTCTCGATACTGGTCGGCCATGGCCAGAGGGATATGCCAGCGGCCGGTACGAATTACACTCATCAACGTCAGGCGGAACTGAGTGCTCAGGCTACCCCTGATAGAGTCAACTACCTCCTCCCTCTCCTCGGGGCGGATCAAGACGAGCGCATTGAACTTGTACGCCATGGGTTTTATCGAGCGTCCAGTTTCTTTTGAGAAGAGGGACTTGTGAAGTCCATGGCGATAAATCACGTATGCTAGCACCCCAAAAGTGATCCACGCTACACCCAAGACCCTTCCCATCGGATGAAAGATCATGACAAGGGTCCAAATGGACAAGCATGCACCCATGCCAACGACACCCGACACGGGGATCCTGTACGACCGGCCATGCCGGCCAATCTTGAAGTTCAAGGGCACTTCCCATGAACGATGGGTGTCCTTGTCCGTCTGTCGTAGCACAATCAAAGACGCATTGACAAGAAAATAGGAAAGCAACGCTCCGAAGTTATAGAGGTCTGCAACCCAGTCAAGCTGCCCAACGAGTGCCATGATTCCTCCAATCATGCCGAAAATGACAATGGTCCGGACAGGCGTCCTTGTCCTACGATTGATTTTCGAGAACCAGCGCGGCACGAGACCAAAACGGCCCATCGAGAAGACAATCCTTGACACACCGATTACTCCGGTGTTTGCTGAGACCAGGCAAATCGCGAAACCAGCACCCGCAACCACTGGCACTATGTAGGGGCCTATGATGGCGAACGAGCCCGCAAGGGTACTAATCGGGTTTGCCAGATGAGCAGCCAGCACATCCCAAGGGAGTATCCCCATGCTAAGGACCGATAGCCCCACTGCGAAAACCAAGACTGATATGACCGACATCTTGGTAGCCCGAGGGATTGTCCTGTCTGGTCTCTTGGTCTCCTCGGCAGCCTGAGCTATAGACTCTATGCCTATGAACGAACTCATTGCAAGAGTGATGGCGTACAGTAGATTCTGTGTGTTCAGACTCAATCCGGGCACGTACGATATGTGACTGAATGCCTCAGGGGCGCCAACCACAGAAAGCTGAAGCAGGAATAGGTTGAGGTGAAAAGCGACGAACAACCCCACAATCGCAACAAGCGACAGCACAACTAAACTCAGGCTCACCATCACCATGTTGAGCCTAGATGATTCCTTGATGCCGATAATATTGACACATATGAGAGCCACAACAATGGCGAAAGATGTCAGACCCATGGCGCTAAGAGTGACCTGAAAGCCTAGGACTCCAAGGGTAACGTATGTGTAGGGATTCAGCCAAGGGATGAAAAAGCTCAGGTAGCCTGTTGTTGCTATTGAGAAAAGAGCCAGATCCACTGTATAGTCTAGCATTACGAGCCAGCCGGCCGCGAAACCAGCAAAGTCATTGAATGCTTTCATCGCGTAGACATGGGCACCGCCAGCATACGGATATGCTGTGGCTAGTTCGGCATATGCAAGACCACTCGCGACATAAGTGACGGACGCAATGAGAAAGGCTATGGGGGTCCATCCTGCGGCATACGCAGCCACCAAGCCAAGAGCAAGATAGATGTCAGCGCCTACATCTGCATAGCCCATTGCAAAAGAGCCGTACCAACCTACGTCCCGTTTGAGGGTTACACTTGTACCTCCTGCTGAGGAATCTCGGTTGGTTGTCATGGCTCCATCGCCACCGTAGTACCGATGTCAGTTTCTCACGGACCTTCGAGTGCTTTCCCGGTGTGGATTGAGAACAAGCGTGGTAGTAGATTCCCGCTCGTATGAAACGCTACTTCTGAAAGTTGCCCTTTTGAACTGCTCGCTATGTAGTGTCGAGGGCAGAAAGTGCCGCTACTGTGGACTCTCTGACAAAGCTCTGTCACTATGCTGGTTCCTAGAAATTCGTTCCATCCGGTGCAGACCGGGAGTGTTAAGGACTGTGATGAAGGAGAGCACTACAAGTATCAAGAGAATGACTGGTAGTTTGAGCCCCGCATTCAACAGAATCGCAATCATGAATGAGCCCACCATGATCCCTCCGTCCATACCTGCAGAGTATGTGGCCATCGCTCGGGCTTGCTCACTCTCCGGGACAACCAGAGATGCAAGAGCATTCAATGCAACGTTGGCCAGTGACAGACCGATTCCCAGCGCACAGGCTGAGATGACATACGTGACATACTCAGTGCCAACGGCCGCCATCAACAGCCCGATGGCCATGCAACAACATCCAATAGCGCTCATCATTCCGTGACCCCTTCTGTCAGACAGTGAACCGCCAACAGCGTAACCCACGACCATAGAACCTGCAAACCATGTGAAGTAGAGCCCGGAGTTGGCTACGGCATGCATGACGGCAATCGAAGGCGAGTAGCTTAGCACTGCACCGAATCCGAAGGACAGAACGAATATCGACAGGCTGGGTCTCAGTGCGGCTCGACTAACGAACCCACCGGAACGAGGTGTGTCCGAAGACTGCTTCTCGTGGCTACCTCGCCAGATTACGACAGCGATAGCCACAGCTACCACGCTGATAGTACATGTCATCGCGAACAAGAGATTGTATGCTTCACGGGTATCCACCAACACGATGGCACTTCCGACAGCAGGAAACACCATCATCGCGAATGAGTTCACACCATTATAGTAACCAAGGCCCTCGCCAACACGAGACGGAGGAGACCTTTGGACAACGGCTGTCATAATAGCAACGGTTCCTAGAGCCCAAGACACTCCGTGGAATACCCTGAGCACATATATGTCAATAATCGCGCTTACTGCCGCATAGCTGATGAATACAACTGAGAGCATCACTTGCCCCAATGCAAGCATTAGAGTCACGCTGGTCCGCTCAATGATTTTTCCTGACACGAATCTGAACAAGAACGCAGTCCCGGTGAAGATACCAAAGGAGACGCCTAGTGCAATCTGGTCTCCGGAGACAAAGAGCACGAAACCCTGCAACGCGGAGAGAATAGAGTTATGCGCTGTGAACATGAAAAATGACAGAACCAGAACAATCGCCAGTGGCCCAGGAATGGACAGTCTTCGTGTCAACATCAACACTTTCCGGCGTTCTTGCAGCTCGTGTCAATCATGTAGCGCTCAAAGTCATATGAGGAATGCATCTGGGGAACAGATGGAATAGATAAAACAACTAGCGAAGGGCTCTTGACTTCATGCCAAGCATCTTTTGCTTTACGAAGTCCCTAGCCTCACCCCTTGTCTTGAACTTCTCAATGTCAGTCTTGTACTTCTCTCGAATAATCTCCTGCTGGAAGTATACATAAACTGCGTCGTACACAGGAAACTCACATTCGAGGCTCTCTTGGTCGGACTTAGTTAGTAACGGAACGCCGGTACCAACTATTTCCAGCACCCAGGCACGAGGCTCCTTCTGGATGCCATCGGTGTCCGCCGCGCGCACGAGTTTCCTCACCCTTTCGAGCGCCTCGTCGTCTTGCAGTTTGTATTTCTCGACGATTGCGTCGAACGTACAATGATCTTCGTTGCCGCATTTGTGGTGGTCGAACTCGGCGCCTCCCCCCATGTCAAACTGAATGGCGCCCGTCTTCTTGGAGAATTCGGGCACATCAGCCTTCGGCAGGAAAACGAACTGTGCTCTAGCATCAATGAATCTCTTGATCAGCCATGGACATGCGACCCTGTCGACATGAACATTCTCTCTTGTCACCCACAGCAATGCCCGCACCTAGCAAGCGCCAATGAGGTCGCCTTATAGGCGTGACTGGCACGAGCCGCTCGACGGCAGGAGTTGGCATTTCCCGTGTTCAGTGAGTATGAGTGCGCCGAGTCATCCACAGCGCACTCAGGAACCAAGCATCTTCACGATTTTTCTCGTTTGCCCGTCTCAGGGATTGTCGAGATTAGTAGTGTTGCAATCAACAACGTGATGACTAGGTACAAGATCGAATAGAAGTAGGAGCCGCCTACCTTCAGAGCTTCCAGAATCAATAGACCCAGAAACGCTCCGAGGTTGCCGAACCAGAATGCCAACCCAGCACTTGCGCCCGAGAGTTGAGGCCCTACTGACTTGAACTCCTCCAATGTGGAGAGTGCTATGGGCATGATACTGACCAAGAAGAATCCGAGCAATCCTGCCGAAATGAATGTGATTCCTACAACTGTGCTGGTTCCCACAATGAAGGTCATGATGGCACCTACAAGTGCGGCTACAACCAAGAACGGTCTCCTCTTGTGGACGTGATCTGACAAACCTGAGAGTCCAAGAGCACCGAATATTCCGAAGACTAGGAGGAATATCTCGACCATGACGAGGTTCCCAAACCCGGCCGAAACAGGTATTCCTAGAGTCGGCAGCAGATCCTCCAGTATTCCCGTGAGGCCAATGAAGATACTGAAGCCCACAAAAAAGCCGAAAGAGATAATCCACACATTCCTGTCTTTCAACATCGTCGTGACTGGACGCTTCTCAGTTGTAGTCTCAGGGATATCAGGAGGATGTGCGGGCTTGTCTCTGGCGACAGCAAAGAACAGAACCGTCAGGACAACCGCGAGTATTGTGTAGATGGAGAGAATGTACACGACATTCGCTCGGGCACCCGCAACCGTGTACAGGGGGTTTGCGTACATCGGAGTGTTCCAAAGAAGAAGACTCAATGTTGTCCCTACGAGCATGCCAAGCAGCATGAATAGTGTGCTGACACCAGTTGCTAGAGCCCTTTCGTTCCTCGGGAACCACTTCACACTCAGGTAAGTGATGCAGTCCTGTACCATCACGGATCCTGAGGACAGGCCAAGCTGGCAAAGGAGAATCATCCAGAAGTCGTTAACTACGAAAATCCTGAGTGCGCCAAAGAGGGTCTGCAAAATCGCGCCGAAGCCAGCTACAACAATCAAGCCCTTCTTGTCTGCCAGTACTCCGACAGGCAGTGAGAGAATGATGAATGCCAATGGTTGTGATGCTGTGAGCAGTACGATTGTCTGGTTCTCCGGCTGCTAGTCCAAGGACAGGAGTGACCTCATCTCGTATTAGCGAGAAGGTAAGCCACATGGCTTGTCCAATCATGAATATGAGACCAAATACAAGGAGAACTGCCCATCGGTATCTGTAGACATGAACCTCTTCTGTCACATAGTTCACCTGCTATGACGCAAATCCGAATGCACAGCCTCTAACCAAGTGCGAAACGGGGTATTATCAATTTCGCCGCCGGAGTTCGTATGACTGAACACCGGAGGAACAACCGGAGTCTGGTCATATCTTGCTGACCAAATCACGAACAAGCTATTCACTACGCGGACTAAACTAGCAATCTCAAGCCGGTTATTGGATGTCGTGATATCACGCGTTTCATGATTGCGCTCTTCAGGTCGGAATAGGGTTCAGGCCGCCGATTAGGTCAGTCACGTGACCTCGGATAACCTGGTCCTTAGCAGCCATCCGTACTATGAGCTCCATATTCTGCTCAGAGTTGAACAACAGGTTGGCAAGCGAGTTTGAGGCCTTCAGTTGCTTGCCGACGTCAGCCTTCCATCTTCGTTGATATTCTTTGGTTCCCTTTGTTCGCCCCTGAAGAATGTCAGAAACAGTGTCGGCAGCGATTTGGCCTGAGGCCACCGCATAGTAGATGCCCTCACCCGTTGCTGGTGAGACGAACCCGCCTGCATCTCCTGCAAGCATAATCCGCTTTGTGATTGTATTCTGTATAGGACCCTTCAGTGGAACTCTCATAGCACTCTCGTTGGACAGATCCACTTTCACAGAGTTCCTCTTTTCGAACTCATCTACAAACTTCTCCCACGCAGTTCTGAGGTCTTTGGCGTAGGGCATGAGGCAGCCCATCCCGAGACTGACTTCATCCTTCTTCGGGAAGCACCAGCCGTAGCCATGTTGTATTCCGCCAAAGAATATCTCTATGCATACTTTGTCCGGTCCGTACGGTCCCTGAGTGATGCGCATGATGTCGGAAGGATCCATCGGGACGCCTGCTTCGAAGCAGAGGCCAATCTCGTTGTCTTTCCAGCTGGTTTTGATACCTGCAGACCTCGCGACTCTGCTGTTGACTCCGTCAGCTCCGACGACATACTTCGAGGTGAAGGACTGTCCATCTTTCGATCGGACCGTCACCTCGTCACGAGATTCCTCAAGATCTGTGACTTCGACATCGGATCGGACTTCTGCCCCGGCCTCCTCGGCCTTCTTCAGAAGGAAGTGATCAAAGATGCTCCTCTTGACCGTGTATCCTGTTAGCATGGGTTTGGTACATACGACTTGAATTCGGGACGGCGAGTAGACATGCGACCCACAACTCTCGTGCTCTATTACAGGGCTGACGTCGAAATCGAGCAGACTCGTTAGGCCCGGTCTGAAGCCTCCTGCGCAGACCTTTCTACGAGGATGCTCCTGTTTCTCAAGAAGGATCACGTCAACGCCTTTCTGCGCAGCTCTTCTGGCGCAAGATGCACCTGCTGGGCCTCCGCCAACGATTATCAGATCATGAGCCAATGCGAGCCATCTCCACTAACAAGCATGCAACTTTTCGCTCCCTTTGTATCTTAGAGCGAATGTCGTAATCTGCTACGACTGTTGCCGTAGATACCCAGTCAAATGGAACATCGCACATAAGAAGCCTTCTGGCGAGAAGATGAAAGCGTTCAACGCCTTCTAGTCAGGAATACGCTCATACGTCGTGAGGCCTAGGACCACGCCGACCTCCTCAGGGCTCAGAAGCTCGGGCTGACTCTGCTTGTTTGCTACTGCTATCTTTTCCACACCGGTGAACTGTTTGTTCAAGATTCTCACTATGTTGCGAGACTTTGATACATTTTGTTGAGTGCTATCAGTGACCAACACAACGAGATCAGGAACAAAGTTACCAATAACCAGACGGCCGGACGGGTTGGCAACCTCCGCGTAAGGAACTTCCATAGCCTCGACTCTTGTGTCAGACCCTACCTTCTCTAGGGAACTGGCAACATGCTGTACCTCGGTTCCCTCAAGACCGACCACTAAGACATTCAATTGATGGACTCCAAGAGAACTCTGAATACTCGTGAATAGTTGTGCACGATAATAAGTCTTGACCTTCTCCTCCGACGGAAACGAATCCAAACCGCGGGAAAGTGCAGTAGCAGAACGCGAGGCAAACGGAAGGGTGGCGCCATAGGAAAAGAATAATAGCATATTCACGTAATACGCTAATGTCTGCTTGAGTATGGAAGAAGATTCTCGTGCTCCTTCGCAGGCATTTGGAAACCCTTTGAAGGGTGTGTTGCCCCCAACCGGTGGACCAGAATCATGACATCGACAAAGAAGCTTCCGCTAAGTGCTGTGGTGGTGTTGAGTGAACTCGCTAATGAAGGTCCTATGTCACCGAAGGACATCACTCAGACTCTCGAACTCCCACCACGAACAGTTAGTTTTGCCCTGAGGTGGTTGACCAACAGGAAGCTGTGCCGCAAGGTGCCGAACCTTCAAGACATGCGGCAGCCGTTGTACGTCGCAGATCGGGACCGCGCAGCGGAGTTCAAGCTGGACATGGATAAGGCTCAGATGCTTGCCCTCATGCGTCGCATGATAATGTGAAACGACTCGATTACTTCTTCTTCTGAATGGGCACTCTCCGCATCATAAATCAACAATGCTCACGTCGCCAGAACTGGAACACCGGGGATGAGCATCAAGCGCGAGTTTAAGACAGGGATGCACTCCACAAATCTGCCTGACCGTCGGTTCTCATTTCAGGAGGAAGAAACATGACAATCAGGCATACTGCCGAGTACGGGAGCCTGAATCTGGAAGAGACCTTCCGCCTGCTCGACTCTACGGCAGACGGCCTGCACGAATCAGATGCAATTGCGCGCACCGCTCAGTTCGGATACAATGAGATAGCCGAACCAAGGTCCGGCGCGCTCAGGGACTTAATCGGGAGATTCTGGGCCCCGATGCCTTGGCTATTGGAACTCACAATCGCTCTCTCACTTGCTCTTGGACGCTTTTTGGATGCAGGAATCGTGACCGCTCTTCTCACTATCAATGTCGCAGTAGGTTACATCAATTCCTCTCGTTCCCAAAAGGCTCTCAGAATCCTGATGAAGCACCTCGCGCCCAGTGCCAAGGTGTATGAGAGACGGAGAATGGAAGACCATAGAGACAAGATTCCTCGTACCCGGCGACTTAATTCTGATTGGTCTGGGTGATGTGGTGCCGGCTGATGGGAAGGTAGTCAAAGGAGACCTGATGGCAGACCAGTCATCTCTGACAGGCGAGTCGTTGCCAGTGAGCCTGCGCGAGTCGGATACTGTCTACTCAGGCACGACTGTCACTGAGGGCGAATGCGTGTGCGTAGTAGTGAACACGGGCGAGGCTACAACTTATGGAGCAACGGCAAGGCTCGTCAGAGAAGCCCATCCGGTGTCTCATCAGACACAGATAATGCTCGGGGTAGCCAGATACTCTCTGTACTTCAGCTTGGTTGCGCTTCTCGTTGCGTTGGCATATGCCTTCGCAGTCAGGAGTCTGGAGATGACATTGGTCTTCGAATTGGCAATCATGTTTCTCATGGGATCTATACCTGTTGCATTGCCAGCAGTATTGGCAGTAGCTGAGTCCGTTGTGTCCCTTGAGCTTGCCCAAAAAGGGGGCACTGGTCACAAGACTGGACTCTGTCGAGGATGCAGCTTCGATAGACATCGCCTGCATAGACAAGACAGGAACAATCACTCAAAACAGACTCTCCATAGTTGACGTGATTCCTGTTGACAGATACTCGAAAGAGGATGTCGTGCGGGCAGCTGCCTTGGCCTCTCAAGAGGGTAGCAAGGACCTTCTGGACCGACTCTCGATAGACTATGCACGGTCTCTAGCAATCTCCCTTGAATCATACGAACAGACCAATTCACTCCGTTCGCGCCTTCGTTGAAGAGGTCGGAGGCAACTATTCGCCACGGGAACACTCAGTTCAGGGTCATGAAAGGCGCGCCCACAGATAGTGATTGGGCTTTGTTCGCCAGCTGCCAAAACAATCTAGCCAAATGAATGACAGACTCGATGAACTATCTCAACGGGGTTACAGGACTCTGGCAGTTGCAATGTCCGACTCGGGCCAGACCAGAGAGACTGAATTTCATCGGTTTGCTTGTGATATCAGACCCAATTCGGCCGGATTCGAAGGCCATGATTGAGAAGCTCAGAGACATGGGTGTGAGGCCGCTCATGCTTACTGGCGATAACCTAAGCATCGCGAAGGAGATTGCACACCAAGCCTCAGTGGGAGACACGGATAACGAAGACTAGCAGATGCGGGAGATGCCCTGAACCCAGATAGCCCACATGTTCTGGAATACGATGGTTTTGCAGAGATATACCCGGAGGACAAGTACCGGATTGTGAAGTTGCTCCAATCAGAAGGGCACATGGTTGGAATGACTGGTGATGGTGTTAATGATGCCCCAGCGCTCAAGCAGGCAGAGATGGGAATCGCCGTGAAGGGAGCGACTGACGTGGCCAAGGCTTCGGCCAGTGTGGTGCTTACCGAAGAAGGTATGGGGGTCATAGCAGAAACAATAGTGACCAGCAAGAAAGTCTACCAGAGAATGCTCAGCTGGGTGCTGAACAAGGTCTCGAAGACCGTCCAAGTTGTAGGGATTCTGACTATCGGTTTCATCTGGTTGCAGGACTTAATCGTCTCGGTCATTGGGTTGGTGCTTGTCATCTTCTCCAATGATTTCCTGACCATATCATTGGCCAAGGACAACGTGACAGGCTCGGAGAGCCCAAGCATCTGGGGCATCAGGAACATCAGCCTAACGGGACTGGCTGTGGGGCTTTTGCTCATTGTTCAAGGCGGACTCACTGACTCTCGTGGGCAGAGTATTACTTCATGATGAACCTCGACACCTTGAGAAGCTTCGTGACAATCACTCTCATATTCACAAGCCAGTTCAGAGTACTCATCGTCCGAGAAAGGAGAACGGTTTTGGTCTTCGAGGCCGGGGAGGGAACTCACGGTCACCGTCATTGGCACACTATTGCCTTCTCAACATAGCAGTGTTAGGCATCATCATTTCTCCTCTTTCGCTTCAGGTCTTTTCTTCTCACTCGTATTCTCGAGCCTATTCATGATCATCTTGGTCGATCCAGTCAAGTGCTCCATGGCACGGAGATTCCATCTCTAGACTCCCCTCATCAACCGACAAGAAGTTCTCAAAGCCCGAACCATTGTTTATTTGTCTCCAGCACGGTACCTTGCCAAGACATAGTGACCCGTCAGGACAAAGAGATGACAGCAAAACGCAAAAACTGAGAAAAGCCACGAAGGACGACATTGGTCGCATCGCAGACATGTACATCGAGGACGTTGAGGAAAACAGAGTCAGAGCAAAGAATTCGCCCAGTGACCTCGTCGAACGCTTCCACACTATCCTCTGTATTGAGGATGAAAGGCTATGTGGATCCATCTCTTGGGAAACACGAGGCGGTCTTGACGATGGTGTCGTCTGAAATAGTTGGACTAGGAGTCAGGCCTGCATATCGCCGCAATGGGCATAGGCACGAAGGTTGCTAGGCGAAACAATCAAACAACTTCGCGTATTCTTCGCCGAACGCGGGAAGCAGACTGAGAATCCTTTACCTATTCATGGAGAAAGCAATGAAGGCGCGCGCGAGTTCTACCGGAAAACTGGGATTCACTGAAGTGGCTGAGATACAAGGAATGTACCCACATGAGGATGCGGCGATATTCGTCTTGAGGATAGGGTAGCCAACTGGCGAATTTGCGGACACCTAGAAGCAATGGACAGGAATTGAAACGAATGGGCCGCAATGCAGTCTTCTCGTCACTCTCGACGCTTGTAAGTATAGTAAACCATGATTGACCCAAGTACCGGCATCAGGGGAAGCGGAATCACATTGTGGATAGCAAAAGCATCAAGCGAATATGAAAAGAAGCCTAAGCACACAACAAGTATGGCAAATGCTGTGACCACGACATCGGTTAGGAGTGTTCTTGGCCCACCTTCTATGGCGAAGCGTTTAACCCTGAGGAAGAGAAATAGGCTCATCACGAGCATTCCTAAAGTGACCAGCTGATTCTCATCCAGTAGCGATATGGTCGTTCTGTCGAACGGACCGCCGTAGTCAGTGCCATATGAATGACTGAATGTCCATAGTGGGGCGGTCAGAAGTACGGCGGTGTAGCTTGAATCAGTGAATTCGTTCATCTCAGTCACGAGAATGCTAGGCACAAAGAACGCGATCGCTGCCAACAGCAGAATGTGGCCTCTTGGCATCCTGTGCAGAGCAGTTGCCCCCAACACGCCAGTTCCCATTGCTATCGCTGCCAATTAGCCGCAATTCGATATCTGCTTTGCGACTCACGCAGGCCTGCATTCAGCCGGGCAAATCTCGGTACATGCAAGAGAGATGAATGAACAGAGAACAGAAGTAGAGCACAAGTCGATCGGACCAAGCAAAAGAAAGGAAAAGGAGAACTAGGTTTCCCTACTCTCCCTTCTCGTACTTGAAGCTCAGGTTAACCCGAACGCGGTAGGCGGCAATCTTGTTGTTCTCGATCCTGACATCCTGTGACACGATTTCCGCGACTCGCAAGTCGCGAATATGCTTTGAAGCCTCAGCGATGAGGTTCTTGACAGCGTCCTCCCAAGACTTCGGGCTGACTCCGACCAATTCAATGAATTTGTAGACACTCGGCTCTTCAGACATGTCTCGGCTCCTCCATTCGAATGGAAAACCAGTGCTATGTTCAGCTTTCGCGACTGAAAAGCGTTATTCCAGTCCGCTTTCCAAGTAAGTCAAGCAGGAAATGCAAACACACTGCAGTGGGATGAAGACCTGCTGCCTAATGAAAGAGCTTCAGAAGCTCCTTGATGTGATGAATCACTGTTGTTCCTGCAGGTGCTTTGGCACCTTCCTCCGGGTTGCACCATACCAGTAGAATGGGTGTCATCTCAGCCCTTGTGGCTGACTGCAGGTCGTAGGTGATGCTGTCTCCAACATAGGCGCACTTTCTTGGATTCACCTGCAGAGAAGACGCAACCTGAACCAACATGTAGGGGGAGGGTTTCTTGTACCCTGGCACGCACGAGTACTCGACAGCTCCAAAGAGAGAGGACAGGCCATCGTAGGCTAGACGTGCGGATGGGTCGTTATGTCTGTTTGATGCGATTCCCAGCTTGTATCCTCGCGACTTCAACTGTTCAAGAACAGGCTTACAACCTTCTAGAAAAGTAGACCTCTTCTCTACCGGAACGGCCGCCCACTTACGTTCGCACTCCTGAGCCTTGGAAGCGACATCCTGCTTGATTCCGAATTCAAGCAGTACTCTGCGATCGTACTCGACCCAGTCTTCAGTAGCGGGCAACCAATGCGGGCCCACCTCGCGTTCAACCAAGGTCCTGTCGAACCAAGTATCTGCTGGTTCCATGAGCTGCTCAATCTGCTTATCGGACAGATGATTAAACTTCGATGTTCCAAGCTCATGCAAGAAAGACCGGACCATTACCACTGATTCCCGGCGGACATCATAAAGAGTGCCGCCCATGTCAAAGATGATGGCCTTAATCGTCTCCAGCTCCATGATGAGGTCACCTTAGCCCGCCATTGGCTTTACGGGGCAACTAACTGCGAGAGCCAATCGAAGAATCCAGGGCTGCCAACAAATCGGCCAAGAGGTCTTCTTTGTCTTCAATACCGACCGACAGGCGAACAGTCGATTCCGAGATGCCCATCTTCGACAGCGTTTGTGAGTCAATGTTGTAGTGCGTTGTCAGTACTGGGATGCTTGCCAGACTCTCGACGCTCCCAAGTGAAACAGCATTTAGAAAGAGCTCAAGCGAGTCTACGAACTTCTTGGTCTTTTCTAAGTCGCAGTCCAAATCCACTGATAGCATTCCACCAAATCCTCGCATCTGGCTTCGGGCGATATTGTGATGTGGATGACTAGGCAGCCCGGGATAGTGAACACGTCTTATCCTGCGGTCTTTTGAAATCTGCTGGGCGAGGTACAAAGCATTACTGTTGTGCCGCTCCATTCGCAAAGCGAGCGTCTTGATTCCGCGGTCAAGAAGGAAAGATGCAAACGGATCTATCGTGCCTCCAAGGAGCTTGTACGCGGCTCTAACCTTGTCCACGACTACCTTCTTGCCAGACACCGTGCCCGCCGTTAGGTCAGCATGTCCTCCCAGATACTTCGTTGCACTGTGCAACACGAGGTCGACGCCCATCTCATGTGGCCTTTGGTTGATTGGAGTTCCGAACGTACTGTCGATGACGCTCATGGTGCCCGTAGATGTGGAGGCGTGAGCCACGCTGGCAATGTCCATAATCTTGAGAGTGGGGTTGGTAGGGGTCTCGAAATAACAGAGCTTGTACTTTCCTCGAGAGACCAAGAGCTTGTCAACGAACTGTTCGGTATCAACAAAGTCGACTTGAATGCCGTTGCTCGGCAGAATCTCCTGAAAGAAGTGCAGGGTTCCGCCATAGATTGAATCAGAAGAGAGAATCTTATCACCGCTCTTCGCTAGACCCATGACAGCAGATGATATCGCAGCCATTCCTGAAGAGACCGCAAGAGTATCTTCCGTGTTCTCAAGGGCGCTGATTTTCTTCTCCACGTGGTGGGTAGTGGGATTGCTCCACCTCGTATACACGTCCTTGCCTGTCTTGCCAGCGACAGAATCGAGCATGTCTTGCTGATCTTCAAAGACATACGTCGATGTCTGAACGATGGGAACAACAGCAGGTCCTGTGCTCTGAATTTCCTTTCCTTGCACACATAGAGTGGACAGGCCCCGGGGGCCCCGACTTCCTTTCTTCATTTCAATCACACCAAATCGTGAGCATATCTGACTCAGCTCGCGTTCAGCTGAGGACGCAAATCCTAGACTTGAAGCAGATATAAGAGCTCTATCATGCAGTTCAGTAATGGGGAATCGTAGCACATGGATGAGCGCACAGTTGCGTTGAGAGATGGTAGAGAAATCAGACTTCGGTCCGTACCGCCGATGACAAGGAACGGTTACTCACGATGTTCTCTACGATCTCGGAATCTGCACTGAGATGGGGTTTGCCGCCCTACACACGGGACAGAATTGAACGTTGGTTTGCGACTCCCCAAGACATGATTGGTCTTGTGGCACTAGATGGTGATCGAATAGTAGGCTGGTGCTCGATCTACAAGCAACCACACCCAAGGCGAAAGGGGATTGGCGATCTGGGAATCTACTTGCACCAAGACTTTCACGGAGTCGGCCTTGGTACAGCCATGACTAAGCAGGCGCTTGCGTTGGCTGAGGAGCAGGGCATGCATAGGATAAGTCTTGAAGTCGTTGAAGATAACAAAGCCGCAGTGCGCCTCTACAAGAAGACTGATTTCAAGACTGATGGAAGGCTCAGGGATGCGTATTTCGGCGATGACAATCGGTACCACGACAGCCTCATCATGAGCAAGATTATGGACTAGGCATTCCGATTCGTACTATGCGGGCCCGCAGTTTCTGTGGGACATGCTTGAAGCCTTGATCGTGAGAGACGAGTCCAACTCTTGGCAGCCCCGTGTCCTCGCACTCACTAGCGGCTACCATTGCTAGTCAAGAGCTTTCGAAGACACAACTGTGGCAATCTGAAGTGCAGGAACTGGACTCCCGGCAGCAATGAAGCTGTCTGTCCAGCTAGGCAGTCCGGGTGCGCCACCATTGCTGAGCATGCTTTGCCAAGCCTCATCTGTGAGCCTATCGCTCGCGGGCTGAATGAACTCATAGTAAGAGAATACACCACCGCGGGCCAGGAATACTTGGCCATCTGAAGGAATAGCGACGTAGATGAACATCGGGTTGCCGACCGCCTCTTCGAGAACCGTCATTGTGTTTGGATCTGTATGTACATCGGCTATGAGAGCCATCGAGCGGTCGGTGCTAGATGTGTATTGTGTATTCTCCGGAATCTGAGTGACGTTCTGTAGAATTAGATATGACGACCGTATCAGGCTGATTTCCGTGTCATTCAGGACCTGCCCTGTGAGCTCTTTGACCGAGATTGACTTCAGTCCTAGAAGGAAGTCTAGCAGCGTCTCAAGCTTCTGTTCAATATCCTTCGAAAGCAAGTCCCGGCTCGTGAGACCGGCAATCATCATCGTGCATAAGGAGGCCAGCCTTGCATAGACTGCGGGTACTGGCTCGACATATCCTGCTTCTGGACTCTCCGGTGGTATTCCGGTATTCCTGGTACCCGATTGCTTGGCATAGAGTATGGTATCATGGCGTAGTTCTGTCCAAGAGCCGAGTGCTGTGTTCAGTTGCTTGTCTGTCCAAGCGTCATTGTTCATGAAGAGAGGATATCCAGCTTCTGTTGAGCTAAGAAGGGGTAACAAGGAGTAGAGCCACAAGTAGTACAGATTGTGCGTCCACTCCTGTACAGACATGTTGCCAATCAATTCTCGGAGCATATCCATTTGCTCAACGTACCTGTAGTACCCCTTTTGATTGTCGAGATACTTCCATGCCACATCTGAACCCAGCGCCGCCATCACGTCAAGCCCCTTTGGCATGAGGCGAGGGTTACTATCGGTGCCGACATTGGTATAGACGAGTTGGCCCAGAATGTAGCTGTCTGGAATGTATCTTTGGCCCATGAATCGCATACCCATAGTCGCATTCATGTCTTCCCCAGAGCCATAGGGCGTTCCAAGAATCAGCGGACTACGCAAGCCGCGAGCAGCATCTATGAATTGTCCCAGCAGGGTGTCATTATCCAACTCCGGAAGCGTAACGGCGGGTCCATAGATACTCTTGGTCAACTCAAGATAGTCGGTTGGTAACAGGTCGTCGGCCGACCCGACAAAGAAGACCGTAGGCTGATAGATTGCATCCCAGACTTGGTATCCGCTCAAAGAATCGGCGAGACTTCTTATCTGGTTCGTCAGTGCAAGTGATATCAGAATAGCTTGAGGGGTCTGTTCCCAGGCTTGGTCGGCGTTGAGTCTGAAAGAGACACGACCGTACCACATCATTGCTTTGAAGTACTGGCTTAGAACCGCACTTCGAGTGTAGTGCCCACGAGGTACGTACTGCGAGAAATCCTCGCCATAGCCCATGAACCATGCGTTGGATATCCCGGCGTGCGCCTCGATGAGAGACAGCACCTGATTGACCTCAGCAACTACCTCAGAGGGGACGGTGGTCGTGTTGTCAATCAAGCACGCTGCCACGGCAAAGTATGCAACGTTTCTGAGAGCAGCATCCTTCCAACGACCTTCTGTGAGAATCTGATACTGTGCATATGAGTCCGTCAGCATGGATATCGTGAGAGCCCGAAGAAGATCCCAGAATGAGTAGACTTCTGCCTGCCTTAGAGCAAGGTCATAGAGAACATGGAAGGCATGGAGAACTGAGTCTGTCGTAATGAACTGTGGAATCGCCATTTCATGATTAGAGTCCATGATTTCGTATATCTGGCTGTGATAGGATTGAGGCGTGACGACGAACCCGTTCCTTTCAAGCAACGAGCGTTCGGCAGACGTGAGAGAACAGAACTTGTCCATGTTGACTACGTTCGAGAGACCGGTGCCCAGACTATATGCCGGCGCATTGGGTGTGAAGCTCTCATCATATGGGACGTAGTCTGCGAATGAATTGGGCACGGAAACATTAATCGTGAAGTACATGCCATTCCTCGCACCGGGTAAGTATGAAAACACACCCGAAATCAAACCTAAACCTGCAACGAGGCTGACTGCAATCAGAGAAGCAGATATGCCTCCTGCGAGCATCTTTCGCTTTGTTTGGTTATCAAGTGCTTTCGCTACAAGCGCCGGAAACATGGGTGTGCTATTGAAGTACCTGCAGATAGTACCATGGATTAGGACAGAGTGTCCATGAAGTAGAACAGGGAAGAGATTATCTGTAAGGCGCTCGACCGTCGTTATGGTGGTGTGTGTTACGGGAGAAGAAAAAGACGCTCAGGACTTGGAAGCGGAACTCAGAGGAAACACGCTCAGAGTCTACTGGTACATGTTGCAGCAATCCAAGCCCGTCGGTGTAAGGGAAGTACAGCGTGCTTTGGGCATGTCCAGCCCTTCAGTAGCCAGCCACCATCTCTCGAAGCTGCTCGATCTTGACCTTATCGCAAAACAGACAGACAACACTTACGAACTCAAGCAAATCGTTAAGGTCGGAACTCTCAGGAACTTCGTTGCTTACAGGGGAGTGCTTCTTCCCAGATACGCATTTGTCGCCTTCTTCTTCACTGCCTTCACAATAGCCTATCTTGTCATTGCTGTGTTTGCGCCCGTCAGTACTTTCGACAGGTATGTTGCTTTGGCGTTGGGGATTGTGGGTGCCCTGTTCGGATGGTTTGAGACATATCGGCTCTGGAGAATAAAACTGGTCTGAGAGCTCAGCAAATAGGAGGTTTGCTCGGTTTACAGACAGTCAATTATGACTGTCATCGATGGCGCAGGCCGAAACCGGTATCAATTGCTACAGGGCGTTGCTTGCCATATGGTGAAAGTCCTCATAATCTATGACTCAGAGACCGGAAACACAGAGAAGATGGCGAATCTGGTGGCCGCTGGTGCCCGAGAAGTCAAGAATGTGGACGTGGCAGTCAAGAAGGTGGATCAGGCGAGCAACGAAGACCTGATGGACGTGCATGCTATCATTATGGGCTCACCAACGTACTATGGACAGATGTCAGGGAAGCTGAAGTCGTTTATAGATGCGAGCGCAGCAATACATGGAAAGCTGAAAGGCAAGGTAGGCGGCGCGTTCACAAGTTCGGGCGGCACAGCTTCAGGTGCTGAGACCACTCTACTCTCAATCTTGAACGCGATGCTGATACACGGGATGGTGATCGTCGGAAGATCTGACAATAAGCACTACGGTGCTGCTGCCGTGGAAGAGCCAGAGGACAAGGACATAGACATGTGCAAGGAGTTGGGGAAGAGGATCGCAGAACTCACCGTGAAGATACATGGTGGACGAAGCTGAAATCAGCGGTCCGTGTTAGGCACCAACAGCTCACGAGCATATGGTCTAGTCGATTCAATCCAGATTGTTGGGTGTTTGCGGCTTCTAGTGCGGGGGATGGAGATTTGTCTCCTTGAACGCAAGTCCCAGCTTTTGGCGATGACCCGTAGCCACGTAGATTGCTCGTTCAGCTATCATCATGGCATGGTCTGCAGCCCTTTCATAGTATCTTCCAACCAAGATGTAAAACAATGCCATGCGTATGATAGTATTGTCCCGTCTGAGATAGTCGACAATCTCCTCAAACATGTCCTCAGTTTCTTTGTCTGTTACTGATTCCAGTTTCTCCAGTTCACCTATTTCGGAAAGGTCTCCGGTGAGGACTGCCTTCATGGCGATATCCAGAGTCTTCTTCGACTGCTGTGCAAGAAAAGGAAGTGTCACGAGTTCCTTGAAGTGCTGCAGGTGCAACCCGTCAGCCAGCTTCACGATATGAGCAATCTTGGACGCATGTCGGCCTATCCGGTAGAGGTTACCTGCTACCTGCAAGTAGCCTGCCAGCTTCCGGAGGTCTCCTGCCACCGGCTGCCTTCTTGCTATTGTCTCGATGATGTTCTCTTCTACCTTGTGTGATAGCTCCTCGTTCTCGTTTGCCATCTCATCGACTTGAAGCGCGATACTTACATCGATGCTCTCGAATGCTTTCATCGCAAGCAGGAGACCATTCCCGCAGAGTTCCTGCATCTTTGTTAGTCTCTTTCCGATGTCATCGATGTACTTCTCAAGAAGTGTTCCCATTACTCTCACCTCATCCTATGCGACCAGTGATGAATGCTTCAGTACGTGGGTCAGACGGTGCCTCCGCGATAGAACTAGTCTTATCGAATTCTACTAGCTCTCCCAGATACAGGAAAGCCGCTTGGTCGGACACTCTGAATGCCTGCTGCACATTGTGCGTTACCATTATTATCGTATAATCCTTCTTCAGCTCTACGATCAGGTTCTCGATCTTGGCGGCGCTTATTGGGTCCAGAGAGGAAACTGGCTCGTCCATAAGGAGGACTGGCGGGTCGACCGAAAGAGCTCTTGCAATGCAGAGCCTCTGCTGCTGGCCTCCTGAAAGGTTTGGAGCAGGCTCGTCAAGTTGGTCCTTAACTTCGTCCCATAGAGCAGCTCTTCGGAGGGATTTCTCCACTATCTTGTCTAGCTCGGAATTGTCCTTCACACCGTGTAACCTTGGTCCATACTTGACGTTGTCGCTGACACTCATCGGGAATGGATTTGGTCGCTGGAAGACCATTCCAATCTTTCGCCGAAGGTCGTAGACGTTGGCTTGGGGGCCGTAGATATTTTCTCCCTCAAGCAGAACCCTGCCCTTCATCCTGAAGTTGCCAATCATATCGTTGAGTCGGTTGATTGTCCGAAGCAGAGTACTCTTTCCACAACCTGATGGACCCATGATAGCGGTCACTTGGTTGTCACTGAAGTGGCATGTGATATTCTTCAGAACCTGCTTTGGCCCGAACCATGTGGATAGGTCATACACCTCAATCTGATGCGTCCAAGCTGTCATCATGCCAGCCTCCTAGTCACCTTTCTCGATAGGTAGTTAGCAATCACATCCACAGCCAAGACCATGATGAGCAGGGCAAGAGCAGTGGAGTCTGCTTTCACCTGAAGATAAGGCCGTGGGTCTGTGATGTACGCCCAAATCGTAAACGGAAGTGATGCAACCCACGAAGCCGGACCCAGAAACGATGAAGGGGTGGTGAGGCTATTGCCGGAGGTGAATATCAGTGGGGCGGTCTCACCCATTACTCTGCCTATGGCCAGTAGTACTCCAGTCATGATTCCCGGAAACGCTGCCCTTATGGTCACTCGCCAAGTAGTAGTCCACTTCGTGGCACCCAGAGCAAGCGACGCCTCTCGCAATGAGACCGGGACCTGCCGCAAGGCCTCCTGAGTCGTCCTCAGGACTGTGGGAATCATCATGAAGGCTAGGGTCAGCCCTCCCGAAACGAGTCCCATTCCCACACCCAGGAAAACCACAATGAAAGCGAATCCAAAAGCTCCGAGTACTATTGACGGTATGCCGGCGAGGACATCAGACGCGAACTCGACGATATTGCGTATTCTGCCTGGTGGAGAGTATTCGTTAATGTACACTGCGCCGAGTACACTGAGAGGAATGCCAACGCCACCTGCGACAAGAACCAGCAGAATCGTCCCGACGAGTGCATTGCGGATTCCTCCTGTAAGACCAGCGCCCGGAAACGTCGTGAAGAAGTCCAGAGTCAGTCCGCCCAATCCCGTAATTGCCAGCTGGATGATGATGAGGAAGAATGGCAGAACAACAATCAGCGTCGCTACAGCAAAGATGATCTTCAAGAACAGGTCCTTTGCTTCACGCTTGCTTCTGACCAACAGCTGAGACTTCAGCCAGAGCAATAGTCTTCTTCCTCGCCCAATCTGGGGCTCCACAGCTGATGGGGCTGCTTCACTCGTCGCGCCTGTTATCGCAGAATCGGAGCCGCTCGACATTCGTTCACATCCTATACTAAACCTCTGGTCTTCATTCCCCATTTTACGAACCACTTGGCAATGACTGTGAAAGATACAGACATCAGTAGCAGGACAAATGCCACTGCGAACAATGCTGACCTCCAGAGTGGATAGACAAAGGCGTAGCCAAGCTGGTTTGTTATTATGCTGGTCATGACATAAGTCGGGTCTAGGAGCGTGAAAGGTATCTGCAGGGAGTTGCCCGTTACCATGAGCACGGCCATCGTTTCGCCGACCGCTCTTCCCAGGGACAGTACTATCGCCGCCCCTATGCCCGGTATGGCTGCAGAGACCACTATCTTCACGGCTGTCTCTGTCTTGGTTGCACCCAGCGCAAGTGATGCCTCACGATACGAACTCGGCACGGACCGGAGCGCATCGTCCGAAACTGCTACTACCGTGGGCAACAGCATTATGGCCAGTATGGTGCCGCCAGCGAGAACACTGAGACCGTTAGTCGAGCCTTGGAACCACGGCATCCACGCGGTCAAAGGATTCGATTGCACTGCAGGTGCAAATGAGTTCTTGATCCAAGGCACCATCACGATGTAAGCCCATAACCCGTACACTATGGAAGGTATTGCG
Source organism: Candidatus Thorarchaeota archaeon (assembly GCA_963726195.1). Lineage (GTDB taxonomy): Archaea > Asgardarchaeota > Thorarchaeia > Thorarchaeales > Thorarchaeaceae > OWC5. The sequence goes on from CAVSBO010000003.1 coordinate 890,604, forward strand.
GCCATCATCTCTACAATCATGCGCAGAGAGGTTCTGATTCTAGGTGGGCAGAACTCGCTCAGAAACACGGCCGCCCCGATACCCAAGGGAAGAGCCATCGCGATTGCCAAGAACGTGCACATGAATGATCCGACAATGAACAACCCAATACCGTAGAGGTCTCTGTTCGGGTCCCAAATTGGTTGTATGACAATCGAAGGCCCTCCTTGAGGGGCCAGAAAAATCGGCGTTGCTTCATACCAGAGAAAGGTTAGAATGAGTATTATCAGAGCAGAACCTACGAAAGCCGGTATGAGAAGAACGAATTTGCCGACAGCATCCTGTAAAGCGGGGCCTCGCATTCTACTGAGGGCCCGAAGTCTAACTGTGACGTTTGACCCGATTCGTCCCGGAAATCGGTTTGGAGATGATTCCCCTGATGAATCTTCTGATGCCATCGGCCTTTCACCAGTCTGCTGTCCGTGCTCGGAAACATTGTTCGTGTGTTGAATCCTTTTTGGTCCTGCTAACTTGATGGAAACGAGGGGTGAGCTGGCACCCGCCAGTCCACCTCTTGGAGGAGAGAGTCTAGGGAGTCGGTTTGAGCATGCCCACCTCGTTCAGAGAATATGATGCTGCCGCCGTTCCATTGATTGGCACATATCCAACGCCGGATACGTATGCCTGCCCCTGTGCAATCGCCCAGTCAAGGTACACAATGACATACCAAGGCACATTGTCTACGTTTACCAAGTAGAAGAGGAGCCGAGCTATCGGGTATGCACCCGGAGTGTCGGAATTCATCAGATTCTGGCCGGGATCAGTCAGTGTGGTTGGAATGGCCTTGAGAGCAGCTGACAAGCTGGGGACCACCCACTGACCATTTCCATAGTTGTAGAGGTCAGCAGCAGTCAGACCTTCCATGAATGCAAGACCCACATAGCCTATCGCTTTGGAGTCACCCTTTACTCCTGATGCAACAGCAGGATTACCCAGAACCGCGTTGAACCCTGCTGGCCATGAGATAACCTCCGAGCTTCCGAGCGTCCATGTGAAGTTCGCGTGAGGGTTCGGGTTGCTGCTTGATGTCGATAGCCACTTGCCGAATGTCGCGGTCGTTCCACTTGAGTCTGATCTCACGTATACATCAATCGTGCCAGTTGCTGCCACACTAACGTGGAAGGTTGAGGCAAAGTTCTCCCAAGTTGTGATGTCACCTTGGAAGATAGCCGCAGCCATGTCAGAATCAAGCTTGAAGACAGAGCCATTGACCGAGGGATTGACAACAATAGCAAGTGCATCAGCTGCTATAGGCAGGATCTTCACATTTGGGTAGTCTCCACGGTATTGAGCAGACGGGTAAGAGCTGGACGCGCCTATGTGTATCAGGCGTTGAGCTACCTGAGACTGCCCGAGTCCTGAACCACCTGCTACAACATTGACTACGAAAGCAGGGAAGCCCTCGGAGAACATGCTTGACCATTCTTGGCTCAGTGGATAGACGGTTGTAGAGCCAGCCGTGGAAATCGTGTATGTGACCGGGGCGCCCGATGGCATCAGCACGAAGACTGCACCGGCACCCACCATGATGCCGATTAGCAGGTAAACGCAGAGTGTCGTTGCATTCTTCTTCATGCTCTTGGTTTCCCTTCTTGTCAGACGCCACCATTGACGGCAGCATAAATATGATGCGCATGAGTCTGAAGTGTCTGCTATTGACGTATCTACTTCATGTGACAGTGCCCATCATAAGAGATGAGAGAGACCACCGTCGGTATGGCGACGGAAGCTCGTGCGCGTCCAGGGTCGCGCTTGAACTAAGTGCTGCACGCGGATTCCGGATATAGAAGAGATATAAGAACCACGAGTCAGATGCCGCGTCGTGTCTAAGACTCTTAGCAAGCAATTGAAGAAAAGCATCATCAAGAGCCAGAGACAAGAAATCACTGAACACGTGATTTACAGTAAGCTTGCAGAGTCAACGAAAGACGAGAAGAACCGAAATACTCTGAAGGAGCTGGCGGACGATGAACTTGAGCACTATGAAGTCTGGAAGTCCCTGACGAAAAAGGACGTGAAACCGAAGTCCTCTACCATCCGGAAGTTCATGCTGTATGCCAGACTCTTCGGCCTAACCTTCAGCCTCAAGCTCATGGAACACGGAGAACAGCGTGCACAGAGGTTTTACGCAAGTCTCTCAGAGCAGGTGCCAGAGGCAGGCGTGATAGTCAACGACGAGACCGAGCATGAGAATGATCTCATTGATATCATAAACGAAGAGAAGCTGAAATACGTCAGTGCAATCGTCCTCGGTCTCGATGACGCCATCGTCGAATTCACGGGCGCGCTAGCTGGTTTCACATTCGCCCTGCAAGACGCACGGTTGATAGCCATGACAGCCTTGATCACAGGCATTGCCGCATCGCTGTCAATGGGATCGTCAGAGTATCTATCAACGAAGTCGGAGGGAGGGGACAAGAGCCCGCGAAAAGCCGCTGCATACACGGCCATTGCCTATCTAATGACCGTGCTGGCATTGATAGTGCCCTTCTTGATCCTCAAAAGCATCTACATGGCGTTGCTCGTATCTATTCTCAGTGGAATTATCATACTCTTCGTTTTTACATTCTACGTATCGGTCGCAAAGAGCCTGTCTTTCAGGAACAGGTTTCTAGAGACCGCTGGGATCAGTTTGGGTGTGGCCGGCCTCACATTCGTGTTAGGTCTGCTGGTGAGGATGTACTTCGGGATTCAGATCTAAGACACCACTCGTCCTTGGACTGAGAAAAGGGCTAATGGACTCGGCAGGCTCACCAAGTGATTGCACACCACGTACTTCGAGGAATTGACTGATGTCTCAAGACCAACTGCCTGAGGAAGCGGTCCCGAGTCGACGCACCTGTCGACACGTTTAAATGAATCTAGATTCTTTTCGGCTGAAGCCCTCAAAGGACAGGTGGAAAGGTCAGTGCCGCAAGGTGCAATTGACAGAGAGAGTATGATACAGCCCGAAGTGAGAGAGAGGATGAAGCATGTGAAACACAAGATCGTTGTCCTCTCAGGAAAAGGAGGCGTTGGGAAGAGCACTGTGTCAGCGAATCTGGCCATGGCTTTCGCAAAGGAAGGAAAACAGGTTGGTGTGCTTGACGTTGACGTATATGGTCCATCTATACCGAAAATCCTAGGGCTTGAGGGTATGCACCCCGAGGTTTCGGAGAAATCAATCATACCAGTAGAGGGGCCTCTCGGATGCAAAGTGATGAGCATGGGTTTCCTTCTTCGCAACACTGACGATGCAGTAGCATGGCGTGGTCCTCTCGTGGCGAAGGCCATAACTCAGTTTCTGAGCGATGTGGAGTGGGGTACCCTAGATATGCTCGTTGTCGATTTGCCGCCAGGCACGGGAGACGAAGTATTGAGCATCCTTCAGTCAATACCGAAAGTGGACGGAACGCTGATTGTGTCGACTCCTCAAGAAGTTGCTGTGCTCGGGGCAAGGAGATCGATTCAGCTGACTCAGTTGATGGGCGTCCGAGTGCTGGGGATTGTTGAGAACATGGGTGAGTATGTCTGTCCGAAGTGCGGAGAACGTTACAGGATGATGGGCGAAGGTGCGGTTGAACGAGCGGCGAGTGACTACGGTGTGCCCTACCTCGGTTCTCTACCGATGGACCCGGCAATCATGGGATTCTCAGATCAAGGTACACCTTTCGTCATAGCAGCGCCTGAGTCTGAGGCTAGCAAAGCGTTCATGGAAGTGGCTCACAGAGTATTCGAGCTGATTGGTGAGTCTTAGGTCTCTTTAGTCAGAACAAAGAACATGGTCAATCTTTATGGCCTCATGTCAGTGTTGTGATGGATATGCCTCGAAGAAAGATTCACAGACTTGTCGACAGTGAACCGCCGATATCCGTCTTCAAGCCAGCGGGTGTGCCAGCAAGAGACCTGGAAGAGACGCTCGTTACCGTCGATGAGTTTGAGGCGCTGAGACTCTCGGATTACGAAGGGCTGGGCCAGAGAGACGCATGTGAGGCAATGAAGGTCAGTCAGCCTACATTCAACAGGATTCTCAGTTCTGCAAGAAAGAAGGTTTCCACCGCCCTTGTCAAGGGGTACGTCTTGAGGATCGAGGGGGGCAACTACGTGCTAGGTGACGGCAGCGGAGGCCTTGAATGCAGAGTCTGCGGGCACGTAGTCGAGTCCTCTTCCGGGGAAACCGCTCCTTGTCCAAAGTGCGGTTCAACCGAGTTCAGGTGGACTCGCAGGCACAGGTAGTCGTTCTCGTTCACAGACCAAAAGGGTTAAATGAATCTGGATTCGTTACTCATTTTGATTCTGGATTCAATAGAGTGTAGTAGTCAGTCTGTGCGAATCCGGAAAGATAGAATGGAGAACAAGGCATGACGAAGATAGCCATAAGCTCAACCGGTAACAACGTCGATTCCATTATCGATCCAAGGTTCACGCGCTGTAGTTACTTCGTGATAGTGGACACCGAGACAATGGACTCTACAGCTGTGCCCAATCCAAGTGCACACGTGGCCGGTTGCGCCGGGATTGATGCGGCTCATGCTGTCTTGGCGGAGGAAGTGAACGCAGTCGTCACGGGCCATATAGGACCTCATGCGATGGCAGCTCTCTCGGCCGCAGGAAAGCGCGTTCTTTCAGCCAACCCTGGCACAGTTAGGCAGGCCATAGATGCATTCACGCGGGGAGATCTGATGCCAATCACAGATGCAGCTCAAGCCTTTGGAGGCGCACGCATGCGGGTGGGGATGGGGCACCAAGGACACGGTTATGGTAGAGGAGGACACTGGTCTTGAAGCGAATAGTGATACCGACTGAGGATTCTGAAGGCAAGAAGCTAGCAGGTCATTTTGGGCACGCTGCATTCTTCGCTCTTTTGGAGCTCGATAATGCAAATCGCGTTGTGAGCAGGAAAACTGAGAGAAACACCGGGACTCATATGGGAGGTCAAGGTTTTGCCCACGATAATGTCTTGGCCCTGAAGCCTGATGCGATCATAGTGTCGGGCATGGGACCAAGAGGACTGACCACATTCCGGAGTCAGGGGATAGCGGTACTGCAGGCCAACAGCCTCTCCGTAGATGACATAGTCGCTGCTTACAGCGCAGGGAAACTGTACGAGCTGACAGAAGGGTGCCATGATGCCCATCATGAGTGATGAGTTGATACAGAGAAAACACCCCTCAGAACATTGAGAGCGGAACTGAACCGTAACTCCCCTGCCCTACCCTGTGACTGAATACTCACCGACTTCAGGTCATCCGGAAGCGTTTTCACAGTCCGAGCATACGCAATTGGCCGGAGCTGGAGATAGATGGTCAAAGACGAGCCGCTCTATGGAGGATTCAGGAACGGGATTCCTTTCGTCCAATTTGGTCTGGGCACACAAGACCTTCTCTTGTTCTTCACAGGGCCAGGCAACGAACCGCCAAGAGGTACTGCCCTCGACATGGTGAGAAAGAGCTTGGGTATTCTCACGAGCCTCTACAGAATCCATGTAGTGACGCGAAAGTCCGACCTCAGTGAGGGATACACTACTCGCGATATGTCCAACGATTATGCAGAGATGATTGAAGAATCATTCAATGGAAAGGTTGACCTCGTAATTGGGTTGGCTTACGGGGGGCTGATTGCGCAGCATTTCGCGGCCGACCATTCGGATCTCTTCGACCATATTGTGATTGCAATGGCGGCCCACAAATTGAGCCCAGAGGGAATGGAACTCCACGAGGAATTCGCAGACCTTCTCAGCCGAGGCAAACACGGAGATGCATACAAGGCGCTATCCAATGGAGTCTATGCTCCGGGAACCAAGAAGACAGCAGTCGGTTCTTCATCCTGGGATCCGGGTACTCCGATGCCAAAGTCGAAGCGAGAATCTTTTGCATCCGACGTCCTCATTGAAGCAAATGCAGAGAAAGAACACGACTCGACACAGAGCCTTCCTAGAATCAAGGTGCCTGTGCTGATCATCTGTGGTGACAGGGACTTCTACTTCCCCATCGACTACGTCAGAGAAATGGAGCGCATGATACCGCAATCTATAGTGAGGGTGTACTCGGGAAGAGGTCACGACGCTTTTGGAGACAAAAGGTTCCCAGAAGATGTAACTCTCTTTGCGGGCGGAAGGCTCAAACCTTAGTCTATGATTGAATAGGAGTAGACCAGAGAATGAACCGGCTTCTGCTTACTACCGCGGCCCGCGTGTGGCTCATGGAAACGCTGGTCTCGGGCTTCAACTTCTTTGTGCTCATGAATCTCATCTATGAACCGATGTGGGGTGCCCTCTTGGCTCATCAGATTGGAATGTTGACTCGGATCGTGTACATCTTCATCTTTGCCTACTTCCTGCTGCGATACGTTGGCAACTATGCTACCGTGGACCTCGTACATGTCGGCCTTCTGTGGCTGACGCTGGAAGAGATATTCGAATGGGTTGGCAGTCTGGCGACTGGGCGCTCGGTGGCTGAGATTCTAGTGGGCTGGAACATATTTGCAGGTTACATGTGGCTCTACGTCCTGGTTGCCTACACGTTCTCAAACCTCATCGTGGGCGTAGTTCTGCATCCGGGCAAGGTCCGGCAGTCACAGCCCGCCAGCTCCTGAGAGTGGTTCCATCCCACTCAACAATCCATTTATGCGGGTGCGGTGCTCCCCGCGGCTGGTATTGGACCATGTTTGACCTGAGCACGATTGACCTCATTGGTTTGAGCATTTTCACAATTTCACTGCTTGTGCTAGCGTACGCTGAATATCGCAGAGACAGAAGACCGACTGCTGGAAAACCCAGTCCAAAGAAAGCTGCGAGCACAGAGCGTGTCGAACCAAGCACCGCCAGCGGCTTTGACAAGAAAGAGATGGAAGAAGAACAGACCGAAATACGGATGGCTGATGAGGGTCCAAGACCCGCAGATATGACCAGGTCGAAGAGAGCAGCTCCCGACATGGAACGAATCCCGGCTTCGAAGGCCGAGATGGCACCTCCATCTCCCAGTGCTGCAGGACCGCGGGCCGCTCCTCCCACGGTGAAAGATGTCGCAGAGCCAATTGAGAGAAAGGCCTCAATCACCTATTGGGAAAGGATGAGCCTCAAGGAGGAGTACGACCTTACTGTTTCCCTTCACAGACCCGAACTCATAATCGTAGGTCCTGCCGGTTCAACAACAAAGGAATCCGGAGACCGTCTACCAGCTGCCGAGAGCAGGTCAAGTGAGGGTCGTTCCTGTTTGCAGCGGGTGCAACATCTCACCGAGCTTCAGAGACATCAAGGTCCAAGAGATTGACAGCGAGACGAAAGCCGATTTCAAAGTGTTACCATTGACCACAGGTAGCTATGACCTAAGCGTGGAGTTCCAATCGGTCAGCCCAGAGGGATCCATCAAGTCTCTTGGAGTGGAGAAGGTCAAGGTCACGATTCAGCAAAAGCCTATACAGCTGAATATCGGGGCCCACCAACTCGGAGTAGGGAGAAAAGTGCCAACCATCTTCTCAATGTGCGGGAGCCTCTTCGGGTTCTCGTCGTTTATCTTCAATCGATTCGGAGTGAACTTGGAGCAGCAACTCCTCGGTTGGAGCGCAACCGTTAGCACAGGATTTGCCGGAGCTATGATGATTCTCCTCGCGATTCTGTTGCTCGCGAGAGGGATTAAGCCCGTGATGACTGTAAAAGGTATCATACTCAAGCCCCGGTGAAGTGAAACTCCATGCCAGAATCATTTGAAGTATCTGAGACAATTCCCGCTTCGCCTGCGGAAATCTATGCCGCATTCTTGGAGAGCCGCAAGCATAGTGCGATGACGGGTGCCAAAGCATCCGTGGACTCTGCCATCGGGGGTAAATTCACCGCGTGGGACGAGTACATCTCAGGAACTACCATCGCCCTAGAACCCAATCGCAGAATCAAGCGGAATTGGCGGACCACGGATTTTCCAACAGGAGCTCCAGACTCCCTGCTGGAGATACTCCTTGAGAAAGCACCCACTGGGACAAAGATCACATTGAAACACACGAATATCCCGGACGGTCAAGCAGAGAGTTACAAGGACGGTTGGACAGAGTTCTATTTCCAGCCCATGAAAGCATATTTCGCAAACAAGCGGCCTCCCGAGGAGAAGGCTACCAAGACCAAGCATTGATGCGTGTCTGTACATGGAAACGTAGGATAACGGGGTGTTCTAGACAGATTCGAATCTCATCCCGCCCCAATGATCTCCTAGGATTCAGGCTCTGAACCCGTCGATAAGCCTACTCACCATCGAGAGGCGGAGAAACGAACCAAGGCGGGCTACGGCTGCCTTGACGAGCCGGTTCGCCTATCGGACCTTCAGGAGAGAACTGCATCCATGAGTAGTCGGTGGTTTTCTTTCCGGTCCAGCTCATCAAAGAGAAAGAAAGAGGAGCCGGGTTATGTTCGGAAACCGACCTCATGGCCCGGTCCTCTCTAAGTGCCTATGTGCTAACAGAACGCCGCTTCATGAAGACAATCGCAACGAGGAAGACAGCAACCCCTACGATGGCTACCCCTCCAATGACAAGCATCGCGGAACCGACACTGCCCACTGGTCCTGTAGTTGTGCCTGTGCTCGTGGCAGTTTCACTTGACTTCACCGTGTAGACTGTACTGAGTGGTCGCGACTGCGTTCGCAGCACCGTCCGAAGCATGGATGTAGTACAGTACTTGGACACCGGCGGTCTGGACAGATATTGTACAACGATAAATGGATCCTGAAACCAGAACCATTTGCATCGAAGCCCACGATGTGCCTCCGTTCGTGCTGTAGAACAGTGTCGCCTCTGCAACTCCGGTCAGAGCATCTGCTATTGATGCAGTCACTGTGACACTGTCGGAAGCCGTTGGCTCTGCGGGGGATACCTGAAGACCCGAGATCGAGGGAGCCGTGGAGTCTACAACCATAGGATCCACATAGACATCGAATTGGTTAGCTCCATCCTTGTAGCTTGCCTTACTGCAGGTGATCTGTATCGTGAACTGAGTGGACTGATATGGCACCCTGACCCGATACACCCCGCCCCCGACTGTAGTCACAGTGCATGTCTGCAATCCAACCTTGGCAACAACTGAAGCTCCTGTCACAGGATTCCCGTGTTGATCCTTGATTGCCATTGTAGCATCGATGAATGACTCATCCGCTGACAAGCCGCTGAAGCTGGACTTGGAGCTTTTGAGACTCAATCTGCGTAGGAATCGAGATGGACCCGCCGAGAGGAATGCTTGACTTTGGAAGCCAGATGCTCAGATAAGGTATTGCGATCCCGAGGTGGTCGTACAGCCACTCGTTCAGGTTGACCTCCATCAGTGTATAAGTTAGGACCGCACCAGAAAGCCAGAGGTTGACGGAGACATCGAACCCTGCTCTCGCAGTCATGACTATGTTCGACAGACTGCACTGAACATGAGGAGCCACTCGCGGAACTTGGCACCGAGGCCAAAATGGCGAAGCTTCTCTCGCTAACAAGATTGATTTTGCTGAGAAGTGTCGTGCAGCCCGACCCAACAATATCGGCCGAGAGTACGTTCGAAACTTTCAGCAACGGCACAATATCGACAGACAGCCTGACACTTGCGAAGTCAGAGATTATGGGAATTGCGTCCAGAAGACTGATTTCGTAGTGTGTGAACTTACTGATGTACTGGGAAACGCCGGGTATGTCATACCTGAGGTCTAGAACATCCACACCGAGCAGGAGTCCCATAGAAGCGTCCCAGTGTTTCTGGAACAAGGTTGCAGTGCCGCTTAGTACACCCGTAAGAATACGTAGATAGTAGTCCATCTTGACAGCAAAGTCAATGCTCAGGGTCAGTCTCGGATTCGAAACCATCACATAGGTTGTGTAGTTCTCCCCCGAATGAACAGACTGCGGAGTCCCGGTATACATGTCGAAGGCAACCGAGCAGGCGACATTGAAAGAAGCTTTTGGAGTGAGTGTGAAGTTGACATCAGGTCCCGGCTCGAATGACAGTCGGCCTTCCCATGCGAACTGATGATTAAGGAAAGCCAAGGAGTAATGCTGTGAACTAGTGACATAGCCTGCTGGGAAGTAAGCGGGAGGGTTGTCTGACAAGATTAGCACAGTCGCACTCGACCTGAGTCCGCCTCGGTCTTGTGCAGAGACCGTCAGATTCACGACGCTGCCGCTCTGAGGCAGGCCGACAGCGGTGGCAAGTCTGCCTTGGACGATGTTGTAGTTCGGTTTGACGTTCGACGATACACCGTCTACGAAGAGAAGGAGCGTATTAATATCATAATTGCTATTCGGATCGGTAACAAACGCATCGAGTGTCAATAACGATTCTGTGAATACCTCGCCATCAAGAGGTGCAATCACATTGATCTGCGGAGCTTGATTTGATATCTTATCCACCACATATAGCAGTGCTCCCTCGTTGTTAGACGAGTAGATCTCTACGCTGGATACAAACAGCTTACAGTATACACCTCGGGTCTGTCCGATGCCTGAACCGTAGGCGGCACTTGGATCGATTTGGCAGAACAGCCATGATGAAGAGCTTGGGCTCGTTCGCGGGTAGACTGAGTAGTTCCCAGGAAACATCTTGCCAGAAACGGTATTCACGGCGCTCCAATTTATGTGAGTGTCAGGCCACCATACGACGTCTCCACGCCATTCAGTCTCGAAGGAAGCGCCCCATACTGGAGCATTGTCAATCGATACAGCAAATAACGGCGAAACCTTCCATCCCTTCTGGGCGACCCTTATCTCAGCCGGTCCGGTGGAATTATACCACGCCACACTTCTTACCCTGATTTCACCGTACATGTTTAGATAGTTATACTTGTCATATAGACCCTCATAGTAAGGTGTTACCCAAGGATACAATATGGCATGATACAACCTAAGAGTGAAGGCATTGACAAGTCCTGACCCCCACCCGTAGTATCCGGAACCGATCGGCAGTACTTGGTCCCAATAGAACCACCATGTTTCGTTGACCCCGAGATTTCCAAATCCATTGAGATCGCCCACATCCAGATACGTGCCGTATTCAGTACTCATGCTCTTGACTTCGCCAAACCAAACGGTCATCGAAGGGCCACTTGCTGATATCGGCCCCTTGACCTCGAACCATATTCTCACCTTGCCCCCCGGCTGCATCCAGGTGACCCAGTTACCTGAGACATCGCCAGTATAGTTCTGCCAATAGATGTGAGTTATGTTTGGATCAGACTCAGATGCGATTACGAAGCCGTATGAATGGCTTGGAGCTTGCACCTTGTCTGCTTCCTTTCCCAGGAACTCAGGCAATGGAACGGGCACTCCGCCATTCAGTGAAACAGCGATTGGCGGGCCGCCTTGTTCAACTCTTGGAGTGCTCTCAGGGGTCTGCTGATTCCGAGAAGCACTGCCTGTTTCTCTACTCTCAGTGTCGGGACCAGTATTAGAAACAAGAACTGGTACCGCTTGAGCCAATAGAACTACAACCAGAGACACAACCAGAATTCGTCTTGCTAGACTACTCACGACCAATGCCTCCTAACACTGCTACCTAGGTGATGATCCTGAGCTATGGGATCTTGCGCGACGCTTTGTTCATTTGATTTCGAGCAACTGCATAAAAAACCTTTGGACAAGTTTCACAGCATTGCAGGACTCCCAAACCATAGATTTGTGAGGCCCTCTACAACGAATACAGGATCACACCCGAGGAAAGGCGAGGAACCCTGAGAGCCGACTGCCATTCACCTGCTGCAATTCTCTCAGCTTGACATTCTTCGACAGCTCGTGCTTAATGGGGCTACGGGTTTCACCTATTGTCAGATGGTTGGGCTATGTATTCGGACCAAGAAACGTAAGCTGTCTGCTAGTAGCGTACTGCGAAGACGGACGGCCAACAGTCTAGACCTATCTACGGGCATACTGAACACAGAAGAGCTAAGACTACCCTGTACTGTCATTCGATGCTTGGGAGCATAGCTCGATGGCGCTCCCACTTCCATCGATGGTTTCGCTATACTTATGAGAATCAGAACCCCAGAAGTCTGGACAAACAGTCGGTTGGTTCCCAATGAGTGAGATTGTTCCAAGGCCTCTCCTGAAGTGGGCGGGCGGCAAGGGTCAGATTCTAGACGAAATAGACAACAACATGCCCTTGCACTTCGAGCGCTACTTCGAGCCCTTCGTGGGAGGTGGGGCCGTGTTCTTTCATCTCTACCGCAAAGGCTTCCGTGGGAAAGCTTTCCTCTCGGATCTCAACGAGGAACTGATGATTACGTACAAGACCGTCAAAGATTCGGTCGAGAAACTGATAGCGGAACTACAAAGTGGCACCTACAAGTCCGACAATGATACATTCTACACCATTCGAGCATGGGACAAAGAGGCGGACTGGGGCAAGACCGATCCGGTGCGACGAACGGCACGTACAATCTACCTGAACAAGACTTGTTTCAACGGCCTGTATCGAGTGAATCGTACTGGGAACTTCAACGTCCCATTTGGTCGCTACAAGAACCCGACCATATGCAACGAGGAAAATCTACGTGCAGTCAGTGAGTCATTGCAGATCGCTGAGCTAGCCGGTACTGATTTTGAGGACGCAGTCCGTACCGCGAAGAGAGGAGACTTCGTATACTTTGACCCACCTTATCAACCGCTAAGTGGTACTGCGTACTTCACGGAGTACACAGCAGAAGGCTTTGGAGAACAGGAACAAAACCGGCTAGCTCAAGTGTTCCGAGAGTTGCATGAACGAGGGTGTCTCCTACTCCAGAGCAATTCCTCACACAAGTCTATCTTCAACCTCTACTCGGATGCTGACTTCATCATCGAATCGGTGAAAGCGAAACGTGCCATAAGCTGCGATCCCAACACACGCGGAGAGATCGATGAGCTGCTGATTCGCAACTATAGTGAAACCCGACAACAGAAACTCGTCTAGTGGCTGGACAATGACAACCAACAAACGTAGCTACGAACAGACCGTGTCTTTCTTCTGATAGACCAAGAGTATCTCGTGCGCTATCTGCAGGTCCTGCATCAGATCCGGCGTTTTCTCAGGCGGTTCGCGAGCCAACACAATGATCTCGCGGAGGCTGAAAGCTTCTCCCGGAATCCTCCATGTCTCCAGTGCGGGGCTGATCGTCTCGCCGCCGATCTTCACATCCTTGGTCCTTATCACCAAGTGTCCTGCTGGATTGATAAGCGGCGATGCGACGTCAACCAAGTGCTTGACCAGCTGGACATAATCGCCTAAATCGCATTTGCTTGAATCAAATCCCTGCCCTGTCTTGAAGTACACAAGATCATGACTATGGCGAGCATCTGATACACGAGAATCAGGCTGTTTGCAGGGTTGCACCAGCAGAGCGGGGCCCTTGTTGCCGTATCGGTTTATCACATTTGCATCGACGAGCCTCTTCGAATGTCTCGGAAGGAAATATCCAAGTCGTTTTGCATTCCATTGTCTCAGGCGGCCTTGGCATGTCGACTTCATGGCTGGCAAGAGCCTGTATTCCCGCCGAACCAGGTCTCACAGTGGTCGCCTCAGCACTAGGCTTGACAAACACGGGCAGATACTCCTGAGCAAGAAGGAGAAAATTGTGCTTGATGCTTGATGAATACCAGAACCCGTCTGTCCTGCAGTTGTGCTGTCGCTTGATTATCAAATCCTTCAATCTGAAACCTTGGTTGATGAATACCTCGATTGTACGAAAACCGATTGGCACTACATGCTTGTTCTTTCTGGTATCACCAATCAACATGGCACAGATTCCTCCGGTCTTGAGCACTCGAAGGCATTCTTGGGCGACGGTTTTCATGTCATCAACGAAAGTGTCAACATCATGAAACGAAATGTCCGCGGGGTGTCCCTCAGTGTAGTGGACAATATCTGCGTAGGGAGGGTGTGTGCAGACGAGATCTACTGAACCGTCATCTATTCCGACAAGGCTGCGCGCATCACCAGTATCGACCACGGGTTCATAGAGCTTCGAGTTGTCTGTTGTGTCATCGAGAGTGTCTTGCCTTTCGAATTCGAAAGCCAGATTCTGGCGTGCTAGTGTCACAGCGGCAGGATTAATGTCCCTCGCAATGCATCGCCTGCCAAGCAGACTTCGCTTCGACTGCAGTTGTTCCTGCACCGCAAAACTGATCCAAGACCAAGGCACCGGGTGAGGAGTATCTCAGTATCACGTTCCTCGGGATGTAGGGCGACCAGTTGCCCCGGTAGTCGCCACTGTGTGTGGCCCACTTGCCACGGTTCTTGAAACTCCAGACCGTCGTTGACTCTATCGTGAATCCCTTCGGAACCAGGGTCCCCACGGTTCGTTTTGAAGAGAAGAGGTTGAGATTGGCGCCAGTTCCATGGACGACCGCTCTCTCGATTTCCCTGAGACCAACTGAGAATTGCTTCATGATTGCCTGATCTGAAACACCTTGCAGTTTTGCTTGGTATATGGCATCGAGGTCTCTTTCAGTCGTCACATCGATCTCCTTGTCTTAACAATCAGTTAGGAGAACCCTACTTTAGCACCACGGTAAGACACATGTAGTGATCAGGATGAAACAATACTCTTCAGCGGAAACAAGCAGAACGGGAGAAGTTTATAGGGCCCTCATGAAAATGAGAACGGGCCTGCCCCATTGCAGCGACTACGGCACTGGGAAGATCTGCCCGGGAGTGCAGAGACTACGCTCGGCCTAGTCCATGAGGCCGCCTCCGCCATGGCCACTCTCCGCATATGCACTGGTCCACCCAGTCCGGCCCTTTATCGATATGGATTTTGGGGCTTCGAATGGGACAAATGCATGGCTTCTGGGGTCGCAGGCCTCTTCAAGGATGCAGACTCCTCCAAACGTGCATAGAAGATTCTTCTCTAGTTCCAGCTCTGCCGCCACTCATGGGTAGAAGTTTCTGCTCGACCTGACATGGAAGTGAGAACGATTCAATGCTAACACTACCTCGAAATTCATTTGGTCTGCATACCCTACATTTCTTGAGACGACCGCCAAAATAGTAGAACGTATGACCCTGTTCGCAGTTGTACTTGGCCAGAATATCCTTGCAGTAGTCACTGCCAATCCGATAAAGCAGCCAATCCATTTCACAGGGTGAAGAAGGCGCTGTGGACGGATTTAAGTGCCTCCAGTCTTCCCAAACCTGTTCTCCAAGTCCGGCGCTTCTCTCATCGATGTAGGTGTATTGATGACAGAAGATGTCCAGAAAGCTGGAAAGCAAAGGGATCTCCGTGCGGAGAATCCGTGTCCGAAGGGCTACTCTCATCGTGTTAACATCACTTGCCACATCAATGGCATCATAATTATCGAGTTCTCTCCATACACCTAAATCCACCATATCACGGACGAACATGTTCGCCTTCTTGAGACCGTAGCCCATGTTTCTTTCATGCACTAATGCATCCCGAATTGCTTGGGCATCATTGTTGAAAGTCTCTGCCATCTGAAAGGCAGTAATGCCACGGCTCAGAAGAAAACTTGCCGCATTCCTTGCAAAGTCGGCTCTCTTGTCAGTCTGTGATAATCCCGAGACATTCAGCAGCTTCAGAAATGCCTCAGGATTACCAGCTATTGTCTCTGCTTTGAAGCCCCCGGGATTCCGGGAGTATCTGTTGAATGGATCTTCAGGCAGCGCCCGGAAGTCTTGGTTCGCAGTGAAGAACCTTGCTTGGGAATATTCCTCTGGGGTTAATCCGTGTGTGTCGCGAGTAACCCTCAATATTCCGGTGCCATACGTTCCTATGGCGGTTTTGAGTAGTCGTGCAACAAGAGAAGTCTGAGCCAGATCAATCTGCGCATTCAATATTGCCTTATGATTAGATTCCCAGAATTTGTGGAATTCCGAAAAGTACTGCATGTCCTCCTCTTCGAATTGCGTGACGCCCAAGCTCAGGATCTGTCTTGAAGAAGAACTCGTCCAGAAGTTCCAAGAATGAACGTGCAGCCTGCGACTCAATCGATTGGTCTGCATGACTTGCAAGGTCTCTGGAAATCTCAGAAAGAACCCGTTCAAGGAATGACCCAAAACTCACTTCCATTTCACCCTTCTTGGTGTGATCGATTCCTCTGGCTGATAAGTACCTGATCTACACCCTGTTACAGCATCCACAACCCGGAACGGGTTTCCATGGTGGATAGCCCTGCTCATAAGACCTTCCTCTGATCTTACTGCTGCTGAGGCAACTGTATCCCAGTAGGCTAAGAGGGACTTATCCACGGTTTCAGACATCGAGAGCAAGGCGGGCTAATCACACAACCACATCGAAGGCCCGTGGCTACATTGCCTATCCAAGTCATGAACGGCTCGGCACATGGTTTTTATCGGTGCTCATTCATGCATTTAGCAGTCGGATAATCCAATCGGGGAAGACTGGCACTTTCTGATGTGACCGCTTGTCTAGTTACCCATAGGCGGAGGCTTTGATTCACGTCCGTTAGAAGAGCCATCTCGTGCAATCTTGTCGGAGAGGTCTGAGCGAAATGCCATTGACGGTGTTCGATATACCGAGCAAATGCAGGTTCGATTTGATTCAAGTGACTCTGGAACAAGTTCGTGACGGAAGGTCAGCGGACTATCTTGCCAAGGTCATACACCAGCACATAAGACATGCACACTTCCTTTTGGAGAATGCCTACATTTTGGGCTTCATAAGTCGTGAGGGAAAGAAGCCGATGCTAACCCCGTCGGGTTCCAAGTTTCTTGAAGCGTCCAAGGAGAAAAAGGGTCTGATGTTAGCGAAGGCCATGCTAGAATCACGGGTAATGAAGTTCATTATCAAGCGGGCAGGATCATTTGGCAAAGCAACAAAGTCTTTCTACCCGGCAGATATCAAATATCTTGATGGAAACAACGGTGGTCCAAGCAGAGAGCAAGGAAAGAATCGAAAAAACAACGGCCGATAGAAGAGCCGTATCTGTCAAGGGATGGATACTTTGGCTGGAAAGGAACATACCAAAGATCGGCGGCGAGAATGCCGCACAGCTCATCATCGCTTAGCACACGCAGCCAGAGTCTCGGAGTGGAGAGGCTCGCAAGAGAACGGTTTCTTCTAGCGACGACGCATTTCGAGCCCCAACAGTAGTCATACGGTGATTACCGACTGAGCTCAACGAGAATCGCTCTTCCGCCTCTAGCGAAGTATGATCCCAAGATGTGAATTCAGTTGATATGGAATCCGTTAAATAGCTCGTAAACGGGGTTTGCTTGATTATGGGTTCTTTCTTAAGCCAAGTGAAGTAATCGCGGATAGACGCTCGGACACGATCAACATGACCCGCAACAAGTCATACCTCTTGGTTGAACCTGAATTCCCAATTCCTACAAAGAGTAAGAATCACAAAGATTTCTTTCCAATCGGTCTGTTGAAACTCGCCACAATGCTCAACAACCAAGGGAATAGGGTCCAGATTGTTGATGGAAACGTTCCGAAGGAGAAGCTTGAATTTACCCCAGATGAGGTATGGGTGACATCTCTATTTACCTACTGGTCAAAATACGTCAAACGCAGCGTTGAGTATTACGCAGCACTATTTCCGGAAGCGAAGACCGTCGTTGGAGGAATATACGCCTCGTTGATGCCAGAACACTGCAAGGACTACACCAAGTGTGATAGCGTATTTGTTGGTGTGTATCCTGACGCAGAGGGCATTATGCCAAACTACGATCTGTTGCCCTCCAATCCTAACCATGTTGACCTCCAAGTCGTCCATGCAACTCGTGGCTGCTCAAGGAAGTGTAGGTTCTGCGGCACTTGGAAGATAGAACCTAGGTTCGAGGCGAAAGACAGTCTCCTTCCTGAGATTGTAAAAAGAAGCTGGTATTCTACGACAACAATCTGCTGTGCCATCCTGAGATTGAGAGCGTTCTTGCAGAACTCATAGGACTTAGGAAGAAGAGGAAGATGCTATGGTGTGAAGCGCAGAGCGGGTTCGACGGCAGAGTCCTGCTTCAGAAACCACACTTGGGAAAGATGCTCAAAGAGGCAGGCTTTAGGTCTCCAAGAATAGCATGGGACTGGGGATATGAAGATAAGAAGAGTATCCGGAAGCAACTTGACATATTGGTAAAAGCAGGATACCCCTCGAAGGAGATAGAGGTCTTCTTTCTGTACAATTGGGATATACCTTTTGAGGAAATGGAGAAGAAAAGAATCCAATGCTATAGATGGGGAGTCCAGATAGCAGACTGCAGATTCAGACCTTTGGACCAGACCTTCGACGAGTACAACCCTCGCATCAGGGGACAGACAAATGCAGACTATCACATCCACGAGAGTGCTGGTTGGACAGACGATCTCGTCAAACAGTTCAGGATGAATGTGCGGAGGACCAACATATGCATCCGCCACGGATTCCCATTCCACTCAGGCAAATTCGAGAGAAAACAACTGGATCTCGTTCACGCAAAGAGACTGAAGAGCCTCAAAACGTTCGCCCAGAAGGAAAGATACCTCATAAAGAACCGCATCGAGTATTGGTTTCCGGATCGAGTCACGTACCCCAAGAACGAACAGACCTCCCTTGATTCGTTCGCCTGAATTGTCGTACAGCTTCCAGTGCTAATGTGCAGTCGGGAACTGCTATAGAATCAACAGCGGGTCAAAGGAGATGACCAGATAGATAGACACCCAGTGTCGTTCATGCCACAAGCATACGCCCGTCTATATCTCGATATTCCATGATGGGAGGGCTGTCACCCAATGCATTGCTCAGCAACTCTGCCCAGCATTCGGCGAAAGATTTTAGCTTGGAATGGCATCTGGGAGAATCCGAGTTGACTATCCAAACGATCTTGATGACCTGTCCGACGAAGTGCATCTGAAGAGCCAAGTTGGTGACATGGAGACGTATGTGGTCTTCATTTGGTTCGTCTGGTTCAACCTCGGCAACAACAGTCATCCCGTCTTTCGACGTGCCCGCTCCATCCCATCTGAATATGACTTGTGTTCCCAAGGGTGATAGTCTTGTTTCTGGGTCGGCGTCCTTGAGACCCATGCTCTTCAAGATTCTGCTAGCTACTTTCTCGTGCTGGTGCAAATATGATTCCTCCAAAGGGCGAAGTATGGAACATGCTTTCAAGCAGGTCGCATCACTCTAGAAACGAGGGAATCTCTCAGAAGGCGCAGGAGATCTGTAATGCCGCCCTCTCCCCTATACTGGCTTGCGGTTCCGCCCTTGCGCCAATAGTCAGAGTAGCTGCCCTCGTCCATGAAACGGATGTATTTCAGGAACTTCCTCATCGTTAGCTTGGCCCATTGCTTAGGAGGAGAGAAGCGAAGGGTGACCCTGAGGAGCTCGTTCACTACTCTGAATGCAACCGTATTGCCCTGAAGCACGAAGTTCCCTCGTGTGGAAGGCTGAAAGGCCTCCGGGCAGGCTGTGGCCCAAGCACTCCACCATTCGTTGATCAAGCGAAGCAGGTCAGAGTCATCCATTTGCCCTATAAGCTCATCACTCAGGAATGACTTCTTTATTCCCTCGGTGACAGTGCGTTGCGATATCACACCTGGGCTTCTTCCTCCCCCGGGCACCTTTATCGAGCTTATGCCAAACTGAACCGGGATTGGAGTTGAGCTTGCTCGAATCTCCACTGCCCTCTGGGTCATCTCCGCATCGGGTGTTGGTATGACCTCCTTCAGCTCCTTGCGCTGGGCAGGCGTGAGCCGGGCCACAAAGCGATCATGCAAGTCGGCCCGGACCTTCTTCTGCGTCCGATTGATTACGACGAATTGCTTTGCCTCGCAATAAGATGGATCACGTTCACCAAGATCTCGATGGAAGATCACAACAGCGGGCAGACTATAGTCGGCGTCCGGCTTTTGGACCAAGGCCTTCCGAATCCCCGATATTCGATGCTGCCCATCGACAATGTACAGGGTCGCATCGTCTGGGATCGTAAGGATTCCAAGCGATAAGCCAGAATTCAAAGGCTTGAAATGGATAGGCTTTCGAACAGCCAGCAGGATGCTAGGTGGAGACACATTCTTCTTGTTCAGAATGAACCTTGCATACAAGCCAGCCCTATAGCTAGACATCTCCCTTTGATACCCGGTCTTGTTGTGAGGACTCCATGAGTCAACTTGAAGCCTGTGTTCATCGGCAAGCGTACTCGCGTTAAGGAAGGTTATGTACATCTTCATCCCGTGTTGGGTGAAGACCAAGGCTGGCAGGTCCACTGAATCCCCTCAAGCTATTCCGGGACTCATCCGACCCTCCCTTAAATTGTTTGCTAGTCGCGATAGGACTCGGTTCGGTCTGCTTCCCTGATGCCTAGACTCAGTTTTCTGGAGAACCTTATCCTCTTGAGATCAGAGACTCACCGAATTCTGTCACTTGGGATGTGCGTTATCATTTCCTGCACCACGTTCTCCTCTTGAGATCGGTTGGGTAATCATGGCAAGGGGCACGGTAGTATCCACTCGCCAGTTGGCCTCTATTGAATGGCTAACACCTGTCTGGGCGATTGTCTGACCCGCAAACATCCATTCAGTCAGGAATGCGACGAGTGTCTTAGCTTGTGCACGAACAGCGAGAATCACATCACCCCAAGGAACGGGCCAGTAGAAGAAGAGACGCAGGGCCTGAGGAAGAAACTCAAGATTCATTCGACAAAGACTGGGGAACAAAGACAAACGCCGCAGAGAATATCTCAGTAGCAGAAGCAGCCCATCTTGGAATGGGACTTAACGAAGCTGCAGGATGCAAAGTCTAGCACGATTTGCGCATCTGCCGGCCGACTGATACCCACCGCTTGGAGGGCTGCCGAAAACCTGACGATTATTGACGCACTCCAAACTGGCAAGAGAACGCTGCCAGCTGGCCTTAAATAGAGGATTATGCAAGCGAGTCGCAGTTGGAGTTGTGGTGCGGAGTGCCGCAATCGGATGTAGCAGAGTCTCCAGAGTTAATAAGGGATCCGATATACGATTACATTACTGTGTCGGAGTCTGAAAAGAGAGTCATAGACTCGCCGCCTTTCCAACGGCTTAGAAGGATATCACAGCTGACAATCAGGGTATCTGGTCTATCCGGGAGCCACGCATACGCGCTTCATTCATAGCCTTGGTGTGATGCATTTGTGTGGGCTTTTTGTCGACAGCCTCAAAGAAGGACTAGGGAGTTACATGGATGGATCATACGACCACGACAGATTCAGATCGTTTATGCGCGTACTGGGCCTTCTTCATGACCTTGGTCACGGCCCCTGGAGTCACAATTTTGATGTTGAGATTCTAGGAAGACTGTACTCTAATAATGCCCTTAGGCAGTCAGTCTTGGGTAAGAGAACTCTCCTCGGGATGAATCATGAATTCGTCGGCGCCAGCCTAGTGAAGGCTTCCCTCAGTGCAAACGATAACGGGCTTGCGGAACTGGGAACTGCGCTTCGCGATTTCGATCCTGATATTGACCCTGACGAGCTGTGTAAGGAACTGCAGGGATCAAGACCCCCGGTTTCCGACGTTGCTGGGAAGGAAAGCAAGGAAACGCGTCTCACCCCAAGGGAATCGATAATCCATTCGATTCTGCGAGGAGCATACTCTGCGGATCGTATTGATTTCCTCCTCAGAGACTCGTACTACGCAGGAACCAAGGAATATGGTACCATAGACTGGAGAAGGCTCATCAACACGAGCTATGTGGGAGAAACCGCAGTCGGGAAAGTAGGTCTCTTCCTTCAGAAACGTTCAGTCCACACGCTGTTTTCCTTCATGGTAGCGTATCATTCGATGTTTTCGGCGGTTTACTACCACAGAACTTGCAGGATTGTAAACTTGCTTACTGGAGAGTTCCTAAGAGAACTGTTCATAGACGACCAGAAGGAAACCCGAGATTCAGATGTTTCGAAAGACGAGTCTGAAGAGGCGAACGATAACCGAATTGTCAGGTTCCTGACTGACCCCGAGGAATTCATAGGTCTAGATGAGCACAGTGTGGTCTGCCTAGGACTAGGGAGCCCGAATCCTTCAACGGCGCAGCTTGCCAAGAGAATCACGGAGAGGAAGCTGCCGTACAAGTTGCTGGAGGAAAAGTACTGGAAACCCACGCTCGGGTTGTTTGATCTGAAGGAGGCCCAGAAGATGCTCGACGGCAACTCCTCCGACATTAGGAAAGAAATGGACGACTACTTAGAGCAAGATAATGTAGCGGATTGTTGGTACTACATCGACCATCCTGCGGGCAAGGAATCTACCAGAGGCAACACCCGTCAGCTTCGAGGATGCAGTGAGGGTGGTCGAGGGTGGAATCCCAGTCGATGCATTCGCTGTATATCCTCCTTTGAGGGTATTTCAGAGTCCCACTTTTCTGATCCGTGTGTTCGTTAAGGAAGATTGTGACGAAACTACCAAAGAGAAGCTCAAGCAAGCCTTCTGGCATGCTCTAAGAGAAAAACCTGAGCAGAGCTTGCTAACTCCTGATCATACATCTATGTAGATCGTGATCGACTACTGCGAGGCACTAAGGCCGGGTATCGAGCCCTAACCGCTGCTCCAAGAGTTTTCATGAACTTCGGCTCGCCAATCACCTTTGCACTATCAAAATCCCCGCTCGCTGCAAAAGATAGGTAGGTCGAGATATGCCTAGCATCCTCCAGAGAGATTGAAGAGAGTTCCCCTTCGATTCCTCTCAAGTATCTTCAGCATCGTGCTGTACTGCTCTTTGAGATGCCTATCTTCAACAAACTGTCGCCCTTTCTCAGTTAGTCTCACTGTGTTTGGCCCCATGCTGTCCTCGACAAGACCGAGCTCAATAAGCAGAAATATGTCCTTCCTCAATTCTGCACTATAGGGCCCAATGAAATCAACTAGATAGCGGTAGAAATCCGGCTCTTGGTTCAGTTTTTGCCATAAGTACACCAAAGCATGCAGCTTGTCGATTGACTCAACTTCGCCAACTGTGGCAAGAAAGGCCAACAGGCCGTCAACCCTATTCAGACCTTCCAATCCCGTGCTCTCCTCACATTCGCGCTTCAGTCCAAGATATAGGCTCCGCGCAGACCATTGGCTTTGTCAGCTGTCATCTGATGTGCACAACCTACAGAAAAGTGTATTGGCGAAGTCCTCGCTTTCGGCCAAAGAGGGCACAGGATCTGTGCTTCTGCAAAACGCTACGGCTGGACAGTCCGTGGGATAACTGCTCCTCTGAAGGCACCATCCCGAAAACAGAGATTGATGCCCACTTCACGCGAGCTTGGGGAAGAGGATGTGGCCGGAAGATTGCAGATGTGAGAACATGAGGACCCATTCAGGCAGATCGGAAGATAGTGCACGGAGGCATCCAAAGGCGTGAGCCCGGGTGACATTCTCGCGAATAACAAGCCGTGTCTTCTGATGGAGCACAGTATCCTAACAAAACGAGGATCAAGACAATCAGAGAGCAGCCCGAGAAAAGTGCGTACCATTCGTCTAGACTCTCGAATCCTATTCAGCACGGTGATTTCATGCGGGAAGACTCTGCTCATCCTCCGACGATAGGCTTTTTGCACGTCATGGAACGTATTCGAAAGAAGGCTGCCCAAAGGTGACAGCCAAAATACTCTTTGGCATACTCTGCCAATGATAAGATGGAGAATATGCGAATGCGGGAGACGACTACCTTGAGTAGGAGAAGGCTCGTGGCTCTTGCCATAGTCGTCGTTACAGTCACTGCATCTGTGGGCACGTACATTCATGATAACCCCTCGGGAATCACACCGATTGTTGACATCAAAACCGAAAGGTGGCAGTGGGAGACAATGTCATGATGAAGAGAAGAGTAGTAAGCGGCATCGCGTACAAGCAAGCGGCACCGTCGTCGCTTGCGACTTGGCCTACATCCGCTCGCATATTATGTGGATATTCCGAGTTCAATCAGCTCCTTGCAGATACCGATTTGCTCTTCAATGATTTTGGCCCTCTCTAGGTTGCTGAAGAATACCTTGACACCTGACATGTATTCTACGGAGCCTTTGCCGCCATATTCACCGAAAAGGTACCCTGTCTTATCCAGCTTCACGACTCCATAGAGCACACTGAGTGCAACCAAGAGGTCAACGAATCCTTGGTCCGTGATCTCGAGCGTTCGAGGTACATCATTTGGTGGTTCAAGGATAAAGCATCCTAAGTGTTCGACGTTTCGACAATGGTTTTCCATGTTCGCTTCAGCAGAAAGGAGATTGACAGTTGCCCCTTTCTTGGTCGCGAAATCGCTCAGAGACTTCACAATGAATCTGTCTGCCTTCTCACGGTCAGATGGCAGGTCAGGACACTCGGCTCTCTCATGCGTTGGCCAACTCATCAGTTTGGATAGCTCCGAACCTGCCATCTTGGCAATCCTAGTTTCCAGCATGTTCCTATTGTGGAGCTCGTCCAGCAATCGTATCTTTCCGCCTTCACACGTGGCCTTTGCAGTGCGCATGTATTCGGCTAAGTACTTCGGGCCAATCTTGCGGTCAATCTCTTGAATCACGCCACCGGATGTGACGTACAGTAATTCACCGCGGCGTATCTGATTCGTTCTCTCAAATGAGTCCAGACAGGAGACGAGAACCGTCATAGAACAAGTTCGAGTCTAGAGAGAGATACCATTTGCCCAAGCCCGACTTCGGATCGCGATATCTTCTGAAGCTATCAAGAAGAAACTTGCGGAACTCATCTGCATTCTTGTACCCCAAGATTCCGGAGAAGCATAGACAGTCGCGAAGCTGGGAGTAGTTGGGGTGGTCCCAGTCGATGTCCCTACACGCACGCAGACTTGCGTCGTATGTCAGTCGGTCCGTCAGCATGTGAACCTTTCTTTCAGACAGGTCCAATTCGAGAATATCGGCATTGAGAAGGGGGGCCTTCACTACGATTCTCACATTCTGCTTGTACGCATGGTTCAACAGGACCATTACGTGCTCACGTGCCATTTGCAGTCCCGCCCATCCCGTGCCGGGGTCTAGGACCGCCTCTTTGGCGCACACAACGTTGCCCTTCAAATCTCTGAACTGGTGAATCCGCTTGGGTATCATGAGATAGGGCTTGTTTGCATCTTCAGTGGTTTCGATTGTCAAATAGTACAGATGATCAAGACTATTCGCGAGTCCTAGAAGGGTGCCCACAACCAGCGTCTTTCTACCAGCAGTGATGTCGAGCGCGACTTCAGCGCCATCCTCCTTGAGTTTCTGCGCGACAAGTCTGGCTTGATCGCATGCGGCGCGCACTTGCCAGTCGGGCACCTCGACCTCCTCGACCTTCGGATTGCTAAAGGTCCGTTGGATTATTTCCAAGCCATTGATGATCGGCTTGATCACCTTGGAGTACTGGGACTCATAGAAGAAGACAATCTTATCAGGTCTGAAGTCAGTTTCAGTCACAAGGGCATGAAATGAGTTCAGGACCGCCCACCCACTTCTGCCCATTAGCGTGATGTAGGCCTGTTTGTTCATTGGATAGCCCCTCCAGCATTTCCGCTAGATTCGCAACACTCCATTCCGCTGGATGACTCTCACATCCTTGTGCCACTTCT
>CAVSBO010000004.1:0-415722 GCA_963726195.1 Candidatus Thorarchaeota archaeon
GTCTATACAGGGAACGGAAAAGGAAAGACAACCTGTGCACTCGGGGCTGGTCTTCGCGCAGCGGGGCACGGTCTCAAGGTCCTCATGATATGTTTCATGAAGGCCAAGGTTGCTGAACGCGGCGGCGGCACTGAGATAAACTACGGAGAGTTCAGCAGTATTCAGCGGGTTCCGAATTTCACCATCGTCCCCGTCGGAAGGTCCAGTTTTGTTGACAAGGAGAAGCCCGACCCAATCGACGTCAAGATGGCTCAAGAGGGACTCAAGCTTGCTCAGGAAGCTCTCAAGAATCACAAGTGTGATGTGCTGATTCTCGACGAGATTAACGTGGCAGTAGACTGGAAACTGATTAGTCTTGAGGATCAGCTGGGTCTCATTAGAATGAAGCCGGACGATGTCGAGATCATAATGACGGGAAGATATGCTCGTCCGGAGATAATCGAGGCAGCAGACTTGGTTACTGAGATGAAGGAAATCAAGCACTACTATTCGACTGAGAAGCTTCTCGCACGAAGGGGGTTCGAGTTCTAGGCTCCGAAGGCAGTGTTTCCACCTAGCGCTGAAACGAACAGTTAATATCGATAGCCTAAGGAGCTTCAGCCATTCACCCCACGAGGAATGGTTTCGAATGGTTGTTGAGAAAGCCAAGCCCAAGCGTGTGACCAAGACCCGTCCCGCGGGTTCCGGTGACATCAAAGCCGCTAAGGAACAGTGGGAGGCCTCGACGGTTACAGACCATGTGAAGAAGAATCCTGAGATGAGAGATTCGTTCACGACGACTTCCGGCCGAGTGGTCCGAAGAATCTACACCCCTCTGGACATACCGGACTTCGACTACATGAGAGACCTAGGTTTTCCAAGTGAATATCCGTATACTCGCGGTGTCCAGCCCACGATGTATCGAGGGCGTTTCTGGACCATGCGACAGTTCGCTGGTATGGGTAGCGCTGAGGAGTCTAACGCGCGTTTCAAGTTCCTTCTTGCCAACGGACAAACAGGTCTCAGTGTTGCTTTTCACTTGCCCACGTTGTTTGGGCGCGACTCAGACCATCCAATGGCTCTCGGTGAGGTTGGAAAGCTTGGCGTGGCAGTTGACTCGCTCAAGGACATGGAGGTTCTATTTGATGGTATTCCTCTTGCCGAAGTCACCACATCGATGACCATCAACGCACCAGCATCCGTTCTCTTGGCGATGTATATGGTTAACGCGCAGAAGCATGGCGTGTCTTCAAAGGAAATCGGAGGAACGATTCAGAATGACATTCTGAAAGAGTACATAGCACAGAAGTCGTGGATCTATCCTCCAAAGCCGTCACTCAGGATTATCACCGACATAATGGGATACGCGGCTGAGAACATTCCTCGCTGGAATACTATATCCATTAGCGGCTACCATATCAGAGAGGCCGGGTCAACAGCTGCACAGGAACTGGCTTTCACGCTTATCGACGGCATGGCGTATGTGCAAGCGGGAATTGAAGCAGGCTTGGATGTTGATACATTTGCACCGCGGCTTTCGTTCTTCTTCAATGCTCACAACGATATCTTCGAGGAAGTCGCGAAGTACAGAGCAGCCCGTAGGATATGGGCACGTGAAATGAAAGACCGATTCAAAGCAAAGGACCCGAGGTCGCTATGGATGCGCTTCCATACTCAGACTGCCGGGTGTTCTTTGACTGCACAGCAGCCCATGGTCAACGTTGTCAGAACTGCCTATCAGGCGTTGGCCGCCGTGTTGGGTGGGACGCAATCTCTTCACACCAACAGCATGGACGAGGCCCTTTGTTTGCCCACGGAAGAAGCTGTGCGCATTGCACTTCGCACTCAGCAAGTCCTTGCTCAAGAAAGTGGAGCTGCCAACACTGTTGACCCACTTGGAGGGTCGTACTTCGTGGAGGCGCTCACAAACGAGATGGAAGAGGAAGCATACAAGTACTTCGACCAAGTGGAGGCTATGGGCGGAGTGATTAGGGCTATCGAGCGCGGATTCTTCCAGCGAGAGATAGCTGACGCGGCATACCGGTATCAGCGGGAGATTGAAACGAACAAACGAACCATCGTAGGCGTCAATGATTATGTCCTCAAGGATGAGAAGATTAGCATACCCGTGCTCAAAATAGATCCCGAGGTAGAGAGGAGACAAGTCGAGAGGACTAAACGCACTCGAAGGGAACGCGATAACGTCAAAGTTCGACAGGCACTGGACGGTCTCAGAAAGGCATCCGAGGGAACTGAGAATGTCATGCCCCACGTTGTGGGCGCCGTTAAGGCCTATGCCACAATTGGGGAGATATGCGATGTGTGGCGGGACGTTTTCGGTGAGTGGGACGAGCCAAAGATATTCTAGCAGATAGTGCCATTGTAGTGATTAGGCGTAGATATGGTAACAGCCGGAGTGCCGCATAACCTAGTCGATGGAATTAAATGCCGGATTCTGTCAGGTCGGGGCCCGTCCTTAGATGCATCACAGGTCGTTTCTGTTGCCAATGCGGAGGAATAACGTTGTACAATAAGGTCACTAGTGACGTTGTAAAGAAGCTCGTGGCAATCTGCGGCGAGAAGTACGTGACTACCAGCGAACCCCTACGCCATAGCTATATGGCAAGAGGAATCATGGGGCTGGAGGCAGTACTGCCAGAAGCAATTGTGAGACCTGCAAACGCAGAGGAAGTCTCCAAGATACTCATGGTTGCCAATGAGAACCTATGCCCGGTCACACCAGCAGCCGGCGGTCTCAGCGGTGGGTTCGCACTGCCCGCTATTGAGCCCGGCGGAATCTACATGGATATGACCCGGATGAACAAAATGGAAGTCGACGTAGAAAACCGTGTCATGGTCGTTGAACCGGGTGTGAAGTCGGGCGATGCATGGAGGATTTTCAGGACGAAATATCCCGATTGGGCTCCACCAATCCCTGATGGTGCACCCCCTGCGGCCACAGTCTTAGGTGACGCGATTGAAAGGGGCTTCTCTCTGGTAACAGGGGTCTACGGTCCTCAGGCAGACATGATCATGGGCTTGGAGATAGTCCTGCCTACCGGAGAGATGTTCCGAACTGGTTCGTGGGCTATCCCCGGTGCTAAGCCCTTCTACCGTTGGGGTCCCGGCCCAAATCCAGACGGGCTCTTCCTTGGCTCTCAGGGTTCAATGGGAATCATAACGAAGGCAGCTATCAAGATGGTTCCTCATCCTCATTTCAAGACCGTTGTGGCATATGGCGGCCAGAACTGGGATGACATTGTCAAGCCCACGTGGGAGATTTCGAAGCTCGAACTTGGTGCAGCGGACAGGTGTGTGATGGTCCAAGGTGGCAATTGGCCACTAATAATGACTCGCTGGCCCAAAACTAACGTTCCACTTGACTATGAATCATACAAGAAGCTTAGGAATATCGGAGTATTGGATGAACTATGAAGTCTGGGCTTGGAGCCAAGAGGAGATGGATTTCACGCTCAAGACAATAGATGAGGTGTACAAGGCCTATGAAGTGAAAGCCAACACCCAGTGCCCGAAGTGGGAACTCCATCCGAAGCAAGTCGCATCGCGACTGAGGAAGCCCAACAAGATAGCGATTCCTTATTCACTATGGCAGGCCGGTTTCCTGTTCATTACGTGGTACTGCCCATGGCTCGAAAGCGCGAAGATGATGGAACAGTACTGCGCCAAAATGGAGGAGTACGGATTTCCGCCCACTATGTGGGTCGCTTCAATCGATCACGGACGACAGGCAATCGTAATGCCTATTGTCTGCTTCGATAGCACTCAGCCCGGCATCTACGACAAGATCAAGGAATTCAATCTGGAGACGACACGCTCGTTCTTAAAGCAGGGGTGGCTCAATTACAGGCCAGACCCGTTCGTGCATGCTCCTGAGACATTCAGCATGGCGAAGGAGTACTACCGGATGCTGGTCAAGTTCAGGAAAGTGCTGGACCCGAATCTGATTCTGCACCCCGGCAGACTCGCGATTCCATGGGAGTCTGTGAGCAAGCTCCCGAATCCGTGCGGGCCGAGTAAACCTAGTGCGGCCAGCGTGCCAAGCAAGCCAGCCGTTGTTAGCGCTCCTAGCAAAGCAAGCAAGCCGAAGAAGTGAGTAGCATAGGGCCACAAAACGTAGCGTTATATATAATCTGAAAGGAACCGAGGTGAGATTGACATGACATCGAGTCTTGAAGACCTACGAATGATTAATGCACGCTGCATTCACTGCCGTGCGTGTCAGTTCGCCTACTCTGGTGAACCTGACCGTGAAGGTGAGAGCGAGGACTACACGGGCATGATACAGGGCTGCCCTGCTGGTATCTACTATGGTTGGGAAGGATACTACAACTCCGGTAAGCAGTGGATCGCCCGAGCTTTCCTGAACAACGAGATCAAGCCCAGTCAAGAGCTGCTCGAGGTCATTGAGGCCTGTACCACCTGCGGCAATTGTGAGACTCAGTGTAGCAACTACATAGACACTGTGAGCATCACAGAGGCACTGAGGGCCGCAGTTATCGAGGCAGGCATTGAGCCGTTGCCCAAGCACAAGAAGTTCGGCGAGATGGTTAGCAACGATCAGATGAGGAATCCCTACAACGAGCCTCGTGCGAAACGTACTGACTGGTTCGCGGGTGCTAAGGACAGAAAGGATGTGAAGGTGGCATACTTCGTCGGTTGCACCGGGGCATATAGGCAGCAGGACATCGCCAAGCATACTGCGAGTCTCTTGAAGAAGATGGGTGTCAACTTCACTGTACTCACGGGTGAGGTCTGCTGCGGCTCTCCGATGTTGAGAACAGGTCAGAGGAAGATATTCGAGGATGTAATGAAGAAGAACATCGAGTCTGTTCAAGAACTACGAGACAGTTGTGTTCTCATGTGCAGGTTGCTACAAGACCTTTCGAAATGACTACCCCCGCATAAGTGGGAAGCCATTGCCCTTCAAAGTCCAGCACACCATGGAGCTCGTCCGTGACCAAGTCAAGGCAGGCAAGGTGAAGATTACTAAGCCATATGACAAGACAGTGACATGGCATGACCCTTGTCATAGCGTGAGGCATGTTGGCCTTGCGATTGAGAAGGAAATCCTGAAGCAATCGAACAACTGGATGGCCGACAGTCGGAAGGCCGAGAAAGCGAAGGAGGATTGGTTTGAGGTTCCACGCGACGTCCTCCGTGCAATACCCGCCATGCAATTCAAGGAAATGTATCGGATCAAGGGTGACAGCTTCTGTTGCGGGGCTGGTGGCGGTGTCAAGGCCCAATTCCCCGACATGGCACTTGCAACAGCAAAGGAGCGTCTCAAGGAAGCAGCATCGACTGGTGCAGATGTACTTCTTACGTCGTGCCCATTCTGTGTGACGAACTTCAATGACGGTGTCAAGGCTCTGAAGGAAGAGGAAGCTCAGACGCACAACAAGCTGCCCGGTTCGAACCTCCAAGTTGTCGAGCTTCTTCAGTTGCTTGACCAGCTGATTTAGGATAACAGATGCTGAGGGGGTGGGAATGACCCCCTCTACCTGTTTCTGCGAGAACTCAATTCATCAGATGATTGCAGGCTTCCTCCCAGTCAAACATGGGAAGTGTGTGCGTCTACTTTCGTACTCAGGTTAGAATCTCCTCGGGCATCTCTCGCCCAAGGAAAACCATCGGTAACGAAAACCTCAATAGACTTGAGCGCCAATAGACGATACCAAGTGGTGGATGTGGCAGAGCAGACATCGAGTGGGAAGGCCATCATGGCAGTTGTTCTCGTGACGGCCCTGGTAGCAGCGGGATTCGCGTACACGTACTTTGCTCCCAGCCCCATCCAGAACAATAATGGTCGCACGACAGTCCCAGGTATGCCATATCGAGACAACTATACTCAACACGGCCCAATCGTCATAGACGGTGATGCTTCGTTGGTTGAACTCGTCAGCCAGCGAAGGATGGCCGGGAAACGGCACAACCTTGGACCCCTATGTGATTGAAGGTCTTGAGATTCAGAGTGCAAGCAATTGCATCAGCATCAATTCCTTGCTACACAAGCACATTATCATCACAGGATGCCTTCTCTGGACCACTTCGAAGTATTCGGGAATCTCTCTGAGAGTGTTTAACTCGTCCAACGTGGAAGTGGAGTCCTGCGTGGTGCACACCGGCCTTGAGGGCATCAGTGCGTTCCAGAGCACCAACCTCTGGATTCAAGGTTGCGGCGTATATGATGCAGGCACCGCGATCAATGCCAGCGTCTGCAACGACACTTGGATTGAGAACTGCATTGTACTGAACTGCTACTTTGGAATCTCGTCTGTGGGCGGATTTCAGGTCAACGTGTTCGATTGCAGGGTCTTCAACAGCACGGTGGGTATCATGTTCCAATTCTCGTCGTATACCGTGATACAGAACTGTACCGTTGTTTCCAATGGGCGGGGAATCGATGCCGACGAGAACTGTCTGAATTGTTACATAATAGAATGTGCGGTCCTTAACAACACTGAGATTGGCATAGAGGTGGGGTCTTATTCAAACAATGTCACTGTCACTCTCAACCGGATAGGATGGAATGGACTCAACGCTCAGGATAATGGTTCACTGAACTACTGGGATCAAGGTTCTGGGAACGGCAATGCTTGGAGCGACTACTCCGGCACTGGTGTCTATACGATTCAGGGAACCGCCGGAAGTGTTGACCACTTCCCTACACTTCTCAGTCACTAAGGTTTCTCGGATTCATCGAGCGAGCACACAACTCTCTATCGCGATGAATAGTTATCCATTCTGTTGCTAATCTCTTCTAGCAACTGTTTATATGAAAGCGTTGCGGCGAACTACGTTGGGTGAACGAAGCGAACCGCACACCATCAATACTGATAATCGCTGTCTTTTTGATGGGCCTGCTTCTTGTGCCTGTAGGAGTCAGTTATGCCTCCACAAGCGCACAGAAGACGCCTGCTCAAAGCTACAGCATGACAAGTGGCTTTACCTTATCTCAATCTCAGGGAGTCTCAAGGACGGTTCGGGTGGCAATCTATAACGAACCAAATACGACCGCGCCCAGCTACACGACCCATCCTGGCACCCTGAACAACAACGTCACAGGTCTGAAAGCCATCCTTCAATCATATGGCATTCAAGTTACAGTGCTGAATTTGCACGATATCTTAGCTCACAAACTCAAGACCGCAGATTTCGACGTCTTTGCGATGCCGGACAACCTCCCTAGAGAGAACATCACGAACATGGTCTATGACTTCTGGCTGGGAGGTGGAGGTCTCTTGGCACTTGATGGGTCAGCATTATACCTCTGCTACATGGGTATCCTCCCTCCAGAGGCGATAGGTACAGATGGATATGCCACCTACTGGGGCTATACTGGCAGCAACATCAACATAACTGCCCGACACCCGGTGTCGAAGTCGTATGCTATCGGCGATGTGATTACTACATCGCCTAGCACTCTATCTTGGAATTGGACTACACTGGCAGTCACTTCTATAGCAGGTGACTTGACAAAGGTTGCACAGTATGGCGGCAGCCCTACCACCGCAGCCGTGCTCGCCTACAATCCGTCGGACAGGGGTGGAAGGGTTGTTAGTGGGCAGCCCGACTTGGTTTACGACTACCTTCCCCAACTCAACGCGATGCTAGCAGATGCTGTCAACTGGCTGTGCCCAAGACCGAAGGCTCGCATTCTGTACGACCTGACTCATGAGCCATGGTATGGTGTGGATTCATGGGATTTGGGATTCACGCACTACACGACATTTCCTAAGTACTATGACTGGCGTGACGAACTCGTGAGTCGCTCCTATACATTCGACAAGCTGTATCCATCATCCGCCGGTAACCTGACACTCGCCAATCTGGCCCCGTATGATGTGCTTGTGGAGGCTGCCCCTTCTCTCAATTTCACAGCTTCTGAGGTAAGTGCGGTCACGAGTTGGATTGCTGCTGGTGGAGGTCTCCTTGCCATGGGTGATAATCCTGGCCTTGGTGATCAAAACAAGGACATCAATTACTTGCTTTCGCCATATAATCTCCGGATGAACTTGACATTGGGCGGGTCAGGGGGAATCTACGATGTTTTCTTGAAGCATCCCGCAAGTGAGGCCTGTTCTGTCATAAGTCCAAGTGGTCCTGGTAGCTCTGAACTTCTCGGGTACCGCCTATCCTATTGTGGGAGACCTGCATGGAAACTACATTCTGGCAGGCCAAGCGCACGGCAATGGCCGCATACTGCTTCAAGCCGACCTCAATATCTTTGTTCACGAGTATATCGCCTCCAACGACAACAAGCTGTACTCAATAAACATCATCAACTGGCTCGGTTCGGGAGGAGCGCCTGTGCTTCTCTACACCGATGAGCCCGCGAGCACGAACTATTACAGAACACCTGTCGCAGATGCGCTGAATGACCTCCAGATTCCGTTCCTGCTGACATTTACAAGCACGTACCTCAACGTGTCCTTGGGCATGCGGACTTGGGTCTTGGTCATAGTTGACAATCCATATCTCAATGTGAACAATGCAATGAATTCGATTGTCAATCACGTTGACGCCGGAGGCAAGCTCATCATGTCTGCATATGATGTGGACGTGAATCCATCCCATCATCTTTGGGCACGGCTTGGATTTGCCTATATTGCTGACCAGCCGAATGCTGCCCCCTTGGACATATGGAACGCGGGACATCCGATTTTCAATCTCCCGAACAAGTACAATGCCGCCAAGTTCATGCCAACCTACGACTATGGTGACGAAGGCGATCGCCTCTTGGCCTTCAGCAATGCTTCTTCCCTTGCTGGATATGGCGTTGGACCGAGTACGAACAACACGAACATTGTTCTTAGGAACGATGGGAAGACTCTCTACAACGGATATCTGATTGACCAGTTCTGGGGAGACTTTGATAACTCGGCCTACAAGGACAACTTCGAACTCTGGGAGAACGAGATAGCATTCATGCTTCCTCGCCCCACAATCGACAGCCCCGCAGATATCCAGTACGTCGCCGGCACCACAGGTCATACTATCGTCTGGCACCCGTTGACTGACAGGCCATTCAATTTCAGCCTGACAATCAACGGCAGCGACAAGGGCCATGGACTGTGGAATGGAACATCCATCACACTCAATGTCGATGGTCTTGCGGTCGGTAACCATACCTGCGTGGTGAAGGTTTGGGATAATGCTGGATACAGTGTCTTCGACTCTGTACTAGTAACCGTAACGGCCCCTCCCGGCACAAGCTTAACGACAATTGCAGTTGTCGCTGCAGCCGTCGTAGTCGTGTTGGTACTCCTTTGGGTCTTTACGAAAAGAAAGAAGCAATAGGATTTGCTGGAATCCGTCGTTGCGACGGGTTCCTCCCCTTTTTCTAGCCCTCGTTCACAATGCTCCTGTTCAGCCTGCGGGCTAACTGCTGCATATCCTTAGGGGTGCCACCACTGACTCCTGATCAAATAGGATGTTTCCCGCCGCTGTCAGGTTCTCGATTGAGATACTGATTGCTCAGTGAGGACTCCGCGATGGTCGAATTCTATCATACGCCATGTGGGTGCTCTGCCTTGCATGCAGATTCACGTGACAGGGCTGTCTAGTACTTGATGATGCGGCTAAGCAATCCCCTGTGATGGAGGCGATCGATGATTCAAATCCAGCGTACTACTGAGGCCGAAGTCACCATCTCTGGGATGAATACACCTTTCTAGAGTTGGAATACAATCCTCGCACGAATTCCTTCCCGCAAGCCGTTTATATCCGACCATCCGAATTGATGCACAGGGTGGAAGAACGAAACGCACACCATCTGTATTGCTTATTGCACTGTTTCTTGCCTGCATGCTGGTAGTGCCTTCCGGAGTCAATTCCGGAGTTTCTACACAGAATGCGGTCACGCAAACAGAAAATGTAACACAACTGCTTTCTTCATATGTCTCTCACGGGATTCCGAGGACGGTTCGAGTGGCTATCTACAATGAGCCAAACACGACGGCCCCCAGCTATGCAACTGGAGGTCATGGCGGCATGGCCATAACAACGTTTCAGGTCTCAAGAGCATTCTGCAGTCATACGGCATCGAGGCAACGTCGCTCAATGTGCACGACATATCTATGCATATGCTCAGGACGGCGGACTTCGATGTCTTCATGATGCCGGACAACCTGCCTCGAGAGAACATCACAAACCTAGTGAAGGACTTCTGGCTTAGTGGCGGCGGTATTCTGGCTTTTGACAGCTCCGGCCTATTCCTCTGCTACATGGGTATTCTCCCGCCTGAGTCGGCGGGCTCAGATGGGTATTCAACCTACTGGGTATACTCTGGCCAAGACGTGAACATAACCACAAGAAATCCTGTATCAAAATCCTACTCTCTTGGGAACGTCACTCCGACTGATTCCGGTTACAGTTACTTCGTCTTGGAAATGGTCTGCACTCAGCGGCTCTTCTATTGCGGCCAGTCTAACGAAAGTCGCTAGGGCCAAATCCAGCCCTGACTATGTATCGGTCCTGTCTTTCAATCCATCAACCCAAGGCGGAAAGGTAGTAACCATAGCCACGGACCTGACTCACGAATTCATTCCCAAACTTCATAGAATGTACGCAGACGCAGCTGATTGGCTATGTCCAAGACCAAAGGCACGCATTCTCTATGACTTGACCCATGTTCCATGGTACAGTGTAGATATTTGGGATGGAAAGTACGTGAACTATTCAACAGATCCAAAGTACTACACATGGCGCGACGCACTTGTAAGTCGTTCATACACATTCGACAAGCTATACCCCTCAGCTTACAGGCAACCTGACACTTGCCAATCTTGGTCCGTACAATGTGCTTGTGATAGCTATGCCTTCTCGAAACTTCACGGCTTCTGAAGTCAGTGCGGTTGCGGATTGGATTGCGGCTGGCGGGAGTCTGCTCGTGTTAGGCGATAACTCCGGTTTGACCCAGCAGAACGCGAATATCAATTATCTTCTTTCGCCGTATAATCTTCGGATGAACATGACGGTATCCCCGGCGGGACCGAACTTCACGGTTTTCCAGAAGCATGCCATTTGTGAAGGTCTAAGCAGCATCGCTACGAGTAGCCCTGGCGCTGTCAACTTGACAAGTCCTGCCTATCCTATCGTAGGAGACATTCATGGAAACACAATTGTGGCCGGTCAGATACACGGTCAAGGCAGGATATTGCTTCAGTCCGACCTCAACGTATTCGACCATGCACTGATTTCGTCGGGCAGCAATAGGCAGTATTCAGTAAACATTATCAACTGGCTCGCTTCTGGAGGCACAAACGTACTGCTATTCACAGATGAGCCGGACAGCACAAACTACTATAGGACACCTGTCGCAGATGCATTGAATGACCTTCGGGTTCCGTTCTATCTCGTATTCACCGCATCGTACCTCAATTTCTCTCTCTACTCGAGAGCTGGAGCTTCGTGATATTCGACAATCCTTGGACTGACACGACCATCGCCCTTACTGCAATTGCAAACCATGTTGCCTCAGGAGGGAAGTTGATCATGTCGAGTTATCGGGTGGATAGCCAGCCTCTTAACCATCTATGGGCATTACTTGGATTCGCCTATGCCAACGACCAGCCCAATAAGGTCCCGTTGTGTATATGGCAACCCGGAAATCCGATATTCAATCTCCCGAACAAGTACGGTGCTACGAAGTTCGTGCCTACCAGAGACTACGGCGATGAAGGCGATCTTCTCATGACCTTCGGCAACGCAACATCTCTGGCAGGGAATGCAACGACAGCGACCACAAACAAGACCAACATTGTTCTGAGGAATGATGGCAAGACTCTCTACAACGGGTATCTCATCGACCAGTTCAAAGCGGACTATGACAACTCTAGCTACAAAGACAACTTCGAACTCTGGGAGAATGAAATAGCATTCATGCTGAGTCCCACAATCGATAGTCCTTCAGATATCCATTACGTGGTCGGTGCGACAGGCAATTCCATTGTCTGGCACCCACTGAGCGGACGTCCGTTCAACTACAGCCTGACAATCAATGGCAGCGATGCAGGCATTGGACCTTGGGCTGGGTCAGCTATCACTCTGAACGTGGATGGTCTGAGCGTTGGTAACCACACCTGCTTGCTAAAGGTTTGGGACAATGCTGGATACAGCGTCTCCGACTCCGTGCTAGTGACAGTCACAGCCATGACCACTACACCCGAGGGCCTCAGTCCGACTGTAATAATACTGATTGTCGCAGCTGCAGCCATCATAGTGGTGCTTCTCGTCGTGTTCATGAGGCGAGGCAAGAAATAGAATAGGCTGGAATCCGTCCCTAAGACGGGTTCCTCCTCTTTTTTCTTTGAAATCGAGTTGTCACGCTCTCATTTAGCCACCAGATCAAGCGCTGCCATACCCCAGGGCTGTCAGAACCAGTCCCTGACCCGAAGTGTCATCGTCCTAGTGCCAATTAACCATCGACTGAGACGATACTCGCTCAGCGGGAAACCTGCGACAAGTCATAGCCTATCAGAGGCCATACAGGTCCTCAGACTTGTAAATAGGCCCGCGTGGTTGGTCTGATTAGGATTTGGTGATACGGCTTAGCATTCCCTTGTGATGAAGGAGATTGATGACCCAGATCCAGCCAATTGCAGTACCTGCTGTAAGAATCTCAGGTATTGCGTCGCCCGTCCATGGAGGAGCCGGTCCGAAATATGCTGTCCACAGATAGAGCGACACGAATGGCAACAGGAAAGAGATTAGACAGAACCACCAAAGATTCCGGAACCTGAGCCAGCTGAGGGCGATAGCCCACATTGCAAAGGGGAATGTGGCGAAAAACCCCACTGATACGTAGAAGTGCAGTGTTCCGAAGTTCTCAGAGAATACTCCGATGCAAACAAGGAAACCGAGTGAGATTACCAGTATTATCAGCGCCAGTCTGGTGGGCCCGTCTTTTAATTGCTTGAACATGGTCACGATGTAGTACATCATCAACAGGCTGGTCGTGATTAGGCCAGTATTGAAAACCACGGCCGCGGCCAAACCGTTGGAATAGTTGCCCAAGTCGCTGAGCGCGTTATTGCTCCAAGCGAACCACGGAGACATGGCGATGGCAGTGAAGATGCAAACCAGAGCGACAAACGGGCCGACGAAGCCAATCAATTCAGGCATTCCGAGCCCCTTGATTCCCTTGCTGGTGGACATAGGGTCTTGCGAGTTTGCGAGCAATATAAGAATACTCGTTCTTGGCGGTTATGGAGTTCTGTGGTAAGGCCGGAAACCTCATCTTGGTTTGCTAAGGTAATAGAGAGTGAGGAACTAAGAGTGTCTGAGCCAGTTACCTGCCCGGAGTGCGGCGCCTCAGTAACAGCCCGCAAGCCAGGGGATTTTGACCAATCAATCAAGTTGCGGTGCCAGTCGTGCGGCGCAGTGTTCGAGTACATCCCGGGATTTGGATCGTTTTCGGAACAAGGTAATGAGGGCAGGGCGGCGTACGGTGGGAGCTTTCCGAGCCGTGATTCCGGAGATTTGAACTATGGATACGAACCGGGTGCCGATATTCAGACTGGCGGCGGCGCTGGCGGGGGTGTCGCGATAGCATGCTGCCTCCTCCTCGCTTTCATGTTACCATTGTTCTATGCTCTGTTCATGGTTATTGCACCCTGAGAGCTGATGCAGGTCTTGCCGTGGCGTAGGTTGCTTTCAATTAGCTTCTCGCATGGGACCCTCTCGTCAACCTGGTCCTGCATGGCAATCGTCAGCTGGTGCAAGAACAGCAGCAGGCTGAGGCTTGACTAGCGAGCAGCTGTAAGAAGGGCAAAGATAAAAGGAAGGCTTAGTCCTGCCCGCCAAAAGCTCAGCTGTCGTTCGTAAAAGGTGTTGTCACTTGACAGAGCCAGGGATTGAAGACAAGCGTATCACGCTTGAAGAAGCTGCAAGGATGGTTCCCGATGGATCTCATCTTTTCTGGGGCGGATTTGGATTCCAAAGAGCGCCCATAGCGTTCGCGAGCGAGCTGAGTAAGACAGAAGAAACGCGACCTCACAATCTACACTTGCGGGTCGGAGGTCGACCTCGAGATAATGGTTGGCTCTGGCGTTGCCACACGGTTCGAGATTGCTTTTGTCGCTATAGAGGCATTGGGCCTTGCAAACAACATGCGGAGAAGAGTTGTCGAAGGGAAAGCACAGGTGGAGGACTACAGCAACCTTGCAATGGCAATGCGATTCCTTGGTGGCGCGCTCAATGTTCCTTTCATGCCTATCAGAAGCATGATGGGAACGGACTTGGTCAGGCTGGCTCGATACAGGGGCGACAAGAAGCTCAAGGTGATTGACTGCCCTTTCACAGGTGAGAAAATATGCCTAGTACCCTCTGCAAAACCGGACTTCAGCATCGTTCATGTTCAGCGAGTCGACAAGACCGGCAATGCTCAGATAGATGGAATCGTGGGCGAGGACCTGGAGGGTGCCCGTTGCGGAAAGAAGCTGATAATCCTAGCAGAAGAGCTAGTTGATGAAGCCGAGATAAGGTCCAGACCTGACCAGACGAAGATTCCTGCAATGTATGTGAGTCACGTTGTTGTGGCTCCGTTTATCGCTCATCCAGTGATGTGCCACAACTACTATGACTACGACCTAGAGCACCTGCAGAATTTTCACAAACTCACAAAGACCGAAGAAGGTTGGCAGGATTATCTCGACAACTTCATTCTCGGCGTTGAGAACCACTACGAGTATCTGAACAAAGTGGGTTGGGATCACTTGATGAGTTTGCGGGCAAAGAAACCTTGGGGGTATTAAGGAGGAGAGAGATATGACGAAGTACACCAAGATTGAGTTCCTGACGGCTGTTGCTTCAACGCATGTCAAAGATGGTGAGAACGTATTCGGGGGCACCGGGCTTCCGCTGCTGGCCGCGCTACTCGCGAAGGAGACCCATGCGCCTCATGCTAATCTCCTCTCAGAGGCCGGCTTCATAGACGCTCGTCCCAAGAACGTCCCGCTGTCTGTGGCAGATTCAAGATACTATTATGGTTCTTCTGCAGCCATTGGCTTGATTGAGACGCTTGGCTTCATTCTTCAGGCAGGTAGGATTGACGTAGGTTTTCTCGGTGCTGCCCAGATTGACGAATATGGGAATCTAAACACGACATACATAGGTCCATTCGACAAGCCGAAAGTCAAACTTCCTGGCAGTGGCGGAGGCAATGACATCGCATCTTCTGCAAAGCGCTTGATCATAATCATGACTCACGACAAGAGGAAGTTCGTCAAGAAGCTGGATTACCTCACAAGTCCCGGTCATCTTGAAGGACCGGGGTCAAGGAAGAAGTGGTCGCTTGTCGGAGGAGGACCCAGTGTTGTGATAACTGACATGTGCCAGTTCGATTTCGACCCCAAGACACTCAAGATTAGACTGATGTCCGTTCACCCGGGCGTCACCGTGAAGGACGTTCTTGAGAATGTAATGTTTGACGTCATCGTACCTGACCGTGTGCCGACGACAAAGGAGCCCAGTCAGCAGCAAATCGATATCATGCACCGCTTGGACCCTCATGGGATATACCTATCCAAGGGTGGAGAGTAGTTCGGAGTCTGCCACCAGAGTGAACAGTTTTGATTTCAACGCCTACCGTGCCGTGCTCTTCGACCTCGACTCAACACTCATAGATACCAAGAGATATCCATTGAAGGGAAGCGAGTGGCTGCTAGCAAAGTGCGTTCCTGACCCATCCACGATTCTCGAGTCTTACGTCAGGGAACTTCTAAGAAACTACTACACGGCGATAGAACGGATAGTCAATGGCGCGCCATACAAGGATCCATTCGAACTCGTGAAAGCCGCAATCAAGGCGACTTTGAAGACTTTGGGCATGAATGTAAAGCCATCCTTAGTCGATGAAGCCACCAGGATTTTCAGGCAGCTCCATCTGGACCTTTCCGAAGCTTGCCCCGGAGTGCCGTCACTGCTTGAACGCCTCAGAGACAAAGGAGTAAGAATGGCAATCGTCAGCAACTCGTTCGACGGACACACAAGAGCCATCATGGAGAAGCTCGGTCTCTCGCAGTTCTTTGACGTAATGGTCGACTCAGGTGACGTTAGGGCCTACAAGCCCATGCGCGAACCATTTGAATATGCACTCAGGGGACTCGATGCAGAACCATCAACAGCCGTGTATGTAGGAGACGAATTCTATGCAGATGTCGTGGGCGCACATTGGGCAGGCATCCAATCCGTCTGGGTGAACTCCCGAGGTCACTCTCTTGAAGACTCGCTGGCGCGATATGGTCCGGAAAACGCTCCACTCGTCGTTTTGAAATCGGTGTCAGACTTGTCATCATATCTTCGATGAGCCGCAAGCTCATTCGGCCAACTACGTACGCGAATCACATATTAGGAATGTACAACCTTACTCGGTTGGCTTATGTGATTAGAGGAGTCTGTATCGACCTTGACGAAAGACGAGGACACTGAAAGCCCACTGCGTGCTCGATCAGACCTAGTAGACATTCTGAAACGCAATCCTCAGAATACTGAGGCGATAGTGGCAGTCATTGAGACCGAACTGCGCGGAATCAAGGATTCCCAGTCTCGTTCACAAGTGTCCAGTGCTCTATCCAAGGCCGCCAAGAAGGCATCTGTCAACAAGAAGGTTGTTGACAACGTACTACATTGGCTTACAGAGACAAGCCCCGATGTGCGACAAATGATCTTGATTCGCACGATTGAGGATCTCTTGAATGATAGCCAGTCGCGCGCTGCAACATTGGCAGCTCTTTCCAGAGTCTCAACCGACGAGAATGTTAAGACCGTAATGGAATGGGTGAAGAGAGGAGTAATGACCACGAATCAGGCCGTCTACGTGCTCCTCTACCCGG
This sequence comes from Candidatus Thorarchaeota archaeon, assembly GCA_963726195.1. Classification (GTDB taxonomy): domain Archaea; phylum Asgardarchaeota; class Thorarchaeia; order Thorarchaeales; family Thorarchaeaceae; genus OWC5. The sequence continues at coordinate 16,836 of CAVSBO010000004.1, forward strand.
AGTCTTCGACGGCATTGAAGTGATTTGTGAGAATCTGCTGCGCTTCGGAAGCCAATAGCAGCAGGAACTGGCATTCGATTCATCTGCGAAATGGAAAGCCTTTATATCACAGCCTCAAGTTTCGTCATGTAGACCATAAGCTTGAGGTGGGTCCTTGAGTTCATCCAAGAAGATTCGTGTGCTTGTTGCAAAACCCGGCCTTGATGGCCACGATCGTGGGGCGAAGGTAGTGGCGAGAGCGCTCCGCGATGCAGGCATGGAAGTCATCTACACAGGACTTCGACAGACCCCCGAAATGATTGCTGAGGCCGCCATTCAGGAATCTGTTCAAGTTGTCGGACTGAGCATTCTCAGCGGTGCTCACAATGCTCTCCTGCCCAAGGTGACAGAGCTGCTCCGGAAGGAGGGCGCGGAGGATGTCTTGGTAATTGCGGGCGGCATCATCCCTGAAGACGACATACCTGGGCTGAAAGCTGCTGGCATAGCCGAGGTCTTTGGTCCGGGCACACCTCTGTCCGAGATTGTGGACTACATCAAGGCTCATGTCAAGCTTTAGAACCCGATTGTGAGGACGGCCGCGTTGCCAGTCAAAGAGTTGGTAGAGGGAGTACTTCAAGGTGATAGGAGGTCTCTCGCGCATCTCATATCACTAATCGAGGATGAGGACCCTTCAGCCGCGGGCGCCATGAGCCAGCTTTACAGGCATACCGGAAGAGCACACATCATAGGAGTGACCGGTCCACCCGGTTCTGGTAAGAGCACTCTCGTTGACCGTCTGACAACAGAGTATCGGAAACGCGACAAGACGTTGGGGATTGTATGCGTTGACCCCTCGAGCCCGTTCACGGGTGGAGCTTTGCTTGGTGATCGAATCAGAATGCAGGGTCACGCGCTTGACAGAGATGTGTTCGTCAGGAGTATGGGCACAAGAGGTCATCTTGGCGGATTGGCTAGGGCCACATCGGATGCGGTTCGGGCCATGGATGCTTTTGGAAAGGACATAATCATCGTTGAGACCGTAGGAGCCGGCCAGTCAGAAGTTGAAGTGATAGACCTCGCTCACACGATTCTTGTTATTGATGTCCCTGCGGCCGGAGACGACATTCAGGCAATTAAGGCGGGCATCATGGAGATTGCGGATATCTTTGTTGTGAACAAGTCTGATTTGCCCGGCGCTGATAAGAAGGCGACTGAGATCAACGCGATGCTCGACACAGACCCTCGTGAACGTGTGTGGCGCCCACCGGTACTGATGACCAATGCGAGAGCGGGCGAGGGGATTGTAGAGCTCGTGGACAACATTGCAGAGCATCGCAAGTACCTTGAGGACAGCGGTTTGCTCGCCCAGAAGGGCCTCCAGAGGAGTCGTGATGAACTGAGAACGATTATGGGCTACAAGCTCACCCGAGAGCTGATGGAGAAGCTCGAGGGGCGACCCGAGTACGAACAAGCATTGAGGAAAATCGCGGAGAGGGACGACGACCCATATTCGGTTGCTGAGCGGCTGATAGCCGAATTCTTGGTTGACTATGGAAGGTCGGTGAAGGAGAATGACAAGAGAAAACGACGTTGAGGCAGACTTCAAGCAGTGGGAAGAGGAGACCGTTTCCAAAACACTGAGCAAGTTCCCCGAACGCTCGGAGAAATTCGAGACAATCTCGGGTGTTGGGGTGAACAGATTGTATACGCCTCTTGACACCAAAGGCATAGACTACCGTGAGTCTCTCGGATTTCCCGGCGAGTATCCCTTCACACGCGGCGTGCAGCCTACTATGTATCGAGGCCGCCTGTGGACAATGCGGCAGTACAGTGGATTTGGCACTGCCCGCGAGACCAACCAGCGCTTTCGTTTCTTACTTGAACAAGGTCAAACCGGTCTTTCCGTGGCCTTTGATCTGCCGACTCAAATCGGATACGATTCAGACCACCCGATGGCTCGGGGCGAGGTTGGCAAGGTCGGCGCTGCAATTGATTCGCTCGCTGACATGGAAGTTCTCTTTGATTCTATACCCCTTGACAAGGTAAGCACATCAATGACAATCAATGCCCCTGCGGCAGTGCTCCTTGCTATGTATATCGCAGTTGGAGAGAAGCAAGGAGTTCCGATGGCAAAGCTCCGAGGGACAATTCAGAATGATATCTTGAAGGAGTACATAGCCAGAGGAACTTACATATTTCCTCCAAAGCCTTCCATGCGTCTCATTACTGACATTTTCAAGTTCTGTTCCGATAACATGCCACAATGGAATACAATCTCAATCTCTGGATACCACATACGGGAGGCTGGCTCCACTGCTGCCCAAGAAGTGGCTTTCACTCTGGCGAATGGTATCGCCTACGTGGACGCAGCAGTGAATGCCCATCTCGATATTGACTCCTTTGCGTCTCGCTTGTCCTTCTTCTTCGGGTCACACAGTGATTTCTTCGAGGAAGTCGCCAAGTTCAGAGCAGCTCGTCGGCTGTGGGCACGTATCATGAGAGACCGATTCAAGGCGCGCGACCCTGAGTCTTGGAAGATGCGATTCCACACCCAGACTGCAGGATGCACGTTGACTGCTCAGCAACCCGATAACAACGTTGTCAGAGTCACCCTGCAAGCTCTCCAAGCGGTGCTAGGAGGAACTCAGTCCTTGCACACGAATTCGCGTGATGAGGCGCTTTCGCTGCCAACCGAGCAGTCCGTCCAGATTGCACTTCGGACTCAGCAGATTATTGCCTATGAGACCGGCGTTGCTGATACGATTGATCCGCTTGCTGGCTCCTACTATGTCGAGAGCCTAACCGACGAGATTGAGCGAAAGGCCCGCGAATACATCGACATGATTGATGGAATGGGCGGGGCAGTCACGGCAATCGAGCAGGGATTTCCGCAAAGAGAAATCCATGACAGCGCATTCGAATTCCAGAGAAGGGTTGATGCTCAGAAAAGGGTCGTTGTTGGCATCAACATGTTTGCCGAAAAGGGGAAACAGAAACTCGAGTACCTCAAGGTTAACCCAGAGGTAGAGAGGGAACAAGTGGCGGCAGTCAAGAAGGTGAGGGCGAAGCGAAGTCCCGGACCTTGGAAAGACGCCATGAAAGGTCTCAAGACGGCGGCCCAGAGCAACACAAACCTGATGCCGGCAATAATCGCGGCAGTCAAGGCTCAGGCGACTGTAGGCGAGATATGTGATGCATTCAGGCAGCATTTGGGGCGAGTATAAGGCTCCTGACATGATGTAGAGAGGTGTTAGGCTATGATACAGAAGAAGATAGATCACATCGGGATTGCAGTCACAAGCATTAAGGAAGCACTTCCCTATTACAAGGACGTACTGGGACTCGAATACACAGGTTCTGAAGAAGTCGCCGAGCAGAAGGTCCGAGTCGCCTTTCTCAAGATAGGGGAGAGTCGGTTTGAGCTCTTGGAGCCAACTTCGCCTGACAGTCCGATTGCGAAATTCCTTGAAACGCGCGGACTCTGGAATTCACCACATCGGAGTGAAAGTGTCTGACATCCAAGCATCTCTCTCAGATCACAAGAAGGCCGGGTCCAAGCTGATTGACAACGAGCCCCGCGTTGGCGCACACAAGATGAAAATCGCTTTTGTTCATCCCAAGAGCACATCTGGAGTCCTACTGGAGCTGTGTCAAGAGCCATAGCTCAAGGAGATGGCGGGATACTGTCGTTCTGGTCAAAGACCGGGTGCCGAAGACCCCCTAGCGAGTCTGAAGCGATTTCGCGGCATCCTCGACAGCTTGAGCTGCTTTGATCATGTCCTCGCGGGTAACCATTCTGTGAGTGACGAATCGTATGCGTGACCCGTATTCTCCATAAACAAGAACTCCTCGCTTCTTGAGCTCGTCTGAGAACTTCTCAGCATCAACGCCCAACTTGTCCAATCGAATGAACAGAATGTTGGTATCAGGTGGGCCTTCAACAACAATCTTCGGAATCTTGGACAGTTTCTCGTAGAGCAGTTGGGCATTCGCATGGTCTTCCTTCAGGCGAGTGACCATCTTCTCCAACGCGATAATGCCCGGTGCTGCGATTATGCCAGCCTGCCTCATCCCTCCGCCCATCTTCTTCCTGATTCTGTGCGCCTCGTGGATGAACTCTTCCGAACCTAGGACTAGCGAACCCACTGGTGCAGAGAGCCCCTTGCTGAGACAAATCATAACGCTGTCCACATCTTTCACCAAGTCCTTTGCTGGAACGTCCAGTGCAACTGCTGCATTGAAGAGGCGTGCACCGTCACAATGTACTTTGAGACCGTGCTCATGTGCCATCTTCGCGAGACGCGCTCACCTGCTCAGGTCTGATTACGGTTCCTCCAGCGTAGTTGTGAGTGTTCTCAACAACGACCATTGAGGTCCGAGCGTAATGAGGGTCATCTGGCTTGATGGCATCGCGAAGAGCCTCTGGAGTTATGTATCCTCTTACGCCTTTGACAGGCATCGGATAGAGACCACCGAACGATGCCATTGCTCCTCCCTCGAAAACGAACGAATGGGACAGCTCTTCTACGACGACTTCATCGCCCCTATTGGTCTGAGCGAACAACGAAACAAGATTGCCCTGAGTGCCAGAAGTCACGAGCAATGCTGCTTCCTTCCCAAGAATCTTGGCAGCCTTCTCCTGAAGCTCATTGACAACCTGATCCTCGCCCGAGACATCATCACCAAATCGGCCTGCCTTGTGAGCAGCTACGATTGCATCAATCATTTCGTCGGTTGGTAAGGTGACGGTATCGCTACGAAGGTCAATGGTCTTCATGCCCGAGCTGGTAACTTGACTCGCCGATTTAGCCTTGTGGTATTAGCTTCTTGAGCAATGCATAAAGGCTGTGTCATACGCAGCCTCTGCCAACCTCCCCACCAAGGCAGAGGTGATTCTACTGACCGAGAAAGCAAAGCTTGGCTTCATGGACAAACTCCATCTATTCAGGAGAGACGCCAAGCTGTACATTGCTTCGGTCACAGCCAGTTCCTTCGCTAACGGGATGAGCGGGGTCATCTTCAACCTTTACCTACTGGAGGCCGGCTATCATGAAGACTTCATTGGATACTTTCTCTCAATATCATTGTTCGCAACGGCAGGTGTTGCTCTTCTTGCTGGCATGGTGACGGACAGAACCGCCAGGAAGATTATCATAGTTGTAGCTGGCGCAGTATCATTCGTTTCAGTTGTACTGCAGTACAACACCTTGGATCCGTTTTACCTCGTGGCCTCCCAGGTGTTCTTGGGTGCCTCCAGTGCTTTCACGCAGGTGGCTGTCTCTCCCTACTTGACTGACCTCTCCACCGAGGTCGAAAGGACATACCTATTTGGATTCGGCAGCGGGATGGGTCAACTCACTGTGCTGTTTGGCAATCTCTCGGGAGGGGCTCTTCCAACAATAATGCTAGTCCTCTTCGGACCAGGCTACCGCCTCTTGGACGCGTACAAGCTCACCCTGTGGATAAGCCTCATTCCACTCTTGCTATCCATAGTTCTGTTTCTTCCCATGACCCGTGACCGCAGTCCAGAGCGAAAATCCCATTTCGGTTTGAGCAACGTAAAGCACTGGCCATTCATTGGGCGCTACACCTTCACCGTCGGTACCGTAGGGCTAGGCGCGGGCATGATTGTCATGTTCTTCAGTCTCTACTTCAAGACCGAATTCGGAGCGAGTGCCGAACTCATAGGGCTGATTTTCGCCATCAATACTGCAGTCCTCGCATCGGGCAGCTTCTCGCAGCCGCGATGGCTGATAGGATTGGGAAAGTCAGAACAGTGGTCCTTACAGAAGTGATCTCAATCCCCTTCTTGATGAGCTTGTCTTGGGCTCCCGTCCTGAATATCGCCGTGTTTGTGTATGTGTCGCGAAACGTGTTGATGAACATGGCTGGTCCGGCTTCCAACGTCTTCTTCATGGAGAGCCTTACGAGGGAAGAGCGGGCGACAGCTGTTGGAGTGGTGCGGACGGTTGATTCCTTTGCACGTGGAATCGCATCCAATATCACTGGGGAGCTCCTAGTCACGAAGCAGTACAGGACTCCTTACCTATTGGTCACCGTTCTCTATGTGATTTCAGTATTCGCATTCTACGGTTTCTTCAGACGTAGTGAGGCGCAGATGCGGGCGCTGCGGGAGACCGAGGTCACTCATGAGGCGAAGCCGGAGGAATCTGCTGATGTCACGTGAAGTGTCTAGTATCATCGTGTTTCGAATCATCGGGTTCTCGAAGAACGTTGGCAGCAAAGATTCCGAGCTGCAAGGTGCGCTTCTGCGTGCACAAGATGATGTGAGCTGTTTGCTTGTCGCATAAAGGTTAAATGGCAGAAGAAAGGTTTCGCTCCTTCAAATGCGACATTAAGGAAGGAGCTCTTGTGGAGAAAACTCAACCAGACGTGACGAAACTATCATCAGAGTTGAGTCCGAAGAATCTTGAAGAGCTGCGGGCAATACTGACACTGCGCTATTATCCCAAGGGACCGACGCTTCTGCCCAAGCTCACGTGGCAGGACTTCATACCCTATTCTGGAATTGAAAACATGGTAAAGCCCCTCATTGAGGGTGCCATCAGAGCATCCATCGACTACAAGAAACCCAAGACTGTCGGGATTGCTATCAGCGGTGGCGTTGATAGTACCACGGTGCTTGCATTGACTAGGAAGCTCTACCCACAGCTAAACATCAAATCGCTTTGCATAACCTTCGGTCAGGACACTGTCGAGGCACCGGATGCGCAGCATGCTTCTGAGATGTTCGAAACCGACCACTATCACATGAACCTTGAAGGTCCGTTTGAAACACTTCCTGCGCAGATAGCGATTCTCAAGGTGCCGCGATGGAATGCTTACATGTACTTTGTCTTCGATTACTTTGCAAAGAAGAAAGTTGACATAATGCTTACAGGCGACGGCGGAGATGAGAACTTCGGAGGCTACGTATTCCGGTACAAGCAGCTGTTGAGCTCTCCCGGAGAACGCATTGAGCCTCGGGCCTATCTGGATGCACACAAGATGGATTGGGTTCCTGACCAGCCAAAGCTCTTTGGGCCTCGCATGAAATTCTCATGGGATGAAATGTACTCGTACGTAAGTGAGTACTTCTCCAACCCACTAAACAAGCTGGGCCAGATCTTCTTGGCCGACTACAGCGGCAAACTGCTCTACGATTTCGCCCCGACAAACACTGCTTTTGCCAAGCACTTCGGGGTCGATTGTCAAGCGCCAATGCTCAATACAGAAGTAATCTATATGGCCAGTCACCTTCCTTACGAGATCAAGTACGACCCCAAGAACAACATTGGCAAGGTAGTTCTCAGGCAGATACTTCTGGGAAACTTCGCGTACAAGGCAGCTCTGAAGGGAAAGATCGGCTTTGGCATGGACCGGCTTGAGATGTGGCGCACAAACAAAGATCGCATTACATCCATGCTAGACGACGCAAGATGCGTCAAGATGGGCCTAGTCGACAAGGACTGGCTGAAGAAGGCCTTTAGTGAAGCGGAGTCCAAGACCGAAGAAACGAAAACGCGTTACATCACTAGGCTTTTCGCACTCCTCGCTCTCGAGGTCTGGCTGAGACTCTTCGTCACAAAGGAGTTGAAAGCAACCGATAAGTTGTGAGATGGGCACCGGTTCACTAGGCGACGAAACCCGATGGCAGACACGCGATACACCGTTGCAATCCCATGCAAGGATGGGGAAACGACAATCGAACGGACACTGCAGTCGCTATACGCACAGAGCATCCCCGCCACAGAAATCATCGTGATAGACGATGCTTCAAAGGATCGAACGCCTGAGATTCTCAAGAGAGAATCGAAGATTCGCGTTTTCCGCCTCGAGCACAATCTGCCTCGCAGCTGGGCTCGAGTACCCAAGCTCATGAACTTGGCAGTGGAGAAGATGTCAAAACCCGTCAGTTACTTTATGATTTCGGGCGATGATTGTCTCTATCCCCCGACGTATGTGGAGGAGCTTCTCAAGCAGTTCGAGAGGAATCCTCGGCTTCTGGTTTGCTCGGGAACACACATGAAGCAGAAAATCGTGGGAAAAGCCGAGCCTCATGGTGCGGGCCGGGTCTTCCGGTATTCATTCCTCAGCAAAATCCTGCCGTTTCCTGTAACTATCGGTTGGGAAAGCTGGGTTCTCTTCAAAGCTCTTGAGAAGGGCGGCGAGACAGCGAGAATCACCACAGTGACCTACGGCCATCTCAAGCCTTACAGCAGCGGCTCGGTCTGGACATTCGGGCACAGCATGTATGAACTGGGCTACCCATTCTGGTTTGTTGTTGGCCGATGCATCAAGAACGTCGTGTTCGGATCGCACAAGCTTCAGCAGCTCCACATGTTCCGAGGTTATATCGAGTACATGATTAACGGCTATCCCCGGTTGGATGTTGCACCATTCGTTGGTAGGTACGAGAAACAGAGAGTCAGGACCTTGTTTGCGAGAAAGCTGGAGGCATGAATATGAAGCATGCAATCGCACACTTCGGCAACCAGGCGAATGACGCTTTCCCGGTTGTCGAAGAACTGCAAGCTTCCGGAGAAGACATTCATCTCTGCATTCCCCTTCCCGCTCACGTGACCACTCTACCTCAATGGGAACTGAACAGGTTAGAGATGGAGGAAATAGGTAATCCCTATTCGCCTAATATGGATGTGCTGAACCGCGGATATGAGCAGCCCGAGTGGGTTCACTTCTTCGGACTTAGGGGGAACGCTTTTGTCACAACTGAACGTGCTGCGAAAGATGATGGCGAAATACGACCTGATAGTCGCCCATACGCCTTTCTTCCTGTACGCCTACCTTTTGCACGCGAAGTATATTCCATTTGAAGCAGGGGCGATTAGATACTTCAGAACTGGAATGCAATTGAAGAATCGCGTGCGCGGTTGGTTGATGGAGCAGAGCTATCGCCGCGCTAAGATTGTGCTGATGACGAATCCTGACACGCTCGATCTCTGTGAGCGGTACAAAGTCCACTGGAAGTTCATTCCCTTCGCCATCAACATGAAGCGATACAGCCCGATGAAGACTGAAAGCCTCGGTTATGAAAACGTAATCCTGTGCTTCTCTCGCCATGTCTGGTCTGAGAAAGGTCAAGACAGACTAATCCGAGCATTCGCCAGATTCCTCAAAGACAACAAAGACTCGTTGCTCGTTTTCTCCGAACGTGGGGTGAGGACCTTGGCAAGTCGAAAGCTCTCATAGAGCGAGTAGGCATCAAAGAGCATGTCAAATGGATTCCCTTGATGAGCAAGCCCTACTTGGTGGAATGGATAAACAAGTCAACAGCCGTGGCAGACCAATTCAATCTTGGCAGCAGCGGAACTGCAGGGTTCGAGGCCATGGCGTGCGGGAAACCGCTCCTCATCTATCTCTCCAAGCGGCATTTCGACCGCCTGTACCCTGAATTCCCACCGGTTGTTAACGCCAGAACCGACGACGAGATTCTGCAGGCGCTCAATATCTGTGCCGATAGGAAGGCTAGAGTAGAGTTAGGCCAGAGATCGAGAGAATGGGTCTCCAAGTACCATGACGCTGCTGTCGTGGCCAAGCAGCATCTCGCTATCTACAAACGGATGTTGGAGCCATGAAGATGGGCCAGACCGTCGCACACTTCGGGAACATGGGGAATGTGGCCTTCACTGTTGTTGACGAACTGCAGGCTTCCGGGGAAGATGTGCAACTCTACATTTCCCTTCCCACTCATGTGACCGCTCTACCTCAGTGGGAACTCAACGGCTTCGAGATGGCCGAGATAGGTGACCCGTATTCGCCGAACATGGACGTGTTGAACCGCGGATATGAGCAGCCCGACTGGATTCATTTCTTCAGGCCGAGCGGGAACGTTTTCTCACGTTTGAGAATGCTGCGCACCATAATGGGAAGGTACGACCTAGTAGTCGCCCATACGCCTTTCTTCCTGTACACATACTTTTTCCGTGCCAACTACATTCCCTTCGAGGCAGGAGCTATTAGAGAATTCGATCAGGGAACTCGATTGAAGGATCGTGTCAGGAACCGTTTGATGGTGCAAAGCTATCGCCATGCTAAGATTGTCTTGATGACGAATCCTGACACACTAGATCTCTGTGAGCGGTACAAAGTGCACTGGAAGTTCATTCCCTTCGCCATCAACATGAAGCGATACAGCCCAATGAAGACTGAAGGCCTCGGTTATGAGAACGTGATCCTCTGTTTCTCTAGGCATGTCTGGCCGGAGAAGGGTCAAGACAGACTAATCAGGGCTTTCGCTAGATTCCTCAAAGAAAACAAAGACTCCTTACTCGTCTTTTCCGAACGTGGTGAGGATGTGGTGAAGTCAAAGGCTCTCATAGAACATGTAGGTATTAAGGAGCATGTCAAATGGCTTCCACTGATGAGTAAGCCCTACTTAGTGGAATGGATAAACAAGTCAACGGCCGTGGCAGACCAGTTCACTCTCGGCAGCAGTGGAACGGCCAGGGTTCGAGGCTATGGCGTGTGGGAAACCGCTACTAATCTATCTCTCCAAGCGGCACTTCGATCGCCTCTACGCTGAATTTCCACCTGTCCTTAACGCCAGAACCGATGACGAGATTCTGCAGGCGCTCAATGTCTGCACTGACAGAAAGGTCAGAGAGGAGTTAGGCCGGAAATCCAGAGAATGGGTCTCCAAGTACCATGACGCTGCCGTCGTGGCCAAGCAGCATCTCGCTGTCTACCAACGTATGTTCGAAGGCCATTGAACAGCCAGGCTCTTTGCGTTCGGTCACTTCTTCCATCCTGTCGCCCAGATATCAGTGCTTGTCTTGGAGCCGCCCCACAAGGGACGGTGAAGAACCACTTGTAATCCGTTGGATTGGAACCATCCTCTGACTTCGCACTGGGTATGTTCGCTGGCGATTCGTGGACTGAAGGCGTCGAAAATCGTGTGTGGCGTGTACGCCGGGAACAGCCTGCGGAGCAGTCTTCCGACGACTGGTGGGCTCTTCTTGCTGAAAGTCCTCTGTAGCCAGAGGCCGATTCTGCTGATGGTTTTAGCTAGTCGTTCCTTGTTGGCTAGCCCGAACCTTCCAAAGACCCATCTCCAGAAATGGCTGACGAGTCCTTTCATTCCATAAACGTAGATATGGATCATGCCCTTTGGTGCCAGAAGCGTAGTCAGATTGTCAAACCCCTTCTTCGGGTCGGGCGTATGATGGAGAACGCCCCAGCACCAGATAAGGTCGAAGCGTTCTGCGCCGTATAGCGCATCAAGGCGGTTCTTGTCTAGCACACTGCCGGTGTCGAATTTGCCCTTAACGTTGCTCCGAGCGGACCGGACAGCACTTTGTGCTATGTCGATTCCATGGACACTGCAACCGAGTTTCTCGAAGCCAAGCGACCACCGCCCTTGACCGCAGCCGGCGTCTAGCACCTTCATGCCTCGAATGCGGTCCCGCGTCATTTGCAGCTCATCAAGAATATAACTGTCCACGTTCTTGCGCCAACTCTCATCGGAGAGGAGGAAATCCCCCTCAGGAAGGTTCTTCCATTGGTACTCAAAAGAATCTACTGTTGCCTTCGACAAAGAGGGGCACCGGACATTCTTGGCTGCCGCGGCGTATAAATAGCATCTCTATTTCAAGTATTCTATTCGTCTCGTTGATTCGTCGCCCTGCGGCCTACCGTGACGCGGCAAGCATCACAACAACGACAAGGTGGTGTGCTCACTTTTCCGCCGGAGATGTCCGGTGGCGGAGAGTTCCTCACGAGGGTTCGAGTTGAATCGCCGGTTGAGCCCCAAAGGTGACCAGCCCCAAGCCGTCCAGTATTTGGTAGAAGGCTTCCGCAACGGACCCCGCCATTGGTAGCTCTCGGCTTCTGTCCATCCGCGAATGAATATGTCTTGGTGTGGTCTTCTGTTTTCTGGGGTCTGATGGTCTTGCCCGCGGCAGTTCGCCCTCGGTTGAGGATCTCCAGCCAGCGGGCGAGGCTGGCCGGTGTGTCAGTATTGGGATTTGTCATGCCTAGACGGAGACCGACTGAATATAGTTCCTCGTGGCAGAAGGCGCTTGTCATTTACGCACTCGAAACGTGGAGGTGACAAGCAGTTGGCGGTGTGCCTGAAAGCGGTGTGAGCGAAGGAAAAGCTAAAGAACGGAATGATATCCCGCGGAAGACGAGGTTAAAGTTTGAGTTTGCGTCGATGGTACTGGGCTCGCCGTGCACGTAGCTTGTACAGGCGTCACAGCCTAAAGGCAGTGCCCACCAATTTGGGTGTATGTGTCACCAACATGTGCAATATTCGCTGCAAGTACTGCATGCGGCAACAGTTCAAGCCACCTGAAGGAAAAATCACCCTAAGCATGCTCCAATCGTTGCTGAAGAAGATGCCCTACATTCGTGGTGTCTGCATAATGGGACTTTGTGAGCCTCTCCTCAACGATGAGCTCGCCAACATCCTGAGATGGTTGCAGGATGAAGGGCACTATGGTATCTCTCTGACTACCAATGGCATGGTCACAATCGATGACAATATGCTGGACGCTCTGACTAGGGTCGGCGATTTCGTCATTTCTATTGACACTGCCGACGAAGAGACCTTCCGATACCTCCGGGGTGGCGCTGAGCTGAAGAAGGTCATGGGCAGCTTGGTCCGGGTCATCGACTACAAGCGTGCCCACAATCTCGGCAGAATGGACAATCCCCCAATCCACATCAATGCCGTAATCACCAGAAACAATGTTCACCAGTTGCCTGACCTGATCAAGATGCTGGAACCCTACGCCGCCGATTTGACTTACCTGATGGTTGACCCGGTCTCCCGACCCGACTACCAGACGTTCGAGGAACCTCTCATGCTCACCAAAGAGGACCTTGACAAGGAGCTTGAGAAGCAGAAGAAAGTGGCAAAGCAGTCACCGCTCAACATTATCGGATTCGACTATATGCTCGAACCTAGCTCTGACTGGGGCAACTGCTACTTGGCGTGGGACGGCATGTTCATCGAGCCTAACGGTGACGCCTACTTCTGCTATGATTACGATTACATACTAGGCAACGTATTCAAAGAGAGTCCTCTGAAAGTGTGGAATTCGACTCGCGCACAAGAGTTCCGGCGCAAGCTCCTTTCTTCCGACCCGCCACTCGGACAATGCCACTACTGCAATTTCGCCCGCGGCGGATGGCAACCCGAAGGCGACTACTCTCGGCAGAAGCTGGACAAGAAGGATATCACATGAAAGTCCTACACTATCAACACAACGGTGCAGGTGTCATTATATCCGCTGGATTGAGGAAGATTGGCGTCGAGTCCACCGTAGTGGCGACAGGCCCTCACCCTTTCGGCTTCAAAGAAGACCAGCTGATAACAGGCCCACTCGACCTCCTAAAATTCGACGATTACGATATCCTGCACTCTCACAGCGAAGTCAAGCTCCCCAGTCGAGTCACGGAACGGTTCGCCGAACGATTCGTACAACACTACCATGACGCGATGATGGGCAGACTTGGCAAGACTGGGGGTTTGAAAGGATCTCTGTTCGGCCACAACCGCTTCGACCTATACAGTGACGCAATGAACTTCGTGTCGACACCCAACATCATGGATCTCATCAAAGACGCCACTTTCATTCCCCTCCCGGTGGACACTGAGAGCTTCTTTCCAACCAGAGCCCCGAACGAACCCCTCACGATTGGTTTCAACGGTTCAACACTAGACAAACGCAAGATACGATTTCTGGTAAATCAACAGATTGCAGACGCTGCCGAGAGTCTGAAGCATAAGGGTGTTCAGGTTTCTCTCAAACCCCAGCCAGTCAACCTCAATCATACCCTAATGCACGAACAATACTGGAAGCATATCGATGTCTGGGTAGACAGGTTCGGGCTTGACTTCTACGGGTTCAGTTCCGTCGAAGCCGCAGCCTGTGGAATACCGATTGTCTGTCAGATTGGTGAGAAAGAGCTTGGTCTTGTGCCCAAGTGCCCATTCATCAACACGACAACATCTGAACTGGTCGACGTTCTAGTTGAGACAGACTTTCTAGACAAAAAGCTTAAAGAAGGCGCATCGAGACTTTGCCGTTGAAGTCCACGACTTCGCAGAAGTAGCTGCATTGTGCAAACGCAGATATGACGAACTTCTATGAATCTCTGTAGGTGTGAGATAATCCATGAAAGGCAAGATGCAAATACCACTCCGACAGCGGCAAGAGATCTTCAAGGACAAGAAGGTAGTCGTAACTGGCGGAACAGGGAGCTTTGGACACGTCGTAATTCGGAGAATCCTAGAGGCACCAGTCGCCGCTGTCACCGTCTTTAGTCGCGACGAAGAGAAACAGCTTGACATGGAACGCGAGTACAAGGACCCGCGTCTCAGTTTTGTCATCGGCGACGTTCGAGACTACCAGCGCATTCTGGACGCTGTAACGGGTGTGGACGTAGTCTATCATGCCGCCGCACTCAAGATAATCCCGACCTGCGAGAAGCATCCTGTTGAGTCCATCCAAACCAACCTTGTCGGAACCATGAATGTCAAGAAGGCTTGTTCGGAGGCGAAGGTCAAGAAGGCCATATTCATCTGCACTGACAAGGCAGTGAAACCAGTCAATGTGTACGGAATGAGCAAGGCTCTCGCCGAACGACTATGGCTTTCTTACAGCGCACCATGCGACACAGTCTTTGCCGCCGTTCGCTACGGAAATGTCATCGGGTCTCGCGGGTCCATTGTCCCATACTTCAAAGAACTGCTTAAGACGCACGAGCCTTTCCCAATTACGAGCCCATTGATGACCCGGTTCCTCATCACTCTCGAACAGGCGATCGAACTGGTCTTCTACGCCACGCTGCACATGGAGAAGGGACAGATTTTCGTTCCTAAGATTCCCGCCTGCAAAATAACCGATTTGGCTACTGCCATGGGCGGAAAGGACTACCCTACGAAGATTACTGGCATCCGACCCGGGGAGAAGCTTGACGAGGTCCTGATTTCCGAAGAGGAAATCCGAAGAACGAGAATCCTTGAAGACTACTATGTTATAGAGCCTCATGGTACAAGACAAGAGCAGGAGCTCCAAGAAGAATACACGAGCGCGAACACCACACAGCTCAGTATTGAGGGAATCAGGGAGCTGATTGAGTGAAGCTCTGCATAACGGGGGGCTCAGGTAAGCTCGGCCGTCAACTGCAGAAGCTATTCCCAAACAATCTCTCGCCGTCGCATGCGGATCTCGATATTAGAAATGGAAACGCCACTAGCAAGTACGTCGTGGGCAAGTCCTTCAACACGGTTATCCACTGTGCCGCCCTGACTAGCATCAGGTATTGTGAAGAACACAGGGAAGAGACCTACGACGTCAATGTCAATGGCACTCGGAACATTATTGAGGCACTTGCCTCTTCGGAAGCAAAAGGCCGCTACTTTGTGTACTTGAGCACGGCCTGTGTCTTCCCCGGCGATTCACCTGACAAATGCTATTCCGAGGATGACATCCCTTATCCGAAGAACTTCTATGCCCTGACGAAGTTGATTGGTGAGCACTTCGTCAAGGGTTTGTCAAACAATCTCAAAGTCTTGGTCGTCCGGACGAACTTCATTGAGCGAGGCGAATGGCCATACCCGACGGCGTTCACCGATCGGTACGCGACCTACCTGTATTCGGACCAACTGGCCAAGGCAATCAAGGATCTTGTTACGAAGAAAACGACAGGGCTTGTGCACGTATGCGGGAACAAGCGCATGAGCATGTATGATTTTGCAAGGCTAACTGACCCCCGAGTCAAACCCATGACCATAAAGGACTACAGTGGGCCGCCCCTCACAATGAACATGAGTCTCACATCAAGAAGAATTCCTTTGATCCAATTTGAATAGGCAACCGAGAGGAGCAAGTGAAAGATGAGAATCCTAGTAGCAGGTGGCGCTGGCTTCGTAGGCAGTCACCTTGTGGACAAGCTAGTCCAGCAAGGCCACAAGGTCGATGTCGTCGATGATCTCAGCAACGGCAGGCTCGACAACCTCCAAGGTGTGATGCCCAAGATTCGTTTCCACAAACTCGACGTGTCCCATCCGTACGCTGATCAGTTTTCCAAAGATTCGTTTGATGTGATATACTACCTACCGTGCTTTCCTCGTAGCCAGAGTTTCGAGGATCCGAAGCGAGATGTTGAAGTCAACGTCATCGGCATGGTCCATACGCTTGAGCTCGCTCGGAAAAACAAGTCCAAGGTCATCTTCAGTTCCAACTCCGGGATTTATGACACATCGAAGATACCGATTGATGAAAAGACAGCCGACAGCCCAAAGACCCCATATGACTTGGACAAGCTGCAGGCAGAGAGATTCATGAAGCTCTATCGAGAAGTCTACGGGCTGGAATTTGCGATATTTCGTTTCGCCACCGTCTACGGACCGAGGCAGAGCCTGTCGCCAACTTGGAAGCCTGTCGTTCTTGAATTCATTGCTCAGTTGATGAAAAATCGAAAGCCCACTATCTACTGGGATGGTGAGCAGACCCGCGATTTCATCTACGTTGCTGATCTCGTGGACGCCTTGGTGCTCGCATTGGGCAAGGAGGCAAATGGTGAGACCATGATTCTGGGCTCCGGAAAAGAAACTAGCATCAACCAGCTATTCCAGACGGTCTCACGGATTTTGGCAGTGAACGTTGAGCCCATCAGGGAACCGATGAAGCTTGGAGACATTCGAAGGATGCGGTACGATTGTCGAAAAGCAGAACGCATTCTCGGGTGGAAGGCACGAGTCACTCTGGAAGAGGGAGTAAAGCGAATAATCGCGAGCGACCGGGAGCGCTTGTTGCGGTAGGCCGGTTCGTGGTCTACGCGCTTGGCTATACAGGACCTGATGTCGCGCCTAATCATAGTTGAAGGCTCTGGTCCTCTTCTACAATTCGCCGATGCCGCCCAAGATGCTCGTAGAACCAAATCAGGCGATCGAGTCTTCCTTTGCTTGCCCGGGATATGATCTCCATTTCAGATGTAGTGAAACACGACAGAACGCCTGAAAGAATGAATAGCGTTGACAGCGTGATCCCAGCGATTATGAAGAGGTCTTCAAGGCTAAGTGGGGAATACCACACGGTGAGGAAGTACGTTATTCCCATCTGCAAGATGCCCAGTATAGCAACGCGGATCAAGGCTCCCCACCCTACTTGCCTGAGTTCCTTTGTCTGCGCCATCAGAAGCAAGAGAGTAATGGCGAAACTCATGGCTGTGGTGATCGCTATGCCCGCCATTCCTAGGACCTGTAGCCATCCCAAGACAGCAAACACGTAGTAGAAGGGAATTGCCGACAGGGCATAGAACGCTTCGAAGAGAAGAAGCCGATGTGTCTGAGCTTTTGCCCCTATGAGGTTCAAGAAAACCGTGTTAAGAACGGTCGCTGCCATCATGATTGTTGCGAATGCAAGAGTAGTATTAGTCTCTGGACCTAGATACTGTGAGCTGGTGATTACCGACATGACCTTTGACCCACAGTAGATTAGAACGGGCGACACATACAAGACTGCGTGCGCCAGCATCTTCAGAACGGTTCCCAGAGCTATTCCAACCCGTTCAGGCCTCGTCTTGAGCATCACGATTATGATGGGCGAAAAAGGTATCATCAGGGTCATGATTGCGTCCGTCGCCATCGTGGTTACGCCGATAACAAGGTTGTAAGTTGCAAATACTGTAGTCCCGAAGAGCAGAACTGTGAAGAAATTGTTTATGGCTCCGCGAAATGAGTCAAGCACAGTGAGACCGATGATTGGTAGTGTGAATGCCATAGGTGCCGAGCTCGGCCATTTTGGATGGTAGAGCGATGCCTGACGTCTCAAACCTGAGGTCGGGATTGCCACAATTATCGTTAGGACATCAGCGATGATCCAGCCCCAGAAAATCATCATGAAGTCTCTAGTCAGAAGGTACATGCCAAGGGGAATGAGCTGGTAAGCTACAGTTCGCCCTGCTCCAACAACAACGCCACGCTCGATTCTCAAGTAGGAATTGTAGACCCCCAAGAACAGCTGAATGAGAGAGGCTGTGATGGAGAGGGGAATCATCATGATGATTCCTTGGTACAGTGAGCCACTGGACTCCTGCGAAAACAGAGGCCAGAAATATGAAGCCGATTGCCAGAAGGGGCGCGAGCACTAGGCTTGCGATTATCCCGTATACAAACATGTGGTGTATGAGTACGTTTGATGCTTCTGGATCCTTCTCCGACAATCCCCTCTGTGTCATGACCCAGACGACCCACGGTATCGCGAGGCCAGTTACTAGGCTCGCACCGAGCGCTACAAAACTAACGAGACCGTAGAGATCCTTGCTTAGAATGTCGGGCTGTGTTATGATTTTAATCCAAATGAGCTGAGTTCCACGGGTAATTATGATCCGGCCCCAACCAAGCGATGTAGATCTCGCATAGGTCTCTGCCAACCCCGTTTGTTCCGAATTGGTTCCCGATCCCTTGTCGTTCAATGAAGCACCTTCGTCTAGTTGCTACGCATTTCTTGGGATAGGCGAACTGTGGCAGAGCATCAGAAAGGCTCTGAAATCCTCCTCTCTTCGTCCTTTAGGGGTCTTGGAATCGAGTGCGGCATGAGTGTGGGAATAAGCTTATCGGTCCTCTCCCAACCCACTGTCAATATCAGGTCAATCGGAAGGATTGACGGCTCCCGCTCGGACTGCCACCCAATGCTTGGATTCAGATGCACAAGTTCTGGCTAGTAGTCGATGTTGATTGGATGGAGAGATGATGACGATCGACTCTCTTCTTATCCGGAAGGGTCTTGCAACAGCATTGCTCAAGCCCCGGGTCATTGTGCTCGAGACGGTCGACTCAACAAATGACATACGCGAAGAACTTGCTCGTACGGGCGGCTTGCACAAGACATAGTCATAGTGGCAGAAACACAGCAAGCCGGCCGTGGTCGACACAACCGACACTGGTACTCCCCTCCCGGCGGGCTATACATATCGCTAGCAACGAAGCCGCCTGTGCACAACAGGGATGTGGCACTACTAGGACTGCTTGCAGGGTGTGCTTCGGCCAGTGCGATTCATCAGATGACTGGGCTTGAAGT
Source organism: Candidatus Thorarchaeota archaeon (assembly GCA_963726195.1). GTDB lineage: Archaea > Asgardarchaeota > Thorarchaeia > Thorarchaeales > Thorarchaeaceae > OWC5. The sequence goes on from CAVSBO010000004.1 coordinate 35,867, forward strand.
AGGCTTGAAGTGGCCTAATGATATTATGATTCACGGACACAAGGTTGGCGGCATATTGAGCGAAGTTGTCAATATATACAATGGGACAACGAGTGTGATTCTTGGAATCGGCATCAACCAGAATACGCACTTGGAAGACATGCCTGCAGAGCTCAGAGACAAAACCACAACCATCCTTGCCGAATCCGGCCTCGAAACCTCTAGAGAAGAGCTTGCTTACCGGATTGTCAATAGTATCGATTCACGGATGGCCGTGCTTGTATCCGACGCCTCACCATCATCGATTCTCGAGGAATGGATGAGGATCAATGTGACCATAGGAAAGAAGGTGCAAGTCGACGATGGAGAGCGTGTCATTGAAGGAGTAGCCACTGGAATAACTCCTACTGGTTCTCTCAAAGTCAAGGTCGGGCGCCGCATCATCGAGATTCAGGCTGGAGATGTCGCTCATGACTGAACAAACCACATTGCATTTTCACATTCAGGAAATCACTCGTCCCGAAAGACCCTAAGACATAAGACTTCCGAGAATGCCCAACAGCTGGGATTCTGCTTTGGGACCTACAACAGTAAAGATTGACGCGACTCACTTGGAACAGCTCCATCAGTTACTAATCAAAGAGTCTCAAGCTAGCGAGGTCAGGACCACCAACAAGTATGAGGCGTTTAGAATCGAACTTGCTGGCGGGTTGGTCATCGCTTACAAAACAGGCAAGATAGTGGTCAACGGAGAGAAGCTGCCACTCTCTTCTAAGCAAGGTCTTGGAGCGCATGGGACTCGAAGAAACAAGATACGACTTCATAATCGGTTCTGACGAAGCGGGCAAGGGTGAGTGGCTAGGTCCGATGGTCGTCGCCGCTGTGGCATTGACCGCAAAGCAGTCGGGAGTTCTGAGAAGTCTGGGCGTGATGGACAGCAAGGCTCTGAGTCAGAAGAAGATAGGAGCGCTCAAAGAGAGAATTCTCGGGAATGCAACGGCAGTCAAGACCGTGCTGGTATCTCCGCAGACATTCAATGAACGTATGGAGGAACTACATGACGAGGGTAAGAGCCTGAACGACTTGCTGGCATGGGCTCATGCCAAGGTGATTGGTGAGGTTCACAGTCAGCTAAGTCGTGAGCATTCTGGTGCACGGTTCGAAGTCGTAATCGACGAATTCTCAAAGCTGAAGACCGAAGAGCGACTCAGCCGGGTTCTCACGCTAAAAGAGGTGGAGGTTATCCAAAGACCGAGAGCAGAAGATGAGATGGCGGTTGCCGCAGCTAGCATTGTGGCGCGTGGACTGAGAGATGAATGGGTAGACAGTACATCAAAGCGGCTCGGAGTCGACCTGCTGAGTCTGACTCCCGAAGATGCCATGCGCCGCTCAGACCGACACAGGCTCGTCAAGACCAGCTATCTCAAGAAGCTTCGTGGATGAGAATGGAGCTGGCATTGCCTACCATGTTTCTTTGTGTCTTCCCAAGAAATACCACATTGACCGTCTCATTGAGTCACTGGACGGCCAACTGAGTGTACTGCATCTGAATCCTTAAGTGAGAGCATCCTAGCCACTTGTTCGATGTCGAGTTCTGTGAGCCAACAACCCCGATCCAAGATACGACTATTTGACAAGTTGCTGCCACTCTGGATTCTGCTTTCAATGGTTGTCGGTCTTCTCCTCGGGTACTTTGTGCCGAGTATTTCGGGTATGCTTGACTACTGGAGATTCGATACGGTCTCATTGCCAATCGCAATAGGGCTGCTCTGGATGATGTACCCTGTGCTTGCGAAGGTCAAGTACGAAGAGCTCGGGAAACTCCGAAATGAGAAGAAAATGTTCGCAGTGTCCTTGTTCTTGAACTGGGTCGTTGGTCCCATGTTGATGTTTGTTCTCGCATGGACTTTTCTTTCCGACCTAGCGGACTATAGAGTTGGCTTGATACTGGTCGGACTTGCTCGCTGCATAGCAATGGTACTAATCTGGAACATTATGGCGGGAGGAAACAGCGAATACTGTGCAGTCCTCGTGGCAATCAACTCAATAATGCAGATATTGCTCTACAGCGTAGAAGCTTGGTTCTATGTGACGTTCCTTTCTGCGATTGTGGCTCCCGGCGGAGGCAGCATTGTACAGGTTTCAATCATCGACGTTGCAAAGAGCGTTATCATATTCTTGGGCATTCCTCTGATAGCAGGAATCATCACTCGAGTGGTCCTCATCAGAAGAAGAGGAAAGGAATGGTATGATGGTCGATTTGCGCCAAGGCTCGGGCCACTCGCACTCTTGGGACTACTTTTCACAATCGTTGTCATGTTCTCCCTGAAAGGCGGGGTTATCCTAGCATTGCCGTTTGACGTGTTCAGGATTGCCTTGCCACTGCTGTCTTACTTTCTTCTGATGTTCTTTGCTTCATTCGGCATCTCATATCTCTTCAAGTTCAACTATGACAAGAACGTCACTATTTCATTCACGGCGGCGAGCAACAATTTCGAGCTTGCAATCGCTGTTACCATCGGAGTCTTTGGCTTGAATTCTGGGGAGGCACTGGCAGCGGTGGTTGGACCCCTCATTGAGGTTCCAGTGCTGGTTAGTCTCGTTTACGTGGCTCTCTGGATGCGGCGAAGGATTTATGGAGAACAACAATTAGCATAGACCTTTGCGTTTCCGCTCCGCGCTCGGTGATGTGCCGCGATTCTGTTTACGGTAACGTGCCCTACTTCTTCCAATAGTACACAAAGTCACAGCAGTCATTGCCTTGCATGAGTGTCTTCGTTCGCTTCAACGCCACCTTCGGGTGAATGGCTTTCGTTGTCTCGAAATCATGTTCACAAAACCTGATGTAGCCCAAGTCCGTCGCATTCAGTGCCTTGAATACAGTAGCATAGATACACTGGGTCACGGTGCATGCACATTTGTCGGCGGTCTCTTCCGTGATTGAGACATCCTCCATGCTGCTGTCATTCAGCTCGTCCACCCATCTTCTGACAAGGGCGCTAACGTCAGCGAAGTTCTTAATCGGCTTTTTCTCAGCTTGCACTGAGCTTCCTGACCTCTTCCACAGCGCCGCGTTCCGACCACTTTCTTACGATGTCGTCGGCCTTCTCTTTTCCAATCACTCGTTCCATTTCGCGAATGATTGCGACTTCCTTTCCATGCATGTCGAGGAAGTGTTGTCTAACAGTGGTCTCAATACTCGTCTCGAACTTGTCGCTTCCTTTGGTGATCAATCTGTTTCCATCCCGTGTCTTGACTGGCGTGACCCTTGAATATCGGGATAATATGGCTAGCGTTTCTTCGCTTACGGCTATCATATGGCATGCGTTTGCTATGTCATACATTGGAGCCGCTCGTAGATTGCGCCGCTGGCCCCTTGGCGGCTGGCAGGGTGATGACAAAAACGGTGCCCTTGCCGTAGTCATTTGGAACCCTATCCTCCACGGAAATGCTTCCTCCAAACGCCCGTACTAGCGCATAGACAACTGACAGGCCGAGTCCGGTGCCGTGGGCGCGGTCCATGTACCTCTCAAACAGCTTGGCCTTGCGCTCTGGCTCGATTCCACTGCTGTGGTCAGCAACTCGTATCTCCCACCAGTTCCGACCCTCGCGTATCACCAGCGAGATGATGGCATCAATCACGAGCTCACCTTTGGCATATTGTACGGAATTGTAGAACAGATTGAGGAAGACATCAGTGAGCAGAGAATTAGCTCCCACAAAGCACTGTCCCAGCTCTTTGTCGACGCTGAACCTTAGTCCTCTTGCAGTAGGAGTCCTAGCCACAATACGGTATGATTCGAGGATTGACTGCACAAGGTCCACCGGCACGAAGGAGCTTTCCGCCATGCGATCCACCATTCCAAGACGCCTGACGTTTCTTACCAAACTGTCAGCCCTCATGAGTTCGGAGTTTGCATCAAGAAGGGTCTGTTCCCTAAGCCCTGCGGGTAGGTCCTCGATTTCTAACAGATTCAGGCATACGAGAATCGCTTGGTGGTAGTTGGAGATGTCGTGAACCAAGAGATCGGCGAATAGGGTAGCCCTGTTCTGGGATGACTCCGCTCTCGCTAGTTCCTTCACATAGAGAGAACCAAGGAAAGCCGGCCCAAACAGAAACGTCACTAACAGAAAAACCTCAGCAGCCCACCACCCCGAACTCCAATCCGCGTAATTGCCCTTGAGTATCGTTGGTACGACCAAGAGAATAAGAAACCCCACTGACATAACCTCTGCGGACACGCGGCCCCGTGATTCCACGATTAGTGTCCAAGCCAGATATGTCACTGCGAACATCACGAGCACGTTCATACTCAATAGTAACGAAACTCCGATTGGACTCCCAGACAACCCCGAGATTTCTGACTCAAGGTATTTCTGAAGTGCCATCCCGACTATGTTCGTCAGAATGATCGACACGATAAAGAGAGCAACGAACCTTTCTCGGACGGGTGTCGCATCTGCTCTTTGTGGGACTCTCGTCCATTTGACTGCCAAAGGCAACAGAATGAGAGACAGAAGACCAGCTATCACGTAGGGTATTGTCGTTTCACTGAAGGCGGTATGATAGAAGACTGCACTTATTACGAGGGTGACTTGGGCCACTGACCATGCGATGAAGAGCCAGATAATGGGATATCTATTCATCGCTGGTCTCCGTTGATTGTAGGCTGAAACGAGAAAGGCCATCACTCCCGACATGACTGCAGCCCCAAGATGCGTCAAGTAATACGTCTCCATGCTTACGAATTGGAAAAAGGGCGCAACGACCTCCAGAAGAATCGTGACGAACACAGGAGTGAACACGAACAATGATGGTATGGAGGCAATCTCGTATGCACGCAGGCGTTTGACTCCCAGCTTAATCAGAACCGGTGAAGCCACGGCTACGTTCAATACGAACAGGCCTACGGCTCGCAGGATGAAAGCGAGACTCCAAATGGATGATGGGAAGAACAAGGCAATAACGGAGGGAGCCCAAGAAACCCCAAAGAGAGTGAAGGCCACTGCCATCTGCCCGACATTGAATACTCTCATCCCAGCAGGCAGGCGTGACCAAACAAGACCAGCCAGAGTAGTCGCGACTGCTGCCACAATGCCTAGGCAGAGGCCGACTGCGTACAGATATCCTTGAGTAACCTGAGTTATGACTAGGTAGTACAGGATGCCATGGGCACCGAGGCTCGCAAAAGGGATGATTACGATGCTGTACAGTCTTGAGTGCATGGTCCCGCTAGGTCTCCATGCGGCAGCGAGAATCAGGCACCCAAAAACAGCCACGTAGAGCAAATCACTTACCAGAATTGGAGGGGAGCTCATGGTATCAATTGCCGCCGGGTCGAATAGGACTCTGACTGCGCGACCGATATTCACCACGGCCGAATACAGCAGAGCGGAATGCAGAATCGACTGGTCATGGTCGCCTCCGAGACTGGACTCAGCCAACGCGGCAGCAGAGCAGGTCGCAGAAAGATATGCGAGAAGCGAGTAGAAGACCACAGCTGTACGATAGACCGACCACGCGGGCAAAGCCAGCAGGTACCAAGCCGCACACAACGGGCCGAAGATGGCAAACATGACCATGACCTGTCCAATCGCCATCTTTCCGGAAGATGAGGTCTGCGTCATCGCTGCTAGCCCCCGGGCAGAAACCTACGCTCTACAATATTCCTTGTGCAGCCGGAGGCGAGAGGACTCGAGGCATATTAAGTGAATTTGCGACAACCAATCTCTTGACGTCCGCTTCGAGGTGCCCGACTCTGCGGGTCTGGGCCATAAACGGAGGCCATCTCCGAGCCGGACCGAGACACCTATATCGGGATAAACGCGGCCTAGCGCTAACCGATGCGAGAGCGATTGCTCTCGATATCAACGATCGGTGGGGATGTAAGCAAGAGGTTAGTAATCTATGAAACTACCTACTTTTGACAGAAATCAGAAAGCGCTGTTCTTCTGTCTGTTTTGTGTCCTCTCTTTCGCGCTCATCGCCCACTACACGCAGAACAACTTCGGCACCATCAACATTAGCACAGTAAACATTGTTGATGAGAACGGGCAGTCAATAACAATGCAGATTTGGCGCCCCGCGGCTGCCACATCAAGTTCCCCGGCCCCCGCTGTTCTGTTGTTGCATGGCATGAATAACGACAAGGAGACAGAAGCTACAGTAGCACTGGAACTAGCAAGGCGAGGATTCGTAGCAGTCAGCCTTGACCAGCTGAGTCACGGCGATTCTGGTCCAGTTAGCAATCCTCTATTTCTTCTAGGTGCGTCCAACTACACACTCGGTGCTAATTCTGCATACCAGTACATGAAGAGCCTAGCTTTTGTTGACAACACAGAGATGGGAGTCGTGGGTCATTCGATGGGCGGGATGACAGCCAGAGTGGTTGCTATGATGAATCCAGACCATCGTGCGATAGTCATTCAGGCCGGTGGTCCGGACAACCTGACGCTGTACCCCGGCTTCCACAACTACCTGAATGTCTGGCCCTATTATGAGGAGCTCTTCACAGTCGCTCCAAGGGCTGTGTTCATGAACGAGAGCCTTCTGATGGTAGGCTACAATGAACATCTAGGAACAGGAGTTATGGGAGCATATGACCACACATATGGTACATTCGCAAATGGCACAGCACACAGGTGCGCTCTTTGCCCCTGCACTCATCCTGGTTCAACATGGAACTCTAAGGCAGTAACAGAAGTCGTCGCTTGGATGTTTCAGGCTCTTTCAGGGTATTCTGAATCTGCGGCCCTGGCTGCGTCTGTTACTACTCAGACATACATGATAGTTCAGTACTCAGAGCTTGGCGCTCTCATCATGTCTGTCATTTCTCTGATACCCTTGACCGCCATTCTTCTGAACGTGCCCTACTTTGGAATGGTGAAGACTTCCCTTCCGACGAAGGTATCGCTTACTGGCTTCAATTGGTGGAAGTACGCCTCACTCAATACTCTGATAGGTGGAGTCACATTCGTCGTTCTGCCCATGGTTGGGCTTCTAGGCGGGGCGGTTTTGGGCATTTTCGCTCCAATCTTCCTACTGGCGACTGCAAACGGGTCTGTTCTTTGGCTGTTGGCGAACTTCCTGATTGCATGGCTGTTCTACAGGGAGTGGTACAAGAAACAGAGCACAGAGAATGGACTTACCCAGACCGACGTCGGTCGCGTCGAGAGCATCAAGAACCCGGAGGGTCGTGAGATCGTATTCAGGACGATTGTCCTCGGGACACTCATGTTTGCATTCCTGTACGCGATCGTGACCCTTTCAGTGTCCTATCTCGGGGTTGAGTTCCGTTACATGTGGCCAACATTCAAGGAGTTCACCCCACTCAGGTTCGGTCAGTTCTTGCTGTACCTCATCCCGGTCTTGCCGTTCTTCCTCTTGAACGGGGGCACGTTGCTCTTCGGGATGCTGCGTCAGAATGAGACGAAGTGGCCGATCATCACACAGTTTGTGTGGTGGCTGAAGGGCCTCTTTGCAATGGAGGCCGGCCTGCTTGTAGTCTTCCTTGTGCAGTACTTGCCAATGTACACCTTGGGTACAGGTCCTATCATAAGCTCAGCCTTAGGGATCGTATTCGGGCTGTATGGCGTGTTCTTAATGCAGATACTGCCTTGGTTCGCAGGCATGTTCTTCCTCAGCTACGGCACTCTACCGGATGACGGGGAGAATCTATCTTGGCACCATAATGGTCACCATACTCACCGTCTGGTGGATGGCAGTCAGCTCAATGCTGGTATAGGATTCGTTCAGTAGTTTCCACGCGGGTCGGACAGGTTCCGATCCGCGCCTGCTTTCTTTTGCTTTCCAATGGTTGTTCATAGAGGAACGCGGCGAGGAGACCCCCAACTTCAGTCGGGGGTGGAAACGCCGCCGCGGGATATACGAGTTTAAATGTGAGCTTGAAAAGTGAAGAGTCGTATCCGACCGTGGCAATGCTGTGGTCGGAAGGGCGCATGTCAACCGCCCGAATGTCGCACGAAATGACGAGGTAGAGTTCCTACCGCGGATCGCAGTGGCAAGCCTACGACTTTAGTCGCAGGTAGTTGACCTCAGTCGATTCCAGAAGAAAACCCTAAGAGCAATCGATACGTTGCTGTCCCAGAAGGACTGCTTTCTAACAGACTTGGGGTGACAGATGGCAAGTGGCATCAACAGGTGTCTGTCCATCATGTGGCAACCAAATGAAGAGAGGATATATTGTTGCAGCCCAAGGCATGTGGTGGAACGACCACGTACCTAGCGTTATTTGTCGGAGTGGTGAGAAGCTTGCTTGGAGTTGGACGGGATGTGCATCCATTCCAGGATTCAAGTGTGACAACTGCAAATTAATCGTATGTTACCCGGGTGCGGAAACCGGCGGACAAGAGGATGAAACGTATCGCCTGTCCTCAGTGCGGCAAGACTTATTCCTTTACACATGCAAGCATGACTGAAGATGGTTCTTTGCGTTGCCCAGGCTGTGGCGATGATTTCCTGATTACCGATGCAGAAAGGCAGTGATGGGAATTCCTCTTGTCTAACATGCACACACGCGAGCGGTGTTCAAGTCCACACGTTTTAATACGAGGGAGATTGAGTGTGGTTCAACGAAATGCTTGGAATTGAGTACCAAGCACTCCAAGGCGATGATAATGAAAGGCTATGTCACTGCTATTGAGAAAGAGACCCGGAAGAACACTGATTTCCGCCGAGTGTTATACACAGGCAAGCACAGCCAACTTGTGCTCATGAATCTCAAACCCATGGAAGAGATAGGAGAAGAAGTGCACACTGATGTGGATCAGTTCTTCCGATTCGAAGCGGGAGAAGGGAAAGTCGTCATCGACGGTGTAGCGAGCCCTGTAAAGGATGGAGACGCAGTTGTTGTCCCATCAGGCGCAAAGCACAACGTCATTAACACATCCAAGACGACTGAACTCAAACTGTATACAGTATACTCGCCTCCTGAGCATCAGGACAAGGTAGTACGCAAGACTAAGGCAGAGGCCCTAGCCAAGCCAGAGGAGTACGACGGCAAGCCTACTGAGAAGTAGAATTCGAATGCGGCGCAGCAACCTTCTGACATTGGCTGCCGCAGCCGGGCACTATTCACCGGGCCAAAGCACGACGGACCTATTCTTGAAAGCAATCTTCTTATCACGCGCTCATGCAATGCGCAATCAGTGAGGATTGAAGATACAGCTAAAGAAGCTGACGCGGTTCGGTGATTTCATTTGATTGAAATTGAGAATCTGACTAGGAAGTTTGGTGATCTTACTGCGGTTGACAATCTCACATTGCATGTTGATGAGGGCGAGGTTTTCGGTTTCTTGGGACCGAACGGTGCAGGAAAGACCACTACCGTGAGGATGCTTTGCTGCTTGATATCAAGGACCAGCGGCAAGGCTACGATAGGTGGTTTTGATATCAGTAACAAGGCTGACCAGCAGAAGATTAGAAGGATGGTCGGATTGTTGACTGAAAACCCCGGTCTGTATGATAGCCTTAGTGCATACCAGAACCTAGATTTCTATGGTCGCCTGTACAAGATCCCTGAACAGCAGAGAAAAGAGAGAATAGATTACTTTCTCAAAATGCTTGAGCTCCAAGAGAAGAAGGACGTTGCTGCAGGAACATTCTCGAAAGGCATGAAACAGAAGCTGGCGATAGCTCGTGCCCTGATTCATGATCCTCAGGTTCTGTTCCTTGACGAACCAACGGCAAGTTTGGACCCAGAGGCCTCGAAGACTGTAAGGGACTTTATCCTTGAACTGAAGAAAGAGAAGCGTACCATCTTTCTCAACACCCACCTTCTGGACGAAGCACAGAAAATCTGTGATAGAGTCGGGATACTGAAGACAAAGCTGAATAGCTGTGGGCTCTCCGCAAGAGCTCGGACGGCCGCTTTTTGCGCGGAAGATTGTGGTTCAACTCGACCGTGTTAACGATGCAATTGTGGCGGCTGTGAAGAGAGTCGAGCCGGGCAAGATTGAGGTAGCTGGTAATCAGATTACCATCGAGGTCACTAACCCCGAAACGGAGAATCCTACCATAATCGACGCAATTAGAGCAGCTGGCGGACGAATCCAGTTTGTCAACGAACTTACTCCTAGTTTGGAGGATACTTATCTGAAATTGATCAGGGGTGGAAAATAAGAATGGACCTAGGAATCTCGTGGACAATCACGAAGAAAGACTTCAGCACATTTAGGAAACACAAGTACATTATCTACACATTGGTTCTTGTTCCACTCTTAATATCGATTCTCCTGCCCACAGTTATGTGGTACGTGCTTCAGAGGGGCGGGCCTCAGTCGTTAATCGTCCCGCAGCTGCTGGACGCATTTTCCTTCATCTTCGTTATATTGCCGGGCATTATACCGGCGACTATTGGTTCTTACAGCATCGTGGGCGAAAAGGTCGAGAAAAGTCTAGAACCACTTCTGGCGACACCAATAACCGACGGTGAGCTCTTGCTGGGAAAGGCGATCGCAGGTTTCCTGCCCACTCTGTTATCTACGTGGGGGGACTGTGGTATTCATGACCCTACAGGACGTGATAACTTACAATCGGGTCTTCGATTATCTGTATTTTCCGAACTGGAACGTCGCAATCGTTCTATTGCTTGCCGTTCCACTCGTGTGCGCTCTGAGCGTTGGTCTGAACGTAGTCATCTCTTCCAGAACTAGCGACATAAGGACTGCTCAGCAGCTGGGATACGCTCTGCTTATCCCTTTTTTGGCTGTCTACATCTTGTTCGAAACCGGTATCATTACATACGACCAAGACAGCTTGCTAATGATTTCGGGCATTTGCTTGATACTGGTCCTGCTCGTGATGTTCTTAGCCCGAGCCGTATTCCGCAGGGAAGAGATACTCACAAAATGGAAGTAATCGCCGCTTGAATCAGGTGCTTCGCTGAGGTTGTGAGATTGCAGGCCATTTCCCAAGAACAATGACGTGAGCTCTTCGTATTGGTCGGATGATGGAGACGGGAAAGCCGGCGCGAGAAGTTTCACGTAGTCGAAGGATGTTTAGGTGGAACCAGCCGCATGACGATTAGGCCCATGATAAGAGCCAGTGGGAACGGGACAATTACACTAAACCATAACTGTAGACTCAGAAGGTACACTGTCACGAATAACACGCAACAAGAAACTAGACACACGATATCAGACCGAACCTTGGCGCTTTCGGTTGCGGTTCCAAGGCGAGTCCTCCAAACAATAGCGCCTATGACAAGGAATAATGCAAGCGGGATCAGCACACCGAACCCGGACGGTCCACCCAACAAGTATGGAAGTGCTAGTAGTAGCACACACGATGGAACCAGACATATGATTCCGAATACATTGGTCCTTTCCCTCGTTGTGGTGCCTCGGTAGAGCCTCCAAAGCTGGCCCGTGAAAACAAGCTGAGGCACAGTCACGAAAATGAATGCAATGATTCCAATTTCCGGAGCACTCTGCACATAGGTTAGGCCGCTAGTCAAGGGAATGTAAAACTCGCCGAAGGTGCCAAAGAGTATGAGCACATAAGGAATGTACAAACAGAAACCGGGAGCCGCGAACGCGAGTAACGCCAACATGAATGCTACTCTGTTCATGTTCAAAGGTCGGTGAATCTGTGCACCCAATAGTAATAGAATGACGGGTGCGACGAGCAGCCAGTAGAGAACTGGCACCAAGAAGTAGCAAGTTAAGAGAACCAACAAAACGAACAAGAGCAGCAGTGGAAAACCATAGTTCCTTTGCCTCTTTTCCACAGGACGCGACTCGGCTGGGCTCTCCGTCATTTTTCCTCCCCTTTTGTAAGCGGGGCAGATCATAGCCCAAATAATCCTTCCGTTCGTGGAAATCGTACTATTCGGAACCCTGTCAGAAATCCGCGTTCACCAATCTTGATACTGCGTGTCTCTCTGTTGCGAGTTCCGAGGATGTGATTGGTAGACCTCCAAGAGGTGATCCTAGAGACGAATGCGAGGCTTCGGACTTTGACAGTCTTCACGCGGTGAGGAACGTTGAGGTGGAAACAGCCACAAGACGATTAGACCAATGATGAGCGCAAACGGGAGCGGGAAGACACTGAAGGCTCGGGTGGTGGAATCAGGACGTACACAAGCAAGAGCATCATTCAAAACGGGACTTACTACAATACGCCAGAATCGCATTGCGTATTTAGAAGTGGCCCCTTCGAAGTATCTCGAGAGGATTGCTAGGGAAATGATTTGGGGAATAACCTGTAGTCCAGTCAATACAATTCCCGTCGCGATGTCGCCAAACATTGAGACGTATCCGTTGCTGAAGCGCATCCATATAGTTCCGAATGACCCGAAGAGAGCAATCATCTGGGACTAAGGCCGGCAGCAGAAGGCGCAACAACAGAAGGCAAATCACTGTGAGTGCCACTTTGTTTATGTCGAGCGGTTGACGTAGTTCCATGACCAACAGAATCAGAAACAAGGGGGCACGATTATACAAGAGAGATGCTGTGCGAAGATGATACAGAGAAGAAGGACAACTGCAGCACAGAGGGCTAGCAGTTCAAAGTTGGAGTCTGCCGTTGGTCGCTCGGCTTCAACGGGCGCCCCACTCACGCTCTCAGTAGGCTTTGCACGGAATTGACTCTCGCGCGTTCCATTCTTCGCAGTGGGCAATACTCTGGAGTTGCCAGAATAGGGAAATACAATGGAACCTACATGCTCAGATGCCGCATACCTCACTCCTGCCATCGGCTTGGCAGGATGCCCCATAAGCGTTCCGGTCTGAGGGTGTTATACTGATACAGATAGCGTATAGCTTGTCAGGACAGAAGTGCTGGACAGAACACTCAAATCACTATGTCGCTAGCGCGAGCACACTAGGTGAAACATTCCATGCCAGATGACAGGTTTGGGCAACTTCAGAAGAAACGAGACGAACCAAACTCGGCGGCGAGGACCGATCAAAACAACATGAGGCCGGAAAGTATACAGCACGAGAGCGAATTGAGAAGCTGCTTGACCCGGGTTCTTTCGTCGAGTTTGACGAGTTCGTCGTTCATCGATGAAACTGACTTTGGACATGGACAAGAAGAAGATACTCGGCGACGGCGTCATCACCGGATGCGGCACAATCGACGGCCGAAAGGTGTTCATCTTCAGTCAGGACTTCACGGTCTTTGGCGGTTCGCTGTCTGAGATGTATGGGCTCAAAATATGCAAAGTCATGGATATGGCAATGGCAGACGGGAGCGCCCATGATAGGGCTAAATGATCGGCGCAGGTGCGCAGAGTCCAAGAGGGTCGTCAAAGTCTGCTGGCCTCGTATGCGTGTATTTTCCTCAGAAACACCCTATGCAGTGGCGTAATTCCCCAAATCTCGGCTATCATGGGTCCTTGTGCAGGAGGAGCCGTTTACAGCCCCGCGGTGACCGATTTCACGCTTATGGTAAAGAACACATCCCACATGTTCATCACCGGCCCGGATGTTATCAAGACGGTCACAGGCGAGGAGGTCACGATGGAGGAGCTGGGCGGTGCAATGACCCACAACTCGATTTCGGGTGTCGCCAGTTTTGCCAGTGAGAATGAGGAAGAGTGCTTTGCTCAAATACGGAAGCTCCTGAGCTATATGCCAAGCAATAATCTTGAGGAGCCGCCTCGCGTCAGCACGGGTCACGCACCTGATAATGTCGATATGTCCGTTGACGAAGTTGTGCCTGATGATCCCAACAAACCATACGACATGCGCGATGTAGTCACAAAGGTAGTCGACAATGGTGAGTTCTTTGAGGTCCACGAGCACTGGGCGAAGAACATGATCGTGGGCTTTGCTCGCTTCGATGGTCGCTCAGTAGGCATTGTCGGGAACCAGCCCGCTCATCTTGCCGGAACCATTGACATCGATGCCTCGGACAAGTGCGCTCGATTTGTCAGGTTCTGTGACGCGTTCAACATCCCTCTCATTACGTTCATGGACGTGCCAGGTTATCTCCCGGGGACAACACAGGAGTGGGGAGGAATAATCCGGCATGGTGCGAAGATTCTCTACGCCTTCAGTGAGGCAACAGTTCCCAAAATCACGATCATTACTCGTAAGGCCTACGGCGGCGCGTATGACGTGATGAGCAGCAAGCACATCGGGGCTGACCTTGGTTTACGCTTGGCCGACCTCAGAGATTGCCGTAATGGGTCCGGACGGTGCGATCAACATCATCTTCAGAAAGGAGATTGATGAGGCCAAGAACAAGGAGAAGCGACGTGCTGAGCTCGTGAAGGAGTATCGCGACAAGTTCGCGAACCCTTACATTGCTGCGGAACTTGGCTACATTGACAAGGTGATTTTCCCTCACGAGACTCGGCCACTAATCTGTAAGGGACTGGAAATGCTTGCCAGCAAGAGGCAGAGCAGGCCGCCCAAGAAGCATGGCAACATCCCGCTATAGGTTGTCCATAGACGGTTCTAAGTCTCGGGCGGCGTTCCTCTCTCTGTCTGCTCTAGTGTTACTGGCTCACGACTCACCCGCGCCTAGCACCGGGGATACTGTTTGGCCACGTGGCTCACGACAGGAAGCGTGTACCAAGAGTAGTAAGTTCCCGAAGCCTGCACAACAGTGCTGAAGGTGTAGCTTTCGACATGGAAGTTGCCCGGTGATTTCCACACGGAGCCTGTCAGATCGAATTCCATGGCCACTGAAACAAACACTCTTGCTCCGGACGGAACGTTGGTTACGGTGATCGCATGCCCGTCAAAAGACACCGACACACTATCGTAAGACCTGGGATATAGGACAATTCCGCCACGGCATGTGCAGTTCATGTACACATACATGAGCACCTGGTGGCCCGAAGGCAAGACCAACCAGACAGTGAGGCCTCTCATCGTAAAGTCCGAGGGCAAGCTGGGTGCAATGCTGAGAGTTGGAATCGATTCTGAAAGCTCGCTCTTCACGTCGATGTTGTACCAAAGCAGCCAGCTGCCCGTCATCAGAACGTAGCCTGCTCGTCGGTTATAGATGAAATAGACGTCGAGTGAATCCAATGGGGCGTACTTGCATGGAGGATAGGGATAGAACGATACGAATGAGGTGACTTCGACCTCCGTCAACGTGAATACGGTTGACTTGGATAATTCCTCATTGCCTGCGTTGTCGACGCTATAGTAGTCAATCACGTTCATGCCAGCTGCGGCTGCGAAGTGGAAGGGCTCAGAGTACTCGATCCAGTCGGCTCCTATCCTGTAGTAGGTGTATGCCACGCCCGACATCGAGTCGGTTGCTGTCAGCGATATCATGCCAGTTGTATGGTACGATTCGGTGCTCAGTTCTGTATCTGGGGGAGTCATGTCAATGTTGATATCAATTGCCTTCACTTTCTCGGTATTGCCCGCTGCATCGACACTGAAGAAGTAGAGCTTGAAAGTGCCTTCAGATGTCAGGTCGAACACTGTGACATAGGCGTTCCATGTGGCATTGTCGAAGCTGTAGTACGTGATTGAAATGCCCGAGATAGGGTCAGTTCCAACAAGTGTCACGTTGACATCCGATACGTACCAACCCAGATTTCCCACTTCGCCCTGCAGAACAGCCACAGTTGTTGGAGGGCTCATGTCAATCGGGATGCTCATCAGTGCAGGGGTCTCCATGTTGCCAGCATAGTCCACCGATCGGTAGCAGAGACTTGTCGTTCCTTCGGTTCGAATAGCGATGGGTTCCGAGTAGGTGAACCAAGTATTGCCATCAAAGCTGTATTCACTGCAGGCAGTCCCTGAGGTCATGTCGGTGGCTGCGAGAACAACAGTGACTTCGGAAACATACCAGCCATTCGACCCGAGTCCACCTTGGATATCTGCCGTTGTTGTGGGTGAAGACTTATCTATGAGCAAGGTGACTGACTGCGAAGCTTCTCTGTTGCCCGCGTTGTCGTAAGAGTAGTAAGCAATGTTCCAGATGCCTTCCTGAGCAATGACGAATGGCCCAGTATAATCGGTCCAGGTGAGGCCATCCAGCGAGTACACGACGCGTGCAATGCCCGATTCGCCATCGCTCGGTGTCAGTCTGACAGCAACGTCAGAAAGGTACCAATTGTTTTGTCCCGCTGTTCCACTTGAGCTCTACAGTCGTGACAGGCCTTGTCATATCGATAGAGACTGTGATGGACTGCATATCCTCTGTACTGCCCACATTATCGGCCGAATAGAAGTAGATGGTGAACACTCCATCGTTGTAGAACGTTAGAGGGTACTCATAGGTCGACCATGTAGTCTGATCAAAGCTATATTCTGTGTCAGCGACTCCTGAATAGCTGTCAGTCGGGACCAGTGTCATGGTCACCGCAGAGGTATACCAGTCGTTCAGTCCCAACTTACCATCGAGTATCGCAACCGTGGTCGGAGGGCTTCTATCAATTCCGAACGTCACGGAGTGCGCATCCTCTACATTTCCCGCTAAGTCCATGGACCTGAATGCGATCTCATGATTGCCGTCTTTAGTGATTGTCAGGGGCCCAGAGTATACAGTCCAGGCACCGCCATCAATGCTGCATTCACTGTAGGCGACTCCAGAAATCTCATCCGTTGCAGACAGAGTCACTGTTACATCTGAAACATACCAACCCGCAGGCGGAAGGTTCCCTTCGATTGCTGCTGTGGTGACAGGAGAAATCATGTCAATCTGGACCGCCTCGAATCTTGACAGCTCGGTGTTGCCTGCATGGTCACTAGAGCAAAACAGTACTATGTGCACTCCTGTGCCTGAGAGCGTGATAGGACCATTGTATGTGGACCAGCTTATGCCATCGTAGCTGTATTGGGTATCAGCGACTCCAGAAGCGCTGTCGCTAGCTGCCAAGGTTAGAGTGACGTCAGAACGATACCATCCGCCGGGACCAAGTATCCCGTCCAGACTGGCCATGGTAATCGGGGCGTTTGTATCAACCCGCACACTTTCGGTCTGGGTACTCTCTACATTGCCTGCTATGTCAGCTGACCTGAATGTCAACTGGTGCTGCCCGTCCTGAGATACTACGAACGGTCCATTATACACGACCCAGTCAGCGCCATCGATACTGTATTCCGTGTAAGCAATACCCGATACTGCATCCTCCGAGGACAAGGTCACAGTCACGCACGAGAAATACCACCCCTCTAGGCCCAGGTTACCATCCAGACTTACTTCGGTCACTGGGGATGACATGTCGATGTTGATTGTTACATTGTGGATCGACTCCGTGTTGCCAGCGAAATCCCTTGAGCAGTAGTAGATGATGGTACTCCCTTCAGAGCTCACATAGATCGTTCCATAGTAGTCGGGCCACATGTACTTATCAAAGGAGTATGCCGTTTCAGAGACTCCACTGCTATCGTCCGAAGCTGACAGACTTATCTGGACAGGTGATGTATACCAGCCACTCAGTCCTGCCACGCCGGTCAACGCTACCGTTGTTACAGGTGGAATCATGTCCTCTCCAGGGGTATCAGTAGCTGGTGCCTCCGGAACCGTAACCCTCAAGGGATTCTCTGGGTTTCGCTGGGGCGTTATGGACGCCGTGTACTGAAGCCCAAGAAACAAGACTGCTACTACGATTGCAATCGCAGCCGTCTCTGAAATCCTATGCAACGCTCAGTTTCCTCCAATGAACGACGCTGAATCGAGTCCAGCGCCAAAAGGTGGGGGCCTTGGGCCTTCGTGCTCAGACTCAATACTCAGGGGATGAGGCGGGTTTGGTGCGTGATAGTCGGTTCGTAATACCTATTATGATATAATCTTTCGGACAGCCAACTAATGGTCGGGCTGGATGGCTAAGGACTCGTACTTGAGCCAGATGAATTATTTCGGACGATTTTCGGTTAACCTATGAGAAGGCAAATAACGGTCGGGGCTAATGCGCAAACTGTGCCGTCGTGACCGCGTTCTCAAATCCCAAAGCCCCGCCCCCGGACTCTGCTATTTGCCAATCCTTTTCTCAATACGTTTCAAGGGGTACTATGTGACAGACGCGCAGTGTTTGCCGAGGTTCGGAAATGACTCGAGAATCTACATACATGGGTAGCTACCAAGGATACGAAGTAGGTCCAATAAGGCCGCCGAGCGAGGCCGAGAGCTTTCTGATTCGTGTAACACGCAACTGCGAGTGGAATCGTTGCACGTTCTGTCCTGTATACAAAGGGTCTTCGTTTTCCAGACGGTCGTCCGAAGATATCACGAGGGACATTGACCTCGTAGGCAAGCATCTGAACGGCCTACGGGAAACCTTCAACGAGCCCTCTCTTATGACAGGTCCCGAGCTGAAGGCTATAGTCAACAGAGTAGCCGCCGGAGAATCGGCGGCGTTCAATGCCGCGTTCTATTGGTTTGTGAACGGAATGAGGAATGTGTTTCTGCAGGACTCGGATGCTCTTGCCACGGAGCCCTCGGTGCTAATCAAGATTCTGCGACACCTTAGGGAGAGTTTCCCTTCGATTGAGCGCATCACGTCTTACAGCCGATCAAGCACCATAGTTCGGATTAGAGAAGATGACTTGAAGGACATGCGAACTGCGGGACTCAATAGGATACATGTCGGTCTAGAATCAGGTTCGGACAAGGTCCTGAAGATGGTCAAGAAAGGCGCATCGAAGGAAATGCATCTGAAGGCAGGGCTGAAGGTCAAGAATGCTGGCATGGAGTTGTCGGAATACGTAATGCCCGGATTGGGCGGTATTGAGTTGTCCGAAGAGCACGCTCTGGAGACTGCGGATGCACTCAATCAGATAGACCCTGACTTCATACGTCTGCGGACACTGGCAGTTTCGGATCGGGCGCCTCTGAGCGTGGACCGCACGTCGGGTCGTTTCCAAATGTGTCCAGATACCATGATTGTGAAGGAAATCAGGACCCTGATTGAGAACCTCCACGGCATCGACAGCGTCGTCAAGAGCGACCACATACTGAATCTGTTCGAGGATATTGAGGGAAAGTTGCCGCAAGATAGAGAGCCAATGCTCGCAGTCCTAGATGAGTTTCTGAACATGGAGCCGCAGAGAACAAGACCTGTACCGAATTGGCAGAAGGCTTGGCGTTTTCTTGAGCTTGAAGGACCTCAGTGATCCCGAGCGCGTTTCTCGAGTCAAGCAAATCTGCCAAGCCAATGGAATAACGTCCGAAAACATCGAATCGGTGATTGACAGGTTGTTGCAGAGTTTCATCTGAGACGGCACACAGAACTAATCAACTTGACAAATGGTTAATGAAAGGAAAGTCATTCAAGGCTGCACGTCTTGAATTAGAATGAGGAGATTATCCTCATGCTCTCGCTCTGGAGCCGCTGCCATCGAAGACGACATAAAGCCAAACATGAGTTCGAGCGAGCAAGAGTTATTATGCAAACGTGCTCGTATTTGTCTTGGTCGTGAATATCTTGTCAAAGAGCGGACTGTTCCCGGATGAGGCTGTCGACCTCAAGATGAGCTGTAAGTTCGAAGGGTCGAATGGAGAACTGGTAGTAACTGATAGAAGAGTGTTCTTCGTAAAACCCCGAGGTCTCGTGCACTCTATCAATTTCGGAGATATCACGCAAATGAAGGTCGAACCGGCTTTCCTAGGGGTGCAACTCGTGATCCTGACAGTCAGCGGCCCGTACAAGTATACTTGTAACAAGGTCGAAGGAGAAAGCGTTGTCCGTGCAATCGCGATGCGCAAGACTCAGGGTCCAAGCCGCCAGTTCCAGCCTGGAACTCAGTTCCAGCCTGTGACTATCGCTCAACCTGTTACACAACAGATTGTCAAAGAAGTGGTGCTTGTAGTCTGTCCCCATTGTGGGGCGAGGAACGACGCCAGCAACAGAAAATGCGATAACTGCGGGGCTTCGATTTAGCCGGCGCGATTGTCCCGGACATAGGATCAGGCTTCATTGTCCCTCCCGTGGATTTGTTGTCATCCGAGGGCGCGAGGACACTAACATGTATATACGAGTGAACGTTAAATCCCAAAAGCTTCAAGCCAAAGGTGCGGTAGTCTGCGCCACATGCAGGTTCCGTGCTCGAAGGGACCCCCACGGAATCTGACTGCTCGGTCTGAACATTGCCGAATGTACAAGGTGATTGAGAATGAATGCGTCAAAGGCAACGCTGGTCATTATTTGTGTGTTGTTTTCGTTCAGCTCTGCTACGTGGTTCAGCTGTAACGCCCATACAAGCAACGACGGACACTGGCGAACCACGGTCAGTAACTGTGTTTGTAATTGCTGATGGCGTCCCACCTATTCTCAATTCGCCCTCGGACTTTACCTACGAAGAGGGCGCGACCGGGAACACGATTAATTGGACCTACAGTTCCAGCGATCCTAACGGCACGACAGTCGAACGTAATGGAACCACAATCGCTTCGGGCTTCTGGGCTTCCAACGACACTTACCCCTTCAACGTTGATGGTCTTACCCCGGGCGTTTACAACCATACCATTATCGTCACAAATACCTATGGGAACAAATCCGTGGACACAGTATTTGTCACGGTGATTGCCGGAACAATTCCGACGTGGAATCAGCCTCTAGCAAACCAGACAGTTGAGTACGGCAGCACATTCAGGTACAATGTCAGTGCATGGGACTTTTCAGGCATTTCGAGCTATTGGATTAACGACACTGGAAACTTCAACATTGATACGAATGGCATTATCACAAACAAGACGGCTCTATCAGTTGGCATGTACGGTCTAAGAGTGAACGTCACCGACAAGGCGACACACACACTGTCTGGCACGTTCAACGTGACTGTTCAGGATACAACAGCACCTAACTGGGCCCCGACACCAGTCGACCAGACAGTTGATTACGGGAGCCCGTTCATATATGACATAGACGCCACAGACCCATCAGGAATATCGACTTGGTGGGTTAGCGATGCAGTCAATTTCCAGATTGATGCGAGTGGTGTGATAACTAACAACACGTTCCTAGCAGTGGGCGTCTACGCCCTCCGAGTAAACGTCACGGACAACCACGGTAATCATGCGTCAGCCACTTTCAGTGTCACCGTTCAGGACATCACTCCTCCTTCTTGGGCCCCGACACCAATCGACCAGACAGTTGAGTTCGGCAACCCGTTCATATATGACATAGACGCCACGGACCTATCAGGAATATCGACTTGGTGGGTGAGTGATACAGTCAATTTCCAGATTGATGCGAGTGGTGTGATAACTAACAAGACCTCCTTAGCAGTGGGCATCTATGCCCTCCGAGTAAACGTCACGGACAACCACGGCAACCATGCGTCAGCCACTTTCAGTGTCACCGTGCAGGATACAACGCCCCCGAAATGGGACCAAGATCCCGTTGACTGGATTGTGGACTATAGCAAGCCGTTCAGATATGACCTTAATGCTTCGGACTTGTCAGGTATTTCTGGTTGGTGGATTAATGATACGGTCCACTTCCAGATTGATGCGAACGGCGTTATCACGAACATTACCTCTCTCACGATACGAACATACACAGTCCGAGTGAACGTCACAGACAATCATGGGCAAGTACGCTCGGCGACTTTCCACATCATCGCCCGCGACACCAGCAAGCCAGTGTGGGATCAAGTGCCCATCGACCAGTCAATCGAATATAGAAACACTTTCAGGTATGATTTGAACGCTACGCATCCATCAGGCATTTCGGGCTGGGCAATCAATGACACAACCAACTTCCAGATTGATTCAAACGGAGTGATTACGAACAAGACCCTCTTGGCTGTCGGCCTATATGGCCTGAATGTGACCGTCACGAACAACTTAGGCAACAGCCTGAGTGCGATGTTCACTATAACCGTGCAAGCAAGCGCTCCACCAATATGGGCTCCAGCACCGACGGACCAAATCGTCGAGTTGGGTAACAGTTTCAGTTATCAATTGATTGCCACGGACATTTCAGGTATCGGTAGCTGGTGGGTGAATGACACGACCAACTTTGCCATCAGCAGTGCTGGCTTAATCACGAACAAGACGTTCTTGGCATTTGGCGTACACTGGCTACGAGTGAACGTCACGGACCGGTTGGGTAACATACAGACAGCAACATTCAAAGTCACCGTCCAAGACACTGCTTCGCCAACTTGGCTGCAGTCTCCAGTGGACCACGTGATTGAGGAGGGCTCAGCATTCAGATATGATCTCAATGCAACCGATCTATCAGGCATCAGCCGCTACTGGGTGAATGATACCACACACTTCACTGTTAGTGGAATTGGTGTTGTCACAAATGCGACCGATCTGTCAGCTGGAATCTACCCGCTGCGAGTCTATGTTAATGACACACACGGCAATTCAATGTTTGACATATTCAAGGTCACGGTGCTAGCCAGCGCTCCGCCCACTTGGGATCAGCCTCTGGCAAACCAGACAGTTGAATACGGTAGCACATTCAGGTACAATGTTAGTGCATCAGACTTTTCAGGCATTTCGAGCTATTGGATTAACGATACTGTCAACTTCCAGATTGACACGAATGGTATTATCACAAACAAGACAGCTCTCTCAGTTGGCATGTACGGTCTAAGAGTGAATGTGACTGACAAGGCCACGCACACACTGTCTGGCACGTTCAACGTGACAATTCAGGATACAACCTTCCCGGTTTGGGCTCCGGCCCCAGCTGACCAGACTGTTGAATTGGGTGATATCTTCCGGTACGACTTGAATGCAACTGATTTCTCAGGTATAACTTGGTCAATCAATGGTACCTACTTCGCAATAGATGCAAAGGGTGTCGTCAGAAATGCCACAACTCTCCCAGTCGGGGTGTATCATATCTACGTTAATGCCACTGATCCCTACAATCATGTTCTGAGTGAATCTTTCAAGGTGACAGTTCAGGATACGACTCTGCCGGTATGGGTTCACAGACCGAGTGACCTTCAGTACGTAGTGAACGCGACTGGCAACACATTGTCTTGGACCGTCTATGACCTCGCTCCGGGCACCATACAAATCCTGAGAAACGGTACTCAGGTCAGTACACCAACTTGGGCAACCCGATCACAAGTCATCCCAATCAGCGTTGACGGATTGATTGTAGGTACTTACAACTACACGATCGTAATCAAGAGATGCTTCCGGAAACACCATTTCCAACAGTGTGACGGTTCAGGTAACAGTGCCTACAACCTCGACGTCGCCAACAGGGGATATTATCAGCATAATTCTCAATTTCCTCATGAACGGATACGTGGTTGCTGCGATTATCGTCGCGGTCGCGCTTCTTGCCGCTTTCAGGGGCCGGAAGGGACCGAGAATGTACGAACCCCGTGACATGACGCCCAAGTTGAAGTAAGCGATTCAGAGCGACTCCGGAAGGAAAACACCGGAGCGCCCTGTCGCCCTGTGCAAAGGCTTGGGATTCACTCAGGCCTCGCACTGGACGATATTTGGCTCCGCATGTTTAAGAGCGGCTCCGGACAACGGTAAGTCCAGTGGCACAGGGGCGGCTAGTCATGAAACCAAGCTCTGCGACCAGCTCTTCTCGGATGAAACACGTAGCTTGGCTTTCTTCATTTCCACCAAAGCTCGTTGTCTTCTGCATTATAGCGTCCCTGCTGGTTGCGATGTCTACTGGCTCATTCCCCGCGACAACACAAAGCATGAAGCATTTCGGCCCTACGGAGGTCTTGAGCGACTATCTAGCGCATGACCCGATAAGCATCACGAGTAATGCAGATTTCGTGTCGCAGGGATGGCCAGGTGCTGGAACAAGAGAAAACCCGTACAGGATAGAAGGTTGTAGTATTACTAACGACTCCGTTTGTGTCAGTATCGTCAACACAACTTCGTTCTTCATTGTGAGGGACTGCATACTGACCGGAGGAGAAGGGTACCGGCGTACGGCATTATACTTCGACAACGTTACAAATGGAGCTGTGCTTGACTGCGTTTTTTCGACGGTCTATGCTGAGACAGGTATTTCGGTGGTAGGTTCATCGAGTAACGTCACCATTCGAGGAAACACAATCCAATCGTATAGAGACGTAGGCATCGGAGTCTCTGGGAGCCAGTCGGTTTCAGTCGTCAACAATACAATCGCGCACTGCAGATTCGGTATCTTACTTTTCGACGCGACGGGGTGCGATGTCTCCAACAATAGCGTCTTAGGCAATTGGGAAGGGTTGCTGATGTATGGGGTCCGTAGCTCGCGATTCATCGGGAACTCCTTTGCGAACCACCTCTTTTCTGGCGTCGATGTGACTAGAGATTGCTTGAACAACGCGTTCTCCTCGAATGTATTCCGTGCAAACCGCTTGAACGCAATCGATTATGGCAACGGCAATACTTGGACGGGCAACTGGTGGGATGACTACATCGGAATTGGGTCATATCCAATCCCCGGGACTGCAGGGAGTGTCGACTTCTCGCCGCAACCCCAGAATCCAACTCTGATGGGATTGGTTGCAGTATCCATCGTTCTTGGCGCGGTTTCTGTCTCCTATCTGGTGATCCGTATCAAGCGGAAGGTGACTTCTGCTACCCGCGTTCATCCCCCATTAGCTGACTGGGATATGAAGGAACGACTTGTGCTTCCCATGGTTCTGTCGTTACTCCTTCCAAGCGGTATCAATGTACATCAATGGCCATACAATCCTGCTCTCTGGTCTGTCGGACTCGTGGGGATGCTGGGGCTCCTCTCGGTTTCTTTGTACCCCTCTGGTCAGACTCTTGGCCTCGTGCTTTACTTCCCGTTCAGTGCTCTTGATTCTCCTAGTTCCATGCCCTACTTCGGGCTAACTCTTCTCTATTGGATTGCATTCGGACTACTCTACTTTCTTGTCTTCCTCGCCCTCCTGCACTACCTCTGGCTTGTCTTGGAAGGCAAGATGGGAATCCAAGTCCTGAGAAGGATAGCATTTGGCACTTTGTTGCTTTTCCTCTTGCTGGGTGTGGCCACCGCAACCATACCGTTGCCTTTTGTGCCGCTGAGCTGTGCTGCTGCAATTGTCAAGAGTCAAGAGCCCTGAGACAAAGTGAATCACTGGCCAGTTGTTAGGCTGAGAAAGGGCAATGCAACTGTCAGTGCTTCCTGGTTTTGGCTTGATGGCTAGCGACTTGGGCTCTTCCTTCGAATTTTCATCTCCTCAGTGAGTTGCCAAGTTTTCCCATTGTCATGTGTTTCCACCGAACGCCATCGAAAGGACGTCGGCTTAACCTGGGAGAATATCCAATTCTCTGGATAGCCCTCCTTCGTTTTGCCCTCAAGTACAATCTCGTCGTTAGTCTTTCGCGCTATGAATGTTCGAACGACACCTTGTTTTGGCTCAATCCAGATAACATGCCATGCGTCAATCTTACCGTCATAGAAGCGTACCGTCGTCCCATCGGGAACGGCTCTGTGAAGATTCTCGTCGTAAGTCATCCAGACATCTTGTACAGCTCTGCCATCAAGAATCCATCCGAAATGAACTTCTCCCCTGTGCCTAATCTCAGTTCCATCTGGCTGTGGATATCGGTCCTCGGTGATATCCCAGTCTCCAATGAACTGGCCGAAGAGCATCAGTTTCTCTTTCAGTCCTGGGTTTGGGCCGTCTGCACCTAGACCTTCGATTGCCCATGCAGTTCTCTGTTCTCTTGCTCTGCCACCCATTTGAGATCGCTTCATCGTCGAGGGGATTCCAAGTAGAATAAGACCATTGTGGCTGCAGGCAGAATTCTCGCTGCCCCGTTGAGGAACTCGGCGCATCGAGCGCTGATTCGCAAGGTTCTCTTGGTTGCACGTGTGCAAAGCCTACCAACAAGGGTAACCCAATCATGCTTTTGAATGAAGCTCAGCGTGCTGAATGAAGGTAGGAAATGAGAATAAGTGAACAGACCAAGAGAGCCTTCAAATCTAGCTTGCATTCGCTTTTTGTAATTGCCGGCCTCTTCGTGGGTGCGGCGTTGTCCTAGACATTGGTCTCCCTAGACCCGGAGCTGGTTGTTCAGTGTGACGGGTGGTTTCTAGTCATTTGCTCTTCTGTGGGAATGATACTGACTTCTTGCTGTCTAGACTCAGTGCTGTACCATCCACATGGACAGCTTGGGACATGATTCGCTCTGATGGCCGGACCACACATTTCGAAAGCAGAACAACTAAATATAGCACTGCGGATCTAAGATGAGAAGTGGGCAAGATGGTCCAAGGCAAGTTGGGTCAACTAGAACTTGCAGAACAGCTGCTGGATCTCCTGAATGGGCGTCTCACGATTCGGATGCCTCCGGGCGCTAGGCTCGAAGCGCGGCGTGAGGACATTATGTCTCCCGCCGAATCAGCGGAGCAAGAGTCCCGAGTCATACTGGACGCAGGCGATGAACGCTTCGTCGTCATGGTATACGAGTCTTTTGAGACGGCCGGCAAGGACTTTGAGAAGCAGGTCAGGAAGATGGTTGACACGTGGGAGATGGGTGGCACTGCGATAGTGGCGCGCGAGGGGGGCGGGTTTCTCATTTCACCCACAAAGCTGAATGTTCGCAAAACCACCATTCCGGTCCTCTTTGTGGTCATGAGCCACAAAGACGGCCTAGTTCAACTAGTTCAGTTCTTTGTCAACCACAAGGCGGGTGCGGATGCGGCGGGCTGCACAAAGCTGGCTCGTTCGGTCGCCGCGACCATCGCCCTCGGCAGCAAGGTGCTTGATCTCAAAGGCGGCCAGCGCAAGATTGGAAGATTCACCACCACAGTCCCCGATGGATACGCGCTCACGACACAGCGAGGACCAGATTTTGTGGTCTATCGGCTGCAGAAGGTGGTCCCCCTCGGAGCGCCCAGTTCCCAGTTTGGCGTCTATATCGGCGGGCACCCCGGCTACCACCATGAGCATGAAAAAGTGAAGTTCACCAAGCTGAAAGAGCAACTGCTGGGCACCGAGGTCGAGTGGCACATATGGTCCACAGGGAGTACCATTCACCACGAAGTAATCGTTCCATCTTCTTCTGACGCCGGCACAATGCTTCATATCTTCCTCGCTTCTTCGAGCACATCTGACATTACGCAAATGCACGCAATCGCAGAATCCCTCATGGCAAAGTAACTGCCAGTTCTCCAAACCGCGGCAACTGCGCAAGCCGGGGAATCCCAGCGTAGCCTTCCTGACAAGAAGAGCGTTAGGGTCTTATAGGCGACTTCCCTCAGGCCAATCGACTATGACGCGGCTAGAGATAACTGACACTGTTCTGCGTGATGCCCACCAATCCCTCCTCGCCACGCGGATGAAGACAGAGGATATGATTCCTATCTGCGAGAAGCTCGACAAGGTGGGATACCATTCGCTTGGGATGTTCGGCGGTGCCACCTTCGACACCATGATGCGTTCCCTCGATGAGGACCCCCAGAGCAGCTTGAGACCCTGCGAGGTGCACCACCTTATGCGAATCTGCAGGCGCCTCTGCGGGCAGTATGTCATGTCCCTGAATCCGAGTCATCGTCTTCAAATGTGATTCCATCGAAAAACAGATTTCCCTGTGTCTTCTTGGCCGCCTGAATTCTGGTCAGAAACCTCTGAAGCTGTCTGGTCTTGTGGGGAGAATTGTGCATAAACGTATATATGTCTCCGACCTCGATTTCGGAATCCTTCAGAGTTCTGATGGACTGCCGCAGTTCCTTGTCTGCGAGATTCTCTGCAGCTATAACCTTGCAGTGCACTTGACACTCCGCGGACATGGTCTTCTCAAGAACTTCTTCTTTGCCTTAATCTCCTCCACAAGTTTGCCAATGGACTTGGGCGAACGAGGAATGCTCTTCTGACATTCAATGACAAAAGTGTCTTGGTCCTTCCAAGCTAGCACGTCGATTTCCCGATTCCCTGTTTTCTTGTCACGATATCTCCATTTGACATGATAGCCTTCTTCTGCCATGCATGTTGCCACGAAAAGCTCGATGAATACTGCGGAGAGCTCATCACTGTCGTCCATTATGAATGTGGCTAGTTCGGATCTTGTCAATGAGCCGTCAAGTGACTTGCTCTTTTGCTCGATTTGACCCTTCAAATAGCGCTCGAATTGTGGTCGTGCCACCGAAATCTCATGGACTTCCACTAGGTCGCCTAAGCGTTGTATTGTCTCCTCAGCGATTTTCATCATGGACCTGGCTCCGCCTGTGAAGTTGTTGCATGAATCTAGGTGCACAATCCAACCTGAAGCATCGCTCCAAACCGTGCCGTAACATGGCAGTAAAATAGCATAGCTGATGTCGGCAGCCTTAGGGTTTCCGATGGTCGGATGCATTATTCGTCGAACTTGAACGGGACCTTGCGCTCTGCCGTCCGCATACATCCTTGCCAGTCCCTCGAGAAGGAAGGCAAATGCCGGGTCCCAGGATACAGAACAGAATCACCGCCATCCAGAACCTGTATGTTGTACCAAAGAAACTCAGCATCAAGCTGGCTCTCTGTCGAATCTCTGGTAGGCACACGGTATGGTTCAAGGATGGGGGCCAGAATGCTAGCATTCGGAGTTGGCATCTCCACTATCACATCTGTAGTGGCAAGTCCGAGGCATCCTTCAGCTTCAGATATTCGATTACGCACTACCTTGTCGTAAAGTGCGCCAAAATCTCCCCAGTCCTTGCATGCCAATATGTCTGTGCAAGGGTTGCAAGTCACGACAGCGTCGGCTACGTGTTGCCAGAGATATGAAAGGCCCTCTCTATAGCCTTCAAACATGCGTTCAAAGAGCCCGCCCCTCTTGAATGCGGCTGTTCGTTTTCCAAATCCAAAATCAGTGATGCCTGATTTAAGCGGCATCTTCAGCGTTCTCTGCTGAGTCAGGCTCGCCAAGAACTCCATCGAGCAGAAAGCCAATCCCCGTTCTTTTGACACATCCTTCGCTCGGCCACGAAAGACCGGAATGCTTTCTCGGATACCCCTGAGCGCGGATAAGTAAGGCCCAAAGCCTCGTTTATTTGCATCAAAGAACTCGTCGCAATTCTGCGCCTTAAGAGATTCTGTGACTCTCGAATCCAAACCACGCAGAACTTGTGCCAATTCCGAATCGCTTGGCACGAGCCGCGCGGCACACCCAACGAACACGGCCCTCTTAGTCATCAAGTCCCGCTCCAGATAGAAAGGCGGTCCGTCTTCAAACACCCACTTCTGTTTGTCAACTACCGTGTTAAGTAGGAGTTTCAATCCAAGAAGCAACTTGCCAGATTGACCATGTACGAGACTCTGCGCGTTGAGAAAATCGAGAAACGGCTCATAGGCTGCAAGACTCAAGCGATGACGAGCCTCCAAACAGCTGGCCCAAAGTGTAAGCATTCATACCGGTCGAAGTAGGCTTGCTCAACTCGCACTCACCTAAGGTGTCTTAATCGCGTTTCCCTTTTGAGCTCTTCCTCGTGATAGAGCCAAGGCTTTTTCCATGAGTCAATATCATGATTGCCGGGGATGAAAAGACAAGAATGAGTCCGTCCACAGGATACTTGAGCGGCGGTGCATGCGACCTAGCGTGCGTTCTGCGGGATTGCGGACCGCAATCAGTGTCGACGAGGCTATACAGCAGCAGGACTCTTCAGAGTAGTGTGCTAGTCGCTTTCAGTCTTTGCCAGAGTTGTGGCCAAACCTGCTGCCTCAAGAAAGTACCCTGCTAGGGAAATAGAGACTGCGTCGCCAGTGATAACGTAAGCCAAGGCTCCGGCGATTGGGGGAAGAAGAAGACACATGAGAATCACTGGGTAACCGATTCGTTTCTTCTTTGGCTTTGAGGCTCTTATCGACGTCACTCCCGCTGATGGGGACTCAAGGGCTTCCATACTTTCCTTGCTTCCACCCTGTCTGCTTCCTAGACACGGTTCGTACGGCGGTTTCTGTCTTCTAACTGGAATCCAAGCTATTCTGAGATGAATGACCTTCTCTTTGGTCTGTGCGTTCTCATTTGAGAGGACCACACCATAACTACCGTCTCGCGTGAAGGTGTATGTGTCTTCAAAATCGTTTATTGAAAACTCTCCAATGAGTGCTCGTTGTGCTCTGTATGCCTGCTCTAGTATGTCCTCCGTTGGCAGAAGAAGGATGTCGAAGGAGCCTCCGTTTTCTTCCCAGGCAGACACTTCGACAGTGGATCCACTTCTTGCCTCGAAGTGGACATCATCCCACTCCCCGGGAGCCAGCATTATCGTCTGAGAGTATTTGTTCCCTTTGAACTGCCGGACCACGTTCAGCGCTTCACCTCTGGTACTGTTTGCTAGTTGACAGTTGTGATGATTGGGGGCTTGATCACAGGTCATGTTCTGTAGTTGCAGCATACGTTTATATGCTATATCACATTAGAATATAGGAGTTAATGGAACAACCATGAGAACAGCATTCGAAGTGCCACCGAAAGAAGGCGATATATTGGTGTGGTTGCTAGAACATGGTCACAATATTGCGTACCAGATAGCGAAATCCTCGGACCTAAAGCAGAGTACAGTTTACGCGAATCTCTCGAGACTCGAACAAAAGAGAATGGTAGAATCAAAGGAACTTGAGGGCAAGAACAAGACGAAGGGAGAAAAGGAATATGCTCTCACAGTTCAGGGTCTTGCCTATGCTTTCATAGAATCTGCAAGGCGAAAGAAATGGAGTCCAAAAGCAGACACGTGGGCATATCTTCTTCCTCTCATATTCGGGAAATGGCAGCTTTTCGTAGACGGTGGATTTGAACACGATATGCAGGAACGTCTTGTGTCGACTAGCTATTTCTTCATCAGCATGTATGTTTGGGGTGACGATGATCTGAAAAGAGAAACAGCAACAGACAGGTTTCAGTATTCGTTCTATGCTTTGAATGATGAGGCATTAGATGAGGAATTTCCTAAAGAACTCAAGCAGTTGAGGCGATTATACAGAATCTCTGCCAAGGACAGAGAAATACATCACTTCATCACCCAATACTTGAACAATGAGATATCGCAGCTGTCCAAGAAGAACGGGACCTTCCAGAGCCTAAAGGAAATCCTCTAACCGCTCGGAGAAGCAACCGAAAACACAGGCCGTGCCTGTCGAAGAGGCTAGGCACTGGGAGGCGCGTGATGCCGCAAAGCTCCTGCCAGGCGACGACCGCTGACTCAAGCAAGGACATTGTACCATTGGATAGTGATGCTCTGGCAGAGGTGTACTCCAACCACAAATCCAAGATAATGCTCTCCCATATGCTTGCTTTTCAAGCGTTTCTGCCGGACCTGATCAGGCACGGTTTCATCGATGCTGATGAGCTTCTAAAAGAAGCAACCCTTACGTTCGAAAGCGAGGCCCTACAAGGGATGGCCGACGATAGTGCGGAGATGGAGGACACGCGTCAGAAGGGCATGTATGTTACGATTTCGGAAGAGGACGATGGTTCGCTCACGGTTACATCACCCGACGACATGAGTAGAGAAGATACGATGGCCCTCCTTGAGAAGGTGGTGGATTTACATCGCTTCCTCACCTTCGTGATTGACACAATAATGAGCAATAAGCAAACACGAAACTCATTCCGAAAAGCTGTGAAGCAGATTATCAGTGAAGCAGCAGCACCAGACGCTGACTGCCAAGTGTAGCTGCATTTTACGGTGATCAGAATATCCTCCTCAGGGCCTCGATTCCTTTTTCTGTCATGCGCAAATCAGCTAACACGTCACTTAGACGTTGAACTATGAAAGTGCGAAGCTCTGCATCTTTGGCAACAAGAGGATACAATGACTCAAAGAGTCTCTTTTCGAAGTAACGGGATTCAAACAATTCATTAACCCACTTACCCGGACCATAGAAGAATTCTGCCAAGGTCCTCCCGCCCTCTTCATCCATGAAGGTTTCTGGAGGTTCTTCGATACTGACATATTTCCAGAATGATGGGCGAAGCAATTCAAGTAACCATGTGCTAGCCCGGTACAGACGTCTTACTGCTTCGCTTGCCAATCCATTACTAACAAAGATTTCCCACCTCTCCAGTATCAGAGGTGCGAGATACCCCCAGTTGTCTACAATGGGTTTCCAATTCACCAATGCCAATAGACCGTCTTCGGTTGTGAATGCCTGTACAAGACCACGAATGGTCAATTTGTATTGTCGTTCTCCCTTCGTTTGCCTTTTGCCTCTAAGCTTTCGCGAGCTTACCATCTGCTTCTTTTCGAGTCTGGATAGAGTCACGTAGATCGTGTTCTGTCTCACACCTGAATTGTGGGCTATTCGATAGGCAATGTTGGGCCCGTTTACAAGGAGACATGTCAGGATACTGACTTCTTTCTTGGGTAACTCGTCGGTGAGGCCGTTAAGCTCCTGTCCCTTCTTGACAAGCCAATCTTCGATGGTCTTTCCTTTCTTTGGCATTTCGGCTCTCAGCATATCGTATTATTAAATCAGTCATAATGTGATATCAGATATATAGACTCTGCCACTACGCAGAAACGACCTACAATGAAGGGAATAATCACCACAACCGTCAGGACTCCAGAAGGCACGGACAAGCTGATTATGTGTGTCACCCAATCGAGGACCGAGAGCATCAGTGCTTTCATTCGTCGGGTTACCTTGAGGAGATTAGCTGCCTTGAGCTATAATCCTTGGAGTCTGAAGAAATCTCTGTGTGTTCCTGTTTCTGAAGAGGTGACTGCCCAATGAACATGGACAAAACACTCCGCCAGCTCGTTTGCTGGGTACTAAGGAAGTTGCAAGAGCGGTTAACGCCGCCTGACTTTCAAGCTGTTCTAGAGGGAAGCAATTTGTCGGTGACTACTGCGTGTCAGACCTGCTCCAGCGCTTGGTCGGCGGTCCTCAATGTCGAGTTTGCCCGTGAGTCTGTCCGGCTTCGACTGTATCAGCAGAAGCGGAAGAAGACCGGACACTGAGTAACAAGAGAGCGACATAAGGTCGCCCTTTCCTCTTCTTGAGCAAGTGCGGAATCCTCTGCCACTAGGAGCGAGGTAGTCCTTTGCCATCCTAGTCCTAGGCTCTAGGAATGAATCGATATCATTGGCGGATGTCGTCGCATGGATTAGTATGCCAACCTCAAAGATTCGGACCAGTTCGTCTTTCGTTGGCGAGTCCCACTGTCTCGTCATGGCAACCGGGAGCTCTCTCATTCCCTCCCGGACACTTCTCTGCGGGTAGATCGAAGGAATCCTGACAGAGATTGCGATTCAGTTTCCTCTTGACTCTCCTGAGAAGATGCCTCGTCAATCGCAACAGACTCTGATAGGCACATTTCGAGTGCGTCTGACTGAGATTCCTCGCCCAACAACATCTGGAAGATTACGCACTCTCATGACAGGTCCACGGAGCGCGTAAACAGAATAACTAAATACAGAACCAGAACTGGGAGCAGCCAACCATGACACGGCTAGGAATAACAGATACAGTCCTGCGTGACGCTCACCAGTCATTGCTCGCAACACGGATGAAGACAGAGGACATGATTCCCATCTGTGAAAAGCTGGACAAGGTAGGCTATCATTCGCTTGAGATGTTCGGCGGCGCTACCTTCGATACGATGATGCGTTTTCTCGAGGAGGACCCATGGGAGCGACTGGAGGTATTGCGGGATGCACTGCCCCATACAAAACTCCAAGTCTTATTGCGCGGGCAGAATATCGTCGCCTACAGGAATTTTCCGGATGACGTACTCGAAGCATTCGTGGTCGAAGCAGTCAAAGCCGGACTGGACATTTTCAGGATTTTCGATGCTCTGAACGACGTTCGTAACATGGAGGCCGCGATGCGCTTCGTGAAGCGAGAAGGTGCTCACGTTCAGGCGGCGATATGCTACACACTAAGCCCGTATCACACAATAGAGAAGTTCGTCGAGGACGCAAAGACGCTCTATTCAATGGACGCTGACTCGATTTGCATCAAAGACATGGCTGGACTGATTTCTCCACAGGCTGCATTTGAGCTCATTACAAGACTGAAGGAAGAGGTTGACATCCCGATTCAACTCCACACTCACTACACGAGCGGGATGGCCTCCATGGCATACCTGAGAGCCGCGGATGCAGGTGTTGATGTTGTCGACTGCGCGATCTCTTCCCTGTCGATGGCAACATCGCAACCAGCCACGGAGTCCATAGTTGAGGCGATGAAAGGAACGCCGAGAGACACGGGGCTCGATGTTTCGTTGCTCGCTGAGATTGCAGACTACTTCAAGAAGATTCGAGGCAAATACTCTAAGTTCGAGGGAGCCTTGCAGGGCGTTGACCCGCAGGTGTTAGTTTTTCAGATTCCCGGCGGAATGCTGTCCAATCTTGATAACCAGTTGAGGGAACAAGGCGCCCTTGACAGGTATGATGAAGTCCTGAAGGAGGTACCGCGCGTCAGGGCAGAGCTTGGCTATCCCCCGCTTGTCACTCCCTCAAGCCAAATCGTCGGGGCACAGGCCACGATGAATGTTGTCACGGGAGAACGTTACAAGGTTGTCCTGAATGAAGTCAAGCAATATGTCAGAGGTTTCTACGGCAGACCTCCTGCACCAATTGACCCCAAGATCAAGAAGCTTGTAATAGGCGATGAAAAGCCCCTCAGTGTGAGACCAGCCGACCTGCTTGAACCCGAGCTACCGAAGGCTCGTGAAGCCCTGAAAGATATACCACATGTCCCTAGGGACGAGGTTTCGTACGCATTGTTCCCACAGTACGCTCTTGAGTTCTTCAAGCGGAGAGCTGAGCGTCAATCCAAGGGCAAGACCAACATAGAGCAAGCCATTGCCGTGATTGCCGCTGTGCTTCATATGAGCAGCCATCAGACTGCCTTTGAGCAACCCGGTGCTGCGGGAGGCAATGCGTGGGCAGAGGCCGGTGTTGCAGAGCTCGTTGCAGGAAGGACTGACCAGAACGCCCCCGGTCGATGGGAACGAGGCTCCTCCGCTTGGGCATCGGCTGGAAGAAAGGATCTGATGAAAAGCCGCGAACAGGGCGAGATGTGATGAGCGAGGAATATGTCGCCAAGTCAGATGGTCGGGACTTCAAGGTCGAGGTGCGACCTTCGGGCGAAGAGGGTGCGTTGGTCGTGAAGGTTGGGGACGAGTCCTTCACCCTGAAGCCATCTCTCAAGAAGGATGGGACATGGTCAGTAGACAATGCCTCGCTTCACCACAGTGTAAAGGTTGTCAAGAGAACGGGCAAGAAGGTCCTGATGGAAGTCGACGGTGAGGCCCGAGAGATTGAGTGGGAGCATGTTAGGAGAGACGAGGCAGAGGAGAAGACAGGCACGCAAACCAAGAGCGGCAAGAGAGTAAGCGGCGGTATCTATCCTCCGATGCCAGGGAAGATTTCTGAAGTCAGGGTAAAAGTCGGAGACAAGGTTCAATCAGGTCAGACTGTGTGCATCCTTGAAGCAATGAAGATGTTCAATGAGTTGAAAGCCCCATCCAATGGTACCGTCAAAGAGGTCACTATCAAGCCGGGTTCACTTGTCGCTTTGGGAGACCTGCTTGTTCGCATAGAGTAGGGGGAGGTCGAGCGTTGGAACAGGTCTATGTTACGGGCGTTGGCATGACGAAGTTCGGAACGCTGGACGAATCTATTACAGAGCTTGCCAAGTCTGCCGGGTTGGAGGCAATCCGGGATTCGAATGCACTGGACGCCAAGTTCGACTACGTTATCGTGGGAAGTCAGAACCCTGACGAGTTCACTGGAGTGGGCCACCTTTCAACGCTGATGGCGGACTCGTTGGGCCTGGTGCCGGCTGGAGCTGCAAGAGTGGAGACCGGCCCCTCCGCTGGTTCGAGCGCGTTTGAGGAAGCAGTGGCGCTTGTGAAGTCTGGGCTTGCCGAGCTTGTGTTGGTCATCGGCGTGGAGAAGATGTCAGGGATCGACCGAGGTGCAGCTTCCAAGATACTCGCCAAGATGATTTCTATTGAGAGTGAGGCTAGACTCGGTGGAACACCAGCCGCTCTTGCGGCCATTGTTGCCCGAAGGTATATGCATGACTATGGACTGTGTCGTGATGATCTGTCTCTCATCCCTGTCAAGGCGCACAAGAATGGAGCGAAGAACCCACTTGCACACTTCAGGGAAGAAATCACTCTTGAGAAAGTCAAGACAGCGAAGTTAGTTGCTGATCCGCTGACGCTTTACGATTGTTCTCCTACCTCCGATGGTGCGGCGTCAGTTGTTGTTGCGTCGGCCAAAGCTGCCAAGACGCTTGCCCGGGTCGACGATTCGGTGAAGGTTCTTGCAGTGGGCCATGCTACAGACTACCATGCGGTTCAACATCGGCTGTCTCTCACTTCTCTAGGTGCAACCGTCATCTGCTGCCAAACACGCATTCAAGATGGCCAAGCTCAAACCCGAGGACATTGACTTATGCGAACTGCATGATGCTTTCTCGATACTGGAAATCATCGACATGGAGGATGTCGGGCTGGCGAGACCGGGTCATGCCATAGATATAGTGAAGAATGGGGAGACGAACATCGACGGCCGCGTACCTATCAATACTACCGGGGGCCTGAAAGCAAGGGGGCACCCAACCGGTGCAACGGGCGTCGCGCAGATAAGAGACGTAGTCCTCCAGATTCGAGGAAAAGCACCAGCAGGGCTCCAAGTCAAGAGTCCTCAGTTTGCATTAACGCAAAATATCGGAGGATTTGGCAACAACGTCGTCGTTTGCATCTTTGGAAGGTGACGATGCG
Organism: Candidatus Thorarchaeota archaeon; assembly: GCA_963726195.1. GTDB lineage: Archaea > Asgardarchaeota > Thorarchaeia > Thorarchaeales > Thorarchaeaceae > OWC5. The sequence goes on from CAVSBO010000004.1 coordinate 72,381, forward strand.
CCGCTGAATTTACACGACGGATTCTCACGTATACCAAAAAGAATCACACATCTGTCGAAGAATCTCTTATTAATGAGACAAGGAAATACCTCTCCTGAGACTATTCATGCTACCAGTGCGCCGAAGATGAGGAACAGGTTCTGGTTCCGATCGTACACTGTGAAGGGCAGCCGAACCGAGAATCAAGGATATGGGACCAATGGGCATATTCGATACATGGAGAAGAAAGAAACCTGAGCAGCCAGGTGGAACGGCACCCACTACTTCACGAGACATTATGCGCGCGGGACTTGCCAAGCCGTCTGCTGAATCCCAACCAGCTGCGGCTGAAGCGTCACGACCGGCTGTCCGCTCGCCCGCATCTCAATCAGAGATGAACAGCCTCCTCAGCTGATTACGAGCGTCTCTTTCAAAGACGCGAGGAACTTCGGGTCCAGGGAAATGAGCTGATGGGTCGTCTCGACAGAGGAGAAATCACAGCTCAAGAGTGGCGTAAGAGCCTGATGTCCAGAACTCAGGAAGCGGCGCAACTAGCTGAGAAGCTGCGGATTGCCAGGTCACGTCTGAAGTTTCTGGGATACACGGGTCTGCTCGGATGATTCGTTGGGACCCGGTTTTCCCGACTTTCTGCCATTGCGGATGTCGCACAATGAAATGGCAACTCTTTTGACCAGCGAAAAGCAGCCAAGGCTCGGTTGTTTGGATTGGCAATACAGGTCTCCAGATGCAATAGATGCAATCGCGTAGTAGTTCCGCCGAGAGACATCTGCCCATATTGCGGTCCGGGAGCCGGTGGGACAGCTCGCATCGCCGTGAAGGGAGAAGGGAGGGTGGCGAGCTTCACGGTCTCTTACATGCCTCCTGAGGGTTTCAAATCGCCGCTTCTGTTGGTGCTTGTCGAATTGGACCAAGGTGGGACGGTCTTATGTCTTGGCGATACAGAAGACACGGCTCATGTTCGCATAGGCGGAGCGGCAAGTGTGTATGTTGACGATGAGGGGAGGTATAGATACACACCGGCGGCTTCAGAGGGGCACAGACCCGAATAGATCGTCAGCCTTTCATGGTCAGCCAGCCTTGCCTTGTTTTTCCAACAGTACTGCATAATCATTGATAGACGGTCTCGTTGCCTGCTTACCCAGCTATTGATTTAAGGCGCTACTGCAACGCCCGGACCGGGTCAGCTTATCATGGACTATCTCAGCAGGACTTTCTGGACGGACGACGAAATCAAGTTCCGTGAAGAAGTGCGGGCTTTCTGCGACAAGGAAATCACGCCCATCGCAGACAAGCTTGACAAGGGTCCGTATCCAAGGGAACTGATTCGGAAGATCGGCAAAGCCGGCTACATGGGCGTACATCATGAGAAAGCCGCGGGTGGGTCTGCCAGAGGTCTCTCCTACGAGATTATAGTGGCAGAGGAGATTAGCAGATGCAATGGCGGCCTTGACATGGCGAGGATGGCGTCTGCTACTCTATACGGTATGCCGGTTAGCAAGTTCGGGACTCCAGAACAGAAAGAAGAAGTACCTCACACCCATTATCCGAGGCGACAAGGTTGGCTGCATTGGCATCACAGAACCGGACGTGGGCTCCGATACGGCCGGCATGAAGACGCATGCTGTGAAGGACGGTGATGATTGGTTCATTTCTGGGGAGAAGAGATTCATCACGAATGGCAGCCAGGCAGATTACATGTGCTGTTTCGCAATAACTGACCCAAATGTGGATCCCAAGAATGGCATGACCGCTTTCATAGTTGACACCAAGACCAGCGGTTTCAGTGTGCTAAAGGATCACGACCTTCTTGGAATGAAATCATCAAGAGTATCATGGCTTAAGTTCGACAGCGTTCGTGTCCCGCCTGACATGGTGCTTGGCGCGCCGGGACAAGGTTTCAAGATACTGATGGATGAACTGGACAGCGAACGCACCGCCATTGCAGGTGAGGCAATAGGCTATGCACGAATTCCGTATGAGACCGCAGTCAAATACGCTAACGAACGACAGCAGTTCGGAAAGCGAATCAGGGAGTTCGAAGGAGTCAGTTTCAAGATTGCTGACATGGCAATGAAACTTGAGGCTGGCAGGGCATTGACACTGAACGCTGCCCGAATGCTTGACAAAGGGATGAAAGCCACGAAACAGGCTTCCATTGCGAAACTGTACACAACTGAGGCTGCTGTCCAAATCACAAACGATGCTCTGCAGATTCTCGGTGGTTTGGGGTACACAACGGACTATCCTGTAGAACGCTTTCTCAGGGATGCAAGATTGATGACCATTGGCGGCGGTACAGCAGAAATCCTTCGGTTCCTCATTCAACGAGAAGTGTTCAAGGAGTTCGAGCTATAGCGCGTCACGAGGAGGAAGGGGCAGCTACCCCTTCGTTCCTAGTTCTTGACAATGGCGATTATCTGGTACTGTCCCTGCACCACATGGATGGTAGCAGTGAAGCTGTCACTGACGTTTAGGTTCAGCAGAGTGTACCAGTCAGTGAGGTTCATCCAAGCCCGAGCGCCCTCGATGTACGGGATAGGTCGATTGCTGGTGCCCAGAACAATGTGCGTATTGCCATCTTGGACATACTGGGTCTTGTTCATGACAGTGGCTGTCATATTGAACGTGCCCTTCGGCCCCTCAACTGTTCCTCCGAGTCTGGTTATGTAACCTTCTCTCGCTGCTTGAACAAGCGTCGGCCCTGAAAGCGTGCCGCCTAACTCCTGAATGTAGAATTTGTCAACGTTGGCCGCGTCTACGAGTGCAAGAGCGTGCAGTCTCATGTCAGAAACCTGGAATGTCGAATCCGAATAGATGCCGTCCTCCCAGTAGAGCGGACAATACCATGTCCACTTAGTTTCCGTGGGACTAATCTGGACCGGATACAGTAAAGGCATGGCGCCGTAGTAGCTGCCTGTGGCTGGAGGAGGCAGCTGACTCAACACGTTCGCCTTCGCCGCTTCTCCACTAATGAATCCAAGTGAACTCATATCATAATACCACACGCCGTCATGGGTTGCCCTGAAGACACCGGCCAGCGCACTTGAACTTGTTATTGGATGAACACATATGAATGCCTCGACGGTCTGTGTTCTCAGGGTTGAGAATGTACCGGGTGTCTTCGGACATCTCCAGTCGGTCGTTGGAAGGGGCAATGAACCAGAGGAATCCTCCAGCGAAGAGATCGAAACCACTTCCTCTTCGATAGCTGCCCCATCTTGTCACCTGCCGTTCGAGCCATTCTTCGGAGTACGCCTGAGTAATCCACTTGGGCGTTTCAGCAATCGAAGGGTAGCTGACCACAGTGCCGTTTTCGCAATATACAATGGGACCTATGGCACGTTCGACAAAATCGAAACCCAGTGGCGTTCGGGTCTGGACGTATACCATGTGCCCGAGTGGGTCCCAAGTTGGATATGCGTACTCATAGCTCGAGGACATATCGTTCAGGTAGTTGCCAAACTGAATGTTGCGATCCCAGAACAACCCTTCTCCGACGGGGATTGAGGTCTGGTTGATAAGAATAGGGCTCACCGTTTGCGGGTCATTCGCATCCACAACGATGAATCCCTTGAGGAAATTCGCCGCGATTACATTCGATGACACTATCGTACAGACCCACACAAGACGCCCCAGACGGGTGGTGATGTGTGCGGACGCCACTACGACATTCGAGCCGAACGGGGATAAGTGCTGACCGGCAACATATGTAGCATATTCCTCAGTGACCAACCTTACTTTGTCATCTGGTATCGGTGAAGAAAACAGGGACCCGTTTGCCACCGTGATCATTGAGTTGAAAGAGTTTGCATTAGAAACATCTGAAGTCCACCCTATTATGCCCGAGAACAATGGAATGATTAGAACAAGTAGTAGACCCACGCACAGTACTGGCATTCGGAATCCCGAATCTCCCGCTCCCCAAAGGCGCCTTGGACGAAGGCCGCTCGAGATAATCATGAGTATTCCGAAGCTGAGCAGTAGCGTCAGAGTTGCCCAAGGCAATATCTCGACGAGGGCTAGACATATCACAATCCAAGCAGCTGTTCCCCAGACAAGTCTGAATGGTAGCCACCTAATCAGCCGCTTCGGGCTCAGCATCTCCTTCGAGAAAGGAATGGGTATCGAATGCAGCAGGAGTGAAATCAGGAGGAAGAGTACAACATTCATTGATCTTTCACCGGGTCGGGTCGACTTGATACCTTGTCGGGGGCTCATGGTTTATAGCGTTTTGCAGTCCCAGAGCCGCTAGCGCTGGCGGTCTATCTTGAGACCTGCTAGGGGCGCGCTTTCTTCACTTCTCGAAACCATGAAACTGCGCCGCCGGCTTGTAGTATGTCAATGACCATTGGCGACAACGGCTGCCCGCCAAGCTTCTCACCGCTTTCTTTGATCAAAACAGTGGATTTGAGCAGGTTGATGTCCAGTGTCATGCCGTCTTTGACCGATTGTGCTACATTGGGTACTACTAGCACGGGGAGCCCAATATTGATTGCATTCCGGTAGAAGAGCCGGGCAAACGATTGGGCCAAGACGCACCCCACACCCAGCTGGGCCAACACACGGGGTGCTTCTTCTCTGGATGATCCTCCTCCGAAGTTCTCTCCTGCCACGACCACGTCGTTCTTCTTCACATTCTTGGAGAACTCCGGTCTCGGTATCTCAAATGCATGCTTTGCCATTTCGGAGTAATCTAGCAAAGTTAGATACCGACCTTGGATTATCTGATCCGTATCCACATTGTCACCAAAGAGCCAAGCTTTTCCACGAATAACCTTCAGGCCGATTGTCATCACGTGAGCCTCCGTGGATCAGTGATTACACCTTTTACTGCACTGGCAGCCACCGTCGCCGGGGATGCGAGGTAGACCTTGGAGTCCGGGTGCCCCATTCGGCCCCTGAAGTTTCTATTCGTGCTGGAGATGCAAACTTCTCCGGGTCCTAACACACCTAGGTGACCGCCAACGCAAGCGCCACAGGTCGAGTTCGTGAAAATCGCGCCAGCGCTAAGGAAGGTTTCGATATACCCCGCTCTCAATGCTTCAATATAGGTCTCCTGACTGGCAGGAGTGATAACCAAACGAAGGTCTGGATGGATTTTCCTTCCTTTGAGAATCCGAGCTGCTATCTCGAAATCTTCCAGCCGCCCGTTAGTGCAGGACCCTATGAATGCCTGGTCCACGTGCACGCCCTCAACCTCTGAGACCGGTCTGCCATTCGCCGGGCTATGAGGCGTAGCGACTATTGGGTCGAGATGCTCTGTGTTCAAGTCAATCTCAATATCTGCAACATACTCGGCGTCTGCATCGGGTTCTACAGGAGTCCATTCTGCAGACGGATTGTGAGTCGTGACCCATTCCTTGACCGCATTATTGACCGTCATCAATCCACACTTGGCTCCAGCTTCGACAGTCATGTTGCACATTGTCATTCTTGATGCGACGGACATTGATTCGATAGTAGAGCCGTGAAACTCGATCGAACGATAGTTGGCCCCATTGACTCCAAGGTCGCTCACAATCTTCAGGATGAGGTCCTTACTCATCACCATCTCAGGCAATTGCCCGTTTATGTTGATTCTCAAAGATTCAGGGACCCTGAACCAGCACTTCCCGGTTGCCAAGATTATCGCACTGTCTGTTGCAGCGAGAACCTGTTGAGAATGCATTGAAGGCTCCGTAAGTAGTCGAGTGTGAGTCGCTCCCAATAACAAGATCGCCCGGCTTGACAAGCCCCATCTCTGGCAATACCTGATGACAAATACCGCAATTGACATCACAGAAGTGCTCTATGCCCTGCTCTTTCACGAACTGCCTGTTTCTGATATGAATTTCCGCGCTCTGGGTGTCGGATGCCGGTGCCCAGTGGTCGTTGACTACTAACACCTTTGCCGGGTCCCAGATTCTCTTCACACCCATCTCCTTCAGTATGGGGATTATTCTTGAGCCTAGTACTTCGTGTACCATCAAGAGGTCAATGGAAGCATCAACGATTTCACCGGCCGATGCCTTTCGGTTCTTGGTATGAGAGGCGAGCAGCTTTTCCGCGAGCGTCTTTCCCAGCTGGCTCACCCCTTCACGGCTTGTTTTCCCACGGCGTCTGCAACTGCAGCGGCAACAGTCTGAGTCGATGAAGGTGCCACCTTTGCGTACTTGCCGATGCATAGATCGTAGGTTCGTGTTCTTGCATCTTTCAGGACTGATGCGACTGCCTCTCGGATGAGTCTGCCGCCCTCAGTGCAATTGCGGTCTCGATGTGTGGAGCCCAGCCAGTCCAGCATCATGCCTGCCGAGAGAATCGAGGCGATGGGATTTGCTTCGTTCCGGCCATAGTGCTTTGGTGATGAGCCATGTACAGGCTCGAACATTCCATGCTTTTCACCAATGTTCCCGGCAGGGGCCACTCCAAGCCCCCCTTGAACTGCAGCTCCTAGGTCCGTGATTATGTCACCGAACTCATTAGGAGCAACGACAACGTCATAGTACTCAGGTCTTCTGAGGCACCACTGCGTCCATGCATCGACGTATGAGTAGTCCTTCTGCACTTTTGGGAAGTCTTCTGAGACCTCGTCGAAGACCTCTCTGAAGAGCTGACATCCAGAGAGAAGATTGCTCTTGTCGACACAAGTCACTCTCCTTATCCCATCAACTGGAGCGCCGTTTCTCGCCATTGACTGCTCGAATGCGAACCGAGCAATCCTCTCGGAACCTTTTCTAGTGATTATTCGCACATCCACGGCGAGTTCCTTATTCTCTCCCCTAGACAGACTTCCTCTGATTGGTGCGTACAATCCTTCCGTGTTCTCTCGAACTATCACCATGTCAATGTCCTTGCTACCCTTGTCAGCAAGAGGCGTTGGCACTCCTTCGTAGAGCTTCACGGGGCGCACGTTCGCATACAGGTCCAATGCCATCCTCAGGCCAATTACGACACTGTAACCTGCCATGTTGCCATCCGGCAGCCGTACTTGTTCGCCATTGCTATCCAACCGCGCCGACTGCGCCAAGCAATACTGCGTCGGCTTCGTTCATGACGAAAGTCTCGGCTTCTTCTGGCCACTCCCGTTCAGTTCTTAGATAGTACTCCCCTCCGCACTCGAATTGGTTCATTTCGAGCTCAAGCCCGTTGACTGCATTCTCAGTTGCTTCTAGAACATGGACTGCCTGCGGAACAACTTCCCTGCCTATTCCATCACCCGGTAAGCACAGCGACTTTGTATTTGCGAACCAATGTGCACCACCTAGTAGTTACCAAGCCAGCCTAAATCATTGCCTCGGTCGTCGATGAGGTTTACCATGGTATCAATCCTTTCGCCATCCACATATCTGATTTTACACCGAATAGTGAATTGCCTTCCGCATTTTGCGCATTTCACAAGCCAGTCTTCTGTCACCTTCTCCAATCCCCTGCCCTTTATGCTCTGGGGATTCTTTTTCATGCTGACAAGTGAAATTTCCTTTCCGTCACACGCGTAGGTGCATTCTTTGAGAGGTATTGGCTCCATTCCTCTCTGGCCGAGGGGCGCAAAGACTTCGTTAGGCAGGTCATCGAGACTTGGTGCGGGTTCCAAGTACTACACCACGTTTCCGATTTACTGGCGATACGGATAAATGAGGCGGTTGGGATACTGAGCCCATGCGACTCGTCACTTATTCGAGGCTGGGTGTGCCTTCCATAGGTTTAGATTTGGACAGCGGTATTCTTGACATACCTGACGCTGCCTCTTGTTTTGGCAGGACCTACCATGTTCACGGCCACAAGTTTCCGAACACGATGATTGACCTTCTCAACTGGGAGTCAGGAATTGAGGTCGTGAGGCAGATTCTGGGAAGGTACCTGAAGACTCCTGCGGAGGAGCGACCACTCACTTATCAGCACTCCTCTGTGCGTTTTGAGGCACCCGTTCCTCGACCTGGCAAAATCATTGCCATTGGCACCAACTACAAGAGCCACATAAAAGAACTTGGCCAAGAAGTACCGAAGTTTCCTATAGTTTTCGCCAAGTTTCCTTCTTCAGTCGTGGGACCTGACATATCCATATCCATTCCCAAGGTCACGAGCAAGCTGGATTGGGAAGTGGAACTGGCCATCGTAATCGGAAAGGCATGCAAGGATGTTGCGGAGAAGGACGCGCTCAAGTATGTTGCTGGATACACTGTTGTGAATGATCTCACTGCGAGGGAGCTACAGAAAAGCGATGTTCAGTGGGTGAGGTCCAAATCGCTCGATGGGTTTTGCCCGATGGGTCCAGCAATCGTCACGACTGATGAACTAGGCGACGGGTCGGGGCTCAGATTGTATACAAAGGTGAATGGAGCTGTCAAGCAAGACTCGAATACATCTGACCTGCTCTTTGGCGTGCCCAAACTGGTTTCTTGGCTCTCTGAGTCCTTCACGCTTGAGCCTGGTGATGTCATTCCCACAGGCACACCTGGTGGGGTGGGTTTCTTGCGCAAGCCCCCTGAGTACCTGAAGGCGGGCGACAATCTTGAGCTCTACGTCGATAAGATAGGCTATCTGAGGAATACGATAGTGGCCTGAGTCTTCCAGATGGTGGGGGAAACGGGGTGCAGGGACAGGAAATGACCAAGAGACGGCGAAAGCTAGCAAAGAGGGTTCGAAGGGCTGTGGCTGCCTCGCCAGAAACCCAAGCATTCAACGGGTCCATCTCAGAGATTGATACCGCCTACCCGGTTCCGATAGAGAGGCTGATCTCTGCCACTTTCACTTTATGCTAGTCTTCTCTCTTTGAAAAAAGCCCTAAGCTTCATCTGACTGAGGGAAATCCAAGTTCCTATAAATCGCTTCTATTATTTGCTCCAAGGGAACCCAAGCCACCGACAACAAATGCTTCTTAATCTCTGCAAAATCCCTCCAAGCAATGTCATCCTTGATTTTGCTGAAATCAGTGTATTCTTGGAGTTTGTAGTAGTAGAATCTGCTCTTCTTTCTGTACAACTCTGAAGGAGAACACAACAATACGACAAGCCTTTGATCCTTCTTGAGCCTTGATATGCCTACATCGACGGTTCTTGCCAACTGATTCCTATGAACATTGAAAGTCGTCTGAGAAGAAATGTCAGAGGTAAACTTCACTTCAACCAACATCAGCAGATTCTTAGCTTCGAGGACAACATCAACATGAGTATTCGTTTCCAGAGGCTTTCTTGCTTCAGCATGTTCTCTTCCCTGCTCTCTGATATATCTTATCGGATGCTTGCTCACTTCTCTATCAAGCCACTCTAGGTAACCTTTTGGAGGACTGAGCTGTCTCTCAAAATCAAGAGTCAATGGTTCTTCAACAGGCTCACCTATGCCACAAAAGCCCAGAACCTCTTGAACCACCTTTTTCTTGTCTTTCCTCAGATCAAGTGGTGCAAAAGTGTAGAAACTGATCAGCTCTTCAGCCTTGTCATACTGATTGTCTCCGGATTCTAATGATCCTGACTCTCTCGCTCTGCTTGTATTCTCAAGCCATGCTTCATACTTGCGAATCCTTTCCTTACTCAAATGATCCTTTGCCAAATCTTCAAAAAGCATCCTCATTCGAGCACCTCGACAACACTATTGGATTTCAGATAACTGATTTCGCTGCTTATAACATCTGGCGAGTCTTTGCTGGAAGAGCTGCACAGTCCAATTCCCTACACGCAAGCATCAAATGCCTGTATTGAGCCATGCGTATCCATCGGCCGTGCCAAGGCAATCAGGGTTGAGAACCCTCAAGGTTTCGGACTCGGCCGGTTCATAAGACGGCTCTTTCTCTCCAGGCATATTCTTCAGACCGCGTCTGCCTTTCCTCTAGACCCTGTAATCGACCCTGATAGTTTGACCCCCTTGAAGACCTGTCGAACGGCAATCACTTCTTGGGCGACTCGCTCGAATTTGACTTCTTGGTCGTCGACGAAAGCAGTCTCGGGAATCCATCCCTTCCCTGTACAAAGAACACGGCCTCAGGCTTTCTTGTGCTTCTTTTCACTGTGATACTGAGCTCTCGCTTGTTAGAGTTCCAAGCAGAGTTGTCGAGTTCAACCGCTCCTTGAGTGAAATGAATGCTGGTGCCCAAGACGGATGGCGTGGCCGATTCTGGCTTGACCGCGAAGAGCTGACAGGAATGCGGTTTGAGATGCTTGATGGTCATTTCATTCTCAGTAAGTCCGAGGTACTCCTGCTTCCAGAATTCAAAAACATGGTGAGGTTGACTCGCATCTAGACCGGCGTCTTCGAGTCGAATTGAGACATCGATAGGTCTCTCAGTCAGGTTCACAGCCGCAACGACTGCCCATCGACCGAGTGAGGTCTCAATGGGAAGCACGAACGAAGTCGGTTCGCTCAATGCAAGGGAGTCGAGTGCAATTGCACCACCGCCATAGGGCGGGAGGATCCTGTCTATGATTTGGAGTCGTTCTTCCGAGACGTCCATCATCCGGTCGCTCAGCAACAATGCCCCGCCGCTCATTGCCACGACTGAGGCCCAGAGAAGCAATTCATCAATGGTGAGCTCGCTGTCATCTTCGCCGCACTAGCAAGCAGTCCGGGTCGTTTGTCCACCACCGGCGATGCAACACCGCTCGAGTCATTGTGTTAATCGTGCACTCATAGACTCCTGGTCCCGACTCATAGCGCCAAGCCGGAGCTATATCATTGCCTATGCGCATGGCATTGACGATTCCGACACAAGGACCGAACGGTGCGCCACACCCAAGGATTAGGTCGTCACCCACAGTCTTTCTTATTGCTTCGAGACCTTTTCTTAGCGCCTGTGCCCGAGTGATACGCATGTCATTGCGAATGCCTTCCGCAACTGCATGGTAGAGAAAGTCGATTTTGAAGTATTCAAACCCGTCTGCCTTAAGCGTCTTGAAGACATCCTCGATGTGTCTCAGAACCTCGGCGTTGGTAAGATCAAGGGCATAATACTTGCCCAGCCAGAGTGGGTTTTGATCGACAGCTAGGGGTTCATTCTTCTCGTTTCGAACGAACCAACTTGGCTTCGTTTTGAACAACTCAGAATGCTCGGTCGCAACAAAGGGGGCGACCCATATGCCAGCCCTGTAACCGCTCTTCTTGACATTCTCCACAATGCTCTTCAGGCCTTTCCCGAATCTGGAATTCACCTGCCAGTCGCCAACTGTCTTCTGATATCCGTCATCGAGCTGAATCCATTCAATCTCATTGCCGAATCTTCTCTCAAGGAAACGGGTGTTTGCAAGAACCTCCTCCTCATCAGGCATCGTGTAGTAAAAGTACCAAGAACACCACCCTGTTGGAATGTTGGTCCAAGGAACAGCTTTCATGCGTTGTGATGCAATGTCCACATACTTGCATAGACCATCGAGGGCTCTTTCGGTGGCAACAACCAGCATCTCCTCAGACATGATTGACTGTTTCTCGGACACAGGGATGCTATCAGTGTGGCATCTGCAAACTATGCGTGCCAGTCTCTTGTCTTCCGTCTGCCCGCCCCACAAATGTAACCGTTGATAGCTGGTCGGCCGCAGTGGTGAAACCAAACACGAGCGCGGCGCCGCTATCTATCTCATGTAGCACAGAAAACAGATGACTTGTATTGTCACCAGAAGAGATTGGCTGAGCTTGGCTCAATTCCCACGACTGGAACCCATTCTTGAAGAAACGGAGGCGCTGCCCGTTCCAACCTGTGTACACTCTTGACTTGTCATCAACATCGATTACGAGAGTATCAATTGACTTCACGTTGATTACGTTGCCAGTACGGTTCCTGAATTGAACAACGCAGGCGAAACCTGCTAGGTTCTTGATTACGACCAGCTTGATGTAAATCTCACCAGTAGCGCCGCTGTCTTGTAGCCTGAGGACTACAGCCTTCCCCTCCCCTCGCTCATCGTTGAAGTCGAGGCTGCTTACACCGCGATAGACCATCTTGCGTGAGTCGAATACTTGCGATGACGTTTGCACTTGGACGTAAGCCCGAGAGAAACACATGGTCTTCTCATCGGAGGACGTGAGCATGATTAAGCCGGTTCGCGTGTCAAAGAACACAGACACGAGTCCATTGCCGAGTCGTATGCCTGTGTCCGCTACTTCGAGCCTGCATTCATCTTGACCTGACATGAAAGCTGTCCTCCAACATTGCACAAAGGGGCGACAGGAGTTCTTCTTATTTCTTACCAATTGGCAGGGGCAATAGGATTAGAGACGGGATGCCTTGGCCAGAGCATCATCTGCTTCTTCATATTCAAACAGTCTCTTATGAGCTCGTGCAAGCATCTCCCAAACTTCCTTGTCCTTGCTTTTCATTTCCAGGTACTTTCTGCAGTAGAGCTTGACTCCTTCCCAGTCCGACAGCTCCTCGGAACAACGGGCAGCATAATACAGGGCCCTTTTGTGATTCATCTTGGGCCCCATGAAATCTTTGAATACTGCCAGAGCTTCTTGCCATTGTTTGTTCTCAAACAGCTGCATTCCCTGTCTGAACTGAATCTCCATGTCTTCGTAAGCAGGAATCTTGGCTGAATAGGAGCTTATCGCAAGGTAAGACGAACAGCAGAGAAGAATGACCGAGCTCGTTATTGCAGCTCCGAGAATAAGACCAGGCGAGATAGGCCATGCGAGCCAGCTTGCGACCCATGCAAGCACGGCTCCCACCACGAAAAATGGGATGGCAAGGAGGGCGATGGCCTTGATATGACTGAACCCGACTATTTCGCCTCTCTGAGCTTTGGATGTCATCTGTGTATCTTCACCTCGATGCCCGTGCGCTCTGGTCATGCTTGTTACGTTGTAGATTCTACTATTCCGGTCCACGCAAGTCCTTATCGAGTCTCTTGTTTGGGTCCGTCCTGCGTTCGTATTCGTCCTGCAGCTTCCTGGCTTCCAATCTGGCCTTTGAGACATGAATCCATTGCTCTACCAGCGGCCCCAGCTCGGGGTCCAACTTCACAGCAAGCTCTCCGTAGGCGATGGCATGCTCGTCGTCTTCCTCAATGAAGTGAGCATTCGCCTTGTTGTAGAAAGCTTCTGCGTAGTCGGGTTTCAATGCAACAGCTCTCGTATAGAATTCGATGGCCTTCTGGCCTTCACCAAGTCTGGATAGGCAGTTCCCCAAGTTGTTCCACGCTTCAGCGTCGTCTGGTCTAATCTCGACTGCCTTTTGGTAGCACTCCTTTGCACCCTTGAAGTCTTTCAACTGATACAGGACAGTTGCCTTGTTGAACCAACTCTCGAAAATCATGTTGTCAATTGCTAGTGCTTCGTCGTATGCCTTGACGGCATCATCGTATCTATCACATTCTGCAAGGGCGACGCCCAAGTTGTACCATGCTTCAACCGAATGAGGATCGTCGTTCACGAAGGCTTCGAGAGTATCAACTGCCTCCTCGTATCTGCCTGCCTTCATCATGGCGACGGCGCGACCTATGGGACTCGCCTTTACTTTCTTCAAGCTGGTCTCGCACCAGTCTTCTTGGCGGGCTGAATAAGGCTTACGACGCAGTCTGTTTGCTCTTCCCTGCGGTCAAACGTGCGATTATTGAGAGCACTGCTCCAACCCATCCAGCTGACTGAGACGCCACCATAATGAAGCTCACCACAGCTCCGAGGCCGGATGTATAGAGCATTTCTCCAAGAGAGACTAGAAGTCCTATGAGCCCTAGTCCTGCTCCCAGACCAATCAAGAGTTTCCCGGTGCGCAAGCGCCCCTTTGTCAGCAGAGAACCTCCGATGATAACGCTGATGCCTCCGAGTCCTGCAAGAAAGAACGACACGTACAAAACGAGATTGATGAGCCACATAATACCCAAGAGCTGCGGAAACAGGGTCGGAATGTCTGCGACGAGCTGAAGGAATCCGATACTACCCGTTGCGCCGTTGGTTATCAGCAATACGCCACCTATCAAACACAATACGAAAGCGAGTCGATTCTGCAGTCCTGAACCTCACTGTTAGATAGACCTCAACAATGCTATCATCTTTTTGGTTCCATGCTGGACATGATTGCTCGCTTCTGCCGGAATGTTGACACGCTCGAGAATCCACACTCCTTGATCATGCTTAGAGCCTTTTCTACTCCAGCGCCAACGTCCTTTGGATTGTGCGCATCAGATCCTATTGTTACTGTCTTGATGCCTGCCCTGCGCAGAGCTTTGATCATGGAACTCTCCGGCAACGGCTGTTCCATGCCTCTTCTCCACGAGGAAGTGTTCACTTCGAAGCCGACATGGTACCTCTTCATGCTCGATGCCAGTTGTTTTACATGGGACAACCAGATCGAGTGTATGTCTGGCCCATAGAACTTCTCACCGTAACGTCTGTATACGTCAATATGGCCAAGCACATTAAACAGCCCGGTTTCCGCACAGTCTGTCAGAAGCTGAAAGTAGCGATCACCAAGCCGCTGAATTGAGAGATTCGCAAATGCGTTCTGGGCCTCAGGCTCTGTGGTAATCTGCATGTGGTCGATGAGATGAACGGACCCCATGATCATATCGAAGTCAGTGTCGTGAAATCTATCTGGGAGGCCCTCCGCGACTCCGGGATAATAGTCGACCTCGACGCCCAGAAGCACTGCGAGACCGCGCTCCTTGAAGGAATCGGCAGCGGCCCTCACGTTTGACTCGTAGTCTTCCAGCCAGCGATTGTCGAGCACACCGAGCCTTTTTCCGTTTACCACCACGTAGCCATCGTTTGAAGTCGGTTCGCTGTCCAAGTGTGTCGTGAAACAGATTTCACGAAGGTTGGCCCTTAGTGCAGAGACACAGAATTCCTCAAGAGTGCCTTGTGCATCGATCGAGTAGTTTGGATGAACGTGGTAGTCGATCATGACCATATTGTTGCCTTCAATGAGTGGTCTTGGTATGGGAAGCCACATGCAAAGGGTCTGATGTGAGTCTTTCCCGGGTGCGCATCCTCTTCGATGTCGCGGGACTGGCGATGTATAATACGTTATCTGAGGAGCGTTATCCGAAAAAAAAGGAAGCAAGAAGCAGGTTTCCCTACTTCTTCTTCTTCACCGGTTTCTTAGCAGGCTTCTTCACTGCTGGCTTCTTAGCTGGCTTCCTCACTGCTGGCTTCTTCAGCTGGCTTCTTGGCTGCTGGCTTCTTAGCCGGCTTCTTGGCTGCTGGCTTCTTCAGCTGGCTTCTTACTGCTGGCTTAGGAGCTGGCTTGGGAGCTGGAGCCGGAGCTGGCTTGGGAGCTGGAGCCGGAGCTGGCTTAGGAGCCGGGGCCGGTGCCGGAGCTGGCTTGGGAGCCGGGGCCGGTGCCGGAGCTGGCTTGGGAGCTGGTGCCGGTGTTGGCGCAGGATAGGGCCGAGGAGCTGGCGTCGGTGTTGGCGCCGGATAAGGCCGAGGAGCTGGCGCAGGTGTTGGCGCCGGATAAGGCCGAGGAGCTGGTGCTGGACCCGTTCCTGGCTTTGGAGGCTCTGAACCCGGCTTTGGAGGCTCTGAACCTGATCTTTCCATCTTTTCCCAACTCATTTGTATGTGTGGGTTTGCTCCATCTTCCTCTGATTGAGTTGATGAAGCTCTGTCCCGCTCGTAACTGTGCGTACCCTCTGGATTTAAACAATATGTAGGCATGGGCAGAAAACGGTCAAAGACTGGCAGAATTGGCCTCTTTTCCTGCTCATGGCATATCGAAAGAGCTGCAGATTGGTCACTGCATTCGCGCCGTTGTTACGCTATTCAACATGATTCAACCGCATTCAATACCAGAGGTAGTTGCAGAAAGATAAGAAACCCCGATACAAAAACAGCACAGGACGGTTAGGGTTCGAGGCAGCCGCCGAAAAAGTGGACGAACTTAGACATGAAACTGCAGGAGCATATGAGCCTCAGTGAGGAATTCAATCATTGAGGTTGAAACGACACGAACCTGACCTCGAGGAGTTTGAGCCCAGTGCCGTTTCTGGGCGGACGAAGACTCCTGTGTCCAACTTTGTCCAACTGAGAATAAACGGTAACTGGCGACCAGAGCATTGCTCCGGCCACCAGCACCGCTTCGACTCGGTAGTTTTGCAGGTAAGGCTTTACAATTCCTACTTAAAAGCTAGACACACCACGCAATCGATGTGGGCGAAGCCTCACATGTCCTATCATACGCGCAAACACGCCTAGGATGATAATGCATGAGCCATAGCACAATATTGAGTGCCAGTGTCCCATCATAATACGAATGGTATTGATGCGTCATGCCGTAATTGTCGAATTCGAAATTGGAACCTGAGATAACGATCCTGCCACCACCAGCACCCTGAAGGCATGCCAACACCGGGTCGATGCCGTAGCTTCCCAGAGTGGTTGCGCCGCCGGGGACTTTGATGGGTGCTCCAAGGAAGTCGAAGTCGTAAACTCCCACGGTCGTGGGATGGGCGGTGACTTGAGTAACAAGAACAGGACTGTCGCCAGAACCAACTCTGCCGTTTGTCAGAGAGAAGTTGGTCCAGCTGAGGAAATGATTGAGAGAGTGAACATCCAGACTGTCGTTTGATAGAGCAACAACGAGTATTCCACCACCGCTATTGAAGTATTGATGATAGGCTGTAATCTCACTGTCTGAAAAGGGCACAGAGAAAATAGATGGGTTGAATGCGTCGCTCTCGTTTAAGTCCCAGACGCATGGGTCCAGCAAGAGGACTGCGTCAAACGTGGAGAGAAGACTGTACGTGATTTCCGAGCTGTTGCGCAACTCCGTCACTGAGAACGAGTTCGTTGTGAGCTTCTTGTAGAACTCTCTGAACTGACCATAGATTGTGTCAATGGACCAAGTCGTGTGGCTGATGTCGAAGGCTACCCTTGCAGTAGCGTCTGGAGCTGTGAACCGAATTGTGACGCGCGATGTGCCGCCGGTGTTAGATACGAATGTGATGTTGCCGCTGTAGGATGTGATACCGCTAGCTGGCACAACCACCTTCAGAGGAACAATGCCAACTTGGTTGATAGAAACAGGCGAAGACACATTGAATATGCCTGGGGTGCTGCTGGTGATCTTAATGTCGAATGTCGCCTGCGATGACGTGAAGAGCTGCAGATTGAATTCATAGGTATCTCCATGGAAGAGGCTCTCGAAATCAATGGGAAGTTCAGCAGGGCTTACGTATGAAATGTTAGGCAAAAGCCCTGTGCTCGAACTACCGGCTATCACTTGGATTGAATTCGTGAGATCTAATGCGCCAGCGCCAACAACATACTCTGGATAAGGCAGCGTGTCAGCACCTTTCAACAGGGCAGTCATGATTGAACCGGGTGTGAATGGCAAACTGTTCTTGATGCAGTAGGCGACCAGCTCCGCTGCCGCGGCAGACACACGTGGAGATGAAAAGGATGTTCCATAGTAGGTGGTTGTCGTCGTCTGAACGTAGCCAGCGGCGGCGATGTCTGGTTTCATATAGCTTGACGCAGTTGGGCCTGTACTTGAGAAGTAGGCCGGGGACCCATTATCATCGAGAGCCGCGACCGCTAGGCAGTCCATGAATACACCTGGCGACGAGACGCTCGTGCCGGCTCTTCCGCTGTCACCCTCGTTGCCCGCGGCTGCCACAACGACGACTCCCTTTGAAAACGCATACTGTATCGCCTTCTCAGTTGGATCATCATAAGTTGGCGTCGAACCAAGGCTCAGATTGATGACACTGCAGTTCTGTTCGACTGCCCAGTAGATAGCGGCGATTAGTCCCGGTGTGGTGGCTTGTCCATTCGAATCAAGGATTCTTCCATTGACTATCACACAGTTTTGGCTTTCTTGAGCGATTGTCATAGCCACGAGTGTACCGTGTGGCGTGCCACCGGGCCTGGAATCAGTTGTGGTAAGGTCGCTGGAGGTGTAGCCGTAATCGACCGAAATGAAGCTCTGCTGCGAGGCGATTCTGCCCTGAAGAACGCCAGAGCTATCCATCCCCGAATCCAAGACTGCAACTCTGACTTGCCCAGTCCCTGACGAGAAAGGCCCGAGCTGCAAGAGAAGCATTACGCCGGAAGACATCACAATGAGAAGAATCACAAACACTGCCAGGAGCTTGATAGCGGTTGACGAGGACCGTTTGGGGCCGCTATCTCTGATTTCCCAATAGTTCATCATTGGATTCACCATCGAGTCACAGCTCGGGACCTGCCAAACCAATCAATCCATTGTACATGAAGCTGTTGTTCTGATACAATGCGGTCCACAGTGGAGCGATTGCATTTGAAAGGACCAACCGCAAGCGCGTTCGGAAGCCGTCGACCTGCTCAAAAGAAGCTTCAAAAGGTGGCCAGAGGAGGCCGAGTACGTTTTGGACTCCACAGAACATGTTACAAGTTGATTTATCTGGAAAAGGGCAGTCGAAGTGCTCAATCAACGGGGAACTCATCGTGCCAGAACAAGACGCCATCACAACTAGCCTAGGAGCTGAAGGTTTTCATTCGATACCTCTCGACGACCTGCTGCAAGTGCTCTCTGTTGATCCCAAGATTGGACTGTCGGACGAAGAGGTGAAGTCTCGCCTTCAGCAATATGGCCCCAACTCCATTCCGAAAGTCAAAGGGTCCTTCTGGAAAGTCTACTTGGCACCAATCCTGAACTGGCTGATTAACATCTATATCGTGAGCTCTGTTGCTCTTCTCGCAATCTCGTTGCTCTTTCCGTCTCCAGAGAACGGGCTCTTACAAGCCACAATCTGGATTGCTGTGGTTGCCGTGAATTGCATTGTGGCCATCTTTCAGCAGTATAGGGCCCAAAAGAAGCTTGAAGCGCTCGAGAAGCTGGCGGCAGGAGAAACAAGGGTCATACGTGACGGTTCAGAGATGAAAATAGACCCTGCCCGCATCGTGCCCGGTGATGTGATTAAACTCGAGCAGGGCGACAAGATACCTGCTGATGCTAGGATAGTCTCATGCTCCAACCTCACGACCAATGAGGCTTCATTGAC
Organism: Candidatus Thorarchaeota archaeon; assembly: GCA_963726195.1. GTDB lineage: Archaea > Asgardarchaeota > Thorarchaeia > Thorarchaeales > Thorarchaeaceae > OWC5. The sequence continues at coordinate 91,262 of CAVSBO010000004.1, forward strand.
TGGTGAGAGTGTTCCCAGCACGAAGGACTACGAGGCAGTCTTGCCAGCGGCTGCTCCTATCACGGATATGACCAATACGATATTTCTGGGTACCTACGTTGCCACAGGCAGGGCACTTGCCGTCGTGACAAAGACCGGGGCCGCCACTGAGATTGGGAAGATCCAGAGAGAGCTGGAGGCGCTCAACACCGGGGATATACCTCTCCGGAAGAAAGTGAACCGACTCGCCAAGTATCTCGGCATAACGGCTCTCCTCTTGCTGGCCGTGTCCATCCTATGGCAGGTCTTCCTTCTACCGCTCATCACGAACACTCCCATCGTCATCACTCCTGAGGCTATCGCTGCTAACCTGGAACTTGCCATACCCAGAGCCTTGACGATCATGCCCATGAATATCCCGTTGCTCACCACAATTGTGCTTCTTACTGGTGTTCTTGTCATGGCGCAACATGGAGTAATCATCCGGGACCTCTCCGCTGTAGAGAGTCTGGGTCGGGTCAGTGTCATATGCTCAGACAAGACTGGCACATTGACGCGGAACCAAATGACTGTCAGGTTTTGCTGGGACACGCAGAATCTCTATTCTGTAACTGGAGATGGATACGAGCCCTCAGGTCAGATATACCGACTCAAGGATTCTTCGGGAATCATGTCGTTCAATTACGAACATGAAAGCAAGCCGACTGACGTGAGAACTTCGAAGAGCCTGTACAAGCTAATGATATGCGGGGCGATAGACAACGATTCTGAGATAGTGAAGAAGGAGATTCCCAGCCAAGGTACCGCTTGGACCGCTATCGGAGATCCGACTGATGCTGCCCTGCTTGCGCTCTTCAGAAAGACCAACCTCGATGAAGAAGATGTCAGAAAGAAGTACAAGGTGGTCAAGGAGTTTCCGTTCGAGTCTGAGCTGAAACGTGTATCAAAGATATGTCATGACGGAAAGAAATTTGTCGCCTTTGTGAAGGGAGCAAGCGAAGTCATACTGCCAAGATGCACCACAATCGATGGAAGCGATCGCCCCTCAAAGCTCACGACCGATACTGCAGGCAAGATTCAGGGATATGTCGATAGCTTTGCAGCGATGGGATATCGTGTCATATCACTTGCTTACCATGAGATGGACTCCTTCCCCGAGTCTGAAGACGCAAGAGACCTGACCGAGAAGAACTTGGCATACCTCGGCTTTGCGTGCATTGTCGACCCGCCCCGTGATGGCGCAAAAGAAGCCGTAGAGAGTTGTCACAGTGCGGGGATTAACGTTGTGATGATTACTGGAGACGCCTCCGCCACTGCACAGACGATTGCTCGCGATTTGGGAATCTCGTCCAAGAACTCACTAGTCGCAGAGGGTGCTTCGATTGAGGAACTCAGCGATAGCGATTTTGCAAAGGTGAATGTGTTCGCGCGCGTCAATCCTCAACACAAGCAAGTCATTGTAGAGCGGTACCAGAACCAAGGCAAAGTGGTCGCGATGACCGGAGACGGTGTCAACGATGCGCTTGCACTTGCGATGTGTGATGCAGGTATTGCCATGGGTATCACCGGTACGGATGTGGCCAAAGAAGCGGCAGACCTCGTGATAACCGACGACAGCTTCACGTCAATAGTTGAAGGTGTGCGTCAAGGAAGGGGCCTGTTCAACAAGATCCGAATGATGGTCTACTTCTACTTGGCTATCAACCTGTCTGAGAGCATTCTCTACTTTGGAGGGCTCTTCCTTCTGCCTGCGTCAATGGCAGTGCTGACATCGTGGCAGAGTCTGTACCTGATAGTCACCACTCATTCGTTTCCGGGATTGGCTCTCGTATTTGACAGAACTTCGCGTACGGCAATGGACGAGAAACCAAGGGACAGTGAGGCAATTATCACTCATCCACTTGCCAAGTTTATGGCCCTCAACATAGTGCTGATGGCAATCGGCGCAGGGCTCGCCTATGCATTGACCGTAACCGGGTGGTTCGGAATCGAGGGTCTCTTTCCCGAAAACGTAGGCGGTATCTACTCAGCTTCAATTGATTCCGCATTCAAGGCGAGGGTCATGATGTTGAGCGTGATGCTGCTGACCGAAAGCACGTTGGTACTCATAGTCAGACGCGTGAACATGTCTCTGAGGCGGAGTCTTAGGGAACCAGGGACGATGATATTTGTTCCCTTCCTCGCAATCATCTATGCCGCACATTTGCTTCTGATGTACGTCCCACAGTCCCAAGGGTTATTGTCAACTGTAGGGCTTCACTTTTACTTCCTGCCTTTGACGCTCTATGACTGGGTCATCTGCTTCTTGCTAGCTATGCCGGCAATAGTGGGTATGGAAGTGTACAAGTGGAGACTTAGACGACAGGGCAAGACCATCTAGCACCAGAAGCCCATTGGGGGCCCTAGCAAATGCTGCAACTGCCGTTCTTCAGTCCGTTGATTTGGGGCCTAATGCTCGCGGCCGTCTTCCTAGTTACGGCTGTAGGTTCCATCATTGAGCTGACCATGAGAGCGAGAACCCGTCAAGTGCAGAGACTGGACGCGATGCTCCTCACTCGGATGACCATTCCTGTTCTGGAGCTGGCAAATGGTCTTGACAAGAAGGCCCTCGACAAGTCGAGTACATTGGCTGTTGTTAAACGCGCAAAGAACGCAATGCTGAGCTTTGCCGGGAGCTCAGTCGTTTCAGTGCCACTGATGATGCAGAGACTTCGCTCGCAGCTCGCTGACAGCAGCGCAATCCATGTGGCAGATGAATCCAAGCGTTGGGAACTCTCAGATGATCAGATTGCTTCGTTAGTAGAAACAATCACAACGGCTGAGGGCATGGATGTTGTTCTGACGAAGGATGGAGATTTCATTCTAGTCACTGAATTCAAGGGACGCATGAGGGATGCGCTCAATCTTGGCGGGCGCTTGGATATCTCGTCAGAGGCCCAACGCATGAGAGTGGATCCCGGAGAGCTCAGAAAACTTGTACAGACCTGGGGTTGGGGACTGATTGAGGGGTCTGACGGTTCACTGGTTTCAACACGCTGGCTGAAGTCGACTCTTGAACGCGGTGTCGATAAGCTGGGCTATCTGGACCCGAAGGCTGAGGCAGCACGATTGCACATTCCTGTGGGAGCCATCACGGAAACAATCAAACAGCTGAAGTGGACACTCATCGAGACACAGGACGGGAGACAGGTGCCAAGCCACCTGTTGGAGCAGCACCTTGTCGATAGCATTCGAAAGGAAGGGTTCATTGATCTCGACGCGGAATCGAAGGAGCTCAAGGTAGGTGTTCCGGACCTACTAAGACTGCTGCGCACGGCTGGCATGCGCATAGTCTCCACGAAAGACCATTCGGTTGCGACTGTCGAGTACGTGCGAGACCGAGTCAGAGACGACATGCAGCTCTCCGGCTGGGTGTCACCCGATCAAGAGGCAGAGGTCCTCGGGGTCGACAAGAACGTCATTGACGATATCTTGAAGGGCCAGCCCGGTTTGAGAAGAGGAAGAGATGGAAGGTATGTTTCGCTAGAATCCCTTCGACGATGGCTTCTTCAGGAAGCTGAAGAAGCAGGTGTGATTCGAGTGAACGACGCGGAGACGCAATGGGGTCTGTCTCCTCTCGAACTCCAGTTACTTGTAAGAGAGTCGGGCTTGACCACGGTCGTCACGCGCTCCGGTGACTACCTATCGACCGCGTTTGTCCGCCGAAAAGTACAATCTGATCTCAGCAAAGGTGTTCGTGTGGAGCCTTCCGTTCTCGCCAGTGGTCTAGGGATCGACTCAAGAACGGCTGAAGGAATCATGGCACGGGTGAAGGGAGAAGGGCTAGTCACAGAAGATGGCTCACTAATTCCTGCGTCTCTCTTGCGAAAGAATCTTCAGCAGGCATTTGCGTCCACGGGGATAGTTGACCTGGTGAGGGAGGGCAGAACTCAGAGACTCGACGTTTCGGATCTCAGAAGGATAGTAGTAGGCTTGGGAATAGAGACGCTGGAGACCGCAACAAACAAGCTTGTTGACGTATCGTGGATTATCAATGGCATGAGACAGGCTCTCAAACTGAAAGGAGTCTTTTACCTTGCTAGACTAGCGAGCACTCTCGAACTTGATTACGTGACAGTGGCGGAGGTTGTTGAAAAGAAGCTTGAAGCCAATGAGATGATTGTAGACCCAGCGGGTGTGGTTGTGAATTCTGAATGGGTTGCGGATCTTCGCCAGTATTCCTCAGTTACAGACATGATACCGGTTACACAGTTATCGACCGAGATGGGCCTTAGCCCCGAGTCGGTGCTTCATTTGCTCAAGAGGTACGTGGGCGGTCTCTACAATTCGCGGACCGACTCATTCACCCCTCGACTGCAACAAACAGGTACGTAACCAGAAGTATGCTTGGCGTATATACAATATGTTCCTACCGCTCTCGATATGGGAACTCTATAAATAAGCGGTTTGTCTTGTATTCTGATGGGTGCACTTACTGTGGGCCGCATGACCACTCACAAGATTAGGCAGATGAAGGGCAAGAAGAAGATCGTAATGCTGACCGCTTACGATGCTCCATGTGCTCGAATCCTGAGCGACAACGGAGTTGACATCATTCTTGTTGGAGACTCTGTCGGCAATTCGTTGCTCGGCTACGAGAGCACGATACCCGTGACCTTGGATGACATAATCCACCACTCCGCAGCAGTGGCAAGGGCAAAGCCAAGCTCGCTAATTGTCGGCGACATGCCTTTCATGTCGTACAAAATCAGCGAAGAACAGGCTCTCGAGAACTGTGCCTTGATGCTTCAAGAAGGCGGAGCTGAGGCCGTCAAAATGGAGGGCAGCGGACGCGTTGCGGACAGAGTTGAGGCAGTTGTGGAGGCAGGGATTCCCGTCATGGGCCATATTGGTCTCACGCCTCAGTCAATCTACGAGTTCGGAGGATACAGGGTACAAGGGCGGACTTCGGAATCTGCTGAGATGCTTGTCCAGCAGGCTAGAAGACTTGAAGATGCAGGAGCCTTCTCACTCGTGATTGAACTGGTACCTGATGAAACTGCCAAGATGATCACTGAGGCCGTCGAAATACCCACAATCGGAATAGGAGCCGGTCCTTATTGTGATGGCCAAGTCTTGGTGCTGTGGGATATGCTGGGCCTGTTTGAGGATTTCAAGCCCAAATTCGTAAAGAAGTATGCAAACATCAGAGGCGTAATATCTGATGCAGTAAAGCAATATGCCACCGAGGTGCGAGAGGGCGAGTTCCCCGACTCGGAGCATAGTTTCGCTATGGAAGAAGAGAACTCCGGTCGACTGTACGGACGTGAAAAGCCCCCTGAGTGAAGGAGCTCTCCTTAGCCATTTCAGGAGTTGGCTACTTCATTTAGTGCTTTCAACAAATCGTCGACCGGAATGCCGTGAGCCGCAGCGCCCTGTTCAATTGTCTCGAAACGAGCGACGCCGCAACCAAAGCAATAGAGTCCCATCTCCATGAAAGTGTTCTGCGTTTGTGGCCACTTCATTGCCACTTCAGAGATCTTCATGTCTTTGGTTATCTTCGGTTTCTCAATCTTTGTTTTCTGGATTTTTGCCTTTGCAGCCATTGTATTTCCACCTTTCATTTAACTATAATTAACTCGTTCATCTGTGCTAATAAGCTTTCACATCAGTGACTTTGTACGATGTACCTGCTCCCGACCCCCGAACATGCATAGGCAGCAGGAAAGTTCCGGGCAAGAAGGTGTGTCGCCTGCCAGCCCGTGCAGTGAGCGGGCACAATGAGACCTGGGCTCGTCTTTTCCAGATAGCTCACGGTCTGCTGCAATCCCGCTCGCGCGCTCTCACCGACAAGGTGAAACCCACCAAGCACTGCTTCAACCCTGTCTACATTGGCCAAGCTCATCGCGTACTGAATCGTATTTGTGAGGCCTGCATGGCAGCACCCAGTCAGTATCACGAGGCCTTTGTTCCGGACGAAGGCCATCAGACTGGTGTCATCGATGATTGGCTCATCGCTTTCCCATTTGCCATCGACGAATGCCCTGTGGCCAGGGACGCCGCGCTCATAGTCTGCTACTCGTGGTATCTCCCCGCTTGTTAACAGAGTGTCTCCCGCCAACAGCTCGGGTTGTTTGGCCACGTATGGTCTGCCGCCGGATTCGATTATTGTCTTCTGCTTTGGAAAGGCTGGCTCGAGCTCCCTGACCTTCTCTCCTTGGTCCGTTTTGGTGAGCTTGCCTCTCTTGAGAAAAGCACGAGGATGAACATAGACTGGTGTATGACTGCCACCGATTCTCTTCAGTACCAATAGAAGCCCACCGAAATGATCGTTGTGCCCATGCGACATCACAACCTCGGATGTGTCTCTCAGAGAGATTCCGAGAGCACTAAGGTTGTGAGCGATGAGTGTGGGAGACGGACCAGCATCATATACGACTTGATGGATTTCATCGTCGACGAAAGTTCTAACCAACATCGAAAGACCGTGTCCTGCGAATACATCAGTGGGTCTTGCTCGCTTTTCCTTGTCCCACTGCCAGGACTTCTGCACTTCCGGTCTTGAGTCGTCGGGCCCAAGTTCGACGACATTGTCAACCAGAAATGTAATCTCCACCGAATCGACAGGTCTGAGTTTGGTCATTGTCATCTTCCCACGGCCAGCCATACTAGGTCTGAGTGGGTTGCTGTACAATTGAGCCTTTATCTACCTGCCCTGCAAGTCAGATTCGTTACCATGTCAGCCAACCGGGAATTCAGTGTGCGAAGAGGTACCTATCGATCTCCCAGTCTGTTACTTTGGCGACACTGGATTTTCCTGCAACCTTGAGATACTCGCGCCACTCTGTACTGCGGGACTTGATAATGCTGGCCACGATTCTCTCTCCCAGTGCATGCCTGACTGTCTCGTCTTCCTCAAGACAATGCAGTGCCTGAATCAGGGATTCCGGGAGTGATGGTACATCGGCCCCTTTGCTGTAGAGATCCTCGGAGGTAGGCTCTGGTGGTTCAAGACCGCGTGCTATTCCATCGAGACCGGCCGCCATGATTACCGCAAGAGCAAGGTGCGGACTGCATGAAGGGTCAGGGCATCTGAACTCAATCCTCGCCTTTGCATCCGAGCCATTGAACTCAGGGATTCTGATCATTACGGTTCTGTTCCTCGGTCCCCAAGCAATGCGCGTTGGTGCTTCGAACCCCGGTCTGAGTCTCTTGAATGAGTTCACAGTGGGTGCGACAATGGCTGCCAAGGCAGGAGCGTGCTCCATTAGGCCCGCGACGTAGTGGTAGGCTATCTCAGAGACCGTGCCCGGAGACCCGTTGGCGAAAAGGTTCTTCCCTTCACTATCCCAGAGACTCTGATGAATATGCATTCCACTTCCGTTCCTGTCAGCGAATGGTTTTGGCATGAAGGTAGCCAAGAGCCCTTTGGAGTATGCAATCTCTGCTATTGCGAGTCTCGCAAGCAGCACACGATCCGCAATCTCCATTGCTGAGTCAAAGACAAGTCCAATCTCGTGCTGACCTGATGCCACTTCGTGGTGATGTGAAGTCGTGGGGATGCCCAATCCAGTTAGCGCCGACACCATGTCCCTTCTAAGCTCAAGTCCGCCGTCTGCTGGCTGTGTAGCGTAGTATCCTCCTTGGTCAGCGGGAGAAATGTAACGGTCTTGTGACCTGCTAACCATGAAGAACTCAATTTCAGGACCTGCTTTCAGAATAAGTCCTCGCTTAGAGCCGTCTTCTATCACCTTCCTGAGGACCTCTCTGGGATCACATGGGTGTGGAGTTCCCGTGACTTCGTATACACTGCAGAGGTGAATAGCGGCCCTCGTGTCCCACGGCTGGGTTAGGGGTGTACGTGAAACTGGCCGCAGCTGCAAATCGCTTGAGTTGACATCTGCATATCCTGGGATGGACGAGCCATCAAAGTACACTCCATCTCTGACCACTTCATCAAGCGTATCATAGCGTACCTCAACAGAGCGAGTAGCACCGAGTGGAGTAGTGAATAGAAGTCTGAGGAATTCTGGGGTTTCTTTGAGCTGAGTCATTGCTGCTGCTCACGTCTACGAGTTTCGCTAGTGTGAACCGCGTGTAGGTATAAGCATTTGCCGCCAAAACACGAAAGTATTTCTGTTTTGTACGGTAGAAAGTGCACATGGCCGAAAGAGTTTCGGAATATGAGCCCGGGATTGGCCCAAGCGAGACCGAACTTGACGAGACGGACATCAGAATACTCCAGTTACTCCAAGAGAACTGCAAAATGAGCATCATGGAAATCTCCAAGGAAGTTGACAAGGGAATCTCGACGGTTCATGCAAGAATCAAGGCACTCGAGAACTCCGGAGTAATCAAGAAGTACACGGCCATACTTGATTCCGCCAAGCTATCCCGGCAGACTCTCGCGTTCGTGCTCATCAGGATAAGATACTACGCTCCCGGACAAGAAGGAATGTTATCCCAAAGAGACTTCTGCAAGGAGATTGCACAGCATCCGCTCGTGCAGGACGTTCACGTTCTCAGCGGGGAGTACGACGTGCTGCTGAAAATCAGAGCCAAGGACATTAACGAGATCAATCACTTTATTGTGGACTTCCTGAGGCACAAGCCTGCTGTGGACAGGACTCTCACGATGTTTGCGATGGACAGTTACCTGGAGTCAACAGAACTCAGAGGTCTTCGGTGAGAACTATACTGATGTGACCATGTCTCAGATGGTAATCTCAGTATCGCACCACATCCGGCCTCGAGGGAGTCCAGATAGATTATTAGCCAAATAAGCTGCCAGTTCCCCAAGAAGGAAGTGCACACCTCCAATGACAGGGCAAGTATCTGACGAGGTACTGTACAGAAAGAAGTCTTCTCGCTGGTGGCTGTCAACGGCAAAGGTCTTTACACACCCGAGGATTTCGGGATGAAACCCTACTCCTCATGCACTGCCTGCTGGAGAGGCTACATGATGTGGTACAAATGCGAGAACGACAAGCTCATCCTTGACGGCATGTCGATCAATGTTGACAAGCCGACGAAGGTAAACGGCATCCTACCGAAGCCGACAACGGACATGTTCAAGTTCATGTACGAAGGGCTGTCCCTCAAGACGAGATTAAGCGGCTCCATGCTGATTGCCAAGGACTTCATCCAGTCGATGTACGTGCACATGGGATTCCAGAGCCCGGAGGCTTACAAGACTGTTCTCCAGTTAGAAGTGCAGAACGGAGACATAGTGAAAGAAGACGACCTATCAGCGAAAATGGAAGCGCGGCGAAGAGAGGGTCCTTTGGGCGCCCAAGCCCCTCGTTCCGGGGAAAAAGGAGACATGATGGAGTGGATTGAGCGTAGGTTCTCTCTTGACCGCGAATCAGGCTAGGACTGCCAACCTGCTAGTAGAGCGCTGAGCACAGTTTCCGAAGCTGTTAAGTACCACCTCCCCTCGACTGCGCATTGTAACGACCGATTGTTCTGACGGTCGCCTAGGGGAAAACACGATCAAAGATGAGTCGTCGAGTCTGTTTAGCTGGCGGCGCGGTTACACCCTTTGACTACCCTATGCACCTAGAACCTGAGTCTATGATTGCGAACTGCATTGTGGAAACTCAGCATGACATCCCGGACTTTCATCTTCGGGACCTGCAGTTCATGGTATATTCTCACTTTTCTGTTCACTTTGGGAAGCAACTCGCACCGGAGTGGATTGTGCATGACCATCTGGGTCTAGTGGGTGTGCCGCATTTCCGCATTGAGAACGGAGGTAACACAGGAGGGTCTGCATTGTACGGCGCCTTCCTTGCGATAAAGTCTGGTCTCTTCGATGTTGTTGGAGTGGCGGGCTGGGAGACCATGGACAACGTCACCCAGTCACAGGGTTCAGAGTTCATCGCGCTCGCGTCGGACACTCGATACGAGGCACTAGCGGGCGGCATCTATCCTATCTACTACGCCGCGATGGCTTACAAGTTCATGAAGGAGAATGGTCTCACAGAAGAGGACTTTGCACTCGCTGCGATTAAGAACCGGAACAACGCTGTCGACAATGAGAAGTCGCAATGGTACCGAGGCGAGTACCAGCAGTACAAGCGAGACCTGACCGTGGATGATATCATGAAGAGCAGGCTAATGAGCTATCCACTGAAACGCTATGACTGCTGCCTCATGAGTCGTGGTGGTGCATTCTGCCTTGTTACGAGCGAGGATTGGGCGAAGAAACATGCAGACGGCAGGTACGTCATAATCGATGGAGCTGGACTGAGTAGCTGCACGATAAGAGCCGGTGACAGACTCAACTTCCCAGCATGGACTGAGATGTATGGCGAAGGCTACCCTGACATGACTGAGTTTGCGGCATGCAGGAAGTCGGGCGAGGTGGCCTACGACATGGCCGGCATCGAATACGACAAGGCATTGAAAGAAATCGACGTCGCAGAGATTCACGACGCGTTCAGCAGCTCTGAGGTTCAAATCTACAAAGCGCTTCACTGGTGCAACAAGGACAATGTCAGAGAGTTCGTCCGTGGGAAGCGCACGTTCATGGATGGTGATCTGCCTGTAAATCCGGGTGGAGGTCTGATGGGCTACGGGCATCCTGTGGGCGCCACTGGCATCATGTCTGCAGTAGAATGCTACTATCAGCTCACAGACATGACTCCGAAGAAGCACCGGAGCTCGAAGACCTACGTGAAGGATGCGAACACTGGCCTGGTCAACAGTCACGCAGGAACCGGAACAAGCATTTCGAACTTCATTCTGAGGAGGCCGTGAGAAATGAGCAAGAAGACACAGAAGACTCCAGAGAAGAAGCCAGCTCCTCGTCCAGAGGCTGCGCCGAAGAAGGCTGTCGACCCACGCATGCACCCTATCCCCTTGAGGGTGGATTATGACGAGAAGCATACGAACGACTTCCGCGGAGACGTAAAGGAAGTTGGCTTTCACTTCGCAGGTTACGAATGGTCCTCCAAAGAGGAGCAGCTTCTCATCGATTTGCATTATGATCAATTGTACTACTGGAAGTATGCGGAACTGTCAAAAATGGGGCGCGGCTTTCTTGACGGGGAATTGTGGGGAACTCAGTGCCCGAAATGCGGGGACAAGTTCTTTCCACCAAGGGTCAATTGCTGGCGTATCGAGGAAGACCTCCAGCGCACAAATTGGGTCAAGCTGGCACCCAGTGGACGCGTGCATACTTTCACTGTCGCGGGTTGGTCGGGCCGGTCGTCTCTAAAGAGGCTCCCGTTCGTTCTTGCATATGTAGTCGTAGATGATTGCAAGACTGCAATCGCCAACGAACTCAGAGGCATCAAGCCTTGGGATGCTGAGTTCAGCATGCCGGTGAAGGTGGTCTGGGCCAAGAAGGAGGACCGACGCGGAGTGATAACCGACTTTTGGTTCGAACCGGCTGACGGCTGGAAACCCTCTCCGATGAATGCAGAGAAGGAACGAATCAAGGAGCTCTGCGCGCCAGTTTATGAATGGGTGAAGACCTGAAATAGTGGCAGCTTCTATGGAGTTGGAGATTTTGCCACTCTACGCTTTTTCCTATCGAGGCTGACATTACCTGAATCTCATCTCTCTTCGCATGCTACATATCTAACTGGAATCTGTGCTGGAGTGGTGAGGTGGTATGATGGCAGGTTAATAGAAAGGATTGTGTGTGTGTGGGAAGAACAGATGTTCTCCATGTAGTTCTGTTGTGCAAGCACGGCGCCTGCGCTATCCGCAAGCAATGGAGTTTGGAATCGACATGACCATAAGAAGCAACGGAAACGCTACGCTTGCAGTGGCTGCAGATACACTCCTTCTTGAGCACTTGTCTTGACAGAGACGGACAACCAGCACACCAAAGACAAATCCAAAGAACGTCACAGGAAGAAGGCCAATCATACTGAGTGGGTAGAGCCGAAAAATCCTGGTAATAGAAGTTGTAGTTGTCTCCGAAAGCGAATGTCCATAACGGCGCAATAATTACATGTTCCACGTAGAAAACTTGATGGCCCACAATCCCATCTCCACTGATTGAACTAAACACTGCAATCGGTGCGAACAATGTCACAAGAGTCATCAAGAGCACAATCTGACGGATTGTGAGGGCACTGAACCATCTGATCGGCTCTTCATTCCCCGCTCGTTCCTCTCAAGGAGGTCACGCAAGAGTCCATATTAAAGCCATTGCCTGCACAACAGAACGCGAACAGTGCAGTCTGTGCCGATGGAGCAGACAGGTGGTTACTATGACTGCAAACCTGATGAATTCAGCCGATGCCATCACAGACCTACTAACGATATCGAGGAGTGAACAGTAGAACCTAGACCATGAATGATTGCAGCTATTATGACCTGACACGCCGTTTCACCAGCCAAAGAGTGTGGACCCAGGCAGCAGTAGAGTTTTTCGTTATGTTAACGCTCTTCAGCACAGTGTGGTAGTCGTTTCTACGCACGACTGAGTCCATGGGATGCATCCTGATGCGGAGATTCACGTGGCAATCATTCGCCTGCACGAGGAGATAGGGTCTCGGCTTCTGTATGGGCAGAGGAGTCAGTCCTAGTAGTGTGTTGAGAGGAAAACAGCCTCTTTCCAGTGTGCTTTCCTTGAGGAAGAGTGTCTCGAGCAACAGATTGATGGTAGAAGCCACCACTCTCAGCGACTTCTCACATCCTAGAAGAGAATAGACAGTGCTCCCATAGTCAGCCAATTCCTATTTCTCGGGGCGTCCTAGAGATCTAATACCAATCTGGAATATCAATAGGCCCGACAATGTCAGGGGAAGACTGCCAAACAGAAAGAACGCATAGCTGGGGTCCGTTCCAAGCCAACCTGAACTAATCACTGCGACTGGCAGTCCTAGCGAAAACACCATCACAACTACGAGGGCCGAGATTATGTTTAGCTTGTACATGGAGGAATGTTGGTCCTCGTATGTAGGGTTTATGGCTGTAACTCCAATCCCCGTGAGAGTAGACCCCCACACCAGCAACAGAGCTTGGCCAAAGATGGTTAGGCTAAGGGGAATGCTGAGTCCTAATAACCAGGTTGCCACGGCAGGCAAAACTGCGAGCGGCAAGGACAAGATAACCATCGCCATCAGACGTGCATGAACTAGCTTATCCGATCCTCTTGGCGTAGTCTTGAAAACCCAGAGATGGTTCCTGCTCTCAAGGAAGCCCGTGCCACTAAATGATGCAACAGCGACAGTCGGGTATACCATGGTTACTGCCATCACCGCAAGGAGGAATATGACTCTAGGAATCAGCGACATGGTTTGGCTGTCCAGCCCACCCATACTAGTGACAACAATCTGTACCACAAACCCGGGGATGGTCCCCAGGACAAGCGCGTAACAGTATCTGACAATGTTTGCGGTCTTCCGAAAGAAGTCCTTCATTGCAACAACCACAAGTGCACCGGTTGGCCACCCGAAGACACGCCTAATACCGCGAAAGAATCTGTTCTCTTTGCGGACAGTCCTCACGATTTCGGTTCGGGCACCCAGGTCAAAAGTGAACACTCTATCTGCCGCCAGTGCTCCAGCCACAAGAGACAACAATGCAAAGGCCAACATGAGTACAGCACATCCCTGCGCGCTAGAGACAAGTACTGACTCAAATGCTTCTAGCTGCGCTGGTGAGAGCAATACCCCACTAAACAGCAGAACACTCCAAGTAACCAAATCCGCTCCCCAAGTGAAAGGCAGGAAGATTACCAGCTCGCTCTTCATCGACTGGTTCAGCAAATCAGGCAAGTATAGAAACAATATCACGGGCACTATCAGAATCAAAGCAGTCAGAACGCTAATCACCTTGGCGATGGCATCCCCGCGAGAGGATTGTGCCAGCCTCCCTCGAACTGTCGATGCCAGTATGTCTGATATCCAGAGTGCCGGGAACGTCGTGACGAGAACGCTCGCGTATATCGCAAGCACCCCTTCCCACTGTACCTGAAAGGTCGATATGACCGGTGAGATTAGGAGAGGTGACAGGCCCATGACAAGGAAGAAATAGACAGGAACCTTGCCCAGCCATTGGCCAAAGAGTATGCTACGTGTGCTTGTGCCAGTGCTGAGGAGTATCTCACATTGTGCTATCTTCATTTCCTGAACTGCTTTCGATATAGGGAATGCAAAGAACAGTAGCCACAACATCATAGTCACAGCCCTGACCATTGAGGACGGGTCGCTTGCGATGAGAATACTAAGGGCGGGCAGGAATTGACCGAATACGATGTCCAGCAGCCTAAAGGCGATCGTAGAGACCCATATGATGACGCCCAGCAGAAGTCCGATAAGGGCACTCTTTCGTGCTCTTCTGATTCTCTCTGTCGAGAGTAGGAACTCAACTTTCGCAATGGCTAGCCATTCCCTAGGCATACTCACGTCCTCCAGTCGAGTAGACGCTCTCTTGGAACCTCGCCGCCAACTATCTTCATGTAAGCCCCTTCCAGACTCGTAGAACTGGTCTTGTCAACTATGTCTTGGGGTGACCCAAACGCTATCAGGCGCCCGTTGACGAGTATTCCCAAAATCAGAGACCTCGGCCAGGTCCGTCATGTGAGTACATATGAAGAATGTCGTCTTCGTTTCTTCCGACAGAACGCGGATCATGTCCTTGACCAGAATGCTGGCCGCAGGATCCAAATGCGATGTGGGCTCATCAAGAAATACTAGGGAGGGTTCATGTATCAATGCAGAGGCTACGAGGACCTTCTGCTTCATGCCGGCGCTGTAGGACTCCATCTGGTCATCTTCTCTTCCAGTTAGACCCAGTAAATCAAGCATCGTATCGATGCGTTTCATCAGAGCACCGTGATCCATATTGCGTAGTGCTCCAAGGAACTCCAGAAACTCGACTGCCGAAAGCTTGGAATAGAGACCAGGTGTTTCAGGGAGGAAGCCCGTAGCCCTCTTGATCTCGTTTCGCTGCGAGTGGATGTCGAAACCGCACACGGTAGCGCTCCCTTGAGTGGGTCTTAGGAACCCCACAAGTATGCGAACAGTTGTTGTCTTTCCAGCCCCATTAGGGCCCAAGAATGCGAATCGACTTCCCTTCGGAATGTCGAGGTCCAGGCCTGCTAACGCCTCAATCTTCCCGTAATTCTTTGTCAACTTCCTAGTTGTTATTTCCATTATCTCCCGTTCCCAAAGCGTAGAGGCCGATTCAGTCTGTATGAAAGTAGTAGAAGGCTGACCCCCAAGCAATCGCAAGAGCGACAATCCATAGGGCGAACAACGCGACGGCCGCATTCACCGCGAGCACACCGTATCCTATGTAGGCGGCCATCCACGGCATCGCAAACAGGAGGAAAATGAATGCATTCCGGGAGCCTAAGACAAAGAGTTGCATGCTCCGTTCATCCTTCCTCGAGTCTATCTGGCGCGCCACAAAATAAGAAGAATCACTGCCACAGTTGCAGACGCTACTATGAGCAGATGGAACGCTTGATCCGGGACGGCAATCATCAAGGATACAATGAACACGACAGCAATTACTAAAAACGCCGCGTTTGCCAGTATATCCCTACGCTCCATGACTCTTCCCCCATAGTTGAAAATCTCCTCGATAGATATCTCGAACTCGGCTGCTAATCGGAATGCGAGTTCCAAGGATGGGTTGTACGTGCCCCGCTCTACAGCTATTATCGTTTGGCGAGTGACGCCCACCCTTTTTGCGAGAGCCTCTTGAGTCCAAATCCCTGAATTGTCGTCTTCGTTCATGCGCTTTTCCCTCAGTTCCTTGACACGGTTGACAATCATCCTGATCACGCAGGCCGAGATGTAAAGTATACTATACGTAAAGCAAACTTTACATAAGTGCTTTGCGGTGACGGGCCGCGGCAGCGCGAGCTCTCGGGATTCGACCTTGGGATGTGAGTTCCTATGCCGGTGAAGGTGGTCTGGGCGAGGAAGGAGGACAGACGCGGAGTGATAACCGATTTTTGGTTCGAACCGGCTGACGGCTGGAAACCGCTCTCCGATGAATGCAGAGAAGGAACGAATCAAGGAACTCTGCGCGCCAGTTTATGAATGGGTGAAGACCCTCAAGTAATCATTTCGTTGAGTCAGCAGATACTCCACTGCTGGCTCCGCTTCATCTTGTCCCGGACGAGATACCTACGACGTTAGGGCGACTGGTGCAATAAACCAACACTGAGTCCCGGACAAGGACTATCGAAGGGTAGGGCAGGCACTGACGGGCTACCATAGTTTCTGCAGTACAGACTCTAGATGGAGTATGAATGCATTCTCATCCACTCTGCAAGCTCTGTGGGTGCCATCTCTCCCTGAGCGACTCTTCTGACAGTAGTCTCAGCGTTTTCTGTCGATGCATTGAGTCCAAAACCATTGAGCAGTAAGAAAACCCTGGCTGCTGTCCAACCAGTCCTCTTATTCCCATCCACGAAGGGATGACGTATCACGATGCAGTGCATAAGTGCAGCGGCCTTGACCACACGGATTTGCCAGTTTCAGTACCGAAAACTGGCATCATGGGAAGTGCGACGCAGTTCTCCAATGATTCCTCGGATAGGATACCTGCTTCGCCGCCAAAGTCCATGATCATCCTGTCGTGAATCCGGAGTATCTCATCAAAGCTGAGATATCGCAAGCGAATCTAAGTCCTTATTCAGAGGCTATTGTGCTAACCGTCGTAAGAGTTGTGCATCTTCCTTCGTGATGTCGTCCAGCGCCTCATCGAACGTGGCGTTGAACTCCTTTCCCCGAGGCTTTATCCGCAGAGTCGGAGGATGGTTTGGTCGAGTCTCTCTCCAGGAAGTCGTATCCTCTCCAGTAGACCATACACCTCCTCAGAGACCGAGATTCTCTTTGTGGTCATTAAGGCCAGACCTCAGCGATACATTCGTTCTGATTGATATAAGGCTGTAGATTGAGTGAATGTGTACGTATGTGGTCAAGGATGGGTGCAAGACCGCAGTAGCAAACGAGCTTAGAGGCGAGAAACCGTGGGATCCTGATTTCAACATGCCCGTGAAGGTAGTCTGGGCGCCGAAGCAGGATAGACGCAGCGTGATCACTGATTCCCACTTCGAGCCAGCAGACTGCCAGAAGCAGGGGCTCAATGATCTCGGAGAAAGAGCGAATCAAGGAGCTTTGTTTGCCCGTCTATGAGTGGGTAAAGACTCTCAAGTGAAAACAGGGGCGTCGGCAGACATGTCGCTGCTGACTGCCCACTTCTCCCCGATGAGGACGCCTTCCTCCAGAACGCCAACACATGAACATACTCCTTTGTCACGAGATAAGATCGGAGCAATCGCCCCAAGATTCTTTAGCTGGACCGAGCATCAAGAAGGATTGTTTTAAGAAAAGGAGATGGCGATCATTGCCAAGAGTGAATTACTTTGAGTTTGTGGCCGATAACCCTGAGAGAGCGAAGAAGTTCTATCAGAGCGTGTTTGGTTGGAAAATCGAGAAGTGGAAGGGCCCAATAGAGTACTGGCTTGTGACAACAGGCGTCGCAAACGAACCCGGCATAGACGGAGGTTTCCTCAAGAGGCAGAGTCCACAGGATGTATCTGTTAACTTCATCGAAGTGTCTGACGTCGACAAGTACACGAAGCTCATAGAGAAGTCCGGCGGAACCATCGTACACCCCAAGCAGGCAGTCCCGGGTGTTGGCTGGATGGTCTACTTCAAAGACCCCGAGGGCAACGCTTGGGGTATGATGCAGAATGATCGGTCGGCCAAGTAGTCGTACTTCGGGCTATGATCACAGGTTGCAGTCGATTACAGATGAGCACAGACCCGGAAACATCGGATCTTGAAGGCGGTAGATTCTTGCACACCGTCACGTTCAGGGCCCTTCAAGAGTCCTTACCTTTGTCCCTTGCTCGCTACTATCCGCCATGTCATGGCACACTGTCGAGAAAGGTCAGAAATACCTTGCGCTGAGCACAATAGTGGACCACTTCCCGACAACTCAGAGGAGGGTGCGAAGCCACGGCTCCGAATCGCGAGAAATAGCGAATCTAGTCCTTCCGCTAACCCGAAGCTACTCAAACGATGAGCATTTATCGTGAAAGGCACGTAGTTCTGCTAGCCCGTTGAAGTTCATCTGTGAGGTAAGTCTTGACGATGCGAATCGATTACGACCCCGTTGCGGATGCCGTCTACTTTCATTTTAGGACTGCCGCTGTTGCAGACAGTGTGGAGATACGCGAGGGAGTAGTAGTAGACTACGATGCCGACGGCAGTATTTGTGGCATTGAGATTCTCTCATACTCGAGACGCAACATGGATCTTAACCATCTCATAACCCTCCGAGAGGAGGAAATCGTCGCTGAGGTCGCCGTTGTTTGATCCTATTCACAAGGCACGCCTTGGAGCGGATGAAACAGAGAGGCGTTACCAGAGTGAAGTTGAGGCGGTCGTTGTTGGCGAGGCAATCACTGCTGTCGCAGATGGTAGTGGAAATCTAGTAGTGCAGAAAAGATTCAGGAATCGGATCCTTCGTGTGCACTTCCGTATTGTGAACGGCGACAGGCTCATTGTGACAGCATACTGGACCTCGAAGCTGAAGAAGTATCCGGCGTAGAATGACAGGCGCAGAGCCTCTCGCCCTTCGATTATACGGCAATCAAGATGAGCACTTGGATCCGCCTGCATGTTGAGAAATGAATTTAGGCTACCAGTGGACTCGTTCTTTGGTCAGATGGTGACGACATGAGCGCATCTTCTCCTCTAGACGAATGGCTTTTCCTCATTGGCACTTGGAAGGGCAAAGCGAAAGGGGGTCAGTTCGGCGAGAAAGACACGATTGAAGGCAACGCTGTCTTTTCGAGTGAGCCCGGTGCTATGTTTATCATGAGTACAGGTGAGAACTGGTCCGGAGGTCAGCTTCTCCACAAGAACATCAGCATCATGTTCTATGATGACGTCGCAAGGAAGTTCAGGCGCAAGACCTTCTTCTCATATGGATTTGTCAACAACGAAGTGGAATGTGCAAGAACCAAGAACGAGATAACATTCGACATTACTATGGAGCCATTGCCCAAGCAATTCGAGGGGACCAAGTGGCGTTCCTACATGAGAAAGATATCTGACACCAAGATAGCCACGGGACTTCAGACATCAAAAGAGGGGAAGGAATTCAAGTCCTACGGTGAATCAATACTTGAGAAACAAAAATAGGAAGATATGGAAGGACTTGTTCTCAGTGACCAGTACAACTGATTCCATGAGCGCAAGACACAATGTCCTCTTGCTGCTCTGAATGCAAAGTCCATTCTGTGGTCGTCGGAGGATATTGAGAGTTACTTGAGCGATCTACTCACTGAGGTAATGAAGTCCTTCAAGTCCTTGATTGCAGAAATGGCACTCTCGTGAACGATAGTGGGGTCTACGTCCAGATACATATGGACCAATACGTTCCTCAACTTCACGAGCTCTATGAGTCTCCCTGCGAGTGCCGAACTGATGATACGGTTCTGTCCGATAATCTTCACCGCATCAATGTATGATTCCGGTGTTCCCCAATGGTTGTGGGCCACAAGGTGAGTTGAGATATCAATTACGGCTTGGGCTGCCAACTGCAGATTCCTCTCAGTTGCGCCTTGGAGCACTTGGTCAGATAGGAACCCTTCCCGGTCAGTCGAAGCCGCGACCTTTAGCACCTCAACTGCTCTGGCAATTCTGTCCAATCGGAGCCTTATGACAAGCGGGTCTACTGTCACCCAGACTACGCCTCCAGAGACTCATTCAGGTAGTTCTCAATGTAGGTTTTCCAGTCCGGATATAACGTGAGGACGGTCTCAACAAATCGTAGCCAGCATTCCTCATCTTTGACATAGAGCAGTTTTCCGTCCCTCACAACTCGAAAGCAGAGAGACAGAGGTGCTGAGTTAAGCAGTGTTATGTCTGTCTTCTGACCGGCCTCTGAGTCGAAAAGCCCCAAGAGATCTTTGAAGATGGGCGCCCATCGTTCCTCAGGACTGTGGACAAAAACCCCGATGTCCAAATCACTCATTGCATGAGTATGGCCTGTTGCTGCAGAACCGAACAGAATGATGAAATCGACTTGGTCACCAAGCAAACCCAAGACCAATGTCACGATTGAGTCTAGTCGCTTCTTCAGTTCCAGGAGAACCACACTCCTACGTGCTCGGGATTCTGTCCTGCGCGTCTGTATTTATGCACGGCGGTTATGCTTGCTCGTCCACTCGTCTGCCGGCAGTAGTAGTATGCTGGTTCCGATAGTAGGATCTCACATAGTCCATGTATGACGTCAGTCAACCAACGGTTAAGACATCTTGGTCAGGCTCACGTATTGGAGCGTAAGTGAAGCGAAAGAATGTCAATTGAATCACCACCTCTCGTAATGGCTGACTACATATTACGAAGCTTATCTGCCGATGACAAGCGGCCAGATGCCCGTAGCATAGCCTTCCTACAGAGCTCGTCCTTCAAGGGTATGCAACAGCTGCGTAGAAGCTGGACAATCTTGGACATTTTCGAGTAGGGGCTTAAATAGCTTGAACCAGACTGCTCTTTGAGGCTAACTCGACACACACCAGCCTCAAGGAGTGCGACCCCAGTGCCGTTTCTGGGAGGGCAAAGACTCCTGTGTCCAACTTTGTCCAACTCACAATGAACGGTATCAACTCAATGATTCAGGTCATCGCTACGAAATCGGTACACCTTAAGCCGGGCGCTATCTCCACCGCGCTGCTTTCGTGTACTGGTTCCATGTCGCTGGCTATCTTGTGGATTCTCTTGACGACCAGAATCTTGGTCTCACCTAGTGGCGCCACTTCCAGCTGAACTGTATCACCTATGTCGAAATCATCGCGGTCAGTGTAGGCATCGATCTTAACCTTCACCACAGTCCTGTTTTCTGTTTCCACAGCAATGAATCCGTACAGCGCGGGCGGATTGCCGAACCGACCGAGCTGACTCGATACTACGACACCACTTAGTATTGTGTTCATCTCAGTATCACCATTAACTATAGTGAATTCGACCTTTATACACTATTTGAAAGCGGATGTGAACCACGAGCCAACCTTCAGCAAGTGATGCGTGTGATGCCTGCTGGTAATCTCGCGCAATACACGCGGAATCTCGCCTGCCTTACCACAAGTAGGTGCCAAACAGCTGCATTATGACGACCTGAATGAAGACGAGGACCAGCAGCGTAATCTTCTCTCGTCGGTCGATTCCCGATCTCTCAATGTAGACAAGCACCGGGATTAGTGCGAAGGGCAAGACGAACATGCAGATTCTTGCAGTCTCGCCCTTCTTTGGTGCTCCAGTTAGGAAGAGGAGCAACAGAGCCAACAGGGATGAAAGGAAGAGGTTGTACTGTTTCTTGCTTGTCGGATCTTTGGATACATCAGACCGCAGAATCTTGGCACCACGGTATGCAAGCACTGTCAGTACCGGTCCGAAGAAGACCATGATATCCAGGATGTCTTCTGCTCTTGTCGACACGTAGTGACCAAGGCTGGACAATAGCATGAATCCTCCCGGGTTCTCTGAGGTGGTTGCATATTCGAAAGCCTGAACGTAGTTGAAGTCCAAGGAGAACAGAAGGAAGACGTATGCCAACGCAACAACTACACAGACAGCGACGAGATAACGTACGGAGTATAGGATTTCCTTGAGCCAAGCAATGGTGCCCTTCGACCTGTCGAATCCTGTCTGGAGTCAGCTCGAAGATGAGCAGAAGCATCACCACGTACACAAACAGGAAGGAAATGAAGGTTCCCAAGAAGAGACAGACGATGGTCCCTGCGAGCCTCGCCTTCACGTTCGGCTGAAGGTAGAAGTAGACCGTTCCGGCCACCAATGTGGCTACCACCGCATAGATGTTCGCCAGATAGTAGACTTGAACGGCTGGGAGAATGAGGAACAGAAACGAACCGTATCTAGAGGCCTCAGATCCAATCAGTCGATTGTAGATTCCCCTGACAAAGAACACCGAGGCGAGCGAGCATACTACGGCGAGAGCTATCGCGATAGCCCCTGCACTTTGAAATAGCACATAGAACATGTAGATGGTCAACACTGCACCGGGCGGCTGAGTCACTGCATGCAACGACAGTGTCCCCTGAATTGAGTTGAAGCTGGCTATGAACTGCAACGGGTTCAGAATCCGTACTGCGTCGGTAAGCAATTCAGAGCCGCCGCCAATTGCCGACACGATGGAACTCCAGCCCTGAATCAGGTTTGTGGCAACCATGAGACCGATGCCTAGCGGAACCAGCAGTGCTGATCTCGGTATGTTTGAGTTGTTTCGCCTAAGAGCGTATGCAAACGTTCCGAATCCACCAAGCAATGCACCGGCAAAAGCGATTTTTCCGAGCGACGGTGATACAAGGCTGCCCCACAGCGGCCATAAGTTGAAACCGAACATGCCCATGCCGGGCCGCACGAAGGCTCCCCCGTCTGGCGCTGGGCCTCCGAAGTTTCGGCCTGGCGGTCCTCCGAAGGATACGGAACCGCTGAACAGGTAGTAAAGAGAGACTACTACAGCAACTCCCGCAATCATCATGAAATAGCCCTTGATGTGGTCTG
This sequence comes from Candidatus Thorarchaeota archaeon, assembly GCA_963726195.1. Lineage (GTDB taxonomy): Archaea > Asgardarchaeota > Thorarchaeia > Thorarchaeales > Thorarchaeaceae > OWC5. Next base: position 113,740 of record CAVSBO010000004.1, read on the forward strand.
AGTCTAGAAGCTTAGGATGTCTGGGTTCATCGTTAGTTGTCTCAGTCAACACTATCACAATCCACAATCTCATGTGTTCGTCCTATTGTCATTGCACCTGGGCGTCAAACAGGATATAACGAATGGCCGACTTCGAGCCAGAATCATGCCCAAATCGTGCCCGCATTTCCTTCATTCAAAGCTGAGGTACAGCAGTACGATGAGGGCGAATGTGCAGAACAGGTCTGGGATAATCGCGAAGGGCCCGAGTCCAGTCTCATAGAAGCCGAACGAATAATGAATAATCGGGTTGGACGAGAGTGCATACATGAGGAGCACCAGAACCATGATAATAAGGCCCAGCGTGAAACGAGACCTGACTTTGCGATAGGTGCCCACGTATATCCAGAGTAGAGATAGTATCAGAGCCAAGTTGACAAAAGATACCACTGTCTTGATGGCAACTAGCTGGATTGTCTCTGCAGCCTGCGGAGGAGGTAGTGGCGGAAAGGGTGTGCCCGGACGAGGGAGGAACGATGCCGAGAGCGCCAGTCCTACGAAACCGGCGATTATGACTGATATGACTATGCACAACATGAAGGCATTCTGTTTCATTTCACTCAACTTCTCTTTTCATTCACCGCTTTTGCCAGTTTCCCCAAATCTCACCCAGATTTCGTTGAAGGAATCGTAGTCGTCCTCTAAGTCCTGTGACAGGAAGTAGATCATGCCGTACCCATCACCTTGGGTCACGAGCAATCGATTCTTGACCAAAACATCCAAGTGATGCCGTACCGTTTTGTAGTCGAGCCCCAGCATCTGAGCAATCTGGTTTGCATTAGCAGGCCTATCATGAAGCGTACTGATGATTCTGGCACGGTTGGCTCCACCTCGGGTCCCAGCGATAAGCCACCACAGTACCCGTTTCATGCTCATGATATTCAAGCGAGGGCCTATGTTTCCGGTATTAAGTTCTTTTAGACCACGCCGATCGACAAGAGCAGACAATGACTCGTCACGAACAGAATATAGAAATAGGCCCTCATCGCAGTCCACGATTCGTGGCGAGAACCTGATGACCGTGCATGAAAGTAAGAAAGCATCTATCCCACGCACGTACTTTGCAATTGCTGTATCTGACGTTCATCTCGGTTACAAGAAGAGTGACCGTGACGCATTCAAGGCGTTCGTCTATGATTTCCTACCAAAGCAAAGTGTCGATCACTTTGTCATGATGGGCGACATCCTTGACCTGTGGACACGGGACGATGACAAGTTATTGAAAGAAGTCAGTGGCCTACTTGAGCAGCTTTCCTCACTTAAGGAAGAAGGAAGAATCGGCGTCATTGACTATGTAATTGGGAACCACGACTACGTCATTGAAAGTCATAAGGCCAAATTCCCCGTGCTCAATGCTTTCGATTTCAAGAGTCCGGCATCTGAACAACCGGCTTGGCTCCTCTTGGAACCTCCAAAGCAGAAGGGTACTCGAAAGAAGACGTATGGCTTCCTTCACGGGCACCAGCTTCTTGAGGGTCGTGCTGGAAAGACGTACGATGGCACCTGCCGATTCTTGTGCACTCAAGGAGACTTCAGAGGCTGGCTGTCACGTTTGCTCTTTGATGTCAGGAACTGGGTTCCGATTATCTTCGCGGCGGCATCACTCTTATTCTTGGCCCAGTCCAGATACTATTCGGCGTTGTTCGCAGCAATCATTGCTATCGCAACTGGCGTAACACTATTCAAGAGTCCTCCAAACCTAGAAGCTCATTTCCGCCAGTAGCTATGATGAGCAGATAGAAGAGCTGGTCAAGAGCATGCGATGGAGAGACCGACGCAAGCTTGTTCGATATTTGAAACAGTCTCCGGAAAAGAGAAGAGGTATGGAGCCTCTGCAATTGAAGGCGATTGAACGTGCTTACCACCCCGTTCGGCGCAAACTTTCTGACGTCAAGGTGCATGAGGCCCACACTGCGTTAAGCAAATCACTGGCAATGCCTCTGGATGAATCAGCGTACTCTGCGTTGGTCACTGCGGAGCATAGAGTGCTCGGACACACTCACAAGAAAGTCGAAGATCCACATTACACAAACTTGGGCTGTTGGGAGAAGAAAGCGCAGCATTGGTACTTCACCATTAGCGAGAACGGTGACTACCGTCTTGAGGAATGGAAGGTAGACACCTCTTCGAAATCCAAATAGCAATCCAGAACTGGCGCTTGACGGGGGACGTCCGGTCTCCGTCCACCAGTCGAAGAGCAACATTCATTGGCCCTTATCAGCGGATTGAATGCAAAATCCCCTGTCAGGGTGTCACATCTTGGGTGTCGTCCTTCTGCGCTAGATTTGATGCCGTGCCGATATTCTGACGACCGAGAGAAATGCCAGAGCAGAAGCTCCGCCAATACCGACGAGCAGAATTGCCACCATGGGAGCTGATTGAGCAGAATCTGGTATGTGAGGGTCATGGCCCGTCTGGTATTCCACTATATTCGTGAGACCATCTCCGTCAGGATCCAATTGTGAATCGTCAACTAGCGGATTGAGGCCATGGGCTACCTCCCAACCATCAGGCATGCCATCTCCATCCGTGTCGTTGTTATGCGGGTTGGTCCCAAGTGAGTACTCGACGATGTTGATTAGCCCATCATGGTCGGGGTCTTCTCTCGAATCGTCAACAAGAGGATTGAGGTTGCTGTCGGCCTCCCACCCGTCTGGCATGCCGTCCCCATCCGTGTCATTGTTCTGGGGATTAGTGCCCAGATTGAATTCAGCGATGTTTGTGAGCCCGTCCTTGTCGGGGTCTTGCTTTGTATCATTGACAAGGGGGTTCAGACCGTATTTGATTTCCCACGCGTCATTCATTCCGTCGTGATCGGTATCCGCGCTAAATCGGTCTAACCCCAATATCATCTCTTCACCATTCGAGACTCCATCGCCATCGGAGTCGACATCGAACGCATTGTGCCAGAACTCATTGCTGTCTGTAATGCTGTCTCCTTCAAGGTCTGTGTCGTACGCCAGCACCACATCCACTCTGATTGGATTTACACCTGTGTTGGTTATCCGAAGTGTATGGATTCCCAGTGTCGTTGTATTGAGGCGTAGTACTGTTGCATTCTCTGCAGACTCGTCACCAGTACTGTCTGAGGCCAGTTCAGAGGAGTTAGGGTCCAACACTGAGAACCGGAGTCCTGTTCCACCTGACCACGATCCATTGACTTGGACTTGAGTCGGGATTGTCATTTCGAAAGGATAATCGCGGCTCTCACCCGGAGAGATATCTGTTGTGTACTTTGAGCATGTCAGCTGACCCTGAACCCGGCTGAGAGTGAATGCAATGCTGGCACCGATGCTAGCGACAGCAATCGCGGCGACCGTGTAGTTGTACATAGGGTTGTTCCATGTGTCTTGTGGAGTGTGGTAAGCGTTGTCATGCGCACTCCCACTCTCGAAGACGAATATGTTGCGTTTGTACCCCTTTTGCACGAATGAGTAGTGGTCTGATTGTCTCCAATACTGGAAAGATGATGATGGCGATGGGAGAATGATAGGGGAGGCGAAATCTGCGCTCATGCACCTAGCTAGCTCAGCCCAGTATCTGGCATCCTGAGGAATTGTTCCACTGCCCACTTGGTAGTTCATGAGTATCCTCTCATCTGCTGGCAGGCCGGAATCCTGCACAAGAAGCATATCGACATTGAAGTTCACAAGGACGTCAATCCTCCAGCTGAGAAACATGCTTGACACTTCTCTACTTCCGTAAAGACCCTGTTCTTCGTTGTTCCACAGGCAGAAGTAGATGTCCAGCGGCCACTCATACTGCGAAAGTACACGCGCCAGTTCAAGGACGGCTGCAACTCCTGAACCATCGTCATTTGCCCCGGGCGCACCCGGCACCGAATCAAAATGCCCGCCGATTACAATGGAAGGCCCGTTTGCCCCGAGATATCCTGGCAGCTTTCCTATGACAGACTTGTAGGTTCCAAGAATGCTGACACTGATTCTGCCGCTCGAAAGGCCGACTAGTTCTTGGGTCAGCCACGATATCGCCCGGGTATTTGCATCGGACCCAAAGTATCGGCTACCGTTTTCTGTGAGCTTGACTATGAACTGCCGATACGAAGTAAGCGAGAACGTTCTCATAGACCGTCTTGGCCAGATTCGTCGCATATACGAGAACAACTGGATGCTTCTTGGCCTTGCGTCTCGGGAGATGATGGAGTGATGTTGACGAAACTGGATTCCCCTTGAAGCGTCATGGAGACCAGCGGGCTTAAAATGAAGAGGAGTGAGCAGACTGTGAAGACGTACAGCTTCTTCAAGGAGCGTTCCTTGGCCTCGGAGTGGTTCGCTGCTCTATTGTACTTTCTGATGAGCGCGGCATATGGTTTCGCGTGTGCAATGGGACCTAGCATCTGCCAGCATTCGACAGAACTTGACTCCGAAGCTCGGCAACCTAAAATTCATGTTGTTTCTACTTCGATAGAAAAGCGCAGAATGGACTCTTGTCCCGAACAGAAAAGGGGGCAAAAACTTGAGAATAGCACTAGCTCAGGTCGACCCGACCATGGGCGACTTTCAGGGAAATCTGAGAAAGATTGGCAATCTTGTTGAGGATGCAAAGAAGAATCACGCAGACATTGTGGCTTTCCCGGAATTGGCCGTCTCAGGATATCCCCCGCAAGATCTGTTGTATGAGCATTCGTTCGTTAAGGCCAACAAGGCTGCAGTTGAGGAACTAGCTGGCAAGACTGATGGAATCGTTGTCATCGTGGGTTTCGTGGACTTCGATGAAGAATGGCACCTTTACAACTCCGCCGCACTAATACGAAATCATGAAGTGATGGCCGTTGTCCACAAGACGCTTCTTCCAACATACGATGTGTTCGATGAAGCTCGTTATTTCCATCCGAACAGCCGCGAATCAATCGCTCCGGTGTTGGTCGAAGTGGGCAAAGCTTCTATCAAACTCGGAGTAGAGATTTGCGAAGACCTGTGGGACCATGACTACGACACAAAGGTAACTGACATACTCGCTGAGCGAGGCGCCCAGCTCGTGATCAACATCTCCGCTTCACCTTTCTACGTTGGCAAGCGGTTCGAACGTGAAGCGTTGTTGAAAGAGAAGGCAATGAAAAACAAGATACCGATGTTCCTTGTCAATCTGGTTGGCGGGCAAGACGAGCTCGTTTTTGACGGTCAGAGCCTCGTCGTTGACGCGACAGGAGAGACAGTAGCTGCAGGAGCACCGTTCAAGGAGGACCTGCTCTTGGTCGACTTCTATCCCGGCAAGCGTATCTCGAAGAAGACCGCACTACCAGAGTATGACAAGGACGAAGAGATACTCAATTGTCTAGTGTTAGGGATTCGTGACTACTTCTTGAAGACAGGTTTCCAGAGAGCAGTTCTCGGTCTCAGCGGAGGCATCGATTCATCTGTAACAGCTTGCATCGCAGTGGAGGCCCTCGGTTCAAAGAATGTGATTGGCTTCTCCATGCCGTCCAAGTTTTCGAGTTCTCACAGCAGAACAGATGCCGAGCAGCTGAGCTCAGAATCTGGGCATACGTTTGGTCAAGTTCCCAATTCAAGACATAGTGGACTCATATCACCGTACTCTAGAGCGTCCCTTGAGTGAAGTCAGGGCTTTATTCGGGCTCGGTGTGGACAAAGATGATTCTGTAGCTGATGAGAACCTTCAGCCAAGGGCGAGAGGCAATTGCCTAATGGATTTCTCGAACCGGCTGAAGGATCTGAAGATACTCGTTTTGAACACAGGGAACAAGACAGAGCTTGCCTTAGGATACTGCACACTCTATGGAGACATGAGTGGGGGAGTGGGCGCTCTCGGCGACGTAAGTAAACTCCAAGTGTTCAGGCTCGCAGACTACGTAAACCGCAGGGCCGGTCGAGAGATTATCCCAAAGAGCATTCTGACCAAGACGCCTTCACCTGAGCTCAGAGACGACCAGTTTGACCCATTCGACTTCTCCGTTGTTAGCCCCCTGGTCGATGAGGTAGTTGAGAACCGACGGAGCAGACAGGAATTGATTGAGATGGGTTACCCTCCTTCTGCTGTTGAGGACGTTTACACTCGAATTAGAAGAGCAGAGTATAAGCGATTCCAAGCTCCTCCGTGCATCAAGATCACCCGGAAAGCTTTCGGAACCGGATGGAAAATGCCCATTGTGAACCGTTACCGTGGATAAGCCAATTGCAGGCATATGCTATCTTCGCAGCTGTATCGGACTGCCTCGAACTTAGGCAGAGACGAGTGAATTGCATTCAGGTGCGACAGTCGGGTTTTGACACTCCAAGAGGTCTATGCAGAACCGACGCAGCGGTAACCGAAAGTCAAGCGGGCCTAGGGTTTTTATGTGTCCTGTCTCATGAAAATCCTTGTATCGAGGGGCCGTGTTGTCAGTGAAAGACAGCAGAAAAGCAACAATCACTTTCGCTTTTGTTCTTCTTCTCGGCTGCGTGCTCCAAATGGGCTGTTCCATGGTGCCGGGAAACGAGAACGTTTCCAGAGTGAATACTGCAATAAACAGTGCGCAACCAGTTCTGATCCAGAGTGACAACGATTTCATCACTCAGGGTTGGCCTGGTAATGGAAGCTCAGTAAACCCCTATGTTATTCAAGGGTTGCACTTTCAAAGCACACAGCGGCCCTGTGTAAACATCTCCAATGTCGAGAGCTACTTTGTAATCAGAGACTGTTCATTTGTTGTTAACTTGACCGAGGGGTATCCTATTTCCGTGAGCTTGTTGAAAGTCAAGCAATTCCTGATTGCCAACAGTACATTCAATCAGGGTTTCATTTTTGTACGCAATTCCACAACTTGTGTCTTCAAGGGAAATAACCTGACCTCGAACGTGCCAATAGAGGCTTGGTTCTGCAATCACATTGAGCTGACGGACAATCACATTGCCTTCTCCAACCAGCCTATCCAGGTATTGGATTGCGGAAACCTGAGTGCATGTGGAAACGAGATAGTCGGCGATGGGTATGTCTTTGCCGACTTCAGGAATGCATTTGAATTTGCACACAACAGCGTTTCTGGCGATTTATATTTTAGTCTGAACGCCGCTTTCGTGAATATCTCCGGAAATGCGTTCGCGAAGGCTCTAGTGACTAGTGTTGAAAATCGCATTGATGTTTCTTCGCCCACCATAATCGTATCTCACAACAACTTCACAACCGGAGGCATTCTATTCAGTCGAGATAGGTCTCCGTACGTCAGGGGTCTATTCGACCTGAGCGGCAACTATATGGCGGGTCGGCTGATTCCATTCCTGAAAGGGCTTCACTCTCAGGCCATTGATTGCTACAGCTATCCAGAAGTTATCGCATATGACTGTGCTGACATCATCTTGTCAAGAGCACTATTCTCTGAGGCGGCCACGGCAATCGCGGTTCTTGGCTGCAAGAATGTCACTGTCGTTAATGTCTATCCGGGAGGATGCAGTACGGGAATCTTCTTCCAGGATTGTTACGGATGCACTGTGATGGATTCCCAAACGATGCAATGTGGCACTGGCATAGTCGTGACGAACTGCAGCATATCACGCATATTTCGGTGTTACCTTCAAGATGGGGGTACAGGGATCTTCCTGCGTAACGCAGACAACGCAACAATCGTTTTCAACACGATGGATGGCAACGATTATGGAATAATGATTGAGTTCTCCAGTGGACTGCTTGTCTATGGGAACACCTTTGTGGGAAATAGGCAGAGCGTTTTCTACTACTTCTATGCCTCACCCTTCGATAGATGGGACAACGGCAACGGAGAGGGCAACGCTTGGAGTGACTACTTTGGAGTCGGGCCATACATAGTGTCGATTATGCCTGGCTGGACTCTTGCCGACCACTATCCAATGTCAACACTTGCTCAGGATGCCACACCGATAGCATTCGTCAGAACAGTGGTCCTCATGGTCTCCGCGTTGGTTGTGTGTGTGGTCTGTGCTTGCAGGACAAGTGGGAGAGGAAAGGGTGCTCTTGCCAAAGCAATGACTTCCCGGAACAACCGGCTGTTGATGGTTTCGCTTGTTTGGCTGCTTGTCCCGCCGTTCGTCCTCATGATTGAGTTCAGTGACTACATTGGCACAACGGTAGTACTGGGCTCGATGTCATACACTATTTGGTATGATCTTGGTTCGGTCTATGCTTCGCCCACTTTCTTCACACTCTCCGGGTACAACTTGTACTCCGTTACTTTTCTGATGCAGATTCTGTGCATCGTCCTTCTATTCGCCCTAGTTGGAATTGCGTGGAATGACAAGAGGAGAGGGCAGCACAGGAGGCTAGTCTCTAATCCCATTCTATGGACCGCCGCTGTCTACGCCTTCTTTGCGCTGTTCTTGCGTGGCACTCCATACGATATGTGGTTCAACCCACTTGGAATACCGATACCAATCTCGCCCATCTTGGTTTTCCTGTCCCTTCGTTACGTGGTCCTAGAGGAACCTCATCCGGTGAAAGACGAATTCAGACTGACAACGGACACGGCGACGCGATGTCCATACTGCGGCGCATCCTACGTCTATCCAAAGGATCGAGTGGCTACTGACGGGACAGTGCAATGTCAAAACTGTGCAAAGAGGTTTCAGCCGGGTGGCGGATCCGAATCACAGGAGTTGTAGTCAAGTTGGACCTTCAGGCTCGGGGATTGCTGACAGTAATGCTGCTCTGTGACCGGTTGCAGTAGTCCTCGCATATTCTAGCCGGGATGCCACAAAGCCACGGTTGCGAGACCCGCATCGATTACAGCATCCAGTCCCGAGAAGAATGCAGGCTCCATCTTTTCCGAGTCAAAGGGTCCTATTCCCGTCGCAGGCAGGTCCGAGATGCAATTGAGGGATGCCGATGGGATCGCCGCCTTGGTTGAAATCCCAAGTATTACGGAACTCTCCATATCTACAGCCGTTGCTCCCTTGGCAATCCAGCCCTCGAGGAGTTCCTTGGTTTGTCCTAGGAGAATATCCGTAGTCCAAATCGCTCCCGCATGTACTGAGAGCCCGCGCTTCTCTGCCTGCCCACCTACATACTTGCTCAGTTCGAAATCGCTGGCGACCTGTGTCTCCAATCCGAAGTACGCCGACCCGCAGCCATCACCGACAAGCGCCTCATTGGCAACAAAGGCATCTCCCACTTTCTGTGAAGGTCCAAGTCCCCCGCAGACATCGCCACGGACGACGAGAATGGGTTTCGTTCTCACGACAGCCTCCATCACCATTGCGGGCAGAAGGCGTCCCCATGCCCGTGTCGACTATTCCAACCTGACTATCCATATAGACCCCGGTCGTCACCCTACCGTGCGAACGTGCATGTTTCAGTCTCCCACACGCCTTCTTCAAGATGAAAGAAGTAGCCACGAGTAGTAACCTCTTTGGGACAGAGTCTGCGTTCGTATCCAAAAGCCCGCGCACTATCCTCTCATCACCGTCCATGTTGCTGAGGACTCGAGATGCAATCCCAGCGATTACTTTGTCCTTCGTCTTGGTTTTCACAAGATGCACGTCCCAGAGCGGTCGATTCATTCAACATTCACACACGAATGCAATAGAAAACTACCAGCCTTGTGGCGTCTGCGGCAACGGTATCTCCGCCGTGTAGTTCTTGCCGCATTCGCAGGTCAGTTTCACAGACCAACGCTTTGGTGTTGGAACATTGAACTCTCTCACGACATCAGCCAAGTTCCTTTTGATTCCGTCAATCAGCTTGACGTAGGCAGCGCCCAGTTGTTGAAGCTCGTTTGGAAAATCCAAGTCTGACATAAAGTACCTGTACGAATCTCTGCATTCGGGACAAGCTGTGGCCATGACGCTTGTCCTGTCACCGCATTTCTCACATACAACCTCAATCGAGTCCATCTTGGGAGCTAGCGGGATCTCAAGGGTGGTATCATTTCTCTGGCCGCATTTGTGGCAGAAGTAGCTAAACGCGAATTTCGGCATTCTGAGACCTCGGGAACTCGTTCGCTATCACAGCTTGTGACGCTAAAAGCATGTCTGATGCAACAGTCAGTGGTAATTCGCCTCAGCTCTATCAAGACTGCTCTTCTCGCTCCAGCGATTGAGTGGGATCTGGCTTTCTGGGCTGTTGAGAATCACATGTCACTGCCTCTTCATGTTGAGGCTCTCCCGGAAGTCAGCCTAATCGTATTCTATTCACTACCCGGCTGGATTTATATCGTGACTCAGTATTGGGCGGTCATCATGAGTGAGAGCGATATCCTGAAACTCATCCAGCAGAGGCAATCTGCTCGACTTCCCTTTGATCCGAACCGGCAGGTCTCCAAAGAGGACCTAAAGAAGATTCTAGAAGCGGGTAGGTGGGCGCCCACAGCTCACAATATGCAGAACTACGAAGTTCTTGTCGTTGATGACAAGAAGGTTCTGGAAAAGATAGGGAACATCAAATCTCGCATCTCCGTAGAGTTCTTGCGCGAGAACTATGAACAGCTCTCGTTCTCGGAAGAGGAGTTACGTAAGAAGAAGGTCGGAATCCTCGGTACACAGTTTCCGCCAGCGTGGAGAGACCCTGCCAAGATGGAAGAAGTCGCACGCAAAAGCGAGCCTTCGCCACTCACCCAAAGGATTGGTAATAGTCCGATGCTTCTGATTGTGATTTACGATTCCAAGAAGAGAGCGCCTGCTTCGGAAGGCGATGTCTTGGGTTTCATGAGCCTCGGTTGTGTCATGCAGAACATGTGGCTCATGGCACAGTCATTAGGAATTAGTCTTCAGATACTGAGCGCCTTCAGCGCATATCCTGTAGCGAAGGAGGTGAAGCGAATTCTCGGCATCCCTGAGCACATGAACATCGCATTTACTCTTCGCCTCGGGTACCCTGCTTCTCAGCCAGCTAAGTACCTGAGAGTTAGAAGAGATGTGGGAGAATTCACCCACCACAATCAGTATCAGAACACGGGCATTGACTGACCAAGCCGTGCTTTACTGGCCGATTACTCGTTTGCCCTCAAAGGCTGTCCTATGATGAGCATGACCAGTGCCGCCCTGAGTCTTATATGGACGTGTGAATCTGATTGTACGCAACCATGCAGGAGGATCCGGCGGCAAGGGCAATCTTCGACAAGCTCAAACAAGAGATGGGTGAGTACTCCATTATACTTGAGACCCACGATCGTCTGACGCGTGCTCTGGGAGCTCCGCTGGGTGTCCTATTAACGGGAATATGGATACTAAGGCTTCCCATTGACAGGTTCTTCCAGATTGCGCTTGTCAGTACCTGCATGATTGCGACTTTGTTTGCCTGCATAAGGAACTCCGCCAAATCGACATTCACACGTAGAGATGGGCAGGATGTCTTTACCTACCAGAAAAGGGGTGTGTCTTGGGGTTTTCTTGTAAGCGGCCTGTTGGGAGAGGCAGTCGTTTTCACCGCTCTGGACTTCCTAACAGTGAACGGCATGCCTGATTCTCCGTCCGTTAGCGTAGGCGTTGCGCTCTTTGCCGTTGCAGTGACTGTGTTGATTGTTCCTGTGACACCTCTGCTCGCTAACTTGCAGAAGGTGGGATTTCTCAAGACGTCGCTCGAAGTTGTGATTAGCACAAACGGCGAACGAGCGGCCCGCTCATCACTTCATGTTTGTTCTGCGGACCAATTTGCGCCCAATCGAGCAGAACAAGACGAGATCATACGGAGATTGGATGCTGCCTTTTCCGGGCTGACCCACGATACTCTGTCGTCTGGCGGAACATGAATCGGACTTAGTAGCTGATTGTCATTTCACCCCACGGTCGAACTCGAAGAAGGATGATGGTGAGAAAGCAGTCGCGAGCACCTAAATGACATCAAAGACGATTTCCCAGAAGTCGTGCTCCGAGACCCCTGTGCGCAGTGCTTTAGTCTTAGCCTTGATTTCATCGAAAGTCTCAAGCGTCTGGCGTTTCTTTTGCTCTTCCTCAGTTGCCTTTACCCGATCGGTGATTTCCTTGAGCTGTTCTGGTGTAGCTTGAACACCGCCCATCTTCAGAAGATACTCTATGAAGTGACGGCCCGTGAACTTTCCCAGATGAAACTCTCTCCTCCGTCCGACGGTCAGCGGGTTAATCGGCTCGTAGGTCATCGAATGAGTTAGCTGACCGTGGGAGTGGATGCCGCTTGAGTGTGTAAAGGCGTTCTCCCCTGTGATGGCCTTGTGTAGCGGTAACGGAATGACGAAGCATTTCTCGACGAGTCTTGAAAGACTGTATATCTTCTCCTTGGTTATGCCGGTGCCTACGCCGTACAGCTCTTCGAGGCACATTACGACCTCCTCGAATGCAGCATTCCCTGCTCTCTCACCATACCCATTGACGCATACGTGCGGATAGGTGGCTCCCTCTTCAATGGCAGCGAGGGTATTGGCTGTTGCCAAACCGAAGTCGTTGTGGCAATGGACCGAGATTGGCACCTTGTACTTTGATTTGGTCCAAAGTCTGGCCTTGATTTCGCGCATGATGAACCTCATGACTTCTGGTCGGACGAAACCCACTGTGTCTGCTACGCAGATCTTGTCAGCACCAGCATCGATAGCGGTCCGGTAAGCTTGACAAAGAAACTCCATGTCGCTTCTTGTGGAGTCCTCAGCAATGTAGTCTATTGTGAGACCGTGTGACTTACCATACTCAATGCACTCAACCAGTCGTTCAAGCATCTGTTCTCTTGTCATTCGAAGCTGATACTTGAGCCTGAAGTCCGATGTGGCGATGAATATGGGCACTTCCTTCACTCCGGCATCTATGCAGTCATCGATGTCGGATATGACAGCACGAGCAGGAGCCCCAATGCTCGCATGACTGAATCCTTCACGAGCAACTGCTGTGACAGCTTGCTTCTCGTTCTCGCTTACTGCCGGAAAGCCCACAACGACTATTGCGGCGCCTATGTCGTCAAGCATCTTTGCAATCTCAATCTTCTCATCCACAGTCAACGCAACGCCTGGGGTCTGTTCGCCGTCCCTCAGCGTCTCATCCCAGATGAACACTCGGGAGGGAAGGCTTTGGTGCTTGGTCTCACTTCGCGTGTTGTAGTCAACTGCCAATCCGGCTTTGACAAGGGATTCCATAATGCATCTGCCTGCCTGATTCGCCGCTGTGTAAGATTTCTTGGTCTTACTCGAAGCGATAACGGCCCGTTCTTGGGAGCTTGGCCATGCTCTGTTCGAGCATATCTCTTTGTTTATTGTACTCCGCCTGCGTAATCTCACCCTTTTCAGAAGACGACTTTGCTCTGTCAAGCTTGTACTGCAGCTTTGCTCTCTCAAGATACGCGTCCCTGAGTGATGACACTAGGACAGGCTTGGCTCCTGCTTTCTGGCCTATGCCGGTGAGCAACGGTGTATAGCAGATCTCCTCAATATGGAAGGCGTACTCTAGGCCGCGCTGGAGGATCCTGTTCCAGAGCGGGCACGACTTGATTTCAATCTCCTTACCTTTCTGGTCCACCTCAAGTCCAATCGCCCTGAGTGTCTCTGCAGCTGTGCGTGCAGCACCTTCGGGTCCCTTGGCTGCAGCTTTTCGGCCGCCTCTTGTCCCAACTGCTTGAAACCACCGATGTAGCCTTCGTACATCGAGAGAGCGCCGACTGTATTCCTGAGTGACCACCAGAGACCGTCCAAGAACGCTATGAACCCATTTCTGAGTATCTCAAGCTCGCTCATGTCGTTCACCTCTTCTTAGAGAAAGGTTGCCCCCACCGATTCAGGAATGCAATCTGTTCTGGGGGTTGTCTTGGCGGGCCGAGAGTACGTTCGAACTTCGGATAGCCTAGGGTAAGACATAGGATGGGTACCCAGTGGGGATACGGTATCCCAATCTTCTCACATACAGCACCCACATCATCGAAATGATCGAGTTGGACTGAGGAAACACAGCTGCCAAGACCCAGTGAAGTGGCGGCCAATGCCATGTTCATGAGCATCATCGAGCCAGCTATTACGGCATGCCTCGGTGATGACCAACCGAACACGCCACCGGTGCCTCTCAATGTTGCCTGGGAATTGCCTACATGAGTCTGGTCAACAGCAAGTACCAAGAGGACTGGAGCACCATTGGTTTCCGGTTTTCCCTTGATGTACTCGAATCTCTGACCAGTGATGAGAATATCGATTGTGTGTTCAAGGCTGACCTTTGATTCAATGTAACTCAGCCTGCGTTCAAGTTCCTGACGCGGAGTTGCTCTGCCGAAAAGCTGGACTGTACGGTCAACAGCAAGCTGGCCAATGAACTCTTGCAGTTTCTTGTCTCTAATCACAATGATTCTCCAGGGCTGCTGATTCTCCGCACTGGGAGCGTAGCAGCCAGCCTCAATCACCTTGTACACAAGGTCGTCAGGTACGTCCTTCGAAGTTTCGTAGTCCCTGATGGCTCGCCGGGACTTGATCATTCTGATTGTTCTCGTTGTCATCCAAGACGGTCTCTCTCCATTGAGTGGTGCAAGCCCGTCGAGAGGATATCCTTCTTAAAAGGATGGAGAGAATCAAAGTTTTCGCCGATGATTTTGGTGAGTTTACTATTTGGCCAGCCGTTTCGCTATTTCTGCCACATGCCTGCCGTAGTCTCTTCCCAGTTTCCGTTCTGTCTGGTCCATTTGTCGCGAATTGTCCGAGCCTGCAAGCACGCTGGGGCCATATGGTGTGCCTCCGGCTTGAGTTGAGCCGATCTCCGGGACATTAGAACCCAATGGTACGATAATCATCCCATGGTGCATGAGTGGAACCATCATTGTAAGAAGCGTTGACTCATGTCCGCCGTGCATTTCGCTTGCCCCTGTGAAGAAGCCTGCTACCTTATCGACGAGCTTTCGCCTCGACCACAATCCTCCCGTCTGGTCAATGAAGTTCTTCATTTGAGAAGTCATATTACCAAATCTGGTTGGACTGCCGAAGATGATGGCGTCATACTCACCCAGTTCATCGACGGTTGCAATTGGAACATCCTTCTGCAGTTCAGCACCGCGCTTCAGCCCCGGGTTGGTAGCGATAACTGAGGCGGGCACTAATTCTGGTACCTTCTTGATGCTGACTTCTGCACCTGCTTCTTTTGCGCCGGCGGCAATTTCCTTTGCCATCTCATACATGTGGCCGTATGAGCTGTAGTAGAGAACGAGAACCTTCACGTTGTTTCGATGGCAACCAAAACACTTGAAGATGACGGAAGGGGCGGCGCCAATCATGTCATCATCCATGAAGATCAATGCCTGGGAAGCTAGCCATTCCTCAATTCAAGCAAGTGTTGGTATTGCCAAACTCGTTCTTTGGCTGTGGCAGCATCGGCATCGGAGGAGTTGCTAGCCCTATGAATAGCCTGTAAGGCGTAATTTGCAGCACCTACAGAATGAGTGGGAACATGTGCAGTTGCCACAGCTTGACCTGCGGCGCGAGCCGCAGAGCGAGCCGCATTGTCTTCTCCCACCTCGCGAGCGGCCGCATGAGCGTCAAGTGCAGCCTTGCGTATGTCTGCCATCTTGAATATCCCAGTCGCTATCCATTTCCGAAGTGCTTCGATAGCCGCCCGAGGGCGGTGGTCTTCTGGGTATTCTCCGTCAAAGTACAGCATCACCCGCTCGACACAATCATCAGCCCAGATGGCCAATGTCTTATGGCCAGTTCTTTTCACGAGCTCCATAGTTGCCTCGTCTTTGTATGTAACTGAGAATCTGGATTTTTCTTTCATATTCTCACCCGAGAGAGGCAACGCCAGTGATGCGATTTTCCTTGATGGGAAATAGTCTCTCTGCACTTTTTGTGCAGGCTATCTCCCATCGAAGGTAAGCTGATGTCACCGAAACTAAATCTGCGGAGCGTCTCTGCCCGGATACTTGAGCCGGAATCCGGTGTCCATGCCTTTGCTTTCTTTCAGAATCACGCCGCTGGCGACCACTCTTTGGACTTGGTTTGTGCCCTCGTAGATTTGAAGGAGCTTTGCATCACGCATGAGTTTCTCGAATGGGTATTCGTTTACGTACCCGTATCCACCGGCGATTTGTATCGCATCGATTGCATTCTGCATGGCTGAGTCTGCTGCGAAGAACTTGGCGAATGCGGAGTCCTTCGAGTTGTCCTTTCCTTGATCGGCAAGCCAAGCAGCATAGTGCGTGAGTTGTCTTGCTGCCGCCGCACGGCAAGCCATGTCTGCAAGAGTGAAGCTGATTCCCTCGAACTCTCCAATTGGATGTCCGAACTGCTGACGAACATTGGCGAACTTCGCCGCCTCATCGACCGCCCTCTGAGCTACACCTGTAGCAATTGCCGCAATTCCTGCTCTAGTCTTGTCCAGTGTTTTCATTGCAATCTTGAACCCATCGCCCTCTTTCCCAACAAGACAGTCCTTCGGTACTCTCGCATCTTCGAAGAAGACCTCGGTCTGTATCGAGTTGCGCTGCCCAATCTTGTTCTCGATATGGCCGATTTTCACAGCCTTGCTCTTTGGCACCATGAACACTGAGAGACCTTTGTGCTTCAGCTCTGGCTGAGTCGTAGTGAATACAGTGAATAGCGATGCGACAGACGCATTGGTAATGAAACACTTCACGCCGTTGATCACATACTCATCGCCATCTCGAACTGCTTTTGTTGACACGGAGGCGGCATCAGAGCCTGCGGTCCTCTCGGTTAGACAGAAAGCACCGAACTTGGCTTCTTTTCCAGTAATAAGCGGCTGAACATACTTCTTGAGCTGCTCTGTCGTTGCCGCGATAACAAGCGGTGCGAACGCAAGGTTGTTGCACATAATCGAAGTCGCCATGCCTGCGCAGCCATAGCCTGTAGCTTCAGAGACCAAAGTCTCTTCCAGTAGGGTCCGACCCGGTCCTCCGGCCTCCGAAGGAATGTGCAGATTCATTAGACCCGCTTCGTACGCTTTCTGGACGATTTCCTTTGGGAACTCATCACGTTTCTCAAGCTCACCTGCTCGCGGTGTAATGTATTGACGTGTGAATTCCTTGGCTTTATCCTGAAGTTTCTGCTCTTTCTCAGTCAGCGAAAAGTCCATTTTTAGTCAACCCGGCCGGATTCGTCTAGAATCTCCCTTTAAAACTCACCGAGTAGCCCGAGTCAACTCTATGGCTACCATCTCCCTTAAATCCTCAATTTGATGTCGCCCGCTCAAAACTTGAC
This sequence comes from Candidatus Thorarchaeota archaeon, assembly GCA_963726195.1. Taxonomy (GTDB): domain Archaea; phylum Asgardarchaeota; class Thorarchaeia; order Thorarchaeales; family Thorarchaeaceae; genus OWC5. The sequence goes on from CAVSBO010000004.1 coordinate 130,847, forward strand.
CATGAGACGACTGACTTGCCGCTAAAGAGGACCCATATCGTAAGTGGAGCCCAAACGAAATTCGGAGCGCTGGAAGGAATCACTTTCAGGGAGATGTTTGCAGAGGCTGTCGACAAAGCGACCACTCAGGCGAACATACCCAAGAAGGAGATCGAAGCGGTTTTCGTTGGGACGTTCAATCCTGAGATGCTTATTCACCAGGGACACACCGCGCCGTTGCTTCTGGACTACGCGGGACTCAGAGGACTGCCGGCCACGAGGCACGAAGCCGCTTGCGCGTCCGGTGCTGTTGCACTTCGCGCTGGCATAATGGCTATTGAATCTGGGTTGTATGATACCGTGCTTGTGGCGGGTGTAGAGAAGATGACCTCGGTGTCCACGAACAAGGCAACCGAAGCTCTGGCTGCTGCAGCCGACGATGAGTTCGAGTCCGGTGTTGGTCTCACATTCCCCGGTGTCTTCGCACTTGCTGCAGTGGCACACATGCAGAAGTACGGCACCACACAAGAGGACATGGCACGTGTTGCGGTCAAAGCTCACAAGAACGCGGCTTCGAATCCTTTGGCTCAGTTCCAGAAAGAGATCACTCTTGAGAAGGCAATGACACCGAAGTATGTGGCTTGGCCTCTGAAGCTGTACGACTGCTCTCCGATTTCTGATGGTGCGGCCGCACTCGTATTGGCTTCTGACAAGAAGGCGAAGCAGTATACGGACACGCCAGTCAAGATCGTTGGTACTGGTCAAGCATCCGCTTCGATGGATCTATCTAACCGAACGGATTTGACGACCTTCGAAGCTTCCGTCTTAGCAAGCAAGATTGCCTACAAGATGGCGGGAGTGACTCCCAAGGATATTGACTTCGCGGTTGTTCACGACTGCTTCACTATTGCCGAGATCATAGCAACGGAGGACTTGGGCTTCTTCAAGCCTGGCGAGGGTGCCAAAGCAGTCAGGGACGGCGTAACTGCGAAGGACGGTTCCAAGCCTATCAACCCGACTGGAGGATTGAAAGCGGTCGGCCACCCTGTTGGAGCGACAGGAGTGAAGCAAGCTGTTGAGGTGTACAGAGAGCTCATTGGCGCTGCTGGTGCGCTTCAAGTTCCAAAGCACAACATTGGATTGATGCACAACTTCGGCGGCACAGGAGCCACTTGTGTGGTCAATATCATGCGGAGGGCGGACTAATGAGCGAACAACCGACACTCGAAGCGTACAAGAAGAACATTCAGGAAGGCAAGTTCAAGGCTTACAGGTGTACAAAGTGTAAGGCTGTTATTGCTCCTCCCCTGAGTACGTGCTACAACTGTGGAAACACCAAGATGGAATGGACGACAGTGAGCGGCAAAGGCAAGCTTGTTTCCTTCACAGTCATCTTCGTAGCACCCGACGAATTCGCGGCCGAGGCTCCGTACATCGTTGGCATAGTAGAACTCGAAGAGAAGGCGAGAGTTACAGCACGACTCGTCGGTTTCGATCCCAACAAGCCGGAGTCCATAAAGGTGGGCACACCCCTCAAGCTTGACTACGAGAAGGGCAAGTCCGGCAAGACCTATCTTGCTTTCAGGCCTGCCTGATACAGCACCTCAGCGATATCGGCTGGGCAGGGGCTCGAGTCTGCCCCTATCTCAATGCCAAGCATAGGGGCATTTTCGTACTGACCATAAAGGAATCTGTTGCCACCGAGTCTTCTATTATCTTGGATGCCTACGTATCTGGCCCTTGGCCATTGCTTTCTGGAGACGCTTCATGGACCTTGGGCATCATAAGCCTTGACCAGTCAATCCGAATCAGTAGATAGACCGCGGCAAGCACGAGCAGAATGGTAAGGGGTTCGACCGATCTTGAAAGTATATTCGTAGACTCTCCTGATGCGAGAATCTCTTCGACCCATTGCAGACCCATTCTTCCCGACCATGCTATTGCTGTGAGAAACATAGTCTTGCCAATGCACTGAGGTATAATGACTCTCCACCAAGAGTACCTTGCTGCACCGAGCGGCACAACGACGATATCGTCGGGAAGTGGAGTGACAGCCATGAACCATATGACTGCCGGTGTCCATCTCGGATGCGCTGCTAGTATGTTCAGAAACGCTTCTCGCTGACTGTCTTGGACATAGTGCCCACCTATGTAGCCTATTGCGTACCCGGTCATGTCTCCAAGGGTGGCACCTATGCCGGAAATCAAACCCACGACTATCGGGTCAAATACGAACTGCAGACTGACTGAGTCCCGGAGGCCACCAAAGACGAAGGTCGTCACGAAGTAGGGGAAGGGCACGAGCACTGTCGCATTGCCTAGGAAGCATATGGCGAAGAGGCCAGGGTAGCCAGCCAACATAGAAAAATCGAGCAACCAATTATAGATGACAGCAAATGGGCTTATCAAGTCTGGATAAATGATGATTAGAGCCCAATAGACGCCAACCATTGCGCCCATGGCGATGAATGCTTTCTCGCGTCTCTTCAAGGATTCCCGGTCGCCAAGCAGGGAACTATCCTGTACATCATATGAAGATTGACGTTATGTATTGAGAGTGAGGAGCGTGACTCGGGGTCGACATGCACCTAGTCACCACTGCTGCTAACCTTAAGAAGCACAGCGGCAATTGATGCGTGAACAAGATGAGGTACAGTCTAGCCTACGGCAATGGTCATCTATCCGTCGACTACGAGCGCTTGGGCAATATCCAAGAGGTAGTACCGAAGTCAGCTGTCGCTCATCCTGAACTTGAGAACGAAATAGTCGCTGCCATGGAGCATCCAATTCAAGCCGAACCTCTTTCGAAATCACTGACGGACTCCTCCACTGTTGCGATAGTCGTGGATGAGCCCTCACCGGTGTGTCCAACGCAGAGTCTTCTGGAATCTGTCTTATCATCTACGAGAGTTCTTGGCTTGAATCCCGCGAACGTTACCATTCTTGCTGCTTATCGACTTGGGTCTGTTCACCTCGAGAACGAGATCAATCGCCAACTGGGGGACCCGATATCCAGTGGTCATACTCTAATCATTCACGACCCAGACGATTCAGAGAGTCTGTCCAATATTGGTGAGACCCCGAGCTTCCACACGCCGCTGGAGATTAGCAGAGCATTCTTGCAGGCCGATTATCGGATTGGCCTAAGTGCAATACTGCCCGATGTATTTGCCGGAGCCACGGGAGGGGGAATGTCGGTTCTTCCCGGCGTTAGTGGCCAGAAGACAATCCTCCGTAACATGAAACTAAGAGTCTCGGCGGAGAATGGCCCCCTAGATGTGGCATGCCCTGCCAGTGTTGATAATCAAGAGGCATCATATCTTGCGGGTCTTGACTTCATAGTCAACACAGTCCCTGACTGGAGGGGGTCTGTCGCGAGCATTGTCTGCGGGGACCCGTCAGCGGCATGGCATGAAGGTGTAGAGACCTCAAGAAACCTCTCCACCAAAACCATCAATCGGATGGCTGATGCCGTTCTCGTGAGTGCGGGCGGCTACCCGTTTGACAGGACTCTCTATGACGCGGTCGACAGCTTGTATGCCGCTTTGCGGTGCTCAAGGCACGACGGTGTCATTGTGCTTGCCGCCGAGTGCGCCGAAGGCCTTGGCCCCAAAGGTTTCGAGAGAGGTTCTCTTTGAGACAAAATCGGAAAAGGAGGCAGTGGTCTTGGCAAAGAAACGGTTCGAGACAGGAATGGAAAAGTTGAGACTTCTTCGGCATATCACAGACACAAGGAAGCTGGTCTTGTGCTCCAATCTCCAGCAACCCATCATGGAGGAGACAATCGTGTGCACTCTCACAAGCAGTATGAGCGAGGCTCTAGAGGCTGCAAGAAATCACTTGGGCAGTTGGTCCAGCACAACGATATTGCCCAATGGTCGGGCCACATTGATTCAAAGCAGTTAGCAGAGTTCAGGGAGTCTTCTTCTGGGCCGCTTGAGTTTTCTTCTGATCAAACATGGCGTCTACAGCTGAAAGAGCGTCGGAAGTCTCCTTCTTAGTGAATTCCTTCAGTTTGCCAACCTTGCCGATTCTGACTGTCACGAGAGCGTCTTCATCTCTTGGCGTCATTGCCCATGATACCTCATAACCTGGCCTCTCAGCGACAAACTGACGCAACATGTCGAACCATGCTTTTTTCACGTCATCAATCGTTACATAGATGAAGTGCCTTAGAGGTATGCTCACCTCCACGCAAAGAACACGCCCGGACTCGATGTAGTAGTTATCAACCTTCCAAGCCAATGCAAAGCACTCCTCAAACTCGAATGCGACGCCGTCAAACTATAGATAAGTCTTATTCAAAGGGGAATCGGACCGCCAGAAGTCTAGTCTTCGTCCTGCCCTTTGTTTGACGAGAGACGTTTCTCCACATCCTCTACGAAACTGTCAGCCCCATCCTTCTGCTTCTTCTCCTTGCTCTGCGATGCTTCTTGCTTCTTCTCACGTTCGGCCATCATGAGCTTCTCAATCTCAGCCAAGAACCGTTCTTCCGGCTTGAGTTCGATATGTTCCGATGCCGCTTCAAGACCCGGTTCAGCTTTTCCTCCGTAGGAGCTTCATCAGCCAGATTCGTCTGTGCCTTCCCACTTGTGCGCGCAGGCTTTGTTTCGATTCTTGCCGAACTTCCGCGCGGTCCCGGCTTTTCCTCTGTCTTCGCTTGGACCACTACGACCACACCGGGTGACACCGGTTCCTCTCCGGCGGCGCATGCCTCCTTGTCCACAAGAGCCATTCCTTGACGCTGGAGGACTGTTGATATGCTAATTGGGACCATCAGACCATTTTCTTCCATATTGAGGAGATAGTCGAATGCTTCTGGCTCTGTCCTGCCAGTTGCTTCGGCGATGGGTGACAGAACGTCTCCAATAAGGAACTCGCCTTTCTCATCAATTCTCGTGCCTAAGATGCGTAGAATCTTCTTCTGGTCGCCACTCATCTTCTTTTGCGTGGACAACTTGTGCGGTAGTAGCCAGTTGAAGTTGAACGCTGCTACTAAGTTGGAAACTATCCACTCGGGGTCGAAGCATTCGGTCTCCCCATTCCAGTCTCTCAGGTTGTCCTGATACTGAGCCTCGAATCTTTCAACGAAGTACTGCAGTCTGTCCTTCAGTAGCGGAGTGAGTTCGCCCTCGAGAATGAGGATTCCAATAACGTACTTGCCACTATAGCTGTTCAGCCTGAGTCCGTGGTAATGGATTTCTTCCAGTGTACCTTGGACACCGTTGCCCTTTATCTCTCCATAGACGCTTGTGATCGCAGAGATGAAGCCACTGATTAGGTCGGCCTGAATTCTGCTTTCGGTGAACGGATGGTAGAAAACGCAGGTTCCGCGGTTCACGTATACTGCCATGAAGTGACGCAACGTCCCGAGGTCTCTGAAATCCTGCAACTGATGCTCAAGTGACCGCTTGGCGGCAATCTTCTTTGGCTTACGCTTCTTCTGGTTGTAAGCTGCCGCCACGACGGCGCCGAACACAAACGTCATTGCCACAAGACCCTCAGGACTTGTGAGAAAGAGAAACATGATAGCGACCATGCCTAGCGTGACTTTGATTTGCAGAGTCTTGTTCGCAGCCCATACGGAAGTGGCTCCGTGGTATCTTGCGCTGACTTCTAGATAATCGACGGCTGATAATGTACCCACAGGTATGTTGAACGCCCAGCTGGCTTCTCCGCTGCTGCTAGTCAGATAGGCTTGTATGAAGTTCTGTCTCGTTCCATTAACATAAACTGCGGCGACCTCGAATTCCACGAGGGCTCCCACGATGGGCGCGTCTGTATTGCTGTGCTTTACGATTGCCCGAAGAGTAATCGAATTGCCTTCAACCGGGCTTCCTACAAAATCCAGAGTAATATACGAGTACTCCTTCGCGAGGACGGCAAGGCCGGTTGACGTAGTATTTGCTTCACAGCCAACTGCAGCCGCGTTGATGGTCACAATGTACGGAACCGAGGATGGGGGAAGCGTGATTCGAAAGCTCACTGAGTATACACCGTGGCTGGAATACGTCATTGGATAAACAATGCCTTGGACAGTGGCATTCACACTAGCCCAAAGAACGAACTTTCCGTGATCTACGTCAGTGAGGTTAACCCAGATGAGGGCCGTCTCATTCTCATATTGCGAGAAGGACGTCAGAGTCGTAAAATGGGTGTGTACTGGCCTAATCATGATGGGGCTCACAAACTTACCAGTGGTAAAGTTGACATGACCGAGTGTGACATTGAACAGGTGACTATCCAACGACAACATGAAGGAGCTTATGTTGACGCGGTACCTACCCGGAGAGATCATTTCTGTGATGACATTTGGCCAAATGAAGTCTGCCACGTTGGCGCCGGGTATTGCGTTGCCGGTATGATTGTCGACGTACTCAAGCACAAACACGCAACTCTGGTTGAGATACATGACAGACGGAACCTGACCTTGGCTCACGATGATGTGAGCCGGAACTGGCGCAACCACCAGAGAAAGAGGAGTCGTCTTCTCTTGGTACCCGTCAGCATAGACATGAATGGTACCCGAGTGCAGTCCGACGCCGAAGTAACGTGCCTGCAATGTCACCGTGTAGTTATCGCTAGGCTGAGGAGTGAAAGTGTAGGTGTGAGCTTCAATGGTCAAGTTGACTGAACCAAGTGTGATGGGATTGGACCCCATGTCCTGAACCCTGACCGAGACGACCACCCAGCCGTCGTTGTAAAGGACAGACGAGCTGTATACACCGAACCCGTATGTCTGACCTGTGGTCACTGAAATAAGAGAGTCTGACGCAACAGTCACATTCAAGCCCAAAGTCAACATGGTTTGGTATTCGTACCCGTACGACCAAGCTTGGATTGTCGCACTGTGGTTACCCAAGCCTACGTCCTTGCCTGGGATAGACACGTGCCACGCACCGGCGTAGTATGTCAGATTATGGGTGTGACCGCTGACAGTTACGTTAACAATGGCTGAAGGCGGAACATCGATGCCTCCGTAAGTGTAGTCCACGGTCAGATTAAACGACTGCGCATATGTTATCGTGGTGTTGGAGGGTTGCCAAGAAATACTAATGCTGGTTTTAGCAAAGATGCTCACTGTAATCGTTATGGTCTGATTCTGTAGCGCATATCCCTCAGCGTATACCTTGAATTGGTAGGTGCCAGCAGCTATGCCCAAGGTCGAAGTGATGTTAGTCCAAGTTCCGTTGCTGTGACCATCGCTCATGCTGACATTGGCCTCGTTGTTGAATGAGCACCTTACAGTCGCATAAGTTGAGTTCAGACCCTGGGAATTGTAGGTGTTGACGTAATTGACCCTGACGAAGAAGCTCTCATCACTTATTGCATCAATGGTGTAATCATCAGCGATCAATGATGTGGGGTAGTAAACTGCTAAGTCCTTCGAGAGGTAACCGGCTTCGGTCCCATTGCTCCAGAAGATTTCTATCGTATGACGGCCATTCTGGCTAGTTGTAGTGCTGATGTCCCAGGTGTAACTGGATTTGCCAGCGGTTACTGTCGCATTGGGTGGAGCCCAGATTCTTGAGGCTGAGTGCCAGATGGTAAGGTTTGTCGTGCCTGTAACTGCGGGATTATTGGTCTGATCTTGAACGCTAGGCTCGATGCTTACATTGGCAAGAATGCTAGCCGTCGTCGGCAACGGCTGTCCGGAGCCCGAGTCCTTGGTTGCTATGAGCGTCAGATAGTTGAAAGCAATACACCTCAACTTCCATGTCCCATTTGTCATTGAGGTACAATAGGCAACCTTCGAATAGGACGCATAGTGGCCGTAGTCTGAGGTTGAAGTTCCATTGTACAAGCCAACGATGCTCCAGTCCGACATCTTTGACACATTCAGGAACTTTCTATTTGAACTGAAAATAGGAGCATAGGACGCAGTCACTGTGGCATTCCACATGACAGTGCCGCCCGGGTTTGCGCATCTCCATACCATATTGGAGGCGATATCCTTCTTGTACCAAAGAGTCATGTTGTAATCCATGTATACGGACTGGTTCGAAGTAACTCGAATCTGGACGATGCTCTTGCTCGAAGTAATGTTCCAGTTCTTTCCAGTGAGTGCAGTGCCATTGGCTGCCATGGCCGTATTCTCGGCTCGCTTGTACAATAAGGCAGAGCTCGTGGTTCTGTTCCAGGGAGTGTATGTGTAGTTAAGGAACGCCTCGTAGGGGATGGAACCCCAAAGGCTATCGAACGTATAGTACCGTTCTGTTGAGTATCCAGCTCCGGTTATCTGTGACTGCCAATACATGGCTGGATACTTGCTCGCTTTCTTGGTGAGCGTCGTCCCGTTCATCACAACAAAGTATTCCTTGTTTGCATTCAGGTCTGCGCTTGTGTTGACTGTGAGCCAAGTCTTCAGCGCTTGGGCCGCCATGTCAACTTCGGAAGTTGTCGCATTCGACCCGCTTAGGTATCCATCTCTCACACCTAGGTAGATATGGCCGTAAGTTGATAATGGATTGCCATAGGTGTTTGTGTAGTAGAAAACAGAATAATTGTTTAGTCTCGCGTCAAAGCCCTTCTTGAAGAATCCTTGAGTTACCTGGTTGTAGTAATATCCTGAGGCATCCGGGTATTCCTTTATTGAAAAGTCGTCGGAAGGTGTTTCAGTGATTCCTGCAATCGCCCTTTCAGGAGAGGCAGTGAGGTTGCGAACCCGAAAACCCACTCTGTACAGGATCCAGCCCGGTACTTGATAGGCTACCAGACTGACGTTTCCAATGTGCAGACTAGTATTCACGTAGTGATTAAGAACACGAAGCTGGAGTCCGGTGACAGTTCTATCAGCGAACAGTGTGGAAGTCAGAGTGCTGCCTGTTCCGCTTACGTCGGCCACGTCGAACGTATTCATCGCCCCTGAGCTCGAAAGAAGGAATGATGCTTTGGACTGTCGGTCACTGTCGGCAGGTGCAACCAGCGTCAGTACGATTGCAGTAACAAACGCAAGGACAAGGATTCCTTTCTTGGACATCACTCAGTCGCCTCAGAGGCATTGTGCCATTAGATTCTCGGCGTGCTCGACGTGCTATTCACGGCGGCACAACTTGTAACTATCATCACGCACCCGCCTTGTAGGTCCCGGGCATCTACTCTGCGAATGCGCGTAGACAGATATCCACACACAATTCGTAAGCAAATGATATATAGCTGATCTTGGGCGGCCTATCTCGGAAATCGGACCACTCAGGCTCAAAGTGCGACGAGACCACGCTCAATTCGTCCTTTGCGAGAATAATCATGTGTAATATGAGGGTCCCGCAGCTTCGGGCTCGTGACCCTTCTCACCAGTCTGTCCAGTGACCTCATTTAGTATCTGTATGACCATGTCAACAGCACTGTGTACTCTTCTGACGACGTTCCAGAGTTTGTCCTCGCTGAAGGCATCATCATAGATTCGCTCGGATGCGACGAAAGCCTGGACCTGGCGGCTGAGGACCCGGCTGTCCCGGCTGCGGTTGGATGAAACCAAGATTCACATTTTGGGCAAAGCTAAACCTCATTGCTTGCATCTGGAACACGAGCATCTTTTCCGGAGTAAGCAGCTTCAGGTGTTCAGGGGATATCATGACCTGCGCTTCAATCTGGACGAACCTCTGATCGTTCGGTCTGACCACAGTGAAGAAGAAACGCATGAACTTGACTTTGAAAAGGAACTCAGCGCGGGGATCTGATATTGTTTCTACCTTCGTGCCCTCACGCGAGAACCAATCACGCACGGCTTCCTTAATCCTCTGAGATTGCTCCGAAAGCAGCCTGTCAGAGCGTTCGGGTTCCTTAATCTTGTCGGGCAGTGCGGCCTTCTTGGTTTTGTCAGGTTGTATGCCAGGCATTTGCTTGGTCTCCAGGTAACAGGGGGTTCTGATGAGATTCACTTAACGGTTGCGTTGAGCCGTGTCTAGTCTTTGAACCATTGGACTTTATCGTATGCCCCGGGTGCGCGATCCTTGTAACAGGTGATTTGGTTTCGTACTGAATCGAGGGCGACTGTGTCTCCGCTGTTAGTAAAGACCTGCTCTTCAGAGGTCATCCGTGTAAGCCGCACTCCCGAGGGATCTATCATCTGACTATGGCCGAAGTATGTTTTTCCATCGAATCCCCGCCCGACTCTGTTTGCCGCCGCCACATAGAGCTGATTCTCGATTGCTCGGGCAATGAGCAGGCTGTCCCAATGTGCGCTTCTCGGGTCAGGAAACGCTCCGGGAACAAGAATGAGCTGCGCGCCTTCAAGCGCCATTGTTCTGGTTAGTTCTGGGAAGCGAATGTCGTAGCAGATATCGACCCCTACTTTGATTCCCTTGGCATCAAACAGCACAACCCGGTCGCCGCCACCGAAGACAGTCTTCTCAGCCTGAAACGGATGCACCTTCCTATACGTGGCGATTGTCTTTCCCGCCGGAGAAGCTGCTATGAGCGTGTTGTAGTAGCCGCCATCCGCTTTCTCAAGTCCCGAACCAACCACGTACGCCTTGTGCTCCTTTGCAAGGCCCTCGATGAAGCGCGTCGTAGGTCCGGGAACCCCGGGACCGATTCGAGCATAATCGTCGTATCTGAATCCGACGTCGAACAGCTCAGGCAGTACAATGAATTGTGCACCGTCTTCTGGTCGCTGTCGCAGCAAGTTCCGCACTACAGAGTAGTTCCTTTCCCTGTCCCCTTCTGCAGTCGACATCTGGACCATGGTCACTGAGAATTTCATCCTTGGCCACCCGCATCAATGAAAAGAGGTTCCAGCGCGCACCATGACTGTGCGTCTCTTAAGAATGGTGACTCGTCACACCGTTGAATCACGCCACATAGCAAGTTGCTGGGGCGAATACGGATTCCACCTTACCATTATACTTATTTCAAACCTTCAAGCCTTTGCGGAACTATGAATCAGTACGACATGCTGGTCTTGGGCTCAGGCGCCGGAGCCAATGTCGCGAGTGATGCCTACGAGCAGGGGATGACGGTCGCTATCGTGGACAACGATCGGTTTGGTGGAACCTGCCTTAACAGAGGATGTATTCCAACCAAGATTCTGACCTATGTTGCGGACCTGATAGTGGAGATTCGTAATGCCGATAGAGTGAATCTCAAGGCAAGGGTGGAGGAAGTTGATTTCAAGGCGTTGATGGAGCGCATGCGACACGAGACGTGGGACGAATCGGAAGAGATGGAACGCAGTTTCGGCAAGGTCAAGGGATACGATTTCTACAAAGGAACAGGGGAATTCATTGCGTCCCTACACTATGGAAGTGAATAATGAGAGAATCAAGGCGCAGCATGTCGTAATCGCGTCTGGTGCGCGACCTGCGATTCCGAACATCCCGGGCATTGACAGAGTCGAGTACTTCACGAACAAGACGGTCCTCGAGTTGGACGAGATTCCCAAGTCAATGATAATAATTGGCGGAGGATTCATAGCTGTCGAGTTCGGGCACTTCTTTTCTGCAGTAGGTACTGATGTTACGATTCTGCAAAGAGCTCCTTCGCTTATGGTTCAGGAGGACACCGACATCTCGGAACTGCTACATAGAGAGCTTTCGAAGCGAATGCAGGTTTTGACAAACCACGAGGTTATCGCCGTGCGCGAGGCTCAAGGATTGAAGAGCGTAACAGCAAGAGAGCGTCAGTCTGGCGCTGAGAGGGAATTCACTGCGGAGACCTTGCTCGTAGCGTCCGGGAGGAGATCCAATGCTGACCTGTTCAAGCCCGAGAAAACCGGCGTCAAGGTTGACAAAGATGGGTGGGTGATCGTGGACGACTACTTCCGGACAAGCCAGAAGAATATCTGGGCCTTCGGAGACACGCTTGGTCGCTGGATGTTCAGACACGTCGCTAACCAGCAATCAGGCATTGTGTGGCACAACATCTCCGAGACGATCAAGCCTGCTGAGGGACGTGTGCCCAGCCTCGCGAAAATGGACTATCATGCTATCCCTAGAGCTGTATTCACGTATCCGGCGATTGCAACGGTCGGGATGACATTGCAGGAAGCGAAGGGATCAGGACGCCCGCTGTTGGTTGGCAGGGCTGACTTCACTTCAGTTGCCAAGGGCATAGCGATGGGAAATCCGCCGGGCTTTGTCAGAGTCATATGCGACGCTGAAGCAGGAGCCATTCTCGGAGCGACAATCATAGGACCGGAAGCTCCCACACTGATACAGGAGATTACTAATCTGATGAACAGCGGCAACGGTGACTTCTATCCTGCCTTTCAGTCAATTCACATCCATCCAGCGCTGTCGGAGGTTGTCCAGCACGCCTTCGGGGCTCTAGCGCCCATCGACCATGAACATACTCACCATCACTAGATGCATTTCGTAACATCATAACGCTTAATATGCTCGGCACGGGGTTGCGACCTTGTAAGGGCGGCAGATGGATGTGCATCCTGTGGTAAACGAAGTCAACACTGAGCCCAAGAAAAGGAAGGACATGCCAAAGACCTCCTACTCGAAACCCGTGATTGGGTCCACAGGGAAGACAGGTAGTTGGCGAGTATTCGATCCTGTGATAGACCACGACAAGTGTACGCGATGCAGGACCTGTTGGATGGTCTGTCCTGAGGCATGCATAGACCTCGACGAAGATGACACTCCCCACATCGATTTGGACTATTGCAAAGGTTGTGGAATCTGCGCTGAAGAATGTCCGTCGAAATGCATCTCTATGGTACGGAAAGGGGAGACCAAGGAAGAACAGCAATAAGGACAGAGCTGATGAGTGCGAACTACGCCACTGTGACAGCTATGACCGTTCTCGTCTTGTCCACTTCCCGCATTTCACGCAGCGGAAATGCACGAACACGGTCGTCTTCCCTTTGTCGACCTCGGTTTCCTCATGCTTCTCTATGAGTCTACCTCCGCAATATGGGCATTCTTCGCTCAACGTCATATCGACTCTCGAGGGGCCAAATCGGTGATATCGTTCACTCGATGGAGTAATCTCTCTCAGCCATACCTTGACATCGGAACGTATTGAAGCTTGCACCTTGCTCTTTCACTACGAGAAAATCTCACTAGCTGCAGCCTGCCTGTCGAATCAATCTATGGGCTGGAGCTCGCAGATTGCGCTCTTGCCCGTAGTCTAGGCCGCCCTCTAGGCTCCGTGGCGGAAGCGCTCAGGCGAGTCTACGGAAAGAGCCGTCACGTTTCCAATGTTCAGATACTTTCGATACCTGTTGCAGGCCACAGAAATCAAACACACGTACAAGATGATTGGCGATACCGGTGGTTGTCTCTTGCGCGAGTCGCTCGCCAATCGCCATATGAGAATTCCGGGATTACATGGACAGAACGGACAGGTTTCTTGCGCTTTTCTGTCCTGTAGCAGAAAGACGCCTCGAACGGGACCAGCCTGCTGTCGCAAGACGATACACGGAACACTCATGCTAAACCGTCAAACAGTGGACTGCTCCCGAAGAAACTCGGAAGGAGTGTCGCAGCCTCTCTCGTTTTTCACGCACAGACACAAGAGGCGGTCTCAGTCCATTTGCTGACCCTTGACAATTCGAATAGCGACATGAGCGGTTGGACGGACCAACTCACGCTAGCGACATCGAACGCTGTCTTCTGACGGCCTTTGTACGGGTTCAGGAGCACGAGGCTGACGCATGCATCTCCAACTCTCACGGGATAAATCACAAGTTAGCTTATTACTGACTGGGTAATCAAGACTAACATCGTCTCGTGATTGGCGCCGGAGTAAGACAGGTGGCGTCTGACAACTGCCAATGCAGCTCTCTGTAATGGTATCGATGTGCCCTACGGCCTTGGAAAGAAGGTTGGCCACATGGAAAGTGTGAGATTGATATGGACCCTCATCGAGGGAACCAATGATATGGTTCAGAGTGTAAAACCAGATGGCACGTTCGAGTACGTTAACAAGTCTTGGCTAAGAGCGCTGGGATACACGGACGATGAGTACCCGGACCTCCATCTTAGCGATGTCATCTATCCTCCGAATCTTAACGAGTATGAGGAATATGTGGCTAGGGTCATGAATGGCGAGACTCTTAGCGACATTCAGGTAACCTTTGTAAAGAAGGACGGCACTCAAGTTCACGTTGAAGGTAATCTGTATCCTCGTTACGAAGGGAATCGGGCGGCAAGCACAATAGGATTCTATCGCGACATCACCGAGCGCCTCCGGGCAGAGACAGCGATTCGTGATGAGCGTGCCCGCACCCAGTTCTTTGGTGATCTCATGACCCATGATCTCACTAACATTCACCAGGAGATACTGTCGACTTTCGAGCTGCTTGTGCAGACTTCCTCACTTTCTTCAGAACTGCGCGAATTGGTCCGAGAAGGACTTGTCGAAGTGGAGCGCGCTGCAACCCTTATTGCGAATGTCAAGAAGCTCTCCCAGCTTTATGCAGAGAAGCCGGAGATTACTCAGGTCGACCCTGCAGACGCTCTTCAGGAAGCTGTAGAGCTACTATCGAAGCCTTCCCGGACAAGCGTCTTCTACTGAAAGCCAATCTGTCCCCTGGCCAATGCACTGTGCTTGGGAACCAGTACCTGAAGGATGTGTTCTATAGTCTGCTTCACAACGCGATGAAGTTCGATGAACGAAAGAAGGTAGAGGTGGACATAGAGGCCGAGCCCATTATGCACACGCCTTTCCTGAAGATTCAGATTAAGGATCATGGGCGAGGGGTCCCTGATGAACATAAGCAAGATATCTTCGCCAGAATCATTGATAGAAGGGAGAGTATCTTGGGGTTGGGACTGGGCCTTACCTTGGTGAAGAAGATCTTAGAAAGCTATGGCGGTCAGATAAGCATCGAAGACAGGGTGGAGGGCGATTACACGAAGGGAGCCAACTTCATTGTGCTGCTCCGATGTGAATTGCCCGGAGAACAACAGGGAGGTACAGTGTGATGGTAAGCATCTTCATTGTGGACGATGATGAGCTGATACACAAGGTGTTGGAACGCCTGCTAGCCGCTGCAGGTTTTCGCGTATCTGCACATGCCTTCAATGGGGCCGAGGCTGTCGAGAAGTTCGTTCAGATGAACCCGCGGCCCGACATTATTCTCATGGACCATCGGATGCCTGTGATGAGTGGTGCTGCTGCGACCCGGGAGATTCTCGCGTTGGACCCGTCTTCCAAAATCCTCTTTGTAAGTGCTGATGAAACTGTGAAAGATGAGGCCATCGCTGCAGGAGCTCTAGACTTTCTGACAAAACCGATTCGTAGTGTCGTTCTGTTCGATATGATAAAGAAGTACGCATCCGCCTAGTCTCCATGTATCCGATAGGTGCAGGGGTTCTAATCAGTCGTTTTAGTGATTACTGTGCGCAACAGGTGGTTTCTCCTGCCAATGCAGACACAATCCTGAGAAGCAAGACGAGATCCTGTCCTACAACCCTCCCCAAAGGCAACGGTGATTGATTCGACAGCAACAGCGGCAAACGCCCGTGCGGCGCACCACAGCTGCCGCCTCTCATGTGGAGGTAGCTCCTACCAAGACGCTATGGCGGGTAGCCTGCTCACAGGTGCCAGCCTAGGAAGTAAGCCACATATACGCTTTCATCGGGGACCGCAGCATATGCACACAATACCATTATCAGGTACTCCACGAAATCGTAAGGAAGGGTAGGTGTTTGGCAGTCGCTTCTCAAATAACACCTTGGACTCTTCTCGCGCTTCCAGAATGCAGTATACCAGCCCGACTGGCTCCTGGAGGGTGAACACAGGTTGAGATGGTATCGCCATGAAAAAAAGGCTCGCGGGCAAGTCAGTGAGTCCGCAACAGCAAAGCCCTCGGGCGGGCTGAGGACTTCAGCTCAACCCTTGACAATGGAAACACCCAACCCGACAACAGCCGACTATTGTGCACGGTCTAATGAAAGACTTCTATTCCTTTACCACAGAGCCTCAGGAATGGCGCCCTATTCCCACACGTTCGTGTCTGGAGGACATGATCCCCAGATGCTATCGGGAATGGTGTCAGCCATGTCAAGCTTCATGAATGAAGTCACGGGGGTTCAGGAGTCCAAATGGAAAACAGTCTACGGTTCCAATTCGGTCCTTATCGTACAAGCGGGAGAGTGGATGGCTGGAGTCCTTGAAGTGATGAGAGAAACAAGCGAAATGCGAAGTAGGCTACGCCGCATCGTAAAGGAATTCGAAGATAGCTTTCCAATGTTCAGGGGCGGAGATGTCTTCGATGGGACCATCTTTGAACAGTTTGACAGATTTGTTAGACGCGTGTTCGTTGATGACAGGTTGTCAGAGCGCTCGGCTATTCTGAAGGGCTCCGACTGGGGTGATATCCACGGACAATATGCGCATCCCAGCATTAGCTTCAAGGTGGCAAGACTCTTGCATGGCCTCAAGAGCGGACAGTCAATCGCGGAAGTTGCTCAGTCACAGGGCTTGCCCCTTGAGGAAGTCAAGAACCTCGTGTCAGAGGCTGTCTGGCAAAACGTAATCCATCTAAAGTACGTCCCAGCAGATGATGATGTTCTGGCCCTCTCGGAGAGGTCTTCCAGCGTGATCCTGAAGCAGGGAAACCCAATGGGAATCTCCTCTGCGGCTCTGAGAGTGCTCGCACATCTTGATAGTCGCACTCCTGTTTACTCCCTTATGAGAGGAGTGGGTTCAGAGTCTGTCGACAGAGTGCTGGATGAGCTAGGGAACCTGATTGATGAGGGATACGTTCAAAGGATTCCACTTGAAAGACGCTTTGTTCTGCTACACGAATGTATCCTCTCTCGATTCATGGCCGCAATCGCCAAAGCTACAGGTCCCGCAAGAGCAAGGAGCTGGTGGCTAACCGTTTGCAGCAAGGGGACTGACCAGCATCCGTTGCTAGGAAGGATCCATCTCACAAGAGACTTCCGAGCTAGATGTGTGATCGAAGATACCATGACTCCCGCTGACTTGGACAACATGTACGACGCCCTTGGCTACCTCATAAACGAGATTGAGAATCAGCCATCGATAGCAAGAGATTTGAACAGAAACCTGCTCCAAATCGCCAGAGAGCACTGCCGCCGGACATGGGGCTCATACTTGATGGACACAACATTGTAGCGGCGGAAGTTGAATCGTTCTTGTCGTTCTCCTACGGTTTGCTGGTTGGGTCCGCATCCTTGCAAAAGGTGATTGACCATGGGCTGGTCCACGCCGATTGATGATAAGGGTTCAGGCGTTCCCGGGCGGCCTGTCACGACAAATCATACATATTCAACCCTGACAAATAGCCCTCTGTCGAACCTAGGCCGGCTATTCAAAACAATGTGCATTATGAAACTAGATTGCCTTCGGCAGCATTACCTTGAACGTGGCACCTGATCCCTTCTCAGTATCGACTAGCTCGATGGACCCCCCCATTCCATTGACAATTTCTCTAGAGAGATACAGTCCAAGCCCCCCTCCCGTTGTGGAAGCTCCCTTCTGAAAGAGCTTGTCCCTCAATGATTCTGCTATCCCGGGGCCATTGTCAGAGACAACGACTTGGGCATAGCTTCCCACGAGTGAAACATGCACCTCGACTGTGGGTGTTGCCCCCGCGTATTTGGCTGCATTCCGCAATAGGTTGTCAAACACGGCTGGCAGAAGCCTGCTTTCCTCAATCTTCAGGTCTTCAGCTTCTGGGTCAACAATCACGTTGACTTTCATGCCGGTGTTAGCCTCTTCCGCCTGTCTGCAAGCTCCCCTAACAAGCAACGCGATACCCCTCCCTAAAGAGTCTGAGGGTTTGCCAAGTGCTTGCAGTAGGCCCATCATTCGCTCTGATACAGCTTCTATTGAGGACAGAGCTTCCCGAACGCCGCTATCGCTTCTATCGGTAATCATGCGAAGCAAATCTACATTCGATAGGATGACATTCATGTCATTCTTCAAATCATGGCGAAGCAGAGAAGAATACAGTTCGAGTTCCCGCTGTAGTTGAACTCCTAGCCTCTTGGCACGTGTCCTTTCGATGAATGCCGATAGCTCAGCAGCGAGGGTATCGATTAGTATTCGTTCTTCGAATAGAAAGGGCTCCTCATTATGCTTCGGCTTCATCTCCTTGAGATAGGAGACATCCAAGCGCCCCGCTTTTCCCTCAGATGTCACTATGTCGGACGACAGCATCCAAGGCGTTTCAAGAAAATTCTCCGTCTGCACACACAGGCTTCCGATCACGACTCTAGAACAGGCAATAGATTGGTGTTGAAACCCCTCTATTATGACATGAACAAACGTGTACAGAGTATCATTTACATTCTTCTCCAAGTCCGAGAGAATCTGCCTGACAGTGAAAAGGCAGACAATCTGGTGGCCAGCACGCGCAACGGGGGCATCGCTGTTCGTGGTGACCTTTGGCCCAGCAGACTTTGGTTTGTCTCCTCTCTTAGGCGCCAATGCTTGACCCTCCAAATCCCTTCAGGCAGTTCCCGGTGGGCTCTGTCCCGCTTGATGCCACATCAGATTCACTGTCCTCGTAGTCCACATCCGTCAGAGGAGAGGTCAAGGATTGACGTACTTCTGCATAAACCCCCTTATAACTTTTCGACTAGGAACTCTGTGCGACTATTTTTTCGAGAAGGGCTGGTCCCGAGTCAGCTGTTCTAGTGTGTCGGTTAACAAGAGCATTAGTACAGCAATTCGCGATTAGCAGCTAAAGGCCCGTTCAGCGACCCTCAATTCCTTCGAGAGATTGTGATTGCGTGAACTCCAAGTTGAAAACTACAGGTCTCAGGAAATGAGATGTGTGCCTATCGAACCTGATATGCAGAAGCACTTGGTTTGACCGTAGACGTGTAGCTGTGGCAGCCTCCTCGGTAGAAGCAAGAAGCTCACCGGAGGCAAGTTGTAGGAGGTCGTGTGAGGCAGGTCGGCACCGGTCGTTTGACAAGACCAAACTAAGGAGGCCCTTCTTGAGCACCAATCTGTAGCAGATTCGCTTATCTGCATTGTTCCGTGTTTATTCAATTGGGACTCGTGCAATTCGCAGCCAATGCTTGTGGCCGCCGCGATTCTGTCAAGGGTTGTTGGGTAGGGATGTCTGACGACGGTTGAAGCGAAGATGGACTCGTCCAGCATGGAGAAGCTCGTTAGAAGGAGCAGATTGCTCGATGCTGCGGGCAGGATTCTTCTTGATTCATTGAAGTGCGATACCTTGCGGGAAGTGGCATCATTGGGCCTTACTGCCATTGAGGATTTGGTCGGGAGCGAATTCGGATTCGTTGATGAGATAAACGCCCAAGGGACTCTCGATGCAATCGCTCTGGGTGGCATCGGCTGGGAAGCCTGTTCCCGAGAGCCGGAACGGGCAGGAAAGCAGCTGGCAGGTTTGCCAATAGGAGGCTACTGGAGCAAACCTGTTGTCACAGGAGAGCCGGTGCTGGTAAACAGCCCGAATTCATATCCGGAGGGACTCGGAATACCTGAAGGGCATCCTCCGATTGAGTGCTATCTCGGCGTGCCGATAAGATATGGAACAAGAATCGTCGGCCTTATAGGACTTGCCAACAAGCCAGGAGGATTCACACAGTCAGATGTTGAAGACGTGAACGAGTTATCCTTGTGGCTCGCAGACATCATCCTACGAAAGCATTTGGAGGATGGCAAAGAACAGGCCGTCCGGTACTATGAGGGCTTGTTTTCAAATGCCATAGTCGGCATCGCCCATTGCAGAGTCCTGACTGACGAGGCTGGCAATCCCGTTGACTATGAGTTCTTGGATGTAAACCACGCGTATGAAGTGCTCGGAGGGCTTGAGAAGGAGAAGATCATTGGGAAGAGGGTCACAGAGGTGCTTCCGGACATAGTGCACGATGATTTCGACTGGATTGGCACTTACGGACGCGTCGCTCTCACTGGCGAACCAATGACGTTCGAGGCGCACTCTTCATCGTTGGACCAGTGGTATCTAGCAGCTGTATATAGCCCGAGGAAGTACGACTTCATTGCCTCTCTTGTGAACATCACTCGTGAACACCTTCTGCAGGCGGCACTGAGAGAAACTGAGACCTTGACCACAGTTCTGTTTGAAAATGCACCAATTTCACTCTGGGAAGTGGATCTATCAAGCGTCAGGTCGAAGGTGGCCCAGGTGGAAAGCTCGTGTCAGGTGGACCTCGGGCGCTATTTGCAGGACCACCCCGGAGCCCTTGCCGGGCTCGTCTCTGACGCGTATGTGCGCAAGGTCAATGGGCGGACGCTGGAGCTTTTTGGCGCAGAAACCGAGCAGGATTTCCAGTTCCACCTGCCAGAAATCATCACTGACACGAATTTTTTCCTGACAATTGTTTCTGCTCTTGTCGGACCTGAGCGTGGAATCACAACTCAAGGAGCCCTCAGGACTCTGCAGGGCAGGAACATCGAGGTCGGAGTCAAGGCAAAGGTTGTTCCGGGCTATGAAGCAACCTTAGGGAAAGTGATCATTTCTGTGACTGATGTGACAGCCCTGAGACAGGCCGACCAATGCGTGAAGGAGCGTACTGCGCAGCTGGAAAACGCCAACAACGAGATCGAGTCGTTCTCGTACTCTGTATCACACGATTTGAGGGCCCCGCTCCGAGCTATCGATGGTTTCAGCAGAGAGCTGCTCGAGGGCTATCGCGGTAGTCTGGACGAAAAGGGAGTCCACTACCTCGAGCGCGTAAGAGTGGCCGCTCAACGTATGGGCGTTATGATTGACGATCTCCTGAAGTTATCTCGGGTCACTCGGTCACAGATGAACCGTGAGTGGGTGGACGTGACATCCATGGCCAATGAGATTGCCGAAGAACTTCGCCGCAGTGATGAGAACAGACATGTCGAGTTCGTCATAGCAAATGACATTGTCGCAAACGCAGATAAGGAACTCCTCCGTGTTGTGTTGAACAACCTGATAGGAAATGCGTGGAAGTTCTCTGCGAAGTGTCCGCTTGCAAGAATCGAAGTGGGAACGCTAAGAGAGGGTCCGAACACTGTGTATTTCGTGCGCGACAATGGTGTGGGCTTTGACATGCAATATGCAGACAAGCTGTTCATTGCGTTTCAGCGACTCCACACGCAGGAAGAGTTCGAGGGCACAGGGATTGGGCTGGCGACAGTGCGTCGCATCGTCAATCGGCACGGTGGGCGAGTCTGGGCTGAAAGCACTCCTGAGCAAGGAGCAACATTCTACTTCACAGTACTGACGGAGGAAGCCATGAATGTCTAGTCGAAATGGGGACTTACTACTCGTTGAGGATAATCCTGATGACGCGGAGCTCGCGATTGATGCCTTAGAGGGGGCGAAATTGCTAAACAGGATAGTGCGCGCTCACGACGGGGAAGAGGCTCTTCGATATCTGTTTCAGGCGCCACTACACCCTCTTCCCGTTGTAGTGTTGCTGGACCTGAAAATGCCCAAAGTGAACGGTCTTGACGTACTGAAGCGTATCAGGTCTGAGAACAGGACAAGGACCCTGCCAGTTGTCATCGTGACCTCCTCCAAGGAGGATCGCGACATTCGTGCGTGTTATGACCTCGGAGTGAACAGCTACATTGTCAAGCCCGTGGACTTCGAACAGTTCGTATCATGTGTGAAGCAGCTCGGTCTATACTGGGTGGTCCTCAATACGGTACCGCCTGTCTCGTGAGGTGAGGTTCGGGTGCCAGTCCTTCGAGTACTCATAATAGAGGACTCAGAAGACGATGCAGACTTGATAGTTCTTGAATTAGAGGGAGCGGGGTGGCAGTTAGTCCACAAGCGCGTAGAAAGCAGTCAACAGATGTTGGCGAGCCTGAGAGAGAACGAATGGGATCTTGTGCTGTCTGACTATTCTATGCCCGGCTTCAGTGGGCTTCAAGCGCTTGACATCTGGAAGCAACAAGGCTCTGACGGGCCATTCATAATTGTTTCAGGGACGATTGGCGAGGAACAGGCCGTGGAGGCCGTGAAGTCTGGGGCGCACGACTACGTTCTGAAGAACAATCTCAGGAGGCTTGGTCCAGTTATTGACCGTGCTCTTCGGGATGTAGAAGGCAAGCGTCTGCGACTTGAGGCTGAGGGATCCTTACGCTCAACCATGGAACTGTTCAGAAAGACTCTCGATAGTCAGAGGGACGCAGTCTTCGTTCTAGACATCAACACTCCTCCAAGAATCCTAGAAGTCAATTCTCCCGCGACAGGGATTTTTGGCTACTCACGAGAGGAGCTCGTGGGGCAGTCCGTTAGCATTCTTCATGTTGACGAGGCAAGATACAGCAAGTTTCCGTTCGGTTGTCAGTCGCGATATGTGGGAACAAGGCTATTCTCAGCTTGAATTCAGTATGAAGAAGAAGGATCAAAGTTTCTTTCCGACCGAACATGTGGTGACCCCAATTGTGGGCGAGGACGGGGTACAATCTGGATTTGTCAGTGTAGTACGCGATATAACTAGTCGAAAAGATTCTGAGAAGGCTTTGAGGGAGAGGGATGAGCTCTATCGTCTGACCATCGAGTCGACTGATGATGGCATAGCAGTTGTTGCCCTCGATGGTCACGTTCTTGAAGCGAACTCTCGTTTCATTCAAATGTGGGCGGTTCCGGAACCTGTACTCCAGAAAGGGGGCAATGAGCTGATCAGTCACATGACCAATAGGCTGGTGGCAGTCGAAGGTCTGACTTCCGAGGGATGGAGTCCCCTATTACCCGAGGATCTCGGCCCTTCACGTGATATCTTCCACCTGAAGGATGGTCGCATTCTTGAGGTCTATCAGGCACCTGTTGTGAGGGACGGAACAGCCATAGCGCAGCTCTGGATGTTTCACGATATCACCCAGTTGGAGAGAGCCCGACAATCTGCAGGGCTATACCTGGACCTCATGTGTCATGACATCAGGAACAGACTCCAAGTGATTACCATGAATGTTGATCTCATGGGCATGCTCTTTGCGGGCTTGGATGTTTCCTCATATCTTTCTCAGATACAGAGCGACGTTACCAGATGTGCAGAGTTGATCGGCAAGGCAAAACAAACTGAACGACTTGAGGAAGTTCCCCTACGATTGATATCGCTGTCCCAAGCTGTCAGAGAGAGCACAGCCTTGGTCCTTGGTCACTACAGTGATGTTGCAGTGGAGCTGTTTCTGGGGAACTCAGAAGCCTTCATTGAAGCTAACGAGTACCTTACGGTGCTCTTGGCACAGCTTATGCAAAACGCTGTCATTCACAACCCGCGTGAGGCTAAGGCCATATGGATACGCCTTGACGAGCATCATGAAGACTATGAGTTGTCAGTAGCTGATAACGGATCAGGAATCCCTGACAGTAGGAAGCAAAGCCTGTTTGATAGTAGCAGGAGGTATGGCGGTATCGGACTTCACCTGGCTCATCACATAATGGACAGATACGGAGGCAGAATTGCTGTCCGGGATCGTGTCGAAGGTGACCCGAGCCAAGGAGCGGATTTCTGGGTTTCCTTTCCAAAGCCCCATCGACATCAGGTCGACTTGGCCAACCGTATGCCCGGTGAGGGTATCGTGGATTCGTCCGGGACTGTTTCTAAGACTGGTGATTCACAGAGCACAATAACATAGTTCCGATTGTAGGGGGGCTAGATTGCTCCCTCCTAACATGGACCTTCTCTCTGGCAGACAGTGAAAAGGCTCATACGCCGTGTGCTTAATGAAACACTCGGCCTAGGATCGGCAGCAACCGCTTACTTACTTGAAACGGCCGTCCAGAACAACAGTATCTGTCGATTGAGACTGGTGACACACAATCGCACGCTTCGGATTCTGAGGGGTCATCTGGCATCACGTTTCGCCAAAGAGATAAGTCCAAAAGATGTGCAGTCTAGCCGGCTCTCGTTTGCATCCACAGGACGGAGGTCACTAGGTACGACTGAGCGTGAGGCTGGGACTTGCGCCCCAAAATGCGCCTCAATGGCACGAAGGGGATCCAAGAAGGAGAAACAACCGTGAAGACAGAGTTGATGAGTGCGAACTACGCCGCTGCACATGCGATAGTATCTGCGCGAGTAGAAGTAGTAGCAGCATACCCTATCACTCCCGCAACAACGGTCCCCGAGGAAGTCGCTCTCCTTAGTGAAGAGGGCCTGTACAAGGGCGAATTCATCCGCGTAGAGTCTGAACACTCTGCAATGTTTGCTTGCATTGGAGCCAGCTCCACAGGAGCTCGAGCCTTCACTGCGACGTCTTCTCAAGGCTTGCTGCTCATGCATGAGGCACTTCACTGGGCGGCAGCTGCAAGATTGCCAATCGTCCTAGCGAACGTCAATCGTTCTTTGTCACCGAGTTGGAACATACATGTGACCCATGACGATGCCTATTCACAGAGAGACACTGGTTGGATACAGTTTTACATATCCAGTGTCGATGAGTACTATCACACTATTATCCAAGCATTCAAACTTGCGGAAGACGAGAGAGTCCTGATGCCGGTGATGGTGAATGCCGATGGTTTTGTGCTGAGCCACACCGTATCCACGTTCGACTATCTTGAACCTGAGGAAGTTGACAAGTTTCTGCCTCCTTACAAGCCTCCCCACTGGGTCATGGACCCGAGCAACCCGGTGGCGCACGGCAACATAGTCTTTCCTGAATACTACCAAGAGTTCCGCTATGCGATGCATGAAGGCAGTCTGAATGCGTACAAGGTTTACGCGGAGGTAGAGAAGGACTACAAGCGGCTGTTTGGCAAGTACTTCGGTGGTCCAATCGACTGCTACAAGTGCGAAGACGCGGATGTGTTGTTTGTCTCACTTGGCACTATTGGTGCTGAAGCAAAGGATGCGATTGATCAGCTGAGAGACGAGGGTTACAGAGTTGGAAATGCACGGCTTAGGATGTTTCGCCCGTTCCCCGTAGCCAGAGCACGAGAGCTCGCAAAGAAAGCAAAGGCGTTTGCCTGTTTCGACAGAGGGCTGTCATACGGGTTTGGTGGTCCAGCAGCAGGCGACCTCCGCTCCTCCCTCTATGCCACCAAGTACCGTCCCATGATTAAGAGCTATATCGGAGGCTTCGGAGGTAGGGACGTTACAATCACTGATATCAAGGAGGTTATCCTTGATACCTACAAGTCGTTGGAGTCTGGGAACCTAGGTCCTGAGGAGACCTGGCATGATTTGATGGAGTGAGAATAATGGTCACCGCGAAGGAAATGCCGCAACGGGAGTACGTGCTGAAGGGGAATGCTTCGTGTGCAGGATGCCAAGACATGGTAGCACTGAGAACACGCTCTCAAGGCCCTTGAGGGGGACGTCATACAGGTTGTGCCTGCCTGTTGTACCAGTGTAGTACAGTCATTGTGGCCCAATGAGTGTTTGGATGTCCCGGTGCTGAACACCGCATTCATGGCCGCTGGAGCAACCGCCTCGGGCGTGAAGGCGGCTCTCAAAGTAAAGGGGCGTGACTCTACTCAGGTGATGGTGTGGGCAGGAGACGGTGGAACGTTCGACATTGGTATTCAGGCATTGAGTGGAGCATTCGAACGCAGGACAGACATACTCTATGTCTGTTACAACAACCAAGTCTATAGCAACACAGGTACGCAGCGCTCTGGAGCTACGCCACTGTACGCCCAGACCAGCACAACTTGGTACGGCAAGACTGAACCCGAAAAACTTCTCGACTTGATAATTGCAGCACACGAACCTGTGTATCAGGCGACTGCCGACACTGCATATCCACGCGACCTCTATGACAAGTTCAGAAAGGCCCGTGACATTCGAGGACCCAAGTTCATTCACATCTTTGTACCCTGCCCTCAAGCATGGAACTACCCCGTCGAAAAAGGTGCGGAGATAGGAAAGCTTGCAGTGGAAACCGGTTACTGGATACTCTGGGAGCGCGTGGGTGACAAGTTCGAACTTAGTCCAATCAGCAAGCGATACCAGGATCCTGCGAAGAGAAAGCCAATTGAGGAATTCCTCGAAATGCAGGGCCGGTTCTCAAGGCTGTTCAAGCCCACTCGTAACGAAGAGCGATTGGAGAAGTTTCGGGCTTTTGTCCAGCACAGATGGGACGTGACGCTGAAGACGCTTGCATGAGTATCAGACACTGCCCGACTGCCGTGATTGTAGTATTAGATAGATAAGACCGGCCTCGTGTGCAGTAACTATGCGCTCTTCTCGGTCCATGCTTGGCTTCGATTCCGAGGGTACAACGTATCGGCCCCTCATGCATTCTTCGGCGATGAGTCTAGAGACCCAAGACAAATCCAGTATGTATTGCCCGAAATCCAGATAGTCCAAGATCTTGAAGCACGTTTCAAAACTCAGTGCTTCGGCGAACCTCTCTCTGTCCTCCCCCAGTGTCTCCTTGTTCTTCTCTATGATTTGCACTATGGAGTCGAAGACCGGCTTTAGTTCGTCTGCAAGAGCCGTGTCAAAACCGGCCGCTCTCGCCCTGACCTTGAGCCTTCCTTCAAGAAGATTCAGACTCTCGACATATACCGTCTCTGGTGAGCGTGCCTGCTTGATAGTCGCCTTCGCCTTGTTTCTCACTGTGAGAAGCTCGGTCTGCAGTGCATCTCCTTTATCCTGTGATTTGGATACACGAGTAGAAATCTCACGCTTCTTGGTTGTCAGAGAATCTATGAAGCTCGCCAGATTGTCACTTGTTCCCTTTCCTCTTCTGCTCTTGAGCGTGTTTGAGTAGTGAGCGATTAATTCATCCAAGAAGATCGAGAACCGTTCTTTGGCCTACGGACGCCGTATCATCTGTCTCTTTTCCTGAGAAGAAAGTGCAGCATCTTGCATCGGCTGATGTGGTCTCTAACAGGTTGAGGGCGGCTGATACCCTGCTCAGTACTCTCTTGTCGCCTACCATGGGCCAATCGAATGGCCTGTTGTGGGCGTCGCCTGAGATCATCTGTCGCAGAAGTCTCATGACATGGAATATCACTACGTAAGCCGCAGTGGCTCGTGTTAGCTGCTCTTTGTCTTGTCTGACTAGGCATACATGGTCGTATGGCAACGAGGTTGAATCTATCAATATCAAAGAGATTGCGGCAGGGATTAGTCTTGATACTTGGGGGTCTTCGGTATCATACCCGCTCAGAACGTTCCTTATGTCGAAATCCTGATAGTTGAGGCCCCTTTCCTTCATCTCAGCTCTAACGGCTGTGACAAACAGGTCCCTTGATTCATTGGATTGGAGCAGACTCCTCATCAGAAAATCAATGGATTCCTTCCTGAGCTCATCAGCGCCTGCAGCGGAGCCAATCGTGTTTCGAGGGATTGCCGACAGCCAGATAATGGACACTGCGGCCTTCCTAGACTTTTCGTCCAGAGCTACTTGCGTGTCTGGCCAGTCTCTCGTCGAGGGTTTGAACCCAATCAGTTCGGGAATCTTCATGATCGATTCTACGTGAGATTTCTCCGGGATTGCAGTTGACAAGAGGAATCTCTTGCTCTCGCGGAAGGCACGTTCCTCGTCGGGAAGCCGTTCTTGTGTCGTTGTCTTATGCCAAGATGTTTGCCATCGGGGTATCTCTTCTCTTGCTACTTCATCGATGATCTTTAGCGTCTGTGTGCGTCGTAGGTTGTCGACCAGAGTCTTTGCCACACATGTGAGATCTCCGCTCAATTGCAGGCCCCCTAGTAGATGAGCCCGATGATCTTGTTTCTAGAAGATTCATGGCCGAGTTCGGACAACATGAACTCGCTGATTTCTATAATCGCTTCTTCTATGCTAACTTCCCTGTTGACTATTCCAAGACTGGAGAAGGTAAGTTCGGATAGACTCGGTGCTCACATCGATATCCTCGGGGCATTCGAGTCCCGTTTCCGAGTTCAGCTGAAGTATGTTGTCCAGCGTTCTATACTTGGCTTCTATTACTTTGCCGCTTGGGTATTTTCTGTTCCGTATGTATATCCTGTGCCTAGGCGTGACACCCTCCAGTTCTATGTCACCGATTAATGCTTCAAGACGAATAGGGAATGACTGTTCGAAAAAGGTAGGCCTGTCTCAGTTCCTCCAGTGGCATTGTCCTGCTGAGGCGGAGTGCAGCATCGATTTCAGCAGCACGCGACAGACTTCGTTGTTGGGTTTGTCGCGACATGCTTCCCCATGTGGAGCCTGTTTGCTGGCTTACGATACCTGTGTCGGGCCTCTCTGGCAATGTTGCAGCGGCTGAGGATCGAGAGGGGTTCCTTCTGGTTCCACTGGTGAGGCCTTCATTGGCATGGAATGTACGCACGCCTTCAGGTCGGAAACTAGTCAAACTCGTCCCAAACATCTCGTTCTGACTGACCTCTATTAACACGGCATCCACGGAAGTGCGCTCATTCGAGATATAGAACAAGCCAGGCAGGAAAGGCGTAGAGGTTCATCGGCTCTATCTCGAGTTTCATGGATTGATCTGGTCTCAGTTGATCGGGACCAGCTAGTTCCGGTCCTAGTTCCCGTTGTGACCCTGATGATTGAATCTGTTGACATTCTGAATCTTCAATGAGAGCCGGGCCAGGCATGACTTCTGTTTCGGATTCCGCGTCAGGAGCTGGTTGGTTCAAGTTCTATTATGCAGCCGGTATCTTCGGGTGAAAGCCATGGTCCGCCTTGGAGCCTGTGATATTCTCCGGATGACAGTGGCATCGAGAAGCCGACCCCCCTGAAATACGTCATGTCAGAGATACCAATGAGCCACTCGTCCTCAGGAAGGACGCTGTCTTGTATCTCCACAAGCTGAAGGGATTGCTTTTCTGATACGTACACTGCGACGACACGGTCTCCGGTTGAGTTCCCCCAACTTTCTCTACAGCGGGCTGATATATCCGAATCTGTGATGTGTTCTGGCGTCACATCGGAAGATTTATCTGCAAGATTCACAATCGTTAACAACATGTCATCAAAACTAAACCCGCATTTCTTGCAGATCGCAAATGCGGTATCGATACTGGCGGCACTTGCAGTCAATCTGCTGGCAAACATTATTCCTCTGAATAATGTCTACACTGGTGCAGTTTCGGACCACTATCCGAACTTGTTCACACCGCCAGGCTACGTGTTCGCTATCTGGGGGGCAATATACATCCTTCTGGGCGTATTTCTGGTCTACCAAGTCAGAGGCAATCAGCGTGACGCTCCTTACTTGAAGGAGATAGGACTTTGGTACGTCTTGGGCTCACTTGCCAACATAACTTGGCTGTTCCTGTTCCATTACTCCTACACTAATCCAGCCCTTCTTGTGGTATCCATGGTCCCAATAGTCGTTCTGCTGTTTTCACTCCTCATGGTCCACGTGCGCTTGGGAATCGGAAAGAAGGCTGTCGCAATGAAGGAGCGACTTGCTGTTCATCTTCCTGTGAGCGTCTACTTGGGTTGGATATCGCTGGCGACCATTGCAAACACCGCATCAGTGCTTAATCTGCTGATTCCTGGAATACCTATCGACCTCCAAGTGTTCTGGACATCTGCAGTCATAGTCGTAGCTCTGTTGATCACATTGCTCATGATTGTGATGAGAAACGAGATTGCCTTCCCTCTGGTAGTCATATGGGCTTCAGTGGGTATTGCCATCAAGCAGATGATGTATCCGACAATCTTCGTGACTGCATTGTCAGCAGCCGCAATAGTTGCTATTGCCACAGTTCTTTTCGCCCTTCTCCGCAGGCGCAAGAAGTAGAAACTCTTCTACGGCTTGCTCCTGTTTGGGAGTCCTCTAGGCGCAAAAGCCTCACACTGGCAGCTTTGGAAGGTGCAATGCCTGCCAAGCTGCCAGCGGAGGCCAATGCTCAAGGTTAAGAAGACGGAGCGCATCTCCGAAAGATTACCTATGCTTGCCAAGGACCTAGCAACAGCAGTCGAAATCAAAGATCCGATTCACGGGTACGTAGGCATGACCCAAGTCGAGAAGGACATCTTGGACCTCAAGATATGTCAGAGACTGAGGCGCATATCGTATCCTGCATGTACACAACTTGTGTATCCCGGGGCGGAAATGACCGCGATGAGTCGCATGCCCGGCAAGATGTATGTCACTCAAGTATTCTTCGAGAGCATAGGCGCTGACTCGAACGAAATCCAAGTGGCTCGGCTAGCATCAATGCTACTAACCCTGGCCCACGGACCTTGGTCAAACGTGATGGAGGAGTACCTTGCAGCCAGAGGCATAGACCGCAGAAAGCTGGCGCATCTCATCCTTGAGAAGTCTCAGGTCTCTGAGATTGTCAAAAGAAGCACGTACTCCGTGGACGAAATCAAGGCATCCATTGACAAGGGTGTTCAGGTTCGGGGATATCGCGTCGACCTTCTGACGATACCAATCAATCCACATCTTGTCGATGGTCTAATGAGAGATGCATACTTCGCAGGAGTGAAGTATGCGCCTGTCGAGTTTCCTAGGCTGT
The DNA here is from genome assembly GCA_963726195.1 of Candidatus Thorarchaeota archaeon. Taxonomy (GTDB): domain Archaea; phylum Asgardarchaeota; class Thorarchaeia; order Thorarchaeales; family Thorarchaeaceae; genus OWC5. Next base: position 161,089 of record CAVSBO010000004.1, read on the forward strand.
TTACCCATTCGCGAATCCTGCGGGATCATCTCAGCTGTTGAACGCGGCGCCCTGTTTACATTGGAATCGTATCTCTCAGCAGGGGCAAATATGTTTGAGGCCCTATACTATCACAAGGCTGTTAGGGCCGCGGAGCTCATGCTGCTTCGCATACTGGATGAGGCCGGGTCCCAGATTATCAAATCCCCTGCCGATGACCTCACATCATTTCTCGAATGCGATGACCTCACATTCTACGACATGCTTCTTACAGCCGCGCCTGGCTCATCGGAAGAGATGTCTATTGCCAGTCGTCTTTTCCAAGAGTACACTAAGAGATACCTGATCAAGATGGCAAGTTCTAGGGCTATCTCGGACCCTGAGTTCCTCAGCAAACTGTCTACGGTCGATGGCCAGTTCGAAATTGAAAGAGAGATTGCGGGCGACGCTGGGATAGATCCCATGTATGTATACATCGACTATCCCGACCGCTTGTCAGTGACCTACTATCCTGGCAAGTATCCGCTCGAGGGCCTCATGTTGTACGAGAGGGGGTCGAGTGGATTTGAGCTCTGGCCAGTCTTGGATATGAGTTCAGTAGCGCGCAGCTTGTCCAGGCAGCTAAAGACAGTTCGAATCTACACCACTCGCGGCTATCGTGCGAAGGTGAAGAAGTCTGGCGACAAAGTCCTCGAGAGTGTCGATACTGCGGGTGTTCGACTTAGAGATGAAAGGAAGCAACGTTGACCAGATGTGTACAAAGTCCCCGGCATCACGCGCAATGCAGCACAGGCTCATTCAAACTGACGAGATTAGAAGTCCGGTCCGCCCACGACAACCATATTAGTGTTTTTTCACCCTTTACTCTTGCCGTACCTTCACCGCGCCCGAGGTCGATCATATGTTCTCATGCAGAAGATGTAATGAGCCGCTGTATGTACGAAGTGCAGACCTTCACGACATGATTCTGACAATGGACGTACAGTGTCTCAACGGTCACAAAGGTGTAAGACGAGTAGCCGAGCACCAAGCAAAGGAAATGACAAGTGACCTGTTCAAGAAGATGTACGTCTGTCTTGAGTGCGGCCTCAGCATGAGTCTCATAGAATCACAGACTTCAGGCCTTAGGGTATACAGCACGTTTCTATGCCCGATTCACGGTCCGCAGAAGAGAGAGTACCCGCTTGCTTTTGCACCTTCAGTCGCTCTGGCGGGTGGTGACGTTGATGGTGCAAAGTCTATCATTGACTCATTCAGGTGCCCGCAGTGTGGACAAACATACGCCGTGAGCGAAATCTCAGAGCGACGTGGCATCCTTGAAATGATTTTACGATGTCCGAACGGACACAGGGCGACAAGGTACATTCCGAGTTCATCAGAAGCTCCTCTCCTGAAGAGCATACTTCAGCGTGTTGCCTATTGTGATATCTGCGGTCTCCCGGGGGCTGTGTCACATATCGAAGAACGGCGAGATGTAGCCAGAGTGTATACATCATGCCCCGAGCACGGTCTCTTGAAGAAGGATGTTCCCACGAGCGTGCTGGCAGCGCTCAAGGATGCTGTCGCGGACATACCACCAGATGCTATCGTAAGTGCCATGCTGATTTCTCGTTCTACCGGCAAGCATCTTGCTATTCGCTCGGTCGAGGAATACCAAAGTGGCTACAGGTTCAGGTGCAGTGGCCCGAGCAATGGCCACTGCGTAGATCGAGTGGTTCCGATTGTGTGGACAGATAGCGTGAAGGACCGAATAGCCACAGCTCTTCTTTCCTGTACTGATTGTGGCCTTCTTACGCACATTCTCGATGCCAGAGCTACTCGTCGAGGAGTTGATTTTGATATCGTCTGCCCAATTCACGGAGTGCAGGAGCGGTCCGTACCCACAGACGTTTTCAAGTATGTCAAAGAGAGGGAACCCGGAATCGATCGTGAGCCCTCGATAGTCCGGAGCCTGACATGTCAGAGGTGCAATATGCCTCTAGTGCTGCGTGATGTTGAGAATCGCAGAGGGCTTTCCGAGTTTGACTTGGATTGTCGCAACGGCCATCGGACGAAGCGGTTTTTCGTACCCAACCTCGACCAAAAGATGCTGGTAAAGATGTATGTTCACCTCTACCAGTGTCCTGAGTGCTATGAGCCTCTCGACCTTGTCTATGCAAAGGAATCTGGACGCGAGTCGCGAGTGGTGCTTCTGTGTCCGCTTCATGGCAAGCTTGTTCTTGATGTTCCGCCTGACCACGCGGAGGCGATGCGCGCAGCGTATACTGAGATTCAGGCCGAACGGGCAAGGCCGCCTGTTGAGGCACCTGAACCAGTGCCCGAGGTCCGCAGCGAGACATTTGTTCAGTCTATGGAAGAAACGGTTGGGCAAGTGAAAGTGGCACGCGGGTGTGACATAATCGGCGGCAAGTTCGACTACAAGGTCAAGGTGAAGAACGGAACAGGTTACGTCGTGACGAACGTAACCGTGAGCATAGTGGCTTTCCCGCAGGACTGTATGGAGATGGCGGGCGAGACAGTTAAGTCGATACCTAGGATAGAGGTAGGCGGTTTTCGCAGCCCCCAGTTCACTCTGTTTCCAACAAAAGACTGCGTTCAGGGCAAGGTTGTTGCCACTGTCTCGTACATCGACTTCCGTGACCAGCTACATACGACACAAGTTGAACCCTACATAATCCGGTCTGTCTGTGACTTGTTGAAGCCCTCCGAGAAGACATCGAAGGAGTTCGACCTGCTGCTAACCAATCTAACCAAGACTAATCAGGAACAGACCATGGAATGGAATGCACGCATACTCTTCACTAAGGCCGAGAAGCTTCTGCCCGCAAAGAACTTCCATATAGTCGACGCTGACGAGAAAGTTGTGAACGGAGAGTTCATCGGAACAATCAGGGGCTACGCAGAGGGCAAGTACACTGGCAAGAAGGTCGCAGTCATATTCTTGATCAGCGGTTCAGATACTGGAAGGCAGGCACAGGTCAAGGTTGATGCACTTGGCGAGGATGTGGCGATGCTGCCAATCACTATCGATGAGCTCGCCGAAAGCATGGATTCATGGATTTGCCTCAGATGCGGCGCACCTTTCGATGCGGAGCAGGTACAAGCTTTGGAAGAAAGAAAGCCCGTGAGTTGCAGGTATTGCTCTCATACCCTGACAATCGGACTGTATCTTCAGTAGGTTTCAAGCAGCACGAAGAGCATTCAGCACGTAGGCTAGGTTCGACGGAGTAGTGCTATTCGTTCTCTGCCGCATTCGGACCTTTCCATTCAATTGTTGGTCTAGCAATGACCTGCATGTGGACCAGGATGCGATCAACAATGGAGTCCACGAGTTCTTCGACGGTATCAGGTCTGTGCCAAAACGCAGGGCTCGCTGGCAGGACAATCGCACCAGCTTCTGTCACCAGTTCCATGTTGCGGATATGGATGAGATTCAATGGGGTCTCCCGGGGAACGAGCACGAGGGTTCTCCTTTCTTTTAGGCAGCAATCCGCAGCCCTTGTTATGAGATTGTCAGCGTACCCGTGAGCAATGCCTGCGAGAGTCTTCATAGAGCATGGTACAATTGCCATCGAGTCTAGGTGGAAGCTTCCACTGGCGGGGCCAGCTGACAGGTCGTTCTCGTCATAGACGGTATCAACCTCCGCGGCCAGTTGCTCTCCCGTTATGCCGGTTTCGTGCATAAGCGTGTCGGCACCCCACTTGCTTACAACCAAGTGCACCTCATGTCCCATGTGCTTCAGTGCCCTTACGAGTCTGAGACCATAAATCGACCCGCTCGCTCCTGTAATGCAGACAAGTACTCGCTTCTTGTTCAACTATCGCACCCGCAAAGATACCGAATCTATCCACGATGGTACATTAATACTTCGGGTTGAGCCATCCAAGAGGCATGTTCGTTTTCTCACCATATTAGGAATGTGAGAAGAGCAGACAGAAGAATCGTCAACCCAGCAGATAGGATGCCAACACGTTTAGCGATGTGACCGGCCTCGGAAACATCTTCCATGAGAGTGTCATAGCCTTTCACTCCGTAGGTCATCAGTCCCTTAGCTTCTCCGAAGTTCAAGCCTGCCTTGACGGGCTTGAGCCTTTCTCTGGCCTTGATAGCGGCGTCGAGTATGTTGCCAAGCGCCTCGGCTGCCTTCAATCTGCCAACTGGAGGATATCCCTTACTGGAGAGCGTCACTGCATTGACGATGTGGGTGTCCGTCGTCATGAGCTCGGCTTGGTCAAACCCTTGTGCTTTCAGCTGCGCAATCGCCTTCTCTCTGAATCCCGGTTCCATGTTGTTTCCGTCAATCGATAAGAGGGCAGTTTCATGTGACGCTGTCTTGATGACAAGTGCCACTATGCCGCCGGGCCCTATTCCGTCCTTGACTCCCACATTGCTTGGAACAATCCGACAAGCACCGACGTTAATGCGTTCACGGGGTCTGCCAACAGTTGATGAGACTGCGTTGGACACGGCCTTGACGAAGTCTGCAGCTTGAGGATCTCCGGGCATCAAGGAGACCGCGTCATTGCTTATGCAGTTGTGTGCATCAACGATTGCAACGCCGGCAAGCTTCGGAACCTGACTTCGTGCCATCTTGGCCGCCTCGCGGCCAACCTCAATGAAGATGTCATCAGTGAACTCGGGAGCACTCGTCGTGATTGTGAGAGCACCGTCGCCAATGAATGTGGTCCAAACCTTGAATTTTCCATTGGCTGACCAGTGTGGTCCAGACACGGAGTCCGCAACAGACGTAGAGTCAATGAGCTCATCGATCTTTGCCAAGACCTTTGGGAACTCGTCTTTTGTGGCAAGGTTCTCGTGGTGCATACAGCTGCCGTGCATCACGAATGCAGGGACGGAGTACTTGGAATCGATGTGGTCAATAATCGTCGAAGTAAGCATACTGCTGCCGACATTTCTGAATGGTCCCGGGTGCACATAGAGAACTATTCCTACGGCGACGAGGCCTTGGTTGTCCCTGAAGACCATAGTCTCGACAGGAACATCCTGTGGAGTCGCAATCGTGCCGACAATCCTGTCAAAGGGTTCCGGATTGTCCGACAAATATGAATGGGCGAACCCGCGAAGCAGCTGAGGTCCATCAACACCGAGGTCGCGCTTGAAGGGTTTGCTGACAGAATGGAAAATCGTCAGAATGGCCGCGGAGAGAAGCAAAACTGTAGCTGCGAATGAGATCATCCAGAACTGCGGCAGTTGAAACACAAGTTGTCCTGAGTAGCTCAGCACAATCGCAATGACGAACCAAAGTAGGGGCGGAATTATCGCTGCAGCCAAGTTCCGTGAGGCTCGTCGACCGGTCAGTCCATTGAGGATGAAGGCTGACACCATATAGGTCAAACCCGCGCCCAGCATCCAAAACCTCATTTCAAAAGAGCTGCCTCCGGTCAAGAAGTCAAGAAAGCCTCCGACTGTGCCCAGTGCCAACCAGAAGAGAACCCCAAACTCAATCATGCCAAAGACTCTTCTATGGTCGAGAGGGGCACCCTTCTTCCTTGTCACGAGATAGACTAGTTCGGTTCCTACGAATATGGGGATTACTAAGAGCAGGACATAACGCAAGAAGGTCCAAGTCAGGGACAAGCCCGGAGAACCAGCCGTTCTGAAGACCGAGAGAAAGAATGAGCAAACGAGAATGGACAGGGTCATTAGAATGACCATGTTTCGATACCGTGGCAGCTTCCACATCCTGTTGTAGAGCTTCTGTGTTTCCCTTACGTTAGCCTTCTCACCCAATTCGAGTCCCACCAATGCTTTCAGTCGTGGCCCATTGCCTGTCTTATGAACTTGCGCTTAGTGGGCATTTCATAGTTCCTCAAACCGAATGCTTTTATCGTGTTCGATATCGCGTCCGATAGAATTCGGGGAATCGTCGTATGAGTGCGCGTTCAACTACCAAGCAGCGAGAAGAGATTGAGGAGATCCAGTCGGTCCCAAGAGGTCTTCTCAGATTCCTGATACTAAAGATGCTTGATTCGCAGGAGATGAATGGCACTCAGATAATGAGCACATTCGAAGAGAGGAGCGGTGGGATGTGGAAACCCAGCTGCGGGTCAGTCTATCCGATTCTTGGGAACATGGAACAGAAAGGTATGATTAGACCAGTTAGCAGCGATGGACGCAGCAAGACCTACCAGCTATCAGACAAAGGCCGCGCCGTTGTGAAAAAAGTGGAGGCGCGAATGCAGCTCTTTGAGAGCAAGGCATTGTTTGGTCCTCGATTCTGGTTCTCCATGATGGACCCGGCTGAGAGGGCAGCTGCCTATCTTGCAATCGTCTCTGGCATCGTGGATGGCCTACCCGAAACACTGGAATCGCTTCAAGGTGACGATCGTGAGAAGTACTTGAAGCGGCTCGAAGAAATCGTAGAGAATCTCAAATCTTTGACCAGGAATCTTAGAAACGGAGGCTCGAGTGTTGGCCAATAACAGTACAACGAAGCATAGGTCTGCATCCCGGTATATGCTGGCCGGCCTTATCAGAAGACCCTGGATAATAACAGGGGCCACTATTCTGACTCTAATTTCCTCGTTCCTCACGGTCTTGCCTATGGTGGTCGTAGGCTCAGCCGTCGATGAGCTTTCGAGCTCAAATGCCATTACGCTTCGATTCATACAGATGTGCTGGTTGATAGTGGGCTTGGGTGTCGCCTACTTAGTGCTCTTCTTTGTCGTAGGGTACGCCTGGGCAATAGTGACTCTAGGTTGGGAGCGAGACGCTAGACAGGAGTTCATCGAAGCGCTCCAGAACTATAGCATGGCATTTCATGATGAGGTTGATAGCAAGAGGATGCTGTCGGTCGCCATGCAAGACATTACCTGGGTCCGATTCTCTCTGAGCCCTGCTCTGAGAAGCTTCATCTCTGCTCTTGCGTCGTTCATTCTTACAGGAATCATCGTCGCGAATCTGGATACTAGTTTGAGTCCGTTCTACTTCCTTGGATACCCCCTTCATGTGTTCACACTTATCATAATCGTGGGCATACCGCTGTACCTTGTCTTTGCATACCGCTATGCCAACAGGGTGGCGCCTGTCCGCAAAGCGAAGTCAGAGAAAATGGAGGAGCTGACGTCGATTTCTCAGGGAGCCTTCCAAGGTATCGAGGTGGTGAGAACGTTTGCCGGTGAGGATCGAGAGAACGCAAAGTTCAGGGATATCAGCAAAGGCTACGAGAGCATAAGCACTCGTGAGGGGCGCTTGGCTGCATTCTACACTCCTATCTTAATCCAGATATTCATGACAATCTCAGCCTTCCTGTATGGGAGCTATGCTCTTCTCCTTCACCAAGTATCTGTAGGCACCCTCATTGAAGTGCTCGGATTGCTAGTTGCTCTGGAAGGTGTGAGTTACATGCTTCCACAGAACCTGCTAATGATTCGTGGTGGTTATGTCAATGCTCAAAGAATAGTCAACATTCTGGGCTGGAGGGACCCACTAAACGAGCCTGAAAACGAAGAACCAGAAGTGAACTGGAAAGGCGACATTGTCTTTGAGAATGTGAGCTTTGCATACGGACGTGGAACCCTTCAAGGAGAGAGCTATGCGCTTAGGAACCTCAACCTGACAATCCCAAGCGGGTCAAGGGTCGCACTGATTGGGAGCCCAGGGAGCGGCAAGAGCACAGTCCTCAAGCTTCTCCTTCGCTTCTACGATCCAACCGAAGGTAGAATCAGTGTGGGCGGTGTCGACCTTAAGGACGTAAGCACGAAGACAATCCGCTCACATGTTGGAATGGTCGAACAGGATGTCTTTCTATTCATGGCGAGCGTCAAGGATAACATAGCCTTCGGTCGGACTGATGCTTCCATGGAAGAGATTCAGGATGCAGCCAGAAGAGCCCAAGCGGAAGAGTTCATTCTTCAGATGCCCCAAGCATACGACACGGTCATCGGAGAACGCGGCATGACACTCAGCGGAGGTCAAAGGCAGAGACTTGCTATCGCGAGAGCGATAATCCACAACCCTGAGATATTGCTGCTCGATGACTCAGTGAGCGCTGTTGATGCTCGAACTGAGTATCTGATGAGGAAAGCACTAAACGAAGTCATGACTGACAGAACTAGCATAACAGTCACTCAGAGGCTACGCACTCTCGTCGAGTCGGATCTGATTCTCATTTTGGATAAGGGAACACTGATTGGCGCTGGTACCCATGCCCAGCTGTTGAAGTCGTCAGAAAACTACCGCCGAATCTTCGAACGCCTGCCGGGCGCAGCGGCCATCATAAAGCCCCCAAGGGCACGCAGAGGTGTCAAGTGATGGGAATGCGAGGTGGTGGCGGCGGACCGCCAATCATGTCGCGTCCGCATGAGAAGCGCAGTCGACCAGTAGGACTACTGCTCCGTCGCATGTTTGGCTATCTGCGCAGCTTCAAGCGCGCAGTTGCTGTTGGCGCAGTTGTTTCCATAATTGGCACACTGTTCTCCGTCTTCGATACGCTTGTCCTTGCGCGAGGAATTGACTACGTGGCACTCGAGACGATTCAGATACAGGTCTTTCTACTTTTCACGCTCCTGTATCTCGGCATCAAGCTTGGGAGCTGGGTCTTCAACGGTGCATTCAACTGGATTCTTGCTAGCGCACAGGCTGGCATGGTTCAGGCTGTCCAAGCTGATGTGTACGATCACTTGGTGAAAGCTGACCTATCATATCACAAGTCCCAGCAAAGCGGAAATGTGACATCGCGAGTGACCTCGGACACAGCGAATGTCAGCATTGGCATCCAAGTTCTGATCCAGTTTGCAGGCCAGATTCTCCTGCTCGGCATGACATTTTTCATTCTATGGGTCACATCCCCGATCGTCGCTCTGACATCCTTGATTGTCGTTCCGGGGATTGCTGCCATTGCCTATCTTTTTGGCACGGTAGGCCAGAGGATCATGTTGGCTTCGCAGAGAGCAATGGGGCAGGTCTCGGGCCAAATTGCAGAGAATCTCAGCGGCATACACGTGGCCAAGGCTTTCAACAGGGAAGGTGAACTGGCTAGCACGCTCTACGGACTCAACAAGAAGGCTTACCGATACGGTTTCAGATTCATGATGCTCATGAGCGCAATGCAGCCACTAATGAACTCGATTGCAATGCTGGGAGTGTCAGCCGTGCTCTTTGTGGCAGGCTCACTTGCTGTCGGTACGCTGCCACTTCTGACCTTCGGCGACATCTTCCTAGGCGTTACGCTCGTGAACCGTTTCATGTGGCCACTCCTTGCATTGGTCATGATGGCTGCCCAAGTCCAAGCATCACTTGCGTCGATGGACAGGATATCAGATGTTCTCGAAGCTAAACCCGGAATACGGGATGATGAGAATGCAATGCCTCTGAAGGAAGACAATGACGGTATCACCTTTGAGAACGTGGTCTTCTCATATGTCAAGCCGGATGCCGATTCCAGCATGAGTCTCATGACCCGACAGGGAGGCATGGGTCCTCCCATGGGACACGGAGGGTCCGGGATGATGATGGCTCCAGCTGCTCCGCGAACAGGTGCTAATCCTTCGGCCGCACGTAAAGGCATGCCAGCTTTCATGGCACAAGGGCCTGCTGCAAAGGAGGACGGTAATGTTCACGCGCTCAGGGGTGTGAGCTTCTCTATCAAGCCTGGACAGACTGTCGCGTTAGTAGGTCACACAGGAGCTGGAAAATCGACGATTGCAGCTCTGATTAACAGATTCTATGACCCGCAGGAGGGAAGGATTCTAATCGGAGACCAAGACATTCGCCAAGTGACGCTCAAGTCCTTGCACGAGGCGGTATCGCTTATTCCTCAGGAACCGTATCTCTTCGATGGCACGGTCATTCAAAACATACGCTACGGTCGCCCATCTGCTTCAGACGGCGAGGTCCAACAGATTTGCCAAGCAATGGGAGCTGACGAGTTCATCAGGGGTCTTCCTCTTGGGTATGAGACGCCTATACTTGAGAGCGGAAAGAACCTCAGTGCTGGTCAAAGACAGATGATAACAATCGCCCGGACTATGCTGGCTAACCCTCGAATACTAGTCCTCGACGAAGCAACCAGCCGCTTGGATGCTTACTCTGAGTCACTTGTCCAAGATGCACAGAGCAAGCTGATTCGCCAAGCGCACCACAGTCGTCATAGCACACAGGCTGACGACAATTGTGAATGCTTCGAAAATCATAGTAATCGACAAGGGCAAGATTGTCGAGGAGGGCACCCATGACGAACTCTTGGCGCTCGGTGGCATGTTCAAGACCGTGTACGATATCTACTATGCCCATCAGGGAATAGGAGAAATAAAGGAGGAGGCAGTGCAGGCAATAGCTCCTCACTTGTCGGCAGTCGGCGGCAACGGAGCGCCATAATCCCCATCGGTACTTGGCACAGAGATGTTTTCCAACCGGAGCGATCCGGCTGCAGACAAAGAAGCACCAAGAAAGAGATATGCCTCGACCGTGAGGATGCGCGTATAGGGCGCAGCGCATTGGCAGACGAATTCCAGTGCCAAGTTCTGGGCCGTCATGAGAAGCACTCCAGCTAGGCCGAGTCCCAGAGGCAGCGATAGTCTGCCAGTCCTGAAAATCCAGAACAGGGCGGCCATGGAAACCACTACCAATGTGAGACCGAACATGAAGGGCGTCTTGATGACTGATTCAAGAAGGTCCAGCTGAACTACGTGTTCGCTCTCCCAAAGAAGTACAAGGAAGCTGCACAAAGCGGATGAGCTGATCAGTGCTATCCACATCACCTTCATGCTCACGTACCCCAAGACCTGATTTGACGCTTTGAAGTAGCCCACGATACCTATGACCCAGAAGAGCAGTCCGAACAGCTGAATTAGGCCAATCCCAAATGAAAGCATCTCACTCAGTGTAGCCTGTGACAGTTCATAGTTGGCTAAATCGGCAACGAAGAAGAAAACAAGGCCGACTGCAATAGCGAGGTTCATTATTCGAAATCGGTCCTCTCGTATGAGGCCACCTCGTGCGAAGAGCCCGATTCCGGCGAGGGCTGCCAGCAGTGCAGAAGCGGCTGCAGAAATGGCGATGAACGTGTTGAACAACTCATCATTGTAAAGTATCTTGAGCAACACGCTGACTAGGAGCACGCCGAACGCTGCCAAAAGGAACGAAGCATTGACGTACTTGCCTTTTGGTGTCATGTCTGTGCTCCTCTGGCTTCATCCGCAGCCGTCAGCCTCGCTTTTGTTTCTTGCTAGTCTTAGCACAGAGCGACGCCCGTGCAGGGCGACACAGCCTTCTATGTGGTTGTCATTTGCTCCCACTGAATCTCGTAGACCTTGCTTGGGAATTCTCTCTCAAGGTCTTGCCTCGTACTGGTCAAGACTGCATTCACAGGTCGTGAACCCACGTACTTCCGGACCTTTGCCACGATTGACTGGAATAGCAGTCGAAACCCGTCGGATATGGTTTCAGGAGTTATCGTTCCTCTGAACAAGGCAGTAGTGAGAGAGCTCTTCACGTCCAAATCAAGTGTCTGACCAAGGTTCACGAATGCCAACCACGGGTGCATCTCCAAGACGGGACTTCGAGATTCGAAGAAGATACGAAGCGCGGTCTTGTATCCCAGCAGCTTTGCATACTTGCTCATCATGCTCTTCAGGGCAGTCAAATGTAGAACGAGCATTGCCTGAGACGGTGACACTCTTTCGACAGCCCTGTATCTGGCTAGGAGCGCAATGTCCTCTAGGAAGCGCTTCAGGTCTGAAGTTTTCACCTTCTCTGCAGCGATAGCGAGAGGGGTTTCTCCGTCAAGCTTCAGCTAGTGCCTTTGCCGTTTCGGCCGATATTCCACTTACTCTAGCCCTAGTGCCTACGAGTGCAGTTGTCTGATAGATGTCGTCAGGCTTCACAGGGTTCGTAATGGTGACCGCCTTTTCCCAAGCGGCTTCGGCGACCCAGTTCATCGCGACATCGACAGGAACCTCCAAGAAGTTGGCCGCCTCCTTAACGGTGCAAACAGCTGGTATCAGCCTGAGAAGGGCAACGACTTCTGCATCCTTGGTATAGAACTGCCAGTCACGCTTGACTTGGATTGTGGTGTCTGGCCGGACCGAGTCTTTCGTGAATTCCTCAAGAACAGTGTGGTCAAATCTCGTGTGAACAGCAAGGTCCAAATCAACCCATCTCAGAACGTTAAACTGCTCCTCGAATTTCATCATTATTCTCCTTAGTTTCTCTCTCAGGTGCGCCGTGTCTCGAGTAGCAGACAGAGCGCCTAGAGTCCAAGTGCCGAACTCCACGAGGATCTCATAGTCGACTCCCTCAAAGGCCCTCGCCTGAGAAGTCACTGACTTGGTCGCTTCATCGAAGAAGGAAGTCATGGCCACTATGAAGGATGAAATGAGATGAGGGTCGAACAGAGGCGGGTCCTCGAAATCATGGTTGTACATGCAGACCCCTGTCTCGCGCTTGACTATGTAGATGCTCTTGACTTCCATTCGATCGCATCCTGTTGGCTACCGAGTAGGGGGTGTGCAAGCCAATGAAGAACAAATCTGATGGCAGGCAGCAATAGGCGTACAAGTCCTTTTGAGCCTTGTAGGTACAGACACCAAGTTGGTACCTTGGTCAATCGAATACTACTATAAGGAAACCACAGAGTTCAGAACTTGTGTCAGAGTACAGCATAAGATGCCCCATATGCGGACAGGGAAATCTGAACGTTCGCTCCTTGCTGTACCCCATTCCGTTCTTCAACGAGCTTGTGATGTTCATGATAGATTGTCCTGTCTGTCATTTTAGCGAGAATGACGTGTACAGTGCCGAGGAGAGAAAACCCGGCCGCTGGACCATGAAGGTAGACAGCCCTTTTCTCCTGAACACCCGGGTTGTTCGTTCCAGTTCGGGTACTATAAGGCTCCCTGACTTTGGGATTGACATAGAGCCGGGCCCGACTGCCGAATCTTACATCAGCAATGTCGAGGGCGTCCTTCTTCGGACTCGCCCAGTGATTGAGAGCGCTGTCCGTTTCGCGGATGAGGAAAAGCAGAGAAAAAGAGGTCGCAAAGTCCTCTCGATGATTGACAAGGCAATGAGTGGTCAGTTGTCATTCACGCTGATTATCGAAGACCCTGCGGGTGTGAGCGGAATCATTCCGGATAACATGAGACTTGTCAAGTATGAAGAACTGAGCTCCGAAGAAGCATCTGAGCTTAAGGGCGCTCCTCCGTGGCTCGACGAGCTCAGGTCCGACTATGTTGAGCGTAAGGGCTAAAAGGCTCACGACGCGAGCATTCGAAACACTGGGCCGGTAGTTTAGGTGGTATGACGCCTGATTTGCATTCAGGAGGTCAGGGGTTCGAGTCCCCTCCGGTCCACCATTCAAGCTTTTGTGAAGCAAGTGTCGCCGTTGCCCGCCTTTCTTTCTTAACCGGTCAAGCATATGTTTAAAGGGAGAGTTTCTCGGCCGCACGCCAATAAACGCACAGGGCGCGGTGCAAGTCCGGTCAACTAGTCTGAACTTGCATTCATGCAATGCTCTGGTGTGGTGAAGCGTAAAATGCAAGGACTATTCAGTACATTTCTGAGTATGACGCTTCCCGAGCAGATTATGGTCTTCTCCGTGATCGGAGCCGCAATTGTGAGCCTCTGTTACGCGTACTGGCTCTGGTCGGGTGTCAAGGCCAAGGACAAAGGCACAGAACAGATGATCGCAGTCTGGAGCGCAGTAAGAGAAGGTGCACTAGCCTACCTCAAACAACAGCTCAAGACCGTTCTTCCGATTCTGGCCGTACTCACGGTCCTGCTCTTCGGGAGCGTCTATATCGTGCCGCCGACTGCAGAAGCAGAAGGCGTGTTCGGAACCGGCACCATGACCATCTTCGGTATAACAATGAAGACAGCCGTGTTCATGGTTGCCCTTGGTAGGACGCTCGCGTTTCTGCTAGGTGGATGCTTCTCTCTGATTGTCGGACAGCTAGGAATGCGTGTTGCAGTCAATTCCAACGTTCGAGTTGCACAGGCAACAAGGGAAGCTGGAGAGCGCGGTGACCGCTACAACCACGCACTCGAAATTGCCTACCATGGTGGAACGTTCACAGGCATGCTTACTGACGGACTTGGCCTGATGGGCGGAACGACTATTTTCATAATCTTCGGCGCCGCTGCCCCGGACGCTCTCCTCGGCTTCGGCCTCGGTGGTACACTGCTTGCTCTCTTCATGCGAGTGGGTGGTGGTATCTATACAAAGGCAGCCGATGTAGGCGCAGACCTCGTAGGCAAAGTCGAACAAGGCCTGCCTGAAGATGATCCGCGGAATGCGGCCGTCATTGCCGATCTCGTGGGAGATAACGTGGGTGACTGCGCAGGAATGGCAGCTGACATTTTCGAATCTTACGAAGTCACTATAGTATCAGCCCTGATTATTGGTATAGCTCTGTATTTCTACGGTGGTCCTGGTTTTGGTGGCAGACTAATCTGGATTGTGTTCCCGCTTGTCGTGCGAGGGGTCGGTGTGATCTCTTCAATGATTGGTACCTACGCTGTTGCTCTCTGGGGCAAGTTCCTTCACAGAGAAGTGGGAGCAGAGCATGCCATGTTCATGTCCTACGAGCTGTCGAGTGCATTCACCATCTGTGTTTCCATCATAATCTCATTGTTCTACATGGGTGACATCCGATATGGTGCATTGATAGGTATCGGTGTCTTGCTTGCAGTGTCATTCAATCCTATCACGAGCTACTTCACTTCAACTGAGAAGGCTCCTGTGAAGGAGATGGTTAAGTCCACAGATACTGGCACTGCTACACTGATTCTATCAGGTCTGGCTTCTGGGTACGAATCAACGGTAGCCGCCTTGTTGGCCATCGTGACAACCTTCGTGCTTGCTTGGCTCATGTTTCCGGGCGGTACCACAATCGTACTCTACGGGATTGCGCTCGTGGGTATTGGAATGCTGACCCACACTGGAAATAACGTCGCCATGGACTCATACGGTCCAATCAGCGACAACGCGGGCGGCATTGCTGAACTCTCCCCGGGTGACTTCGACCACACATCCGAACAGGTCTTGGCTGACCTAGACGCAGTCGGCAACACGACAAAGGCAATAACAAAGGGTGTAGCTATCGCATCTGCAGTGATTGCAGCTGTAAGCCTGTTTGACAGCTTCGTTGTTTCAGTGAACAATAGACTCTTTGAATTGGGGAAGTCACCGATATCGCTCCTGCTGTCCAACCCAATGATATTCTCAGGGCTTCTTATCGGTGCATCGATTCCGTGGATATTCTCCGCCTTGAACATCAAGGCTGTCGCACGTGCAGCTGGACAGATGGTCACCGAGGTCCGCAGGCAGTTCCGAATACCTGGCGTACTCGAAGGAACTCGAAAGCCCGATTACGATAAGGCCGTCGCAATCTCTACAGGAGCGGCTCAGAAGGAGTTGGTTAGCTTGGCCGTCCTAGCAATCGCGGCCCCCATGATAGTCGGTATTCTGCTCAATGTGGAAGCGCTTGGTGGCTTCCTTGCGGGCATCATTGTCTCTGGCCAGCTACTGGCTGTGTTCATGGCGAACACAGGTGCCGCATATGACAACACTAAGAAGTCTATTGAAGACGAACCACGCGATGCGAAGGCCAACACTGGCAAGGGCTCAGAGCGTCACAAGTCGAGCGTTGTGGGTGACACTGTAGGAGATCCGCTGAAGGACACTGCGGGACCTGCACTTAACCCCATGATCAAGATCGTGAATATACTCTCGCTTATTGTCGCTCCAATACTTGTGACCTACACCTTTGGTGCGGACATGCTTCTGAACCTTGAGCTCTTGGTGGTTGTCCTGCTCTTGTTGGCAATGGTGTTTTGGGCCATTCGCAAGAGCACCAAGCCAGCAGACTTCGGTGTGCAGAAGACTAAGGCTGTCGCAGCTGAGTAGAGTCTCTAGTAATCTGAAGGTGGCATCTATCGCCACCTTCTGCTCTTTCTTTTCTCTCTTCGGCCAATCCATGAGTTCTTTTCATTATCCTCTAAGAGGCCGTCAACCTAGCTGAGATGAATTGAATCCCTTGCTCTCTGCACAAAAAGAAGGTAGTAGGCAGTAAGTGGACTGCCTACTTGATACATGGCTCGATCATCTGTGTTAGCCGTTACGATATGATGTCAGTTGTTGGTCTTTCGGAGGGTGCGCCCTGCAAGGCTTTCGAAAGCGTCCTTCTTCTCAGAAGCATTAGCCCTGCAACCACGCCAGCTACCCCAGCTGCGCCAGCTATGCCTACGACAAGCAATGGCTGGATACCTGCCGCCTGAGTGGTGTGACCCGGATAGTCATTAGGATCAAGGGGATTAGTACCCGCAAGCACCTCAACGCCGTCTAGAAATCCGTCACCATCCGTGTCGGCTTTGAGAGGGTTGGTACCGATCTTCACCTCATAGGCGTCGTTCAGGTTGTCACAGTCGGTGTCGATGCACTGAAAGTTCGTTCCAAGTGCCAGTTCTTGGAGGTCATCAAGGCCATCATAATCGGTGTCTCCAACATTGACTCCGAGCTTCGCTAGCACAGCACGAATCTGGTTCACGTCACCAACGTAGCTCGCATTCATCTGCGCTAGGAGGGCAGTGTTATGGGTAGCAAGAGCCGCAACCAGCTCGAGCCGAGTCGCATTGGCGTTGAGCTCCGTGACAGTCTGAACCAACAGCGTGGCATTCCCGTTCACATATCCGAATAGAGTTTCGATTGCCGTGTGGTTACTATCGAGCCATGATATGACCTGTTGAAGGAGCGTCGCGTTCGCATCGAGCTGCTGCATGAGCGACTTGAGCATGGTTGCATTGCCATTAGACCATTTTATCAGGTTCCGAATGAGTGTCGCATTCCCATTGAGGTCTTTGTAAATAGCGTCATACCATGCCTGAGGCATGGCGGGGTAAGACATCGGATCGAGAGGGTCAGAACCATACGCAACCTCATATCCGTCGAGGAAGTTGTCATTGTCAGTATCGATGCAGAGCGGGTTCGTGCCGTGCCTTGCCTCAGCCCAATCTGTTAGGCCATCGCAGTCGGAATCAGCACATAGGATAGCCATAAAGCAGTCAGAACTTCCTCCATTGTAGGTCGAGTCGTATGCATTGACGGTGGGAAACCCAGCGGACATTGTATAACCCGTGGCATACACGCACCCGCTCTCGACCGCAATACCGCATCCCTGTTCGACAACCGCTCCGAATAATGTGCTATAGACGAGTGACTGGCCATCACCTGCGAATGTGGTTATGAAGCAGTCCTGGTATCCAGTATAGGTCGAGTTGAATGCATTAACAGTGGGGAAATCAGGGGAGGATTCATAGCCCGTGACATACGCGCAGCCGCTCTCCACGGCGATAGCATATCCGACGTCGCCTGCCGTTCCTCCAAGGAAAGTGCTGTAGGCGAGCGACCGACCGTCAGCCGCGAACTTGGTCACGAAACAGTCACAGGTTCCTCCATTGTAGATCGAGTCGTATGCATTGACAGTGGGGAAGCCAGCGGACCCTGTAAGGCCCGTGACATACGCGCAGCCGCTCTCCACCGCAATGGCAAATGCATAGTCATATCCTGTTTCTCCAAGGAAAGTGCTGTAGACGAGCGACAGGCCATCAGCCGCGAACTTGGTCACGAAGCAGTCACCGGCTCCTCCATAGGTCGAGTCGTATGCATTGACGGTGGGAAACCCAG
Source organism: Candidatus Thorarchaeota archaeon (assembly GCA_963726195.1). GTDB lineage: Archaea > Asgardarchaeota > Thorarchaeia > Thorarchaeales > Thorarchaeaceae > OWC5. Next base: position 178,713 of record CAVSBO010000004.1, read on the forward strand.
CAGAATATGTATAACCCGCGACATAAGCGCAGCCGCTCTTGACGGCGATAGCATATCCGATGTTGTCTGCCGTTCCTCCAAGGAAAGTGCTGTAGACGAGCGACAGGCCATCAGCCGCGAATTTGGTCACGAAGCAGTAGCGGGCTCCTGCGTAGCTCGGGTCGTACGCATTGAGCGTGGGGAATCCAGAGGACTCTGTCGAGCCCGTGACGTACGCGCAACCGCTCTCCACGGCGATAGCATATCCGACGTCGTCTGCCGTTCCTCCAAGGAAAGTGCTGTAGGCGAGCGACCGACCGTCAGCCGCGAGCTTGGTCACGAAGCAGTCGCCGAATCCACCATAGCTCGAGTTGTATGCATTGACGGTGGGAAAGTCCGTGGACAATGTATGGCCCGTGACATACGCGCAACCGCTCTCCACCGCGATAGCATTTCCGACGTCGTCTGCCGTTCCTCCAAGGAAAGTGCTGTAGACGAGCGACAGGCCATCAGCCGCGAACTTGGTCACGAAACAGTCACAGGTTCCTCCATTGTAAATCGAGTCGTATGCATTGACAGTGGGGAACCCAGCGGACCCTGTCGAGCCCGTGACGTACGCGCAGCCGCTCTCCACGGCAATCCCGTATCCAGTGTCGTAGGAGGCTCCGCCAAGGAACGTGCTGTAAACTAGGAGGATAGCAGGGTCGATGAGCAGCTCACGGGAGATGTCATACCGCCCAACGCAAAGTCCCGCTGTGAGCCGGTTGTCACGGCGAAATGTGCAAGCGACTGTCTGGATGTCGCTGTTGTTCTGATATGCCCGCAGTCCGGCATCGTCAACCCGGAACCCATCCTTCAAAACGGTCACGCAATCCTCCTGCACATCCACCGTGTCTGCATGGGGGTAGCTCATCCGGATGGCGCCGGGGTCTGCATAAGGTGAAACAATGAACTCATATTTCAGGGTTTCATACTGAAAGCTATAGACGAGGTCGATACCAGTGTAGATGTTCGCATATCTGAGCACTGCACAGTCCGCTAGCCCTGTCCTCCAAAGGCTTTGATCATTTCCGTACATGTAATTCGTGATTGAGCCTGTTGCCTGTTCACCTGTTGGGATGACCTGTCTGCTCCCAGAGAATTCAAGCACAATCAGAGCGTCTCCAACAACATAGTAGACCTTGGACTCGCCGAAGTAGGCGATCGTGTCAATGCTCTTCCGTGCGACGTAGTAGATACCGTCACTATTTGATGCTGAAGGGGAGAAATGCATGATGTTGAGATTCACTTTATCCTGCGGCCGTTCTTTGGATCCATCGACTATTCCTCTGTGAGTGTCATTGAGAATACGAGGGGAATTGAGTTTGGATGCAAAGCCGGGCAGGGCAGGGATTACTGAAGACGCGACTAAAAGTGTTAGAAGAAAAATACTGGCTCTCTTCTTCACCAACTTTGCCTCCTTAACCAGCTGACTAGTAGTCCGCAGATATTACATAGACAATATCAGCAACAAGTCATTCGTCTGCTTATTTGTATTGTGAAATCTGATGACAAAATACCGGACACCAAAGCCGGAGCCAGTATTTGGCAACGCGATGGTGGTGGTTCGTGAGTGATTCCTCTGTCCGTAAGATGAGGCAGAACCGCGCTGTCCTCCTCCTGCCTTCATCCAGTCAAACGCTAACGGTTGGTTCTTGGTCCCTCACATTGACATGGCATGAGGCTCAAGGAGTCCTGCCCCTCTTCGGAATGAACTCCAGAGGATTAATCAGGTCGTTTCACCGTGAAATATGAACCAGGTATTCGACCTATTGAGGTGGGTCCGGATCCAGGCTAAGAGAAGTAGTTGGTATTCGCGTGGTTAGGAGGGGGAGATATGCAAAACACCCGAACCCGGACCTCGGCGTATTCCCGGCTAGTGGTATATTAAACGTTGAGATAGGTAGTTTTTTGGTCAAATCACAATCTGAACCAGTGTTGTCCAACAATGAGGCTGGTTTTCAGTAAAGACATTCCGGCGGCATGTGACAAAGAGAGTGTGCAAGTCTGAGGACACGGGACGGGTCTCCTATCGATTCTTCTGATTGAGCAGAGTGCTGCCTCGATGAGCCTCACATACCCCACTCTTGCCCCAATCTCTGTCTGTACCATCTGAGCCCACGTTTGGTCAGCTGATAGGATGACTCGATTTGCTCGATCAATCCCATCTCCACCATGCTCTGAAGAACTCCGAAGAGTTTGTCATCCGATGCCCCGGTAATCTCGAGCAGCTTAGGGAAAGTCAGCTTGCCTTCGCGCCTTAGATGCTGAGCTATGTCGTATTTGCCGACGGCCCTAGTCTCTCCGCGGTTGATTATTTGTCCACAGTTGGTACAGAGCAGATCTCCCTTCAAATCGTCTCTCGCGACCTCATTGCTTCCGCATACTGGGCAGGTCGCGTGTGAGAACCTGAGACTGCGTCTATTCTGTGACATGTTTTCGTCCAGCGGCACAGTACGGGATTCTTGATAAGAGTAGCGAAGGAGCAACGTTCCTCATTCGTCAGGTTGTGCTGTCTTCTCCTCTGACAGTCGCTGGAAGAAGGCGTCGAAGTCAACCTCGAAAGGCACCCTTGGCCCGGGCCTAACTCGTTTTCTAGCTCGGTCAATCTCCACGTACTGCTGCTTGGCGAGCTCTCTCAGGTCTTCGAGAACACTTCTTGAGGTCTTTCTTCTCACGTCTCTTATTTGGTCCAGCGGCACCCATCCTCCTTCCCGGTACGCGAGGGTGATGACGGTCAACAGAGTGGCAGCAAGGCGATCTGGTAGTTGCCCCTCTTCGCTTGACGATTCAGTAGTCCCTTTCGTGTCCAAGTAGAAGACGCGGCTGATTGGATTGTACCGGATGGTCATCCCAAGCGGCGACAGCCGTTCCTCAAGTTCAGCTAACCTTTCAAACAGGTGATGTCTTCCAACATCCTCAGGCAATCCAAGGGCATCGAGCATGTCGTCAACTCCTGCTCCTATGACACTCCCTGACCGGGTAATCAACCTCAGAATCACCCAGTATTCATTGGTCAACATCGACTAGGACTCCTCTCTTGTCACAGTTCTCCCCTTTGGGTCGTAGCTCACCATGCCCTTTGATATCAACACTATGACAAACAGGAAGCGTCGAAGGAATTCCTCGATGTCTTCAACCATCAAGAGGTCGTCGATTCTGATGGGCTTTCCAACCTGCATTGAGGCAACGAAACGATTCAGCTCCTCTATGAAAATCGAGCTCTCGCTAGCAAAGACAAAGTCATCCGGGACACCAGACATCTTCGGAGGAATATCATCAGGCGGACGCTGACTATGGAGTTCAATCATCTTCATGATTCGTTCCATGGATCTGTCAAGTGAATCAAGACTGATGTGCGTCTGCTTCACAGGTTGTGCTTGGCGGTAGAAAGTTGCCAGTCTCTTGGCACTCATTGCTTTCAACTTGTCGATGTAAAGTTCAGGAGTTGCGAGAACACGTGCCATCTCCTGGACCCGAGTCACCTTGGATCCAAGAGCTTCATTCAGAATCTCGTCGATGTCCAGTCTGCGGTCAATCCGGGCCACGAGCTGCTGCAATTTTCGATAGGGTTCTGTGAGTCGAAGAGATAGCGGGTCGGTCTTGCCACTCCGAATACTGCCAGCGATGTCGGCGACCTGCCGAGTCAGTTCTTCCAGTTCGCTCGTGGGGCACACTCCTCCTACTCACCCGAAAAGCTGGGGCCTTCTATGATTACTGAGGGTTCAACCCCATTTGGAGAGACGACTCCTATTCTTCTGTCAGCATGTCTGAGCAAGTGTGTGCTCTTTGCTGGAGTGAAGAGAATGAACTGGCTTTTTCGAGAGCAGTCGTACAGCAACCTGCTTACTAGCTCAGTATTAGTCGCATCGAGGAAGGTATCGATTTCATCCAATGCATAGACAGGCCCCGGGTTAAATCTCTGAAGCGCAAGAATGAGACCTATGGCAATGAGTGATCTCTCTCCCCCGATCCAGCACTCAACCTCTCGAAGTTATCTCCTCTGATTTTAGACCTGAACTCCACACCGTACTCGCCGTCGTTTGATGACAGTTCAAACCTGACTTTGCCTGTGAACTGCACACTGCCAAGGATTCTGTCAATCTCCTCCTCGACCTTTGAAAGCGTGCTCTTCATGCCATTCTGATACTGCTCTCTTATGCTCTTCACAGCAGACTCCGCTTCGCTTAGCTCCTGCTTCAGTTCCGTGATGCTGACAGCGAGTTGTCCCACTCGTTCCTTTAGCTTGGATTCAGTGTGTGCGACACTCTCTGAAACATCTTGGTAGTCATCAAGAAGGTGTCGGACACGCACTAGCTCCGCTCTGGCAGTCTCAAGAGGTCTGACGCTCGAGGGCCTCGGAATGCTGGTGAGTGAGCCGGTGAGTTCGTCGGTATCATGCTCCATGTTGCTCAGCTGGCGCTTCGCCTGAATGACCTGTATTCGCCCGTTCTTGATTGTCAAGTTCAGTTCGGTCAGTCTCTCACTGAGGGTCCTGAGAGTGTCGCGCGATTCGCCCATCTTCTGTTTGAGCGATGCTTGAGCTTTCATGGTCTCTTCACGACTTGACTTCATGGTGTCGATTTCCTCAAGAATCGTCGAGCCGGCATCCTTCGACTGTTTTAGTTCATCACGCATCTCACCCAGACGCTGGGTCAGCATCTTCGTGCTTTCCTCCAGCTGGCGCAGTTCTTGTCTCTTGGTCTCCTCATCTTTCTCAGTAGTACGAATGTTGGCATCAGCCTTTGATAGGCTCTGCCTGAAGTCGGCGCATCTTTGTCCTGACTGCCGAAAGTCTGACCGACGAGTCTGCTTCTTTCTGGCGGTTGCACTGCGTCAAGTTTCCTGAGTTTGGACTCAGCGACACCCAGTTCCTTCTGGAGTTCCTTTAGCTTGTCGTCGTTCTCAACAATCCTTTCCTGAAGCTTTGGAGTGCTCTCAGAGAGGGTCCTTCTTCTTTCCCATGTGCTGCTCCAGCGTGTTATTTGGCCCAGCAGGTCCAGGACTTTCTCGCGTTCAGCAGTGACATTCTCGATTTTGCCCATCAGCTCGGTGAGTCTCTTCCTGGATTGTCCAAGTTCCTTCTCTGTTTTCTCCAATCGTGTGAGGAGCGGTGCCGTAGACACGAGCCCAGCTGGCTCACACTTGGGATAGCTGATGGTCGTCTTTTCTTGACTCAGCACGAAACAACCATCACGCGATACGGCAGAGAGGCCGGATTTCGCCGCCACATTCGCAGCGGTCTTGCTGTCAGTTGTTAATACGATATCGCCGAATGTGCGGCAGAGAAGGGCAACACTAGCCGAATCGATTGACAGTCTCTCCCAAAGCCAACCCTCGACTCCGGCAACGCTTGGCAGATCCGGGAGTGTCGACGTCTTCTCTTCGGGCGCCAGACAGACAGGTGAAGGTGCACCGACCTTGTCTCTGAGCTTGACAAGAAGAGAATAGTCGGCCTCGTCCGAAGCGACGAATGCAAATGCCATGCCTCTTGAGAGCACTGCCTCCAAAGCAATTGACAGATCGGTTTCACTTGCTGCTGATTCAAGAAGCGGTCCTAGAACTGATTTCATTCCACGTTCCGCGATTGCCTGCTTCAGTTCTCTAACCGAGTCGGGCACCCGGCTTGAGGTTTCGGACAGCATGATTCTGATTTCTTCGGCCCCTTTCTGAAGCTGAGCCGAGAGGCTCGATTCTTTGAACCTTGATTCATTGATTGATGTCAGTTCATTCTCTAGTTGTGACTTCTTTCTCGTCAGTTCCTTCTCGTCTGCCTTTTCAAGCGTTGACCAAGTTTGACTCCACTTGGATTCGATACTCTCAAGTTCCGCCTCGTCGACTTGGAGTCTCTCTTTGAGGCTCCTTCCTAGAAGATCTTTACCTTGAATCTCTGCCTGAAGTGCCTTGTACAACCCGTGAGCCTCTGCCCTCTGTGCATTCCATTCCGAGAAGGCAGCCAATGCGTCCTCTGTGGTAGCACGTTCTTTGTCCGCTTCGTCCAGAGATTGTTGAAGAGCCCTCTGTTCCTCCATGTAATGCTCTCTCGCGGACGAAGCGTGCCCCAAGTCCTCCTTCAGTTTCTCCCTCTTCCGCTTCTCGACTGCGATTTGTTGTTCGAGCTGACGCACTTCCGCGACTTTCTTTTTCGTGTCATCCTCAAGGCGAAGAAGGCGTTTCTCCCCGTCAGCAATCTTGGCATCTATGGCGCCGAGCTCCCTCTGCACTCCTTCCAGCTGCCCTTCCAAGGCAGATCGTTCTTGCTCGGCATCTGCTAGACTAGTCTCAACGTTCTTTGATTCCTCAAGAATGTGGCCCAACCCAGACTCTCTGTTTTCAATGTCCGCCTTCACTTTCTCAGTCTGGATCCTCAAATCATCGAGGGTGGCCCACCTGACTTCAATGTCTAACTCGCTCTCGGATTTCTGGAGGCTTCTCTTCTTCTCAAGCCTTACGAGGTCTTTCTGCAGAAGTCCGATTTCTCCTTCGACGGTCCTAGATTCTGCTACCGCGGTCTCTAGCTTGTCGTGAGTCTGTTTCACCTGCGTCTCTTGGAGGCCGATTCTGTCTCTGAAAACATCAAGACCCGTTCCCTCCTCCACGAGCTTTCTCACTTCAATTGGGTCCATCTCGCGGAGTGCGTTGATTCGTTCCTGAGGCATGAAGACAAGAGTATTGTCTGGCTCCAGTCCGAGCGACTCAGTTAGCGACCGAAGTTCGGCAGCCCTGACTCGTCTTCCATCAACATATGAGCGTGGAATCCCGTCTCGATCGATCTTTCTGAGAAGGCGGCGACCTTGGTCGTCAACCATAAGAGTGACTTCAACTTCCGCAGAGCTTGCACCGTGGCGGATGAAATCGCTCCACTTGGAATACCTGCTTTCCTTCTCATTTGATCCGAGCGCGAACTTCAGAGCATGGAATATCGAGGTCTTTCCCGATCCATTAGGTCCAACGATGACGGTGAGGCCCGGGTCGAAACTGACATTCCCTTCATAGAAGCTAAGGAAGTTCCTCAGCCGCGCTGATGAGATATAGATTCGCTGGGCCATGACGTACGCCGCCTACTGACTATCGCCCCATTATTCTAGCAAGTCTGTCGTAACTCTTCTTTGCTCTCACAAGCCTAGTCAGCCGGTCTTCAGGGGTTCCAGTAAGAAGGAACGGGTAGCGGCTCAGGAGAAGGCGGTCGGCCGAGGACAGAGGCATCCCAGCGTTCAGGGATTCAATCACACGTTGAATGCTGGCGAAGTCGTCTCCTACAGCCATGAGATAGAGCTGGTCAAGGAAGGTATCCGGATACACCTGTTCAAGCTGTTCAACTTTAGGAGTTTTCTCGCTCTCAAGAACTTGGACTAACGACTTGACGTATCCTTTCTTCCCCAAAGGCAGCACGCCACTGTTCTTGATCAGAGCTTCAAGTCTCTCTTGAGTGATCTGCCCGCTCTCTGAGTTCTCCATCATGTACAAGCTCACTGCCAGATGCTTGACATCCGCAAAGCTCCACCCGTCTGTAAGATCTGCGACCATCGATGGGTCGATGTTATCCCTGCCTCTGAGTATTTGCTCAAGAATCTTCACTCGATCGTTGCTGGTGGCGGACTCAAAGATGTATGACCTGTCAAATGCCGCAAGAATGTTGGTGTCGAGAAGGCTCGGATGAGTCGTAGCAGCCACAACTATGACATTATCAGTATCCCAGCTTGTTCGCCCCATCTCGCTTTCGAGAACTTCGGAGTAAGCTACAAAGGCGGACCCCACGATGTCCAGTGTCCCGATATAGAACAAGCACGGGGCATTTCTTCGGGCGAACTCGAATCCTACCCTAACCAGCTCTGAAGGGTCAACTGATTCGCCGCCTGTCGGGGCTTCTCTGAACCTGACAACGTTGATGGGCAGTTCGACTGAAAGATGGCTGACAAAGGTCTCGAAGTCAGTTCCGGCGCAACCGACGAGCAAGACTCGTCCGCCGAATTGAATTCCTCTTTCTTCAAATCCGCTCTTGAGACCTGCCCGACGTCTAACACTTGAGAGAAACTCCGCAGCACGCTCCCTCACTGAGAATTGGGTCACTCTGTTGGCAGCAATATCCTCGGGTGTCAAGAGTCGGAGGCTGTCTGCATATGTTTCTTCAGTCAACGCTGAACCCCTCTGTGTGGCTTTCCAGACCAGCTCTCAAATGCATTTTAGGATTGAGGAGCGAAGAGAGTTTAGCGCCCTTGTTGGGTGCACCCGCATTTCGCGCGCTCACCGCAGTGACCATAAGGCTCTGTGACTGACCGTTGGGTCAGATGTGATTCCTCATGAGCAGCCCTTCCGACCGATTACGTAAGCAAGTCTGGCAGGTAATAACGACGGTCGAGAGCCGGGGACTGTTTGTGCATTCTCAAGACCTGCCCATTAAGTTTGCAGCATCGCGTGGTGAAGGTGAGCGTGCAAAGACTGCAAGATTGCCTCTTGTTGTCGGTACCTGTGTACTCAATGCTCTTGTTCCGAGGTCCGCCATGCTTTTGGTTGGAGGACACGGCGGCGGCAAGACAACACTGGTCAAGCTTCTCGGGAGGATGATGACCGGGAAGAGCCTGGAAGAGATAGAAGATGGCATCCTGAGGGCTCATCCTCAGCTGACCGAGGAGAAGATGGTCGCGACCCTTCGGCCCGGTCCTCTCATGAAAGAGGGTCTTGAGGTCGTCGTCTGGCGGAAGTTCGTGACCGGTTTTTGGAAAATCATCGATGAAGTCAACCGTCTAACCCCTTATGCTCAGAACATACTCCTTTCGATGCTGGCTGAAGGTCAGCTGAAATACTATGACGAAGTCAAGCGGTGTGATGAATACTGCCTTTATGCGACCCTGAACCCCGCAGATCCTGGAACCTTCGAAACCGGTATCCCGTTCCTAGACCGTTTCGGAATCGCTGTTCCAATCACTATGCCCTCTATAAACGACCTCGAGCTCATTCTAGCTTCTCGAGACGAGAGGCTATTCGGGTATGATGAGCTCTGGCAAGTGCCTGCAATACTGACTGAAGAGGACTTGCTAACCGTTTGGAATCTTGTTGAGAAGATGCCAGTCTCAGCGAAAGCATCCGAATTCATGCGGTCTCTTGTGAGGGAGTTCGGTGCATGTGTTCGGGCTGACAAGAACCAGACCCATGACCTCACTGTTGAGTCCGGTCTCTGTGAAGGTTGTCACTTCAACACAACCAAGAGCATCTGCAACAAGGTTGTTGTCCCGCTCAGCGTCAGAGCTGCAAAGGACCTCAGCAGGTATTGCAAAGCCGCTGCTTGGTTAATAGGGGCCAATGAGGTAAGCGTGGAGCTTGTCAAGTCGGTTGCACCCCTAGTGTTCTGGCATCGGACCCAGTTGGCTCGGAATGAGCTCGATCATTCTCCATTCTTTGGCGACCGACTAGCTTTCACTCAGCAGCTTGTCGAGCAGGCCTCCACTAGATTCACACAGAGAGAAACTGCCTTGGAAATGATTGACAAGCTAAAACAGGGCGAGGCATCCAAGAATGCTCTTGAAGATTTGAAAGAGATGGCCAAGAGCGACATCCTCGTGCAGCTGGACTATGTAGCCTTTGCAAAGGAGCTGACGAAGTCAGCTTATGTGGAGATGGTCCGGGGCATTGAGAAGGCAATCAAAGACCATGACGTAAGGAACCTAGTCAAGATGCAGGACCGACTACTTGCAGATACGGACTTCCCCAACCGGAGCATGCTACTGAACAGAGTTTCAGAAGGTCTCCATCGTCTCACTCTGTCGCAGTTCACGATAACGTTTGAACAATGGAAAGACCTGTGGACAAGCATCAGCATGAAGTTCCCAAAGGTCACGCCAGTTCTCAAGGAGACGCTCAATCCGCCCAAGCGAAAGGTCGTGAGAACTGATGGTCTCACACTAGTCGTTTATGTTACGGGAGACTCGGCGGAGTCGGCTGTATTCCTTGAGATATCAGGTGGCAATGAGGCGGTAGAGCTTTGCACGGAAATACAGAAACAGGTGAAGAGCTAGATGGCTGCTGTTGTTGCAGGCGGACCGGTCTCAAGAGGAGAGTCACTCCAGGATGCTGCATATCGAGCATGGGCCCAAGCTCTTGCCGACTTCTACCATCCCCCTCTGCCAGAGCCCAAGATTGAACATGATGATGCGGCTAGCAGCTTCTTCTACGTTGATTCCGAACACTGGGTTGTGCACCTGAACACAGCAGGTGTACCGATAAACTTCGACATGAATGAAGCTGAACCTTTTCTCAGATCTGTGTGTCACCATGAAATCCAGCACTATTTGGTTTGCCCATTCGATGGTATCACGAACGGCCTGATGTTCAGAGCAGCGAGAGAGCATGTGAACGAGCTAACAGCGATGTTTGTCTGCAACCTCTTCTCAGACTTGGTCGTGGACTCGGGATTGCTCAAGAGGTACCCAACTCTAAGTCATGACAGGATTGAGGCATCAATTCATGATTCGTCTATGAGAACTACTGAACACAGCGAGCTCTGGGCCTTGATTGTCTCCTGCTATCGCTCTATGTGGGGCTTTCCAGTTCCCTCCGTAGTCAACATTGATTCGCCAACCTATGCTGCGGCTGAGGCCATAGTCGAAGTGGCTAGGAAGTCCATAGATGATGAGGCTGCTTGGATAACTGCAGTGAGAAGGATTGCGAAGATACTGGCCGAGTGGAATCCAGAGAAAGAGGAGGCCCTTGTCGGATGTGCTGTGCCTGACGCGGCTTCCAAGGAAGTTCCGTATCAGGGCAGGATGGTTGTGGTACCGATAGACATCGACACCATGATGGGAAACCCTGTCGAAATCAGGAATGGAGACCGCGCGAAAAGATGCACTAGAGGCGAGTCTGTGCTTGAAGACGAAGGCGAACTGGAGAGGTTGGCTGTCGAAGTGGACAAGCGGGGAGGAGACCTCAGAGAACTCAGGGATGTTTATCTCGTCGCTGGATTCGGGTCGGACCCTGCCGTGTGGATACGCTTCTGGTACAGAGCCAAGGCAAAGGGTCTGCTTCGAACTGATGTTCGGCGCCGGTCCGTTGCTGGGATGACTCCTCTTTCGCCAGAGGTCTGGCGACTTGGTGATCCTATTGAAGAACTGGACATCGTGCAATCATTGCAGGCCTTTCCAGTGATTGTCCCGAACATGTCAACAAGGCGCTGGACTACGACCATTCAACGAGGGCAAGAGATGTCCCACTCGATGCCTGACCTGCTCCTCGTAATTGACTCCAGTGGATCGATGACATACTCCATGAGGAAGAAGGGGATTAGTGGACCGTATCACGTTGCACTGGTTTCTGCCTTTGCCGCATTGGACCTTGCGTTGAGGAACAACAGACGTGTCTCAGTCATAAACTTCTCAGACGGCATCCGCACCTGTGAATGGTCGACAGAGCGGAGCACTCCTGAAAACATCCTGCTCCAGTATCAGGGTGGCGGCACAGTTGCTCCCGTTCAGGCTATCAAGAAACTGTGCGCACAATCAGAAAGCACAGTCATGGTGCTTCTAATCTCTGACGCTGAAATCCACAACTGGGAGGACCTCCTTGACTCTGTTGGGCAGCTCACAAGACGGGGTCACAAGTTCTTCATCTTCCGGATTGGTCGAACGAGCATCGAAGATGCCCTCGACAAGAGTCTGTCCGAAGCTGGTGCCACTGTCATCCCCGTGGACTCCGTGCAATCTCTCCCAGGCTTGGTGATTAGAGAGGCGAGCCACGTATACGACAAGGAAGGTTCCGATTCTCAGACACGGATGTGAATTCCTGACTAACATGGGGACCCAAACGCTTATCTCATGGGCAGGTTGCGCCGCCTTGCGGCCCTGAAGCGCGAGCTTTTGCGTCTGTCGCGAGGATGCGTCACATGTACGAAGTGAAGTCCAAACGTGTTCTTAACCCAACAACGAAGATGCTTGTGGTCACAGCACCGGACATTACGAAGGTCTGTAAGCCAGGTCAATTCGTTGTCGTTCGAGTCAACGAGACGGGAGAAAGAATCCCTCTCACCATAGCCGACTTCGACAGGTCGAAAGGACTGATTACGCTCGTTTTCCAAGAAGTGGGGAAGTCGACAAAGCTGCTTGGAAGTCTTGCAGTAGGAGCTAGCATCCTTGACGTGGTTGGTCCCCTAGGCAAGCCAACAGATGCAGAACGCAAGTATGGCACCGTTGTCGTGATAGGAGGCGGCTGTGGGACTGCTATCTGCTATCCCGTTGCTAAAGCCTTCAAGGCAGCTGGGAACTACCTGATTACAATCAATGGAGCTCGGAGTGCTGACCTCCTAATCTTCCGCAAGGAAATGGAAGCCCTTAGTGACGAGATGTTTGAAACAACTGACGACGGGACTTGCGGCATTCATGGCTTCGTGACAACAGTCCTAAGTGATCTCATTCAGAAGGGCCGAAAGATAGACCTCGTGTTTGCAGTCGGACCAGTGCCGATGATGAAGTTTGTCAGCAAAACCACAGAAGCCCCCAAGATACCTACCGTTGTCAGCCTGAATAGCCTCATGGTTGATGCGACCGGAATGTGTGGAGCATGCCGCGTTACTGTAGGGGGCCAGATGAGGTTCACTTGCGTTGACGGACCGGACTTCGACGGTCATCAGGTTGATTACAATGAGCTCATGGGTCGGCTGAACGCGTACAAGGAGCAGGAGACAATTGCGGATACAAAGTGGAATGTGGCTCATGGAGGGAAGAAATGATGGCAGAAGCAAAGCAGAGAAAGCCACCGACCAAGAAAGTTCCGATGCGGGAGCAGGACCCAGCGAAGAGACGACACAACTTCGATGAGGTCGCTCTTGGATACTCCGAGAAGGAAGCCCTGGCTGAGGCCGCAAAGTGCCTCCAGTGTAGAGTCCCCAAATGCATCTCAGGATGCCCGGTAGAGGTGCCGATCAAGGAATTCATTGCACTTGTTCGTGAGAAGGACTACATGGGTGCTGCGGCCAAAATCAAGGAAACCAACAGTCTCCCTGCTGTGTGCGGTCGTGTATGCCCTCAAGAAACGCAATGCGAACAACCCTGCACCTATGGGGTGAGAAACGAGCCAATCGCAATCGGCAGATTGGAGAGGTTTGTCGCCGATTACGCTCGCGAGCGCGGTGAGCCCCTTCCTGAAATCCCACCAAAGAATCGCAATAAGGTCGCGATAGTGGGCTCAGGTCCAGCTGGTTTGACATGTGCCGGCGACCTGATCAAGCTCGGCTACGCGGTGACCATATTCGAAGCGTTCCACAAACCGGGCGGCGTCCTGATATACGGAATTCCTGAGTTCAGGCTGCCGAAGAAAATTGTCGAGGCTGAGGTCGAGTTCCTCAAGAAGATTGGAGTGGAAGTAAAGTTCGATTATGTCATTGGCAAGATAAAGACGATTCGTGATTTCTTAGAGAAAGACGGTTACGATGCGGTGTTCATTGGAACGGGAGCAGGAGCCCCAGTGTTCATGAAGATACCCGGAGAGAGTCTGATTACAGTCTTCTCCGCCAATGAGTTTCTGACCAGAGTCAACCTGATGAAGGCATACAAGTTTCCTGAATATGATACTCCTGTCCGCATTGGCAAACGAGTTGCAGTGATAGGCGGCGGAAACGTGGCTATGGACGCGGCTCGAACATCACTTAGACTCGGAGCCAACGAGGTGCACATTGTCTACAGGAGGTCTCGCGACGAGATGCCCGCAAGACACGAAGAAGCCGTTCATGCAGAAGAAGAAGGTGTTCAGTTCGATTTTCTTGTTAATCCGGTGGAGATTTTGGGCGACGATAAGGGCAATGTTGTCGGAATGGCATGTGTGAAGATGGAACTGGGCGAGCCCGACGAGTCTGGGCGAAGAAGGCCCGTTGTGATTCCGAATTCGAAGTACGTCATGGATGTGGATATGGTGATTGTCGCAATTGGGACAGCCTCTAACCCTATTGTGCCTACTTCAACGCCCGGTCTCGATTTGACCCAGTTTGGCTACATCACAATAGATGAGAAGACGGGCATGACCTCGATCCCCGGTGTCTTCGCTGGCGGCGACATAGTCACGGGTTCTGCAACCGTCATCAGCGCAATGGGTGCCGGGAAGCGGGCAGCCAGGGGTATCCACGAGTATCTCACTAACAAGTCATGACAGTTCTCGATGACATAGAGCGTTCCTTGGAGATGCAATGAAGCATTCTAGTACGACGCACCCATGTCGCCCGGCGGTCGGCTGCTCGGCGTTGGCTTTCGACACGCTTACCCGAGACCCTAAACCCAAAGAATTCATTACCAAGTCCTGAAACCTACGTCTAGGCCGAGCTGGTGTTACCGAATGCAGCAGGAATCAATCAGCACAAATGACATGCGCATTCTTGAGCTCAATGCCGAGTATCTTGGCATCACACTGGGAATGCTGATGGAGAACGCAGGCCGCGAAGTGGTCCGGCTTGTGGAGTCTATTGAGCCGCTTGAGGGCAAGAGGGTTGCAGTGCTGTGCGGTGTTGGTGGCAACGGAGGTGACGGGATGGTCGCTGCAAGATATCTGTATGCCGCCGGCGCAAGTGTCGATGTTCTCTTGGTTGGGGACGAGGAAAGCATCTCGAATCCACATACGTCCGTTAACTGGAAGATTCTGAAAAACATCAGGGGAATCAACAAATCAATCCTGAAATCGGAGTCCGATGTGAAATCCTGCAAAGCGATTTCCCGGGCGGAGTTGCTTGTTGATGCCATGCTCGGCATTGGTCAGATGAACCCAGTTCGTGAACCCATGTTGACTGCAGTGAAGGCCTTCAACAGCTCGAAGGCAACGAAATTCTCGATAGACATTCCGACAGGAATGGACTCTGACACAGGTCAGATATATGGCGATGCAGTGAGGGCTGCTCACACTATCACGCTGCATGCTCCCAAACCCGGGCTCTACAAGTCCTCGGAGTATGTGGGAAAGCTTCACGTCGTTGATATTGGCATTCCGAAGGATGCAGGATTGACTTGTGGCAACGGCGACCTCTGGCTCTATACGCGACCTAGGAAGCCCACTGCACATAAGGGAGACTTTGGCAGAATCCTGGTGATTGGTGGCAGTGACGTTTTCTCGGGAGCTCCTGCCTTGACAGCAATGGCCGCACTGAGAACAGGGGCAGATTTCGTTTCTCTGCTTGTTCCTGACCCGGTTGTTGCACCCATCAGGAGTTACAGTCCCAATCTCATGGTTCATGGTCTGAACAGCAACATCCTAGTTCCTGAGTCGCTGGATTTTGTAAGAGAAGTTGCTCAGCACTGTGATGTAGTTGCAATAGGACCGGGGCTCGGCCAAGCCGTGCAGACCATGGAAGCATCGCGCTCGATTGTTGAAGCTCTCGCATCTGATGGCAAAATGCTGGTCATCGACGCCGATGCTTTGAAGGCTCTTTCATCGTCAGGAATTACACTGAACCCAGACTCATCTATTTTGACACCCCATTGGGGAGAGCTCACGATACTTCTAGCCAAAGATCTTGGTGACCCAGATGTCCTGGAAAACAGAATCGACAAGGCAGTCGAGGCATCATCGATGTTCAACACAATAGTCCTTCTGAAGGGTCATGTTGACGTCGTAGCTCATCCTGATGGTCGATACAAGCTGAACTACACGGGAACGCCGGCAATGACTGTCGGAGGCACTGGTGACGTACTCACAGGAATATCCGCCACCATGCTGTCAAGGGGGTACGGAGCATTCAAAGCTGCATGTGCTGCGGCCTTCGTTTCAGGACTGACGGGAGAAAGGGCATTCCAAGAGCTGGGAGATCACATCACGGCGACTGACTGCGTAGCCAAGATTGCTGAAGTGATGGGGCCCATTTCTAAGTGATGACGGGCATATCATCCATGTACGATTTGGCACGAGCCTTGTTGTCGTCATCAACCGGTGACCACACAATTCCCACGTCAGGTTGACCATAGAGCAGAACCGAGCCGATAGGTGCCAAGAGCATTGCCGGGAAACCCAAAAGATCCTCTTCGCCCTCCACCATTATCAGTGATTTCACGCTATCGTGAATAGCCGTGTCCATAACGGACCATGCCTCAGGGAATATCACCGCAGCAGGATTGTAGATCAAGTATTCCTTTTCGCCAGTAAATGAGCCTTCGAACTGGCCCCTCTTGGTTGTTCCGTCCACCACGCACACGTCTGGCGTGTAGTTCTGAGAAATGATGGATGCAGTTGTTACATCTCCCACCGAAATTACCTTGACAGGGTTTTCCTTTCTGATTCTCTGCACAATTTCCTTCTCAGGACAGACTTGACTTGAGTCGTACACCTGCCCCTTGGGTATCTTCAGGCCGGGCCTAGTCGAAAACTCTAGACGCCTTGGGGCTTCTCTTGTGCCTTTGAGACGATGACCTTCCCTGTCGATTTCACCACGCCTTATTCTTGCAGAGGTTATCTTGCCTCCATCTTCAGCAAGAACTGGTTTGACATACTCCATTCTGTCTTTGAGCTCAAGCTGCTGCTTCCTCAGGCTCAAAGCCCTCGACTGGGTTTCTTGGCAGCATGGCCCTTCAAACATCATGAATACTGTGGAACCTTGTATTTTCAGCAGTTCTGCGTAGCTGCTGACGATATGTACTTGGATCGTGCGGCTCAGTTTCTTGTCCGCTAGGTACGCCACAAGCTTCTTCACTCTGGTCGTGACGGGCTGAATTATAGACGCCAGCTCCAAGTCACCTGCTACCAGCTCTCCGTCAGTTACGGCTGCCACCGGCTTCGCCATTTGACGGAGCCCCTCAATCAGAGCCTCATGGCCCGAATGGAACCGGTCAAACAGATTCAGAGCCCATGTGCCAGCCATAGCAAAAACCACGCCGTAGGGTCAAGGCTTCTACACTCAGAAGACTCTTTAGACTCTTTGCTCTATATATAGAGGCGTACCTGAATCGGGAAGTGACACGCCCATGAGAGTGCTTGCGGTAGGCGACGTTCATAGTCCACGCTTCTTGGAGCCGTTCCTAGGGGGGCTAGACCACATAGCGCCTCCTGATCTCTTTCTCTTGGCCGGGGACATGATTAACAGGGGAAGGCCGTACGAGTTCCGGACTCTGCTCGACGCCGTTCACGCAAGGCTGGGATGCGATTTCCCGGTCGTGGCCTGTTACGGTAATGAAGAATACACCGAAGTCAGAAAGGAGTTATCCTCTCTTGTCCATGGTGAGGTCATTTTCCTGGACGAGGCATCTACCGAGGTTCAAGTTGGTGAACTGAAGGTAGGGATAGTCGGAACTCAAGGGTCGCTTGACAAGCCCACTAATTGGCAGAGAGAGCATTTGCCAAGCATAAAGGGGTCTTTTGAAAGGAGGGCCCGCCGGGCAAAGTCACTCCTGAAGAGAATGAGGCACAGGGTTGACAAGCGAGTGTTGCTTATGCACTATAGCCCCTGCCTAGAGACATGTGAGGGTGAAGACTCACGGTTGTTTGCTTGGATGGGTAGCAAGAAGTTCTACAATCTCATTCTCTCAGAACAACCTGATCTTGTCATACATGGTCATGTGCACAATGCGACCATGCACCAAGCTCGTATAGGTGACACAGTTGTCATGAATGTCGCTCTGCCTGCGGTGGGCAAAGTGACTGAACTGAATCTTTGGAGGCCCAATCTCAACTACCTGTACTAGTCTTGTTGCATTCTTCGGCGTTTGCGGGCGGTGCAACTCTGAGAGGGCTTGAGATTCTTACCTGTCAGGGTGTCCTGTAACCTTCATCGTAGGTTCGAACTTGAATCCGTATAGAATCAATCCTGCGTGACCGAACTCAGTAATCTTTCTGAAGCAAGACTCTGACTCTCATATCTATGTACACATCTTCAATATTGCAGTTGACAATTTGAGTCGTGAGCTTGGGGCCTTCGTCAAGCTGGACTTGAGCGACAATGTAAGGCGCTTGCGTCTTGAAGTCATCAGGCGCTTGCCGGACTATTGCGAAGGTGTGAACTATGCCAAGTCCTTTGAATTTGTGGTCCTCTAGGTGTCCCTTCCTCCTGCACTTAGGACAGACCGGGCGAGGAGGGAAGTAGTAGGAATCACATGTTGTGCAGTGGTTTCCGATTATGTTATACATAGCCGGGATTTTCCGCCAGATTTGGGCTACGCCATGCTCGGCCATCTCGCATCACCTTCCAAGAATATGTACTATCGAAGTTGCGCCAGTCCCTCCGATATTCACAGCCATTGCTTTCTCTGCACCACTCACTTGGCGCTTTTCGGCGTCTCCCCTGAGTTGGAACACGAGCTCGACAATCTGAGCAACCCCAGTTGCTCCGATAGGGTGTCCCCTGGCCTTGAGACCACCGGACGGATTAACAGGATACTTCGCGCCAATCTCTGTCAAACCTTCATCCAGCAGCTTGCCACCCTTTCCCTTCTCGGTGATTCCGACGTCTTCGGTCAGCATTATCTCTCCTATGGTGAAAGAATCGTGCAGCTCAAACACATCAATGTCATTGATAGTCAATCCCGCCTTCTTCAGAGCTTCCCTACTTGACGAGACTGCAGCGTCCATGGTGCATATGTCTCGTCTGTCGTGCAAAGCCAGGGTATCGCTTGATTGAGTTGAAGCCTCAATGTAGATGGGCGTGTCTGTATAACGCTTGGCCATCTCTTCGCTGCACATGATGAGACCTGCTGCACCATCACTGATCGGAGAAGAGTGAAGGACTCTGATAGGGTCCGCGATTAATCCTGATTTCATGACGACATCGAGAGGCACAGCCTTCTGGAACTGAGCCGAAGGATTGTGTTCGGCGTTCTTGTGATTCTTGACAGCAACTTGTGCGAGATGTGTCTCTGTTGTTCCATATTCATGCATATGTCGTCGTGCCATGAATGCATAGAGCGCCGGGAATGTAGCCCCGAAAATGCCTTCCCATTCCCAATCGGCAGCCACACCCATGGTTCTCATCGCTTCGGACTGGTTTACGTCACTCATCTTTTCGCAGCCGAGGACTAGCATGAGATCATGCTCCCCGGATCTTATTGCCATGTACGCTTGGCGGACTGCGGCTCCACCGCTGGCGCATGCTGCTTCCACACTGTAGGCTGGGATGTGACCCAAGCCGCCCATGTCTGCAGCCAGAGCGCCCAAGTGTTCTTGGCCTGTGAAACGGCCGGCGCTCATGTTGCCAATGCAGATGGCTTCGATATCTTTTCCTGCCACCTGAGAATCAAATATCGCATACATACCAGCTTCGAGTGTGATGTCTCTGAGACTCTTATCCCACAGTTCGCCGAACTTGCTAATCCCAACGCCAACAATAGCGACTCTCTTCTTCACAGCCATTTGCATCCAACCTACATGTTTATGGTGTGTTTGTACTTGGCATAGGTAGCATAGCTTACGTACACCTTTCTCTGAATGTAATCATCAACAGTTGGGACTTCTCCGCGATGCCCTAGGATTTCATCTTCCACACGGATAGTGAAACCGTCGCTACCTGCTCCGGATCCATATGATATGACAAATATCCTGTCCCCGGGTTTTGAAATATCCAGCACTCTGGCAAGACCAATCATAGCTGACCCGGAGTATGTGTTCCCAATTTGGCGAACCACCAAGCTATCTTCCAGCTTCTCCGATGGAACACCAAGCTGTTTTCCCACCGCCACTGGGAACTTGCCATTGGGCATGTGAAACACGAAGTAATCAAAGTCGTCCACCGAGGTCCCTGTTGTCCGAAATAGCAGTTTTGCACACTCTTCGACATGTCGGAAGTAAGCGGGCTCACCAGTAAACCGAGCTCCATGACTGGGGAAGTCTTCGCCCTCGCGGCGCCAGAAGTCCGGGGTATCGGATGTGACCGAGACAGTCTTCTCAATCGTTGCCACAGGATTATCCTCGCCAATCAGGTATGCCGCTCCACCGGCCGCTGCTGAGTACTCCAGTGCATCGCCTGGTCTTCCCTGCGCTGTATCAGCTCCGATAGCGAGCCCTATCTTGACCATTTTGGATTGAACTAGACCCATGGAAGTCTGTATTCCGGCTGTTCCAGCTTTGCATGCAAACTCGAAGTCAGCGCATGTGATTTCGCTCGAACACCCTATCGCCGCTGCAACAATCGTCCCTGTGGGCTTCACAGCATAGGGGTGGCTTTCCGATCCGACGTACACAGCTCCTATGTCCTTGGCGTCAATCTTGCCGTACTTGATGGCATTCCTCGCCGCCTCCGTTGCGATGGTTGCTACATCCTCGTCCGGACCGGGCAGAGACTTCTCGATAACTCCGAGACCCTGTGCCATTGCTTCCCCGTCTTCGCCCCAGACCTCGGCAATGTCTAATGTCCGGATGCGATATCTCGGTATGTAGATGCCGTAGCCGACTATGCCAACCATATAATTGGTCACTCCTTTCAGAGTTTGAAGAACGTCGAATTTTCCTTCGTCATCTTTCTCAATTAGCCACGGGGCGGCGCGAGAGTCCTTTAAGAAGATTGTTGTAGCCCTTCCCGTGAATGAACGGCTTTCGCCGAACGCGTACTGTCACGAATGCACTATGACGACGCACGAATGGGACGGCTCGGCTATTTATGACTAACGACGGGAGCCAAGGCCAAGATTCCGGCTGCACGCCGCTCCCCTTTCGTCCGTTCGTTTGAGTGGGCGCGTGATTGATTGGACCGTGGGCCTCGAATTAAGCATATAAGCTGTTAGAAGTGTCTCTGTACAGGGTGTCATATTTGGCCACAGTTCTAAGAACAGTTCGGCTGACGAGAGTCGAGGTCACTGAAACTAAGACGGTGGCCCAGCTGTTGCATGACCTCAATCTTTCTCCTGATCACATCGTGTTAGTCGACGGACATAGGATGACATCTGGCTCCATCATACACGAACACGACAATGTCATTGTGCTTCCCCTTATTGCGGGTGGCTAGTCGTTCGGATTCTTTGTGCGAACTTATGAGCTGCTTCCAAGTCTATTCTTAGCTCAGCAATGGGCTCACTGCGAATCGGGAATCCGACCTCCATCGCAATTCTGTCTAGAACGATTTTTGTAAGTTGACTCTTGTCTTTGTTCTCAAGCTGTGGCGGGCACTCAGTTTTTTCAGATATAGCTCTTGAGAGCGCCTTCTGAGACCCCGAGCTATACTGCGTTGCCTTCTTTGGGCTGAAAGCAATGATTTCAGGCAGCCCCATGTTGACGGCAAGTTGCCTGAAGATAGCTTTCCGTTCTGGCGGGTTGTCTGAAGAGATCTTCCATCGAGAAGGCACTGCAAGGGCTTCGAGAATGAACCGACTATTCAGATATGGGAAGAACGCGCTTAGGCCATTGTAGCCTACCGCTCTCTCGTCGCGCGCGATGTTTGTCTTGTGTGTTTGCTGAACCTCGGAGCGCAGTTCTTCATCGAGTGCATCTTCTCCATTCTCTGCAAATAGCTTGGCATGTTTTGAATATCCGCCGAACAACTCATCCGGACCTTGACCCGAAATCAGTATGGTCTCTCCTGAACTTCTTGCTGCGCGAGCCGCGATGAAGAACGGAAGAGCAATCTCGATATCTATTTGCCGAGTTGTTTCAATGGCGTAGATTATCTCAGGCAGATTCTCCCAAACGGTGTCTGGGTCGAATGGGGCAATTTCCAGTTCTAGGCCTAATCCCCGAGCGGCGGTGGATGCAGACTCCTCGTCGTGCGACCCTTCGGCGCATGCGGTAAACAGGGTTACTTCCCTGCAAACCGTCTTGGCAAGCAAAGCTGCAAGTGAGTTATCAACCCCACCTGAGAACAGAACTCCAACGCGCTCAGCGGCACGCAGAGAACCAAAGCAATTCTCCAGGCTTTTTTGAAGAGACGTAAGAAAGTCCTCACGCGATCGGCTTTTGTCCGTACGTGGATATGATTTCTCCAGTGCTGAGACTACTGACTGGGGATGACGCAAATCCACTCGAAGCGTTTGATTGGGTTCGAGTTCTATGCTATTGTACAAGCCAATGCTCCAGAGGGCCTTTCTTTCGGTAGAGAATGCAAGATTCCCTTCTGACCACTGGAAGTACATTGGGTTTGTGGAATGTCCATATCTTGAGACGATGAGATCCGACTGACTAGCTCCCATGATTAGAGCATCGGCCAGTTCTGGATGCTCGATGTCGATATCGCTCTTTAGATCAGCGACTCCGGATTTCAAGAGCTGTTCGACTGTCTCTTGGCAATCATTCCACGAACACACGACAAGCGTCTGTTTGTTCGCACGAAGTGCGAAATGATCTTGAATCAGAGGCGACCGGACTGCGAAGCCGAATTGCGCAGAAAGACCATGATCCGAGACAACAAGCCTCTCTTGTCCTCTGTGCTCCATGGCGTCGGACATACGCCGGAGCACCCTAGATGGACTAGCGGCGTTGTGGGTGCTGTAGAAGCCTACGATACCTACCATTGCAATCAGCAGAGCTTATTCTTGGCGTAATCTTGGAACGGAAAGGAGCTTCCTCTCTTGCTCGCTAGGCCAGCTATCTGGGGACTGTTGGCTCGACATGGACTCACTTGGATACTGGCACATCATGCAGTATAACGTTCTGTACCCCAGATATCGCCTTGAGCGAGCGTTCGAGGTTGGCGACAGGCATCTTGAGCTGACCCGGTGTGAAATAACACTCATAGTAGCATTGGTTCGCAGCTTGACAGATTCCGCTAGTGAAGAGAATGTCTTGGAGCCCGGCCTTATCAAAGATAGTTGTGAGTTCTTCCAGAAAGCTCTTGCTCAATTTCTGAATGTCCAGCTTGAGGTAAGTCACCTTGTCGCTGCCAACTGGATACAACTTGACATTCTTGTCCTTCATGACAAGTATCGCAAGCCCGTAGGGCTGCCCAATACCGTCCACGAAGTCCGCTGGCAATGTAATCGCATTGCCTTTCACTATCTTCATCACTCTTGCTTGAGTCATGTCCGTCTTGCTCAATGATTGTGCCTCCGAACTAAGCCAAGGAGGAAATCACTTGATGCAATTATATCTCTTGTGGGAATTGCCATCTAAGCGGCAGCTGGGTGTCTACGAAGCATTCGCTATGGCATAAGCCTGTCAATTGGCCAGCAGACTGGTCTGTGTCGAGTCATAGATAAAAGCTGACACGATTGCTTGAACCTGCTGCACTGCAGACTAGTCAACTCTCAAGGCTACGCATGCGACGATGGCAGCCGCCACGACTATTCCTAGTATGAGCATTGCTCTCCAATCGAGCAACGGAGGTACAACGTGGTTCGGGTCCTCTTGGTCAAGAAGAGATGTGTAGCCAAGAATTCCGAGGGCTTGAACTGCTAGTCCTGCATTAGGAAGTGTGCCCACAGCAAGCCCCGGCACATTTCCCCAGCTGCCATCAGCAGCTTGGCATTGTGCTATGAACTGTGCCGCAGATTGCTCGTCGGCCTGAGCCAAGGCATTCAGAGCTTGCAGGCCCTCAATGGCATAGAATGTGCTTGCAAGGTTGGTGTCGTTTGTGCCTGGGCCTTCTTCAAAACCGCTTATTGTAATGCCTTGAACAGAGCCGCTGATTTGGCGGCTCAGTATCCAGTGCGCAATGTCGCCGCTTCCTGCTAGTGACGGCAACTGGTTGAGAGCGTCCAATGCGAGAATTGCTGCGACGGTCGGAGTGACACCCGTAATGGATGAGTTTGGACTGAGTTTGAAGCTGTTGCCGACGCGACAGCTAAGGATCCAATCCAGGGTCTTGGTTTCGTTGCGCAACCACCTGCTACGGTTCTCATCTGGTTTCAGTTGCAGAAGTGTGTTTAGAGACTGCAAAGCGAAGTATGTTGAGACAATATCTGGCGCACTACCAGAAGCGGTGCCAAACCCACCAGAGCTTGTCTGCGTCTTGTTGACATAGATTAGGGCTGCGGTCACGTTGAATTTGATAGTGTCCAGGTTTGGGATGTCGGTGATTTTGCTGAGAAGACTCCAGAGCTCCAACGCTGTCCAGGTGCTCTGTATGGTCACTGGGCCGGCGATGTACGTGCTAAACCCACCATAACGGTTGTAGCTGTCTCCGCCAGATTTCCATTGAATCTTCTGGGTGAAATTCTTCATCTTGACGAGGTCTATCATAGGTGGTCTCGAAGAAAGGTATCCAAGGCTGTTGAGTATCAGAGCCGCCGCTCCGGTCGCCTCTATCCGTGATGTGTTCTCTTTGGTGATGGAATATCCTCCTTGAACTGCGTCATATCGTCCTGCAACAAACGAAATCAGTGATTCCTTTCTAGTTGCAGGATTGGCCGAGGCGGGCTGGACCAGAAATGGCAGGATGATAAGGGCGAATGCAACAACCAAGCCAACAGTTCTGACCTTGCTCATGTCAAGACGCACCAGCGCTCAACGCGCTGAGGGCCGAATCGGGGTCCCGTTATTAATGTTACCGTCGTACAGGAAATGCACGTGAGTGACTGCTGCGAATAGCAGCCTACATCCCAGCGGATAGTTGACTGTCACACTGGGCCGAGCTTCTTAGAGCGAACGTATCTGTAGGCCGCGTCTGCGGCGATTGCACCCTGACCGACAGCAACTGCAATCTGCTTCATTGAAGCCACAACGTCTCCGGCAGCGAATACTCCCCGAACGCTGGTCATCTGATCTTTGTCGGTGATTATCTCTCCGCGCCTGTTGGTGGCCACGCCAATAGCTTTGGTAATCGTGCTCTCGGCATCCGACCCCAACGCTACGAATACACCGTCAACCACTAGCGACTTTGTTTCACCTGTTTGTACATTCTCGAGGAGCACTTCTTGGATCTGCTGGTCTCCTCTGAACTCTTTCACAGTGGTATTCCAAATCAGCTCTATGTCCGTTTTGAACAGCTGGTCTTGCATTGCGTTTACGGCCCTGAGGGCATCTCGCCTATGAATTAAGTAGACCTTTCCCGCGACCTCGTGCAAATACAATGCTTCCGTGACAGCAGTATCCCCTCCCCCGATTACAGCAACTGTCTTTCCTCTGAAGAGAGGGCCATCGCATGTAGCGCAAAAGGAGACCCCTCTGCCCGTTAGTTCGTCTTCGCCCGGAACGTTGAGCTTCTTGTAGCCGCCACCGGTTGCAACAATCACAGCACGGGCATTGTAGTTGCCACGTCGCGTCTCCAAAATGAAATCGCCGCTCTTCTCAGGTCCCCGTATGCTTTTGACTTCCGTAATCTCCTTGATCTGCGCACCGCTCTTCTTGACCTGCTCTTTCATCCGTGTTGCTAGGTCGATTCCAACTACGAAAGTGAAGCCCGGGTAGTTCTCAATTCCGGGGCTTGTCGCCTGTGCTCCTCCAAGGACTTTAGACTCCAGCAAGAGCGTCTTGAGTCCATAACGGGCCGCGTAAATAGCGGCGGTCATACCCGCTGGTCCCCCACCTACGATGGCAAGTTCCCAACTAAGGTCCTCGGTCATCAGGGTTCCACCATTGTAGGAAGCGCAATGAGCTGTATCATCGGTCGGAAGTCATCCTTAATCTCTCTTCTGGTCAGAACACACCTAGGTCTCTAGTAGCTTCGTCTGTCAGACCTTCCCCCGGCAACAGGGTGACTTTCTTGAGGGGTCTTAGCATGTCAGTGATTCGAGAGAGCGTCACTTCCCTAATTGGAGCGCTGTCATGTTTGGCAAGAGACACTGCAAGTCTGAACTTCTCCGGTTCGTAACTGAAGACATGGCCCGGACCGACAGCCAGCACGGTGTCTACTTTGTTAAGCCCTTCCCATGGCCATGCAGAATCATTGAACGCTTCAATCACAACGAAGTCGGATGTCTTCTCTAGTTCCTCGAACGACTCGCTCACAAACTCCTCAAAGCAATCATTCTCAGTACTCTGAACTTCCTCAAGATGCTTGATTGGCCGCAGAGTCATGCCTGCCGACAGGCTGTCAGCTTGTTCAGGCGTGAGCAGGAGCTGCCCCTTCTGAATGAGGTCGTTGGCAATCATCATGGTTGATTGGATCCCGCTGCCCACAGGATGGCTCATTCTTTCCATCGCCAAGACCGAATCCCATCCAGCAAGACCGAGTGTACTGATGGGTCCCTTTCCCGGCCTCTGTAGATGCGCAGGCACATAGAGAGCGTGAACAGGGTTGACCACAAAATCATGGACTCTCGAGTGATAGACCTGCCTCACACGAGTTGCATCGTATGATACCACTTCTTGTTCTCCAGACAGTACTGGGTGTGCTCGTGCCTGTACCAATAGTTGTGTCCACTAATGGGTTTGAAGAATTCGACCGCGTGCGTGTCCTTCATTCTCTGAATGAGCTGAATTGAGACTCCCGTTTTTCCAGAGTCAAAAGGATTCAGTCCAACAACTAAGACACGATTAGCCATTGGACCCTCTCCAAGCAAAAGAAGAACTGAAAGACAAAAGAAGAAACGAGAGGGAGCCATGAGGCTCCGTCTCTTCTCGTGTTCTAATACATTCCTTCCATTCCGCCCATGCCGCCAGGACCACCTGGACCACCAGGGCCACCGGGGCCGCCTGCCGGAGGTCCACTAGACTTCGCGGCAATCACATCGTCGATTCTGAGGAGCATCTGTGCTGCTTCAGAAGCAGAACGGATCGCCTGTCTCTTGACACGGGTGGGCTCAATTACTCCCATCTTCATCATATCAGCGGCGTGGCCGACAAACACATCTACACCAGACCAGATACCAGTTGGCTTTGTATGCTCCTTGTTCAGCTCAGCCATGATATCGATTGGGTCATGCCCACCGTTCTCTGCCAGAGTCTTGGGTATAATCCTGAGAGCATCTGCAAAAGCCTCAATGGCGAGCTGCTCACGACCCTTGATTTCGGCTGCGTATGTTACAAGGCGCTTGGCAATCTCGGTCTCAATCGAACCACCGCCTGCGACGTAGGTACCGTCCTCGACCACGTTTCTGACGACTGAAAGAGCATCATGCATTGCTCTCTCTGCCTCATCGACAACGTGCTCAGTGCCGCCTCTGAGGACTATTGAAACGGCCTTCGGATTGTTGCAGTCTCTGACGTAGACGAGCTTGTCATCACCAATCCTAACTTCCTCTACAAGACCTGCGGACCCGAGGTAGCTGGAATCGAGTTCCCCAAGGCTACTAGCAACTTTGGCGCCTGTTGCCTTCGCGAGCTTCTCGAGTGTGCTCTTCTTTGCCCTACGGATCGCCATGATGCCAGCCTTTGCCAGGAAGTGCTGCGCTACATCGTCAATTCCTTTCTGACAAACGAGGACATTCACTCCGCTTGCGATGACTTTATCGACCATGTCCTTAATCATGTGCTCTTCTTCATCAAGGAAGGCCTTGATTTGGTCGGGCTTCTCGATTTTGATTTCAGCATCGAACTCGGTCTTCTCGACCTCTATCGCAGCATCGACCAGCGCAATCTTCGCGCTCGTAACCTTTCTCGGCATGGCACTATGGACTACTTCCTTGTCAATGACTATACCCTTGACCAGTTCGGTCTCGGTGAGGCTCTTGCCCTGCTTCTTTGTGACCTCAATCATGTCGATGTCTGCCTTGTTCTTGCCATCGACCTTCTCGACTATCTGCAGAATCGCATCGACTGCAATAGCAGAGAAGTGGTCTCTTGCACCGACAATGGACTTGCTGTTCATCGAAGTGTTCGCAATCCCTATGAGAACTTTCTTGTCGAGACCATTCATCGTTACTGAGATTTGGTCGAGTATCTTGTTCGCTTCATCGGAAGCTTTCTGATATCCACCGACGATAACGGTCGGGTGTATCTTCTTGTCAAGGAGCTCTTGAGCCCTCTTCAGGAGTTCGCCTGCGATAATCACAGAACTTGTAGTCCCGTCCCCCGTTTCTTGGTCTTGGCTCTTCGCGACCTCGACAAGCATCTTTGCAGCAGGATGCTGTACGTCAATCTCCTTCAGGATTGAAGCACCGTCGTTTGTAATCGTTACGTCACCCAGCGAATCAACCAACATCTTGTCCATGCCGCGTGGACCAAGTGTGGACTTGATGGCATCGGATATCACAATGCCTGCCATGATGTTGTTTTGCTGGGCATTCTTTCCCCGCGTTCGCTGAGTACCTTCTTTAAGAATCAGCACGGGGGTGCCGCTCAATTGTGCCATATGACATTCACCTTATCATGTTCTATTGTACTGATAGCGTTCTCATCTCAGCCTAGGCTGACGCCACCAGTCAAAACTGTACATGGACTTCGTGCTTAGCATTTAAAGATTACTTTCGAACCTCGCTCCATCAGAGCCTCATAGTTCCCGTGTCTGTTCACGAATCATCGCGCTAAGTAGTGAGATATCCGTAACGATATGGTAGGGTGACATCGCGTTCCTTTTTCAGAGTCCTGCAGGCGATGCCCTTAATACAGACCCCCGCCTGGACCATTGGCGGTGCAAGGAGCATGGGAGTGAAGAGCCGTTGAGATGGTTCAGTGACCTCACATTTCGCCAGATTGTGATATTGATGGTTATGGTGACGTTATTCGCACCTATTGCAGTGGGTAGCTTAATCGGTGCGTTGGCTGTGCCGGGGGGCAGTCAAGTTGAGTCTGTGGATTATGTCATCGTTGCACTGGTATGGTCATTCGGTTCCGGAAACACCTACTACAACTCAGGATTGTTCGTGTTTGAGCCGCTTCATATTCTTGGCTATCTTTCCTTGACCTTCTTTCAGATTGTCTTTGGTGTGCTGGTTGTCCGTTACTGTCAAGACAAGTGCTCAAGAGGATGGGTAAATCTTGCGGCCATTGCGAGCATTGCGTTCCCGGTCCTTGTTTTGGCCTTGAAGATCCCGACCTACATTGCTTTACACGTACTGGCGTATGACGGGCCTGTACCTATTCAGCTAATCATCGGACTTCTATTGGTCAAATCACACAAGGTTCCGGGCAGCGATTCGCCTTGGTACAATGGAGAACAACAAACCGCTCGGGCCGCATCGGAACATTAGGAGTAGTCAAGGTGGGAGCAAGGAGGTTCCGGGACATGCAGTCGTGCTTAGCATTCAAAGACTACCTTCGAACCTAGTTGGAATTCTGAAGGTCCGGTATGTTCATTGGACGATCAGTGTCTCAGGTCGGTCAGGAAGAAACATAATCCACTACTGCTTCCGATGTACAGCAGGAGAACGGGCACGCATGAAGGAAACGGACAAGTTCTTTGAGGCCAATCAGAAGCTCTGGGATGAGTTCTCCAAACTACATGTTGATTCCAAGACCTACAAGAAAAAGGAGTTCCTTGAAGGGGCAACAACGCTACACGCTTTGGAGCTCGAAGAACTGGGCAGTGTCAAGGGAAAGACACTCCTGCATTTACAGTGTCAGTTCGGACTAGATACACTTTCTTGGGCACGAGAGGGAGCCAGCGTGACTGGCGTTGATTTTTCGGGAGAATCTATTCGGCTGGCAAAAATGCTATCTGACCAAGCTGGACTCAAGGCCACATTCATTCAGTCTAACATCTACGATTTGCCCAAAGTACTCGACAGGAAGTTCGACATCGTGTTTACCTCATACGGTGTTCTCTGCTGGCTGCCTGACTTGCGACAGTGGGCACAGATTGTAGCCCATTTCCTAAAGAGTGGAGGTGTCTTCTATATCGCTGAGTTCCATCCCATGATGTGGGTTTTCGATTGGGATACCCCTGACGGGTTCAGAATCGCACGCACTTACTTCCACAATCCCGTTCCAATTGAATCTCAAGCTGAGGCATCCTACGCGGAACCAAACAAGAGAATTGGGCCGTTCGTTGAATACGAATGGGCTCATGGACTAGGTGACGTGGTCACTGCCATAGCAGACGCCGGTCTGCGCATACGGTTTCTCCATGAATTTCCGCGCTCGCCATTCCAACAGATTCCCCGCTTGAAAGAGGCCGCGGACGGGTCATGGCACTTCGATGACCCAGAGATTCAGCTCCCCTTGACATATTCACTGTTGGCTACAAAGGGACGCTAGAGACGAGCTTGTACAAGTGAAGTATCTTGCGCCACATGATGGCATGCTGGAAACCGACGCATGTATTTCGCCTCGGGAAAAGCTCTCACCTCATCATGTTCTGCAGGACTTATGGCATTCCCGATTGCTGAGCGCAGAACTCCTCGGCTTCCTCTCTGCTGACGCCATTGCGCATGCCAAGGGGGTTGCTTCACTGAAGTCGAAAAGCATATTACCATGAATCGTTTCTTTGCGAAGCAAGGAGGATTTTCGTTTTGGGATCGTGCAAGAGAACACTCCTGTTGACAGTAGTGACAATCAGTTTTCTAATGCTTCAGAACGCAGCTTTGGTCAGCGCTGCAGCGCCTGGCTATACGAACTATACCGTATTTGGGTACGTCAAGGATACTGCAGGCAACGCTATCAGCGGTGCAGCTGTAAACATCTACGACACACTTGACAAAGAGGTCTATTTCGGGTCAACGTCGACCGACGGCAATGGGTACTTCACCAAGACCATCAGCCTCAGATATGCTCCGGACGGCTTCTATTGTGTGGTTACCAAGTCTGGGTACCAAGATAATGCAGCGTACGGTACCCGCTCGGGAACATCCATCAATATGGGTACAATACCTATGAACCCCTTGCCACCGCCTGCTCCTGATATCAATAGCTATGTGGTGACCGTTGGTGGTCTGAGGCAACTCACTGTCAGTTGGATTGTTCTTTGGGGCGCTCGCTCCACTAGTTGTACCTGCAAATGCTATTGGAGTTATGACCCAAGCTTTGACGAAACTGAGGTAATATACACTTACGCCTCCTCGAGTCTGCAGAAGTCGCACTCTGTGTCTGTTCCTCAGAACACACTCAGCATTTGTGCTCACACCTACTCGTACAGGATTTTGGCACAGAGCAAGAATGGTGGCGGTGATTCACCATCGACTACGGTGGAAAAAACCTTCACTCTAACGGCCTGGAGAATCGCTCCCATGGGTGATGCTTGGACGTATGCGAGTGACCCGAACTCGAACTTCAATGGTAACACCATTCGAGTCGTTGCGGGCTACCCAGCACTGCCTGGCTACGGGTGGTTGAAGTTCAATGTGCCGTACCCGGAACTCGTCAAATCTGCCACCCTCTATGCCTACGTCAATTCGCTGGAATCGAACGGCCACGGATCTATTAAGGCATATGAGAGCGGCACCAATTGGAATGAAAACACAATAACCTATGCAAACTCATGGAATACCGTCAGTATAGGACAGATGATGGCAGTCGATTCAGAGGGCTCTGCTGGAGCTTGGGATTCATGGAACGTACTGCCCGCCGCCACCAAGAATCAGTTCATCTCCTTTCGGCTTACGGCTGTCCCACCAGTGGGAGGCTACTGGTACGGAGCTACGTACTACTCAAAGGAATGGTCGGTCTTGGGCTCTAGACCCTACCTTGAGGTGGAATACTGGGGCGTTGCAGAAGAGGCCTGGCAACCAAGCGGCTTCATGAGCGATACCTTCGATGCCCCCACCCTGAGTCCAGTATGGAGCGTGCAGAGTGACCCTGGCAATCCTTGGTCATACAGACTCGGTGATTGGGGCGATTGTGGACAAAGGGCTCTGATTGTGTCAGGAACAGGTGCGATTACCCAGCAGTTGGGATACTGCTTCAGTCAGAACAACCTCCAAGTGACCGGGCCTTTCTTCTTTGAAACGTGGGTAGAGATTCTCGCCGTAGAGGGTAGGATAGGAATCTCGCTGTACTCGGGTGGAACACCATACGCTGAGGTGTACTTCAGGTGGGGTTGGGGTGAGGGCTTCATCTCGGGCTCCAGCATACGAGGAAATCAGCCAGTCGAGACTGCGACCTACGACTATCAGGGGGATGGTTATCAACACTTGTACATAATGCGAGACTGCAAAGGATTGGTATCCGCAGGTATTCTCAAAGACCCCTATACCAATCCCGATAATCTACCCACTGACATTACTATTGCTACCAATCGCAGGGAATTGCGATCATACGCGACTCCAAGCACAGAGACCCCATCCACCATCACTTCTGTCAAAATTCAAATGGTCGCCAAGCAGTATTTCGGAACAGGGAGTTTGGCTTGCCTTGAGATTAGATCCGACTCGTGGCTGGGCTTGGAGAACCCGAGACGATACTCCGACCCTATTCAAGGAGGACCCACCTACGCATGCTTCGAGTCTCCTCTACAGTGTTCTGATTTCCAATCCAGCAACGTCACCACGTACTGGAAAGACATACAAGGCCAGACACCCGTAGGGACCTTGTACAACTGGGGACCGCCTTTTGCGTGCTCCTGGCATGCGTCTAGTACGGGCTCGAGAGAGTACACGTTAATGCAGCAGCTTGTGAATGACAGGATTAGCATGACTCTTGATGCCATACGAGGTAGGATAGTGAGCTTCAAGTTCTCGGCGCGCTACGACGCTGGTCCTGGGGCGGTCAGAGCAGTGATGAGGTACCACGTCGTAGGGCAAGCTGATCCAGTTGCCATTGCAGGGCCTTGGGTGCAGCTCGTGCAGGATGAATGGGTCGATGCGTCAGTAGATACGAGTCGCCCTCTTCCGCCTACAATTGACTGGCTACAAGTCATCATGCAAGGAACAGCCGTCGGGACATCCCAGACTTTCAGCGGGTACTTTGACAATACAGGGTTCGGAATCAAGGAAGACAACTCTCTGTCTCTGGCCGCTACCGGTGGCAGTCTTGTGTCGTGCGGCTTGGCCGTCGTGCATGCCGCCTATGTCCCCTCGTTATATGAGGCCCGTCTGGTGACTGTTCTCATCATTGAAGCAGGGAGCGGAACAACGCTAGACAGACTCTGGCTGGACGTGAAAGTAAGCGATGGTAAAGGCAGCATACATTGCACGGCCTTCGACGGTTCCAATCAGCCCAACGGGGTCTATCTAGAAGGCAACAATCAGCTGGTACAGCCATATGATCCGGCACCCATTGTAAACGCCTTGACAACTGCCGCTCTGGGGGCAAAGTGGTTCACGAGATTAATCCTCTTCTGTACTCCCGACGTGCCTTCCCCAGTCGGTTGGATCATTTCGGATGCCGTAGGATTGGGCTTTGATGGACTAATATCGATGGAGAAGCAACAGGCTCCCAATCCCGACGGAGCCCCGAACAATCCAGCGCAGGCGCACTTCATTTATCAACCCAACACCCAGTATGCGATGATCATTTTTGGACTTGATTGGACTCAGCTGCTGGTTCCAGCTGGAGCCAGTGACCCGATGATGCAAATAGACTTCACTGTCCAATTGTGTTCAGCAACACATGTTGGGGGTTGGTGGAGGAATAGCGTCACGATGTTCTTGACAATGAATACACCTGTATAGAGGTGCAACGGTGGGATTCTAGGCTCTGACCTTGATACCCACCTTCCTTTTTATTTCCTGAAATCTCATAGCGCCTGACTGCTCGTATCACAACAACGGCGGCGGTCTAGGCAAAACCGAGAATCGGATCTAGTCCCGGCCATGCGGTTTGTATGCATAAAGAAGACTATCTAGGGGGCAGCCAAGGCTAGTCGAATTGCTTTGGCAAAGCCAAGGCCGTTCATCATGACGCAAGTCATACCCTGACCTGAAGTGTCTATTGCCCATTTCGGAAGAGATTCTTGATTGGTGTAGTGCTGTCGATTCTATCTTTGGTTGGGGTCTTGGGTGTGGTTTGTCACCCTCGATGACTTCCGCCTAGGTACCCTGTGTTTCTCGCATCATCAACGGACCTGAGGATTGAGAAACTTCGATGTGTTCTTTCAGATTTGGTATGCTCAACGCGTTCGACAGTATGTCAATGAGTCGCGACGTGCTCCTTTGTCTGTTCGTGCAGATCCTTCCCGTTTTTGCCTGGCGCGATTTTCGCCCAAGCATCATGCTCCGCAGGAAGCGTGATTGTCATAACGCTCTTGCCCTCTGGAAAGCACAACAGGTCGATGCTGCTGCAGAATCTTATGATCTCTAAGGGAAGTGATTGCATGTCTGGATGTTGACGCCTCTATTGATGTATTTGGGCATGGACACGTTCTGGAACCAAATCCAGAGTTCATGTTCCTTTTCATCTGCTTCGGATTGCTCTCGTTGAGTCTGGGAGATCTTTCTTAGGCTTCGTTCAAATAATGCTTGTAGACTTTGTACACAGCCCCTCTCTGAATCGTATTCAAATGCACGTAGGGTCTTGCATCGTAGACGGTTGAATAGGCTTCGTCAATACTCATTCCTTTCGAAATGAGATAGCCAATCACGAGCATCGGGCTTCGTCCTCGTCCCAGCCTGCAATGCACATACACTCTGCCCTCCTTCGCAAATTCGCTGGTTTTCGTAACCAGCGAAATCAGCGCTTCGGTGTCCGGCGCAGAGTCATCTTTGATAGGGCAGTACAGGAACTTCATCGAGTTATTGGCGGTATTGTTTTTGGGCGGCAGTTCCTCTGCCAGATTGATAACTGACTTGATTCCGTACTCGGCAAGTGTATTGTAGTCTATGGCAGGTCCGAGAAATATGTTACCAATCCTTGAGACCCTGTTCTTGCTGCGACGAGCCGCAGCGTAATGCATCAGTCCCTCTAACAAAGGCCTTGGGTCTCGCTTCAGAAGCTCCTCGATGAATGGAACCCCTCCTCCGATGACCCCTCGGAACAAGCCCGGCGGAATCAAGGGACCCTTCGCGTCGTTCATTGAGTTCAACATTCTCATGGCTATACCACGCACACTGACAAACATCCTCTTTCTAGTGACTGTCTGAGGTTTGACATCCTCTGATTTGTAGTTCTCCACAAGTAGTCTTGGAAAGTCCACACCGGACGCGATTGCTAGCGGCAGAGTGCCCCAGAACCTGGGGTTAACTTTCATGAAGTACACTTTCCCATCGCTGCTCATCTTGTACTCGGTCATGGCAACCCCTTTCCATTTCAACGCCTTCAGCAGTCTGTAGCCCTGTCTCGCAGCTTCGGGGTTGAGGTAAGTCTCGGCGATCGCGCTTGGACCACCCTCTGAAAACACCTCCAAGATTCTCTTGTGACCAAACACGGCTATTGGCTTGTGATTCTCCGAAAAGATGAAAGAAGCTCCCACCCCCACACCTTCCACATACTGTTGTAGAATGACCGGACTAGCGAGCCGCAGAAGCTTATTGAACTTCTGCGAGAAGTCCTCCTCCGATTCTTCCCTGATGATATAGTGGCGCTCACTCGGAGGGATATTCATCTCCGTTGACACTTTTATTATCAAGGGAAGTCCGACTTCGTGTATTGCGTCTTTGAGCCGGGGTACCTGTGAAAGCAGTTCCGTTTTCGGAACGGTGACCCGATTCTCTTGAGCAATCTCCAGAATCTTGTCTTTGTCTACAGCTTTGCTCAAGGTGTCATAATCGGGTATTGGTACAGTTGCGCCTGCGTCTTCAAGGTCTCCTTTGATCATCGACGTGGCTAACTGAGTCTTCTCCATCGTTGGTATTATGAAATCAAACCCGGAGGCGAATTTCCGCAGATAACGATGAAAGTCCTCCATTGCGTACGAGGGATCAGGATAGAAGCAGAATCCTTTGCAGTACTTGGAGGATGCATCGAAGGTGTGTGAGCCGTAAGGAAAACCAAGGATGACTTGGTGCCCGGCTGATCCCAAGGACCTCGCCGCGACCAATGGGTACGGAGGTTCTCCAGCATCTAATATGAGAACTCTCTTGCCATTAGCGCGTGAATTGCCCACTTGTCACCCAACCTTGTGAACTGCAGTCGAATCCATGTTCGGTCTTGAAGCACATGAAATGGTTCCGTGATTTGTCACTTGGCCGCATGCCGACCGCATGAACTGAGGTTCGTCTTCTGGCCAATGCCCTATTGAAGCTTTAGGAGCAATTGAGACAATTGTGCTCGTGGCATGTGTTCTCCGAGATGGGCCTCGCTAGTGAAGCAACGCATTCGCCGAATCCTTGTCTATTATTGCGCTTGCATCCATACAGTCAAAGGGGAGTTTGAGGAGTACCGATGATCAGGTTGCTGTCGAGAGAGTTTGTCGCTCCTGCGTCTCTGAGTAGATGATGCGGAAATCACAGTTCATGTTGGTCAGCCTCTTACTCGCGACTTCTATGGCTGCCTCCGATGAATCGCAGATTGTCCACCTGCGGCCTGCCTTCTCTGCTGCCGCAGCTGTGGTTCCGGTCCCCGCGAAGAAGTCTCCAACAAGATCGCCGCTATCTGTAGCACACTCGATTATCCTTCGTAACAGTGATTCTGGTTTCTGAGTGAGGAAACCCGTATACTCTGCCGAGCTGACCTTGAATGGGCGGAATGTCGAGCCAGAGATTTGAGACCAAGACTCCCGGCACATCGTCGAGGTACTGCTTCTTGGAGTAGCGTCCGTTCTTGCTTCTATATATGAGGTCTCGACTCCACCACTCATCCAGTGTTTCTCTCTTGTACAGGTATGGTGCGGTGCGTCCTCTCCACTCAAACTGCTTCCTGTCTTCCGACCTCTGGATACCCTGCGCTTCTATCTCAATCAGCCTGAACCTTCCTTTCTCATCCTTGTACCTGTACGGCGTGACGGATTTTGAATCATGCTCTCGATAGACGGGCCGAGCCCGGAACAGCGAAGAATCCTTAGCATACACCAAGATTATGTCATGTTGGCTCCCGAAGCCCTTACTCTGTGCCTTGGGGCTGTTCGTGCGCCGCCATACTATTTCATTGACGAAGTTGTCGTACCCGAAGAGTTCGTCCATGAGGACTTTCGCGTAGTGCGAAACATGCCAGTCTAGGTGCAACCAGATGCTGCCGTCATCACTAACCAAGCATTTCATTGCGGCAAGACGCTCTTCCAAGAAGGCTAGGTATTGCTTGAGCCCTCCTTCCCACTTATCGGTGTAGGTGCTCCTTTCAGAAAGTAGAGGCGCCCTGTTCTCAGAATTGCTCGTCTTAAGTTTGATACTGTAGTTTGTGTCCGTGAAGAAGGGGGGATTCAGGTAGACCAGCTTGAATTCCCCAGCGTGTTCCTTGGCAAATCCCTTGACTACTTGCAGGCAGTCCCCGACGAAAATGGCGTTGCGCCACGGCTCCATGACTCCCGTGATAGGACAGACCGCCCTTAAGAACTGTCCCAGAGCGTGCGCTGCCAAAGCCTTGAATCCGGCATTGATATTAGAGGGTCTGCTTTTTGCCCAACGGTACTGAGGAGGTCTCATCGCCAGTTGTCACGATTCGGGTTTCCTTTGACACTCATGTTCGTGCCTCTTCTCCTGTTCCCGTGTGCAATGTGCGGATTGGTTATTGCTGGACCTGTGTTTCAGCCGCAGGCCGGGCCCTCTGCGAATGTTGCTTTGGTTGGCGGAGGCAACATGCCCTCAGTCGTAACATCATTGCGAATCGATTCGCAGTCCATTCACCTGACCCAGTTCGCCTCAATTGCAGCGGCATTGACCGACCCGAATACCAATGCGCTAATCATTGCCGATGTTCCTATGGGCCCGTCTGATATGGGGTTGCTCACTACCTTCCTTACGAGCGGTGGCGGCATCCTGGTTCTTGTTGGCCCATCGATGACAGCCAACGGGACTGGTTTCCAAGAACTCAACATCACGATAAACAACAATCTTGTTGCGAGCAGAGATCAAGCTGGGGTGATTACCCGAATGATGAACAGCACCCACCCCATAATGAGCTTTGACTGGGCCTCTGCTCCACCAACCGAAAAGATGACAATTCTTCCAGTTCTCAGTCCTTCGAGTAAAACACTTCTCGCGAATGATACCGGTCGCGGGACGGGCGGTGCTCCGTTGCTTGTATACAGGTCCGTGGGCTCAGGCAATATACTGGTCTTTACACCTTGGCTCACGGTCAATAGCACCGCGGAGGAGCCCCAAGTAAACTACGAGACCATCCTTTGGCCCTACTTCAACTACTTCATGTATTCTGCCAGCATGTACCTCGGGGGTCAGAGCGCCCTCACATTTCCAGAGTGGCCGTACTCTCCTGTGCCGCATTTTGAACAGCAGCTGATTATCGGGGTAATTGTGGCTGTAGTCGGTGTTACGACGGTGTCGTCCTATCGCAGGATGAAACACAAGTCTGTCATGCATCCCGAGGTTCTCTCTGAAATGGAACGGGCTGAGCTGCTCGTGAAGACGGGCGAGATAACTGAGTGGGAAGAGATAGGGATGCACCGACAAATCGGTGGATTTCTCATACAGTTGTTCATCACGCTCATTCTCGTTATCCCACGTACCATCCTCACTGTCATGATCTATCCGCGGTACATTATGCCTTTCCCGCAAGCAGCCGGATGGTTCTCCTTCAGTGTTAATCTCTTTCTAGGATTATGGACAGTGTTTGACCTTGGTACGGCTGTAGCATTGGCGAAGTATTTCGCCGAGTACCGCGTATCTCAGCCTGAAGAAGCTGTGAAGTACGCACAGATCTTCGTTTGGTGGCAGTGTCTAAGTGGTGTCGTACAAATCACGTTTATCGCGTTCGTCGGTTCAATCATATTTCCGCACACTTACTTGGCCCACCTTACCTACGTGTTCATCGCACACTCTCTGTTCCAGTTCCCAGGTTTCACATTGTTGTTCCTGTACGCTTTCCAAGGAATGAACCGAATCGACTACTTCCAGATTTCGACCATCCTGAAGTACGCTGTTTTCGATATCTTGGGCCCGTATACTGTCATCCTCGCGTTCCGATGGTGGGGAGCTCAGAATCCGATATTCGGCGAGGGACTCGCAGGCGCAATCGGGCAGGCAATCGGGTCATACGTTTCGGAATACCTCACGTTTGCTGCATCCATGTACATGTTCAAGAAGATGGGGTTCAAGGCCAGCACGCTGTTCCGGGTGGACTTCAAAAGGGAGCAGATAAAGCGAGCCCTGAAGTTTGGCGGCAAGTGGACCGTTGGCGCATCGATGGTCCCGATTGTCTGGTTCTACCAGATGCTTCTAGTCAGCACAAATGTGTTGAACTGGGCCGCACTCCAAGGCCAATACGAACTGGCATGGAACCTGGCGATAATGGTCAGCATCGTGGGGCTCTTCATGGAAGGAATGCTCGGAGGAATCTCGGAGTCATACTCTCATGGCAAGAAGAAGCTGACCGAGTACTACACTGCCCAAGCTCTCAAGTACGGTGCCTTCTTCGTGTTTTGGCTGATTTCATCCTTGGCTGCTGTTGGTGCCAGAGCTATCTTGGGAGCGGCGGGAGCTGAGTGGGCGTATGCGGCCGTGTTGCTCCAGTTCTTCTTGATATTCCAGATCCTAGGCTTCTGGTCTTGGCTGGGTGATTGGGTATATGCAGCTGCGGAGAGGACCGGACTCGCTGCCGCTGTCTGGGTTCTTGAGCAATCAATCAGAGCAGTGGCAATGACGTGGTTTGTAATCAATCAGCCGACCCTTGTCATTACGTGGCCAATACACTACTCAGTGTATCTTGGTGGAATGCCAGGCATAATAGTCGGGTATTGTATTGGCCTTGTGTGCAAGGACTTCGCCGCGTGGGTCGTAATCCGCAGGAAGATAACCAAACCAAAGCTCTACGTCTGGCAGAGCTACGTTGGTCCTGCTCTAGCTGCAATCGTGAACTACATCGTGCTTGAGGAAATTGCTGAGTACATGTGGAACGGAGACTTGATTACCTCAGCTCTGTTATTCTTCGTAGGAACAATACCGTCGCTCTATCTATTCGGCTTTGTCAGTGGTATCACTGGAGTCTGGGACAAGAACACCCTTGTTGAGTTTAAGAGGGCGGCCGGGATGGTTCATATTCGTGGACTCGGTTGGATGGCCAGAAGGTTCTATGGTTCCGTCGCTCTGGGCGCCCGGATAACTCCGCTTCACAACAGATTCCCAATTGATGTGTACGATGCTGCAATGATCGAGGCTGAGGAGCTGACAAGGGAGAAGAAGAAGCTCGTGATTTAGGCTCCAGCAAAGAGAAGATGTCTCTGCTTGCCTGAGGCCTCGGCTGTCGGCGATGACCGAGTCGCTGGGAGAGTAGATGTCCTTAGATGTGGCGTGCGAAAGAGAGATAGGCGTGTAAGCTCTGATTTGGCACACCTCATCACGTGAGGTAGAGTTGGAAGGGGTCTGACAACAGACTTTGAGGTGACGGAGATGTCAACAGAGAGGCAAAGGGGTCTCCAAATCCAGATAGTTCTTTTTTGGTCAGCCGCAATAGTCGTGGGCGCGATTGGATTCATGGTATACCTCAGACTGATGCCCGCGTTCGATCTGAGCATGGACATGCAGGAATACATGAATGCTATGATGTATGCCACAAGCGTTTCGGTGGTTTTCTCTGCGATCTCAGGAATCCTCGCAATCATTGGCATAGTCAAGTTGGTGCAGTACTTCAAGACCTAGAACACACTGAACCAGCTATCATTCCGTGCACCACAGATTCCGGGTGCATTCACATGTCCATGTCGACTGGTTCTTCTGGCGCTGTTGCGGCGATCTTCTCGCGAGTAGCCTTAGTCCTGACGAGCCTGACCATGTACCCCGCTACTCTGTTTCTGACCTTCTTTGACGTCTTCCCCTCGATTCTCTGCTCGACGAGTCTCTTGTTTGTTTCAAAATCATTAGTGAACTCGTCAGGGAAGTTCTGAAAGAGGGTTCTGGCCGCAATCTTGATGTAACCTGGTCGTATGCTACCCAATCTTTACTCACCGTATTCAGTGTGTCAAGTCCGGCTCTGGCTCGACCTGTCTTTATAAACTCATGCATCTTTCACAAGCGGCGCGGAGAGGTATTCGAATCATGGAGTACAAACGTCTCGCAGAAGCCTATACTCAGATTGAGTCTACGTCTGGTCTTCTGGAGAAGACTGAGATTCTGTCCTCACTCCTGAAGGATACACCGCCCAAGGAGGTCAGTCGGGTTGTCGCACTGACCTTGGGCAAACTGCATCCCGACTGGACGGGAAGTCCAGAAATCGGCATTGCCGAGAAGACTGCCATTCAGGTCGTTGCAGCCGCTGCATCGGTCTCAGAAACAAGGGTCAAAGCGGAGGTTAGGAAGACTGGAGATATCGGTGCTGCTGCAGAAGTGCTGTTGGCAAGTAGCGCTCAGGGCGCACTCATAGATGAAGAGTCAACTGCTGCGTTTGTTTACGAGACATTGGATGCGACTGCGAAGACCTCAGGACAGGGGAGTAGCCGCGAAAAGACGGCCAAGCTTAACGGGGCTCCTGAGCAGCCTGAGCCCTCTTGAAGCAAAGTACGTCCTTAGAACTGTGCTCGGGGATTTGAGGCTAGGCCTCGGAGACATGATCATGATTGATGCGCTTGCAATAGCGTTTGCCGGTGACAAAGCCGCGAGTGACGAAATTGAGCATGCCTTCAATGTGTGTAGTGATTTGACCCATGTTGCGGAGATTCTGGCAATTCGGGGTATCGAAGCGGTCCGTTCTATCAAGGCAGAAGTTGGTACTCCAATTCGGATGATGGCCGCCAAGAAGCTCGCCACCACCGCGGAAATCATGGCGAAGGTTGGCAACAGGGCTCTCGCTGAGTACAAGTATGACGGCGAAAGAATCCAAGTCCACAAGAATGGCGAGACAATAGTACTGTTCTCTCGTCGTCAGGAGCGTATAACCGACCAGTACCCTGACGTGGTGGAATATGTTCGTGAGAATGTTGTCGCCAAGAAGTGTATCATAGAAGGGGAATGCGTTGCGGTGGACGCCTCGACTGGAAGGATGCGCCCATTTCAGGAACTGATGCAGCGCCGCAGAAAGACAGACATCGACAAGATGAGGAAGCAGGTACCCACAGGCATTTTCTTCTTCGACATCCTGTATCTCGAGGACAGAGACGTGACAGCGCTGCCAATGCTTGAACGCAGGTCCCTCCTTGAGAAAGCACTGAGGAAAAGCGACAGGGTGAATCTAACAACAGGACAAGTCATTTCAGATCCCGAGAAGCTTGGTGAGTTCTTCAAGCAAGCAGTTGAGGGTGGTGCAGAAGGCATCATAGCAAAAGCTGTCCACAAGGACTCAAGCTATCAAGCCGGGTCAAGAAGCTGGTTATGGATTAAGCTAAAGGCATCTTACCAAGAAGGGTTGTCAGATACTGTGGACCTAGTCATTGTCGGGGCAATCTACGGCCGGGGCAAACGAACTGGAGTTTACGGCGCCATCTTAGCATCCGTGTATGACCCTGACTCCGACACATATCCAACGGTGTGCAAGATTGGAACCGGATTCACGGACGAAATACTAATGGAACTGAAACAGAGATTGGACAAGTACAAGCTGGAAAAAAGAAACCCCAAGGTGATCTCGGACATGGAAGCGGACGTTTGGTTTGACCCTCAGGTCGTCATAGAGGTCATTGGGGATCAGATTACTCACAGCCCCGTCCACACTGCTGGTCAAGGCAGAGTGGCCGGCGGCGGTCTCGCAGTAAGATTCCCACGGTTCACTGGTAGATGGCGAGAAGACAAAGGCCCTACACAAGCAACAACGGTTGATGACATTGTAGACATGTTCGAGGCTCAACGGAAGCATTGAACAGCGCGATGTCCTCCCACTTGTCACATGAATCTGAACTGCTTAGGCGTCATTCCGGCAGTTTTAGAAGTCTACGGGCTTCTACGCGGGACAACCCCGAGGCATCATAATGCACGGCATACGCATCACTGACGGGAAGATGAGCTTCAGTGCAGCCCATTTTGTGGTGCGTGGTGGAGCATGCGAGCGGCTGCACGGTCACAACTATCAAGTTGAGGTATCCATTCAAGGTCCCCTAGATAATCATGGAATGGTGCTAGACTTCAGAGATGTCAAAGACCGAGTCACGGGAATTTGTGAGGCCTTAGACCACAGGGTGCTTCTTCCCGGGCGCTCACAGGAAATCAAGGTTCGAGAAGCCGCGGGCACAATGGAAGTGGTTGTGACGGGCAGGCGATATGCGTTCCCAAAGGATGATTGCATTGTGCTGCCAATCGCAGCCACGACGGCAGAGCTGCTTGCTGAGTACATAGCCACGAAGCTCGAGCTCTCTGGAACCTACGATTATCAAGTGTGTGTCAGCGAGAAGGCTGGGAGTGATGGCTGCTACAGCAGTAAATGAACATGTTAGGCTCACGGTGAATGGCATTGGTATTTGAAACGCAAAACGAACAGCCCCTTCACAGGATACAACTCAGCAGGGTTGGACTTAGGAATCTAAAGACATTCGTCATCACCGAACGCGGTGGTCTTAGGTATCATCTGATTCCCACAGTGGAGATTACAATCGACCTGCCCGCTGAGCTGAAGGGTATCCACATGTCTCGGCTGGTCGAGTCCATGACCGAGGCGGTCACCGATCAGTTCAGAGTGCACAGTTCTGTAGAGGAGATTCAGATAGACATTCTTGATTCTCTTCAACGCAAGCATGCTTTCACACACGGTGAAGTCAAGTTTGAGTTCGAGTTTGGCTATGAGAGCAAGACGCCGGTCTCAAAGAAGAGGACTTGGGAAGTATGCGACGTCACAGCTATCACGATTAAGGAAGAAGACAAGCCACCCGTTCATAGTGTCGAGTTGCGGGTGATTGGGAACACTGTGTGTCCGCATTGTATGGCGAACAACAATGGCATGACCCACATGCAGAGGGCAGTCGGAGTGCTACGGGTGGTCGGAGGGATTTCTGACATACCGAAGTATGGAGACATGATCGATGTCATCGAGAGGTCTTTTTCAAGCAAAACGTATTCACTGCTCAAGCTTGAGGATGAGATCCAAGTGACCAGACAGATGTACGAGAATCCCCTGTTCGTCGAAGATGTGTGTAGGAACATATTGCAGAACGCAAAGGAAGCCTTCGGTGACAGGAATCTCGAAGTCTATGCTGAGGCAACGTCGCTTGAGAGTATTCACAAACACGATGTGATTGCCCAGGGCCGACTGCTTACGAATGGTCAATAAAGCAGTTCGTCAATTGCCAGGGCTTCTTCGTGAATCAGGTGCATTTTGGCTGGGCTGCCTGGGTGACCACATTTGCATGATTCATGGTATTTCTCCTGTTTCTTTGTACAAAGAAGGCTTTTTTGACTAATTGCGTTAATCAAAACGCGCGCATGCTTGGTTCCTCCTGAGTCCAGAACGCCATCGTTCCCGCAGTGTCGAAATGCCGCATATGATGTCGTCGAGGTAGACAGAAATGTCGCGAGTGGCTTTGGCCGTGATGGTATTTGCCGTGCTGTTTGTTGGCCAGTTGGCGGGATTGCAGTCGATTGGCTGGGATTCCAGTGGAGGAGAACTCGTCGGGAGGACAGGGGTCCCGTGCGAGTCAGGGCCTGCAGACGCCTAACACGGGTCCGACTGATGTTAACACAGGCA
The DNA here is from genome assembly GCA_963726195.1 of Candidatus Thorarchaeota archaeon. Lineage (GTDB taxonomy): Archaea > Asgardarchaeota > Thorarchaeia > Thorarchaeales > Thorarchaeaceae > OWC5. The sequence continues at coordinate 222,939 of CAVSBO010000004.1, forward strand.
CTGGACCACATGGAACACTCACGGGAACTCAATTCACTCAGGCTGACGAGGACCTTGCTGGCGTGCTTCAGCCTGTGGCCGTCGAAGAAAGAGGCTATGTCTCTTCGGGGAATCTGAGTGCTCGCACTGACACACACGAGGCAACAAGCAAGAATCTGTCAATCGATGCCAGCCACGGATGGAAAGCGGATCTGCGCTCGTGAACGTGTCATCCCTCCAGAGGCTCTATGTCACCAACGGTTCGTTCAACACTGGCACGCCTGGTATAAACGTGGATCCAAATGGCAACGTTACTCATCACCCTCTTGGTTGGGACGCATATAGCCACACAGGCGCAGGCGGGATGGATACTCAACTGGCTGGTTACGATTCCAGCGGCACCGGTTCGTTTCGGTTGAGAATCAAGGTGTTCTTGTGGCTGGCGGTCTTTACAGGCATTACGCGGGGTCCAATATCTCTTGGGTTCAGCGTGTGATTAACAAACCCAAGTCAACTCAGTTTACTATCACGTTTGACTATCTCTATCTAAGAGGTCCCCTTGGTGCAGGAGTTCCCGGCGGCTGCTCCATGGTCGTTTACATGAATTCCACAAAGGTTTGGAGCATGAGCGTTCCCACCATCAGTCAAAGAGGTGTTTGGTACAACACTGGCCCGATAACTATCACCAACGCGGGATCTGGCAATAGGTTCGACTTCAAGATTGGACTAGTTGTCGACAGCCGCATGAACCTCGATCCCTTTGCCAGCTATTCTCAGCCCGAAGGAATTGACAATGCTGCGTACGTGACACTCGACATTGACAATGTCTTGTTCAATGCTGCTAGCCCGCCAAGCTTTGGCGCGGTCTCTTTGCAGTTCAAGGCGGGCAGTACAACCGTTTCCGTCTCGGGTAGCTCAGGACATGGCTCGGCCAACGTCAGCAATCCTAGCTTCTGGACCTCCAGCTTCCTGACCGTCGGTCTGCAATCAAACACTAGTGTATCCTTCTACTATGTGACTCTTCTCCTATGTCACCATTTTGGCAATTCTAGTTGGACTACCGAGATGACCAAGATAGGGGTCTCATACAATGCTTACCTTTGGTCAAGCTCTCACATGGCCCTCTACACGTACTTGGGGTCGGTCGGCAGCTATCAGCAGTTCACCCTCCTCGTCATGATTCCTAAGGATTGGGGAAACGCGACAGTCTATGATCCGTTCTTTGCAGATGTGACTGCGCAGTGCTTGATACAGACCGGGAGAATCACGATTCCTCAGAGTGTTCTGAACCGACTCGGGTGGTGGCAAATCGCCCTACAAGCACCGAACTACGCGAGTTCTCTGGTCATCCAGAAGTACGACTTTGCTACCTACGAATGGCTCAATAGCACAAGCTTCAGGGTCGGCAATACCACAAGAGCGTCAATATCGATTGAGCGGGGCTCCTCTTTCCCGGCTGTTGTCAACTACGTGAATGCCACATGGGCTCTGCCAAATGGGACTCCTTGGTCTTTGGAGAAGCTGGGCCCCAGCACCAATGGAACGGTTCGTACTAGTTCACACGTGATAGACGCCTCCGCCTCTGGCAACTGGGAATTGACGGTCGCTTGGACCAATGGCACAGAGGTTGCCTACGCAGATTCCCATTTTGTTGTCTACCATCGTGCAACTATTGCACCGATTTACCCCCTAATTGAGACTGAGGACGGTCAGGTCGTTGCAGAGGTATTGAGATACGCAGACGCTGAGACCGGCGAATACTTGACTGACGACTCTGCCACCGTTGCCGCCAACTGGTCTGTCGCCAAAGTGACGTTTGTCCCCAATCTCGCAAAGAAATGGTGGGAGGCGGACTTGAATACGTCCCTGATTGCGCCCGGCGCTCATATCGTGAGGGTCAACGCTTCGATGGCATATTTCGACAATTCTTGGTGTGCTTTCGTCGTCAGGTCGTACATCAGGACGCGACTGACTTCTCCGAATGTCCCTTGGACCAATTCTGGATGGAACCAGACGTCAGCATTGACCTTCTTGTTTGAAGCTTACAATCATGCGAGCGGACTCTGGATTCCTGTCACGAACACTAGCGGTGACATTCTATTATATACGAACTGGAGCCTAGGTGCGTGGAGAGCCGAAGAGAGCAGCACTTCGGGAGTCTACGCAGTCTTCATAGACACTGGAGCACTGCCTGCGGGCAATTGGGTGCTCAACATCACTATTGCCAAATCAAACTACCAGACTGGCCATGCATTGCTTACGTTGATTGTGTCACGCCCCTTGATCAAGGCAGCGGTCGATGGAACTGGTCCTCATAGTGTATTGCGCGTAGGCAAGGCCACATCGTTCACCCTTCGTTACCACGTACTGAACGGAACTACTGGCATTTCGGGTGCGACCGTTCTAACTTCAGGTGAACCTTCGGCTTGGTTCTCATTCAGTGACTTGGGCGACGGAGTCTACAACGTGACGCTTACACCAAACGGGATCGGCGACTATGCGGCCGTTCTCACATTCGACCGGCCTGGGTTTGAGGAAGAGCGATTCCCGGTGTCGTTCAGCGTGACCGAAATACCGATGAGCGTTCAACTCCTGTCCGAATCGTTTGCCACTGAGGGGATACCTTTCGACGTTATCGTTCGTGTATACGAGGTGGGAAGTGGTGCTCCTGTTTCAGGAGCAGAAGTCACGTTCAGGATTTCCTCAATGGGTGCAGGGGAGTTCCATTTGATGGAGGAGACATCTCAGGCTGGCACGTATCGCTCTGCATACACGATACCTATTTGGCAAGATTACACCAACTACTCTCTTGAGGTCAAGGTGAGCAAGGACAACTACTCGCTCGTCGGTGGGTTCTCAGTCCCGTTCCACAAGACGACCGATCTTGTCATGAGGATGGAACCTCTAATAGCCGGCTCTGGCTCTGCAGTTCTTCTGCTCTTGGGGGCAATTGCCCGTCATGAGAGTGTCCACAAGACGAAAGCGGGAACACAACCTTCAGGCCCTCTCTGTCAAGGAACGATTCGATGATGTTTCAAACGTGCTCAGCGTCATGGTCCTGCAGAAGAAGAGCGGCATACTGCTGTACTCGAAGACTCTGAAAGGGGGATTCGAAGAGAGCATGGTGTCCGCATTCATTTCCGCTGTCACTAATTTCCGAACAGAGTTCGGGATTGACCAGGATCGTATGGACTTCCAGGTTATTCCCATCTCGGACATTATCAGTGCAGTTCCCACAATGAACCTCATTTGTGCCTTTGTCACAGTGTTGATGCCATCTCTCGGTCAGGAAACAAGAATGGAGAGTTATGCGCGGGCAGCAGGAGCGATATTCGATGACCTTTTTGCGAATCCTCAAAACGAAGTGCTGGACCCGGAAACACTACGCAAGTTCGACTCATTATTCAACGACTTGATGGATGGGTCCCTTCTGCAAACCTACAGAACCAGAGCACAAGCATCAGTTCCTCGACAGATGAAGTGTTCCAAGGCCACGCTTCTCGCATAGAGAACGGTGAAGGATTCAAACTCAACGAGCTTGCAAAGGGCACGGCATCATGGGATTGAGGAAGCCGCGGGACAGGATCATTGTAGACGCTATTCAGAAGGACGTTCTCGTGAATGCTGATGTAAGCAGAAAGAGCCGAGTGCGCCTCGGTGAATCCCATGCAATGCGGTGCCCGTACCCCTTCAAGATAGAATCACAAAGATGTCATATTCATGTGGGCGAGAGCTTCTGTGGGCACAAATGGCAGTCAACCCTCTCCCCTTGTCTTCGGATGGAGCGGCGTCCTGGGCTTTGATAGGAGCCATCTGATGCCATCGGGCTGTTGTACCGAGGCGTATTCAGAGGTCTCCTCTGGGTAATACTAGCATATCATCTCAGTATCTTCTATATAGTATCAAGCCTTATTAAGCAATCCAGCGGAAGGAGAGGTAAGTTGTATCTCAAAAAGAGTACAACCGGAGACGCGAACCATGGCCCAGATTATCCGGAAGAAGAACCCGTCGACTTTGCAGAGAAATGCGCAAGTTCTGCATGTGCTGTACGGGCTTCTCGACAGCGACAAGGAGCCAACCGACGCTGATGCCGAGAAGCTCCGGTATCTCTATGCGAGTTCCTAGTTGCACTCACGCTCCTCAAACAATCTGAGGTCTTTTGCTGTCTCACTGCTTGCACCTCCCGGCAAGCAGACAAAAAAAGGAGGGCAGGTCCCTCGGGATCTGCTCTCACACTATTCTAATTCTTGACTCGTCGCATTCCTCAATGGAAAGCGATTACTCAGTTGTTCGAGATAGTTGCTATCCAAGTAGGCAGTTCATTGCGTGACGCCTTGTCAGATTCCCTAATGGTGAAGCAATGCCAGAATCACGCTTCCAAACATTAGTAACAAGACAAGCAGGATCACGAGAGCGCAGCAGCAACAAATCAGTATCCCGCCGCCGCCCTTGCCCTTGAAGAAGACTGAATCGATGACCGTAGCTGATGCTACGGCGTGTGTCCAGTCCATGGAGTTTCCGACAGAAATCCTATACGAATCTCTGACGTGTAACACCTTCTTGTCGAACCTAAAAGCGAACTCGCCCTTTTCGTTTCTCGCTTCGAAGCCCCAAGCTAGGTATCCGCCATGAGCCTTGAGCACATGGTCTTGGTAGTAAATCTGGAAGCTCTTGCGCAGGGCAAATAGGGGTCGCGTCAGCTTTGCTATCTTCGTGCCGTCTTCTCCAATGAGCCAAAAGGTTCTGCTGAGGAATCCGCCCTTGGCGGTGAGAATCTTCTCACCACGTTCATTCTCGAAAACAAGAGTTGCTCGGAAGATGCTCAACCAGGTCTGTCGTCCGACTGCTACCTTCTCTCCTGTCTGTTCATCGTAAATCTCAAAGACAGGTCTTGCTGCGACGAGTTTCTGAACAACCTTGAGGTTGCGAGCGTCTGCAGGTATAGTGGATTCCTGTTTCAAAATAGTACCTCATCAATTCCAGCGTTAACCAATCTAATAAGCTAATGTCGGTTCTATGACAAGAAAGCGTGGGCTCTTTAGCTAGAAACTGAATGGGCCGTACTTTCTTGGGCAATGTCATTCTGAATCTCAGCTCTGCCTAGCCGCTTAGGAATGCTATCGTGGCGCGCTTATGGTAATGCTAAAGTGAGCTAGTCACTCACGGGTGCCATAGTGAACAGGTGATATTGGCATGTTGGAGAAGTACAGAAGGACCACTCCCGGCTCGAGGCAGTTATTTGACCGCGCACAGCACTTGTTTGCAGGCGGCGTCAATCATAACCTTCGGACATTTGGTTTGGTCCATTCTGGAGCGTACCCTCCGTTCATGAGGAAGGCCAATGGCAGTCACATCTGGGACGTTGATGGCAATGAGTACATTGATTGGTGGATGGTTCACTACTCAGCGATTTTGGGTCACAATCATCCGAAGGTAATCAAAGCTATACGGACACAGTTGGAAAACGGCTGCCACTTCGGCACCTTGAACGAACCTCAAATCCAGTTTGCTGAGAGACTTCAGAAAGCTGTGCCGGGTCTTGCCAAGATGAGGTTCTGTTCAACTGGCAGCGAATCGACTATGTATGCGGTCCGGCTTGCTCGTCTCTACGCCCAGAGACCTCTTGTGGCCAAGGCTCTGGGCGGATGGCACGGCGGCAACGACGCGCTGGCTTACCACCTCAAGTATCCTTTCGATGACGCGCCCTTCTTCAATGGCGTGTCCTTCGATTTTAATGACCGCGATAGTGTCGACATGATGATGAGGAAATGTGGGAAGGACCTCGCAGCCGTGATAGTGGAACCTGTGCTGGGAGCCGGCGGGGGTCTGCCGCCTGAGCAAGACTTTCTGCGATACTTGCGAGAAGAGACTCAGAAGCGCGGCATTCTACTCATCTTCGACGAGATTGTCACGGGCTTCAGGCTTCGGTATGGATCTGCTGGAAAGAGCATCTTTGGTGCGGAACCGGACCTGATGACTTTAGGCAAGATTGTTGCGGGAGGTATGCCTCTTGGAGTGTACGGTGGCCGCGAAGACATCATGTCGCTGGCCGCGCCCGGGGCGGCTGGAGGGCGCTGGGTTGGCGGTGGCACGTTTTCTGACCATCCGCTATCCATGGCGGCTGGCATTGCCACGTTGGATGTGCTATTGTCAATCAAAGACAAGTATGCCACCCTGAACAACACGGGCGACAAGTTTCGCGCGCGTGTCAACGAAATCTTCGAGCAGGAGAAGGTGAATGCGTTGGCGACCGGCTACGGTTCAATAGCATTCATTCATTGGCTCAAACATGAGGCGCCCAGTCCTCCTCTGACAGGAAGAAAGATTGGAGAGGCAATAGACAACGATGGTCTGGAGATGTTCCAGGCTCTGCTTCTCGAAAAAGGAGTACTAGGCTACCACGGTCTCGGAGCGTTGTCATTTGTTCACTCAGACAAGGACCTAGATGACACTCTCAATGCGATCTCGGCTGTAGCTAAGGAGATGAAGAATCCAAGGGTCGTCCACTGAGGCGACCTATTCCCACAGGTCTGTGCTCAGGTACTTGAGACCGCTGTCGCAGAGCAAGACGACGATTGTCTTTCCCCTGAGGTTTCCGTTCAACAGCTTCAGAGCCGCTGCTACGTTAGCTCCAGAGGAGAAGCCCGCGAAGAGCCCTTCCTCTGCAGCCAGTCGTCTTGTGGTGCGAATCGCTTCTTCATTCGATACTTGCAGGTACCCATCGGGTTTGATATCTTTCAGGAACTCCAGTTCAGTCATTGAGTAGCCACCGCCCTGTATCTTGTGGTCAGGGTTTGTGACCCTCTTGCCTGCCAAAACTGCGGCGCTCTCGGGCTCGACGACGTAGCATTTCGTCTTGGGGTTTCGTTCACGAAGGGCCTTGGAAACGCCAGCGAAGCTTCCTCCTGAACCAACAAAATCGCAGAAGGCGTCGAACTTGCCACCGGTCTGTTCGATGATTTCTTTCCCAGTGTGGAGGTAATGAGCCCTCCAGTTGCCTCCAAGATGAAACTGGTCCGCGCGAAAAGCCGAGCTCCTTTGTTAGCCGCTCGGTCTCTTTCCCGACAAGTGCGAGCGACTCTCCCGACACCTGTCCCGGTCGTGAACCTGGGGCTTGATCCACAAGCACCACATGAGCCCCGAGAGCCTTCATCATGCGTGCTCTTTCAGGGGAATTGCCTTTGCTCATCACTACGTAGAGCGGGTATCCCTTTGCTGCACACACAATCGCTAATCCAGTCCCTGTATTGCCGCTCGTTAGTTCAATGACAGTTTGACCGGGTTTCAGAATCCCGGAGGACTCAGCCTCTTCAATCATCTGAAGGGCGATTCGGTCTTTCTTCGAGTATCCCGGATTCAAGAACTCGACTTTGGCTAGAATCCTACCTTGCACTCCCTTTGTGTTCTGCACAAGTCTGTGCAAGTCGACAATCGGGGTGTTGCCAATCGTGCTCAGTACGGAACTGCAGATGCTCTCATTTCTATTCATGTGTACCGACCAAGCTATCAACGTGATAAGGATGCGGCGTGATGAATAGAAGCGCCTCAAATGAATTCTCCTTTGTAGTGCGACAGGGACAATGACTGTCAGGACCTAAGGTCGGAAAGCTCTTAACTTCAGACAATCTCAACCTGAAGTTGTCATGCGTTATTCGCGTCAGTCGTGCATGGCTACCAAAAAGACCGTATGGGGTGATATGTGTGGGATCTGCTTCGAGCTCAAGTGATATGGTGAGGACGATTTCAGCCGTCCAGATTATCCTGACCTTGGTAGGTTTGTTGCTGCTATTCACGACCCCGTTTGCAACCTACGATGCTTACCACGGGTCTTGGTACAACTATGGCATCTGGTATAGCGACAGCCTAGTTACTTGGTCGCTGACCGGCATATCTGTGGTTCTCCTTCTTCTCATTGCCTATAGTGGTTTCAAGAGGGGTTGGAGCCCTTCGGCCGGAGTCCGAGCTAGGTATGCCAAGTTGACAATTACATTGGGTTTGGTCCTCATAGTGTTCTCCATAGTCGTGGCTGGTGTGAGCTACGTGTTGGCTCTCGCGGACAGTGCTGGGGCATATTACTTTGGCACGGTGCCAATAGCTTTCCTGATTGGTGGCGTTCTTTTCATGCTGATTGGTTTCGTTCGACCCGCAACGATGGCACCCAGTTAGAGGCTAGGATGTCACAGAGTAATCCATGACTCACAGGTCAAAACGGAGCAACTCTGACACCCGAGAGAGTGCGAAGAATGAATCGTGGGCACTTTCAGCACGGAGTCTTCGTACTCTCAGTCTTTCTGTTCGTCGGAGGAGTGCTGCTGTTTGCCTATCACCTTTTGCATACCCCCTCTCAACCGTCAATGCAGAAGCAACCAGAACCGTTAATCTGAGTTTTCTGCTTTCTTTGGATAGTCCTTCACACAACATGAGTCCTCGAGAGCACGACAATAGAGGTGGAGATTGTCAGACTGCAGTCGAATGATACCCCAATCCGCATAGTTGCATATGGCATCACGGGTGTCTTTCAGGAGTTGAGCAACGTAACGACTCATCCGGAACCTAGTGCTAGATTTCTATCACGACAGCCCCCTAGACATCGGTTTCATTCGAGAAACCGGGGATGCGAATGTAACCGCTGCTTGCTCGACTTCATGATACGGTTCCAAATCCGGCAATCATCATCGGGCCGCAGGACGATTATCTTTGGATCAGGCGCATCAATCACAGGGGTTTGAGCGCTTTGGTTTCTGTACCTAGAGCTGTACAGACGCGAAGACCAGCACACGGGCGGGAATAGCCCTAGTCGGGGTCGGTTGGCTCTCATTGTTGTCCTGATGCTTCTGTCGTCCTTATGCCTCACTCCTATCACCGTTCTGTACGGCATCTAAGCGGGGCTGTTCCCGCGGCACGCGGATTCGTAGGCTATTTCGACTCGAGCGGATTACCGACCTGAATTCTTCTCATCCTCAGGATCGAGGTAGACGTCTCCCCTTTCCAGGGATGGCCGGTCCATGTCACTGATCTATAATCTCGAAGGGCCACTCCGTTCTGCGTGGAATCCTCGAACGATTCTGTGATCGACAACTGAAGAGTTTGTTTCGCATCACATGTGGGTGGGCTTTTCCGAAATCGAACTCCAGAATGATACGGTCCTTGCGCTTACGAGGCTTAATGCTAACGTCAATCCAAATCTGCTCTGGATATCAGGATACATGGATTACGGACATCGTGGTCCAAACTGGTCTCTCCTGCTCTCACCATTTGTAGTTGTGCCTGTCTTTGCAGGATTCCTTGGGGCGGTGTTTGTTCATACGACTGAGAAAGCCAAGAGAATAGATTCCATGAAAAGAGGGGAACAAGCAAGCGCAACGGAACCCGATTCTTGATACCTAATACCAGTCGACTTCTATGTCGTGTTCGATGCAGCCGTGACCTTTGATGTACAGCCCACCATCAATCAATCTCATGTTGAATGGAAACAGACCCACTCGATCTTCGTCTTTCATCATGACAGAGAGCTTCGCAAGATTGCCATTTACGAAACAGTCGCCTAAGTCCCTTGTCTTTATGCCTAGCCTGTTGACAAGACCTTCGAATGTTTCGCTTGGCACGAACTCACACTTCAGCACAGTGTCCTCGTCTGCGTGACTTCCCGGAACGAGCTCTCTGAAGCGGCCGTAGAGGTGGACTTCTATCATCGGATGGTTGTCGAAGCAGTCCAAAGATAAGCAATCGGATATGACTCCGTTGAGGCGACCAATTGCGTCAAGAGCCGCACAATGCAACGTTAGAGTTATATCTCAGACCAGCCGATGCTGCTTCTACAACTCCAAGGCGGGATTAGAAGCTCACAGATACGAATCTTGGAACACGTGTTCCAATGAGCGCCGTTGAGAGACCATCTCTCGGGCGTTTCTCACTCCTTGTCTATGCATCACTGGGCTGCAGTGATGATTAGGCACAATCCCCCTGAAGCAACAAAGGAGCGTGACAGAAGAATGAGGAAGTATCCCTGCAAAGAACCTGTCCTTGTTACATGCGGACTGCCATACGCCAGTGGCCCATTGCATCTAGGGCACCTCAGGACCTACGTGCCTGCAGATGTCTTCGTTAGATTTCTGAGAAAGCTGGGCGTGAATACGACTTTCATTTGTGGTTCGGATACGCATGGGACTCCCATCATGGCTGCCGCCGAGAAGGCAGGTGTCACCCCTAAGGAGTTGTTCACGAAGTACCACCAGCTGTACCAGACCATCTTTCCGAGGCTCGGCATTTACTTCGACAACTATGGTAGCACAGATGATCCAGAGAATCACAGTAGGACAACGCAGATTGTGACCGCTCTTCAAAAGGGCGGCTACATCTACGCCAAGGATCTCCAGACACCATACTGTGACAATGAGAAGAGATCCTTGCCTGACCGGTATGTCAGGGGCGAGTGTCCATATTGCCACAAGGATGCGAGAGGTGACGAATGTGACCAGGGGTGTGGCAGATACTTGGAGCCTGGAGAGATATTGAACCCCCGTTGCGCAATATGCGGCTCACCCACGCACCCAATAACTCGAAAGCACTACTACTTCCGGCTCACGAGCTTCGCCGACTTCCTGCAGAAGTACCTTGAGGGACTAGACGGTACGAAGAACGCGAGGAACTACGCTCTCGGATGGCTTCACGAGGGGCTCAAAGACTGGTGCATAACGCGTGATATTGATTGGGGCGTGAGATACCCAGGAGACGAGAAACTGGTTCTGTATGTCTGGGTTGATGCTCCTATTGGCTACATATCCAGCACTGAAGAGTGGGCCAAGAAGATTGGGAAACCGAATGCTTGGGAGCGCTTCTGGAAGCCGGGCGATGGGCGCATAGTCCATTACATAGGGCAAGACATTACTTACCATCACTGTATCTTCTGGCCTGCGATGCTGAAGGGAAGCGGCTACAATCTGCCGGATGCAGTAGTTGCATCAGGCATGGTGACCGTAGGAGGTAACAAGCTCAGCAAGAGCAGAGGATACGTCATCTGGATTGGAGAGGATTACTTGGACAACAACCTTGATCCTGACTATATGCGATACTACATGGTTTCGTACTCCAGCCAGACTAAGGACCTTGACTTCACGTGGGAGTCATTCAATGAGAAGGTCAACAGCGAGCTCGTGAATACACTTGGCAACTTCCTATACAGAGCATTGTACTTCGCCAAACAGAACTTCAATGGCGTCCCTCAGGGAAAACCAGCAGAAGCAATTCAGCAGAGAATCCAGAAGACAGTCGAGGCTGTCATTGACGGCATCAACGAGTATGAGCTGAAAAAAGTGGCTGACGAGGTCATGGCTCTGGCCGCCTATGGCAACGAATACTTCCAGAGCAACAGACCGTGGGAGTTAGTCAAGAAGGACAAGGTGAAATGCCAAGAAGTGGTTTACAACTCGCTGAACTTGGCCAAAGCCATAGCAGTCCTCATTGAGCCAATCATGCCGTCTGTGGCAGAGAAGGTCTGGTGTCAGTTCGCGTTGAGTTCCGACGTGCATAAGGTCGGGCTCGACGAGACATCAAAGCCCTTGAAAGAAGGGTCGAAGCTTGGTGATGTCAGCCCTGTAATAGTCAAAATCGATGAAGAACTCCTCTCAAGGTTGTCCGATGTGACATCCAAACGTATACAAGCGGCGCTAGCTGCGGACCATGCGGAGCCTGAAGTCAAGATGATATCTTTCGAGGAATTCAAGAAGATGGACCTGCGTGCAGGGAAAATCATCGAGTGTACTCGTGTTCCGAGAACAGACAAGCTTCTGAAGCTGCAGGTAGACATCGGCACCGAAGTTAGGACAATAGTCACTGGTCTGGGTCACCTCTATCCGCCTGAGAAGCTGAAAGGCCTTACTGCATTGTTCATTGTCAATCTGGAATCGAAGAAGATTGGCGGAATCGAGAGCAAGGGCATGATTATCGCGATTGAGAAGGCCGATGAGCCTGACCACTGGGTCCCTGTAACAGTCGAAGGAGTACCGCCGGGAAGCAAGGCCGCTTGAGCCAATACTGCATAGCGCTTGGCACTACCTCATCGAGAGCCCTCTGACAGGACTGGTTCGACGAAGTTCTTCAGATCGTCAATGCCAGCATAGACGTGAGCGTCTATTCCTAGGCTCGCTGCTGCGGCAATGTTGCTCTCTTTGTCATCAAAGAACAGGCACTCCTGAGGACGGACTCCCACCACCTTGAGCATCTCCAGAAATGACTGTGCATCAGGCTTTGTGTATCCAACATCGCTGGATGCAACTACATGAGTGAACGGGCTATCCTTCCCGAAGTCCCTGAGAATCTTCTTCTTTGATTCGGTGTCAGAATTGCTGAATATGGAAACGGGAATCGTCTTGGAGACTGTCTTGAGGTACGCCAACAAGTCCGTGTCGATTGACGAAGTGTTATCGTAAACCGACTGCATGACACGCTTGTGTGACACGCGTTTCAATCGAGGCTCTTTCGCTTGGACCTTCTTCCACCATTCGTTTCGGGTCGTCTTTCCCCTGAGAAGTGCCCTGCCAAACTCATCGTGCCAAAGCGTGTCGTTGAAATCATCTAACTCGAAGCCCATATTCCTACAGGCCTCTTGGGCTGCCCGTTTGTCAAGCAACCTCAATACTCCATCAAGATCGACAACTAGTGCTCGAATCATTGTCTTTGCCAATCGTCTTCTGCAGATGGCTTTTGCGGAGATTCGAGTGCAGACAGGGGTCCATATCCAAGGTGCCATCGAGCCGAATACTCGATTGTGCACAAGATAGGAAGTGTTGAGACTATCACACCGACGCTTGCAGAGAGGCATCCGCATCGTTCATCTAGCTGTCGAGCTCAGGATGGGGTCAGTGATTGAGTGAACTTAAGAATCCGCGGCGCTCGCGAACACAACCTCAAGGGCGTAGACGTCGACATTGGTGACGGTCTCACAGTTGTTACGGGCGTCTCCGGCTCTGGCAAGACATCCTTGGTGTTCGATACACTATATCATGAATCGCGCCGGCGGTTCCTCGATGTGTTCTCAACGCGTGCTCAGTTGATTCGTCTTGCTCCCGCGAATGTTGAGTCACTGACCGGCGTGGGCCCCGCGGTTGCCGTCGGTCAGAATCTTCTGAACCGCAATCCTCTTTCTACGGTCGCAACCGCGTGTGGGCTTCACCCGTTCCTCCGCCTTCTTTATGCAAGGTTTGGTGTCAGGTACTGCTCTCAGTGCGGAGAAGGCCTGTCCATTCTTTCAGAGGATGAAATACTGGAGAGAATCCTTGCTATCTCGAGGCAGGATAAGGTCACGCTCTATGCCCCGATTGTGCGCGACGCAAGAGGAAGCCATCGCACTTTGCTGGAAATTCTTTCAACGGAGTTCGGCAAGGAGTCTCTAGTTGTGGACGGAAGATCTTTGTCCGACAAGCGCCTGCGACCTATTGACGAGCATACGATTGAGGTGAGGCTTGCTAGTCTCTCACCCGGCTCTCCTCTGGCGGCCGTTCGTTCCGCCATCGAGAGGTCTGCCGCACTGGGTGCCAGCGCGATTGTTGCGGACACTGATGGCTCAAGACTGGCTCTATCAAGGGCCCCGATTTGTCCCACTTGTGGAACTCATTTTGACGAGATCCAGCCTGTTCATTTTCACACTGCATGCCCGTACTGTGAAGGCAAAGGGTGTCAGGAGTGTAGCATGTCCGGACTCCTCCCGCAGGCTGCGGCGGTCCGATGGGAGAATCTCAGAATCGATGAACTGCTTGCTCTCACCGTAGACGAGGCACAGGCTCTCTTCACGAAGACCAATATGCCTTCGACTGGTAATCGTTTGAAATCAGAGATTGCGAAGAGGCTTGATGCACTTCAAACAGTGGGCCTTGGATACATTCAGCTATGCAGGTCGTCGCCGACGCTTTCGCGAGGAGAATCGCAGCGCGTTCGCTTGGCGGTCTGTTTGTCAAGTCGACTGGAAGATGTGTTGCACGTGTTGGATGAGCCTACAATAGGCCAACATCCTGCTGATGTTGCGAGGATTCTGCCAGCCTTCCGGAATCTTGCAGGACCCGTGGTTTATGTTGAGCATGACAGAGCCGCAGCCGCTTATGCTGACCGGGCGATAGACCTCGGGCCCGGCGCGGGCGATGAAGGAGGAAAAATGGTATTCGCGGGTGCACCTGCAGACTTGTGGCAATCGGAAACAATCACGGGACGCTACTTCAGCCTGCGTGAAAGGGTGGTCGCTGCCGCGCCGCGATCAAAGTCCAAACAATTCCTAGAGATTCTCGGAGCCAATGTTCATAATCTTCAGGCCATAGACATCTCGATTCCGGTAGGCAGGTTCGTAGTGATAACAGGAGTATCGGGCTCGGGTAAGAGCACGCTTGTCGAGGATGTTCTGGTCCCATCACTTGCTAAGGGAAAGCCTGTGAACTGCAGAGCGGTGATTGGACCCAAGCTTAAGCCTGTGGTCGTAGATCAGAGTCCGATTGGTCGCAATCCCAGATCAAACCCCGCCACTTACACAAAGCTCTCCGACATTGTTCGGGACTTGTATGCGAAGCAGACCGGATTGTCGCCGTCGCACTATTCGTTTAACAGGCCTGAGGGTGCCTGTCCCACCTGTGCTGGCATCGGAGCCGTTGAAGTGAAGATGCGGTATCTGCCTTCAACTTGGATTCCATGCTCAGACTGTGATTCTCAACGGTTCTCAGATGAAGTACTTTCGAGAAAGGTCGAACTCGGTGGGCAGAGACTGTCGATTGCGGATTTCTACAGGCTATCTATCTTTCAGGTCCGTGCTCTCTTGGCAGAGGATAGTCGGCTTTCTGCAGCAAACCGAGCTTCTGTCAGAAGCATGCTGGATGCGTTGGTAACAATCGGACTTGGCTACGTCCCCATGGGCCAACCATCACCCAGCCTTTCAGGCGGTGAATCGCAGAGAGTGAAGCTTGCCAAGTTTCTGGGTAGAAAGAAGCTCGCCGACCGTCTGATAATCCTAGATGAACCGACTACCGGATTACACCCACGAGATCTCAGAGGCTTGCTAGAGGTTCTCAACACGCTAGTCGAAGCCGGAGCCAGCGTGGTTGTTGTCGAGCATAATCTGGACATCATTCGAGCGGCGGATTGGGTGGTTGATCTTGGTCCTGGAGCAGGACCCATGGGAGGTCAGGTTGTCTACGAGGGCCCACCCAGCGAACTGATGACCACGAGAGCCTCTGTAACTGGGAAGGCATTAAGGGAAGAAGAATCAATCCATCCTCAGGCGGGAGCTGGGAAGGTTGGTGGACAATCAGACTGCATCTCGATTAGGAATGCTCGCGCGAATAACCTCAAGGGTGTTGACATAGACATTCCCAAGGGGCTGTTCACGGTCGTCACCGGAGTGTCTGGTTCTGGCAAGTCCAGCCTTGTTCATGATGTGCTTGAGGCTGAAGCCAAGAGGAGATTCTTGGAGAGTCTCTCATTATATGAAAGACAAGGAATCCAAGAAGGTCCGGAAGCTCCTGTTGGATCAGTCAGTGGGCTCGGCGTTTCAGTGTCTATCACTCCGGGTGAAAGGCTTTACAGTAGACGTTCTACGGTCGGGACTGTCACTGAGATTTCACATCATCTTGCAGTCCTGCTTGCTACGCTTGGCGAACGCACGTGTCTCAAATGCGGAGCGAAGATGGAGAGAGGCGTGGAATGGACATGCGCGACATGCGAGGAGACCGCTCCTGTTCTTGAGGCAAGGCACTTCTCATCGTCCACATACTACTCGGCTTGTCCAATGTGCAACGGGATCGGCACTCTTCAGGTGCCCGATTCTAGTAAGCTAATCATCAATCCTGACCGGGCAATATGCGGCGGAGCAATGTACTCCCCCGGTTTCTTCCCTAAAGGTTACCTGTGCAAACCGTACAACCATGGTTACTATTTCGTGCGGGCTTTGGGCCATCGATATGGTTTCGACCCGGAAATCACACCGTGGAATGAAATGAATCCTGAAGCGCAGAATGCTTTCTTGTTTGGCGACTCGGAGCCACTCAGTGTAACGGTCGAGAGTCGGACCAGACCTCCCACAATCAGGAATCTCCCATATCGCGGATTCTACGGTCTCATAGGAGACTGGGACGTTGGCGGAACCTACACGAGCACCAAGATTTGCACACAGTGCAATGGCACTGGGTTTCGTCCTGAGGTCTTGGCGGTTAGACTCGCTGGATACGATGTTCATGCACTTGGTGAGATGCCACTTACCAGACTGTTCTCAAGTCCTCGGTACTCTGGAGACCGTGGTTCCAAAATCAACTCAGTCCAAAGCCAACTTGAAAACAATCCTAGAACGCCTGAAGTTCCTAGTCAGTGTCGGGGTCGGATATCTGCATTTGAACAGAGTCTCAGCCACCCTCTCTGCTGGCGAGGCTCAAAGAGTTCGCATTGCAGGGATTCTCGGAAGTGGTCTCACGTCACTGACGGTCTTGCTTGATGAGCCGTCCAGAGGAATGCATCCGTCAGAAGTGGATGCACTCGCCAATGTCCTGAAAGAGCTGCGACACGAAGGCAACACCGTTGTCGTGGTGGAGCACGACCCGGCCCTAATCAAAGCCGCAGACCACATCGTGGAGATGGGCCCCGGTCCTGGAGACGATGGCGGGAACGTAATTGCAGAAGGCAATATCGATGATGTTGGGAGGACCGACACTCCGACTGGTAGGTGGTTGCGAGGCGAGTTCAGGATAGAAATCCCGAAGGAGAGAAGAGAACCAAAGGATTGGCTCGTTGTAAAGGGCGCACGAGAAAACAACCTTCGCGAAGCGGATGTCAGAGTGCCTCTCGGCCTGCTAGTAGGCGTGTGTGGTGTCTCGGGCTCGGGAAAGAGCACTCTCA
The DNA here is from genome assembly GCA_963726195.1 of Candidatus Thorarchaeota archaeon. Classification (GTDB taxonomy): domain Archaea; phylum Asgardarchaeota; class Thorarchaeia; order Thorarchaeales; family Thorarchaeaceae; genus OWC5. The sequence goes on from CAVSBO010000004.1 coordinate 239,781, forward strand.
TAGTGGACACGATAGGCCGTGCCCTTGCGCCAAGACAGATAACGACGAGTGTTGCGCAGGAACCGATGCAACCTGGCGCCCATGACTCGATCGAAGGCGCACCAAGAAGAACAATCGTTCTTGATCAGACCCGCGAACACATAATCAATCCCGGTCAATTTCTCGATGTCTTTGGACCACTGACATCCCTGTATGCTGAGAGCAATGATGCCAAGGCCCTTGGGCTTTCTGAGGACGATTTGACCAGACCATGTTCCACATGCGATGGTCGGGGGATGATCCGAACCGACATGGGTTTTCTCCCGGATGCGATTACACCTTGCGAGACATGTCAGGGGACCGGGAGGTCAAAGGAGTCTTGGGACGTACGTGTGAGCGGCGTTGCGTATCCAGAGCTTGCCCGGTTGACCATTGACCGGGCTTGGGCGTTGTTCGGTGAAATCGGAGCCATTGGAAGGAGGCTGCAGGCTGCAAGGGATGTCGGCCTAGGCTATCTTGTCCTACACCAACCGGGCCAGACACTATCAGGCGGGGAGTGTCAGCGTTCTCAAGATTGCAAAGGAGCTTTCACGGGATGTCCCATCACCGACGATGTATATTCTGGATGAACCTACAGTGGGCCTGCACGTTCAAGACGTGGACAGACTGATTCGAGTATTGCGTACGATAGTGGATGGCGGAGATTCTGTTGTTGTGATTGAGCATCACCCTCATTTTCTTTCAGCATGTGACTGGCTTATTGAACTAGGTCCAGGGGCAGGACCGGACGGAGGCCGGGTTATTGCTTCAGGTACGCCTGAGCGCATAGCACACTCTGATACACCAACTGCTCCATATCTAAGAGACGTTCTGGAGGCCGAAAGATGACTTGGGCCGCCCTTCTCTTGGCAGATCCTTCTCCCTGTTCTCAGGCTGCTCGTTCTTCGGGAACTCCTGCATCGTCCTGAGGGAGACCCCGAACTCAGCGAGCTAACCAGCTCAAGGATGAAGATCCCGTCTCTAGGATGCTTCTTCGCTTGCAGCTTGATGATGGTTCGTGGAAAGACACATCGGCTTCCGGAAGTGCTCGAAGAGAGCGTCACATTGCGACGTCACATGCATTAGCAACCTTGGGTTTTCTTGGATATAATGCAGAGCACCCGGCTGTCAAGCGCGGCACAGAGTATCTCTTCTCAAAGCAGAAGCATGACGGGTCGTGGCCACTTCCCGGCAATTGGGAACGCGAGGAACCGACGGCAAAGGGCTACACAATGATTCCTCTGCAGACGGCAGTTCCTCTTCGTGGCATTGCAGCATGCGGTCTTGGAACGGACCCGCGAGCTGAACAGGCGTATGAGTGGCTGCTGTCCCAGACCCTAGAGGATGGGTCTTGGCCAACGGGGAAGGCTGGCGAGGTCTACGGACGTGTTGCAGGTTATCGGCGTTTGCCACACTCACGCTGGGGCTGCCGGTCGAACACAACAGCATCACTGATTTGCTTGGCCCTGCACGCGGCAAGGAGGACAAGCACTGCGGCCAAGCGGGCACTTGACGTACTTCTTGCGCGAGAAACACGTGAACGGCTCGATTTGGGCTTTGAGGTTGCGAGGACCATCGGGGTCGAGAAGTCAAGCGGCTTCCTTACGTATCACGCCAAGTTCGATATGGCGCTCCTTCTCGGTCTATGTTGGAGAATAGGCGCGGACAAGAGCGATGAACGCATTTCCGAACTGACTAACTACATCATAAAACAACAAGGCATGTACGGCCTTTGGGAATACCTGCCTCACCCAGAGGCATCGAGGTGGGTGACCTTCGATATTCTTAGGTCACTGGAGCAACTGGACAAGTCGACGGATTGGCTGACGATGGAGCCCCGTACCGCCTTCAGTGCCTATCCGAAGAGAACAAAACGATATTGAGGGCTGGACTTCGTCCTACCGAGTTGGGTTCTAGGACTGAGTCTCAACCTTGTCCATCTTCAGATTTGGGAGCTTTATTGCGAGAACTCTCACATCTTGGCCTTCGGCGGTTTCGAACCAGTGAGCTTCTCCCGGCTCGACGACAATCACGTCTCCTTCACTCACTTCCAGTAGTTGATTGCCGACTCCCATCTTTGTTGAATCAACAAAGAAGAACGCTTCTTCAAGTTCCCTGTGTAGATGGGGATCGGTTTTCATACCGCCGGGAATCTTAACCCAAATGAATCCCGCTGTGTCGAGCCTTTTCTTGAACTTCAAATCTGCCACATACTTCCGGCCATAGCCCCCCATGCCCACTAGCTCTGAGTCAGAGGAGCGATATACCTTTACCATTGCTATCACTGCCCTGTATTGGGAGTCCACGCCGTGATTAGTCTTACTGAGCAGCGTAGCCCCAATCTATCCCAGTCGTCCTGGGCAAGTCATGAGCGCGGTTTATCGTTGACGAAGATTGGAGTTGCATATTGCACTAGGTTCCGCCGACAGTTGGGGAAAGTAAGTCTCATTCTGCCAAGATGAGAATGCGTTTCGTCTTAACGCCCGTGCTGGTGTTTATGAGTTCTAGGAGTTTCGTGACTAGGCGTGTAATGTCTGGGTTCTCGATGTCGAGTATCACACCGCTCGAGTCGACGAAGTTCACATGTGGCTCAGGGTTGAGCTCGTAGCGCGTTTCACCATTGTATGAGAACCTTTGGATGAGGCCGATGTCCACCATTACTGTCAGGTTATTGAGTATGGTAGACTCGCTCACGTTTGCGTACTTCTTCTTGACATTTTCACAAACCTCAGAGAATGACGGATGGTGGCGTCCCATCTTCTCAAGAACCTTGAGGAGTTCGACCCGTTGCGGCGTGAGCCGCAGTCCGTGCTCCTTTAGACTCTCGTTCACAAGATTGAGGACGTAAGTGTGAGTTATAAACGTATCCGAAGTAAGATTTATATAGAAGTTACTACGACTTAGAAGTAAGGTGACATAATATGGCGCGTGTCGCTAGAGAAATGGTTGAAAAAGCAGGAATCGACGTCGACAAGCTGCTGACCCTCTTGGTAAAGAATGCGGCGGCCGAGTTGACTACGTTCTACTACTACACAATCCTCCGAGTCAATTTGATTGGACTAGAGGGTGAAGGGATAAAGGAAATTGCAGAAACAGCACGGATCGAGGACAGGAATCACTTCGAGGCATTGGTTCCCCGTATCTACGAACTTGGTGGCGAGTTGCCAGCAAGCATGGTTGATTTTCACAACCTAACAGCTTGCCCACCTGCGAAACTGCCCAAGGATCCCAAGGACATCAAGGCGATGCTGACAGTGCTCGTTGAGGCAGAGCGATGTGCAGTCAGGGGATACACCCAGATCTGCAACCTGACAGCTAGCAAGGACCACAGAACCTACGATCTTGCCTTGGCCATTCTGAATGAGGAAATCGAACATGAGTCTTGGTTTTCAGAGTTCCTAGGCGAAGGCCCATCTGGTCACTTTCTCCGTCGTGGCGAAACATCGCCCTTCGTGGGGAAGTTCATGCGCTAGAGTGCAGCATGTCTTTCGTTCTCTGATGTACTGTTCTTGCCCACAATTCTGCTTCGGCATCCCAGACTGAAGGGAGGTTGGGCGAGAATAAGCCTCGTGGCCCTTGGACGGGCTATTTCATGCTCGTCCTTGCGGCCTAGTTTTCCCAAAATGGAGTATGCCAGTCAGCTCACTTCTCGATAGTTTGCAGAGGTATTGATTATAAGAGCCCCAGTAGCTCTTGCGGAAGACTCCAACCGGCGTAATGCCTGAAGCTATCCCCAAGGAAAACAAAGCTAGAGGCAAAGAATGTATGTTTTGTCAATGTTGTCCGAGACGCAAATCGACTGAAAGGAAGTGGGGTGTTCGGAAATGTCCGGTTCGCCGCCAGACACAATGAAGTCACGCACCCGACTGAGGAATAGTCAGTTTCTCAAATTCTTTGGCCCGGCACTTGTAGTCAGTGTTGCATATGTTGATCCTGGCAATTTCGGGACGGCCATAGCAGCGGGAGCAGGTTATGAGTATGACCTTCTTTGGGTGGTCTGGCTTGCCAGTATCATGGCCATGCTGTTGCAGTATCTCTCGGGGAAAATCGGAATAGCTACTGGTCGCAGTATGCCCGAGTTGGTGCGAGAGAAGCTGAAGTCGAGACGAAAGATCCTGACTTACTGGCTCTCATGCGAGGCATTCGCTGTGGCCACAGACTTGGCCGAATTCCTCGGCGTTGCGCTGGCACTTAACCTTCTGTTCGGAATACCCCTATTGTGGGCTGCTGCCATTGCATCCTTTGACGTTGTGTTTATCTTCCTACTTGCTGGGAGTAAGTTCAGGCGTATAGAGGCACTAGTCGGCGTCCTCGTATCAATCATAGGGTTCGGATATGTCTATGAGATTTTCATCACGCGACCTGACCTCATGTCTGTAGTATTCCACAGTGTTACTCCCACACTGACCCCAGCGACCGGTCCTCTTGTGATAGGAATGATAGGCGCAACTGTAATGCCGCACGCCTTGGCCGTCCATTCATGGTTAACCAAGAACAAGCTGACTGTCGGCGATGAGGAGGAAAAGCGTCGACTTCTGAAATATCACCTCGCTGATAACGTGATTAACCTCTCTATTGCGGGCCTAGTGAACGCCGCAATCCTGATTATGGCCGCTGCGGCCTTCAGCGCAACTGGGAGCCCTGTCACAACGGTGGAACAGGCATATCGTACCCTGACTCCCCTCTTCGGGGTCTTGGCGAGTTCAGTTTTCGGTATCACACTGCTCGCATCAGGCCTGTCATCTTCAACAACTGGTGTGCTCGCTGGACAGGCTTTGATGGAAGGACTCTTGGGCAGGACTATCCACCCGTGGTTAAGAAGGATAGTGGTGCGGGTAATCAATGTCGTTCCTACATTCGTGGCCATATACCTGGGGTTCAATGCACTTGAACTACTGGTTTACAGCCAAGTCATTCTGAGTCTATTGATACCACTCCCACTGATACCTATCATCTACTTGACAAGCAAGAAGGCCATAATGGGACAATTCGTGAACCGCAGAGTGACAACCATTGTAGCCTTAGCCTTCGCATCATTAATACTAGCATTCAACGCGTATTTCTTGCTACAAGTCTTCCTGTAAACCTAACATGGGAAGGGCAACTCAGTCATGATGCCGATGTCAATGCTGCACGGATTATGATGCACAATCAAGGTCTCATTACCGTTACTTAGAAGGCAAGGAACACATCTCCGACTTTGTCCAGTCTATGTGAATGGCACAACATCTAAGACCGGAAGAAGAGTATGGGACGCTGGTGATTAGAGTGCTGCCCAGTTATCGAGATAGACGACAAGCCGGACAGGTCTTAGCAGATAAGCTCCTAGCCCTTCGCCTTGCCACTCCTATACTGGTATTGGCAATCCCCAATGGGGGTCTGGCGGTAGCGGCGCCAGTTGCTGTAGCGTTGCACGCTCAGCTTGACGCCATCATTGTGAGGAAACTTCAGATTCCCTATAGTACAGAAGCGGGCTTTGGCGCGCTCACTTCCTTTGGCAAGATGATACTCAATGAACCTCTCGTAAAGCAACTAGGTCTCAGCAAACAAGACATTGAGACGGTCAGAGCGAAGACAGAGAAGCAAATTGCTGACAGGAAGAAGGCGTATTCAGGTTTCATTGGGTACTCCAAGCCGGAGGGGAACCACATTATTCTAGTCGATGATGGGCTGGCTTCAGGATACACGATGCTAGCGGCCGTTGAGTCACTCAGAGACCTTAATCCTTTGAGCATCACCGTGGCTGTCCCGACATCGTCAGGAGATGCTGCTGATAGGATCGGCGCGGTTGTCGACAGATTTGTCTGCCCAAGAATCGAGAGGGCTGCAATGTTTGCAGTCGCCGATGCTTACGAGAATTGGTATGACGTGCCAGACTCAGAGGTGGTATCAACTCTGAGACACTTCGTGCGATAAATGATTGCAGTCTCTCTTTTTTTCGGAGCGGCATTGGGTGTTTTACACATCCACTAAAGTCAAATAGCACAGACCCAGCGCGAACTCAACATGGCCGTCAATGTAATCCCCTTCTTCTCTCCTATCTCGTCAAGTCAGTTGAAAACAGAGATTGAAGGAAGCCTACGAGAGGTTGGTTCTCGAGTTTTGTCTCCTCAGGAGTTCCTTTCAGTGAAGAATGATCAGGCAGGTGTCATTCAGCATCAGCACAATTCAATACTCGTTGGCACAGGTGGAACTGAGAACATGATTACAGAGTTTCTAGGGAAGAGCGGCCTTAGCCCACCTATTGTTCTTCTGTCGCACACTCAATCCAACTCGTTGCCTGCCCGCAATGGAAGTGCGCACGTACTTACAGAAGCGCGGAATCCCTTCGCGTATCGTTCATGCACAGCTCCCCGAGCTGGCCAAGACAATACGAGAGTGGTGCCATTTCTCCGATGTTGAAGAGAGGATTCGCAACTCCCGCTTGGCAGTGATTGGCAAGCCTTCACCTTGGCTCGTAGCATCCACAGTAAGCACATCTGCGGTTCGAAAGCGATGGGGAACCTCTATCGTCGAAGTACCTCTCAATGAGCTGATTGGTCTGTTGGACACGCCTGCCTCGGATAAGACGCAATCTGCAGTCGAGGATTTCGTGCGAGGAGCAGTCTGTAGCGATGTGCCCATAGAGGATGTAGAAAAAGCTGGTCTGGTTTCGCAAGCAATGGAAACGCTCGCCCAAAAACACAACCTAGACGCGCTATCTGTTGAGTGTTTCACTTTAGAGCGCGAGGCTGGCATGACCGGTTGCTGTGCTCTGTCTTGGCTGAACAATCTGCAGGGAATGGTGGCCGGATGCGAGGGCGACGTGCCTGCGGCGTTCACAATGATGCTTGCGAAGTACCTCACAGGCCAGCCTGCTTTCTTGGCTAACATAGCTGACGTCGATGAGGCACAGAATTCCGTCGTTGCCGCCCATTGCACGATTCCAACATCGATTGTCAGTGCGTATGAAATCACCACGCATTTCGAGAACAGGTGCAGGCGTTGCAATAAGGGGAAAGTTCCCTCTGCAAGCCGTGACAATACTGAAGATGTTTGGCGAAGACCTTTCCCAGTACTGGGTCTCAAAGGCTGAAGTGGTGGAGAACTTGGAGAACGAGTTAGGCTGTCGAACGCAAGTCCGAGTCCACTTGGGAAAGCCAGTTCGACACCTCTTGGACGGCTCTCTAGCGAATCACCACGTGATAATACCAGGAGACTATGCCGATTCAATCGAGAGATTCATCGCATTCAGCTTTCGGAAGTAGTCTATCACAGGGACAGAATCGCCCATCACGGCCGTCGAGGGACATGCAGATATCGTATTTAAACACGTGATACGAAGTCACTAGCTTGTGAAGAGCTACACGCGGCTGAATGTCGCAGAGAGGAACTATCTTACTGGTGTCATGAAGGCGTTCCTTGAGAGGAAGGCTAAGAGAACTAACCAGAACTACGTGATCGGATGCTTTCGCAACGTTCCTCTAGCGATATTTGACGACATAGCGAAGGAACTTGAGGGGGTGGGTGACAGCGAGCGTCGCGCGGAGCTGGTCACAATCAGGGAGAGACTCGCCGAATATCTGTCCACTCGTGTTGACAGGACACAGTGGAGCGCATGGGCGATTGGTCGTTCGTAGTCAGACGCTCCAATCAATCTCTCTCCACAAACGATTCTGAGTCTTCCTGCATCGTTTCCTTTTCACCTGCTAGCTGGGACAATGATTTCCCTGCAGTCGCATAATCGCGTACTCTGTCAAGCACCTTCCTTTTGCTCCATGCCGAGTCGCACCAGGCAAAGTTCCGTGCATGGAAGTGTTCTCGGTATGACCCTAGAACTGTCGCTAGCTTTAAAAACGGCCTCTCTGCTGCTCGCTTAATCGCCCGACCAAAGGGGACTCGCAGATGGAAGGCTCCGTTCTTAGAAGCAGTGCACTCATGTGCTTGGTAGTCATGACTGTGCTAGTCGCGGGTGCTGCTCAGATGCAGCCCATAGCTTCCGCACCCTCCACAGGACCTGTTTCTGGGGATCATGCTCAAGGACCTTCTGTCCCGAGTGGCTACGACTCGCCCAACATCACTATTGTCCTGATAACACCAGCAAACCAGAGCAGGGTCGTCGGAATCTTCAACATGACTCTGTCGATAACCTCGGTAAACGGGCCCCTGAATCTCACTCTCTTCGTGGATTCTAAGATATATCCGGCCTATAACCGGACTTTGATTGCAACGGGATCTCAAAACGTCACTGTTGATAGCAGGACTCTCCGCGAAGGGAATCTGAACTTCACTCTATACTTCGAGACCGACGCTGTTCAGCCAATAGAGCGGGAGACCTATCACTTAATCTTCCTTGTTGACAACCATGGTCCTCCGAGCATTGCTTTTGTCGCACCGGCAAACAATGGAACATTCACGGGCATGGACCATCTGGTTCTGAATATCACGTCCGATTACACCCATGTGAATCTGACTGTCAAGATCGACGGTGTCATAACTAAGGAGTTCAACTCAACACCCGTTTCTGTTGGGATGGGCAACTACACGATTAACGGTACACGCTATGATAATGGTGTACATACGGTGAATGCGACCGTTGTCACCGAGGAAGGCCTGAAGGCAAGCGTGTCAAGATCCCTATACTTTCTTGACTATGTCAGGTTCGCGATTATCGATCTTACAGCCTACAGCACTGTAAAGGGTAATCAGTCCATAACTATCAAGGTGTTTACGCCATTCCACAATGTGACCTTCTCAGCCTACGTGGACAACGTGCTGGTTCCTAGTGTCGCGAATATCACGTTGCCCAGGGGCACATCAGTATTCAAGATTAACACGACAGTGTACACCGAAGGCAATCACAATTTCACCTTCAAGGCGTTTGCAAACAACACCTACGTGTGGACTGACACCGTACTGCTTGATGTTGACAACCACGGACCAGCCTCCGTGGTCTTCATCCCGGTGCATGCCGACGTGTTTGTAGGTCTGACAACTTTCACAGTGAACATAACGAGCGACTGGCATACCGTGAACGTGAGCGTGTTTGTCGACGATGTTGTCGTTCCCGGGCTGGCCAACGTGACGGTTCCGTCGGGTTCCTACAGCTTCCAGTTCGATGTGAGTTCTTACTCAAAATGGCAACACACAGTCAAGGTGGTTGTGATCACTCTGGAAGGACTGAAAGCGGAAGTCGAGAGAAAGTTCGGATTTGCGAGCGTGAGGCCAGAAGAAATCATTAGCCTCGTTGTGCTGCTTGGACTTGCGGCAGCCATACCCATCGTTCGACGGGGACAGGGAAAGCCTTCCAAGGATGTTCTCATCGTTGATGCCGTCTTCGCGTTGGCGATTGTGCTCATCTTCGCTGCAGTTGGGGTTACCAGCTACGCACTCCTTGTTTGGCACATCAATATCGCTAGTATCTGGGCGATAGGGAGTGCCCTTGTTTTTGCAAACTGGGCAGTGCCGATTGTGACTCAAGAAACAAGCGAAGAGTAATCAGAGGAACCTATTGACAGGTATTTCCTGACAAGGCACGGTTGACCAGTTCGCAAAACCTTCGTATCTCTTTAGATAATCGCTCGTGACCCTTGTGTAGGCGGAAGTGGCCCTCAAAGAGGATGACAACCTTGCAGTCTTGGATATGACCTCCTCCAGATGCTCAATTCCCTGAGGCATGGTATCCGCGACAAACCGGGCGCGTTTGCCTTCAGATCGTAAAACTGCACCTACTCCCACCAGAATCTTCCCAGTATAGAACTCAAGAATTCTCCCATCTTCATTTCTGCCGGCAATCTCTCTAACAACGGATAGTAGCTCGCCTGGAGGAGCTACCAAGGAGAAAACCCAATTCTTGGGCAGGACAGAAGGATCGACGGTAGCGGCAGTCACTCTCGCATTATTTCTTGTCGGTATTTCCTTGATGGGCGCTTCGATGTCGAACAGCGAGCCCCTAGCAAAATACTTGATTTTCATCCAGAAGTTGTATGCTTCGGGGGGCGAATCTGCTACGACTCTTCCGATTCTCTTGGCCTTCAGCAGTTCTTCGGCTGCACGAACTAGTTGGGCGCCTATGTTTCTTTTCTGGTATCTGATGTCCACATCGACGCTTCCAATCAGGCCAATCGGACCAGTAGTCGGATTCCTCTCTATTCCAAATACTATCTCCCCTACTACCTTCTCCTCATGCTCTGCTACGAGCCAGCCCCAACTGGCGAAGTCCAGTGCTCTATGCTCTGTCTTCACTTCTTCGACGGTACTGTACTTACGCCTAAGCCAACGGGTTGTCTGGTATATGGTTAGGATGTCCTTGCAGTCTCTCATTCCTCCTCTCCGTATCGTCACGGGCAGGGTGTGAGGGCTGCTTTGGACGGCTGCGATCATGATTCACCACCTGAGAGCCTTGCGGTAAAGGGCGGCCAGCTCTAACATAAGGCTGTGTAACATTGTGCTTGTCAGATTGGGCGAGATGTCCGATAGATTTCCTCGCAGATCTTGATGCACCCTCTGCTGAGGTCCACGGCGCTTGGACCAAACAGGTAGAGAATCGGTTCAACTCCTACACCGCCTGGCACATGGATTGCGGTTAGCGAAGGTCTCTTTCTTTTCACCCTGTCGACGACCTGACTGGCAGATTCTGCAATTTCGTTGGCGTCACTTGTTGGCTTGTTCATTTTGTATACTACAAAACCTTGATTCGCAGCAGCTTGGACTATCTCGTCACGCCCGCTTATGCACAGGCATGCCTTCGTCTCAGGCCATTCGTTCTTGGCCCAGAGCAGAAGCGCCGCAGTGTGCCGAGAGGCGCCGAACTGGGGGCCTTCGTGAGCTACAGCTCGACCGTTCACGAGGGTGATCCTCCCCGGGACACCAGCAACATCTGCGTCGGACGTGCCATCGGAGTCGCATGCAACAAGATTGGCCCTGACTTGTGGCATTACCAGTGAGAAGTTGTCGCATGCCTCGATATCTTTCAGCGCGAGTTCTAGATCCCTCAGAATCTTCGCCCGTCCCGAGAGACTTGCTTCGTGTCCAGAAAGCAATTCGGAACAGATTTGGCAGTCAGCTGAGCTTGAGTCTAGGCACTGCATCTCTGTGGCTCTTGCATATGCTCGAACCAAGCCTGAGGTACATGCATGAGGAACAAACGGCTTTGGTTGTCTTGTCGCTGCCACCGGATCCTGATATGATCAAATCTGTCAATGTCTTCACGAGGGTTGCCACGGATTTGTGCTCTTGGCCTGTTGGTGAGGGTTGCGATAGGTACTTGCTGACGGCAGCTTGGGTTATGTCAAGTCCGTTCGCTATTTCGCTTTGCGAGAGTCCCCTTTCTCTAAGTGCCTTCGCAGTTCCAGCTCTGACTGCAGGAAGGAAGTCTCTGATTACGAGTTCGCAGGGTGGCCGCATAACAATCACTCCATGGGAAACTATATATCCGGAGGCTTTCTATAACCGAGTTGTACAACAGGCATATAAAAGTGAGCATCGAGATGTCGGAGACGCACTACGCAGGAAGACGTGATCCTAGGAAAGTCCTCATTGCCGTGGCCCTAATCATGAGCGTGTCAGTGGCGGCCTACGCACTGTGGGTTTGGCCAACGCCCAAGCTGCTGGTCTATACATATGACAGCTTCCTTAAGTCCGGTGACCTTCCCGACTCCATCGATGACGAAGTCTTTGGGCCATTCATGCGGCAGTATGGTGTGGACGTTCAGATAGTGCGTCTTCAGACAGACGCCAACGGGATTGTGTCAAGGCTTGTTGCAGAGTCTCAGAAGCCTGTTGCAGACGTGGTAATCGGGATTGACAACACACTGATTCTGCAGCCCCTTGCCCAAGAAGTCACCGAGCCCTACGTACCTTCCACTATCAATATGGTAAATGACTCTCTGATCAACGCCCTAGACCCGGAGCACCATGTCGTTCCGTTTGATTTTGGACTTGTGTCAATCATATACAGCCAGTCGAAGATCAATGAAACCGTCCACCCGGAACTTGCCAACCTTACATTTGCAGATCTCGCCAACCATCAATTGGCCTCTGCGCTCGTGACAGAAAACCCGCTTCTGAGCAGTCCCGGTCTCTCATTCTTGCTCACCCAGATTGCAGTGTATGAGAAGCTGCTCAATCAGGATTGGAAGACTTGGTGGACACAAGTTAAGGGATACATCGATGTACAACCCGGATGGACAGAGGCTTGGACAAAATGGTATTCCAACCCCGCGACACAGATGATGGCTAGCTATGGCACGGACCCCGCGTACTCTTACCACGCAACAAACTCGACTCCGGATACGAGATTAGCCCCGATATATCACAATGGCACCCACTACGCATGGATGCAAGTCGAAGGAATCGGGCTAGTGAAGAATGGACCCAACCCGACACTGGCCCGCGCCTTCATCGACTACTGTCTGACGCCTTCAGTTCAGTCATATGTGGGATTGAATCAGTGGATGTTCCCAGCTGTCAATCACATCTCTCTTGACAAGGCGTTCGACTATGCGCTTCATCCCAACGACGTGGCAATCCTGAATGATCTCTTCACTAGAACCGAGATTGCTGCGAATCTGACCGATTGGCTGACCGCATGGGATACAATCATGAGCACTTAGTCGGGGTACTCGCATGAAATCGCGGACACTACTGGGCCATCTGATACTCTACTTCCCCGTGGTCCTGCTGGCCGGCTTTCTCATCTACCCTGTCTCTGCCGTGATACTCGACGGCATTGGATCCGGACTTGGGACGCCCTTCATCAATGTGATGACCTCGCCTGTGACCCTCAACGCCTTGTCCTTTAGTGCCTATCAGGCGGCAATCAGTACTCTAGTCGCTGTCAGCTCTCGGACTCCCGGGCGCCTATATATTCACCCGTCTCAGGTTCAGGGGCAAGTCAGTAGTTCGCGCAGCCATGGTCATACCTTTCGTACTACCGCCCATTGTTGTTGTCGTCGGCTTTCTCCAGATGTTCGGCGCTTACGGTTTCGTCGATTCCTTTGCAATGGCACTCACCGGATCGAGGACCTCGGTCCTGAACCTAGCAAGCGGGATTACCGGAATAGTCCTGGCTCATGCCTTCTACAACGTGCCACTAGTCATACTGATGGTCTCCGCATCATTGGAGCGGCTGAGCCCCGACATCGAAGAGAGTGCTGACATTCTCGGCGCCTCGTCTATGCAGAAGTTGCGAAGAATAGTACTCCCTCATATACTGCCTGCACTTCTGGCATCTGCTATCCTTACTTTCCTGTTCTGCTTCACATCATTTCCTATTGTCCTATCACTCGGCGGTGGTTCCTACTCCACTCTCGAAGTTAGGATATGGTATGCGTTCAGAATCTATGACTATAGTGCGGCAAGTTCTCTGGCGCTTGTGCAGATCCTCATCACGGTAGCTCTCGCATTCTCGTACTTTCGTCTCGGGGGCTCCAGAGCTTACGTGGCAGCTCCCACATCCAGAATCAAGCAAGTCAGTCTTGATGAACTAGGCAGTCGCCAAGCTGTGCTCGCCCTCTTGTACGTCGTAATACTGTTGGTGCTGGTTGCTGGCCCTATCGTGGCCATAGTAAGAGCGTCTGTCTATGACCCTGTGGCTCAAGTCTACACGTGGGCGGGCTTTGGGAGTCTGCTCTCTGCGGGCTTAGGAGGGGGTCTTATTCCGCTCATCAACTCAGTCTTCTACGCAGGAACGGCAACTGTGCTTGCCGTTATCCTAGGCCTGCCTCTCGCGTACTTGCATCAGCGTCCGGGGCTCAGTGCCTCAACTGTTTCTTCGCTTACTACGTTTCTGCCGCTGGGCGTGTCTGCAATAACGATGGCTTACGGACTGATGCTGTTCGTCGTGGTACCGCTTGGCCTGAGTGTCAACCCCTGGCCTGCAATAGTCCTTGCCCAGACGATGATTGGACTCCCGTTCAGTGCGCGTTCAATTGAGATTGCTCTTCGAAACATTGACCCTGCGCTGTTGGACCAAGCGGACCTCCTCGGAGCCTCGCGTCTGCAGAGGCTTTTCTTCGTTGAGCTTCCTCTGCTGGCACCGGGTATTCTTGTCGGAGCGGTCTTTGCATTCGCCATGGCAATCGGTGAGATGTCAGCAACCCTCTTCATTGCGTTGCCTCAGAATGTGACACTCGCTGTGGCGATATATCAGGATCTGGGCGTTAGGAAGTTCGTTCAGGCAGGGGCTTCTGCCTTTGTGCTCGTCATTGTTTGTCTGATTGCCTTCCTTCTAATAGAGAGATTGACTGGCAAGCAGTCAGGTGGTGTACTATGACAGTCAGGATTGAGCTTTGGGGTCTTCGAAAGGAGTTCAAAGATGGCACACGTGTCGGTCCAATCGATCTGACTGTTGAGAAGGGCGAACTCCTGACTCTCCTCGGACCAAGTGGGTCGGGAAAAACCACCACCCTAAGGATGGTTGCAGGGTTCATACGCCCGCAGTCAGGCACCTTAACATTCAACGGACAAGATATGATTGACGTTCCGCCTCGGGAACGAGGAATCGGGATGGTCTTCCAGTCCATAGCATTGTTTCCTCACATGGATGTCTTCCAAAACATTGCATTTGGTCTGGAAATGGAGCACTGGAATCGTTCCCAGGTTGTCGAACGGGTTGAGGAGTTGTCTAGGATGCTGGGTATTCACGGGCTTCTAGGTCGACCAATTAGTGAAGTAAGCGGGGGCGAGGCTCAACGCGTAGCACTTGCGAGAGCTCTGGCCAGAAAGCCTCAGGTGCTACTTCTCGATGAACCTCTTTCCTCACTGGATCCCCAGTTAAGAGATTACTTAGAGATGGAAATCCGAAGGGTGCAGAGAAGCCTAGGCATTACAGCTCTCTATGTCACACATAATCAGGCCGAAGCTTTTGCCATATCCGACAAAGTAGCTGTCATGAATGACGGGCTAGTAGTCCAAGCGGGGACGCCTGAGGATCTGTATGAGAGTCCGAATAGCGAATTCGTTGCTAGATTCGTCGGAAGTGGCAACGTCTTTTCTGGAGTCGTGGAGGAGGCACGCAGTCACTCAGTTCTGGTTCGGACCAACGACTATCTGTTCGAAGTGAACGGCCACAGAGAAAAGGGTTCTCGGATTTGTTTCTCAGTCAGACCTGAGGACATTACAATAGAGCTTGCTGACTCTGACAGGGATGCCCCAGCGACATTGATGTCGATCACTCCCCAAGTGGGATCGAATAGGGTTGTTCTCGACTTCGAAGGGAATCAGGTCATTGGCATTCTAACCGACGGCGCAGTCGTGGCTCAGCTGCGGAGGAATCCTGCCTCAAGGGTCTGGTTCGGATTTCGTCCTGAATCTGCAGTGCTCATAGGATGAGACCTCTTTATCCTTGCAGAATCAGGTAGCTCGGGCTTCTCACAGTCAATCTCGATTGCCACTTCAGTGTAGGGTCATTCTGGACGAGGGTCCAATGGCATAGCTTTTGGCACTCAATCTGGGTCCGAGTTGACGTGGAAGTCCGGGTATCTAACACAATAACAGTGATATAGCACCAAGCCACTTATCGATGACATTGAGCAGGCTGAGGTACGCTTGGGTTGCTTGCCTGCCAAGCCATGAACCGCTAGGAAATGTGGACGATGGCACAGGAACCTAGAGCCAGTGTTACAATGAATCCGTAGTGATTGGCAATGGTAAAGGGGTACGAAGTTTCAGAGGATGGCACCCTTCGAGAAGTCGAACTCAGCAAGGCTGGACTTGATTCGGCCAAGGTAGTCTGCGTGGTCGACGACGAGACCAAGAGCATCTACCTTTGGAAAGGAAGCCGAGCTGATATCAGGCGTAAGTTTGTGGGGGCTAGGATAGCCACTAATCTTAGAACTGAGTACGGATTCAACTTCAAAGTCCGTCCTGTAGAGGAAGGTGAGGAGCCGCCGAGCTTCTTCACAGCACTCGATGGATCAACCACGGCAGTACCTGTCATGAAACCTGGTGAAGCTGCACCTCCTCAGAAACCCCCGACTCCAAAGGCTAAGGCTGAAACACGCAAGGCTGAGCCAGAGCCTGCGAGAGCGCCTTCAGCACCTGCAGCGTCGCCTCCGAGACCGCCCGTGTCTGCAGGAACATCAAAGTCGAGCGCATCATCTGCGGCTGTGAGTGAAGACGAGATTCAAGGTATGCTTGAGGAGCTCGAAAAACAACCGCCACCTGAAGGATACAACAGAGAGCTCTTGATTGTCAATAACCAGCTCTACACCATTGCGCAGCACAGGTTGGTTGTTTTTGGTCAGGAGAAAGTCGAGAAGCGTTTCGAGAAGGTCAAAGATCCTCCGGAGGGCACTTTCATGGCCGAAGGGTTTGTCCCAAGAGTGATTGTTAAGGACCGCAGGGTTCTAGGTATTGAACTGCTGAAAGGGACGCCGGACGCCATCCTGTCGCCTATCAAGGCCGAGATGAAGGAACGGCTTAGTGACCTGATTAGTTTCTTCAAGTCTGAGCTCGACGGTGCGCCAGAGGAAGCGGGGGAAGCCGGAGACGAAGGTAAGTCTCCCGCAAAGAAGAAGCTCGTCGCAAAATGAGCCTTAAGTGCTTGACAATCTGCGACAAAGGTATTTTAACTCACTCACCCTTGAGTAGTTCGAAAGCTGAGGGATGAAGACATGTCTGGCCATTTGGATTCACGCAAAGAGAAGGAATTGATTGAGCTTCTGATGGGCCTCACTGATGTCGCAGACTTGGATGCAATAGCTGTTGTTAGCAAGCAGGGAGTGAAGCTGGCCTACTTCGCTACCGAAGAGTCAGATGTCGATCCTGACCTGATGGCCGCTGTTAGTGCAGCATTGCTGGCAACTGGAGACATGGCAGCAGACAAACTGGCGCTTGATGTTCTCTATGAGGTTATTGTGCACGGAAAGCAGGGCTTCGTTGTGCTTTCAAATGCGGGAGACTTTCTCCTGATGGGGTCTGCGAAGGACCTGACCTCAATGGGACTTGCAGTCCAACAAATGAGGAAGTACGCAAAGGAAGTGGGCGAGCTACTCAAGAAGTAGTATTTCGTGCGTTCCACGTGGAAAGCGAATTGGCAGTGCTTGTTCTTTCCGATAGTCAAATAAGCTCCTCAAGTTCCCGCCCGCAGCGGCGCATCGTCCATGAAGATAGCAGTCACGCCCCGTGCGGCCAATCTAACATACGCAATCCGTGATATTGTTGTGGCAGCCAAGAAGTACGAGAAGGAAAAAGGGCAGATTCCTCTGTACTTGAACATTGGAGATCCTATCGCCTACGATTGGCGGACACCCGATTTCATGGTCGAAGCTCTAAGCAAGGCAGCCAAAGATGGTGTTAATGGGTATACTCCATCCGAGGGTCTTGAGGACTTTAGGAAAGCTGTCGCTGAAAAAGAGAAGAAGATTGGCGGCATTACAATCGACCCTGCTAGGGTTTTGACAACCAACGGTATATCAGAGGCAATCCAGTTTCTGACAGGAGCACTGGTAAGCCAAGGTTCCGAGTTCTTGCTTCCGGGACCGTCGTACCCGCCGTACATATCATACACCGAGTTCTTTGGAGGCAAACCTGTCACATATCGCACCATCGAGGAAGAGAACTGGGTTCCCGATCTAGACGATTTACGCAAGAAGGTCAACCAGAAGACTACTGGGATTGTGGTCATCAACCCAAACAACCCGACGGGAGCTGTTTATGATCAGAAGACGTTGAGTCAGATTGCATCGATTGCAGGTGAATATGGTCTCCCACTCATATCGGACGAGACCTATGACCGACTGACCTTTGAGAAGAAGCAGACGCCAATGGCCAAGGCGGCGGGCGACGTGCCTGTCATCGGTTTCAATGGAATCAGCAAAGTGTACTTGGCTCCCGGCTGGAGGATTGGCTATGTCTACTTCTGCGACCAGAAGGGAGAACTTGAGCCGATACGCGATGGAATGTTGCGACAGGCTCGAGTGAGAATCTGTGCCAACTCAGCGGCTCAAGTCGCTGCCGCTGTTGCTTTGAGAAGCGATGGGAGTCATCTGAAGGATGTGGTCCGAAGGATGAGGGAAAGAAGAGACCTGATCTGGAAGCGTCTCAATTCAATAGAATCGATCTCCACCACAAAGCCAGACGCCGCGTTCTACATTCTTCCTAAGGTTGACCTGAAAGGCCGATGGAAGAATGACACGGAGTTTGTTCTGGATGTGCTCAACGAGGCTGGTGTGGTTTTCGTGCCCGGTTCAGGATTCTGTCCAATCTATGGCGCATCGCACTTCAGAAGTGTCTTCTTGCCTCCACCTAACGTAATCACGGAAGCCATGGACAGGCTCGAGCGATTCATGACAAAGCGATGAAGCAGGATTCGCAGCCTAGCCTAGCTCTGACAGTCTCGCTTCGAGATATGATGCTAGTTCATTTATGATTGAACGTACCATGACTTGGGCCAATTCCACCCTAGCAAGACCAGCAGGTCGTTCAGGGACCTTCAGCGCATCGCTCGTCAGGATGCTCTCTAGCTGGATACGTGCTTTCAACGCCCTAGCCTTTGCCGTATCCAAGGAGGCTCGCAGTTTCGTTCTTAGAGCAGCTTCAGTCGGATTGGTAGTGGCTCCAGCAGTTGGCGTCTGATTGTAAACCGTCTCAATGTCGCGCATCAGGTCAGACAGCTGGTCTCTTGCTGAAGAGATTGCGGTCGCAAGGTCCCGCTTGGCTTTGCTGTCCCTGTTCGACTCGGCAGTAGCTGTTGCTTCTTCGGTCTTGAGCTTCTTCTCCTGGCCGGTGAGTATTGACTGCAGTGTTTGGCGCATAGGCTCCAGTTTGGATTTGGCAAATTCATGCATCTCAGCTTGTCTGGATGCTCGTACAGCCTTGAGAAAGTTTTCATCTCCGAGCAGTCCGTCTATTGTGTCAATGACATCATTCGCCAAGCTGATTCTCGCTTTGGCAATCTCCAGCCTCTTTTCCTGAGTGTCAGTTCTGGCCTTCTCCAGCGAGGTGCTCAGGCCGTCCACGACTCTTTTCAAGGGCTCTTTCTCGAGTTCGGATTCATCTATAGTGGATTCGAGAAGGCTGGCCCGCCCATCGGTAACATCAAGGTCGTGAAGAAGCTTCTCGGTTTCCTTGTAGTCTTTCAGGGTCAAAATTGCAGGTCCTGCTTGCAGTGAATATTCAGTGCCTAACCTGTCAGTGTAGGAGCCCCTAACCATCACCGAGAACTCCTTCACTCCCATGAGTTCCTCAGATGATCGTACGAACGCCTCCATGGAACCTGATTGGCCGGCGCCGAGTGAAGCGATATTCTTCTTCTTATCGCCGTACACGAAGGTCAGTCCATCGTCAAGGAGCCATTCCGCACTGAGCTTTGAAGCGGCTCCTTCTCCTTGGTTGTTGAAGACCGCCTTGACTGAAAATTGCTCGGTGAAGGTCATGTCCACAGGTAGTTGGAGCTGTGTCATAACCTTCGGCATCTTCAGTTTGCCACGCAGAATCTCCCTTGCCATGTCCAGGCCCCTGTCGATGTACTTGCTAAACTCCTGTGCCGCGGCATCCACGAGGGCCGGCTTCAACTCGGCTACTGCCGTGGTCTCTGCGCTTGAAAAGGCCTCAATGTCGACACCCTTGATGGCAGCCTCAAGCTGTTGAGGGATTTGACTCAACCGAACGACATCAGTCGTGGTCATTTTGGAAGCGTTTTGTGCTGCGAAGGTCATTGCCCTTTGATATGCATCGGCCTCGCGCCCTATCATCAGGTAAATCATGCACGCAGCCATGGCAAGTCCGGTGCCTTTCTTTACACCTGCAGGTTCACCCCACATCAGGTTCTCATCAGCGGCTTTCAAGAGATCAAGAGCCGCTCCTTCGTATGCTCTAATCGCTTTGTCAGAATCGGCGAGCTCAGAGTAGAGGTCGCCTGCTGCACACATGTTCAGTGCAGCGCTCTTGAAGCTCTTCGAAGTCCTGTACCGGTCGGCAGCTTTGACATAGGTCTCAGCCGCCTGCACATAGAGTCTTTCAGCGCCAGCATGGTCACCATTCTGCTCGGACAATTCCGCAGCTTGGGCGAACTTCCTGCCAGCCTCCGTGAAAGACTGTCTGAGAGACTCCTTCGTAGCCTCCTCGATGATATGTTTGACATCGTCTCTTGACATGGCTTCTTTCTCCTGCAGTGCCTGTACGCTCCATGGACGAGCTTATTTATCCCTCTTTCGAGAAGCTCGCCAAAGGGGTTCACAATGAGTAGTGTGCCTACTAGTAGACTTCGCGCGGCGACTGTGTGAGCCTGTCGGGCAGCGTACCGCCGTGGCCCTCGATGACGAGTTCGTATCCTCGCCCTACGCGACCTTTCTTTGCGGTCTGGAAGCCGGCCTTCTCAATAGCTCGGGCTCCTCGTTCCGCGGCTCGCCTCTCGATCATGCTCACGCCACCGGGTACGACTAGGATTAACTTCTTCTGAGTGTCATCCAAGGTCAATGTTACGTCGGTGGTAGGTTGTCCCGTACACTCAAAGAACTGACTGTTTTTGTACTCTAGAATCGTCATGCAGACATTTCCCGTCCGATGTTAATTACGGAGCAGTTCGAACGTAGGCGCATATTAGCATATGGCGGATGGAGGCCTGTTCGATTCCTCAATCGAGAGGATGGAATGAGGAAAAGAAGAGAGAAGTTGGAGAAGGCTCAGGAGAGCACGACGAGTGCGCCCAGATTCGAGAGCCTTCCGTGATGAACTCGCAAACGCGCCGATTCTCAATCTCTGGGAGGAGGTGGAGGAACATCACCCTTACGCGTATCAATCTTTGTGAGTACCGAGTCGCGTTTCTTCTTGGGTGCGGCGAAGCCGATTATTATGAATACCAGCCCAATGACAGCCGCGATTGCTCCAATCATGAAGGTGCTGGAACCTAGCAGCAGATTGCCATTCTGAGCGAGAAGAGCCAAGATTGCACCAACGATCAACAGCAGTACTCCTAGACATATCGGCACTGTGCGCGCATAGCTGCGTTTAGTGAGATAAGCCATGATTATTGACTCCTAACCGAGACCTGACCGGAGGTCTCGTCTAATCATACTCGGTTCTGGTGTACTGATTTAACTCTATCTGCTTTTGATTCCAGCCACATGACGCTGATTCATGATGTCTGCTTCAATGACACGATAACTGTGCAACCATTGGACGAAGTGTTAACCAGAACGTTTGCCCCTGTCGTGTCAGCGACCTTGCTCGCTAGCATTTCATGAAATGCGCAGGGAAAACCGGGGGCAGGCTGACTCCTCTGCTCCTAAGAGCGTTAGCGATTCTCAGTATCTCGCAGGCACCGGTTTCGACTGTAATCTTGCTCGAACCGGTTAGAGCCAGCTGGCTTTCACGAGAACAAGCTTGAATGAAGGATACGAACTGCGTTATCAAATCAGCAGACTTGCCTGATGCAGCCCACCTCTCAATTAAGGCCCTTGCTGCCTGACCGAAAACCTCCTTCGGATGGTCCGGTCCCAGACTTGAACAATACGCAGCAACTTCGGCAATCAGTACAGAGTGCGCTTCCAAGTCAGTTTGCCAAGCCTCCGCAGGGCTCAGTGTCTTGACTGTAGGTATCTGTTCAAGTCGCGGAAGACTGAGTGCATAGTCGATTTGCACAGCTTCACGCCGAGCTTGAAGCCTCTCAGGATGCGGACTGGCGTCAGTTGTCAGTGAAGAGCTTGAAGCATCCTCCCCTTCTCTGACAAGGTCCTTTTCCTCGTAGTTGGGACAGATGCCGGATTGCTCATATCTTCTTGCGTACTGCATGAGTCTTCCTGCACACATTGCTACAGAAGATCGGCTGAGACCCTCCAGTCTGATGAAACCGTAGATTACGCCAACAAAATCATCAAGGCTCAGTTGTGACATGGTCTTCTCGACGATAATCTTCTTTCCCCTGACTACGCGAGCAGCCCACTTTTCGTCCATAACACCAGCTTGCGCCGCATAACTCGTGTTCGTTATCACGACCAATGGCGAGATGGGATAGAACCCGGCCATTTGATACCTCGTCCGCTATCTGTTCTATCACATAGCGAGTCTCTGGATGTTCAAAAGAGTATGTTGAACGTATGTCAAGGCCGGGACATGGCAACATCATGGTCTCTTGGTTTTCACCCGGAGTGTGAGGATGGAATGAGGACCCACCGGCAGCCGGAATGTATTGGTGTGGAAACCTATTTCGCCCATGTCTCTTTCACACAAGTCCGTGAGATTCACGGATTCGAGCTCATAGAAGAACTTGAGCGTGGCAATGCCTTCGGTGCCACCCATTTCATAGAGTCTTAGCACGAATTCTCCGGGATTCCCGGTCGGCTTGAGGCAGGAAAGAGCCAAGTCCATGCCCTGTATCTCGAGAAATGATGCCTCGTGAGGCAGGCTGCCGCCAGTGCTCTCTTGACAACATGCCATCAGGGGCAGGCGATGTTCAGCGGAGCTCCTCCATACCTTGGCTTTGTCCCACTTTCCTCGATGAGGAATAATAGAGTAGTGGAAGATGTGTGTCCCAATCTCGCGTGCAGTCTCGGTTTCTATTATCTCATCATCCTTTCCGCGGGAGAGGTAGTTTACGCTTCTGAGAAGAGTTGCTGAGAGCACGCCATCCGTGAATTCATAATCGTGGAGCCCGATTGCTGAGAAGCAAATTCCAAGGTCTGGTCCGGCACAGTCCACCCAATCAAGTGCGTGAAAGAGACCACCTTTGTTGCCTGCTTGGGAGGACCCGCTCCGAGGTATGACAAGCCTCTCCTCAGCAGCAAACTGCGACCCAACGACGACGCTGTTCGTGTAGACATTCAATGGGAAACTCAAGCGCACTCGCCTTTCTTGTCCCTTGAACTCCAATTCGGTCTCAAAGTCGACTCGGCGTACACCCTCATAGACGGAAATGCGTTGTCTACGAGTGCATCCATCGAAGTCGCCTGAGATTTCTGCGGTGGCCCGAACAGGTCCGGTTTCAACAATCTGTATCTTGGAAACAGTACGCAGGGACGTCACTTGGGAGTCCTGAAGCGATCGATTCGAAGGAGAGAATTCGTACAGGTCTCCTACGTCCGTTTCAATCGTGATGTAGTTCCCGCGTTCTCTAAGGAGCTCGTTTTGGCTCGCCTTGTCAAAGAACCTGAAGATGGCGCCGCTGAATTCATCGAACTCAAGAATGAAATTGCTGGACTCAATCCAGTTCCTCCCAGTTCTTATTGAGGACGCAAATTCAGGAGCCTTCTCGACTGGGACCAGCGAGTAGACTCTATGGCTTAGTGGCGGCATTCCCGAGGCGACAAAAGCCAGATTCACAAGGGTCGAATCCTCACTTTTCTTTAGAACCTGAAATGGAATACTGCGACCGTCAGGACCTCGTAGGCTCGAATGCGCCCGAAATATGGTTGGTCAAGTCGACTTCGATTTGTACAAAGTCGTCCCGCGACCATGGCAATGGATTGGTGACTACGAAACTCAGATTCTCGGACGGTCTCGCGACCTGCGAAACCATTCGGGCAACTGTCTCTTCTAGTAGTTGCTCCGCTTGGGCAACTGCCTGTTGATACCTCTTGATAGCCTGCTTGAATGGTTCGTCTGCAAGGGCACCCCTGATGATGTTGTGATCTTGGTTGAAAAGCAGAATCCTCCACAGGTTCTCCAGTTGCGGTATTTTCTCACGTTCATCGCCAAAGCTCATGTATAGTTCAATGAGGTGAACAAGACTCTCCAGCCTGCGATTCAGAATCTTGAGCTTGGTTCTGGCACTGAGTCCCCCTTGGTGCATCGAGGCAAACCGGTCGCTGTAAAGACCTCCCTCAATCACTGGCATTCTGGCCTGTACTGTCTTGGTCTTGTCAGTGAACTCGCGTGGAGTCACTATTGCCATCCGCATGTCAGGAAAGGTTGAGTTCCACTTGCTGGCGATATCGGCGAGATGAGGTAGGGGCGGGACAAGTTCTCCGCCAGTTGGTATGAGCAAGTTGTTCGAAACCGCGTGGCTGCTTATTGCTTCAATAATCTTCAGAATCTTGGTGAATGCATCTCTCTGATTCTCAGACAACCACGCAGCACAGTCATATCCCTGAGAGAGCCACGTTGCGATTACTTGGCTGCCGTCAGGTGCTTTCCAGATGAACTCGCTCGGCGAGTCATAACCCATGCCCCGCCAGAAGTAGTACGAATCCATTCCGCACAATCTAAGGATTTGCGGCATCTGAGAGGGATGTCCAGCCGAATCGATTGCCCACCCTGTACGAACGTCTATCCCAAATTCCTTTCTGAAGAACTGTGTGCCGTACAGATACTGGCGTACTATCGACTCCCCGTCGGGCAAGACAAAGTCGGGCATTACATAGGTTCCGCCGACAATCTCGACACGTCCCTCTAATACACGCTGATGCAGTGTGTCCCAGTAATTCGGAAACAGCTTCTTGAAGCCCTCTAGCAACGTGACTTGGTCCAAACAGAACCTGTGGGTAGGATTGACTTCGAGGAAATCTAGTACGCTCTTTACATTCCAAGAGCCAATGCTCACATAGTGTTCGTATGTTCGAGACCTGGAATTATCGAAGTGCAAAAACGGGCACATGTTGAGGATCCAACGGTCGGTCATGCAAGTCACATCTGTCGGCAGGCCATCGTCTGAGTCTCTAGTTAGGAGTCCTGTCACCTTTATGAGCATTGCCAGTGGTCAAGGGGCGGGCTATTGATGTGACACAGGACCCTTCAATTGACCCACCGATTGGTCTGTTGGGCAAAGAGAGCGGAAAGATCAACGAGCAACAGGACCTGGAAGAGACTTGTGCCAACGCTTCACGTGATGATATCCTGGTCGGAGAACGCAGAGGGGTCGTGTCTTCTCTCTTGAGAACTTGCGTCCTGAAATGCCGAGTGTGCACTACCCCAACTGCAGGTTGTCCGAACACTTACACGTACCCTGTCAGCGCTTCGGCTTTCTGTGGTTGACGTCTGAGAATCACCTCAGCTATCTCCTGGAAGCGTTTCAGGTCGTCAGGACTAATGCTTGGTCGTACCTCGTGTAGGGCCTCGTCGAAATGCTTCATTTCGACGGGCTTGACTTTCCAGTTGTTCCTGACTGCGGCCATTGCTGCCTCTCTGCACAGACCTTCTATGTCAGCTCCGGAGAATCCGTCTGTGAGGTCTGCCAATCGCTCAAGGTTCACGTCCTTAGCTAGGGGCATTTTCCTAGTGTGGACCTTGAGGATTTCTAGCCGAGCGGCTCTGTCGGGTGGCGGCACGAAGAGAACGGCGTCAAACCTTCCCGGCCTCAGGACAGCGGGGTCAAGCATATCAGCACGGTTAGTGGCGCCGATAACCAACACGTTCTGCAGGGTCTGCATTCCGTCCACCTCTGCTAGGAACTGGTTAACGATTCTCTGGCTCACGCCCGAGTCATCTCGAGACCCTCTTGCGCTGAGAATCGCGTCAATCTCATCGAAGAACAGTATGCATGGTGCTACCTGCCGGGCTTTCTTGAAAATCTCGCGAACCGCCTTCTCTGATTCACCTACATACTTGTTGAAGAACTCAGGCCCCTTGACAGCGATGAAGTTCGCCTCACTCTCTGTTGCCACAGCCTTGGCAAGCAGTGTCTTCCCTGTGCCCGGGGGTCCAAAGAGCATTATGCCCTTGGGAGTTCTGATTCCCATGCCACTGAAGACCTCAGGGTGTTTGAGTGGCGCCTCGACGGCCTCCCTGAGCTGAGCCTTCACCTTTTCCAAGCCGCCGATGTCGTCCCATCGTACATTCGGCTTTTCGACCATTACTTCTCTAAGCGCGGATGGTGATACCTCGGTAAGAGCCGTCTCAAAGTCCGCTTGCGTCACAAAGAGACTGTTCAGAACATCAGGAGGAATGTCTCCAGTCTCGGGATCAACATGCGGGAGTGCTCTACGCAGAGCCTGCATGGCTGCTTCTCGTGCTAGTGCTGCGAGATCGGCCCCCACGAATCCGTGAGTAATTGCTGCGAGCTTCTCAAGGTCGAGACCCTGTTCAAGAGGCATAGCCCTTGTATGTATTTGAAGAATCTCAAGGCGACCTTTCTTGTCAGGGACTCCTAGCACTATTTCTCTGTCAAACCTGCCGGGCCTTCTGAGAGCAGGATCTAAGTCGTCTGGCCGATTGGTCGCACCGATTACTATGACCTGACCACGGGTCTGTAGACCATCCATTAGTGCCAAGAGCTGAGCCACGACCCTTCTTTCTACTTCCCCTGTCACTTCTGCTCGCTTGGGCGCAATGCTGTCAATCTCATCGATGAAGATGATGCTCGGAGCATTCTTTTCTGCGTCGTCAAAGACCTCTCTTAGCTTCTGCTCGGACTCACCATAGAACTTGGACATTATCTCAGGTCCGTTTATGGTCTTGAACGTCGCTCCTGATTCGTTGGCAACTGCTTTTGCTATCAATGTCTTTCCGGTACCTGGAGGTCCTGTAAGCAATACACCCTTTGGAGGTGCAATTCCCAAGCGCTTGAACAGCTCGGGTGACTTCATGGGCAGTTCAATCATTTCGCGTATCTTCTGCAGCTCTTTTCCTAAGCCGCCAATATCCTCGTACGTGACCTGAGGAATGGACACCTCTTCGGGAGCAGCTGGTCCTGTCCGGACTTCGACCTTTGTCTCAGGTGTTACGCGAGCATGCTTGGCCGGAGCGACGGTCGTGACTGTGAATTGAAGGCCTTGGCCGATGGATGCAACTAGCAAAGCATCTCCTCTTGTAACGGGCTTGTTGATGATTTGCTGCTTAATGTACTCCTCAAATCCAGGCTGAAATCTCACAGGCTGGCTTGGAGCCAAGACGATTCGCGATGCTTCGGAGAGGGTTATGGCCGAGACCTCAACCACATCGCCTAGCTTCACCCCGGCATTGCTTCTGATGAGGCCGTCCATTCTTATCATATCAAGAATCTCATCTTCTTTGAGTGCGGGCCAGCAAACGGCAACGGTTTCCTTGCTGGCTTTGAGAAGAACGTAGTCACCAGATCTGACTCCGAGTTGATTCCTCACATCACTGTTCAGTCTGACAATGCCTCGGCCTTGATCCCTCGGCATGGCCGCGGCAACCTTTAAGCTCACTGACTCTCCCGGCATTCTTTCCTCTCCTCGCTTCGGTTTTGCTACTCTTTTGAGCCAATCTCCTCTTCACTATTAAGAGTCTTTGGAAGGTGCATCTCCATCACGCCGTTCCTAACGGATGTGTTTGATTTCTTCAAACTCACGTTGTAGGGCAAATCAAACTTGAGTTCTCTGTCGTTATCACCGTCAATCTTGACTGTTAGCTGTCGGTTCTTGATGACTGCTCGCGGTCTCGCAGCGTCTGACACTCCGTCGACTGCGATAAGAATGCTGTCTCCTAAATCGATCATTTCTCCATGATCTTCGTTACTCTCTATCTCGGACTCAAAGCGCTGCTCGTCTGAGCCTTCGTCGTGGTCGTCTGATTCTGCATCTAGAGAGCTGAAAGGACTCATCCTAAGCATGTCCGACATCATTCTGCCAAACAGCTGGTCCACTATTCTCTTGAAGTCATCATCAATCATAGTTCCCTCATCTCTTGGTGAGGTCCCGGGCGGCTGTTCACCGCCCTGAGAGTCACGTTCGGGACCTCTGTACAGCTTGGTACAGTGGGCTAGGGACCACTTTGTACCATAGCCACTAGGGACCACTTTGTATATAAGGTTTATGAACTGCATGCGTGTCTCAAGGGCGGGAGGTACACAGCTCTGAGCTGAATTCTCAGGATGGGCCTTCACGGTCGGCTTCACACCTCAACTGTCTTGTTCTTGCCAAAACCACGTTACTATTCCATTCCTAGAAACGAGCCGGAAGGAATATGGATATAACAAAACTCAATCACTCTGACAGCATACGAAGCAAACACGATTCGGAGGATGTGCGACATGGTCCGATGCTCTCTATGCGGGCAGGAAGAACTCTGTTTCACCTGTCAATACTGCAAGGGAGTGTTTTGTGCCGAGCACCGTCTTCCGGAGAGCCACGGATGTCCGAGCCTGCAAAGAGCTCGTGATGATGCTAGGAAGAGGATAGCCGATTCGTTCAGTGGCGAGTACTTAGAGGAAGAAGAAGACACCGAGGAGAACACGACTTCTGTTCGGGCGCCAGTCATAAGACGGCCTCTAGAAGCTCGTCCAGCGACACGGTCGAGGTTTTCATCCCAAGAGAAGAGAGACATTGTCATTGCTTCAGTTCTCGTCAGCTTGGTCGCGTTGTCCATGATAGGGAGTCCTAGCGGAATAGTCTCAACGCTGCTCATTCTCCCTAGCATAATCTCCGCTGGGTTGTGGTGGTACCCGACGACGCTTGTCATCATCTTTCTCTCATCATTCATGATACACGAGATGGCCCACAAGTTCGTGGCACAGCACTATGGGATGTGGAGCGAGTTCAGGATGCTGCCCTATGGCTACTTCCTGTCAGCCATGGCAATACTGTTCTCAATTCCTGTGTTTGGTACTGGCGCAGTGTTCACATCGGGATCTACGAGTCCTGACAGGGATGCCAAGTCGACCTTGGCTGGCCCCTTGTCAAACGCTGTCTTGGCCTCGATATTCACGGTCGTTGGTGTAATTGCATTCCTCTTCACAGGACTGCACTTCCCGTTTAGCTATGTGATACAATATGCAGCAGCTCTGAATAGCATGCTCGGTTTGTTCAACCTGATACCATTTCCTCCGTTTGATGGGGCCCGAATCGTGCTATGGAGGAAAGGAGTTTGGGCCGCCATGCTTGTAGCGCTGTTTGCTTTGCTGATTGCAGACTATTGGTTCATCCCGATGCTCTGGAGTTAACGCAATCGAGGCACTAGCTGCCTAGACTGAACGGATTCGCGAACTGAAAACAGGCCTGGGTAAGTTCTCTCCATGAGTGACGTGGCCTGTGCATGTGAAACTCATATAAGCGACTCCCATTGCATAAGACTGAGGCGAGCGAAATGGAATCCGAAAGAAGAGAACGTGCTTCGGCAATTCGACAGTATGAGAACAAGGATTGAAGGACTTCTCGACAACCTTGAGAAAGCGAGTCAATCCTCAAGTGATTTGGACGAGATCACGAAGGAGCGCGACGAGCTGAAAGCTCAGATGATGCAGATAACCGGAAAGCTTGAGCGGGTCTCGGAACTCTATAGAGAAGCCTCCACTGAAAAGGATAAGCTCAAAGAAAAAGTGGACGTAAGCGGCCTGCTTGCGATTTACATAACGCTCATTGAGACAGTCTTTGGAGGAAAGCCCCACGCCCGTGTCCTCTACACTTTACATAACACGAAGAAGGCAATCACTAGGAAGAACCTGGAGTCAAGCACGGGTATTATGTCAACCGCAATCATGAAAGCTATTCATGATCTCCGGAACTCCAATCTGGTGTCATACGACGAAGACACGCAAGAAGTGAAGCTAATCAAGGACATCTTCTAGTGGCAACGCGCTCTCCAGCGCGCAGCCTGAACAAAGAGTGGGCAACACATGCATTCGAGAATCACTTACAGCCCCGTTCTGAGAAAGTACGTGAAAGCGCACAACTTGGAAGAGAAGCTATATTCGATAGTAGATCTACTGGGCACTGATGCTCAAGATGTCATAAGATGGGCGGAGTCGGAAGCCAGCCGCAGGAATCGGGAAGGGTCCGCCCCGGAGAATTCGGATCTTGGAAAAGTCATGTTCGAGCTCATAGGGAATGAAGCCGCGGTCAGACTGATTCAGTACAACGAATCGAGAGGTAGATTGACAACTCGGAGTGAAGTGAGTCTTAGGACAGGACACAGGGCTGACATGCCCTACCTGTATCAGGAGGCGGGATTGAGGCATCCTCAGGAGGCTAGGAATCTCCGCCATAATTTGTTTCATCGGTCCTTCACCGCCTTGGTCTCACGTATATTTCCAGATGTGACCACAAGTGTGCCTGTCACAGGTGAAGGTTTGACGCCTGACCTCATGGTGAACCACAGGAATCCTGACTGGACGCTCTGTGTCGAATACAAGGGTTATCGCTCCATGACGCTTCTGAGTGAAGCAGAAATCATCAAGGCCATGCGATATCAGCAGGCCTACGGTTCTGCATGGCTTGTCACAACAACCATGAAGACAGTTCAGTCTCTCTACGGCAGCAAACTCTCGTCCGAGAAGCTAATTGAGGGCGGCATTGTCAGACTTGAGCGAATCACGAAGCGGAAGACCTTCACCGACGAACAACGGGAAATCAGGGGCATTGCAAAGAAGGGTCTTTTGCAGCTCGAGAAAGTGCGCGGCATGAGCCTGCGGTGCGATCTAGTATCTGCAGATGACATGATTGCGTCCTGTCGTCAAGGAACTCCAATCAAGGCCTTGGCGATAACTACTGGCCTTGAACTGGCTGAGATGCTTGACAAAGAAGGCCTAGGAGAGCAGGCCACACAGATCAGAAGAGTGATGAAGGTGCCAACGGACCTTCTACATAGCGACTCGGTGACGTCACTTCGGCTCTTGAGCTGAGTTCACATATCGTTGCCATCGACCATGCCTGACGAACCATTTGCGCCAAGCTTTATCAGTCTGTGGCAGTCTCAGCTCGCACGTTAACTCTGAAGAAGCTGTTCGTCTTGCCGGAAGCCAGGCATTCAAGACAATTGAGCGCGAAGAGCGTGCCCTCTCATCTTAGGGAGCTGCTGAAGGACCTATGCACCACATCACCCGTGCTTGGAGCAGCCATCTTCACTGTTGAGGGACTACCTTTTGTTAGCTACTTCAACACGGGCACTGAAGACGTCACTGTTGCTGCCATGGTTGCCAGTCTTCATTCCACAAGTGTTCAGATGCTCAACGAACTACGACAAGGTTCCCTAAAGTCAATAATCATAGAAGGCACAGGCGGAAAGACAGTCGTAGTGTCTGTTCCACCTGGGTATGTCTTGGCAGTTATCGCTCCTGATATCGCGCGGACGGGACTTGTGTTCGGCGATGCTAAACGTGTCGCAAGAGAATGCACCAGACTAATCGAGCAAGTTGGTTGAGCGAGTCTCGAATGACAGAATCCTATCCGTTTCAGCACCACCCTTGTTGGTCGGAGAGTAGAACAGAGCTTTGGGAAAGAATCCACCTTCCGGTAGCGAGAGGCTGTAATGTCAAGTGTGCGTTTTGCGACGGCCTCTCTGCAGTCTCTTGTCACGTGCAGCGTCCCGGCACTGCAAGTCGAACGATGCCAGCTGAGCGTGCAGTCGAAGTTGCGAAGAGAGAATTGAGTCGGCGAGCAAATCTTCATATAGTCGCAGTCGCGGGTCCCGGTGAACCTTTGGCTAATGCTGCCACTTTCGAGGTTATGAACAAGCTGAGTCGACAGCTGTCCCAAAGTTCACTTCTGTCTGAGCACGAACGGAGTCCTTCTGGCAGATAGGGTGAACAAGCTTGTCCGTCTGGGCATTGAGAGCCTGAGCGTCTCCATGAGTACAAGTGAGCCTGCAACTGCCGCAACAATCTATGAATGGGCCGAACTCTGTGGGACGCGGGTTACTGGAATCGGCATGGGCAAGAGAATCGTGGAGATGCAGCTAGCCGGAATCAGACAAGCAACAGATGCGGGAATTCACGTGAAGATCAATTCGGTGCTTATCCCCGAAGTGAACGATGAAGACATTGCCACGTTGGCCGAGGACGCGGCCTTCGCGGGGGCTGAACTTCAGAACATTATTCCACTAGTGCCTTGTGGGACGATGTCGACGTATAGACCGCCAAGTTGCGAGGAACTAGAACAAGCAAGAGCAGGGGCTCGCAAGCATATCAAGCAGTTCTGCAGTTGCCGTCAGTGCAGGGCAGACGTGGTTGGCATTCCCGGTGCTGACACTTTGATCTGGAGTGGTTAGAGAACCACCAAGCATCCAACCTCGACGAGTTTGTTGACCAGAAACCAAATTGCGTTTCTGTCGTACTGCAGAGAATCCATAATGTCCTTGACGCGTCTCGTTCCATCACAGACTTTCAGTATATCGTCCACTGGCTCTCCATATTCTCCTCTCAGTTTCTGCAGTGCTGATGGACTGCAGTCTCGCTTGCCGAGCCTATCCGAATCTACAAGCTTCTTCTTGAATTCAATCCATCCATACTTCTGCAGAATCGAGACGAGGGCCACAACTTGGGTTTCAGGCAGGTCAATGAGATTCATAATCTCGCCAATCGTGCGCTTCCCATTGATGTATCCTTCAAGCCTCTCGAGCTGACTGTCAATCACGCCGACCCGGAACGGTATGTGCTGACCTTCCTTTCGACGTAGTGGAACCAGGTTGACATCGGGTTCGCTATAGGGAAACTCAGTAAGTATGGTCCAAGCAAACTCCCTGAATCGCCTTATGTCTCCTTCGAAGGCCCTGATCTTCTCGCCATGTTCCTCTTCGAGGAGCCTGAGAATCTTGACAAGGCGTTCACGATAGGGGGCTTCGTCAGGTACAGGGTCCACGACCAATAGGACGAGAACAGTCTCTCCCACTTCAATGAGAATATCATAGGCGGCTTTGCGGATTGTTCTAATGGGTGTCTTCGCGAAGATGATGACCGCCGACACAAACCCTGCTATCAAGTCGGGATCAACTGTCATCTCTGCATACGGCACGCTCAAGATTGACTCGCCACCTTCAAGGCGAATCAAGGAAACGTACCGGACTTTGGACACATCCAGCGGCATTCTTATCAACACCCGTTACTAACGCGGACACTGCCGGGAGGTGGCGGGAGAGCCGACGCTCTGTTGCAGTTGATATAAGGCTTCTCCTGTGTAGCAGAGCGGCGCTCTACGCCCAGAGAGAGACACGAAGTCTGAGTAATGCTGTCCATAATCAGGCCTCAGTGAATCCAAGGACGCCTGCGTCCACAAGACTCTTGGCCACGGTCAGCAACACTTCCATGCTGTAGGCAAGGAAAGCTGCCACATCCTTCAAGCTCTTGGTCCCATCGCAGAGCTCCACAAACCGGTTTATTTGTTCGCCATATACTCCTACGAGAAACTTGTGAGGGTCGCTGAGCTTAACGAGGCAAGTTTCCTCTGTTATCTTTCTGCCAAAGGTTGTCCAGCCGAAATGATCGAGAATCGATATGATGGCCACCATGTCTTCTTGAGATAGGCCGGTCGATTGCATTATCCCATTTATCGTTCTCTTTCCGTTGATGAAGCTCACAACGGTCTGGATCTCTTGTCAGCCTCGCCGACGCTCCAAGGTATGGGGGCGTACCCCTCGAATGCTGGGTCCGATTTCTTGGACAGTCTGGGGACTAGCTCCCATTCAAACCTGCTGTATGGATAGGCTCCAAGTATGTGCAAAGCAAACTCTCTGAAAGGTCTGACATCCCCTTTCCAACTCTCGAGCTGAACTCCATACTCAGTCTCAAAGCTGTTGATGATGCTCTTCAAGACATCTCTGTAGGGGTCCTCGTCATCAACCCTGTCCAAGATGAGCAGCCCGACCATCTGTTTCCCCTCTTCGATTAGTACCACGTATCCCTCCTTCACAAACCTCCTCAATTGCCTATTCTCGAAAATGACCACTGCGAGCACGAAACTGGCGACCAAATCAGGGTCTACGCTCATCTCACGATAGGTGATGCCTATGACGGGTTCGCCACCCTCTTTTCGCACGAGCGAGATGTAGCGTACGTGTTCTTCGTAGCTGTTGGTCGCACTCATCTTACGTTTTCATTCACAATCTCAGATAATAAGATTGCATGTCTAGAGGAAGTCAAGCAAACCGGTCTGGGCAATCATGGTTGCTTCTGGATCCAAGGAAAGCGTGTAACCGATGAGCTGCTTGATGTCTGTGACTATGAAGGCGGACCCAGTCCTAGTGACCAACAGCGAGCCCTTGACACCCACCACATCTCCCACAAGATGCTGGGCATTTCTTGAAGCCGCAGAGAACTGCCATGGTCTAGGCGGCGTATCGATTTCGGATAGGCCATAATAAGGAGAGAGATCCTCCAAGACGAAGCTGGATTCAGAAGAGAGTATGTTGTTGGACTCAAGGAACGAACGTGCAAGGTTGCGGGCTGTTGACAAATCCAGAGAGTGAGTAAACGTCGAAGCCTTTCTTCCTCTGCGCACCTGCTTGGTTATTCCAGTCAAGTGTCCTATGGATTCCTCAGTCTTTCTTGCGCTCATTCCTCCGTCAGCTGTGGAAATGACCCCCGCAAAGTCAGCGCCTTGTTCAAGCCAACGAGTCTTGACTCGACCTAGCGTTGACACGCCAACCTTCAAAGTCTGGTCCTTGAAGACTGCAAGATACACTGCATATTGGGAATTCTGACATCTGCTCTTGCGGGTGTCAGAAGCACTACAGATTGCGCCGGTGCAACGAATGCAAGGATCAAGTTGATCCATTGCGGAACATGGGCCACACCGAAGCCCGTTCATTGGCACTGTTCTGCGTTCTGGACAACGGATGTTGTTGCCTGTTGAATCACGACTGCCAATGCACATCCTAGGCCCTTCAATCGTCCATGACAGGTGGCTGCCGGAGCGAAGAGAAGTGAACGTGGTGATCTCCCCACTATCGTCCCATGAGGCAATTCCGGGGACGAATTCGTTCTTGACTGGCGAACGCCATACAATGTCGATGACGAGCATCCTGACAGGCCTCAAAACCTTAGAAGGCCAGTACCCTGTCCCATCCATTTCGCGCCAGAGATATTCAGGTCGTGGCTGCATTTTGGACAGTGTCCGTCGTCTCTTAGGTTGTTCTTCTTCATGTACACAGACCAGCGTTCGACTGCCTTGTAGCCACAGCTCGGACAGAACGTGTTCTCATAATCATGTCCGGGAATATTGCCTGAGTAGACGAACACGAGGCCTGCATCCTTTGCGACCTTGATATGACGTTCCAGAGTTGATGCTGGTGTGCTCGGGAGACGAGTCATCTTGTACATCGGGCTGAAGGCTGTGAAGTGTATTGGCGTCAGGGGTCCGAGATTCTCGACCACCCAGCTTGCCATTGTTCTGGTGTCCTCTTCATGATCCCCGATTTCAGGAATGATGAGGTTCGTGATTTCTATGCACACTCCCTTTTCTTTCAAGTGCGCCAGAGCATCGTATATTGGCTCGACCTTCGGGACCGACATGTACGTCTTGTAGAACTCCTTGTTGCCGCTGCCCTTGAAGTCCACGGTGGCCGCGTCCAAGTACGGTGACATGTAGTCGATTGCCTCGGGGGTCATGTACCCGTTTGTCACGAAAGTGTTGTACATTCCTTCTTCATGAGCTATCTTTGCTGTATCATGGGCAAGCTCCATGAAGATAGTGGGCTCAGTATATGTGTAGCTTAGGCCTGAACAGTCATAGTGTTTGGCCAAACTCACTATGTCTGCGGGTTCAAGGCTTTCTCCAACTGGTGTTTCTCTCTGGGATGAATGATAGTTCAGGCAGAACTGGCAACGGAAATTGCAGGAAGATGTGCTGATAGAGAAGGTCCTAGAGCCGGGGGCAAAGTGAAACAGCGGTTTCTTCTCAATGGGGTCAGCTGCCATTCCGTCGACGAGACCATACACAATGCTATACAAAACGCCGTTTCTTAATGACCGAACGCGGCAGAAACCGCTTTCACCCTCTTGAATAACGCAACGCCGAGCACATAGATTGCATCGGACTCCATTCTTCAGCTTCGAATACAGAACTGCCTCTTTCATATCGACAGCCCGGTTGGGGGCTCGTCTTATGCTTCTTGTGGTGTGAAAGTGTCAAGATTTCGTCCCACCGAGCACTGATGAACGATGGACTGCTGAGGCCGCACATCCGGCAGCCGAAGATGACGTCTCGAAAGCTCGCTGGCACTACACTTCTCCTTTTACTGGCTTCTTCAATGACAAGACCAAGGTCTTGCCGTCAACCAGCTTGGCAATACCGAGTCTCTGGAAGTCTTCAGCCCACTGCATGACGACAGCAGGCGAAACCCCCAAAGACCTTGCAATCTCTCTGACCACAAGCTGCTGGTTATCTTCCAGCATTAGAAACGCCCGGGTCTTTTCTGTGGATTGCATGAGTCCCAGATAGCCATCGAGTCTCTTCTGGACGTAGGAAAGCGTCTCCAATGCCTCCGAATGGTCTGAGTTCAATCTCTGAAGAGATGCGGATGTGCGCTCGAGTTCAGTCTTCACTCTGTCGAGTTCTCGCATCTTGTCGCCTGACTCATAGGCTCTTATTCTCGTCTCGAGATCATCTATCTCTGCTAGGCGTTCACGGGACTGGCTCATTCCGTTCGAAAGCTCCTCAATCCGGGTAAGGGCATCCTGCAGGTTAAGTTCAGTCCTTGCAAGGTCAGAGGCATACTGCTTTGCCTTTCCCTCCAATTCGTCATTTCTCTTGTTAGATTCGTCGAGCTTGCCTTCAAGAACCTCCTGAGAAGCCTCGAGGGCCCGGATGTTCTGCCTGAGCTCTACCATGGTTGCCGAGTCAGTCATTGGGCCAGAACGTAGGCGTACTACGCTATCCTCTAGATCGTCACTTCGAGCCTTTGTCTCTGACAGTTCCTGCTGCAGTGCATAGACTTCGCTTTCCCGGTTCTTTACTTTCTGCTCGGAGAGATCAAGATCCCTCTGTAGTTCCTCGATTTGCCGCTGCATGGTCTTAATGTCTTCAGCGACCTCTTTGGGAACCTCTGGGCGCGGCTTCATGGTCAGTTCCTTCGCTAGAAACTCAACCTCGGTCGTGGTTCTCTGTGTCAGGTCGTCCAGACTCGCTTTCAGGTTGGTCAATTCCTCTGTAGCCAGTTTCGCTGACCCCTTCAAGCCCTCAGTCAGCTCACGTAGTTTCTCAAGTATGGGCGAGGCCATGTCGGCCGTGAGCGTTGATTCTATCTTACCAAACGACTCGTCGACTATCTGCCTCACTTCATGGTCGACGTACGAAGACTGCAAGTTCGTTTTTGCTCCCTGCTTGCTTCTGGTCACGATGTTCTCTTTCAGGGAGACCAGATTGCCTTTGAGACCCACTAGGAATGATAGCACAACGGGGACCAGGTCTCTCTCTACATGGTCAATGACTCCATCGATTGTTGTCATGTCACGCTCGATTAGGTGAAGGCTATCCTGAACTCGTTCTGCGCTCTTCTCAATCTCTATCTGTCTTCGTACCTGTTCTGCCGACTCAATCTTGAAGATATCTTTTGACAGCCTTCCTGAATCAATCAGCTTGCGTTTCATGCTTTCGTCGACGCCCATCTCAACCAAGAGCTTGTCAATCATCTCGCCTTCGTCGCTGGGAGGAGCCTCTTTTTTCGGAGTCTTTGACATTGTTAGGCCTCGCGGTCTTCAATCAGTCTCAAGTGACTGCTCTTGTGATGCTTGACAATACATAAATCTATTCGCGCGGTGGACAGGTCACTCATAATCGGTCGAGCCATCCATGAGACTCCTAATAGAGATGCAGGCGAACGTCCATAACAGGGCTTCTTCGCGAATGCACGAGGGCAGAATGATATGGCATCTCTTCACGGACATGGCCAATCAGTTTGTACATGCGATTGATGTCTTTCCTCCAGCACGTGTTATTGAGAAAGCTGAGAGAAACATGGTCGCCCTGATGAAGGTCCCGGGAGCTCAGTTCCGGAGAAAGCTTCTCTCCTAGCGTGGTTCTGCGTATTGACACAACTTCGCGGGACTGGCTGATGGAGGCGCAGCCGACCCCTGAGAATGTCATTGCACGGGTTCGAGGCACCTATTCTGGAATGCAGAGGTACTGGGAGACAAACGACGTCACAGTGCAGCACATGTGCGGTGAGATTGCTGAAAGGAGTAACGGTGACGAATCCTATGCAAGACTTGCAGTGCGGGCCGTCAGGGAAAGGGTGAAGCTGAAAACGAACTTGGATGAAAGGCGTGGTGCAGCCAGGGCTGCAAAAGAGAAGGAAGGAGACTGTGACGAGCATGCGGACTTGTTCATTGCCTTGACGAGGGCGGCGAAGATACCTTCTCGAAGAGTCGTTGGTCACTACCTCAGAAATGGTCCAAATCCTGAACCACATGCATGGTGTGAAGTCTTCCTGAAAGATCACGGTTGGGTGCCAGTCGACCCTGCGCTGAACCGTTTCGGAATGCTCACGGAGAGCTATTTCTCCCGCGTACGAGAGGGCCTGACTTCAGAGCGGCCCACGATTCAGCTCAAATGGAACACTGTCGCGTCAAACGCACCAAGCATAGACGAGACCGTTAAGATGTCGGTGATTTGAACGGGTCCGACCTAGGCATCCTCAATCAGTCCTAACGCTCTGAGGTTTACGAAAAGCTCTGCACCAAATTGCCAACAAGAATGCGCATCGAAGATGCAGCACATGACTCTCGGCAAGAGCGGCGCCTCAAATGCGCTCCTTAGCGTTGACGCAAGATGGTGCGCCATCATTTCGCCGTAGGCTGACACCTGGGGTAGCGACTCAAGAAACCTGTTTTGTGCAGAATCCAGAGGCCCGGGCTTGTAGTCACACACTTGGATATGGCCATCGACGAAACGAAGCAGGTCTATGTGCCCTGACAGACGGTACTGGTCCGACCATACGGGAACCTCCACCGCGATTGTGAGAGGGTCGTCATGAATGAATCGCTGGACGATGCTGTGGTCTGCACTATAGTTCACGCTTTTGACAGCTCGATGATAGTCCCGGATTATGGATACCAAGTCGCTCTCTGACTTGCTCTTTACCAGACCGCGTTTCATGAGTCTGGTCCGAAGCCCAACTCTTGAAGCAGGCGGCATCTTTGACAGCCGCAATGATGAAGCACGTGTATAGAATGGATTCGAAAACGGAGTTGCTGG
This sequence comes from Candidatus Thorarchaeota archaeon, assembly GCA_963726195.1. GTDB lineage: Archaea > Asgardarchaeota > Thorarchaeia > Thorarchaeales > Thorarchaeaceae > OWC5. Next base: position 278,516 of record CAVSBO010000004.1, read on the forward strand.
CATCTTCCCGGAGCATACTGTTGACAAGTGCGCCCAGAGAGATGCCAAGTCGCCTTCCAAGTGACCGAGCTTCTGATGATTGGAGCGATTCCACTGGAAATTGTACGCTATTGGTCCCTGACGAAACTCCTTTCGGACAATCTCATTCGGTGGCTCGGTCATGTTCTAGGCAGAGGATACCACTGCGGTTCTTTTTAATTCATTGACCGGCGAGAGAGGAGGCATCGTCCATGGGCATGAATAGGCTATCATAGTCAACTATGAACGGCTCAGCCTGCCAATTTGGATATGAAAAGGAAGACCGGGCGGGCCGAAGTGACCCTCTCCCGGACTCTAGTTCTGTTGACCTTGCTCGAGGGCCGCGTCTTCCATTAGTTGGACAATCCAGTCAAGATCCTTTTCCAGAATACCTTCGCCGCCCTTGTAGACCATCAGTGAGCCGACCTCAGCGTTCACAGACGTTGTAAGCAGGGCTCCACTTGGGTATGGGAATGTTCCTCTGAATCTGGTTATTTGACCTTTGTACCTTCGAGTGTACATGCCTATGTCTTCTTCTCGCTGTATGCCTTGCCCTCTGAACTCAGCTTGAGTGATGTTTCCTTTTTCCACTCCGGTCAGGAGGACTGAGGCTATGTCGGTCGCGCCATTGTACAGCTTCATCGTACCGCCGTTCAGATTCAATGGAGTGATTTTCGCTCCAGTCATCTCTTCAAACATGCTCCTGAACTTGCGAGCAATGCGTTCCGAGCCTCTGACTTCGATTGTGCCGCGGTCTAGCTTGATCAAAGCCGCGCCCCTGTCGACACTCACATAGTGAACGGGTGTCAGTGCTCCATCCTTGCCTAAGGTCAGGACTGGAACTCTGAATCCTGCGGCGAAGTCTGCAAAGACGCTCTTCGCCGTGGATGTCACGTTCGCGAAGCCCGCTTCAATCGAATTGGGGTTCTTTGGGCTGTACGGAGAAGCTTTCAGCATGGTCGCAATCTGACTTGCAGTCAAGTCAACGCCCTTGTGCTTGAAGAGCTTGATTGACATTCCCATGCCTCTGGTCCGAATGAGATTACCGCCTTTGGCGGATGCACTCTTGGTGGGAGCCGCCTTGGTCGCTGTCACCTTCTTCTTACTCAATTTCCAGTCTTCCTCATCTCTCGTTATGAACTGAAGTCAGTCACAACTGACCTCAATTTCCAGTGGAGTAACTGCATCCCTCAATATAAGATGAATGTCAAACCTAGGTAATACCTCCGTATTTCAGAAAACAATACACTCATACCCACTGGCATATGAGATTCACTACGAGCATTTCCGGAAGGTCACAAGTGGGCCCTGAGTTTGGCGCCAATTGCAGCTCTGCCCAAGGCGCTTGTTTGATCCGAATCATTCGTCTGACTGATGCGAGTCGGTTGCTTCATCTCTGTCCGTCTCAGAATGCAGTGGACGGGTCTTGAGATTCCTTCTGAATTTGTATGTCTGTGTGGAGAAGACCACGATTATTGCTAAGGACCCGATAGTTATGATAGCCGATATCATGTTCATGGGCAAGGCCGCTTGCTGGCCGCTCTGTCCAGTGCTCCACTTCTCTTCAGTGCCCCACGAGCCCTCCGGCCATGGCCAGTTTGGAGTCCACTTCGTCAAGAATACATGGTTGTAGTAGCTATCGACCTTCACTAAACCTGACCAAGATTGCACAATCGCCCACAATCGAATCTTGTAGGAGCTGACAGTAAAGTTGGGCATCCACACGTAAGCATCACCTGAGTAGCCTGGCCGGCTTGCAACAATGGACATATCGATGGCCCGAAGAGAGCAATCGAAACGGTAGTCGAACCATGTCGTGGCATCTGTGTAGACAACCGGACCGTACCAGTCAAAGACGGGCGTCTCATTGTCTTGGTAACACGACACTGTCATATTATGGATTCCGCAGAGTCTCAGAGCCGTTCCCGTATGATTGCCATCATAGAGCGCAACGTATTGGATGAAACCGCCCGCCGAATTCTCCTCTGTCAGGTTCTTCCAGCCACCTGTAGCTTGAATACGAAACCCTGCGGCACCAGAGCTGTTGAACGTTCTCTTCGTCTCGAACATGTAGCCCGAAGTTGAGTACGAAGCATTTGATTCCGCGTGAACATGCAGCTCGCCGCTGGCTAAGTCATAAGAATGAACTTGAGAGCTCTTACCATACTCGTTGAAGTTCCACTTGTTTAGGCCGCCTGTAAAATCGTCGAAGAAGGTGAATGTTGCATTTCCGTTGCTGGTGCTCGTAGCTGCCACGTTGCAATAGTAGACGTAGATAGTTGCTAGAGAGTCGAGATTGTCGGCCACCTGCACCCAGAAGAGAGCGTTGTCGTACGGAACTGATTCCTGTCTCCAATAGTGCAGAAGAGTGACACCATCATCATCCGTGAAGCGAATGTCGTCGAAATTCGGCTTGCAGAGGCTGTTGCAGTACATGTCTCGATTCGAATCGTTACCGGCGCCGTAGTGGACAGTGACCGCAACCTGGTAGTTGGCGCTCGCGCCTGCAGCCCCAGTTATGTTATGAGCCTTCCTGAAGTACCATCCGTAGAGCCACGAAGATGATTGAGCCTGGCGGACATCGTATTCGGCCCAACCGCTCTTGCCGCAGTATAACAGGTGTGCTCCGGTCTGGACCGGCAGAAGGGCTGCATATTGCATTAGCATAATCAAGGTCACGATAACCATGAGAAAATGCCGACTACTCAATTCTCCAGACCACATATAACACACTCACCGCTCCAAGAACGGGCCATGCGAACGCAGTATCTCGTTCAAAGGCATCATATTAAACCCTTGTCCAGTCTTCTGGAATCCCGATCAAAGCGGCGCCGCTGATTCAAACCATGAATGTCCTTGGAGTCACGTATGCAGACTCGCTTCGCTGAGTACTTATAGCGGAATTCTCAAAATGTGAGAGAAGGGTTCAACATGACCGTGGTCCAAGCATCAAGGATTCATCCTCTTTTTGACGCACTCGAGGCCATTGTGGGTGATGGAAGAGTGAGTGACAACCCGGTGATTGTGTCCGCATATAGTAAGGACGCGTGTCACCTAACTGCTGAGCGGCCTGGGGTTGTCGTGATGCCGAATAGTGTCGAAGAGGTACAGGCGATCGTCAATCTGTGTCGTGAGACCAAAAGCCCCTTAGTTCCAGCTGGAGGACGCAATGGCATATGCGGTGCGTGCTTGCCGCGAGTCGAGAATGCAGTCATGCTGGACATGGTCAAGATGGACAGGATTGTGAACATCGACGAGGACGTCATGACGGTGACGGTCGAGGCGGGTCTCCGCTGGGCAGAACTTATCCATCGACTTGATGAGAAAGGGTACAAACTTGGATTCCGCGGCCCTTACGGAGGAAATGTGGGTACTGTTGGCGGCTCGACGAGCATCAACAGCATAGGTTATGCAGCCTCAAAGTATGGACCTTCCGCAGAAGGTGTTGTGTCGCTCGAGGTAGTTCTTGCAAATGGCGAGGTTATCCGGACAGGCACGGGCTGGAACAAGTCTGCCAAGCTGTTTGCACGGTACTCCACTTACAATGACTTGACGGGATTGTTTCTCGGTGATAGCGGGACGCTCGGTGTTAAGACAAAGGTGACTCTGAAGGTATATCCCAAGGCTGAGCATATAGTCTACGGCGATTTCGGCTTCAAGACCCTCGAAGATTCGGCGGCAGTATTCCTAGATGTACAGAAAAGAGGGCTCACTGAAGAACTGAACCTTCTTGCAGATCGTCAGTCAACTGACACTTTCTTCCCGGGCTTCCTCGACAGTCACAAGGAAGTCAACTCCATGTTCGCTTCAATCGTCCAAGAGACGGACGAGCAGCTTGCCGCTAGAAAGATGGAAATTGTCCGTGAGATTGCATTGAAGCACAACGGAGTGGACCTAGGTAACTTCGCATCACGGATGCACTGGACTGAAATGTTCAACCTTGTGCAGCCGCTCTACAACAACGGGTTCTGGCTGAACACGTGCCACTTGAGGCCCATCACTTCGATTCCTGAGCTCATGAAACGTTGCTGGAAGATATTCGAGAAGAACAAGCTTCTCAATAATGGAATCAAGTGGATAGCGAGTTGTCTCGGTGCAGATCGGGCTTATGCAACTGGCTGGGTTACTCTGTTCGTACCCGACCGCACCAAGATGGACCTTGGTTCTCAAGGCGTGGAACGAGATACTCGATGCAATCATCGACACGGGTGGTTGCCCCTATTGGAACGGGCTGCTATGGGAGAACCGGGCTCTGAAGCAGACTAACCCCGCATTCTTGGAGGCATATAGGGCCATCAAGAACGCGCTTGATCCCGACAACATTCTTGCTCCGGAGGTATTCACGGGGGTGCAATAGGATGCAGTACTCAAACCTTTCCAAGTTCAAAGATGATCTGTGGCTATGCGCCCGGTGTGGTGATTGCTCTCTCGCTGACAAGAAAGTGGCCTCGCATCGTGATGTATTTCTTCCGTGTGCGGTGAAGAACGTACTTGGATTCGAGGCGTATTCTTCTCGCGGAAGAATCATGGTGATGAATGATCTCCTCAACGGCAACCTTGAGGCTGGCAAGAGCATAGTTGACTGGGCCTATACATGCACCACCTGCAAGAACTGTCAGGAGACCTGCACTGCGACTGCTGAGGGTATCAGATTGCCTGAGATGATGGAGGCGCTGAGGACCGACTTAGTAACGAATGGTTTCGAAATGCCGAAGCATGTCGCCATAGAAGAGTCGATTATGAATCTCGGCAACCCGTATCAGGAAAGCGAAGATAGAAGGAAGGCCGTTTTTGGCCAGCGTGCTTGGCCTGAGAAAGCAGAAGTGGTCTACTTCGTGGGATGCACTGCCGCTTTTCGTGAGGAAGAGATTGCAAAAGCCACTGCTGAAGTCCTCGAGAAAGCCGGTGTCAACTATACCGTGCTGCCGGATGAGCAGTGTTGCGGTTCAGTCCTTTTGAGGCTTGGAAGAGTCAAAGCCTTCGATGCTCTGGCCAAAAAGAACATCGAGTCTGTCGAGAAAACCGGGGCAAGGACCGTCGTGACATCCTGTGCGGGATGTTTCAGGACTTGGAAGATTGACTTGCCGAACAAGGGTCTTACGTATGATTTCGAGGTTCTTCACATTACCGAGTTCTTGGATCGACTAACCCAAAACAACAAGATTGCATTCAAGTCTCCAAAGCCTGTCAAGGTTACATACCACGACCCGTGCCACCTCGGCCGTCACGCCGAAGTCTACGAAGCACCTAGACGAGTAATCAATTCTGTCGAAAACGTTCAGCTTGTAGAAATGGAGACAAACAAGAGGTACGCACACTGCTGTGGGTCCGGTGGAGGAGTCAAGAGCAGCTACGGCGAAGTCGCAGACAGGATTGCAGCTGACAGAATTCGTGAAGCAGAGCGAACAGGAGCGAGTGTCCTGATTACGGCATGCCCATTCTGTCACAAGGGTCTTGTGGATGGAGCCAACTACATCCACAGTCAGATGCAGGTTGTGGACCTACCCAATTTCCTGTTGCCGCTCTCGACCAAGGCCAAGGCTGTTACGAAGACGGTGGAGAACCCATTGAAGCCTCAGTTCATGGACTATCTCAGGAATCATCCCAAGATCTTCGACGGACTGAAGAAGGATGCAGTCATAGATTATGAGATTGAGGGAGACAGGTTCCACGTCTTGGTTCTCGACAATGGTGCCATACAGGTCAATCCCGTGAGATCGGAAAACCCGGATGTTGAACTAACATTCTCCCAAGGCGCCGTCAGGCAGCTGACTGTCCTCAAATCCGATGACGAGTACGCACAGAAGTTTGGGTCCTTCTTCAAGCAGCCCACTGACGAGGTATGGATTAAGTTCAATCTCAGACGGAACATCGTGAAGCTTCTGATGAAGGGGTACCGGAAGTTTGCTCAGAAAGCCGGGTTAATCTAGTACATGTGCTCCGGTGCGTGGGTGGATTGTGACATGAGAATCCTGTTTGTTCTCGGCTCAGGCGGACATACCAGAAGAGGAATTGTTCTCGCGGACCAGATAAAGGCCGAGAAGTACTTCATAGTGCCTTGGGAGTCGAAGCTCACAAAGAGGAAGGTCGGTCACAAGTATTTCAGCGTCATCTCTCCCAGATATCAAGCAAGGTCGAACACATTACTGTCAGTTATCCGTACTCTGTTTCTGTTTCTTCATGGTCTTGTACTTCTTTTTGTGATTCGTCCCGCAGTGGCAATTAGCACGGGCTCGGGGCTGACATATCCGATATTCCTGATGGCCAAGATGATTGGGATTAAGACTATCTTCATTGAGACCCCCAGCAGAGTCTACAGACCTTCGATAGCCGGGCGCCTTTTGCTTGGAAAGGTGGATCTCTGGCTTGCTAGTTGGCCGGAGCTGGCAGAGAGATACAAGGGCATCGAGTACATGGGGATGATAGCGTGATACTTGTGACAGTTGGAACTTCGCTTCCGCATGACGAACTCATAAGAGCAATGGACCAACTTGTTGATTCAGGTGCAATACGTGATGAGGTCTGGGCGCAGATAGGGGCTGGCTCCTACGTCCCACAGCGTCTCAAGTGGTTCAGGTGGGCGAAGAGCCTTGAGACACTCTACAACAGAGCTGATGTGATCGTGGGTAACTGTGGAGCCGGGACCATCATGGAGAATGCGATGAAGGGCAGGAAACTCATCGTAATCGAGAACCCTCACATGAAAGGCGGGCATGAGTGGGAGCTTGTTGGGAAGATGGAGGAGGGGAGGCATCTCATTTGGTGTAGGAGTCTTGGGAATCTCGGTGACTGTATCGCGAAGGTGCAGTCCATGGAATTTGCAGTATTCACGCCCGAGAAGCTCGACGTGGCCAGAATGTTCGCAGCCCTCAAGCAGAAGAAGGGCCTCACCAGATTGGGCGACGCTGAACGTAGAAAGTAGCACGACTTTGGCCCATTTTGGAGTTCTGAGAGCGCACTGTGCAATTGCCTCTATCCCGGTCTCTCGCCAACTCCTCTGAAAATGAATCCCTTCTGCACGCTCTGTTCTCTGTTGAATACGTGGCGGCCATCGACGATGATTGGCGTTCGCATCAATCCCTTTACCCAGTCGAGATCGAGCTTCTTGTATTCATCATGCGCCGTAACGAGAGCGATGCAGTCAGATCCTTTCAGCGCCTTTTCAAGATCTTTGAGTGGCTCTATGCCATCGAGTTCCCTGACATAAGGGTCGTGTACAACAATAGTGACACCTAGAATGTCAAGTTCCCGAATCAGGCGCAGGGCGGGGGAATTCCTAGTGTCGTCCGAATTCTCAAGGTATGCTGCACCGAGAACAGTCACTACGCTACCGTAGACCCGTCTTCCCGCTTGTCTTAGTGCTTCCTCACACAGGTCAGTCATGTGCAAAGGCATTCCGTCATTAATTGCCCTTGCCACAGTTATCAGCCTCGGCTCATACTTGCCTTTGGCTCCAAAGGCTAGAAGCCATGAGTCCTTTGGCAGACAGTGGCCTCCTACACCCGCACCTGGAAGATGCATGTCGCGGTATGGTGACCTGTTGACTAGTTCGCGAATCTTGTAGACATCAATGCCCATGTTCTCACAAAGGAGTGCCAACTCATTCGCAAAAGCAATCTGAACATCCCTGTACGCATTCTCAGTAGTCTTGACGACCTCTGCGGTTAAGGCGTCAGTGCCGAACAGCTGTCCTTTGACGACTTGCCGATACAGCTCCATAGCCGCTTTGGTGCTGGCCTCATCTAACCCTCCTATCACTCTGTCCAGATTCACAAGATTGTACAAGAGTTTCCCAGGCATGACTCTCTCTGGGGCGGTGGCAAGCATGAAGTCCCGTGGAGCCTTGAGGCCCGAATTGCTCTCGAGCAGAGGTTGCACAATGTTTGTTAGAGTACCTGGCGCAACAGTTGACTCCACAATGACAAGCGTGCCGCGACGCAGTTGCTTGCCTACGCTCGTGGTGGCAGAACGAAGGGCTTCGTAGTATGGTTTGTTGCTCTTCTCGTCGAACGGAGTCTGAACCACAATCAGGACGTAGTTCGCTTGCTTTATGACACCATAGTCGGTGGTAGCACGGAAAGCACCAGATTTCACAGTCTCAGTGATAAGCTCTTGAAGCCCAGGTTCATTTCCTTCTATTGGTGAAACGCCCTTGTTTATCATTGAGACTCTACTTTCAGAGATGTCGACACCGAAAACTTTGAAGCCAACTTGCGCGAACTTGGCTGCGACTGGCAGTCCGACATAGCCGATGCCGATAACTACGAGGGTGCCTTTGTTCACCATAGCATCGGACCTCGGAGCTCGGCTTTTCGCGTTTTAACCCTTCCGAGTCAAGTCATTCGTTTCGTCTTCATCACAGGTACTTTGGCCTGACATGATGGTAGATTGTGGCCTTCGACTCCGCGCCTTACCCTCTCGTGCTCTTTTCTGAGGCTCTAGCAAGGATACACGACTCACTCATCCTTCAGGTTCAGCCGCCAGTAGGATTCTCCATGCTCATCAGTCTCGACCGTGATGTTTTCAGACTTGAAGACCTGAAAGAAGCAATCCGTATGAAACGCACCGAAGTCGCTAGTGAGATGGACTGTTTTGTCACCTTTGTAGATCGGTTTGTGACACTTGGCACAAGTTGCGACAATTTCACGCCTAGGTATTGCTCGATTCTAACCTATTTAAGCGACAGGGTTGATAGAGATAGCAGCAGGGCCGGAGCCCAGCAAAGATTGTGAGCATTTGGCGGTCTCACCGCACGATGAAACAGAGTGGCTGCCTCATGTCTTGAAAGACGACTTTCACTGCGAACAAAGAAACCCAAGCAGTGACAGGTTCGCCCGGGCGAACTTTCGTTTTCTCGCTGGTTTTATAACAAAGTATGGCAATCGATTTCTCATGGTCTCCTTTTTCCGCGCCTGCGGTCTGTTATATCTCAAAATCAGGAACAGGAAACAGCGCCCGCCGAGCAGGTACACGAACCGGAACCCTGAGTACCAGCATTTCAAGATAGGTGACTACACCTATGGCCGACCAAATGTAGTATACGACAAACGCCATGCCACGCTTGAGATCGGGAAGTTCTGCTCCATTGCGGATGATGTAGTGATTATGCTCGGCGGGGAACATCGACCGGACTGGACAACGACCTATCCCTTCTACGAGCTGTTCGACCGCTTCAAACCCTATTTCCCGAGCATGACGAAGGGCCATGTGATAATCGGCAACGATGTCTGGATAGGGCAAGCTGCAGTCATCCTTTCGGGCGTACATATCGGGGACGGGGCGATCATCGGGGCGCACAGCGTCGTAACGAAGGATGTGGAAGCCTATGCCATAGTGGCCGGCAATCCCGCGAGAACCATCAGGATGCGGTTCAATCCTCAGACCGTGCAGGCTTTTCTTAAGATGAAATGGTGGGACTGGCCGACTGAACGCATCTTTCAGAATGTGGCGAAACTGCTCGGTCCGCCGTCCCTTTTCTTACACCATGATTCATGATCAGTGTCCTCTATGAAAGCGCCTTCTGTACATGTCATCCTGAAAGACGGAGCATCTGAAGCAGAAGACGGAATCCCCGTTATGGCTACTGATTACGCGTTCCAAGTTGCGAAGTCAATCAAAAGGGATAATACCTTAGATACTGGTCGCCTCGCAGGGGTCAAAGGTTACGACTGTCCTAATAACCGACGGCGGATTGAAGCATACTCTTGCCATTGTGAGATCACTAGGCAAGAAGGGAATCCGCTGTGCAGTAGTGGACAGGTCGGTCTTCGCACAGTCGTTCTACTCCCGGTATTGCAGTGAAAGCTATGTGGTACCTGACCCGGAGAAGAAGGAAAGAGCATTCATGAATTCGTTGATGACTTTGGTCAAGTCAGGAAGGTACGATGTCCTGCTGCCCGCGGGATGGCATCCGAACTACTACGCTGCCAAGGCCAAGGCAATGCTGGATCAATACACCCATGTTCCGGAAGCGCATGGTGAGGAACGATCTCGATTCATTGGCGAGTCGCTGTACGACAACCACATTGAAAGAACAGATTCAGCTTTTGATTGAGAAATCGAAGAGACAATGAATGGAGTCTCAGTGAACGGATGGCGCCACAGATGGAAATGCGACCCAGACTAATTGACTCACATTGCCACTTGCTAGAGCCGGAATTCGCGTCTGACATGAACGATGTGATAGAATCTGCGAAGGCCAAGGGAATTCTGATTATCAACTCCGCAATATCGCCCGCATCTTGGGAAGCCTGCATAAGGATGGCAGCAACTAATCCATCTGTCTATGCATCAATCGGGCTTGACCCAATGCTTTACGATCAAGCACAATCCGCGGTCGATTTCATAACCAAGCATGCAGGAGGCATCGTAAGTGTCGGCGAATGTGGCATAGACCACTTCCGAGCTACGGATCATAGCGAGAGGCAGATGCAGGAAGACGCATTTAGGATTCTGGTCAAGCTCTCATCGCAACTTGGTATCCCTGTACAGGTGCATTCCCGATCAGCTGGTGCTGCGGCCTTAGAAATACTCTCGTCCACCGATGCGCAACTTGTGCATATGCATGCGTTTGATGGCAGAGCAAATCTAGCTAGAGTTGCATCAAGAGAGCGTGGTTACTACTTCTCGATTCCTACCTCGGTTGTGCATTCTCCCCAAAAGAGGAAACTCGTCAAGGCAGTGGACTACGAGCGACTCCTCGTTGAGACTGATAGTCCCGTTCTGGGACCAGTAGCTGGCATCAGAAATGAACCGGCCAATTTGTGGATTGCAGTGAGAGAGATTTCGATGATACTTGGCAGGAGCGAAGATGAGGTCGCATCTACTGTTCTAGAGAACACCCTGAGGCTCTACAGAAGGATACGCGTTAAGTGATAGGGTTCATAAACACATGAACGTCAGCAGCCTTAGTGGTGCCTATGAAACAGGGATTGGAAGAGAAGCTCGAAACCCTCCTGTCCTCTCAGACTGCAGCCGTTGCTCGTGACGAATGGACAAAGGCACAGCCTTCAGCACTGGTTCCCCTCTTTGATTATCGCTTCGACCACGTGAATCAGGTGGTCCGAGATCTCGAAATACCTTGCTGCAGCAGACAGGCGCTAATCTTGACATAGTCACAATGGCGGCGTGGCTGCATGACATATCAAAACCTGGTATTGGTGGGGACTCGAATCACGGAGAGGCGAGTGCAAAGGACGCACGTGACATCCTGTCTAAAGAAGGGAATCGACCGGTTGACCATCGACCGCGTGTGCGACGCGATAAGGAAAGCATGTCGGGCTGACACTGGAAGGTCCGCTGGCCACTCCTGAGGCTCAGGCTCTTTGGGAAGCTGACAAGCTAGTGAAGCTTGGCATGATAGGATTGGTTCACTACATATTGAATGGCATCAAACTGAAACCAGGTATGGATATGGAGGCGAATTGCCAGTGAGATTCGCGGCTTCATTCCACTGGCTGAGAGAATCGCGAGCAGCATGAGCACTCAAGCGGCGAAGCAGGTCGCAGGTTCGAGAATGCAGCATTTGAAGAACGTAAGCGGATATCTGGACGCTGAATTGCGTCAGTCGGCGGCTCCCAAAGGCGCGACAACCAAAAAGCCCGAGACTGCCACCCAGCTCAAGGCCGGAATAATGACGATCGGCAATGAGGTCCTAGACGGTGTGATTTTGGACACGAATGGGAATTGGATGGAGCTCCGTCTCGCAGCGCTGGGTGTCATTGTAGAGAGACAGACATCAGTCAGAGACACTGTTGCCGACATCGGGAGAGGCCTTGCATATCTGAGAGAGACCTGCAATGTAGTCATCACTTCAGGAGGTCTTGGACCCACTCACGATGATATGACTCTCAATGCTATTGCCACAACTCTAGGCCTTCAGTTGGAAGAAGATTCGGCTGCCTTGTCCATCGTCCAAAGGCAGTACCAGCATCTGTACGAACAGGGAATAGTCACCAGTCCGGACTTGACCGAAAGCAGAAAGAAGATGGCACGATTGCCGGTGGGTTCGACTCCCTTGGACAACACGGTCGGAGGTGCTCCGGGGGTCATGATTGCTCATGACGGGACCACAATCTTCTGTCTGCCCGGTGTTCCTCGTGAATTGAGAGCAATCTTCGAGTCCTCAGTTCGTCCGTGGGTAGAGAAGAAGAGTACGCAACACTACTTCGAGCGAATCGTGGATTTCGAGATATCTGATGAGACCGTATTCTCACCATTCATTGACAGGGTTATGAAGAAGAATCCTGGAGTGTACATAAAATCCATGCCCCAAACTTACGGATCCTCAAAGGTTCTCAGAGTCTGGGTTTCTGCAAGAGGGAACAACGTGGGTGCGTTGAAGACTTCAGTGGAAAAGGCCATCAGTGCGCTTTCACAGGAATCAGGCTTCAAAGTGTCGGCAGCCAAGGGCTCTCAAGACGATTCCCGATAAGTATATTCACCGGGTCCGTCTGCGGCTCACAAAGGTGAATCTGTCCCGTGCTTGTGGATTTCGTCATCGATCTGAACGATATTATTGTCTTCTTTATTGGATTCCTCTACGTCCTCGTTGTCTTGGGCATAGGAGATCTCGCACGAAGGAAACTGAACAAGGGTTCGAATCTCACTCGAAAAATTATACACCTCTTTGCAGGGATTGTCATCTGGACTGTTCCTTTCTATCCTCATCCTTGGGTGGCCACAGTTCTAGCGTTCACATTCGTCGTTTTCCTTGCTGTGGCGAACTCGAAGAGGTTTGGAAGATTCTTTGCCGCAATGGCTCGCCCTGAAGATCTCGAACACGGAAGTGTAAGGGGACCGTTCTGGTATGCCGTGTCCATAACCCTGCTCACAGGCCTGTTTACTTTCACAGGGTATCAGAGGCTCTATTTCGTTGCAGCGGCTGCTATCCAGATTATGATGTTCGGCGATGGCATGTCTGCTCCGGTCGGCATGAAATACGGCAAGAACCACATGCACACCATATTTGGCTCGAAAAGGAGCATACCCGGGAGTTCTGCATTATTCCTTTTCGGCTTCTTTGGCGCAATGCTTGCGTTCTGGTTCTTCGGAGTGTTCAACTATGGCGTGTTCATTGGAGGCGGACAGATACTCTGGATGTCGATGATCTATTTGGCTTTAATTGCATCAATCTCAGCAACGCTCATAGAACTGGTAAGCCCGAAAGGCAGTGACAATGTGACGCTGCCCTTTCTCACTACTCTGATAATCTTCATGGTAGGCATGCAGATGGGCTTCGTCGTGCTGTGAGCCTAGCGGCTCGCCTCAACCACAATGCGGTAGTAATAGACCTTGCCTGCAGTGGGGCTGTCACGTTCCACACGGATGACCTGCCCCGCTTTGGCACCAAGCACTTTGGCAGCCGGGTCGTCCCTCAGGATTCTCGGAAGCTGTGGTTTCTTGATGCCATAGTGTTCGAGCACCATGTGGACCTCACTATCGCTCACGATGATGTGCTTGGGAACAAGCTCATGCTGAAACAAGTCGAACGAAGAATAAGTACCCTCGACCAGTTCTACCTTGGACGCCCGTGCGAACTTCCTTGCAGCGGGAGTGAAACGAGAGCCTCCCACCAGAACTCCTTCGAGGGCTTGGGCTTCTTCCATGTCCCGGGCGATGTCCTTCACTATTGCGACGCCGACAACTTTCGCTTCCTTGAATATCCAGACGACTGACTTGGTGACCGCTTCGCCTGTCTCCTTCACAGGGAGCATGACGTATCGGTCTTCGTATTCAAAGAGTTCGTCGACCTTGTAACCACGAAGTGTAAGCAAACCTCTGGTCTTAATCACTGATGCTGGAAGGTCTACCATGGACGAAGCACCCGGGCGCAAAGCTCCGCGCTGTTGCAGCACATATAAACGTTGTCAAGTGTGTTGTTAGTGCCATACGAGTTCTTGAGCGGTTTCGTAATGCAAGACCAATGGAATGGTGTCACTGGCCATTGCCTTGTCGGATATTTGTCCGAATATGGTTCATTTATCAATGCTTAAACGATGGCTACCCCGGAACATGAAAACCCACCAAGGTGGCAACTTGCATGAAACGCCTGACCCGAGCTCGAACGTCCATGACTTTCGCCGCAGCAATCTGGGGCTCGTCATTCGTCGTGGGGCGAGTTGGGGTCTCCTATCTCAATCCAGTTCTATTCACGTTTCTGGAGAATTGCATTGGCCTCGTGGTCCTTGTCATCGGTCTAAACATACGGAAACCTAACAGCGAGAGGCAAGGGCCGACCAACGTTCTCTTCATGTCTGAGTCTGTGCTGCTTGGTTCCCTTAATGGGCTCGCGTACACGCTTCAATACATTGGTCTCTCTCTCACAACAGCTGTGAACACGAGTCTACTGGTCAATGTCAGTATGCCCTTCGTGCCTGTAGTAGCTTGGGCCTTGCTGAAGGAAAGGCTCTCACTAAGACGAACCGGAGGACTCGTGATTGGAATCTGTGGTGCGGTTCTCGTGACCACGAAAGGCCAGCTGGAGTTACTAATCGGAGGAGAGTTGTTGGGCAATCTATGCGCGTTGAGTGCTGGAATATTATGGGCATTCTGGATTGTCATCTCTCAACGTGGCATCGAAAAGACGCGAAGCCCACTGCGACTGGCTGTTGGCAATGAGGCATACACTGTTGTCACGCTCTTCATTGCCACGTTGGTAACCGGAGCCTACAGTTTGGGTGCAGTTTCTGCTTGGCAACCGTGGATCGCAATCGCGTATCTCGGGATAATGTCAGTTGGGCTGGCCTACTTGCTCTACTATGGAGGCCTCCAAGAGATTGGCGGCTCAGCATCGGCTGCCTATATTCTCCTGCAATCCGTGGTGGCCCTAACTCTGGGCATCGTTCTGTTGGCTGAGCCTTTGACTCCACCGGTTTTCGGGGGTGCTTTGATGATTCTGCTGGCTGTTGTCATCGCTGGCTAGGGAAGATGAATACGTGATGACAAGCTTCTTGAATGGGTTTTGCGAAGGTAAATAAAGCCCGATGAGCTTCGGGTAGAGGTCAGAGGCGAACCATAGTGCCGGGACTTACTAAGGGGATAATTGCCGACGTGAAGAATAGGCCCTACGTCAATCTCCCGCAGGGCTTCTTTTCAAACCCTGCCGTCAGTGGTATGAAGGCGGCAATGGTAATCTATTTCGAACGTTCCGGTGAGATTCGTCTAATACCGATGATGAAAGAGGCTGGCGCAAGGGTGAGGCTGGAAGTCGAAAAGGTGAATCCGGCCCTGATGCAAACTATGACGCATCTCTTCAAGCAGCACGATTTGAAAGTCCTTTTCACGACAGGTTTCTGTTTCGAGCAGAACCGATGTGTTTACGAGGTTTACTTCGCCGCTGATGATATTCGCGAGAAAGAAGCAGAGATTCGTGAGACTATCAACAGCATACCAGGTCTCTATGAGAGCGAATTCGAATTGCTTGAGATAGACGGTGAATGGTAGAAGCCGTGGTCTTACTCAGCCTAAGCAGGGCTGGTAGCCTTCGAGCCTTTCTTCATGATGCGGAAAGCAGCGTTTTCCTTCACGCTCGTCTCGACAACTTCGAGGTTGACGCGCAGCAGTGACTCCAGATATCCCTTGATGAAAGCTGCCGGATAGAACGGACTGCCGAAGACTATCAAATCGTCGTGATACGACACTGCGCCCCAGCCGTTATCCTGAAGGAGTCCAAGCACTAAGGCCCTGCTAGATTCATCTCGCGGGTCCCGACCATGAAGGAGTGTGACCACGTCGGCAACAGGAGCTTGGCTCCCTGCAGTGGTACCCAGTTCATACTGTTCACTGGGCGTGAGCTTCGAGAAGAACAATGACGACAGGGTTTCGGACTCCAATGCGACACGGCACGAGTTCACATAGATGCCTCGCTCGCTCCACTTGTGAACGGAGAAGTCGAGGAAGAATTTGACAGCATCCTCGATTAGTTGAGCTCTTGAGCGCCCCGCTCTGGCCTTGACCAGTTGATCTATTCTTCCGACAAGTGGCTGGCTCATGGTGACGCTGATGATCTCTTTCTTCTCCTCTGTTGGCCTTCTTTTCCTTCCCTGTTTCTTCTCTTCTCCGGTATTACGGCTCACTGAGGTCTCGGTCTTGGGGTCATTGTCGACGCTAGGTGATTTCGGGTCATCAGTGATGTTTATGCCGGGGTCTACAGGCTTTCGAGCCAAGTGTAGCTTGCCTCCCGACCTCTTTCTTTCTGAAGCGTCGCTGAGTGTGCTCAGGGATGATTTGTGCGTGTTGCACTCTGTGAAGGGGTCTCGTTCGTCCCGAAGTGTTCCTCTGCTATAAGAATGCTTTGGGACGAAGCGAACCCAGCTGCAGGCTGGTCATCATTACAAATGACGGTAAGCACTACGTTTGTTCTGTAATCCAGGACTGGAGTGGGTTTGACCCAGCAATGTTTAATCACTTTTGTGGAAGAAGTCAGCTGGGTACCCGCCTTGGCTCATTGCGAATTCTGGCTCGAGATGAGGGAAGAGGACAACGCATTTCGTGTTATGCTGCTCCTCTTTGAAGGGATTGATCCTCCAAACGAGTATGCTCAGGTCGACAACCAAATCGTAGACTGCGGTCGGTATCTGTACGCTTCACCTTGGTTACCGAGTATCCATGCAGCAGAGAACGAAATGACGACGACCGCACGGAGTTACTCGGAGAAGGATGTCAAGATTATGGTTATCCGCGAGATAAGAAAGACAGTTCCGTCTTGCCAAGACTCCGGATTTGGGACTACTAGTGTGAGCAAAAAGAAAAGAGAGAGGGGTCACTGACCCCTAACTCTCAAGGTGCAGGCCACGGAATCACAAGGCTTAGCATCGCAGGACTGATTATCACAATGATGCCGACTGCAATGCATGCGAGACCAATAAGCACGCTGACTGGGTTGGAAGCAAACACCTTGCCTATGAGTTCAATCAGCTTGATGAGCAGTCCGCCCAACAGGTAGACCACGGCGAAGATGATTATGAATATCACGAGCATTCCCTTGAGGGAGACGATCTGTGTAATGGCGCCTCCAATGACCGGGGCGGTCTTCAAGGGATTCAGTATACCATAGAGTGTGAATGTACCGAAGCCTGCTATGCCTGCTGCAAAAAGAAAGGCGAGTGGGAACTTGTCGAGTATTCTCATCACGAGTGAGAATCCCGTTATGATGAGTATTCCAGCAACGATGGGAGCGCCCGGCTGGGTCGTCCATGCCACATACCCAACAAGCATGTCGAGGAATCCGACAATGAACCCGACGTGAGTACCTGTTTTGACCACCAAATCCAAGAACTTGCCGATTATCGGAACTTCCTCAAGAACGTGTTCCAGGAGCCAGGCAGCAGCCAAGATTCCTGAGATAATGAGCACCCAAGCTATAACCACTTGGTTAGCGAAGAATGCCATTATCTGTCCGAGGCTGAGATCGAAGATGCCAAACTGTAGCATATTATGCACCTATCATAGGTGAAACACGACTAGTATTTGAAAGTTTGGCGTTGTCACAATTTGCTAGCCAATGAACGAGCTGCCGATGCTGTTTCGGATGCAGTTGGCGCGTATGCACTAGAGCAGCACGACCATGCAAATCCAAGTAACTATACTCCTTCAGACATGGACAGTCCCAAGCATGGCCGAAGACAGCGCAAACGCGCTGAAGAATACTAGACCACAGGCCAGACCAATTAATGCTGGTCTTCCGCCGTTCACCATTCGCGAATTCTGAAAGCCCGTTGAGAGAGTCATCGCGGCCAAGGCGATTATCAGCGGAGTGAGATCAATCAAGGAGAGGGCCTTGGGATTCCACAGAGGCCCCTGATGCATCAAGGCCCCGATGAACAGAAAGGGTGTCAGTGAAGATAGAAGGCCTAGGACAGCTGCACTTGTGAGGCTCAACACGTAGACCTTGAGTCTCTGTGCCGCTATTATAGATCCACGTTCTTTTATGATAGCAGACCTCTTGACCATATGTACAGCCAACTTGGATAGTCTCTCACCGGCTTGAGTTGCCGAAGCTTCGCACATCAGTGAGATGACCTTCATCATTTGGGCCGCTCTCTTACCCAAGGCCTTCTCACTCGCAATTGCCATGGCCTCTTTGGTGCTGGCCTTTTGCCAATAGATTGACTGAATGGCGGGGTCGATCAACCGCTGAATCTCCACTCCAGTATCGTCCCTTATGGCCGGAAGAGCGACCTCGAGTGTGTCTCCAGATCGAAGACGTTCGCCCAGAAGCATCATGAAATTGACAAACTCGTCATATTCTGTGGTGATGTCCTTCTGAGATGGTGCGAGTGCTCCTGTATTCTGCGGTCGGTCAAAGTAGGCAGAGAACTGACGCTGGAACCGTGAACCCATGCCCCAGCTCAACCCAGCGAATAATGGTGCCATCAGTATCACGAGGGGATTAGTGCCATAGCCCGCAAGAGAGATGGCAAGTGTAAACATGATGGGTAAGTATGTCGTAAGAGCAGCAACAATCAATAATCTGCTCTCAAGCTCGAGGTTCCTCTGACGCAGCATCGCGTCGGCTTCGAATGACTCCCCTGAGAGGAGCTCCAGTAGGTCCGTTTTCCTCTCGAGGGCGGTTAGAATCGCGAGGAGGTAACGCCTCAGGTCATCGGACGGCTGATCCTTGGCGAACTCGGCGATTGCCTTCTCCGGTGGCACTCCATCTTCTGTCTGGGCAAGGATTCGGCGAAATGATTCAGATAGATACGGATGCTCTGACTGTGCTACCATCTCAATGGCATCAAATATCGTTCCTCTCGCTTGGAATACCAAAACAAACTGCTCGAATACGATATCGGCTTCCTCTGACAGGCCGATTTTGTAGCTGTTCATCAGAGAGACTGGATGGGAAACGATGATGTAGTATGCAACCACCGCAATAACAGTCGATGGAGGAACAATGATCAATGGATTGGTTGCCAGACGTGACATCAACCAAAGCAACCCGATGAACACAAGAAAGGAGACCAAGTAAGATGCAGAGGCAACTCCTTTGGAGGTTAGGTTCATCTTAGGTGCCAAAAATCTTACGGCACGGTCAAGCTCCTTGTCCTTCTTTCTGGCACCGAGCAGCGAGAAAGGGGGTATCTTCGACCCTACCCTGCAGAGCCGCTCGTACATTATCTGCCAATCCTCTAGTAGCACGCGTACCGAGGCACTTCTTAAACTGCCCGCTATCCGAAGTCAGTAAGCTGGGTCTGAGACATGAGTTCTGAATAGGTTTTGCTTACATCGAGCCAGCGCTGCACCGGGTTGGTCAGATGTAGACCGATTTCGTTTACTGCTTCGCTCAGCGAAGAGAACTTCCTGGGAGGCGATGCAAGCGCACGACGGGCTATCTCTCTGAAGCGCCAGACACCGAGTGGCACCCACTTGCTGGGGTCCACTTCCATGAATGCTATTACTCCTGCCTGTTTGTGAGCATCAGCAAGAAGCTCAAGGGCAGGAAGCCTAGTCGCATAGTAAGCTCCCACTATCACTTGCGCATAGTCTTTTCTTCCCTTGAACCACTCATAGTCGGACATTACGGGTGGATTTGGTCCGCCAAGCCAACACTCAAGCGCCTCGAATTGCCAAGCAGTCGGCAGCAAGAGAAGAACCACCGTGTTTCCAAGCGCATGGTCTGCGTAAACTGAATAATCGTTTGTGACTGGGTACCTCAAAACCTCCTTGTGGAGCTCTTGCCCACTATGTCATCGACAGCTGTTATGCTCCATTGTGTAGGTACAAGTCTCCGAGTTCTCTTTAGACCAAGGAGTCCAATCGAAAGAAGCCTCGTCACATGCTCCTGTCTGATTCCTTCATGGAACAACTCGAGGACTCCGTCTCCTGCCTTCAGATCCGTGTCGGTGGTGATTCGGTCAATGGGTTTAGACACGTGAGGATTGTCCTCAAGCTGGAAATAGCTCAGTGGTGCTGACGGTCCAACGGGCAGGGTTCGCCCCGTGAGGACTGTGGTAAAAGACGGTCTCTTGATGAGTAGAGCCTCAGAAGAAGTGGGCGTGTCTGACAAAGCAAGAGTCTGGGTCTCTGCTAGGAGCCTTGGTGGGTTTATCGCGGCGTCTACTGGAAGGAATCTCTTAGTTCGAACGAGGCTGAACCTGTATGCTAGGATTTGGTCCAGTGTCTTGTCAAGCCACAGGTCTGGTCTCTCCATCAGTGCAGTCTCTTCTCCTCTCAAAGGAGGAATCAGAGGCCCCGCCAAGACCTTCGGGTATCCATAGCTACCGACGAACACCGCAGGTGGTGATGACCCCGCAAGGTTGAGACCGGTAACCGCTTGGTCGATGTTGAACAGAGCCCTCGCTCTCATTACGAGCGGACAAGGGCTGACTCCACAAAGGGCCCTGTGCCCCATGCATCTGGAGCAGACTCGTTCGTCATATGACTGACCCGTGCTCCTCGTTGCTTCCAGATGTGTTTGAGGCAATTCGCCGTGCGCCCCGTTTGGCAGTTGCTTTTGTGTTCTATATCTTATTCACTGCTTGTAAGCATTTAGACTTGTCAATCGTTCGTTGTGGTGAAGGTCTGTATGGAATGCATGCCGTCCCGATGGCATTGCTAGTAGGCTGGAGAGTAAGAAGAGTCATATATGCAGGGAACGAATAGCCAAAAGATATGGCAAGCGATAATCCCATGGGAATGATATACGCGCACCGGCTAGCCGCGAAGGATGACAAAGAAAGAGCTGAAGTGGAGTTGCGCCTGCCCTAGATGTCCAACCTACAAAGGAACAGGTGAGACTGCGGACAACTTTTGCGGCCAAGGAAAAAGCATGAGAATCACCCAAGAGAAGGGTTGTATCTGTCATCGCTGCGTAGTATCAGTTCAAGCTGGCAACAAGGACATGTACTGCTGCACCAGAGGGACAAGAACGCTCAACATGCTTGAGGGGCTAATGGAAGGTCTCAAGAGATAATTCGACAATAAAGCGTGCGATGCCGCCTTCGGTGCAGCGCCCGTTCTTGAACAGGTCAATTGTCAGAATGGTTTCAATAGCCACATTTTCCATGCTTCGTAGAGTAGAACTGAGATGCCAATCAATGTCATAGAGACGTACATGATATCCTGCGTTTTCATTGGCCAAGACATCAGGAGAGCAACATAGACAACAAGCATCGATGAAAAGAGCGTAATCAGGAAAATGAAGCGTGGAATGAGCCGGGTTCCTATCTTAACGAAAAGGGTGAGTGAACCAACGCGGACTTGCTTTAGAACTGAGTACACACCGTTTTCGTCCTTGGCCACGAGTTCGACTTCTGCCAGCTTGTTCAAATGATGAAGGGCGAGGCTAGGGCTTGACAGGCCCAAGGCGCGTTGCACGTCTCTAACGCCCATGGGTCCATGAGTGAGCAATAGAGCATAGACCCCCATGGTTTTTCCTTTTAGTAGATCGTCGATGCTCTTCTTGTATTCGTCCCCGCTCACACTCTTCATCACCCTGGTTACCAGCAAGAAGACTCGTGCCGTAAGATAAACTCAGCTCATCGTCTATGCTCAGTCGAGTCCTACGGGTACGAGGCCGCCTGCGTGATTATATCATAGAGCTGCACGACTGGGCTGCTAAGATGGCCCCCTTCAATGAGCCAGTAACCAGTTGTCGCATAGTTGGTTGTCTCAGGCCAGCCGTTGGGCGCGTAGTTGCCAGTCCATGTCCCGTTCTGAATGTATGCCAACCCGTCGCTCTTGGTGTAGCCGATGTAGAACAGAGTGTTGTCATTGAAGTATATCTCAATGAAGAAATCAATCGGCCAAGTGTTTGGCCAGTATTGGGGATGAGACGAAGCATCATCCATCTGTCCGATACTGTCATTGACTAGCAGACCGCTGAATGAGTCCCAGGTTGTCTGGTCCACCGATCCTATGCCTGTGACGTTCTTGTCGAACGGAGAGAAGAGCACACGCACTTGATTCAAAGGCTGTTCGTGTTTCATGTAGACACCGTCAACAAAAGCGGAAGCATTGCTCTGCCGGTAGAAAAGGGTAAGATTGACATTCACAAAGGTCGAGTTGCACATCCAGTAGAACAGGACATCGTCTCTCTTGCTCTGAAGATACTCCATTGCCATGGCACCAAACCCGTTTCCATGATGAGTCGTTGTGGTCGTAGTTGTGGTTGTTGTAGTCGTTGTGTGGGTACCAGGCAACAGGATCGATGTGGCAATCAATCCGCCGGTGACTATGAGCGCAACTACTACAGCTGCCAATACTGCGGACCGCATGGTCGTTCCGTATTCTTTCATTTCAATTCCCCCGAAGGTCGATACTCACTCCTCGCGAAAGGATATTATACTACGGTTTAAACAGCGCGTTCAAAAGGTTGAACAGCAGAAACTCTACCACGAAGCCGGCAGATATAGAAGCCGAATTGATACGGGGAACCAAGACATGTCAACGCGAAGAGAATCAATCGAGAAGCTTCTGGAGGATACAGAAGTCCCGCTTACAGCCAGAGACATATGCGAACGATTGGGAATCACCGGTACGTCCGAGATATTCGATGACATTGAGCACATCAGTCAAACAATCAGAATCAGGGGAAAAGAGATACTGATTCGCCCTGCGAGATGCGCCAAATGCGGTTATGTGTTCTGGAATCGCCATGTGGCTAAGATGCCGGCTAAGTGCCCCAAGTGCCATTCTGAACAAATAATGGAGCCCGGCTATATCATTAAACCGGGCAGATAGTCGGCGTTTCAAGGCCCAACGCTGCAATCAGTGCAAGATTCGCATATTTGGAACTTGCAGCAGGTGAGACGTCGGTTCGAATCAGTGTGAGTCGAAACGATGAACGCCCAGGATACCACTTCCTTCATGCTTGATTTCGAGCACTCTCGTTACTGCATAATCACTGAGACCGAACTCGGATTTCTCCACATACCCGTGGATGACCACCTTCATACCGACGTGGGGTAGGAATCTGCACTTGTCCATCACCGCAGAAGAGACATGAACGTCGTACGTTTTCCCTGTGTCCTCGTCTTGGACAACAATGTTCGTCGACCCGTACCATCTCTGAGCACTCACTCTGACTGTCGTGCTTCGGCCAACTTCGCGGATTACTCCTTTGACTACAGTCAAGCCAACATTCCTTCTCAGTGTGACAGAGATGATTAGTCGGGCAATCAGGCACGACTGGATAGCAGCACTGCACCGTGCTGAGCATGATGTCGCACAATGATTTAGCTTTCTATTATGCGCTAGGATCAAATGCTATTTGGCAATCATGGTTGTGGCTTAGTATCACTGGGCCTAGGTCTGCCACGGAGGCACGAGCCTGCCGTATCTTCCTCCACCGCCAGCAACGTAGGTCACGGTTCCCTCCCGGAGCGCTTCGACCATGGCTCCCACTCTCTTGTCGATTTCCGATACTTTTTCAACTGGAGCATCTGTGAGTATAGTGGTCTCCCGACCTAGGCTGGTTCGCATTCTCTCATACAATTGCCTTACGCTCTTCGTCGATTTCGCCATGCCATTCAATGACGCGGAGATGACATCGAGCAGTGGCGGGATGTGCAAGTAGGGCGGACGATGCAGTGGAGACTTACTCTTGCCGGCACCAATCATCATGGCGCGGTCTCGAACGCCCAGGCGCAGGTTCTTTCCGTCGGCGGGGCACTTGGCGCGCCGCCTATGGATATCACGCAGAAGCGCAGTCTTCTCGCCTGAATCTCTGCATTTGATGTAGATGCTGAGCTTGTCGTACCGCGGTGGCCCATCCCCATCCAACATCTCCACTGTTCTTCGGCAAGAACTGCAAAAAGAGAGGTAGTATTTTCCCATCCGGGGATCCAGGCCCAAGTTCAGGACCGGTCTTCTGCCTTCTCGTCTCAATATGGCATTTCTAAGCTCGTCGAATGTCGCTGATTCCATGGAGAACCTTACAAGCTCCCTTCCCAGCTTGTCGGGTGAGGGTGAGTGAGCATCGCTTGAAGTAACGAAGGTAATCCTGTCGAGTTCTGGTATGCAGTCTGCAATCTCAGTATCTGCGGAGAGACCCAGTTCCAGAAAATGGATGTTCGGAGCTTCCTTCCCATAACAGGCCAGCAAAGACTGATACCGGCCTTCTCGGAATATGGACTTGAATGGCGTGAATGCATGAGCCGGGCCTATGAGTCCTCCCGTCTCTCTCACGACTGCTGCAAGGTCTTCAGCACCGAGATTTACTCTTGGACGGCCGCCCCACTCGGAATCGATATTGACAGAAGACGGTCTGAGGCTGCGGCGCAATTCATCTACTGACTGAAAATCGGGCAGTATCACGATGTGATGGATAGATTCCTTGTCTTCGATTTCTACTGTTAGTATGAAGGAGACGTTATCCTGTTTCAGTTCCTCTCCGGATGCCACGAGATTGCGCCTGAGATGCTCCAACCAGTCCGGTTGAGTCGCATCACCGGTGCCCAGAATGTCAAGACCTTTTTCAACGGCACCTTTGACCAGATTCGGAATCGTCATCGTCCGACTGACACCAATCGAGTGGTGCGAGTGAATGTGCAGGTCCGTATCAAACTCAAGCATCTGTTGCGTTCACTTCACACTCGGACAACTACCTTCGCTACACTGGACTTGTCCGCATACTCGAAAGCCTCGACGCCCTGCTCGAGAGTGAACTCCTTTGACACGAGGCTTTTCACTTCGATGCGCCCGTTTGCCAGCATATCTATGGCTGTGTTGTACGAACCAGCCACACTGCCTTGGAGTGATATCTGGCGCTCGACAATCAGACTGGAATCAATCTCGATATTCTTGTCATAATGGCTCTTCATAGCGACGATTCCGCCTGGTCTAACGATCTCAAGAGCCATTCTCAGTCCTTCAGGATTGCCGGTCGCCTCGACCACAATTCTTGGGCCCAAGCCCGATGTCGAATCGAGGATATGCTTCTTCCATTGACCATTTGTGGTATTCACAGTGTGAGTCAGACCTAGCTGTCTGGCCAGACCAAGCTGCCACTGATTTCGTCCCAGCACGTGAACTTCTGCACCAAAGCTATCGTAGACCTGTGCTACTAGAAGACCCAGCTTTCCGCTACCAACCACAGCAACGATTTCTCCCGCTCTCGAGGGGCTTTGGACGTATGTTTGCACAGCAGCTGCCAGGGGTTCAACGAATGTGCCCGCTATCGCATCCAAAGGCGGTGGTATGATATGAATGATGTCTGCCGGGACACTAATGTACTCTGCCAATCCCCCGTCCGTTGTGACTCCTATGCTTCGTTTGTCTGTACAGAATGGCTTCATGTCATTTCTGCAGAATATGCATCGGCCGCAATAGGAATGCGCCTCTGTGGTAACGAGTGAACCGGGTGTGAATTCATCTACTGAGCTCTCTTCTATTACGCCTGCAATCTCGTGACCTAGAATCAAAGGAAGCTTGACGCCGAGTTCACCTCTCCATATTGAGAGGTCCGTCTCGCAGATGCCGACAGCACGGACATCTATCCTGACATCACCTGGCATGACCGATGGCTTGGGCGTGTCACCCAAACGAAGCCCGTCCTGTGTGAGCACAAGCGATCTCATACTTCTCCGGTGACCCACTCTGGGTCCTCAAGTCAATCATAAACCCATCGATGAATTGCATATTCGAATACTACCCGAGGTATGTGGCCGAAGGCCACGTGGTGTATTTGAGAAGCATATTGGCTGTTCCTGCTGTTATTGAATGGTGCAGGTCTATTTGGGCACAAGTTCAAAAACTGCAGAACGCAATTTGCGATGAGATTCTCTAAGGAACACAACCTTATGGCCGACTCCTCAACTCTCTTCACAAGACGACTCGCTCAATCTGAGAGCGGTTTGTGGTTGCAGCTTGAAGAGGCTCCTTCTGCCTTAGTCCCGATTTCCGCAGTCAAGGAGGAAATGAACAGATTCGCAAGTCTTCCGGGCGCTCTGCTCTACCTGTCTTCCTTGGAGGGCAACTCAGTCGGGGGAACGGCTGCATACCGCGACAGTATCGCCCGTACCTTGAGTCTGGTTGCTGTGAGAATGAAACCCAGTCGCAGGGAAGGACTACTCTTTCCTATGATGAAATCCTCATTGCCGCTCTTTCGAAGCGCGGCAATCATCAAAGCAGAGACTCTTGTAAGATTGTCCACAGGTCGTACTAGCATTCCTTTTCCTCTTGGATACGAGCTCCCAGAATGGGTTAGCCCAAGCTTGGAGGCAGCCGGGTTTCAGAGAGGGGAGGTGCTATCTCATTGTTCCGTTGAGAAGGTGTCACGCAAGCAGTCCACGGTTCACCAGCTGGACTGGGACCGCGACACCAACACAGCCGGGGCGTATGCGCTCCTTGAAAAGGTCGGTAAGGAATCCGGTCTCGATTGCTCTCAAGTCCGCCTGGCCGTAAGCATGGCCTCTGGTGCTGGGTCTCTCAAGACGATTTCCAGAGAAGGGCACACCTTAGGCATGGTGGGTTTCAAGGCATTCAGCAGATACGGAGTCGTAACGGTCTGCGTGTACGATCCCGATTCTATTGATATGGCTCAATTCGGAGGTGCCATCCTGCATCTATGTGCCGAAGCGAAGGTCAAGGTACTCCATTTCCTGCTCGTTGGTCAGGGACAAAGAGATCTCGTGGATTCACTGAGTGATTTGTCGGGATCGTCGCTCAAGAGAGAAGATCTCCAGCTCATGCGGAAGGTTTTGTGAGCTACGGAGTTTGAGCTGTCGTGTGGAAAGCCTTTTGTGAGTTGTACGTCCTGTGGGTCGAGGTCATGCCATGTCTGCTTTGAGGCTAGAGAAGAGAGGTTCGGGACTGCTCCTTGAGTACCGCAAAGTGAGACTTGCGTTTGATACCGGGCTCCCAGAACTACCTACTCTTCTGTCCCATGCCCATGCTGACCACACGATGAACCTGCATGCGGCCAGCAAGCTGATTGCTACTTCTGAGACCTTGGATACGCTTCTAGCAAGGAATGAGTCAACTCTGGTAGAGGAGCAAGAAATAGGATGGGCAAAAGACCTTGCCCTTGACGGAGTCCGAGTTACAGCACTGAACGCAGGGCATGTTATTGGGTCCGCCATGTTTCTTCTCGAATTTGATGACGGGTTGAGGGTGTTGTACACTGGTGATTTCAACGTGGTCGATAGTGTTGTCCATCACGCTGCCCAGCCGATACTGGCAGACGTTCTCATTACCGAGGCGACCTACGGATCGCCAGAATGGGTCTTCCCGGAAAGAGGCAAAGTGCATGCGATGATTCTTGAAGCTGCACAAAGAGAGCTTGACCAAGGCATGATTCCCTTGTTCAAGGCGTACTCCTTAGGCAAGGCCCAGGAAGCCATTGCTGTTCTCGAAGAAGGGGGTTTCGAGATTCTATCTGGCAATAGAGTCATCGATGACGTGAGCAGCGTGTATTCAAAGCACGGAACCCGGTTGAATTATACGCCGCTCGAACGTGCTCGAAAGGCTGGCGTACTGGAACGAGATTATGCGATTGTAAGTTCCTCCGTAAGCAACACGTTTGCCAGTCTTACGAGAATCCTTGGAGAAGAGAAGGCCAATGAAATAAAGGGCATGACTTCGACCTTCAATCTATCTGGCTGGACACTCAGAGAGTTCAATAGCTCGGGTTTTCCTCTGAGCGCTCACTCAGACTTTCCCGGACTGATGGAGTTCACCGAAGCGGTCAGTCCGCGCATTGTCTATTGTTTCGCTGGAAATGCGAGAAGGTTCTCTAACGAATTGGCAAGAGATGGCGTCAACGCTGTGCCACTTGAGTAGGTGAGACTGTTGGCTAACGCTTCTGACATGGTGCAACCCGTACATGCAGAATCGTTCTTCTCAGTCGCGAGATCCGGAGAGATTCACGAACGCCTCAGCTATGAGTATACCGACCCCGAGCACTACTACCGAAGGGTGTTACAAGACGAGGAGGACTTCAGGAGAGAGATAGAGACTCTGTCGGACAACCTTCAATACTATCTTGACAAGGAGCGAGTGGAAATCAATGGCCATGCAGTGAGGTCTCAGGTACACTACACAGACATCTTCCTGAAGGGTGAAAGCGACGTTGTCGCGGTCGTGTACCTCATCGACTTTTCGGGTCGGTTCACACCCAACGCCAACAGAATCGAGAACTTGGCTTGAGGAAGAAACAGCCCCTTACGATTTTGAGATAATGTGGAGGTTCCCAATGGGTACACACGACATAAGCATTGAGAGCCTCCTAGAATACGAGATTTACAAAAGCATTGTCGTGCTGTGGGCTCAGGAAGGCGACAAGGTGGGCGGATACGAAAGAATGGAGTTCAATCTGGCATCCGCCAACCATAACCCCGAAGGAGTGGGCGAGGAGTGAGGTCAGATGACCCACAATCTCAATATCCTTGACACTCCGATTCGGACAGCGTTGCAGGTTGTCTCACAATTCCCATTGTTGCCTCTGATAATCATCTTCTTGGGGATAACACTCGTTGTGGCAGGTTTGGTCATGATGGCAACCGAGCGGACCCGCGGTCCAGAAGTGAGACGCGAAAGCAAGGGCATCGTATTGATTGGTCCTCTGCCAATTGTATGGGGCTATGGTGGAAGAGTTCAGAGAATAGCAATAATCATAGCGTTCCTTGTTTTCGCGGTTTGTCTGATGCTGGTACTGATGTAGGAGACCACCCGCATTCGGGGCATTGGCGTCCTTGGTTAATCATCCGAACTATCTTCCCGTTCAACAAATCCTCCGGACAAATACCAAGAGGGTTCCTGCAAGTGGGACATTCAACCTTGCGGCCAAGATCTCTGATACAGGTGATTGTACCACAAGAGGAGCATCTCACGGCGTGGTCTTGACAGAACTCGTTTCGACAATGGTCGCACCGCATCTTAGACTTGCCGCCGCAAATTGCACAAGGCTTCGTCACAATGTTACGCCCCAGTTCGTGTTTCATGTGCAACAGATAAGTCTGTTCCTCGACGGACTGACCAAAAAAAGCTCACGTTGAGGAATTAGTCTATCTTGGGAAGATGTCTCTCGGCAAGCCTCCAGTAATATCCGTGCATTACCAATGCTCTTAGATAATTGATGTCTAGTCCAACTGGGGACAACTCACATGATGTTCAAGTGTATTCAATGCGGCAGGGTTTCAGCTGATATCGACAAGGTCTTGGATGGTGCATGCGAATGCGGCTGTAGACGTTTTCAGCTGAAATCTGAAGATGCATTGTTACCCGTGGCACAGCTGTCTGAGGCGGAGTCCATACGCAAAGACCTCCATGTCTGGCTTGACCTCAATCTAGACTCCATCACTCCTGAGGACCTAAGTAGACTCCGTGTGGTTCTCGAAGTTGACAAACCAATAGAGGTTCCCAGAGGATAAGCTGCTCATTGCTTCCCTTCCACAGGTTCTAGCGGACGTTCGATTCTCGCTACCTGACTATCAATCTCGATTCCCAAGTCCGTCTTACCCGCGATTGCCGCGATACGTTGAACTGCTTTCAGGTTATGAATCAAAGAGTCCAACCATGTGAACAGGTCTCCCGGGTACGCCCATAGTTCAAAATCATCGTGCAATCGCTTCGCGATGCCAGATGGATTGAGTCCTTCCTTTCTGCGTTCCACTATCCACCTGCCCAACCTTATCATGCCATGGTCACACTCGGGAAAATCACGGCAACCGCAGTTGAATATCTCAGCCACCCACCGACTAAACACTTCATAGACCCACCCGGGGAACTTGGCCCGGCTCTCCTGCTGGCGGCCCAAGTCTGTCATTTCGGCCATGACTCCTGAGAATAAACGGGTCGGCATGTGAGTCTTGAATGCAGCATCCACTTCGGCTTGCAGTTTCGCGCTTAGGTATACGTTATCGAACGGCTCCAATCCGATTGCAGTATCCAAGACATCCATCGTCTCGATGTGCTTCAGAACGTCGAATCCCTCGCTTGGAGTGAGAAATGAGACTGATGTTGCCCTACCGAGTTCTGTGGGATATACTCCGTTGTCTTGCACACGTATCATGTGATGGCGCACAAGATACTTCAGCGCATCCGTGACCGAAACGGTCGTAGAAAGCATTTCATCGTAGGCCCGTGTCACATCTTTGAAATCTATCAGACCAGTCGAGCATATTGTGGCCAGTATCTGTTCGGCGCATGCCTCGGTATCGGCTGTCGGTTCGACGTCTTCCACCACGCCATTAAGCAAATCGACCGCAACTTCGTCTTCCGTTCTCTGTTGCCCGCTGTGATATTTCCTTTCTGGCTGAACCAAGAGATAGACGAGACCCCTGTCGTGCTTGCCAAGGCGGCCGGCTCGACCGAGCATTTGTTCGAACTCGGCGTTCGTGAGCCAGTCTGAGCCCATCGCAAGAGACTCAAATATGACTTGGGACGCTGGCAGGTCCACTCCTGCTCCGAGGGCTGCAGTAGTGACTACTGAGGCATAGCGCTGCTTGGAATATGCTGACTCAACGTGACGTCTACGATTGTAGGTGAGGCCTCCGTGATAGACAGTGGCGGAGGTTCCGTTCTCACGTAGCCAATCACTTAGGTCGTGTGCTCGGCGCCGTGAGTAGGTGAACACAATCGATTGGCCCTTGAATCCCGCACTGCTAACATTGCGGAATTCCTGCAAGACAAGCCTGCGGATCATCTCTCGCTTGTCTTCTTCGCTGTGAGCGAAAGCCAAGTGGCGTTCTAGCGGCACCGGCCTCCCTGTGTGGTTGACTAGGGTGAGCTTGAGTTCCTTGGCTAGGTTCTCCGGCGACCCCACAGTGGCCGACAAGCAGAGGATTTGAGCACGCGGGGCATGGTACCTCAGTCTTGCTACGAGTCCGTCTAGCTCCGGTCCCCTTTCGGGGTCTGCCAGATTCTGGATTTCATCTACCACTATTGTTCCGACTGTGCCCAACTGTTTGATATCTCCGGAACGGAATATTATGTCTAACGCTTCGTACGTGGCGCAAATGATGTCCGCCTTTGATATGTCAGTATCAACGATTGGCCTGCCCTCATTGCCCACATCTAGGCGGGACATGCCTACCCTAATCCCGGTGCGCAATCCGAGTTCGCGGTATCGTTTTCTAAACTGCTCGTACTTCTCGTTAGTGAGGGCGACGAGAGGAGCGATGTAAATCATCCTCTCACCTGCCACCGCCTTGGGTATCCCGGCCAGTTCGGCAATCAGCGTCTTTCCCGATGAAGTTGAAGACACCACCAAGAGGCTTGCACCGCGTAGCAGGCCCGATTTGATGGCCAGCTCTTGGACGGGGAGAAGTTTCTCGATGCCGTCGGACTGAAGTAGCTGGGCAAGCTCCTTTGGTATGGGCAGCGAAGACAACCGTTGCATTGCGCCGGTCTCGCCTACAGGGATAGTATCAAACAGTGTAAGTTCCTTTTCGCGTGTCGGGTCGAATCCTGGGGTCAGCATCTCTAACAGCCTTGGCACGGACCGCACACGTGAAACTTGTCGCTCCAGCTGGATAATCATGGCTTGGGACAATTTCACTCCCATGTTCTTGAGTTCAGTCTTGAGATCGCTCTGCCCGCAGCTAATGCAAGAGACTTGGTTCTCAGAAACCTTCACTGCGTTCCGACGAGAAAGGACAGTGAGGCGGTCTTCACGTGAGCAGCTCGGACAGATGGGTACAATCTTGGGCTGGGTTGCCTGAATACGTGAGAGAAAGTCGCGAAGTTCATCAACGAAAGGTGGAGCCTCCCTGCTGGGAATGAGAATGCTTGTCGCTTTCCTGAGTACCTCGTGGAACTCCTTCTCTTGAAGGTACACTGGCTTGTTGTACTTGATGAACCAAGCGCGCTTGATTTCGAGGAGTTGCGGGCTTCTGTATCCGTATTCGACCATGCCCATGAGAGATGCACGCTGCCTATCTGACAGTACCTCGGAGAAGACCCCTACTAGTGTGGCCATCTCCTGTCTCGCGCGTCTGAGCAAAATCGTGTAAGGCTCAGATAGTCGCTTCTGTATCTCTGCGTCTGCGACCTCCACTGTGGTAGCCTCACGAAAAGGTCCTCAGAATAGAATTCGTTTGCGTTTTCAAACTTCGTATATGAATAGGCTTTCGTTCTCTTTCACGCCATCAAGCGTCTGCTCATACTCTTCCCGAATTGCTTCAATACCCGTACTCGTACTCACGCCCGCTTTCTCAACGATTGTCCAGTCAGACATGGTTTCAATGTCCACTGAACTGGCGAATTTGTTGTATGGAGTTGCCATAACTTTGATGCGTTGCGAATCATTGTACTTACGCTTCCTGTACCAATCGACAAGGGGACGGTACATTGGGCTGTTCGTGCCAGCAAGAATGAATCTCGCTCTTTGAGTACCAGATACGTGAGACACGTGAATCTTCTTTAGCAAGTCCATTGAATGGGCCATTGTCGGAACAGTCACGTTTGACTTGAACTTCATGAGTGGCTCTGCGGCCAATACATTGCCTCGTTCTATAACGAGTTGACGTATGGTGGTCATGATTTCCTCTGTCTTGCGCGTGGCCAGCGGGTCAATCACTTCTGGAGAGATAATATCAACCAATGGTACAGGCTCATCAACGCGCATCTGAGTAGGATCAAACATCAAGGCCGCCAAGGGCTCAAGCACTTCGACCCTGCGGTTCCCGCTCGTGGCCACTCCCTTGAACACTCCTGGCCCAATCAGAACAGACAAGACGGATTCTGCCCTTATGATTGACCACAATTGACGAGAAAGAATCAAGACTTGGCCGCTCAGGTCGGCGCCACGTAACACGCCTAGGTCATAGTCGTAGGCTTCTACGCCCAGCAGCCAGTAGATTGGCCCTTGTTCCATCCTCAATCACCCGCCGATGACGTAGGAGTTGACAAAATCGGACACGATTCTCGTAGCAATCTCGTCTCCTTGTTCGGCTGGCGCTCCCGCAAGCTCAGCCTTTCCTTTCTCGATGATTTCTTTTGCAGGCGCATTCTGAATGTGCAGCCGTTCTCCGATCTCGAGAACACACTTTTCAACACAATCTGGAATCGTGTTCCCTTGATACTTCAGAACACGAATGACGCGGCTGATGTGTTCGTTAAGGTATGCGCTTTGATCTTCGCCCGAGCGCCTTCGTGCAAGCCGAACGTCCCTCTCTAAGAAATCGAAAGGAGAAGCCATGTCTGGCTCTGCTTTGTCTCCACGCGTTGAGCTAACCCCTACCTGAACATACCTAGACTTGTCCCCTCTACCTGTCGGTCTTGGAGCGATGTGCACCAACAAATGGGCGACGGCATTCGGATCCATTTTGCTTAGGTCCGTGTCAAGTCCGTTGGTGAGATCATTAATCCTTGCTCTTGTCGTGTCTATTGTTGCTGACTCGGAAGCAGACGCAAGTACGGATCCAATCTTTCTGAACAGGGCTTGATTCCGCTTTCGGAGTTGTAGAAGTCTGCCTTTCAGGGCACTGGGCTTCCACTTCGTGATGGCAGGACCAAAGGCCATCAACAAGTCCTCGCTGTTCGATCTAGGATGCTCTGCAAGCCAAGTCCGAATTGCTGGGAGAACAAAACCCTCTGCGAGCTTGGTCCTTGCATTGAATACAGAAAGCGCCTTCTCAACAGTGTAGCTTTCAGACTCTGCAACAGATTCTAGATTTGAGAGCTCTCTGGTCTTGAGCTCCAGTTCTCTAGCAAAGCTGCCGTAGATGTAAGCTATCCATCTGCCTTCCACCAGCGCGAATTCCAGGATGTTACCTGATAGATTGGGGATATCTTCTCCGACAGTCGTTCTTCGCTGCAGTTCTCCTGACACTATGTTGACGGCGTCTTTGGTGCTCATGATGCCATCCAAGTTGATTAGGCAGGCGACCTGCGCCACTTCCAGCGGGCAAGAGAGCTGCGTCGCGGCATCCTTCGCTTCAGCCATCGGCAGTCTTCTGACCCTCTCTCGCAGGTTGGCGTACTTCTCAGCAAACTCGCGTACGAGTTTCTGTCCGCTAGCTGCTGCAAGGGTCTCGATTTCTTGGTCGCTCAAAACAGGAATCACCTCAATGTCAACTACGACTGCCTAGCACCGACTGGTTCTGTACCAACTATCAGGGACGTTCTAGATATGCATTATGTGGACATATGCTCTGCCAAATATGAACGAGGCTTACTAGAACACAAGAAGAAGGAAGTGAAGCCCAAAACCCATGAGCAGTGACCCAAGAATCAGGGCGAAGAACGCCTTGAACTTCGAGAAGTGACGAGCGTGCTCCACGTGCACAACCATCCATGCGAAGGCGAACACTGACAGGGCGATGAAGGCCAGCGCCACCCATATCAGATACCCTTCGAAAAGCTGCATCATGGTATGCGACCTCAGGTATAACTCGTCTCTAGGCCCCTCACTTGACCCTGATTTAAAGCTCTCTATGGTCACATCTTCATGCTGTGAAGGGGTACTCCTTGGTCGTGGTCTTTCCATCGATAGTAATCTTCCTGACGAGCTTGCCTGTCTTCTTTGCTAGCCTTCTCTTCTCAGAGAATGGCAGCCTATCGTCCTCAGGAACGAGTATCTCGTCTATCACAATCTGATGGTCGATCTGGATGCTCTTGGACTTGGCCGTGATTTCGGACATCAGTTCTGGTATGGCCTCACTTAACACGAAGGCAAGTACGTCGGGTGTGTTTGCGCATGCTCCTTTGCAGAATGTGGGATCCTTCTGCTTTGATTCTTTCTCTGCTTCCTCTTCGCCTTCCTCTTCTGCTTCGCCCTCTTCTCCAGACTTTCCGGAGTCGCCCTTAGCGGAGGTGGCCTTGGGGAACGAGGCTTTGGTTGTCACACTCCAAGGCTTTGTTCCATCACGTGGGCTCATGGAAAGCAACAGAAACGTGGTTGGGTCGTCCACCTCAAGGAGTGCCCGGAGGTGTTCAATGGGAGCAGCTTCACTTAGCTTGGCCTTGAAGACAGGTGCACCCTCACCTTTCGATTTGCTCCACGGGAGTGGCAGACTCAGTTTGGCGAACGCTGATCTTCGGTCCGTATATGTCACAACCGTGCCCGAGACTTTGTGGAATCCAGCTGGTGCGAATTTGAGATAACCCTCTACGAAGACCCTTTCGTGATCGAAGTCCGCCTTGAATGTGATTCGCTGTTGTGCAAGTCCTATCACTGCTCTTGGACCGGGGTATGTCCCGATGCCATACTTCACGAGCTTTGCATGAACAAACTCATCGGGTTTACCCTTGACAATCTTCGCTAGCCAGTTCATCTTTCGAAGCCCGTTCGGACGCACAGGCTAGGCTGAATTTAAGTCTGATGCCAGCTGCGCGACTGACTAGCTTATAACTGAGATGAGACGCGCGAGGAATGGGAAAACTCGAAATGGGACTCAGAGCATCTGGACACTTCTGGAACATCATGACTATGTACGCCATGACCATAATAATGCGGGCGTCTTTCTATGTGAGCATCGCAGTCATCGGTAGTAAACTGGAGCCGCTAGAGTTGGCAGTTGTGTTTGGCGCCTACCCGCTTACAGAGTTGGTTTCGGTTTCCTTCTTCGGTTCCTACAGTGATAAGATTGGCAGAAAACCGATATTCGTGGCCAGTCTGTTCATGACGTCTCTAGCAGCTTCTTGTTTTCCATACCCACCAACTTGTGGGTCTTGCTTGTTTTCTCTGTCGTGTTTGGCCTTGGTGCAGCCTCCCTAGTATCAACAACACTCTCCATGGTGGCCGACATGTCCTCAGAGACGAATCGTGCCCGATTGATGGGCTATTACGACATGTCGACACTGTTTGGTCTTGCAGGAGGTTTCGGCCTCGGTCTGATACTCTTGCAGTTCGGGTGGTCAGCATTTGCTATCCTCATCGGGGCATCAGCGGCCGCCGCCATTGCGGGGGTTGCTGCGCAGGTCTTAATCAAGGAGACTAGAACTGAAATACAGGCCGGAATCAGTGTGAGGCGTCTCATACGCAAAGTGGCAAGTGATAAGAGAATCCAGAAGCTCGTTCCAGTGTATGTGCCAATCATATCAATGTACGGGATTTTCATAGCATACACGGAGACAATTCTGAAAAATGAGTTCAAGCATTTGGCGGGTACTGACTTGTTGGTCCTTTTCGGGATTCTCGGTGCTTCTCTTGTCGTTGGAATAATAAGCATGAGTCATCTCTCGGACCATTATAATAAGCGGAGGCCATTCATCGTCACAGGACTTCTTGGATTTGGATTACTTGCTTATCTTTTGGTATCAAACTCAGCTGACATTAGCGCTCTCTGGTCAGTATGGCCCATACTCCCGATTCTTGGCTTCATAGCCGGGGCCTTTCCGCCTGCAGCAATGGCTTACCTCACCGATGTATCGGAAAGAGATTCCCGAGGAGCCACAATGGGAGTCTACAGCATATTCTTCGGCACGGGTATGCTAATTGGACCCTTCTTAGGTGGGATTGCATATTTTTACTTCGGCCTGATCGGTCTCGCTTTCATTGTGGCTCTCCTCATCGCAATCGCGATTGTCGGTACCTATCGCATGTCAGAGGTGCAGACTCTGAACCGGGAGGGAATGGAAGGCAAAGAGCTTCCGCTGAGCAAGAGTTAATTAGCGAACGCATCATCCTTGGTCAGATAATACCCAGCAGGGGAGATTTGAGAATGGTCAGAGTAACAACCATCAGCAATGTGCTATCAGGAGTCGGCTTGGCAGTCTTAGGGTTCGCTGTGATTTTCAAGTTAATACCTGAGAACTTCCGCTCTTCAGTATCCAGATTATGCTTGGATGGTCGGCGCAGCGCTTTTCGTGCTTGTCATCATAATGAGCATAATCAACACCTTCACGGAGATGACA
This sequence comes from Candidatus Thorarchaeota archaeon, assembly GCA_963726195.1. GTDB lineage: Archaea > Asgardarchaeota > Thorarchaeia > Thorarchaeales > Thorarchaeaceae > OWC5. The sequence goes on from CAVSBO010000004.1 coordinate 315,275, forward strand.
GGCTTCGTTCACCCAGATGACAAGCTCATTAGCAACATGTTTGTGTTCCTTATGGCAATCGCCACGATTCTCATCTATGGAATCCTAGATCAGGGTCTACTATTCCAGTACAGTCTTTACAATCTGGGTTCAATGATAGTCATCGCCTACGTGTTCTTGTTTGTCTTCTTGCTTTTCAGAGAGACCATCATGAAGGGCGGAGAGAAGGGCAAAGTGAAGGAGATGACCGCTCGGTTCATGCTTGTGTCACTCTTTCTCGGTGCTGTAATGTCCGCTGTCAAGTTCGGATTGGATTTCATCTACATTTACATCGGGACGTATGCTCATGCCTCCTTGGTACTAGGTATCTTCGCAGTGATACTCGTGATTGTAATCGCAATAGTCCTTGGAAGGCGATACGAACCAGTCTCTCAGTAGTCCTCGAAATGAGAATGGAAGGACCCACTTCCATTCTTCATCTTTATTGTCTATGTGATTATGGATTACGCGATTCTTCGACATTGATGCTTGATAGCTGCCACTAATGCGCAACCATGAAGCATGCTTAAGTGCAGCAGTCCAACTTGCGGTTCAAGGTGATGCCTCGGATGACAAAGGATGGATTGTGGCTGGGTTACAAGCTGGATCCACAAGGGAACAAGACGGATGAACGTTTTGAGATTAGCACTGACTTGCTGAGGCGTCACGGAGGTATTTTCGGGTCAACAGGCTCTGGAAAGACAGTCCTGGGCAAGGTCATCCTCGAAGAAGCAGCAATGCAAGGGATTCCTGTGCTGGCGTTCGATCCTCAGGGAGACATCGCATCATTGATGTTGCCCGGCGATCCGAAAGTTCTTGAATCGAAAGGAGTTCCTGCCTCCCGACTGAAGGAGTACTTGGACAAGGTTATAGTGCGAGTCTATACACCAGCCAGCAGTAAGGGTCTGTCCGTTTCAATCAATCCTCTGAGTCTGCCTGATGAGAAAGCTGATTCTGACGACATGATTCGACTGCTTGACAACTCGGCGAGAACTCTTGTCAAGGTTCTTCTGAAAGTCGCTGGTCTCACTTCAACTTGGGAGAGCAAGTCCTTTGCCGCTGTCTACGAACTCATTCGGATCAAGTGGCAGAAAAAGGTGAAAATCAAAGATCTAAGCGAACTCGCTGATATGCTGGTCGCTGATAAGGAATCTGTCGGCGTTGACCTTGAGCCGTTTATGAAGGTAACCGAGCGGGAGAAACTCGCAGCAGCTATCCGGAGCTTAACTGTGGGTTCATCTCAGTTGCTGTTCCGAGAGGAGGGGCAACTTGACTTTGACCAGTTGACCAAACCTGTGAATGGGAAAACACCAATCAATGTTCTCTTTCTTAAGACGCTCAGGAGTGAAGAAGAGAAGCACTTCTTTATCTCTATCGTACTCAACCAGCTGTATTCTTGGATGTTGAAGCAGGGCTACACGGACAAGCCAAAGCTGGTTATCTACCAAGATGAAGCGGCACCATTCATTCCGGCTGGCATGAGGGCGCCCGGTCCGAAGGAAATCTACCTTCTACTTTTCCGACAGGCAAGAAAATACGGAATTGAGTGTGTGATTTCTACTCAGAGCCCCAAGGATATCGACTACAAGGCCTTCGAGCAGTTCAACACTATTGCAACTGGCAGAATCAGCAGCGAGCAGTCACTCAAGGTCCTGGAGAGAATACTCGAGCCTATCGCAGGAGAGAGAGAGTCGGAGTCAATCATGAAAGCTCTTCCAGGTCAGGAGGTTGGTTCATTCATATTCTCATCTGCGGACATGGCTCCAAAGGTCAACCACATGGTCGTGCGATGGCTGTTGACGAATCACGTCACACTCACTGAACAGGACGTACAGAAGTATATGGCCGCAATGGTGAAGGAACAGCAGAAGTTGCTGGAGGAATTGGAGAAGACTCGTGTAGAGGAAGAGAAGCGAAGGGCTCACGAAGACGAACGAAAGCGGCAAGACGAAGAGAGGGCTAGGCTTCTTGAATTGAAGAAGTCTAAGTTCAAGTCGGTGAAAGAGACAGAGAAGGTATTCGCGACTCGGGGGAAGCTAGGGGCAGTCTCATATGACGACATCATGAACGCCTTCATAGCTAGAATTGAGGCTGTCGCCAGAACCACTTTCGGTCTCCCATTCCTGAAAGAACTCGTCAAGGCACGAAGATTGGAATATGAGCGAGCAATGTCTACATACCTGAAGGAGGCCAAGGCGGCAATCGCCCAGGGCCTAGCGAAAGAAGTTGCGCTTCCGGGTGAGAAGAGCGGGAAGCCAACTCAGTACCTGAGCTACGAATTCGAGTACGTGCTCCAAGAGGTAATCAAGAGTACTGGAGTTCTTGAGCCAGAATATGTAGACGGAGGCAGACTCAAGAAGCGCTTCGAGGAGATTGTGGAAAAGGCCACGACAAACCACCTGTTGGAACGCGTAATCCTCGGGAAGCCGTTCCTGCAGTTCTAGAGAACCCTGCATCATGATTAGCTTGGTTGCTACTGAATGGTCCCGCCAAAGCACCGACTATGACTGAAACAAGCCTTGGCCTGTGATGCGGCAGTCCAGCCATTGCTCGATCATTTTTGCAGTCGAGGCTGATGCTTGACTGATGCTATCCTCACTTATCCCCGGGAATCCGTAGATTAGCAGCACCACTTCGTTGCTTCGGTTCGTGACCCTCGTGAAGTCCGAGTCATGTGTTGCATAACCATAGCACACGATTTTCTCGTCGTCAGCGAGAACTATCTCTCTGCCTCTGCACTCAAGTGATTCCCCGCCGATTCTGCGGAACACCTCGCCTTTTCCGGCGGTCCGAACTGTTAGCTTTCCAGTCATCTTTGAAATGTCTGTAAGACCGATTGGCAGCTTGTGGACAACTGAGGCAAGGTTGGCAGTGTCAACGACATTATTGACTCGCCAGAGGTTCTGACCCACGAGTATTCTTCTTAGAAGTGCCTCACTTGAAACGCGCTCTTTCGTGGGATCCATTCCGAAGGTCCAATAGAGATCCCTGAATGATCGGAATACAAGGTCGTCCTTGAGACCATCAAGTGTCATTTCGGCTCGGACACGCTTGAAGATGTCCTGTTCAAACTTCTCAAAAGCCGGACGCGAGGGTGAGACCTTGACTTCGACCATCTGGATGGCTGCCAGGCATAATCCTTTGCAGTCGACTTCGAAACTCACTAGGTCCTTGTTCGCCAGCCTTCCGGTGAATGGTCTGTCAAGAGAACTCATTGACGGAGAGAAGCCGGGTCGACACGTTTGAGTCTTTCGGGGTATTCTTTCCAACCACTGTCTCTGGGTCAAGAACATGATTCTCGGACCTAGAGCTTTGATATGACCTCGTCAAGACTGCTGACGGTCAAGTCCGGAGTTTGGTCGAGTCCTCTCGAATCGTAAGATAGGATGAGGGAGGGATCTCTTTTGATGAGGATGGTGGTCATACTGGCAGCCCTGCCTCCTGCTATGTCCGACGCAGGGTTGTCACCCACCATTACGGATTCCGCTACGCTGAAACCAAGCGACCTGACCGATTCGACGAACATCTCCGGGAGAGGCTTGCCGACAATGATAGCTTTTGCTCCCGTCGCATCTTCAATTGCGGCGACAATGGAGAGTTCACCGATGAATGTGTCCTCTTTGCCCAAGTAGATTCCTGGGTAGTCTCTGCTGCCACTGATGCAGATTAAGGGCGCACCTTGTTTGACCATCTTCGTTGCGAAATTGAGTCGCTCGAATGTCATCCCCCTGTCTGCACCAACTGCAACATAGTCGACGGGGGGATTGTTGGTGACATCTAGGCCTCTTGCAACGAAGTCTTCAATCGCTCCTCCTTCGCTGATGACAAAACACCTTGCGCCTGGTGACCTATTATGAACATAGGCAGCTGCCGCTGCTCCTGCGCTGAATACATTACCCAAGTCAAAATCAAAACCAACGCCATTCACGGCTTTCTGAATCTGCCTTGATGACAACCGTCCGACATTCGTCAGGATGCCGATGGTTTTTCCTCTCTTGATGAGCTCATCGCAGAGGTGGAGGGCGTCCTGAAATGGAGTCGGGTGTTCGATTTGTTCTACAATCGTGTTGTCCACATCGAAGAGCCACAGCTGCTTGTCCTTGAGTTTCATCGTTCTGACCCGCCATCTTGTTCTTGCAGAGAGAAATGGCACAGCGGCTTGCTGTCTTGCTGAGGCGAGCTCCAGGAGCTGAGAAGGCAGACTAGTCCTTGGGGAGCAAGGGTATGGCACAGATGAACTTGAAGACCTCTTTGCCCTTGCGATTGTCAATGCCATGAATCATATTTGGAGGCACGAATACGACATCATCTTTCCGGGCCGGTGTATTGCCCGAGGAAGACATGACCTCCGCCTTGCCGCTAACCACGTAGATTTCGTGTTCTTCGGGATGCTGATGCAGCGGCACGATCCCGCCTGGTTGTATCTCGAATAGACGCAACGCATACGTTTTGGCACCATTGTTCCGGTCGACGAGCCACCGAAACGTCGCTTTCTCTGTGCCTTGCACAGCGACAGGGAGTTCTTCTCGTTTCTTGCTGGTAATTACGTACAACGCTCGCGGCCTCCTTATGGTCGGGATTTCAGGCCTTCCGTTTGCATGAGTCCCGTGGGAACTATAATAACATTAGGTTACGGCATGGTTTTTGCAGGGACTGGGCTGCATGTCTGGAGCAATTCGTCATGCGCTTGCTTGCTCTTCAATCCGAGCCACCGCACAGAAAGTTTAATCAGACTACCCCGATTCCTAATCTTCGTTCCCAGCGGGAATGCTCCGCGCAAATGAGGGAAGTAAATGAGTGAACAGGACACCTACGTGCGAGCCAAGCTTGCGGAGATTAGTACCTCGCTTGAACGTCTCACGAACACGCTGAATCGTACTATTGATGTGATATCGAGAATCGTTGAGATTCAAGACACCACGACCCAAATCATGAGCGCCGTCGCAGCAAATGGCAAGAAGCTCGATGATATCATGCAAACCACACGAAAGACCCCGATGGGTGGTGTGTCGGCGGCGGGCCAAGCAGCTGCGGAACCGCGTTCTGCTGTCTCGCCACTTCAAGTTGTTTTCGATACGCTTGATTCTCAAATAAGAGATGGGGCGATAGCCAGTGATCTGGCTGTGAAGATAAATGAGGCCGCGGACACTCTTGAGCAGAAGGGTGGCGGTAGTGCTGTTGTCGTCAAAATGCAGCGTTGGAACCGAATTCTGAAGACATACGGGCGCGTAGATCCTATTAGCGCCAACGACATCAGAAAACTACGTGATGACCTAAAGGACTGGCAGCGTGAGGTTGCAAAGGCGCAATGAAATCCTGACCGCTTGACTCACCTTCAGAGTCAGCGGGACAGAATGCTACTCATAGCGGTCAGCTTAAATCAAGACGAGGGCAGAAAGCTGATTGCAGGTCCATGGAGAGACTCAGCTTCATACAGCCAGATTCGCTACGAAACCAAATGAATAGAGCCGCCAGTGCTATCAGCAATTCCACAAAGGTCCTCGCCGTTTCGCACATAGATGCAGACGGAATTACATCGCTGGCAATAGTGGTGACCATGCTTGAACGGCTCGGTAAGAAGGTGTCTTGGAAGAACATCCACCAGCTCAGCTCGGAAACAATACTTGACGTGAAAGAGCTCGTTGGAGAGTTTCGACCTGACCTCGTTGTATTCAGCGACTTCGGGTCTGGTCAAATGGATCTGGTCCGTGGGAACATCCAAGGCGAGCCTGGCGTTGACGCCATTGTGGTCTTGGATCATCACATTCCTTCTGACGAGCGCGCGGACTCTTGGATTGAGGGGAATGCTCAGGGCATAGTGGAAGTGAACCCCTGCCAGCATGGCATGATTGGAAGCTCTGAGTTGTCAGGAGCAGGTCTTGCATTCTTGGTGGCATACTCGATATCACCTGAGAATGTCGATCTGAGCGAGCTCGCGGTCGTTGGAGCAACAGGTGACCTACAAGACTACTACGGTCGTGGCTTCTCAGGCCTGAACAAGGAGATAATAGCATTAGCACAAGATCACGGCTATGTCAAGGTTCACAAAGACCTGACATTCTTCGGGATAAGCACAAGGCCGCTGCCGTTCTTGTTGGAGTATACGACGGATCCCTACCTTCCCGGAATAACTGGAAACAGGGATGGGTGCTTCGCATTCTTCGACGAGTTGGGTATTACCCTGAAGGACGGCCAAGGCGAATGGAGAACATGGGCTGACCTCAAGCTGGATGAGAAGAAACGAGTAATTCAGAAGCTGATTGATTCGATTCTTCAAAGCTATGAAAACCCGAGGGCAGCCACTGGCATCATCGGTGACGTGATGACACTTGTCAGGCGGCCCCCAAGGACCGAACTTAGAACTGCAAAAGAGTTCTCGACCCTGCTCAACGCGTGCGGGAGAAACAAGAAACCTGAGGTCGGTGTGAGAATATGCTTCGGTGACCTGGACGCGTGGCGAGAAGGGCAAGTTCTGCTTCAGCAACACAGGGCCAATCTGGCGAGTGCGCTACGGCGTCTCGAAACAGGAGGGGTTCAAGAGATGCCGGGGATGTATCTGGTCATGGACCCGGAAACGCCTGATACCATTGTGGGTGTCGTAATAGGCATGGCTCAGGGATCCAGAATCATACCGACTGACAAACCGGTGATTGGGGTGAGCACGAAGGTATCGGACGAAGGACCTATGCTGAAGATATCTGGTCGTGCTGTCAGTAGCCTTGTGAAAAGGGGCATCAATCTAAGAGAGGCCTTCGTGTCTGCCAGCAAATCGCTGAACGACAGATATGGGAAGATGATTGCAGAGGGAGGAGGTCATCCAATGGCTGCAGGTGCGTTCGTGCACACTGACTATCTGGATGAATTCTTGGAAATAGTATCAGACCTAATCTCAAAAACACTGCAGTCAACGATTGAAGGAAAAAGTGATGATAGGGGGTAAGATACCCCCTTTCAAGTGTGTTAGATGATTTAGTCTAGTATTGGTCGGCTGTCAGGCTTGCGCCTATGACCCCTGGAATGAAGATCAGAGCGAAAGATGCTCCAAGATCTATTGCGGCCGCCTTAATCACGCCCCACATCGCTGCATAGTCTGAAATGGTCAGACCCATAGACAGCAGTGCGAAGCCCAAGAAGAAGAGGACCATCGTTATGATAGAAACGAAGAACATCCTTACTCCGCTCTTGGAGATCAAGCCTGCAACGAACCCGGCAACGGCAAGGGCTACGATAGGTCCGTAGACGCCGCCCAATGCGGCCGAGTACGGGAATATGAGCTGAGCAAAGAGCAAAGCTCCCACGCAAGCAGGCCGCTAGTGATGGCTCCAGAGCCCAAAAGTGCCTGAATCTGGGCGATTGAAAGACCCAGAATCTGGAATGCACCGATTACGACAGACACGAGGAGACATATTAGTAGTGCGATTATCGTTCTGAACATTGGCTACGAACACTCCTTGAGATGCAACAGAGTTCTGCCACTCTTACCACCAATCCTGTTCCTTTTATACTTCTTGGCGATATCCCTTTTCATTCACTGTGGGCGGTATCGGGCCATCTTCACAGACCCTTTTCTGCTTCTGCGACCAGATTAGCGATTCTCTCTTTGAGCTGTTTCAGGAGCTGAAACACGCTTGGGTTCTTTCTGTATTTGACAGGTCTTCAGAGCTGAACCAACTAACAGACTGCAAGCCCCTCAGGCATTGGAACAGCCTCGAAGCAGGCGGGGCAAGTCAGGTCCTCGTGAATGTTGAAGGGCTCGTTCTCCTCATACTTGACGCGAAAACTGTACTGGCATTTCGGGCAATGTGCCTTCACGTATCCCCTGAGCCTAATAGAGGCCATCCATGCATCTTCTGCGAGCTGAGACTCTCCGAGCGCTTGGTACTCAGCCGCGAGTTCCACCCATACAGCAGCGGCGCCACTGTCATCTCTTGCTCCCTGAGTCAGGCAATCAATCGACTCACGATTCCGACCTAGCAATTTGTACGCTTCATGAAAGTACCGCCATGATTCAGGATCGTCTGCGATGCTAGACCTCAACCGCTTCAGGTATGTTTCGCAACCGTCTTCATTGCAGGAACGTTTCGCCAAGACAGCCAGCCTTCCAAGAGCCTCCGCGTTGTCAGGCTCGAGTACTAGCACGCTGGAAAACAGACTAACAGCTTCTTCGTCATGGCCTTGTCGGAATCGAGTCTCGCCGAGGATGATTAGAGTTCGGTAGTTGTCTGGGTCTATCTGTTGGGCCTTTTCGACGAGATACTCAGCTTCACTGACCTTCCCCTGAAGAAGCAGTGCGTATGCGTGGTTCGACACGGCGACGATAGACTTCGGTTGAAGCCGCTCTATCCTCTCCCAGATTTCAGATGCCCCTCCATAGTCGCCCAGTCTATGGAGGCACATTGCGTACAATCCCAAGAGTTTCCTGTCCTGCGGAAATCGAAACACCGCTCTCCGCAACACTTCGCACGCCGATGCATATTTCGTCTCGACGTACAGAACCTTGCAGAGATCGCCCCATGCCTCTGGCTCCTCGGCATCTAGTTGCACAGCAAGTCTCAGATACTTCTCGGCTTCGTTGAACTCGCCTATGGCCTTCAGAGAGCGACCCATAACAAGGGCAAGAACAGCGTGGTCTCCGGCTAAACCCTCTGCTTTTCTCAAGACCTCGACAGCCTTCACAGGGTCTCCAGACTGGAGATGCGCCATGCCCAGACAAACGAGTACGTCAGCATCCTCTTCTCCCGATTCGAGAATTCGTTCGAGGATAGAGACCGCGTCTTTCGGTCGCCCTTCTTCCAGTGCCCTTGCCGCATTCTTCAAGGTCGCAAGCGTCAACGATTCATTTCCTCTTTATTGCTCGCGAAAGGCCTGAGAGCATTAGCGATTAGCCGTCATTGGCTGTGGGCTTACCTTCGACCCACGCCATAAGTACCTCACTATATGGCACTTTGAGAACTAGGAACGGTTGCTTGGGTTTGAGGCTCTTGCTCGCAGTTTGTGGCTCATGCAGGGCGTTCTGAACTTCGTGAGAGAAGCTTTGTTATATCGTAGACGCGGCTCGTAGAACTCAATGTCAAAAAACAAGTATGCCACTCCTTTTCCAGTTCTGCAGGCCGCGAGTCTACTCAGCTCACAGGTCGCGGATTCAGAAGTTCGATATGTCCCTGAAGCAGCTGGTAACGCCTGATAGCTATGTGGTTGACCTTGGGACAGGATCTGGTGTTCTTGCGCTGCTCGCTGCTAAGGCCGGAGCCCGAAAGGTCACTGCAGTCGAAATCAGTCAGGAATGCATTGACTATGCTCGAAGGGCCGTATCGATGAATGGTCTTGAAGACCAAGTTGAGTTCTTTGTCGGGCACTTCTCTGAATTCCGCCCAAGGGAACGAGCCGACATCGTCGTGTGCGAAATGCTATCGTCGATGATGCTGGTAGAGCAGCAAGTGCCGGCCTGTTTTCACGCTGCCAAGTACATACTCAAGAAAGGAGGCAAGATGATTCCAGAAAGCGCCACTGTATGGTTGGTTCCTGTCGAGAGTCCTGATGCATGGAACAGATTCGACCCTCCTAATCTCCACTTTCCACGATTGCCGCAGACGGTTGGTCCTGAGGAATACAGAGACCTTCCGGCGGCTGAGGCAGATTTCAACCTTCGACTTCTCCAGTCGTTCGACCTTGCTGACCGTGGACAGAAAGACGCACTTCGATATCATCGAGGAAGGAACTCTTCACGGTCTCGTGGGATTCTTCGAGTCCAAGCTTCTCGACGGCATTACGCTCTACATGAGCGATGGCTGGAGAGAACTCTTCCTGCCTCTGGAAGAACCTTCGAATGTCACAAGAGGCACTCGAGTAGGATTTCACATTAAATACTCACCCGGGCAGTTCGACTCGTTGTCATTGACAACCACCAATGCACGATAGGTGCAAACGACAGGGTCACTCCGACTGGGGTTCGTCAGAACGGAACAACACAACCGAAGGACAGGGAGGGCGTGTCCATACCGAAGAGGTGATTTGTGTCGGCAAAATGCACCCGCCAGTGAATGCGTTGCAGAAGACACAACCATCCAGCACGTGGTCATGGATCCCTGTGACTTGGCTGATTCTATTTCCTATTCTTACGGTGTTCGGCTACGTTGCCTCCATTCTCGGCGGGCATGAGTTGTATTGGTTAGTGTTTCTCCTCGGAGTACCCATAGTGGTAGCTCCCTTGACGTATAGGAGACTCGCTGGTGGCGCGTGCAGCGTCAGATTCCGTGTGTGTGCTCTCGTAAAGGGAATCATGGCCGGTGTCGTCTTTGTCTTGCTATCATTCATAGCGGATGTTGTGGTCTGGTCTCTTGCAGGCCCTGTTGCCGGATGGAGCCCGATGCCTCATAACCAGCTTGACTTCAGTCCGTACTACGCTTGGTTCTTGGCGGCACTAGTTGGCGGCTTTGCCGCTAGGGTAGCCGAAGTAAGAGGTCGTAGCAAGCCAGTCAGCCAACTGAAGGTCAGCGGTTTCGAGTGAACACGCAAGTACTTTCTCGATTCTCTGGTCTCTCTCTGGTCCTGCAATTCTGAATGTGCAGCAATACTGAAAGGGTCTCTGTCCACTCGTCTTTACATCGGGATTTGTTCGGTGTTCTGTCCGAGAACAAAGCTTTAAGTAAAGCGGCTCTGGCTGATGGCTGGGTTGCCGCGATGGTGGAACTCAAGGGACCTCTTTGCTATATTCTGGATTTCGACGACATATATCAGTACGCATACCAAACTGCGATAAGAGTCAGGGACTCAAACTGGAGGCCTCAGGCAGTCGTGGGTATTGCACGAGGAGGTTGGGTTCATGCTAGGATACAGTGCGATCTTCTTGGTGTGAAAGAGCTCTTTAGCATCAAGGTGGATCACTGGGGCGTGACGGCGACAAAGGATGGGAAGGCCAAGATATCCTGTCCATTGAGCGGCGATGTAAAGGGCAAGAAGGTCTTAGTCGTCGACGACATCACTGATACTGGGGAGAGTCTGACTCTAGCTGTGAACCATGTGAAGGAGCAGGGCCGCGCATCTGAGGTGAAATCAGCTACTCTGATGCACATTGCTGGTTCCAAGTTCGTGCCAGACTATTTCGGCGTGGAAACAAGCTGGGCGTGGGAGATATGGCCATGGAATTTCTATGAAGACCTCACTGCGCTGATAACCAAGATTTTCCAAGGCGAGAAGATCAAAGAGATGACCACTCTTGAGCTTAAGAAATACCTGAGAGAGTACAACAATATCGTCCTTTCTGATGAACAGGTATCGAAGGTCAAGGCGCACATGGGCTTCCTTGGTCTGATACAATATCCGCTGGACAAGACCTGGCGAATGCTCAAGTAGTGTTCTACCCTTCCCGCAGGAAAGTCCTGTCTGTTTGCTCCAACGCAATAAGGGGTATGCACTACTTCACCTCAGTAACGACCACATGCTTATCCCGCGTCACAGCACTTCCAAAGAAATAGGACCATGATACACCGGTGGCGCCTCGCCAGATGCCAACCAGTCCCTGCGCTTCGCAGTTCCTCGACATCGTTGGCTCATCAAGCGAAAATTAGGCCGACCTAAATATCTATAAATATCTTAGGACCACCTAAATCATGACCTGCCATGAGCACTGAGAGTGTTGAGGAGTACCTCGAAGCAATTCATGCCTTCAACGAAAAAGGCGAGCCGGCAAAGACTACAGAATTGGCTGAGAGGCTCAGTGTGTCTGCTCCCAGCGTTACTGAGATGCTCAAGAGGTTGGCCGATGACAGTCTCGTCGAATATGAGCCATACAAGGGCGCAACCCTGACGGGCAAGGGAATGGCGTATGCTGAAAGGATTGTGAGGAAGCACCGGCTTCTAGAACGCTTTCTGCACGACTCATTGGGAATCAAAACCGAGAAGGTGCACGACGAAGCTTGCCGACTCGAACATAGCCTTTCAGAGGATGTGGCAGACGCAATGTGTCGAGCCCTTGACCAACCCACGACCTGTCCTGATGACCACAACCCCATTCCGCCGTGTTCACTCGAAGTCAAGGATTGTGATGATTGCGTAGCCGCGAGAAAAAAGGCGAATGATCATCCACGGCTCGTGACTCAGCTTTCAAACCTTAGAACCGGTGACGAGGCCATCGTCGCATTTGTAAGAGCAGGAAACGGGGTGTGCAACCGGCTCGTCGACATGGGACTGACTCAAGGCACGCAAGTGAGAGTAGTAAACATAGCCCCTTTCAAGGGACCTGTTGAGATTGCAGTAAGAGATACGACCCTTGCTCTCGGAAGGTCCCTGGCGTCTTCCGTGTTCGTCGAGATCAGAGAGGGCAAGGCGCCTATGCATGCTGCTCCCCCGGGCCCTCATACTGGCAGAAGGTGGAGAGCACGTGGGCAATGAACAGCGGCATCTGAGAATCGCCCTGATCGGCAATGCAAACGTAGGCAAGAGCGCCATATTCAACCAGCTGACAGGCCTCCATCAGCATGTGAGCAACTGGCCCGGCAAGACTGTTGAAAAGGCAGAGGGGACACTGGCTCTCGGCGGCAGCGTTGTCGATGTTGTGGATCTGCCCGGGACGTACGGTCTGACGGCGAATTCGCCTGATGAGTCGGTCAGCCGTGAGTACATCACGTCCGACCCCCCAGATGCGCTGATCAATGTCGTCGATGCTGTGGCCCTAGAGAGGAATCTGTTTCTAACGCTTGAACTGCTCGAGCTGCAACCGCGGATGGTCATTGCGCTCAACCAAGTAGATGCTGCCGAGGGAATTGGCCTTAGAGTGGACTCAGTTCACCTCTCCGAGATTCTCGGGGTCCCTGTGATTCCGACAATAGGCACTCGAAACGTCGGTCTTCACACTCTCATGGAAGAGGCCATTCGGGTTTCGAATGGTCGCCAGCAGCAGTCCAATCCGATTAAGTACAGCACTGAGTTAGAGAAGAGAATCCAAGAGCTTACAGACCTACTCGGAATCGAAGGACTACCTTTTCCGAGCCGCTGGGCTGCGTTGAGGCTTCTTGAGGGCGATGCCGAGATTGAGCGGCTAGTATATGCAGAGAAGCCCGACGTTGAGACAACTGTAACAAGACTGAGGAGCGAAATCGAGAGCCTGACCGGTCAAGATTCACGGGGTGCCCTTGCTTCAGAGCTTTACACAGTCGCTCACAGAGTTTCCTCTGAGGTCACGTTCCATATTACCGCCAAACCTACAGTCGAACAGTATGTAGATCGTCTTTCTCTGCACCCTGTGGTCGGCTACCTCGTCATGGCGCTTGTGATTGTATCAATGTTCTACACCGTATTCCTGTTGGGACAACACCTTTCGTCGTTGCTGGATCAGGCATTCCAGATACTCAAAGCTGGGTACTATGCGTCCTTTCCGGGTGCTGTCGCAGGGTTTGTCTGGGTTGGAGTCATCGAAGGTGTAGTTGCAGGCACAACCGTAGCACTCCCATACATAGTACCGTTCATTGTTGCGTTGTCCATCCTTGAGGACACGGGTTACCTTGCTCGCATAGCATTTCTGATGGACTCGGCGATGCACAAGATAGGCTTTCACGGCAAAGGCTTCATCCCACTGATGCTTGGTTTCGGCTGCAATGTACCTGCTTGTCTCGGCTGCCGCATAATGGAAACAGGACGTGAGCGACTGATATGCGCCTTTGCGACGAGCCTTGTGCCATGCACTGCAAGAAGCATTGTGATCATGGGGCTGGTTGCAGTCTACGTGGGAATCGGGTGGGCTGCTGTTCTCTACATCATTGACTTCCTTCTTATTTTCGGCCTGAGTCGGCTAGCATTCAAGGTGCTGCCGGGAGAGCCTACCGGGCTAATCATGGATATGCCGCGCTACCGAAGGCCGAGTCTTGACAACACGATGAAGAAGGCCTGGGCCAACCTGAAGGAGTTCGTCTACACTGCGTTTCCGCTCATAATAGTCGGTAACTTCGTAATCCAGCTTAGTAACGTCGTCGGATTGCTTTCCGTTGTTCAATCCTACATGAGTCCGGTGACCGTCCTATGGCTGGGTCTACCTGCAGTCACGGGCATCGTCCTCATATTCGGCATCCTTCGCAAGGAGATGACCATGATTCTTCTCGCGTCGCTTATGGGTACGACGAACTTCGCCCTCATCATGTCACCTGTGCAGATGTTCGTGTTTGCATTCGTCGTCATGATTTACGTTCCATGCATAGCGACAATAGCAGTGCTTGCCAAGGAGTTTGGCCTTAAGAGGGCCGCGATAATCAGCATCGTAGAGGTATTGCTAGCAATCGCGTTGGGCGGCATCTTGCACTATGGGCTTCTGTTTCTGGGTTTCTCGTAAGGCCCACGGACGCTTTTAGCTCGGGTGCTGGATGAGGTCATCTGGACCTGAGACAAGAGACTACATCTGGCTGTTGAAGTAGAGGCATGTGGTAATTCTCACTAGCTATAAATGGAGGGCTGTATCGAGAAACTTGGGGCAACCGTCTCCGGAGCTGACGTAAGACATGGCATTCGAAGCTAAACCTGCGTATGTATTGTTGGATTCAAAACAGAAGGACCAGATTGAGAAGCTGCTGCCAATTGAGTTAGGGCTGTTCGGAGGCAGCGGCAACTATGACCCGACAGTGATTGAGAATCCCGTCGAAATCAAGGTCTTCACTCCATATGGAGCACCATCGGACAACTTCATCGTGGGAACAGTCAAGGGCCGCACTCTCGCGTTTCTCGCACGACACTGCAGAAACCACCGCATTCCTCCCCACATGATCAACTACCGTGCGAATGTGTGGGGGATGAAGTCACTCGGTGTTAAGAGAATAATCAGTCCTTGTGCGTGTGGAAGTCTGCAACCTGAGAAGATAGATCTCGGCGAGTTCGTGATTGTTGACCAAATCTTCGACAGGACATTCGGCCAAAGAAGGGACACTTTCTTTGACGGAGGACCTGTGGCCCATGTCCCATTTGGGGATCCCTACTGTCCGGAACTAAGGAAGCTCGCGATAGAAACCGGGAAGCAGCTCAATTACAAGGTGCATGAGAAAGGAACTTACGTTTGCATAAATGGTCCCAGGTTCTCCACCTATGCAGAGTCGATATTCTTCCACAACCAAGGGTGGGATGTCGTCGGAATGACAGCATACCCTGAGTCTGTGCTGGCGCGCGAGGCCGGGATTTGCTATTTGAACATAGCAATGCCTACTGACAAGGACGTTTACGGAACCGAACATGTGACCCATGAAATGGTTCTGAAAACGATGGCCAGCAACATCGATCGGGTCCGCAAGATGACCTATGACCTGATTCCTAAAATACCGAAGAAAGCTACGTGCACCTGTCAGACCGCTATGGTGCACGGCCTATTCTGAAAGGAACAGTTGGAGGTGAGCTCGGGACTAATCCCCAGAGCTCACATCCGGCTTTGTTTTAGTCTGGTTACTGTTGTTCAGCTGGGAAGACTCTACCAGTCCTCGTCAAAATCCTCGTCGTCGCTCCAATCGTCGTCGTCATCGGAGTCGTTGTCAAAGTCATCCTCGTCTCGGAACCAGAACAATGCGTTCACCTTGAGAATCCCTAAGAGTGCGTTAGGTGTTAAGCATGCCCCAGAGCCCAGAAGCCGGTGATAGGCCTGCATGATTGTGAAGATGAGAAGAACTGGCCCTGATGCGAAATCTGAGTGTTATCAACGCTGATTGTATCTTTCAGTCGGTTTATATCATCAAAAGGGTAATATCGGGTAGTTTGAATGCACTTCGGCAGTGTCACCCACGGTCCAAAAGTGGGTTGACGGCAACGTGTGCCCAATGAGGCCAATACCCATCACTGGGACGTTATCATGACGAGCCCCGCTTTAAGGATGTGATTCTTTCGACCGAGTCTAGATCCTCATCGCGCCGCACCTACGAAGTCATTGTGAGCGGCAGGGTGCAGCTCACTATTCTCTTGGAACCGACGAAGGATTTTGAGGTCTTGGTTGAGAAGGTGGAGGGAATAAAGAATCTGGCGAGAGGTGTCTTTGTTGCCAAGATGGAGTCTCAGCCAGTAAGGGATCTTATCCAGAGCGTGCGCCACATCTCATTGAAGAAGACGAAGCGGATACCGAGGGTCAAGGACTCGGGTCCCAGTGAGCCTGAGAACAGGACGTACACAGTGGTCGCTTACAGTTATGACAGCCCATCAGCACAGCAGAAGAAACAGACACAGAGACTCGTGCGCAGGTCTCCCTGCGTTAGATTGCGGCCCGGTGTCCTTCTCTTCCCCCATCTCAGGTCCAAGGAGTCTTTACGCTATTACAGGCAGGACACGGCTCATCCTCTCTATGATGCAAGGACGTTCGTGGAGAAGATGAAGGAAAACGGCGCCGCGGTGCGGCGATGGTCTCATCTCAGGTTAGCGGACGAAAACAGCGAGGAGCTCGTTGGTCGCGCGATTGAAAGAATGGTCTCCAAAGAAATGTCATTGATTGAGTTGAGACTGGCCAAACTCAGAGATGCAGCAGCCACTCCGGGCGTGCCTGTGAGAAAACTGAAAGAACGATATACCGTGATGGCGAGAAGGTTCAAGATTCTCAAGGCCAACTTCATGGCAGTACAGAGTATCTGGCATCACGATACCGAAAGAGAGCTCAGAAGGACGTACAACATCCAGCTGAAGGTGAAACGTGAGATTCTAGTCTGTCATTGACTCGACAAGTTTAGCACAAGCCGTCGTGCCGCCCGACTCTCACTAGGGCCATAACGCTGCGGAATTAGATTAGTCACTTTGACATCGCCTCTCCAGTATGGACACGCTCCAGAGTGTCTGCGCCGCTGAAACTTCTCATACGAACCAAAGGAGTGATAGCGAGGTTTTACATGAGTCCCCATGGCGAGTGCTTCATGATTAGAATCGGCGTGGGTCAAACGCAGCCCAAGATTGGGGACAAAGCCTGGAACTTGGAGCAAACAAGGCGACTTCTCCAAGCCGCAGACGAGGAATCTGTCGATGTTGTCGTTCTTCCCGAGCTGCTCAACTCGGGCTATGTTTTCCGTTCCAAGAATGAGGCCAGTACCCTCTCCGAAGACATACCCACTGGACCATTCTCAAAGCTTCTTCGGGAGAGTTCTAGCAAGGGTCGGCTCATCGTGAGTGGAATATGCCAGAAGCAAGGCAATCTGACTTACAACTCAGCGGCGGCATTCGCCAATGGTGCATTGCTCACCACTTACCAGAAGCTGCATTTGTTCGACCGAGAGAGCGAGTGGTTTGCCTCAGGCAACAAAGAACCACCCGTAGTGGAGTTCCAAGGATATAGATTCGGCATCATGGTATGCTTTGACTGGGCTTTTCCAGAGGTGGCACGCATTCTGGCTCTCAAGTCTGCTCAAGTTGTTCTACATCCGGCCAACCTCGTTCTGCCCTACTGTCAGGATGCAATGAGAACTCGGTCGATTGAGAACCGCGTGTTCACCGCCACGGCGAATCGCACTGGTCTCGAAAGGGGCGTTCAGTTTTCAGGACGGTCTCAAGTGACCAGTCCAAAAGGTGACATACTCCTACGCCGAGGTGCAACGGACGAGGGACTATTCTGGGTTGATGTTGATCCGAGTGAAGCAGACAACAAGATGATTACGACTAGAAACCATGTTCTTAGAGATCGACGCCCGGAGGTTTACACAATACTTACGAAGACTTCCTGATTCTGCGTGGATCTCTTTCGCGAGATTCCGATGCGGGATACTTGCGTGCATTCTTTGCTATCTTGTTGATCACAGCAGTCGATGGACTGATTCCAACCGTATCGCAGAGGCGGAGCAGGTAGATCATGACATCAGCGATTTCGTCAGCCATCGCCTCTCGATATTCGTCCTTTGCCAGTGAGCTCTCTACGTCTTCATCGCTGCGCCACTGAAAGAGTTCAAGCAGCTCTCCGATCTCGACGGCGGCTGAGATAGCGAGGGCTGATGGCTTGTGATACTTGGTCCAGTTTCTTTCTTCCACGAAGCGTCTAATCTGAGCCATAATCTCTTCCATCGAAGGGGATTGGGAAGGCATCAATATCCCCTTTTGAGAGTCCTGTCGATTAGCACGACGCTGTACATGCACATGACTACTATGAATATAGCAACGGCGAATACTGGAATTGAAGATTCGGGCAGCAGTCCAGCCCCAGTGAAAATGGTCATGAGAGAGTCAGTGACTCCTAGTACTCCACACAACCCGATAGTAATGCCGTTGAACATGCCGCCCCAGCGAAGACCGGCCCCCGGATTCAGCCTCCATATCTTGAAGCCAAATAGGGAGCCCGTTGAGAAAAGAATCACGAAGATGTATGTTGCAAAGATACTCCAGCGGTAGGTGTCCCACAAACCGACTGGGGTGAGTACCACCATAATGAAACCGAGAATCATAAGCACAAAGACCAAAGCCGGCCAAGGGTCACTGAGAAAACCCCCTTTCTCTCCCTTTGTGGGTGTGACTTTCTCGGGGAATTCCTCCTCCTCAGCCTCTTCCGCCTCAAAAGAGTCTTCTTCCTCTTCAGTCTCATCGTCATTTTCAATTGGGGGTTGGTTGCGACGACTCATACTCTGGCCTCGCGCTCTGCCCGCGACACAGAACCAGTCCGTTAAAACCCTTGTGTCCAAGCCAACGAAGCAAATGCACGGACAGTTCCTGTTGAATCACAATCGACCTGGTTACCAAGGATGAGGTCCATAAGGCGAACTGTTAAAACAAATCGGCGCGGAGTCATGCGTATGTCCTTTGAGGGTCAGACCCGTGACCAATGGTTGCAAGCCGCACGTGTCTTCAGGCAGAAGGGCATGAACAAGAAGGCGATTGAGGCTTACCAGAAAGCACTGAAGGCTGACCCGAAATCAGTTGTGGCGCTGAATGAGATGGGCCTAGTTCACATTCATATCGGCGAACAGGACGCCGCCATTCAGGCCTTCGACAAGGCCATTGCAGTGATGCCGAACAAACCTGAAGCTTATGCGAACAAAGCAGAGGCATATCTCACAATGGGTGCCTTCGACGATGCTCTCAAGACTTCTGAGGAAGGTCTCAAGCATGCACCGAGTGACGCCTCACTATGGTGCCGAAAGGCAAGAGCCATGGAGAGTCTCTTGAAAATCCCAGAGGCTGTGAGCTGCTACAATGAGGCGTTAAAGTACAACTCTGGCGATCCCGAAACATGGAAGGCACTTGCTCTTTGTCTGGACGCTGAGCAGAAGTGGTCCGAGGTCGCTCGGGCGTACAGGATAGCCGCTGGACTACACAAGAAGCGCGGCGAGGCCCAAGAAGCTGAAAGCTGCTCCAAGTTCGCGAAAATGGCCGAAAGCAGTTCGGATGCCAATGCCTAGATATCGATGGCTTGGTGCTCTTTCTAGGTGCGTTGCCGTCAAGGTCATCAAAGAAAAGGGGAAAGAGGGGTGTGCACCCCTCTGCCATGATACGCTTGTCCAAGCTGTGAACCAGTTCACTGCGATTCGCTATGGTTTCTACTTCTTCTTGAAGCAGGTGCCGCCAACGAGCACAATTACTGCCGCGATGGCCACTATGGCGATGGTTGTCCACGGGATTTCCGAAACTGAGGTTGTAGTGGTTGTGGTTGAGAGAGAACCAAGAGCGTCTTTGACATGTATCACCATCTGGAATCCCTGATACCATGAGGGAGTTCCTGGGTTCACCTGCACATAGGCTAACACGGTGATGTTAGTGCCGTCTGGTTGAGCTGAAATCTGGTAGGTGAAGAACTCGAGATGCCCCTTTGGCGATGTGATGGCGTTCGTCGTTATCGTGTGGTTCGTCCATGCTCCTGCGCCGATTTTGACACTCAGGATGACCTGCGTAATCGAACTTCCGAAGAGTTCCTCGGCGTAAACAGTTACGTCGATGGGTGTCGTGCTCTTCGGTATGTTCGGGTGCCAGTACAGGTTCACATAGTCTTCAACATCGCATGAAGCAATGCTCCAGTCATAGTCGAAGACTGCTTGATACCATTGAGCAACGTTTTGGTTCTGAATGATGACGCCCGCTTCTCTGTTGTCGACAATGCTCTCGTCACTGAAGTTGATGCTGCAAACTAGGACGAGCCGACCGTCAACGATGATTCCTTTGTTGTGTTCCTCAGAGAACCACGTTGTGTCCTGCCAACCGATTGGAATCTTATTGGCCCAGCAGATATCAGATATGTTCTCGAAGTCCTTGGTCTCTGCCGTTATTATTCGAACGGTCACTCCTCGATTCTTAGCGGCCACGATTGCATCTATGACCTGATCAACTTGGCCTCCATCGTATACGCTCGTGAAGTACGGTATCTGTATGTCCAGAGTCACTTGAGCATTGTTTATGCAATAAAGGATGGCCTGCAAGCTCGTGTCCGGACTGAAGACCGGTGTTACGTTCATCTGACCGCTGAACGTACCTGCAGCAGCAAACGGGCGAGGGTAGGAGCTGCCGCTCTCAGTGTAGGTCAAGGCGGTCCCGGTACCGTCCCCAGTAGTGTACGTCTTACCCCTACTCCAATCGTAGTCAAAGACCGCGCGATAAGCCGCGGCGACATCAACGTCCGTCATAGCGATGTCCCATTCACGGTTGGATATCTTGCCACTTTCTGGGAAGCTGGTCTTTGCCCAGTTTCCCGATTGAACGACTATTGTCTTGTTGTCGATTATTATGAACTTTTGATGGGCTTGGGCAAAGTCAGTTGACTTAGTCCATCTGACGGGCAGACCAAGAGTAGTTAGGTTGTTGGCAACCCACTTGTTGGGGTCTTGATAGTTGAGGCTATTCCATCCAATCAAGAACTTCATCACCAGCGATGGCTTCGCCGTGTGAATCTGATGAATCAGGTCGACTATGTATGGGTTGTTTATCCCGAATATCTCGACATAGATGCTCTGCTGAGCACTGTTCAAGAAGTGCCACAGCTGGTCACGACTGCCATCGGGCGCTACGAAAGTAGTTACGTTCATGTTCTTGCTATATGTCGTCCAGGGAATTGCAGAAGGCGCGTATGGCGCTGCGGGCTTAGCGGAAGCCACTCCGGGCGGAAAAACCACGGGAGCAATTCCCATGATGAGAAGGCTGACTAGCAGAACACTTATTGTCCGATAATGAAAACCGGTCAATGCTTTCTCCTCTAACACCTGTGATGTCTCCAGCTCGGTACCCTTCACTTATATCTTGCCCAACGTACATGTCGGAGGAAAGGCGAGTAACGTTATTATTCAGGATGTATCGCATACAACGCTGTGAAGCTCTTCTACTATGTCGAACCCTCGGCCTACGAAGCGAGCATGAAGAAGGTGCGTGAGAAGTTTGGGATGCACCAAGAGGTAGATGAGGACAAGACCATCTTGATGCTGGATGACAAGTCAAAGATTGAGCTAGTTACAGGTAGTTACGATCCGGGTCATGATGCGAAGGCTCTGGTAAGGGTCGTGCTCATAGACCAGACGCTCAAGACATTCTTCGATTCGGTTTTTGGTGAGCCTTACAGAATCAAGTAACCGGCCGCCTCTTCAACAAGCGTCTCTACATCTCTCGAATGCATAGCTTCCTTGTTAGAGAGAGCTTCGGCACTTTCGTTGTTGTAGATTCGCAGACTCCTCTCACACGTGTGTTTGTCTTCACCAATGACTGTGCGAGTGACTTAGCACATTCCTTCATCTTTAAAAAGGGAGCAATATCGGATGCGATACAATTCACACCTGTACGGAGGTCAGACAGTTCTTGGTGAAGACAGTAGAAGCAATCGACCTTGTCAAGCAGTTCAATGGGTTGACTGCTGTGGATAAGATCAATATGTCTGTTGAAAAAGGCGAGATATTCGGACTCTTGGGACCGAACGGTGCGGGGAAGACCACCACGATAAAGATGCTCATCACCCTGTTGAAGCCCACCAGCGGCAAAGCGATTGTTGCAGGATACGACTGCGTAACGCAGGCCGATGAGGTCAGAAGAAGAATCGGCTACGTACCACAGGAATCGGCGCTTGATGGCAGGCTGACCGCAGCAGAGAACCTTGAGCTGTTCGCAGAGCTTTACGGCTTGCCCAGGAGTGATATCAAACCCAGGATAAACGAGGTCCTTGAACTCGTGGAGTGAGAAAAGAGGAAGAATGATCTTGTATCACATTACAGCGGCGGAATGAAACGGCGTCTCGAGATAGCACGCGGTCTGCTTCCGACGCCTCAGGTTCTCTTCTTGGATGAGCCCACTTTGGGTTTGGACCCTCAGAGTCGTCGAGTAGTGTGGGAATTCATCCACAAGCTGCAGAAGGAATGGGACCTGACCATCCTGACGACAACTCATTACCTTGACGAAGCTGAGAAAGAAATGGACCGGGTCGCCATCATTGACAAAGGAACAATCATGGCCCAGGGGCCGCCCGAGGATTTGACGACCGATTTTGGGAAGGATGTGGTTGAGCTCGTGGTCAAATCTGATAGCGGGGGTAATTCCGGAGAGCAACTGAAATCGAAGCTTTCTGCTCTTCAAATCAGCTCCGACCTGTCGGTCAGTGATCGGAAAGTCAGACTCGGTGTTCCAAACGGAAAGACCGCACTGCCTTCCATAATTCACAGGGTAGAGTCCGCAGGGCTTGAGATTGAATCAATCTCGGTGAGAAGCCCGTCACTTGATGATGTCTTCATGAAATACACCGGGCGTGGTATCAGAGAGGAGGAAGGTCCGTCAGATAGTGCGGACACCAAGAAGCAAAGGGCAATGCAGTTGGCCCGAATGAGGGGGCGAGTGTAGAATGGCTTTCAGAGCAACACGCGCAATATGGAAGCGAGAAATGAGGAAGTGGAGAAGAAACAGGACGCAGCTGATTCAGCTCCCTGATGCTGCCGATTCTCTTTCTTCTGGTGATCGGGAATGCTTATTCAGGTTCATTTTCAGACGTACCTATCGCCATAACGAACCTTGATCCACTGACCCCTGCATGGGTCTTTGAACAAGCTCTTCGAAACTCAACAACTCTGACTGTCGTTGCGTCCAACATATCGGTCTCGGAAGCAAATGCGATGATTGACAGCGGGAAGATTGCGGGTTTTGTGTACATACCTGTGAATTTCAGCAAGACCCTCTTGCCATTGCCTTGGGGTGTCACTCCCAACCTAAGTAACAGAATCAATGTTACTGACGACAATACCAACATCATGATTTCGCAAGCGTTGGAAGGCCTTGTGGCGCAGGTGTTGAATGTGACACTGCACGACAATAGAGTCGCGTCATGGTTCACGGATACTACACACATCCCATTCCGCATATCGGGATTGTCCATTGGCAAGGTTGACAGGTACTCAACGGGCTTCACCTTCATTGACTTTCTCGCGCCCGGCATACTGCTTATGACAGTCCTGTTCACTTCACTGTTCGCTGCAGGCATGCCAATCATACTTGACCGAGAGGTAGGTTACTTTGACATGCTGTTGTCAACGCCAACCCGCCGTAGTGATCTCGTTCTCGGGTTCACGCTAGCAGGAGTGACGAAGGTAATAGCTCAGGCCACATTCGTTCTAGTGATTGCTATCATATTGGGAATCCACATGGTACTGTCAGCACTAACGATTCTTTACATCTACATCTTGGCCACGCTTCTGGGGCTAGGGTTCGTGGGAATCTCGATTGCGCTGAGCGTGAAGGTTGAGCTAACCTCGATGCAGTTCATCAACGGACTGATCAACTTCCCTGTGTTCTTCCTATCGGGTGCGTTCTACCCAGTTGAGTCACTGCCCGCGTGGCTGAAATCGGTGGTATTGCTCAATCCAATGACGTATGCTGTGGATGGACTGAGAGCAGTCATGATCAAGGGCTCAAGCATTCTCAGTGTCATGCCGGATGTAGTCTTCGTTGGTGTTTTTGCACTACTCACGCAGATCCTCGGGAATCTGGCGCTCTATCTTGCATTCTCAGGAAGAAAGATCCAGATACGGCACAGAAAGCATGCGGTGGTTGCCGCAGCTCCTGTTGCACAACCGCCAACTAACCCGCAGTAGAGAGAAATCGGTAATGAGAACCAGCCCATCCATATTGTTGTCGGTGGACTGGTTCATTCTGCTTTTTGGAGAATCAGTTACCTTGGGAATTCGCGAGAAGAAACCTAACCTTCCTCAATCGCTCCCTCGGGGCATGAATCAGTACAAGCATAGCACTCTGTGCATTCATCGGCACGCTTGACCTGATACTGGGATGTCTTCTTCTTCGTCTTCTTGTCTTCATTGAGAACGTAGAGCGAAGGATCGACCGGGCAAACGTCTACGCATGTGCCACATCCAGTGCACTTGCTGTTAACTTTCCAAATCATTGTTGTCCACTCTTGGATTGCTTTGTCAGCGGACCTTAGGTCCGACAGTCCTGAGGCCTTGGCTTTCCCATATAAGCAGAATGGTTAGCTCCTCTAGTCAATTGAGGGAACACTATCGAACATCCAGAATCCAAGACCAATGCTGACCACATTTAACCCAAAGAACCTCTACTTCTTGGAGGGCGAGAAAATCGGGTCAGGAGTCCATCCTGCCTCTTCCTTGTCCTCGGGACTTGCCGTAAGGAATGACTCGTAATCTAAGACACCCTGAATGCGAGGCAACTCGTATAGTGCCAGCGTCTCAAAGTCCTTCAGGTCTGGAACTTCGATACACACGATGACGTCATAGGGGCCTGAGTAGATCGTGCATGCCGCCTTCACACCTCTCAGCTTGCGGATGCGTTCCCTAACCCGGTACGCGTGTCCCAGTTCTGTTTTTACGCCCACGAAGACCCTCACGTCAATCAGAAATGCATACGCAATTCCGGGTTAAGTGCTTATCTTCGGATGTTGAGAGTTTGAAAGCATCTCATATCGAGGGAGCACGTTTTGGTAACCAGATTCGGAAGTCTGCTCCCTGGCTAGGACAGCCAGCCACCCGATCCCGGACTCGGATTCGCCCACCGTATTTGTTAAGGATGTAAGCCGTCTGATGCAGTCCCACGCCACCAAAACGACGACCACTGTCGAACAGATATGCCTTTCTTCCATCATCGATTCCCGGACCGTTGTCAGCTACCGAGAGTTCATAGCCCTCGTCTCGCTCCAGAAGGCTTATCCAAACGTGCCTCTCTTGGAGGGGGTTGTGTACGACTGCGTTCTCGATTATATTGGTCAGCAGGACGTCTATGAACTTGCTAGCTAGTATGTTTGCGTCGCTGGAAATCGGGCCTACGTCTATTGTTGCATGTGTGAAATCTGTTCTGATATTGTTAACCGCTCTGTTGACCGCCTCTTTCAGTGATGTGGGATAAAGCGGAGTCTCACTGATGCGCTCCGTGGCCTTGGCCTTTGAAATCATCCTCGCGCATTTCTCAAGTGTTTCCTTCATCTCGTCAAGAACTGCTTGTCTTGCGTCAGGCTCCTGATGCGTTTCAAGCAGGTCAAGTCCCGCAGATATGGCTTGAAGATGATTTCGAATGTCATGCCCCATGAGATCTAGGTATAGGTTAGCCAACTGCTCGGCTCTCTTGATCTGTGACACATCCCTGAAGCTCCACACGCGTCCACCCAGTTTCCCGCCTTGCGTCATTGGAGAAGAGTAGCATTCCATTAACCGGCCGTTCTTGAAGACAATCGTCATCAGGTCCGCTCCCGACGATGAGGTCAGTTGTTCGACTTTCTCGCTGAACTCCCCCGGCATCTCTAGTTGAAGTTGGAGCCAGCCGAAAACCTCAGACCAGTTCATCTTCATGATGGTTCCTTCTGGAATGCCCAGCATGTCCGTCAGGCGAGGATTGACGTGTTTGACTTTCCCCTCAGAATCGACGACGAGGACACCATTATCAGTAGATTCGATTGTCGCTCTAAACAGTGCCTCACTCTCACTCAAGATTTGCTCAGTCTTTCTCCTGTAGAGCGCCTCAGCGAAGACCGCAGCGACTGCCTCTATGTCTTTCGCATCTGCATTGTCAAAGCCGACATCTTTGTTGGCCAGCCCAATAACGCCAACAACTTTGTGTGCATAGGTCAGCGGCACACCCAAGAAATTATTGAGTGGTATATGGCCGTCTGGAACTCCAACTCGAGCTGGATGCAAACTGGGATGGTTCGTCAAGACTGTCTTTCCACTGAGCACGACCTGACCTAGTATCCCGTGGACCGTCATATGATTGAGTAGCTTCTTTGCCCGTTGTCTGTCAATCTTACAATCATCCAAGGCAGCAAGGTCCATAGCAAGATAGCTAAGTGTGCCATCAGGGTTCAGCTCGTTTATTACTCCGAACTCGCTGCCGGTGATGCGCTGTGCAATCTCAAGACACCTCTCAGCCGCCTCCTGGTCAAGGGTTTGTTCGGCTGGGCTATCGGTTGAAGTAAACACCGAAGCGCTGTGAGGAGGGTCCTTGCCTTTCTTGGATTGTTCTCTGGTAGCCATTCGACTCCCTGCATGTCGTTTAGGGCATGAACCCCACTACTCCATGGCAGATGATTCATGCGTCCTGCCTTTTGGCCGCTAGGGCTTATTACGCTATTTTGCGCCGACGTCCGCCGTCTATCCGAAGTACGCGCGTCGCTTCAGAGCAAATTCCTGTCCTCAGAGTGCTTGTGCCTCAGGTCACTTCATCTTTGTCGAGCCATTCTCTGAGTGTGTGTGCAGTCTTCTGTGACATGCCCTCGACTTTCGCAAGCTCCTCGATACTTGCTGACTTAACCTTCTCGTAGCTGCCAAATGCCTTCAGCAAGGCGGCCCTTCTCTTTGGTCCTATCCCCGGCGCCTCCTCGAGAATCGAGCCGCTGAATCTCTTCTCCCTTAGTATGTGGTGATACCGTTGCGCAAACCGGTGTGCTTCGTCACGTATCCTCTGAATCAGTCGCAGCCCGTCCGACTCTGGTGGAAGAGCTATCCCGTTCATGTTGTCCTGAGTGAAGATGATTTCCTCCTTCTTCGCAAGAGCAGCAATCGGGAGGTATTCAAGTCCTAGCTGACCCAAAGCCTTGAGTGCCGCGCTGAGCTGACCTTTTCCCCCGTCGACCATGATCAAGTCTGGAATGATGCCGCCTCCTTCCAGCACACCCTTGTACCTTCTGAGTATTACTTCATGCATCATGGCATAGTCGTCAGGGGTCTCCTTCACGCGCACCCTGAACATTCGGTAGTTGTGGTTCACAGGTTGGCCATTGACAAAGACTACGCATGAGCCCGTGGGGTCGGTTCCCTGTATGTTGGCGATGTCGAAGCCCTCGATGTGGAGTGGAGCGCGGGTGAGTCCTAGAGATTCCTTGAGCTGTTTGACGCCTTCGTCAACTATGTCCTCGTCACGGTCTCCGAGTACGAGTATCTTGCGCAGGCTTCTCATAGCATTTGCATTAGCCATCTTGACGAGCTCACTCGCTTTGCCTTCGGTCGGTTGAAACAGCTTGACTGGCGTCGCCCGGTTCTGGCTCAGCCAATCGCTGAGCTGTTCCATTTCCGGAATCTCAACAGGAAGCAGAATCTCATCAGGCACTTGTGGGAGTCTGAGGTAGAACTGCTCGACAAACGAAGAGAGGACCTCCGAGTCCGTTGTGTCCATACTGAGTTCGAAATAGAAATGGTCGGTGCCAACGAGCCGACCCGTCCTGATGACGAGCATCTCAACCAGAGCAGCCTGCTCAGTTCTAGATATCCCGAGGACATCCCTGTCGATCTCAGCGACATCGAAGACCTTCTGTTTCCTCATGACTATCTCTATGTCTTTGAGCCGATCCCTAAGTCTGGCAGCACTTTCGAACTCTAGATTGTTGGCAGCCTTATCCATCTCTTTCTTGACTCTTTGTGTGAGCTGGGCTTCCTTTCCCTCAAGGTATAGGCACATCTCTTCGACCATGGACCTATACTCCTCTTTTGAGACGTGCTCCTTACAGGGTCCTGCACAGCGCCCGAGGTAATAATCGGTGCACTCCCTCTTGACCGCTTCAGGGCTCTTGCACATGGCTATTGGTATGAACTTGCGGGCAGAATCCAAGAATCTGTCCAGCCGTCTTGTGCTCCCATATGGCCCGTAGTAGTTGGCGCCGTCCTTCGCGACATCTCGAGTGACCTCAAAGACAGGGTACTCCTTGTTGAGGTCGACGCGTATCCATGCGTGCCTTCGGTCGTCCTTCAGGGCGATGTTGTACTTGGGCATATGCTGCTTGATTAGAGTCGACTCAAGAATGACGGCCTCGAGTTCGGTGTTTGTCACTATGGTCTCGAGGTCGCGGGCGTGGCTCATCAGGTCCCACGTTTTTGCGTCCTGTTCCTTCCTGCTCAGGTAAGAACTGACACGTTTACGTAGAGACTTGGCTTTTCCAATGTAAATGATCTTGCCTGCTTCGTCCTTCCAGAGATACACACCTGGAAGCTCCGGAAGGTCTCCAACCAGTTTGGCAAGATCGGACACATCACGAATCTCCATTCATCGGCTGATTTGACAATGCAGTCAGTCATAAATCAGGTCTTTGGAGGAGGCAGCGTAACCACGGCTGTGTGACGAGCGTTGGGACCGTAGAGGATGCTCTTGAGATGCTGCCCGGTGAATGACTCTGCTACTGATGAAACCTCTTCTGGCGTTCCTGCAGCTACGACCGTGCCACCTTTGACCCCTCCTTCAGGACCGAGATCGATGACCCAATCTGCGGTCTTGATAACTTCTTGGTTGTGCTCGATGACAATGACGGTGTTGCCAGCGTCCACAAGGCGATTCAAGACCCTGAGGAGCACGTCGACGTCTGATGCGGAGAGACCAGTAGTAGGCTCATCCAGTATGTAGAGCGTGGAGCCGGTGCTTCTGCGTGAGAGTTCCGCAGAAAGCTTTACTCTCTGTGCCTCTCCTCCGCTGAGCGTGGTCGCAGGCTGACCCAGTTCAACGTACCCGAGACCGACATCGGAAAGTGTTTGGAGCCTGTCAGACTACTTGTGGAATGTCTCGGAAGAATTCCAGTGCTTCCTCGATGTTCATTCTAAGAACTTCTGTGATGTTCTTGCCTTTGTATGTCACCTCAAGGGTCTCTCTGTCAAAGCGATTACCATTGCAGACATCGCACGTGATGTAGACATCGGTCATGAAGTGCATCTCGACACGGAGCAGTCCGCTGCCTTGGCATTTCTCACATCTGCCAGCACGCGTGTTGAAGCTGAACCTGCCAGCCGTGTAGCCCCTTGCTTTTGCCTCCGGAGTCAGAGCAAAAAGCTTGCGAATCTCATCGAACACCTTTGTGTAGGTTGCAGGGTTTGATCGAGGAGTCCGTCCAATAGGAGACTGGTCCACGAGTATCAGGCGGTCGATGTTCTCTGTCCCGTCAATCCTGTCGTGGTCGCCGGGAGTCTCTGTGGAACCGTTCATAGTCTCAGCCAAGGCCTTGTACAGGGTCTCATGGACAAGCGTGCTCTTCCCACTGCCTGACACGCCCGTGATACAGATGAACTTCCCGAGAGGAAAGGCGACGTCGATGTTCCTCAGGTTATTCTGGCGGGCACCTCTCACGACCATTGATTTTCCGTTGCCCTCTCTTCTTGTCTTGGGCACTGGTATCTGCTTCTTGCCCGCGAGGTAGAGTGCGGTGAGAGACTTGGGGTTTGCCAGCACTTCAACAGGTGTGCCGCATGCAACCAGCTTTCCTCCGTGGACACCGGCCCCGGGACCCAAATCCACGATGTAGTCTGCCGCATTAATGGTGTCTCGATCGTGTTCGATTACCACAACTGTGTTGCCAAGGCTTCTGAGTCGAATGAGAGTGACAAGCAGTCGAGAAATGTCACGAGGGTGAAGTCCCACCGAGGGCTCATCGAGGCAGTACAGGACACCAGTGAGCGCGGACCCAATCTGTGTTGCCAAACGGATTCTCTGTGATTCTCCTCCCGAGAGTGTCATAGATGGTCGTTCGAGCGAAAGATAGTCAAGCCCAACTGACACTATGAATGACAAACGTGACACGATTTCCTTCAGGATTAGACCCGCAATCTTGTGCTCTCGCTCCGTCAACTCGATGTTCTTGAAGAAGTCGAGAGCATCTTCAATCGTCATTGATGTGATGCTGTCGATTGTCTTTCCCGCGACCGTCACTGCAAGGCTTTCTGGGCGTAGTCTTTTGCCGCCGCATGTCGCACAGACCTTCCTGCTTGAATATTGGCTGATGATTTTCTCTTTGGTCTCCTCGGAAAGTCTGCCACGCAGATGGCGCTCGAATCGAGGCACCATGCCTTCCCAAGTGCGAGTGATGCTAACTGTCTGAAGTCGTCCTTTGTAGTCAACCTGTTGGTAGGAGAACTTCACTCTGAGAGGAGGACGACCCCACATTATGATATCATGAACAGAGTCGGGAAGTTCGTCCCAAGGTGTATCCAGAGAGAATTTTGCTTCTGCCGCCAGAGCCTCTAGTAGGCGATAGGGCCAAGACTGCAGAGACCCGGCCCATGGCTTGATAGCCCCGTCCGTTAGACTGAGCCTATTGTCAGGAACTATCTTGTCCGGATCGATGCTGATGGTTGCACCCAGACCGTTGCAGGCCGGACACGCACCAGCAGGAGTGTTGTATGAGAAAGCCTTGGGTTCGAGCTTCTCGTACTGAATGCCGCAGTGTGGGCACATCAGTTTCTCCGCGAACACCATGTCCTGTTCACCCTCACGTGCGATAATCACTGAACCCTGTCCAGACTCCAGTGCGGTCTCAATGGAACCCACTAGTCTTTCCCTGCTTTTTTCACCCAGCTCAACCCTGTCAATTACCACATCGACATTGTGTTTCTTGCGTCCATCCAGTTCTAGCCCTTCTAGTTCCTGAATCTCTCCGTCAGCTCTCACTCGCGTGAAACCGTTCTCAGTCAGATGCTGAAGACTATCCTCCAGCTTTCCTGGCTCTTCTCTGGCAACGGGAGCGAGGACCAAGATTCTCTTGCCACCATTCTCCTGAAGCAAGAGCGTGGCGGCTGACTCGGCAGTGAGCTGCTCCATTGCAGCACCACACTTGATGCAGTGAGGGACGCCTATGTTGGCAAACAGAAGGCGCAGATAGTCGTGTATCTCCGTGCTTGTTCCAACCGTGCTTCGAGGGTTCTTCGTGCCGCCTTTCTGTTCAATCGAGATTGCAGGAGGCAAGCCGGTGATTGACTCAACTCTTGGCTTGTCGAGTCGACCCAGAAACCTTCTGGCATATGACGAAAGTGATTCGACGTACCTCCGCTGACCTTCCGCGAAGATGGTGTCAAAGACAAGACTGGACTTCCCCGAACCTGACGGACCAGTAACGACAACGAGCCTATCCCGAGGAATATCAACATCGATACCCTTGAGGTTGTGTTCAGCGGCCCCTCGAACCTTGATGTAGCCTGTCACGACCTCTTCCTCCTCGTCCCGCTACTCTGGACAGCCGTCTCAGGTTTCTCTTTACGAAGTATCTCTTTGAGATACCTTCCAGTGTATGAGTTCTCGCATCCGGCCACTTCCTCCGGGGATCCCTCTGCAATGAGGTAGCCGCCTTCATCGCCGCCCTCGGGACCTAAATCTATGACCCAATCAGCTGTCTTAACCACATCAAGTTGGTGTTCCACAACGAGTACAGTGTTACCCAAGTCCACCAGTTTGTGGAGAACCTCGAGCAGCTTCTTGATGTCCGCAAAATGAAGGCCAGTAGTTGGTTCGTCGAGAAGAATCAAGGTTTGACCCGTGGCAGGTCGTGAGAGGAACTTGCTGAGCTTGATTCTCTGTGCCTCGCCACCGCTGAGTGTGGTCGCGGGCTGACCCAGCTGAACGTAACCCATGCCGACGTCATAGAGGGTCTTGAGCTTGCGATGAATTGATGGAATGTCTGTGAAGAACTCAAGCGCTTCGTCAGTCCTCATCGCAAGGATATCAGCTATGTTCTTCCCTCTGTAACGGACCTGAAGTGTCTCCCTGTTGTATCGCCGCCCCTTGCACTCAGCGCAGGTTACTTCGACTGGCGGCAAGAACTGCATCTCTATGACTTCAACGCCAGCGCCCTTGCACTTCTCGCATCGTCCGCCTTTTACATTGAAGCTGAACCTGCCCGGCTGGTATCCTCTGATCTTTGCCTCGGGCAGATTGGAGAGGAGGTCTCTGATGTCAGAGAACAGGCTAACATAAGTCGCGGGGTTAGACCTCGGCGTGCGGCCGATGGGGCTCTGGTCAATGATGATGACCTTGTCTCACTGCTCAGCGCCAATGATTGCATCGCATTCGCCGGGCGTGGCCGTCGCGTTGTAGAACCTTCTTGCCAACTCCCTCTGAAGGGTCTCGTCTATCAGGCTCGACTTCCCGCTGCCCGATACGCCCGTGACACATACGAAGAGTCCCAGAGGTATGCGCACGTTGATGGACTTGAGATTATGATGCCGTGCACCCTTTATCTCAATGTATCTACCATTCGGCTGTCTTCGAACAGAGGGGACGGGTATCTTGTCCTCCCCCCGAAGGTACTTGGCCGTCAATGATTTCTTCGATGCAAGTACTTCATCGACCGTTCCTGCAACAACAACTCGACCCCCTTCATCACCAGCCCCGGGTCCCAGGTCAACGAGGTAGTCAGCAGCCCTCATTGTAGACTCGTCATGTTCTACCACGACTACGGTGTTCCCTATGTCTCGCAGGCTCTTGAGCGAGTTAAGGAGTCGCAGATTATCACGTTGATGAAGCCCGATGGAAGGCTCATCACAAACGTAGGTAACTCCCACAAGATTGGACCCAATCTGACTTGCAAGTCGTATTCTCTGTGCCTCTCCGCCAGCAAGTGACGGTGCCGGCCGATCAAGTGTCAGATAGTCGAGACCAACCTCCACAAGGAAACCTATCCTTCCCATTATCTCTTTGATGATTGGATGGGCAATCGGTTCTTCTCTCGGCGTCAAGACCACGGATTGAAAGAACTTGGAGAGATCTTTGATGGACATCCTGTTCACGTCCGTTATCGACAGGTCCCTGAACTTCACGGCAGTCGACTCGGGTCGAAGCCGCAAACCCTTGCATACTGGGCACTCGTGATCGACCATGAACTTCTCGAGCCACTGGCGTATGTAGTTTGACTTGGTCGTCTTGTAGTTGCGTTCCATCTGTGCAATCACGCCGCGAAACGGACCGAGCGTGCTGCCCTCCCATTGGGTCTTTGCCGGGTCATCTCCCCAATGCCAGTCGATTTTGATTTCCTCGTTGCCAGTTCCCAAAAGGACCTTATCCCTATCCTCTGGCTTCAGGTCTCTCCACGGGGTGCTCATCGAAAACCCGTACTTGTCAGCGACTGCTTTGATGGATGATGAGTGGGCCATCCAGTTATAGGGTGCGATGGCTCCCTGAGATATGGAGAGCGAGTCGTCTGGTATTACGAGTTTCAGGTCAATCTCCCTGATTGCTCCCAATCCTGTGCAGCTCGGACAAGCGCCGTGGGGGGTGTTCCAAGAAAACAGACGCGGCTCCATCTCTGGCAAGCTTATGCCGCAGTCAACGCACGCAAACTTCTCTGAGAGAGTAAGACTGCCGGAATCGGTGGCGATGGTCACAACTCTGTCGGCCATCTTTAGCGCGGTCTCTACGGCTTCTGAGATCCTTGCTCGCTGTGAGTTGGAGACCTTGAGCCGGTCGATGACAACTTCGATTGTGTGCTTGTAGTAACGGTCCAGTGACATGCCCTCTTCGATGTCTTTCAGTTCTCCATCGACGCGGACTCTGACAAATCCCTTCTCAAGCAGGTCGCGGAACTCTTTCCTGTACTCACCTTTCCTTTCTCTAACAATCGGTGCCATTATGGCAATGCTTGTCCCCTCTCCAAGGGCAAGAACCCTATCGACAATCTGCTGGGCAGTCTGGGGTTCGATTCTCTTGCCGCAGTTGGGACAGTGGGGAACACCGACACGGGCGAACAGAAGCCTCAGGAAATCATAGATCTCTGTGATAGTGCCGACCGTGCTTCTCGGATTGTGACCTGCGCTCTTCTGGTCAATCGAAATCGATGGGGATAGGCCAGACATGTAGTCCACCTTGGGCTTCTCAAGCATGCCGAGAAACTGTCGAGCGTAAGCTGAAAGCGATTCCACGAAGCGGCGCTGCCCCTCTGCGAATATCGTATCGAATACCAGACTGGACTTGCCCGAACCAGAGACACCAGTGACTACCGTCAGCTTGTTCCGAGGAATCTGCAGGTCGATGTGCTTGAGATTGTGCTCTGCAGCGCCACGAATGACGATGTCCTGTGGACCTTCCGTGTCCAGCTGAACGCTTTTGGCACGAGACCTAGACCTTGATGCCATCGACTACCGCCCTTCAATCTTCGTCTGCAGTTCACGAATCTGGTCTCGCAGTTCCGCAGCCTTCTCGAAATCGAGGTTCCTTGCTGCTTCCTTCATGTCTTCCTCAAGATTCACAATCAGCTCTGTGATGTTCTCCAAATCGACTAGGTCAAAGTCAGCTATCTTGGCCTGCTTAGGCTTCTTCTTCGATGGGATGCGCTCAGCAATATCGTATACGGATTTCACTATGGTCTTGGGCGTGATACCGTGTTGCTCGTTGTATCGCAGCTGGTACTCCCTGCGCCGGTTGGTCTCATTGATTGCCGCCTGCATCGCCGCAGAGACATGATCACCGTAGAGTATGACCCGTCCGTTGACATTCCTTGCAGCTCGTCCCATTGTTTGAATGAGCGCCCATTCGCTTCTCAGGAAACCCTCCTTGTCAGCATCGAGAATGGCCACAAGGGAGACTTCTGGCAGGTCGAGACCCTCCCTTAGGAGGTTAATGCCAACGAGCACGTCGAATCTGCCAAGACGCAGGTCACGGATGATCTCTATGCGCTCAACCGTATTGATGTCCGAGTGAAGATACCTAGCCTTCACGCCGTTTTCCACTAGGTATTCCGACAGCATCTCAGCGGTCTTTTTCGTGAGCGTAGTCACCAGCACTCGCTCATGTCTGGCCGCGGTCGTCCCTATCTCAGCCAGCAAGTCGTCGACCTGATTTCCAACGGGCTTCACTGTTATTTGCGGGTCGATCAGACCAGTAGGTCTCAGTAGCAATTCTACAATCTGACTACTTGCCTTTCTCTCATATGGCCCCGGTGTCGCGCTTGTGAAGATTGTGTGTTTCATGTAGCCCTTGAACTCATCGAACTTCAATGGACGATTGTCGTAAGTCTGACGGGAGTCTGAAACCATAATCGACGAGGCTCTGCTTGCGAGATATGTCCCCGTGATACATCCCTTCCACCTGTGGAATGCTCATGTGGCTCTCGTCAATAATCATCAGAAAGTCTTCTGGAAAGTAATCAAGGAGACAGTAGGGCTTCTCACCCTGCTTCCTGCCGTCTATATGTCGGGAGTAGTTCTCGACACCCCCACACGATCCGGTCTGCCTGAGCATCTCCATGTCGTAGAGCGTCCGTCGGCGGAGCCGATCTGCCTCGACGAGCTTCCCCTGCTTCTTGAACCACTCAACGCGCTCTTCCATTTCGGCTTCAATCGAGTCCAAGGCGGCGATAGTTTTCTCATGGCGGGCTACGTGGTGCTTTGCAGGCCAGATGTCTATCCCGCGTTCCTCGAATATCCTGCGGGATGTCAGTGAATCAACTATTGATATTCGGTCTATCCTGTCGCCGTCGAGCTGGAGCCTTGTGGTCTCCGACTCGTAACCCGGATGAATGTCAATTACATCTCCACGCACGCGAAATGTACCTGCTTTGAGTTCCATGTCGTTGCGCTCGTACTGCATTGACACTAGCTTTTCGAGAAGCGCGCGTCTTTCAATCTCTTGGCCCACCTCAAGCGTCAGAGCAAGCTCGGTATACTCTTTGGGGTCGCCGAGGTTGTAGATACAGGAAACAGAAGCCACGACCACAACATCACTGCGGGTCTTGAGAGAGCGTGTGGTGGAGTTACGAAGCCTGTCTATCTCTTCGTTGATGTCCGTCTCTTTCTCGATGTACATGTCTTTGCTGGGAACATAGGCTTCTGGCATGTAGTAGTCATAGTATGAAACGAAGTACTCGACTGCGTTTTCGGGCAGGAAATTTCTGTACTCGGCTGCGAGCTGGGCTGCAAGTATCTTGTTGTGAGAGATGACGATGGTGGGCTTTCCGTACTGAGCTATGACGTTGGCCATGACGAAGGTCTTGCCGGAGCCCGTGACACCGAGCAGAGTCTGCTCCTGAAGCCCACTGTTCAGGCCCTCCACGAGCTTCTGCAGCGCGTCGGGCTGATCTCCAGTGAGTTTGAACGGGGCAACCAGACTTGAAGTCCGCCATCTGCTCTAGCCTCGACCAGCGCAACGCATGCCTGATTACAAGTAAGGCTTATGGTACCTGCCACGCGCCGACTTGCCACGGCTGTTAGCCCTTCCTTGTATCTTTCTGTTTGCTCATGTCCGCGGTGAAGAACGCGACACTAGTAGAGAGATAGTCGAAAGTATGACGGGCATGGGAGCTACGATTTGGCTGCTCGAAAAGTAGCTCTGGATAAACGAATGGAGAGAGTTCTTCGCTCTTGTTCATTCGCGCCACTTAAATATCGGCGTGCGTGCGCTCCTTCAAGATGCAACTAGGCGACTTGACTAGGTGACTTAGCTTGATTGAACTTCGTGGATTACTCTACAAGACTTTGGAGAATATAGTTGGGCCGGAAAACGTATCCGACAAGGATTTTGACCTTGAGGCCTACACTCGGGACTTGAGTTCAGCTCCAGAAAAGAGAGCGTCGTTTGTTGTCCGACCCAGTACAACAGAGCAGGTTTCAACCATCCTTAGAGTGGCAAACCGGTATAGGATACCGGTCTATATCAGAGGTGGTGGTACCTCGCACTGGGGAGAATGGCTTCCGGTGCAGGGTGGAATACTGATGGATATGACCTCATTGAACCAAATTGTGGAGATCGATGAGAGGGAATTGACCGCAACAGTTCAAGGCGGCTGTACCTGGTTCAAGCTTAGAAATGAGCTCAAGAAGCACGGTCTATCATGCGAGCCGAGAGAAATGGGTGGTCGCGCCATAACGGTTGGAGCTAGCATAACGAAAAGGGGTTCAGGTTCCATAGGAGTCACCAAGCGAGGAAGATTAGGATGGGACGTTTTGGGTTTAGAGGTTGTCTTGCCTACAGGCGAGATAGTAAAGACAGCCGCCGTCGAGTATCTTGGACTCAGACCTTTCGACAGTGGGGGAATAGGGCCAAACTTGACCCAGTTCTTCATCGGTTCAGGGGGGAGCTGGGAGTGATTACGGAGGTCACCCTGAGAGTCACGCCAATTCCATTGGATGCCTACCTGTACTTCGATTTCCCGGGGCTTGATAATGTGGAGAAAGTCGGAGATGAAGTGACCAGACCTGTGGGCGATGAGTTGGTCTTTCATCTGGAGTACACCAAAGGTGGATGTCTGTCAACTGGAGCGGGGGCAGAATGCAGGGTCTGGACGTATGGTTACACCGAAAAGGAACTTGAGTTTCGTTGCGAGAGGATAAGAGACATCTGTGAGAAAGCCAGCGGGAAGGAAGGCGATCCCAAGAAAACAGAGGTGAGTCATCATCGCGATCATGGCTATCTATGGGGTGGTCTGACTGACTACTTCGAGCCGGGCCCAATCGACTATGTCGGCGGATATTGTCCAATCTACTCGCTAAACAAATTCTTTGAAGTTTGGGAAGAGGTTGTGATCAAGAAACACGGTTGGATTCCTCCTCCAAAGGCCGGCTTCGGGGGATGGTTGATTCCCAGAGGCTGGGGAGTTTTCGGGGAATTTCGTTATATCGACCCGGATGAGCGCCCTCGTGTCAGAGAAACCGCCGAGGAGCTCACGAAGAGATGGTTTGAGCTTGGTTTCATGCCTTGGCGGTTGGGCGATCACCTGTTCCTAGCGAAATACTCGATTCCGAAACTTGGCGGCTGGTACGAGCTTGTCAAGCGGTTGAAGAAAGAGCTGGATCCAAACGACATTCTGAATCCCGGGAAAATGATCCGATAAACGGAGGCAAAGGAATGCAGATTTCTAGTTATTATAACCAAATTTGGAAGTGTGGCAGATGTGGTTACTGTGGGGGAGGCTATCTCGAAGACCGTTGTCCCGCTCGATTCTTGGGCCGATTTGAATCCTCGACTGCCAGAGGGAAGCTTCTCATCGCAAGAGCCCTCATGAATGGGGGATTGGGCCCCTCCGCTGAGCTCGCGAATAGGGTCTATGAATGTACACTCTGTGGATCTTGCGAAACCATCTGCGATAGAATCATCCATTTGGACCTGGTGGATATCCTAGAAGCCCTTAGAGCCGACTTGGTGGACGCCGGGCTTGGACCAATGCCTAGGCACAAGGAAATACTGGATTGGATCAAGAAAGAACACAACCCGTACATGGAAAAACATGAGGACAGACTGAAATGGATGCCTCAAGGTAGGAATGTTTCGGGAAGAAGCAAGATACTGTATTTCACGGGATGCACAACTCCATACAGACAGCCTGAGATTTCAAGGGCTTCTATGCAAGTGATGGAAGCCGCCGGAGTTGAGGCTCTGATTGCTCCCAAAGAATGGTGCTGCGGTTCGATTGCCTTCAGGACCGGTGCAAGAGATGCGGGATTGGACCTTGCGAAGCATAACGTTGAATTGTTTAAGTCTCTGGGAGTAAACACCATTGTAACCCATTGTCCGGGATGCTATAGAACGCTCAAGCTGGACTATCCCAAGCTTCTGGGAGACATGCCGTGGAAGGTTCTTCACTTCTCGGAGTTTGTTGAGGACCTATTAGACAAAGGCAAGCTTCAGTTCGATGGTCAAATCGACGCGAAAGTCACTTACCATGATCCATGCCATCTAGGGAGACACGCAGGTGTGTACGATCCCCCTAGAAGAGTCCTCGAGTCGATACCCGGGTTGCAGCTTGTAGAGATGGAACGTACACGTGAGGAATCGTGGTGCTGCGGTGCTGGTGGAGGTGTGAAGTCTGCATTCCCTGATTCAGCACTGAAGGTCGCGAATGAAAGAATCAAGGAGGCCGAGCGGACCGGAGCACAATATCTCGTTACAACTTGTCCATTCTGCAGACAAAACTTGAAGGATTCATCTGATTCGTCGGGTGGACATCTACAGGTTTGTGATTTGATGGAGTTGCTGGCGCGCGTGACTTGAGGCGCTTTCAGCTGAATCGTCAGGTCTCTGCGTGTCAATATGCGGGAGAGACCATCGACTTCCAATGCAGACAGTATGAGTTAAACGACCATTGTGTGCTTATCAAGAATAGGTGCTACAACGATGCAGGCAGACAGGCTGCTCTCTGCTCTGTGCAAGAAGGCACAGAGTCATGACAGCCTTCCTTGGCTAGCTACATATCTCAGTTGCAGCAGTTTGTCGGGCGAAAGATACACGGAGTCGAGTCCCCCAGAAGGCAACATCGACACAAAGCAGATTGGGCCTTGGCTCCTAGTGACCGTTAGCATAAGTTACAAAGGAACGACAGATGGTCCCAGCACGGATCGTGCTGGTGGTGACCCCTATTCTGCACAAGTGCGATACGACTGGATTGGTCCTGCTGCTTCCACCCCCCACACGGTCACGAATCCGGAAGAACTGAATGCATGGGCCCTCCTCGGCACATTCTATGTCCGCGAGTATACCGATGTGGGGAGTTGGGGAGTGCATGAGGGGAGTTGGGTTCAGAATCTAAGCGAGGATGGAACCGTGTTCATTCGAGAGGGAAATGGGCGATTCCAGGATGAGCTGCCTGAATCCAAATCGACCCGAAGAAAAGTCGTGCTGAAGATGCCTCAGCGCTGAACCAAGAGCAGATATGATAGGTCCCTGCGTTGATGTTCTACAGAGTGGAGCCGATATGAAAAGGCCCCGGGTGACATGAGTCGGTTGGCGATTGCTGGCGGGAGTGCGATGGCAGTAGTCGCTCTGGTCGTTGTCTACTAGGTGTGTCCAGCGAAGCCGCACATAGTCACCATTGCCCAGAAGCATTCACTATTCGTCATGTCCCGCGATTGCCTCTGACTCATGGACGCTCTGAGATTCGAGCGATTGTTGGTTAGTTTTTCGCTGATTCTAAAGAAAGGATTGCGATGTACATTATGACCCATTCCTTATGTACCCGGATGCTCGATTGCTTCAACCGTTAGGGCAAACGGTTTACCGAATTCGGCCTAACGAAATAAGCGGTATTGGAAAGAGGCGATATCGATGTCGAGCAAAGCTGAAGAAGCGCAGCTGATGCAGGAATTCTTTCAGAAGTATCCGGACATAGGCAAGACGTACAATGAGAACATACTTGCCAGTTTCAATAGGAGCCCGAATCTTGCCGAGACAGTACGCGGAATGATAACGTGGCACAACGGCATGATCGACTCACTAGTAGCAAAACCAGTCAAGAGGTTCTTAGAAGAGACGCTTAAGTCCCCTGCAGGCATGGCTGACAAGAAGGAGTTCAAGGAAGCTGCCGCCAAGTTCAGAGAAGCGATAAAGAAGTCACACGAGAAGGACGATGGGTTCAGAAAGCAGCTGAAAGATGATAGCCTGTCGGAGTGGGTTTTCTTCGCCGGAGAATTCCTTACATCCATGCGAGCAGACATGACCAAGATGAAGGAAGAGCAGAAGAAGTCGAAGGATCTGTACTTGATAGTCTTGCACAGGTACTGCTCCTCTCTGTTCAATGCCGCTAGAAACAGCATCAGGGATGAGACCGGCGTCAATGATCTCTTCCTGAAGACAACGGAACCTCTAGTCAAGTGGTTGCAGATGATAAAACCTGCGTCAATCGAGGCCATCTGGGGTCTATAAAAAAGGATTTGGTTTCTTCACTTCAACGAAGCTCAGAGAATAAAGAAGAACGACCCGGAGTTCACCGGGTCGTAAGGAATCTCTAGACCTACTTTATCTTCTTGACATAAACGACGTATAAGACCTCAATGGCAATGGCACCCACTGCAACTGGCAGTGCTATGCTGCCAAGCACTGCGAAGATGTCTGGTCCAGGTGCACTCAGAGGCTGCAGCCAGGCCAGTGTGTGACTCTCCATTGGAGTTATCTGAATCCAGAGGAATCCTGCAGTCGCTAAGATTCGTCCTAACTGGAGATGAAGAATCGCGTACTCGGAAATGGCACCGAACTGGAACGAGATTCGAGGCAGAGATC
Organism: Candidatus Thorarchaeota archaeon; assembly: GCA_963726195.1. GTDB lineage: Archaea > Asgardarchaeota > Thorarchaeia > Thorarchaeales > Thorarchaeaceae > OWC5. The sequence goes on from CAVSBO010000004.1 coordinate 356,351, forward strand.
CGACAAGCTCGTCATTCAGGTCCGCCCACAACGTGGAGTGAGTTCTGGAGTCATAGTGGCTGTAGAGAGTAGCTGTGAACGATGAGACGTCAGCGGTTCTCACAGTAACATTGTACCACGTTCCAGGTGTCATGTTCAGCCTGACTGCGATGTAGTTAGGGCTCGTACTCGGCAAATTGAGAGTGAAGTTGTTCGAGGCAGCTATAGTCCGGATGTCTAACGACGCAACCCCGTTGTACCATTTGTCAGTGTATTGCCGCCAATCAACTGTGAACCTGATTGGGCGGTCGACGTATTCAACAAGGGCGCCAGTGTTGTTATACACACGAAATGACATCGTCAAGAAGGCATAGTTGTCCGACCACAAGCGACTTGTGAGAAACGATGACCAATTCGCGTAGGTTGGATGTGGCTTCCAATTAACCCCATCCCACCGGTTGGCGAGAGTGACACTAGTACTCCAAATAGGCGTGTAGAACTTGTCGTAGGCTCCTATTTGGATCGTCACTGTGATATTATTGAGCGTGTCGAGGTGCAGTGTCAGGTTGTAGTACTCACAGGGGCTCGTGGGAACCCTGAAACCACCGAAACGGATCAGGTCAGCCGTCATCGTATCCGTCACTATCGGCGCGAAGCTGAACTCAATGTACTCCGATACTGTTCCAGCGATATCAATGAGGACCACATAGTCGCCTGCTCTTAGAAAGTAGCTCGCTGATGCTTGAAGTGTAGAGCCATCTGTTATGCTCTGAGACTTGAAGAATCCATCCTTGTTGACTCCGAACACTGTAATGCCGAAGTCACTTCCCACACCAGTGGAGTTAGCTTTCAGCACTGAGTCTTGCGCCACGTTCAGTCGGTAAGCTTTCTGAATGGCCGTACTGAACGGGTTCTCAAGCAGGAATTCGTGGGTCAGAGGCAGGTCCACGGCGCCGTTGTCCTTGTGGTACAAAGTGTACTGGACGTTGTCTCCACCATAGACAGTCACGTAGAGTGGTCCTCCTCTGTAGAAGAACCGTCCATTGCTCGGAGAAACTGAGTCACGCACATACTGAGATCCGCCGTTGTAGTTGTACTCATAGGCGTCACTCGTCAACAAGATGCCTGTCGTTTGAGGGACACCGTTTGACACTTCGGGGTAGTTGAATGCATAAGTCACCGATGCAACATCGTCGGGAGATGTCACCTTGTAGGTGTTCACAGTAGGTGCCATCTCTTGATGGACTAGGCTGCCAGTATCACTGCGGACAATCAATTCACCAGTCGGAAGTGTCCCTTGCACTACCTCTCCGAGTCCGATTGTCGTAACTGTCGTTGAGACTGGGTACAGGTCAAAGATTGCGAAGGTACCTGCGGCGTGATTCGCTTGCAGGACAACAATGTAGTTGCCGGCAATTGCGGGTCTAAAGGGAACAGCGAGTATGTCACCGCCGGTGCCAGAAATTCCATTCACATGCCTGCCGAGCGGATCATAGACTGTTGCACTCCAAGATAGGCCGTCTTGGAGCGAGCTGACTATGAGGTTTACGAACTCTTGACCGCTTATCGCCACCACGCCGAAGTAGACGTACCCGCCTTCCATCACAACACCTGTGTGCTGGCCAACGGTAAGGACGAACGACCTCCGCTCCAAAGTTGTGTTGATGACGGCACCACTTCCGTCACTCCCAACAAAGTTGAAGAAGTCAGGTAGATATGCGGGATTTCCAAAAGGTCCGTTAGAAAACCCAGAAAACTGCTGCCAATTGAAGTTCGGGTTGCTTGGAGCTGACAGTGAGCCGGTCGTTCTGGCCCATCCTGTGGCATCATATGAGTAGAGTCGATAGTCTAGGTCTTCATTCACATGCATCTTGCTTGAGGACGCGAAATCCAATGCGTTCGGCTTGACAAACACATACGTGAAATTGTTAGTTCCGGGCGCTATGGCTTGATTGTATTTCTCAATTACTGAACTGGCCTGAAGTGCCGATGCTGGAGCAGCAAGAGAGCCCAGCATTAGGAAGAGCGGCACGATTAGGCCCAGCAATATTCTCCTGTCAATGTGTCTCATGACACATCCTCACCTCTTCCGAGGACTATTGTATGAACGGTTATCAATCAATCGTGCACAGACGGACTGGGATTGTTCACTTCTTGCCTTGACATGCAATCCGGATGGAGTGTCATGGGCTCCTCGTTCATTTCCACGCGCGAAAAGCCGAGAATGACGTCATGGAAATGTGGCAGGAAATCGGAGCCTATAGTTGTCGGTGCTGAGCTTACCTGCGAGCAGAAAGACCTGCTTACGCCTCAGGCTTGTCTGCAAGAAACAAGTATGCCACAAACCTGCCGACTAGCCCAATTCCTACCCAGTACAGAAGTACCATGCTTCCCACCACGGGCACATACACATCAATTGACTGTACGTTCAGGATTGGCACAATGTACGTTGCTGGGTAGATGGCCGCGAGAAGCAGCAGACTCACTATGCCACCGTGGCAGAGTACCGCTCCCCAGTCTCTTCTGCAATAGACTTCCCACAGGTTCTGGACCAGAAACACGTTCATGTATCCGACTACTTCGACGATGCCGAACAAGATGATGGCATAGCCAACATAGGTCCCAGTCATACCTCCAAACAGCCTGCCGAAGTAGTTCACGTAAATCCACATCCAGAATGATGCTACTACGGCGAATGAGAGATACAGCCCGTGGTAGAGTGCAGTCGGCACATCTCTCCTGATATGGAAATCTCTTATTGGTCTGCTCTTTCGTATCCGCGCAGCGGCCTCTTTTTCAGCTGATATCGTGACTGCCGAACCTCGGTCCTGTTCAAGCTTCGACGGGACTGAGAGCCACTTCCCGCAGTTCTGGCACTGAACGGTTCCGTCCGCGGCAATCTTGTTTCTATGATAGAAGTATGTCGCGCCGCAGCTGGGGCATGTGACCGATTGACCTTCTCTGTCATATTGTTCCATCCGATTCGCCTCCTTTTGCTCAAGGTCAATTCTCTTGGAATTCGCGCGAGAGGCTATAAAACATCCGAAAACGGAATTCTCTGCAGCTCTTGGGCCTTGAACTCGGCACTTCGCCCTTTCCAAGCCAAAGGCTTTTCTTTTCCATCGTGGATTTGGCATTCACAGCTCTTCTGAGATGAATTCTGCGTTGGTCGATGAACGAATTCAGCGTCTCGCTCGCCTCACTATTGAGTACTCAATTGGAGTGTCTAACGGACAGCTAATCGCAATCAACGGACCCACCCTCGCTGAACCTTTGGTCCTCGAGCTCGTACGCGAAGTCCTCAAGGCGGGAGGTCACCCGTTCACCATTGTCAGTATCCCCAAGTCGCAGGAGATCTTCTACTCACTCGCGCAGGATCACCAGCTCGACTACGTCAACCCCATCAACCGCTACGTGTTCGAGACAGTTGACGCATATATCACGGTTTTTGTAACGGATAACCTCAAGATTCTCTCCGACGTCGACCCCGCACGCATAGCCCGCGCGGCCAAAGCCCAGACCGAGACCCGGAAGATAATGATGCAACGCTTCAAGAAAGGCTGGTACGCGCTCGTTCCTTTTCCCACACCCAGTCTTGCGCAAGAGGCCTCCATGGGAACAGAAGAGTACGAAGACTTCGTCTATCATGCCTGTCTTGTTGACAGAAAGGACCCTGTAAAGGAATGGCAGAAGATCAGCACAGAGCAAGCGAAAGTCAAGAAGTACCTCGACACCAAACGCTCCATACACTTCGTCGGCAATGATGTCGACCTCACAGCAAGCGTCGCCGGGCGCCAATGGGTGAACTGTGATGGCCACCTCAACATGCCCGACGGCGAAATCTTCACTTCACCTGTCGAGAATGGGGTGGAAGGCTCCATCCGCTTCAGCTACCCCGGCATCTACATGAGCAAAGAGGTCGGCGACATAGTCCTCACCTTCAGCAAGGGCAAAGTCATCAAGGCCACAGCCGCCAAGGGACAGGACCTGCTCGACCAACTCCTCAAGATTGATGAGGGCGCTCAGCGACTCGGCGAAATCTCCATCGGCACGAATCCCGGCATCACCAAATTCACAAAGAACATGCTCTTCGACGAGAAGATGTCCGGCACCATTCACTGTGCGCTTGGCAACGGCTTCGAAGAATCCGGCAGCAAGAACGAATCGGCCATCCACTGGGATTTGCTTGCGGACATGACACACGGTGGTCAAGTCTATGCCGACGACGAACTCTTCTACAAAGATGGGAAATTCCTGCCAAAGGTTATCGGTTAGGATTTCTGAAAGGTTGTTGGACAAGGTTTCGATAATCACAAGCACTGACGAATCCGGGTACGGAATCCCCTAGAGTGAGCACACTATGAAATGACTTCTAATGAAGCATCGACCACGCCGACTAGGTGGTCTCTGTGTCATCTGCGGCCAACTGGAAACCGTCTTCTGACGTGGCTTTCTTGATTGTGACCTCGATGTCCTTAGCCTTTGGAATCGGGTTTGAGAAGCCGACCCTGATAAGAGCAGTACCTGCGAGAGCGATGACCGATACCAAAGCGAATGTGGGCCCGAATCCGTATTCAGGAAGGAAAGAGCTGAAGAACCATATCAAGGGGAGTGCACAGAGAACCACGAGCGTGGGCCTTAGAGAATAAAGGCTGTTTCTGATTCTGTTCGGGATTACGTCTATGAACACACGTTGAGTCAAGATATCGGCGAATGCCCCGAGGAAGTCTGTAACCATGAAGACAAGGAAGATAATCGTCAGCGGTATCACAGACTCCGCTGGAACCTCGAAGAGCATGATACTGGTCAGCGGGATGAGAACTGATATCATGTGAGCCTCCTCAAGAGTCGGCGCCTTGAAGATGAATGTGGTTGCTGAAAGCAACAGAAAGAACGCAAACCCGCCGAACTGCAATAGTCTGAGACGTGGAACCCACTTGACCGGATTGAATCTGCGTGACCAGATTCCACTTCGTTCCTGAGCCGCCACGTTCGGAATGAATACCAATGTCCTGAAACCCGAGATACCCACGTAACTCAGAAGATACGTGAAATAGAAAGGAAACAGGATGATGTCCCACCATAGTTCTCCGGTGGCAAAGAGAATTGTTTCACCCAGAATGGTGAAGAACACGAAGCGGCTAGAGCCAACGAACTTGAGCCCGTCAATCAGTACACGCGAGTATCCGCCCGATAGCGCGTTCTGTTTCTTCCGCAGATCCGCTGCTTCTGGAAAATCCTTAATGACCCTCAATACGACTAGAGCGAGAACCATGCTCATTATAGCTTGGAACCTGAAAACCCATCTCTCCGAATACATGACGGCGAGCCAAGCACCGGGAAGAAGAACCAGGGTTGACACGATCTGGAATATCATTCCAGAGCGACCCTGCATGACGCCATACATTTTCCTGTCTTTGTCATGAGGCATAGCTACGCGGTAGTTGTTGTCGAACCATGCGCCCCAGGCCCCGCTTTCTTGGGATTGTGCTACTCCCATTACTACGTAGATGACGACAAAAAGCAAGTATGGAGTTTCGGCTGTCACAGTTGATGTCAGCCAGAAGGCAATGGCATAGCAGGTAAGCGCCATCGCGATTATGTATCTCTGGCCGATGTAGTCTCCAAGCGCGCCACTAGGATAGTCCAGAACAGTTCTTATGACGAGCTGGATTATCACTAGGAATCCTACCATGGGTAGGCCTGCCATCAGATCACCGCCACCAAGCGAGGTAGCAATGAAAATCATCCAGAAGGTGGTGGAAATCATGAACGTCGCTGCCATGGTGGGCATCAGGAGAACCATAGTCCGGACTAACCGGATCGCTTTGTCCGTGGGTTCCTGTAAGCCGAAGAATCTGGCGAATCTGCCCATGGCTGGATATCTCTTTCTATTTCTTCAGTTCCCGAAGTCTCTCCATTAAGAAGCTTGGCATGACCGCCATGCTCTTCCAATGCCGGCCAACTCTCATGGTCTCATTTCGTAGAGCCCTTTTAGAGAGTAGACTTCATTCCAGACCTGGTTGAATCTCGCTTCGTCGACGTGTGGCTTCCTTATGCACCTGAGGAGTATCTCTTGCTGTTTCTCTGTAGTGCTGCGTTTGGAGTACAGCTGCAGAGCATATCGCGAGAAATCTCGTATCATGAAGTCGAATATCTGATCAAGCAAGACTTCACTGATGTTATATCTTCTGAAGTTCTCAAGTATGAGTTGTCCATACACCACGAGAGTGAATAGCTCACCTGCATTCAGACTGAAATCTAGGTCGGCCCCTTGTTCCTCTGTGGGTGTGGCGTCTGTCATGAACTCATTGAAGACCTGAACCTGCTCTTTGAAGACGTCAACATTTGGCAGGCTGACGGTGTCGTAAGTCTCATGGTAGTCGTGAAAGCGTATCTGGCTAGCGCCCTTAGTTGGCCCCTGATTGAACATGAACTCGTCATGCTTTGCTTCCTTGACAGTCGGGATTTCAGGACACTTCTCAGGCATGAAGAAGTAGGCGGGCATGAACTTGATTATCTGAGCCATGTTAACGTGGACGGTTCCCTCCAGCTTGGGCAGGGCTCTGATGTCTCTCGCTGCCGCAGAGAAGTAAGTTTCACCTTCGAAACCTCTCGCCGCAATCACATCCCAAAGCAAGTCGATTACTTTCTCTCCCTCAGTCGTGACTTTCATTTTCACGAGGCTGTTGTACAGAATGTAACGACGGTCCTGTAGAGATGCTGTTCGCATATAGTCCCCTGCACGCAAGGCATAGAGCTTCATTGCCACGAGGCGCGCATATGCGTCGACAAGTAGGCTGCGTATGTGTGAGAAATCAGTGACGTGCTGTCCGTACAGAACCCGGTTCGCGGCATGGTTAATGGCTTCATACAGTGCGTGGGTACAGATGCCGATAGAGGCCCATCCTAGATTGAACTTGCAGACGTTGACCGTGTTCAACGTGCAATCCCACGCCTCTCGCCCGGTCGAAAGAATGTCTGCATCAGTTATTGGATAATCATTCAGCTTGTACTCAGCAACGTAGGACTGCACGGCAACAACGCTCCTCACACACTCATAGTTCGGATGCTGAGAATTGACGACAAAGAACACATAGCTTCCATACTTTTCGTCAGACGGATCGGTTGGTTTGTCGGTCTTTCCAAACACCGAGACAAGGCTCGCTACATTGCCATTGCCAATGTAGTACTTGCTGCCTCTCGCTTTGTACTTACCACGACCGAGCACCTTGAGGAGCATTTCACTCGAATAGATGTCTGCCCCGTGCTGCTTTTCGCTGAGTCCGAAAGCGAACACTCCGCCATTCTTCAGCAGCTGAGCAGTCTTACGCTTCACACCTTCGTTCTTGCTCATCCAAATGGGGCTAAGACCAAGGGCTGAAACCTGCCATGTGTACCAATAGTGCAACCCGTAGAAGGCGGTTATCTCGTTGAACTCCATGTTGCGCCATGTGTCCCATCGGCAATCCTTTTCCCCATATTGTGTCGGCGTCAGAAGCTTGTAGAATATCTCCTCATTCTTGATGAAATCAAGGAAATCCTGGTACCAGACCATGGCGTGGTCATCGTTCCTCATCTTGACATTTCCCTTATTCTCGAAGAACTGGACTGTCTTCTCCATGATTTCTTTCGACGCATCATCAGGATATGGTCTGGTGAGGTCGTTCGGATTCAGCAGGATCATTTCGAGTCATCTCTTGCGTTCGCGCATTGTCAAGAGTCTCTAAAATGCATTCTGGATGTCAGGTCTTGTTGACATGGCACTCAACTATGGAAGGCAAACCAGCCATAGCTCGGGCAGCCTCATGGTTGCACCACCGATGCTGTACACGATTGTGAGTCGTTTCTGAGATTGCAGGGGCAGCATCAAGCCTACCATGGTGCAGGGGGAGGAGGAGGACCACGGATAACGGCCGACTTGAGCGAGTCATAGTCGGCTTTGCAGGCCTCGATCTTACCTTCACCGTAAACTGTCACATGAAGGGGCGTCCCTTCTCCGAATTTCACTACGTACGCGACCTTCGTAGTAGTGAGAATATAGCAGGCAAATCCGCCGGCGATTGCGATCATAGCAACCGCTGCTACAACATACATGAAGAAGAGGATAGCATCGTATCCTCGGTAATAATACAGACTTCCTGCCATGAGCACCGCTAATAGAAAGACGATCCCGCAAGATCCACAACCGGAGAAGATGCATATCTTGAGGTCGCGCTTTTCCTTATTGATAATAATATGCGTGTCTGACGCCTGCACCAGTGCGTAATCAGTGCCTGGCTGGCCACCCTTCAGCCATTGGATGATCCTACTTGTCACTTGCTGTGAGCTGAGTTCTGTGGGTACGTCGAACTCGTCAATCCGCATTGCCACTTCGTGTTCCTCCTAGGCAACTCTCTGTTACTAAGACCTCACCGGTCCCTCGAATGCTGCCTTGGTGAATGGCTGCATCAGATAGATTATCACAATGAGGGCAATGATAATCCCAGGTATCATAGCTATCAACATGACTATCCCAAACAGCGGGTAAATCATGAAGAATAATGCTGTGGTTCCGAAGACATTGATGAATTCGAAGACTATCGCCGCCTTTCGGGCCCATGGTTTCATTAGCAGGAGAGATATGCCGATGATGATAGCCATTATGGCGAATACCCCAACGTATGCGAAGTATAGTATTCCGTAATACGTAGCCCCTCGAAGGGATTCGAGGTTCAAGCATGCTCCAAGTATTAGAAGAAGTGAGAGTATACTTACACCCGTTGGTGCTTTTGTCATGAGGCTTCCTCCCCAAAGTCAGGGACGTGATTCCCGACCTCCAACTGCAAGCGATTCTAAGGCTAGCTAATAAACTCTTCTGGATAACCCGTGCAGACACCACTACGCAGGCGCTGGAGGAAGAGTATCACTGAGGATTGCGGACTTAAGAGACTCGTAATCGACTTCGGAAGCTCCGACGACCCCCTCACCATAGACTGTTATACGGAGAGGCATTCCCTCGCTGAATCTCAGTACATAGGTGATTATATGAGGTTTGAGAAAGAATAATCCCACTCCAGCGGCCATGACTACTCCTGCGACAAGAAGGCCAACGGATGCCAAGGCGATAGCAGTGTTATAAGCGTGGATGTAGGGACTTGACGCCATCACCAGGATGGCCATCATCGCGAAAATCATACCGGAGAAGCACGATCCGATGCAGGTAAAGCAGCATATCCATGAGTTGTGCTTGTCCTTTCTGATATTCATATGCTGGTCCGACACTTCCATCAGTACGTAGTCATTACCGGGCTTGCCAGCTTTCAGCCAGTGGTCAATTCTTGTCTTCACATCCTGCGAGCTCATGCCTGATGGAACTTCAAAATCGTCGATGCGCATTGACATGCTAGAACCCCCAATTCCACTGGGTGTGTTTGAGTCTTCGTATCTTTTCAATGTTGTCATTTCGATCGTGCCTATTCAGCCTCTAGCGAAGGGCCAAAGCTCGCCGATGGTCCAAAGAGTTGAGCGCTATCACACGCTATTAGAGGACAGAAGTCATCTATCTTTGGACGAATAGGACGCCACCAGCTTGGTAATGCATGCTGTCGATCATCCTTCTCAGGGATAGCTGATCTGCCACCCAGGATGGAATGACTGTACCATGGCTAGGAGTTCAACGATAGCACCATTGGAGAGGTATAGAGAGGGGTCTCCAAAGATGTTGTCCTGAATGACACCGAAGTGTATGTGCGCACTGACTCCCACCATCAGAAAGGATGCAATCGGATCTCCTTTGGCGACCCACGTGCCTATGGCAACCTTGAACATCGCGACCTGCTGAGCGCGGCCTGCAGTCTGGTTCGTCCAAGGCTCAAATCCGTAAGTGATTAGGACGCTGGCATTGAACCTGATGCCAAGATTGACAGTGTATCTGTTCTCCTTGTCAGCTCCAAAGTCCATGAGATCGATTCGTTCTACTTGGCCCGGTGCGGCCGCGATGACAGTCGTATCGTTCTTGAAATCGAAATCAATACCGTTGTGTGCGAAACCCCAAGGGCAACTGTTGGATGTGCTCCACGCTTCGTGGAAACTCCTCATGTCCGAACGATTTAGATAAATCACGCCCATGTCATTCAGTGTCGTCGGGTCATACCTGCCTTGCGGGTCAAACCCCGTGGGCTGGGTTGTGGTCGTTGTCGGCGTTGTAGGTAGATACCTCACAACTGCAAGTACAGCGATTGCACCAATCATAATAGCTGCAACTACTAAGCGTGCTCCATTGCGCATGAACCTGTGTTCCCCAGCCGGGTTACATAAGCTTTTGTTCTCTAGGTGCGGGAATTCTGTGTCTTGCACAGTTCAAATCAAGAACGGATCCGAGACGAGATTCGGCCCGCTCACAGACAGATGGCCTGCCAGAATCTCTATCTTGAACCATGTGATATCATGCCCGCAAAGAATGCAGGTGTGAACATCAGGGCTTGTCAGGGATAGCTGAAGCTGCCAACCCGGATGGAATGATTGTTCCATGGCTAGCAGTTCCGCGATAGTGGCGCTGGACATGTAGAGAGTGGGGTCTCTCCAGATGTTGTCCTGAGTGACACCAAAGTGTATGTGCGCCGACCCTGCGACCATTAGGAAATTCGCGACTACATCTCCTTTCGCAACCCACGTGCCAACGCTGAATTTGAACATCGCAAGCTGCTGATCCTGATCTGCTGTGTGGTTTGTCCAGGGCTCGAAGCCATACATCACTACCACACTGGCATTGAACCTGATGCCGACGATAATAGTGTACCTGTTCTCAGTGCCCGCCCCGTTGTCCCTAACTTCGATTCGTTCCACCAGACCAGGCGCGGTTGCAAGAACCTTTGAGTTGTTCTCGAAAAAGAAGTCAATTCCGTTGTGAACCATACCCCAAGGGCATGAATTAGACGTGCTGAATCCTCCACGGAATGAAAGAATGTCTGAACGGTTGACATAGATAACTCCTACATCATTCAGTGCTTTCGGGTCATATCTTCCCTGCGGGTCGAATCCGGAGCCTGTCGGCAGGTATCTCACGAGTGCCAACGCGACAAGGATACCAAGCATTACAGCCGCTGCCGCGATTTGTACTCGTCTCTGCATGAGCTAGCTGGTTACAGATGTGTTGCATAAGGCTCTTGTCGTGGATAATGGCCATGATTCCAGACAGGTTCTTAATGGTGCCTGATGCAGTCCGCGCGTAGCTGGCTGATAAAGAATCAAAGCGCCAGAGCTTTTGCTCAGAGGGATATGATGGTTTGACTAAGGCGAGCATGGTTACAAGAGCCCTCGGAATCATCGGGAGCCCACGTCGTGGTGGAAACACAGAAACCTTGGTTGACGAGGTTTTGAACGGAGCAAGAGAAGTCGGAGCGTCGACCGAGAAAGCTGTCTTGAGCGAAATGAACATTTTTCCGTGTAAGGCCTGCGATTCATGTCGCAAGACCCGCACGTGTGTACAGAAGGACGACATGGCAGGGCTTTTGGAGTTGATGTCGCAAAGCCGCGTCTGGGTCTTTGGGACACCAGTCTATTGGTGGGGACCAAGCGCTCAGTTCAAGGCCTTTGTTGATCGTTGGTACGGTGCAAAGCGAACAGTGTTCCGTGACCGCAGTGTTGTTCTGATTATTCCTTTAGGATCTGAGAGCAAAGACATCGCACGTCACACTGTTGGCATGCTAGTAGATGCGATGGACTATGTGGGTCTGAACCTTGTAGCCACGATTGTTGCCCCCGGATTAGAGAAAGCGGGTGCAGTACGGAAGCAGGTTCAGGTGATGGAGGAGGCTCGCCAAGCAGGCATCAAGGCTGCGAGAGACCAATAGTCGAGCAGACAAGTAGACAGATATACGAGTTAGCCGTCTATCATTGAAGGCGAACTCTATGGCTGTATCAGTTCGATGGTTAGGACACGCCGGATTCGAAATCAAGGCCGATGGAAAAGTGATCTATATCGACCTATATCGTACTGACAAACTCGCAGGGCGGGTTCCGGAGGTATCAGACCTTGCTACGGTCGTGCTCGTGACTCATTCGCATCCTGACCATTGCGACCCTGATGGTATTTCTAGTGTCCTGAGTGACGACACTGTCATCATTGCACCCAAAGATTGCGGAGAGAAAATCAATAGAGACATCAGGTCGCTGACGCCGGGTGAACAGACCACAGTTGAGGGCATCAGAGTGAAAGCTGTGCAGGCCTACAATGTAAAGCGTTTTCGTTCTCCCGGAAAACCTTTCCACCCAAAGGGATTTGGAGTGGGATATCTGATCACCGTAGAGGGCAGAACAATCTATCATGCAGGCGACACTGATATAATTCCAGAGATGAAGGAACTGGGCCCAATAGATGTTGCTCTTCTACCATGCGGTGACACCTATACAATGGACAACACAGAAGCTGCGGAAGCGGCTCTGACCATCAAGCCGCGGGTGGTTGTTCCAATGCACAATTGGGATAAGGACACTGCTGACTTTCGTAAGAAACTCGAGAGACAGGGTGGCATCAGGTTCGTATCGCCTAAGGAAGGCGACGAGTTCGTCATTCAGTAATCAACAAGCATCTTGACCAAGGCGAGCCTCTTTCTTTCAATGGTCTACTATCTATCCAAGAGATGTCTAGAACTCCGCGTGAGTAGATGAGTTTACATAGCTATGATTCTCCGAGCAGTCGGCGATTCTCATGGTCAATACCAAAGGTAGGTACTTTCTCCCAGCTCTCTTCTGCCTAATAATCGGAGGATTTGCTCTGCAAGTCATTATCCTCGCCACATCTCCACTTCCTCCGGGCTCCGTCATGTCTGTGATGGGTATGCCTACGCAAAACTTCATTTTTCTGCTGCTCGGCATCTCATTGCCTATTCTGGCGGTGGAGTACTACTTCTTTGCTATCCCACTTGCTTCCATGTTTCTGTTTGCAAATCGGGCTGTGAAGGCTGCATCGTACGAGATGAATATCATGAACATCGGCCCAGTGTTTGGAGGACGCCATATGATCCGAAGAGCTGCTGCTCCTGCTCTATTCAGCGTCGCATCATCCACGATGCTCCGTGAGGTAGTAAGAGGATATCTTGGTATTGCACCATTCCCCGGGACCGATCTCATGAGCCAAGCAGCGTTGTCTCTTATGAGCGCCCTCATTTTCATGCCCATTGCTTTGCTAATCTTCATGCCGACTTGGGTGCTGAACGATTCCGGTATTGTGACTCACCTGAAGAGCAGCAGAATGGACGTGCGCCAGTGTCCTGACACGCAGGGAGTCGGCCGTTGGGTATCAAGCATCTTCGGTGGCTATGCAATGATTGCCTTTCCAATCACTATGTTCACGACGTACATCTACGATCCATATGTTCTTTCGAGCGAGGTTCCAACTGTGTCCGGACTGTTGGGCGCTCTCACTCTCGTGTTTGGAGTGCCTCTGTTTGTGATGGCATTCGTTGTACCGGTCATAGTTGTGAACGAGCATTCTCAGGACAAAATCAGAAGGAAGATGGGACGCCTAGCCATCAAGCTGGGCGCGACAACTATCGAGAAGGAAACCATCAAGAAGACAACACGTGTATCCGGCGAAGGGATCTTGGCCGAGGAAGGTGGGAGGGAGATACTAACAAGCGCCAAGACCGTCGACCTTGAGAAGAAGATGAAGATTGAGGAGCAAGAGGCGGAGGAAGCTCGGAAGAGGGCCAAGCTCGGAAAGAAGCTGAGGAACAAGAAGAAGAAGGATTAGGGTCGGGTACGGGAGAACTGGGGTACAGTCCACTCCCGTGCGCGGCGACGAGAGGTGACTCGTCAGCATTGTTAGCCACCAGTCTGACCTTGAAGACTTCGAGAAGAAGATGAAGCTCAAGCAGGGAATTGCTGCGTCTGGAGAAGAGAGTGAGAACTGTCTTGAGAAACGTTTGCCGGGTCTGAGACAGTTGCGACTCCAGATTCTGCACCAACGTCAATAGCCTTCTCCCGCAGAGTCCATGATGCGGGTTGTCAGTGTTTATATGCCGAGAAGCGAAGGCCACAAGCGAAAGCGTGACTTGGACGGGAGTACCTATTGTGTAGAATACCTTGGATTGTCATCATGCTAGGACTGATAGTTGTCCTGCCAATGCCAAGCGTCTACGCAGCCAACACCCAAGGTCTTCAATGGGCTCTCAAGACTGGGGACAGACTCGACTATGTGGGCACCCGCTATTGGAACAACTCGATGGGTCACGGTATGATCAGCGGGAAGGTGTACCTTCTCGTGGGCTACCTTCCGTCATTACCTGACATACTGACCAGTCTACGTGAATTGGATTCTGTCCGAACCAAGACCTATTGGGAGAACGGGTCAGTCCTACCTGATGGTCTCGCGTTCTTCACCTATCTCCCGATCAACATGCTCCTTGACCTCAATATTCCCTTTTTTCTCCCAGTTGGCAACTGGTCTTTGGTGGGAAGTCTGCCGTACGTCAATGCAACATACACAGGGTATGTCATCGAGAACGAGTCTACATGGAGTAGACACTACGACTTGGTGCGTCGTACCCTCGCTTTCAACGAGACTGTGAGCTTCCTAAAATCAGACGGCGCGCTGTATCATTACCGGAGAACTCTCAATATTACGGAGAGAACCCTCAATATTACGGATATCCAAGACCAATTCTATGGGTCTGAAATCTCTCGCATTGGTGGAGGGATTGACAGTGTTACTCTCGCGGCCATTGCCAGCATTTCTGTTGAACTTGTTGCGGCGGCAATCATAATCAGAAAGCGTCGACGGTAATCACGGTATCAAAGTCTGCTGGTGCATACTAGTTGTCAGTAGAGAACCGCTATTCGATATCTAGATTTCAAGTGACTTCGCATAGACTCTTAACCTCAGGGACTGGATTGCGACTGAAGCGCACATCGAGTCAGCTTGGACTGCGCCTCTTCCCTGTGGAAAGAAAAAGGGGGGAATCTAGGTTCTTTCCTAAATCCACGGTACCCAGTGCATTACTTTGTTGAGGATGATAAACGCAAAGATTACGTCAATCACGGCGTTGAAGAAGAGCCAGAGGCGGGTTTGCACCCTGCTGAGAACACTTCCTCTCTTCGATTTTCATCTCGGTCTTCCCGCTCTGCATCTTCTTCCTCTCTTCCACTGGTATCCTGAAAGGTAGGTGAATGAGGTAGGTGCCTTCCAGTGCCTTGTACAGTGCATCTCCTGTGACCCCTTCAACGAACCATCTTGCTGCGGTCAATGTGCCGCCTTTCTTCATACCTTCACCCTTCTTTGGATCACCCGAGCCTGCCCATACAGGCCACTCGTCCAGGAATAGGTGCGATGCATTGCCGATGAAGAACAAGGCCAGTGATGGCGCTATGTAATCCAAGACAGTGATTGGCGAGAGGAAGTATGTTATCAGGAAGAACACAAGTGCGATTAACGCAGAGTGTGTCCTAATGTCTCTATGCGAAAGGTACTTCGTTTGTTGGTCATAGTCTGGCAAGTCTGCTCCCCACAGGGCAGCCATGATTCCGACAGTCATCCAGAGCAGATTCTCTTCGTGCCAGCCCGTATGCAAGTTCCACACTATTGCGAACGATAGGTACATCAAGAACCCGAAGGTTAAGTGCCATGTTCGATTTGCCAAAACACTACGCTCCTCAAGCGGCAGTCTCGACTGCCGTGTTTGAGTGGTTGGGAGTTTGCCCGATATATAAGCTCACTTTCTTTTCTGCCACTGCAATAGTTGAAAGGTACCGTCTGTTTGCCTCCTTCAATTCTGTTATTAGTTCCCCGAGTCCGCCTTCTGAGACCAATTGAGGAGAATGCCAGTCACGATGCCTCGGCTCCGCATGTCATACGTTCTTCTGACTTTTACGATGCTAGTGTGGGCTGGCGGCTGGGTCTCAGGCAAACTTGTGACGACAGTTGTGCCTCCTTTCACTGCGGGATTCATCCAGTACTTGCCTGCAACTATTCTGCTCTTGACGGTTGTATCGTCGAGACGGTCAGAAACAGGTCATCATTATGGCAGAGCAGAGGTCAAGGGCTTTGTACTGCTTGGGTTGACCGGGTTCTTTGGTTACAGCATACTCTTCTTCGTGGGAGTACGTCTCACAACCGCGGCACAGGGTGTGATAATCTCGGGAATCTCGCCGGCCGCTGTTTCCATTTGCGCTTATGCCCTCGACAAAGAGGTTCTTGAATCTCGCTGGCAATACTCCGGATTCATCCTGAGCTTTGTCGGAATCATCTTCGTAATCGGGATTCAATCATTGCTTGACTTTGAACCGTCCTACATGATTGGTAATCTGATAGTGCTCGCATCCATGTTCTCATGGGGATTGTACTCTGCAATCGGCAAGAGGGTGACACAGACGGTCACAGCACTGGAGGCGATTGCCGGGGCAGCAACCACGGGAACGATTATGTTTTCCGTCGGCGCGGTAGCGGAGCAGTTCTGGAGTCTGCCGGGATTGCAGAGCCCACTCTTCTGGTTCAACATACTTTACTTGGGAATCTTGGGCAGCTTCATGGGCGACACACTGTATCTTCAGGCCGTTAGCAGAATAGGGCCGACACGGACTGGTGTGTTCCTGAATCTGGTTCCGATCTTCGGAGTAATCCTGTCAGCTCTGATACTGAACGACCCAATCTACTGGACTTTCATCGTAGGAATGATCTTGATCATAGCAGGGATTCTGGTCATCAATCATCGTCCGAAGTCAACGGCCACCGTGAATTCATAGCCAAATGGATTGGCCACCGGATGTAAATGGACTGAGAAGCCAACATACTGAGTGCGCGTCATCATCGAATCCGCACTACTCGAGCACGAACACCTTGTCGTTTTCCTTCACGGGACTCTTGACCTTGATAGCTATTTCCTGACCAGGTGTCCCTTGCTGGATTGGCTTCCTATCTATTTGCATTGAGTCGATGACCTGTTCCACTGTACCAGCAGGTCCCTCAATGCTGATTTTGTTGCCCATGCGAAGTGGCTGTTCAAGCTTAATGGCGGCCACACCAATGTTACTGAAGAAGCGGGTTACGATGCCGACTTGCTTCTTCTTTACCTTCTTCGCGGACATGGGACTATCTTTCGTGGAACCTACTGAAAAGCACTGTGCTCATCACTGCACATGAATCACGAGCTGAATGCGGCCTCGCACAATAGATGTGAGTGAGAGTCCATCTTGCTTGCGGCAGTGCGTTTCCTCAATATCACTTATAGCCCGGACCGAACTCAGCCTTTGCAAGAGCACTTGCAACTTCGAACTGGGCTATGTTCCCTGAGAAATCGTGAACTGCCTTTCCGAATACCAGTTGGAACTTCTCGGAGAAGTCCTTAACTTTGTCCAACAGCACTCTGTAGGATTGCCTGGCTATGAGGACTGAAGTGAAATCTGGTTCGTGAGCGAACAGAATGTTGAAGTCTCCAACTGACAGGTTGTTGAGGCCTGCTTGGCTCTGCGTTATTTCTTTGAAAAGCTCTTGGACTCCTGCTATGCCCGCTGCTGCGAGACTCTCATCCATGTTGACTGTGGACACGAACTTGTAATGGAATAGCAGGATGCCGCTCGAGTGAATCATGTAGAGTTCGAGCATCTGGTCGGTCCAATCTAGCTCATCAAGGGCGGGTGACCCCAGTATGGCAGTGCCCAAGATTAGAAGCCCCCCGACGAGCAGAAGACCGCTCAGAACATAGACTTGGGGGCCAAGGCCTGAGTATATGAAATCGCTACGACCGAGGTAGCCCACGAAGCCGACAAGAAATCCGACCAATATGACCCTCATGCTGCTTCTCACACTACCGGTCGTGCTACTCACAAAGAATCTGAAGAACAATGCAAGAATCCCGAATGCGACGACACTGGCTACGAGTGCGAGAGTTGTCAGCAGCTCCCTTGGTGCTAGCGCAGAGGTTACAGCAATGACTGTGCTCATAGCTGACGGAATATGGTGCAGATGATACGGCAGAATCCTCTCAAGGGCAACACAGAAGCCCGCGAGAGCAAGAATCATTGACACATAGCCTGCCTTGACCCACAGCAACGATACAGAGCCTGTGGTGTAGAAGTCCGACATGATGAAGCAAGAGGAATTTGAGGCCATTCCGAACATGAAAACAGACCAAGCCAGCCTGACATCTGTGAGCTTCCTGAGTGGGCTCCTCATCCATCCAAGAACGAGCGTGACCCCAAACAAAAGCGTGTAGAGCACGACGGCTGAGTCGAGCACCAACACAATGTCCCTTACTAGCGGAACCACAAAGTCGGGCATACTTGACCTCCCAAGACCTAGGCGAGAAAGCCTCTAGGGGATACGTCTAGTATTCAAGTTGGGCTATTGCTCACTAAAGCATTCTGCGTACGAATGTCTCCTTCAGCACTCAGTGCAACGACATGATGCTTGGTGCGGACGGGCAGGTGACATTATGCGGTTCTCAGGCTGTCACCGTTTCCTTGTTGATCAAGTTGTGTGTTTTTGCAGCCGCTTGGTAGGCAGCACGTTTCCTGCCTGACGCCAAGCTTTCTGCCATTCGTTGTCGCTGGGCCACTATGTGCACACAAAAAAGACAAGATAAAGGCTCAAGTGAATACTCGTGCCGTCAAACAAGCGGTTGAATGACGACTTTACGAAGTGCGGAGAGAACCCAAGTGACATTATCCGGGATCGTAACCAACATTCAGAGATTCTCCACTGAAGACGGTCCGGGTATTCGGACCACAGTATTCCTCAAAGGTTGTCCGCTCAGGTGCCTTTGGTGTCAGAACATCGAAAGCATTGATACAACACCGCAAGTAGTCTGGTACGCGGTCAAGTGTATTGCAGACCAGAGCTGCGTTCAAGCCTGCCCTGAGAATGCTCTTGAGCTAACACCGACGGGCATGAAGATCGATCGGAGCAAGTGCACGGCATGTGGCAAATGCGAAGCTGCTTGTCCGACAAACGCGATCAGATTGTTGGGCCATGCTTGGAGTTCTGACTCTCTCATTCAAGAGCTTCTGAAGGATTGCGTCTTCTTTGAAACATCGGGCGGAGGGGTAACCTTCTCGGGAGGAGAACCCACAAGTCAGGTCGAGTTTGCGATTGAAGTCGCGTCAGGACTTAGGATGGAAGGAGTTCATGTAGCGATTGAGACCTCGGGCTATTGCGGCAAGAAGGTCATGGAGCGAATCATATCATCCGTAGATTTGATACTGTACGATTTGAAGGTCATGAACCCAGATAGGCATCTGGATTACACAGGAGTACGCATCGACACCGTCCTAGCCAACGCTCGTTTGCTCGCATCAAAGACAGTGCCATTCTGGGTGCGCACGCCCGTAATTCCAGAACATACTGACAGCGAAGAAAACATCAGAGCGATAGCTAGGTTTGTCTACAAGAATATGCCCCGTGTCGAAAGATACGAACTCTTGGCCTTCAATTCACTCTGTGTCGACAAGTATACTCTCCTAGGACTTGACTATTCGCTTCGCGGTCTTCAGCCTATCACACGTGAAGCAATGGAGCATTTGGCCCATGTTGCGGCAGAGGAAGGCTTAGCGAACGTTGTGTGGTCTGGAATGACGCGCAAGTCGTAGCATGGGCAGGCATCTTCGATGGGCTTGTCCCTTTCACTCCGTGCTGACGCGGTCCTAGAAGAAGACTGATATGGCACAGAACAAGACGCTAGCGAAGAGGTTCGGTCTTGAAGTCATGGAGCTATAGGTCCAAGGATGGACGACCAGTAGCCGTGCGTTGCGCAGGCACTGGCGATGCCAGGCTACTCCATGACGGCTTCTGCGATGTCGTGAGCGAAGGACTGTGGCTCCCCACTTTTGTGTCCACTGCCACGATATCAGATTGGGCCAACTGGATACAAAGAGCATCAGTTGGTTCCGAGGCAATCCTCGTCGCGGAAATTGGAGATCGGTATGCGGGACACTTGACACTCCAGCCCGAAGAATGGATGGCGTCAAGGCATGTAGCAAAGCTTGGTATCATCATCATCAAGGGCATGCGCAACCTAGGAGTGGGGAGAGCACTCATGATTGCTGCCGAGGACGTAGCCCTCGACAAGGAGTATGAGAAGATAGTGCTAAGCACCTTCAGCGACAACGATCTGGCTTTGTCATTGTACCAGTCATTGGGTTACCGGACAGTCGGATATCGAATACATCACTTCAAAATGGAACGAGGTTATGTAGATGAAGTCCTCATGGAAAAAACCCTCCAAGAAGCCTAAGACCGGGACTGATAGAACGGGCAACCACCTTTTCTGGCAGACGATTGTGGAGTCCTTCCACGAATCCCCTGGCAGACTCAAAGTAGCTCAGTCCATATTGATTCACGGATTTCACGTGGAGTCGGCAGGGGTCATCAAGTGCAGGTCCATCAGGATTCCCATGAAGTCTATCGGTGACGCCCTCGGTATAGACAGGCGTACGGTACGTTCAACAACCGAGGCTATTTGTTCTGATCCCAAGCTGTTCGAGTTATTCTCTCGAATAGAGCCTGCGGGTCCATCTCTTGAGAAGGTCAGCAAGGTTTTCGGATATGGAGTAGTGAAGGTCTACGTTGAGTCACCGGAGCTTCCGGGCATTCTTTCTGAAGTGGCATCCACGATTGCCGGCTATGATATTGCGATCAGACAGGTCGTAGCAGAGGACGCTGCCATATACGAAGAACCCTGTCTGAAGATAATCACTCAGGAACCTCTCTCAGGATCCGTCATTGATTCACTCAGGGCAATAAGGGGTGTTAGCAGGGTCGTAATCGACAAGCCTTCGTGAGAAGTCAATACGTAGTGCGATATTGAGGAAGACTGAAAAGCCCCAGAAGAGGCCGCCGACGGCGGCGCATGCGTTGACTGATGCTGATATCGGACCGCACTTGTCAGACCAGCCAGACGAGATCATAACAACAGGCACAGTCAATGTAGGCATGCATCAGGTCTGGACACTTGCAGTATGCATGGCCATACTCCAGATTGGCTTTGGAATCGTCATTCCGATTTTCCCGTATTACATTCTGTCAATGAATCTCGGCGGTATGGAGCTCGGCATTCTAGCCGCAGCATATGCCATGGCTCAAATCCTTCTAGCAGGACCACTTGGACATCTTTCCGACCGAACTGGTCGAAAGCCCGTGCTCGTCACTGCAATGCTTGGCTTTGCCGCAGCAAACGTGCTGTATTCTCTGGCTAATGATGTATATGTCATGATTATTGCGCGAATAATAGAGGGTGCAGTCTCAGCAGGGTTCTTTCCTGCAGCAAATGCATTTGTCGCAGATGTGACCGCCGCATCTACCCGTGGAAAAGCAATGGGTTTCCTGAGTGCCGGTGGCATGGTCGGCTTCATCATCGGTCCTACTCTGGGAGGAGTCCTAGCAGAGTTCTTTGGCCTGAGACTACCGTTCGTTATCACGGCCTTCATCACTCTTGTGACACTTGCCGCGTTACATCTGCTCATTACAGAACCCGACCATCAACGCGATTCGGCCCACAATGAAGGAGTGCATGTCTTTGAACTGCTCGGCCGCCATGCAACCGCATATGCTGCCTTGGCTGTCTCAGTGTTCGCTAATATTTTCGCTCTTGGTATACTTGAGGTAGCCTTCACGTTGGACGCCGTTCAGAGATTCAAAGTGACCCCTCTTGAGATTGGCCTGTTCTTTGGTGTCGTTGGAGTTGTTACCATATGCGGCAGTATCGGATTCGGCCTAGAGTCTGATAAGGTCGGCAGGAAATGGCCCATTGTGCTAGGGTCATTTTTGGGAGCGGTATCGATGCTCTTGTTCATGGAGGCTACTGATCTCACTGGTCTCCTTGAGGGCGCAGTAGTGCTCGGTCTGGCAATTTCGATGAGAGGGCCGACAACACAGGCTATGGTCGCGGATCTTACTGACAAGAATGCCTACGGTGTCGTAATGGGCGTCTTTGGGATGGTCAACAACACAGCCTACGTTATAGGGCCTCTACTCGCAGGCTACTACTATTCAAACACTGGCGTAGCCACTTCGAGCCTTCTGCTTGGGTCGATAGTCTCTCTCGCCGGTTGCGTGACTGCCATAGCCGGGCTTCCAAGCGCCAAGCCAAATCCCAGGGCCCACCATACAGAGGACGTAGTCTCTGATGCATCTGTCTGAGCACAGGCATACTTGACTAAGTAATCTCAGCAGCCACATAAGCGACGACTTGCCCATGATCACCTGTCACGTCACCGCTGTTCATGTACTTTAGCAGATTGAACTGAGTGGCTCCTCGTTCGATGGCGAACACCAATGCCGCGGCAATCGGTCCTGCTCCACAGATGGTCAGTCGGTGGCTTTGCACGAATCTCAGGAATCCTTCCGGGTCTAGGTTCTCAAGGTATTCAATTGCTTGGTTGTCTTTCTTCCTCGCGCTTTCTGCTGACTCGAAATGAGTGAAGTCAGAACTCGCAATTACCACTATGTCATTGTCCTTGGCGACATTGGCGACAGTCTTACCAATGGACTCGCATGTCTCATAGCTTTGGTCGCTAACGCAAATCGGAACGAAGCTTAGGTCCTTGCCAAAGACGTACTGGAGAAAAGGCAGCTGAACCTCGATTGAGTGTTCTCCACTATGTGCAATGCAATC
Organism: Candidatus Thorarchaeota archaeon; assembly: GCA_963726195.1. Classification (GTDB taxonomy): domain Archaea; phylum Asgardarchaeota; class Thorarchaeia; order Thorarchaeales; family Thorarchaeaceae; genus OWC5. The sequence continues at coordinate 378,916 of CAVSBO010000004.1, forward strand.
GGGCATCGCATATTCATTCTGCTCAAGGATGAGCGGCCCGATCTTCCGGTCATACTTGATTGGTCCGAGAGGCGTTTCCCAGTTATCTTCACAAAGTGCAAGGCGAGATAGGTCCAGACCCCTGCCTGTGTGGTTTGGACCGAAGATGACTATGTGCTCAGGCCGCCCGTCTTCGTAGAGATTCAGATAGCTATGGGCTGCCGCCATGCCTGAGTACATGTATCCTGCATGAGGAGAGACCAGTGCCTTGATGCTTCTCGTTTTTCCTGGGCCGCCCTTTGGAAGGCGCCCGGGACCGGGGCTTTTTGTGAAGCAGTTCTCTAGGCGCTGGAGTAACGCGTCCGGCTTTCCTTCGTAGAAGGACCCTGCAACCACAGGCATTCTTGTCATCAATAATCCCTGACTACGGAGTGCGGTGCCTGACAAAAAAGGCTTCGGTCACCGCTTCCAGCACGGCTGGTCTAGAATCAAGCCCTATCTGTTTGAATCATTTCTTCAGACTGATCTGGACATGCTTCACGAGTCCATCCATCTTGACTTGGCGCGTTTCTTTGGTCCGCATGTCGCGAACACTGACCTCGCCCTTTTCGAGATCGCGTTCGCCGATGATTACTGCATATCTTGCCTTCTTCGAGTCAGCGACTTCGAGCAGTTTCTTCAGGTTCCTTTCCATAAGGTCAATCTCACAAGAGAAGCCAGCCTTGATGAGCTCCGACTGCAGCTTGGCGGCATATCTGACCATTGATGGAGTAATCGGGGCAAGAAACACATCGAGGGTCGGCGTGAGTTTGTCGCCGAGGCCTCTTGCGAGCATGACATCAATAAGCCTACCAATGCCTAGCGAGATGCCAGTCGCAGGTGTTGCCGGGCCTCCGAACTTCTCAATTAGGTTGTCATAGCGACCGCCCCCAGCGATCGATCCAACCTTTGGCTCGCCAATGAATGCACCTTCAAACACGGGGCCCGTGTAGTAATCGAGTCCCCGTGCGAGAGACATATCGAATTCAACGAATTTGCCCACGCCCGCTTCCTCGAAATTAGTCGCCATGGTTGACAATTCCTCCACTCCGCGGATGCCGACCTCGGATCCATTCAGAAGTTCCCTGAATTGCTGAAGGACGGACTCACCTTTGCCTCTCAGAGTAATGTTATCCATCAGGAAGCCGCTCTCTTCCTTGCCAATCCCTCTGGTCTTGAGTTCCTCAAGTACTCCATCCCGCCCAATCTTGTCCAGCTTGTCTATCGACCTGAAGCATTCGAAGGCTAGAGCATCGGGCACTCCTGCTTTCTCAGTAAGCCCCTTCAGAACCTTCCTGTTGTTTATGCGAATCAAGTAATCATTTCCCAAGACTCGCCTGAAGAACTCAAGTGCTACAAGGACCACTTCTGTATCTGCAGCCATGCTGCTTGAGCCTACTACGTCAACGTCTGCTTGTGTGAATTCCCGGTATCGACCTGCTTGGGGTCTGTCATATCTCCAGACCTTGCCAATTGCGTATCTCTTGAAGGGCTTTGGTAGAGTGGGGTTGGAAGCCACGATTCTGCCCAAAGGCACTGTCAGGTCAAACCTAAGGCCGACCTCACGCCCGCCCTTATCCGTGAATTTGAAGGTGTCTGATTCCACCTCTTCCCCGCCCTTAGCAGCAAGAGTTTCCCACAGTTCCATCACAGGTGAATCCAGTGGCTCGTAATTGAAGAGTCGAAAGACCTTCACCGCAGTCTCAATGAGATAGTCATTGACATACTCCTCTGGACCCATGAGGTCTCTCATACCTCGTACTAATCTCATCTCACTCAAAGCAAAGTCCTCCAGAATCAGTCGCAACGACAAGCAGCGTCTGGTCTGTCTTGGGATAATCAGAATTCAAGATGAACAGAGCCACGACCGCTCACGCTTGTCACCAAGCCGGCTAACGTGTCTCTGTTCTTTAAGTCTTCCGCTTGTCATCAGTCAGTCTACTCAAAAGATATGTATCCTGTCTGGAGCAAGATGAGATAGATGACAATAGCAGCGCCCATCAGCAGCACATCCTTTGTGGCCATTTTCGTCAGGTCGCGCGGGCCTTGGTAGTCACCAATGAAGACGTAGATGATCTTGTTGAATACCGATGTGGTTGTGGCGATAATGACTGCGTAAGCCGCTGTCACAAGTGTAATGGCTCCTGTGGAATAGGAAACTGCAGCGATGGAGACCACTGCTCCTGCCGAAGCGAATCCTCCGATGAATGCAGCGACTATCATTCCCAGCTGATTGAAAGATTGCTGAGCCCAAATCGCCAGCAGCGAGACAAGTGAGAAGACAACTGCAAACCGGAACGCGGCGTGCAGAGAGAATGGTGAACCGAACCCGGCTTGGATTCTGGTGCTGAGGTCTTCTTTGGATTCCGGCTTCGTTCTTTTCCCTGCTTCGTACAAGAACCTCAACATGCCCACAAATGTGAGAATGATCAGTGGGCCCAAATACAGTCTGAACAGCTTGAGACTAGGATCGAGAATTACAACCAGTAATCCGTTTCTAAGCGCCATTGCGATGTTGGCGAGTATTACGGCCAGTGACATCCTGCCCGGGTATTTCTCCTCGAGCGCGTTGTGAAAATCCACGATGCTTGACACCGTTGCTTCGCTATTCGCAAATCCTCCGAAGAATCCGAAGAAGTAGGGACCGCGGTCTTTGTACTTCTTCACAAGTATGTAGTTGGCAAACGAAATGGACAGTAGGATGACAATCAGGAGGTAGGTCTCAAATAACGGAAATGCAATTGCGCCGATATTGACAGTCGGGTACTGCGTGAGGATTGGCCACAGAAAGGCAATCAGAACCATCAGCTCGGCCGCGCCAATCATTTCCTCGTGGCTGACAGCAGCCACTGCGGATGCCAGTTCCTCTTTGAAGCTCAAGACCAGAAACACGAGGAACGATATCGTCATCGCGAAGACTTCTAGTTCTCCGAGGGGCCGAATTGGTGTCGCCGTAGAATCCATACCCACCAATGCGCCTAGGACGAAGGATATGGCAAACACGACTGATGTGGTCAGGCCCTTCCGAGTGGTCCTGAATACCTTGTACACAACTGAGACCGTGGAGATGACGATGGAAATGCATATGGCGTAGATGAGGACGTACGGGTTATTGTAGACACGATATATGTAGGCGGCTACGGTGCCGAGCAGGCTGTGAAGTCCGAATGTCCTCACTCCCAAGGACATCTCTTCTGTCATTCGCTTTTGTCGCTCAAGACCTATCAGAGCGCCTACTCCAAACCCGACTAGGCACATCATCACGAGGTCAGGAGTGACAATTACCTGCATACACTATCACCATCGGGATCTACGACAACGCATTCAATGGCTCTTAAGGGGTACTATTACGCATCTCGTTGCCATTTGGCTTTTTACGGAAAAAGAAGATGGAAGTTGGATTCTATTCCAACTTCGTGCTTTTTAGCAGAATTGACAGGGGAATATCGAAATGCTGCCCGGTTGGTAGGGTTCTTCTCACGGTCATGGGAAGTGCACCTGCCTTCAGTTCAGCCTCAGCGAGGGCAAACAGTCCTTTCGGGGCAGTGCTCATATCGATGAGTACGGGGGCGCCCATTGATATCTGAAGTGCACGAGCACCAATCACTCTGGCTCTCTCGTACTTCGTCAACCACTTCGGACCGATCTCTATACCCATCTCTTTCTTCTCTCTGTCATACCCGGTCTGCAATGACGCGACTTCGTCCTCGTGAGCCAGCTCGGTTGCAGGAGGCAGTTCTACCTTTTCGGGTTCGGCATCGGTGCTCTTCTTGCGTTTAGCCTTCTTGCCCTTCTCTTCCGCTTCGGCCGCGGACTCCTCCAAGAAGGACTTTGCTTCGTTGATTATGACCTCTGCCTTTGCCTCGCTCAGACCAGGAACTGCACCAGCTAGCGTTTCGGCATCCACTGCAGCAATCTTCTCGACATCGCCGTAACCGGCAGCTGCAAGCTTCTCAGCAGTCTTTGGTCCCACGCCGGGAATCTTGGTCAGGACGAAAGACCGTTCTGGTTCTTCCTCGATGAACTCCTCGTTCTCGTTCTCTTCCGGGTCGAAGTCTTCTGCCATTAGTCGCACCTTTTCGTCATACCAACGGGGTCTCTAGTCTTGGTCGAGTTCCCTATCGTGTTCTCCCTTGCCCTTGCCGCCCGGAGAGCCCATTCCCTTCTTGCCTTTGGAGCTAATCACATCGTCGATTTTCAGAATCATCTGTGAGGCCTCTGCGGCAGAAGCGATAACTTGCCTCTTGACAAGTGTTGGTTCAATGACGCGAGATTTCTTCATGTCGCCAACCTTCCCCTTTTCAACGTCGATTCCGAATGTGACCTTGCCTTCGGAGTGTGCCGTTCTAAGGTCAACAAGCGTATCAATTGGTTCGAGGCCAGCGTTCTCCGCAAGCGTTGCAGGGATAGACTCTATTGCATCTGCGAACGAGTTCACAGCGTACTGCTCTCTTCCTTCGAGAGTCGATGCCAACTGACGGAGCTTCATGGCTACCTCGGTCTCGACTGCACCTCCTCCGTAGTTAATCTTCGGGTACTTCATGACATCACGCACAACCCAAAGAGCATCGTTCACGACACGGTCAACTTCGTCGACAACGTGTTGAGTGCCACCCCTGATTAGGATGGTTACTGCTGATGAGAATGGCGTTCCCTCGACGAAGACCATTTTGTCATCGCCGATTTTCCTCTGCTCAACGAGCTTTGCTTTTCCGAGGTCTGCCTTAGTGAGCATGTGAATCTTTGAAACGATCGCAGCTCCTGTGGCCTTGTGAAGTCTCTCCACATCTGACTTCTTGATTCTTCTAACGGCTAGGATACCATTCTTGGCAAGATAGTGCTGGGCCACGTCATCAATCCCTTTCTGGCAGATTACGACGTTCGCTCCTGATTCAATGACTTTGTCAACCATGGTCTTGAGAAGTCTCTCCTCCTCACCAAGGAAGTCCTGCATCGACTGAGGATCATGAATCGCAATCTTGGCCGTGATCTCTGTCTTTGTAATCTCGAGTGGACACTCCAAGAGAGCTATCCGGGCCGCTTCCACCTTTGTTGGCATACCCGGATGAATAACCTCCTTGTCAAGGACGATGCCCTTCACGAGTTCGGTTGACAGGAACGACAAACCGTGCTGCTTCTGACGAGGTAGGTTTTCCATGTCAATCTCTTCACCGGGCTGCAATGACTTGGCCACAGACATGACTGCGTCCACTACGACTTCTGCTAGAGTATCTCTTGAGGTGGACACAAACTTGCTCGACATTGCGGTCTTAGCAACGTCAATCAGCAGCTTCCTGTATCCGGGGTCCTTAGGATCCACGGTCTCAGCCGCAGAATCGATGATCTGCGAGGCTTTGTCAGCTGCTTTCCTATAGCCGCTGATTATCGTGGTGGGGTGTATCTTCTGATCCAGAAGCGTCAGAGCTTGCTTCAGCAGCTCACCCGTGAGGACAGCCGCGGTGGTTGTGCCATCGCCCACCTCAGAGTCGACTGTCTTGCTAACTTCTATTACCATCTTTGCGGCTGGATGTGCGATATCCATCTCCTTCAGAATCGTAGCGCCATCGTTGCTGATCGTTACGTCACCAAAAGAGTCCACAAGCATCTTGTCCATGCCCTTTGGACCCAAGGCTGACTTGACTGCTTCAGCAACTACCATTGCCGCCATGATGTTGTTTCTTTGGGCATCCCGGCCAGTGTTCCGTTCTGTGCCTTCTCTGAGTATCAAAACCGGAACACTTTGGCCACCCTGTTGACTCACAATCATTTCCTCCGTTTGGAATAATCATTGACCTAACCTAGACGGGTTCAGCCAAAACTGTACATGGACTTCGTGTACAGCATTTAAGGATTATCTTCGAACCTCGCCGATAATTGGGCGGCTGCCTTTGTTGCAGTAAAAAAGTTGTCGGCAAGAACACAATGGGATGAGTCACTCAGGGTTCACAATCCCGAAATGATAAGCCTCCGCAGCACGATGTTGTCACCTTTCTTTGCGTCGAGGGCTTGGGCTATGTGGGGGCACTTGGCTTTCAACACGTAGTAGGTCTCGACACCCGATTCACTCTGAATCTCAGGAAATGTCTCCACATTCGCTTGTCCCTTGGAGATTACGAGTTGACTTCTTGCGACCAGTTCGAGGAACTGGCGGCTTACCCATTTCTTAGGAACTCCGAGTGCCCAAGCCCCTGTGTTGGAAACCTCTGCAAATTCCTCAATGCCTGAACCCATCACATCTTCTTCCGTCGCGTCATTCACCATGGCTCTGGCTTTGACAACGAAGTTGATTGTCCATCCCATTTCCTTGGCGAACTTCAGGAAAGGTATGTCGAAGTAGGTCTCTCCGGCGTTGTCAGCAAGGTATGTCAACAAGCCTGCCCTCGAGTTGAGCGATTTCCATAGCTGCTTCGAGTTGTCAATCGCGAATCCCTCTTCGATTATGCGGGTGAACGAAGACCGGAGGCCGCCCAAGTCAGGTTCGTAACTCGCTGTGTTGTAGTCTATCAGATTGCCTGCAATTGCTGCTGCGAGCGCCGCCCTGAGACGGTCATAGCCAAACTTCGACGTTACCTGCTCATCGACCCAAGGCAGAGTCTTCTTGGCAGCCTCAATGCTGAGTCTCTTTATTTCGCTCAGGGGGTTTTCAGCTCCCTTCAAGGAATACAGTTCTTGATACAACAGAATTGATAGATCGACGGGAGGTGTCCTCTTCTTGTAGCCTTCGGAGAGTCGCTTGAATGCTAGCCTATACAGCTCAAACTGCTCCTCCTTGTTCTTGGATATGAGTGGCAACAGCGTCTGAAGGCTGTTCAGGATGCACGAAGAGCATTCGGGTATGAGGGGAACCTCAATATCATTCGTCGACAACGGCCTCGGCCCCCGGCTGAGGTTCGAGCTTCTTGGTCATGAGGTAAGCGTCCTCACCATCCCTATAGTACCCTTTGAGAACGCGTTTGATTTCAAACGCCATGTTCTCGTAGATGGAGACTGCGGCTTCGTTTGATTTCCGAACCTCAAGGAAGCACTCAGCCGCGCCGTAGATTGACATGCTGTCCATTGCTGCCTTCACGAGGTCAGACCCCACACCTTGCCGGCGGCTCTCTGGCATAACTGCTACAGAAACAATATGCCCTTTCTTCACAGGAAGGCGACCGTAGCTGGATACTCCTCTTTCTATCCTACACATAATGTACCCGATAACGCGGTTGTCGTCAAGGGCAACAAGGAACGCCTTTGGAGCGTGATAATAAAGACCTAGGAAGAAGTCTGTCTGGGTAGTTTTCAGGAAGGCAAGTCCTGTTGATTTCCATTACGCTCTCTAGGTCGTCTCGTTCGAACTGCCTTAGGACCCAAGCCATGATTGTTACTCCATTCGCGTTCGGGTACTCATGGCGGCATGATTGCGGTTTTTATGAGTTGTGCCGAGGACAGATTACGGCACCTGAATCGATGCAAGGATATGGCAGATTAGGTGCGCAGGAGCTAATCTCTTATCTGCTTCTTTCTTAGATACGGCGGCGTGACAGCCATACTTGTTGGGGGCACACCGGGGACAGGGAAATCAGAGGTTGCCGCGATATTGGGCGACCGGTTGAAAGCCAAGGTCGTGTCGCTGGGCGAACTTGCCAAGCAGGCAGGCTGTATCAGCGAGCAGGACATAGAGAGGGACACAGATGTCATTGATGAAGACTGCTTGGTTGACGCGATTCTAGATTTCCTTGAAGGAGAGCCAGACCGCATCATAATCGAAGGTCACTACGTAGACCTTGTACCATACGACTCTGTCGATCGGGTTTTCATTCTGCGAACGCACCCCGAGGCACTGAGAGAGCGCTTGGCAGCACGAGGCTACTCAAAGGAAAAGGTGGCGGAAAACATAGAGGCGGAGGTCATCGGGGTGTGTCAGATGGATGCCATCGAGTCATTTGGTGAGGCAAGGGTGTTCGAGATCGACACAACAGACCTCACTCCAACGCAAGCGGCAGACAAAATCGTTGAGATGATGAAACCTAGAACGCGTTCGCCGAGGTACGACTGGATGGAGCTCCTCGAGAGCGAGGGAAGACTTGATGAGTTCTTGAGCGATTGAGCTGAGGAGATGGTGCGCGGCTTTGCATGAGAACACCTAAGTGGATCTCCGGCCGCAAAATGGTGGATGGTCTGACACCTTGCCGACGAAGGTAAGAATAGTAACTGACAACGGAGCCATTATGCTCGAACTCTGGTCTGACGACGCGATAAACACCGTGAGGAATTTCGTCGAACTGGCAGAGAGTGGGTTCTACAATGGGCTCAAGTTCCATAGAGTAGTCCCGGACTTCGTGATTCAGGGCGGAGATCCACAAGGCACTGGCATGGGCGGACCAGGTTATGCGATACCGTGCGAGACCAAGGGTCCCAGACAGAAACATTTCGAGGGCGCTCTCTCAATGGCCCATGCAGGACCAAACACTGGTGGAAGTCAGTTCTTCATTGTGTTGAGCGAGAAGAACTGCAAGCGTCTTGACGGCAGGCATACCGTCTTTGGAAGAGTGACGCAGGGACTAGACGTTGTCAAGAAGATCAAGCAAGGCGACAGGATGATCAAGGTTGAGGTTCTTGAGATTGATCCTGTGGTTGCAAAGCAAGTGCTGAAGAAGATGCCAGTTGCTAGGTTACACAATACATAGCAGCTACGTGGAAGGCCTCGCTAAACCCGATGCCATAGAGCCTGTCTTCCTGTGGCCGGGCGCTGGTGATGCCTAACCCGAGATATGTCACTCTTTGTTCCGAAGAACAACTGCAAGAACGCATAGGAGAGCAACCAGAAGCATTGTGAATGGTGTTCCTGTCGGTGAGTAGGTAGCTGATGGGTCTACCTCCAGCGCAAACGAAATCAGGAAGTAGACAGTCATTCCGGACATTGCCATCATCATGCCTGGTATTAGAGAGATCCACGCAAACTTGGGATTACTGTAGGCTAGGAGACCACAAACAATCGTGATGGCGCCTGCGATGACCGGGAAGAGAAAGAACACACTGCCTGATTTCACGAACCCGTCGACGAAGTTGTCAAAGCCAGCATCGGGAGGGTGCACCATTACGACAAGGAACTCAGTCCAAATGGACAAGAACCCTGCAACGAGCAGGGTCAGCAGCGACCACCTGTATTTTACAAGTCCGAGTTCCTTTTTCCGCAGCTGCTTCCGCAGTTCCTTCGCCTTTCTTATCCTCTTGGCCTGCTTGCCTTCTTCTATGGAACGTTCACTTCTTGTGAGGCCGTCGTCAGTCTTCTGCTCTTCCTGCACCGACTTGACAATCTCATCAGACATGTCTGAGGAATCTTCTGTGTCCGTTGGCCTCTCATCTTTCTGTTCCATAGGCATCAGATTCACCATCGAATTGTCTCTTATTTAAGCGTCAGTGTCTGCGCGGAGTCCTGTCAGTCTGACATGAAAATCGATGATTCGATTCTCTTCACGACAGGGTCTTCCAGTGCTCTCTCGACATGCCTCTCAACGTCCGCTCGGTTGAGCGCACCGTAGACGTCTTGCGCACGAGTCATTCTTCTCCGGCCGTTGAGCGCACTAGCAACTGTCCGAACCAGTTTCGGCTCGTGACCGAGGTACAGCGAATAGGTAATCGCATCAGTCACTCTCTCAAGGTAGGCAGTCGCTTTCTTTTCATCCGAGCTTTGTGTGACCTTGCTATGGAGTTCGCTGAGGCTTCTGAAGAGAAGAGCGAGTGGTCTGTCCTCCTTTGGATACACGATTGGTAGGTCTTCGAATATGCCTGTGTTCATGCAGGTTGTTAGCTGGGAGTAGTTGGTCAAGTAGCGAGTGCACACATACCTGACCATTCGCGAGTTGAGTATTGCACCCAGCGCCTCAGGGTCGACGCTCTGGTCGGTTGGCCGAATTCTTACAGCTCCACCCCCGTGGATCATTCCCTTTGGTTTCATCACACACCTGGGATAGGGATAGTTCTTCGTGGCAAGAAGAAAGCGATTGGAATAGGACTCCGTCAAGGCATGGTCCTGTTTGAACCACTTGTCTGCATGAATGAGGTGTTCGGAGTCAATGGTGTAGCGCTTCACACTACGTCCTTTTGTGGCATACGGAATAGTGTAGTCCCCTTCGCTCTTGTCACGAACGTGGTCCTTGGGTATGTCCTTTCCACGTGAGGCGGTCAAGAGGTCTCTAACACTTCTTTGGAGTATTCGGCCGAGAACATCATCATAGTAGAGAACAAAAATCCTTGCTGACCTCAGGACATCCCATGGGACTTGATTAATGCTCTCCACTCCCGGCCTTCTTGACACTACTCTGATATTGTGTCCTCCTGTATCGTCTTCCGCGGTGCAAAAGAGACTGACCATCTCAAGTGTAACGCCCTCGAACGGACTGCCCTCGTCGACTATCTCCCACATCTTCGTGTGGTCACGCAAGAACGACCTCGTCTTGGAGAACTGGTGGACCCTTAGGACACTATTCGGCACGATGAACCCAATTTCGCCGCCTTCCTTCAAGAGCATCTCGGAACGAACAATGAAGAAGGCGGCAGTATTCCAGGTTCCTTCTTCTCCTCCACTTACGAGCCCTCCATATGTGTCAGAAAGTTCTCTCCTTTCAGAAGTACTCAAGATGCTCCCGTAGGGAGGATTTCCAATCACGATATCAAAGCCGCCAACTTCATCATTAATGATGTCACTGAATTTCAGGTGCCAATCAAATGAGTCAGGTTCCGATGATGGTCGTTGAGTCGCTTCTATGCTTGCTGAGCTCTCCATCTTTCTGGAGCTCTGTCTTCGTGTCTTCTTCAGCGATTCTGAGACCGGAGCTCCAATGAGGCTATTTCCGCATCTTATGGTTTCATCAAGTCTAAGTTGCTGCGGTTCTGAGTTCTCAGGCAGTGATGAAAGATACCAAAGCCTCAATCTCGTTTTGCACAGGTCTATTGCTCCTGCCATTATGTCGACGCCATTGAGATTCATGTTTATTACGTTCCTGCGGAGAATGTGAAGTGGGGATTGATCTCCGAGAAGCAGTCTCGCGGCTTCGAGCCATTCACCAGCCGCAATCAGAAACACGCCTCCACCTACGGCGGGGTCGAGTATCTTCACATTCCGAAGCAGATTGAGAGCTTCCTCACGTTGTTCTTCTGTGATGGATGATAGCTGCTTCGGGTCGATTAGGTCGATGCCTGTTCTTGAATTCAGCCAGTGACGCAATGAGTTGCTGACTATGTACCATGTTATGTAGTCTGGCGTGTAATAGGAACCAGTTCTTCTATTGTTTCGTCTCAATCCTTTTGGCTGGAGCAATGCGAAACTCGATTCGTCTCGGACGTTCAAGAGTGCACAGGTAATGTTCTCGTAGATCCAGTTGAGGAATCCCGGTGTCACGCTTTCCTTCGTTACGCCCAGTACGGAGTCTGCCGAGAATAGTGACTGAAGTTCTTCGTGATGTGTACTGGCCGATGGTTCTCTGATCCCCTGTTGCACAAGCTGTTTCTGAGAGTCATTCTCGTCCGGCCGCTCACACATTGCCGCAACTAGTGATTCATTGACGACTTCTATTACCTCAAGGAGCCTGTCCTTCAATGGTCGTGAGTTATCCATTAATTGAGCACGTTCGAGAGCGAAGGCCCAAATATCTGAGCCCAATCGCTCGTAATCTGGCAGGTTGTAAAGGAGCTTGTAAAGTGTACTCGCTTCAATGCGGGGAAGAAATGAGGACATCACGTCCTCCAGAGTCGCAGTCATCTTGCTCACCCAGCGTGACGCATCTCACGTCACCGAATGTCCTGTGGATGCTTACGTGTTCGCCAAGCACCCACGCGTAATCGAACATCAGATTGGATAACAATGATTTGACAATGCGACAGGGGTCAGTACCCTTCTCAATCTCAACGTATACCATGCCGGCTGAGCTGCTGTGAGCATAGCGAACCGCTGTCCCGTTGATGAATGCAGTGTGCTCAGCAGCATCAGCCATGATTCCGCGGCTCTTGAGAAACTGCAGATTGTATTTCGTGGCACAATCCCCCAATGTCTCACTGAGCTCTGGTCACATCGGAGCCTCGGCTCGCTGCACGAGGAGGTCTCTCCGCACATCCAGCCGCCTGAGACGGGACCTTGCACCAGATTGTGAGTCCGATTCCTTTGGGACGATTGGCTCACTTATAGTCAACGCTCACGAGGTGAGCACTGCAGCTTATGCACGGATCATACGCCCGGGCAACCATCTCGAACTGAAGCTCAAGGTTCTTGTTTTGGCCCTTTGCTAAAAGATCGTCGCCGCCCTTACGAATGAACGCCTCAATGTCGTCCAAGAACATGGCCGTGGGAGTGATTATGTCCGCAGAAGTGATTCTCCCATCTTTCATCTCGTAATGGTGAATGAGCGTGCCACGTGGTGCCTCGACACCGCCTGTACCCATGCCAGTCTGCTTTGTAGGCTTGGCTATCTTCGGTTCCTCTTGTCCCAAGAGCTTGTCTACTATCGAAACGATTCCTTCGAGTGAGAAGACAGTCTCAACTGCTTGAGCAAAGTTGTTGTACAGAGGGTTTCTGGGCCAGCGCTTGTTGTATAGCTTCTTGTCAGCTCTTCTTGGCCTCGCCTTTCAGACGATCGCCGAGCAACAGGACTCGTGCGAGTGCGCCAACGGTAAATGGTTTTCCGAGGTAGGCACAACGCTTAGCGAAACTGTGGGCTACAACGCGTTCCGTAATCGCGCTTTTGTAGTTGTCAATCGGCTGCTCTTTGCCATCTGATGTCAGTAGAGTATCGCCATAGTAATCATATTCCGCGTGGGGTGGCTTGAGGCAAAGGAACTGAGTGTCCCGTTCCATGAAGTCAGGAACCTGAAGTGTTGCAAGCAGGTCAATGGTTTCAAGGGCGAATGGAATCAGTTCGGATGCTTGGTCGCGTATTGCCACAAGTGTTTGGTCATCCGGATACTTCCCAAAGCCTCCGAGTATTGGGTTCTCTCCGTGGATCATTCTTCCGCCCATTGCTCTCATTACGGTGTTGCCGAACTTCTTCAGTTTCAGCGCATTCGTAACGACCTCTCCGTACTTGTCTGTCATGGCGACGGCATTTGGATACCCGAGGAAGTCAGGGAGTGCGAGAAAGAAGACGTGAAGACTATGGCTCTCTATCATCTCGCCGTGGTGCATGAGCTGTCGGTAAGTTTTGGTCAGCTCAGGTACCTGAACACCAAGTGCCTTCTCGAGACCTCTTAGGGCTGAGTACTTGTGAGATAGGTTGCAGATTGCACAAATCCTTGGAACAAGGCTCAAGTCCTCTTCCGCGGTCTTACCCACTGCCAATGCTTCGAATAGCCGCGGCCCCTCCAAAACTTGGACCTCAACATTGCTGACTTTGTTACCCTTGATGTCTACCTTAATGCCCCCGTGTCCTTCTACTCTTGCTAGGGGTTCAATCATGATACTGTTCTTTGCTGCCAATCACAGTCACCTCACTTGAGATCCTTGATGTACTGGAGCACCTTCTGTCCTCCATAGTTGTGTATGCGTCGCATGATGTCGTCCTTCGGAATCCCGTAGGATGCTAGCTGCTTGACTATGCTGGCGAAATTGCCATCTCGGCTGGGACCCCAGCATCCAACACACGGAAGTCCCACGTTGATACAAGCAGAACCGCAGCCTCCTGTCGTCACGGACCCGAGGCAGAACTTCTTGTCAACCAACAAGCAACGGTTCTCGTTCATCTTGCACTCATGACAGACAGGATGCATGTAATCATCGGGTGAAGCCCCATGAATGAGCCTGGACAGAAGAGCGAATGTCTGTGATGCACTGATGGGACAGCCAGGCAAGTAGTAGTCAACAGTAACGTGAGCATCGACGGGGGTTGCTTCGATGGGGTCAGTGATGAACTTCGTTTCCCCGTACACCTGCTTCAGTCTCTTGGCGAATTCGCCGTCTGCGGAGAACATTGCTTGAGGCCCACCGCTTACCGCACAGTTGCCCATCGCCACAAGCACCTTCGCGCGATTGCGAATCTCCTTAATGTGCACCTTCTCCTCTTCGGTGCTGATGCTGCCCTCGACTAGCGCAACATCAAGTTCGTCTTCCATCGGGCGACTAGACGCCATCACAAAAGACCTGATGTCAACAGCGTTGAACAAGTCCAGCAAGTAATCCTCTGAGTGAATGATGAGCAGCTGGTCACCAGCGCATCCCGTAAAGCCATAGATGCCCACTCGAGGCTTTGCTGAAACTTTGACCTTCTGTTCTGTCATCTTAAATCAACTCCCTGAAGTGTAGAGTATCCCAGTATGTGAAGATGGGTCCGTCAATGCAAGTGTAGAGGTGATCCAAGACGCAGTGTCCGCACTTGCCAATGCCGCAATGCATGCGTCTCTCTAGTGACATCTGAATCTGTGTCTTTGGGATCTTGAGGTTCAGGAACTTCTCGATACAGAACCGGTACATGACCGGTGGCCCGCATACAATCGCGTTAACATTCGATGGGTCGATTGGGGGAGCTTAGAGAAGAGAGTAGTTACAACTCCTACGCTCTCAGTCCACTTCCCTGTTGTATCCTTGTCGACCGTATATAGGCAAGTTATGTCGTCTCCGTTCCTTAAGCTGGAAGAACTCTGTCTTGAAAAGAATCTCATCTGGGTTTCTTGCGCCGTATAAGAAGAACACCCTACCAAACTGGTCTCTATTGTCCATTACGTAGTACAGGATTGACCTCAAGGGCATTACTCCAAGCCCTCCAGCAACAATCAGGATATCCTTTCCAATCATGTCTTCGAGAGCGAAGCCTTGCCCATATGGGCCTCGGATGAAAATCGTGTCGTTGTCCTTCTTCTGGAAGATTGCCTTTGTCGTCTTGCCAACTCTGCGTATTCCAAATTCAATGATGCCTGGACGGCTCGGGGTGGAGGACAGACAGAAAGGCGATTCACCTACTCCCGGCAAAGACACCATCATAAACTGGCCCGGCCTATATGTGAAGGACATGGCCCGGTCCATGTTCATGTGCCTGACTTGGAGGAATCTGTGATTGTCAATTAGATCGTATTGACGTACGATTCTCGCAGGTTCTGGTTGGAACGGATTCTGATACTCTTGCACTGTGCTCATAGCTTGGGCACCTCCCCGCTCGTAAGAGCCTCTGAAATCGTCACCACGTTGATGTCAACGGGACAGTATTCAACACACCTGCCGCAACCGACACAGCCCGGCTTTCCGAACTCTCCGCCGTAAGCCTTGAGTTTGTGGGTATACCAGAGTTTCAGCCGGTCTGCTCGCGCGCCTCGAAAGTTGTGACCCCCGGCCACGAGGCTATAATCAGCAAACATGCAGTTATCCCACATTCTTTCCCGTCTTCCTTTCGAGGCGTTCGTTACCTCAAAGTGATCAGTGACGTTGTAGCAGTTGCAGGTCGGGCAGACCATAGAGCACTGACCACAGGACAGGCATTTGTTGGCAAAATAGTCCCAGACTTCACTCGCATAGGTCATGTCCATGATGTCTGGCATGTTCCCGAAGTTGAAGGATTTCTGGAAGGAGGCATTGCGCTTCTCGCGCCACTCAATGTATGCGCGCAAGTCTTCACGCGTGACCTTGTCGTCAAAGAACTCTTCTTTTTCGTGAATCATATCGTAACCTATACTGGAGCCAATCCACACCAGATAGAAGTCGCCGACGTCGACAAAGAACAGGTCAAAACCTTCCTCAATCATGTCCGTGTTAGTACTCTTGCAGAGCGCGTTATTGCAGACAGCACAGGACCAGCCTATGATGACCGAGTTCTTTCTCTGTTCCATGTAGTAGGGATCTGGAGGAACACTTCCAAGAACTCTGTCCAAGGTTAGTAGACCGTGAATCTCGCAGGGATGCAAGCCGACGACAACCCTCCTCTCAATCATGGAGTAGTCCGGCATGAAGCCCTTCTCGTCGAACTTGAACATGTCAAACTTCATTGGATGAAACAGCTTCTTCGCGGGAATCATGGTCTTCTCACACAAGTTCGGGACCAACTCTGCTGCATTCTGGGCCTTGTCATACGTCAATATGCCGTTCCTAGTCACAGGACCATAGAGGGCTCCGAACTTCTCTGTACTCTCGAGGAACACCTCGAGGAACTTGGGTTCCATCTTTAGTATTCGCACGTGAAGACACCCGACCGATACAGCCTGAGTTGGTTTGGCTCGAAACTTCCCGACTTATATAATCGATTCCGAGAACAATGAACATCAGGCTCGACCTATGTCGTCTCCTTGGAGACTTGTTAAACTGAACGGACGTGTGAGCGGCCTTCCATTGAATCTCGCAGTGCGGTGCGGGAGGCAGAATCCTATGATTGTTTATAAGCGCCGGACGGTGTTGCCGCAGACGAGCGGCTATGACAAAAGCAGCATCACTAATGCTCATTACATTATTCCTCTCCTCCGCGTTGTTGGTCGTGCCGATTCCATTCTTGAACGGAATGATTGCAGCCTCCAACATCAGTGTCACGGGGAGTTCCGGAACCCGCACGTTCGAACCGTCTAACTCCACTCTCATGTATTCACACCCGGCACGTGTTGCAGTTTACAACGAGAACAAATACCACACTTCCACATTATGCAACCACAGGTATGCTCTCAAACAACGTGACCAGTGTTTACAATCTGCTTCACGGTGCAGGCTGTCAGGTCACTTGTCTGAATGTCGGCGACATATTGAACCACAGGCTAAGAACGGCCGATTTCGACATCCTTGTCCTTATGGACAACCTGCCTCGTGAGAAGATTGTGAACCAGGTGAAGGACTTCTGGCTCGGTGGAGGTGGCATCCTAAGTCTGGACAGTGGCATCAGCTATGTCTGCTACGCAGGAATGATTCCGCCCGAATCTGCGGGTAGCGAGAACCACAACGTCTACTGGAGTTATGTCTACTCAACCAACCAAGTGATATACGCTCGCCACCCCGTCACCAAAGCTTACACTCTCAATCAAGTGATAGCTGACAACTACGACTGGGCCGCTTTCAACTGGACCGCTCTCTCAGCAACTTCGGTAGGAAGCCAGTGCGTTAGACTCACCGTAACTCAGGCCAATTCCACCTGGGCCAATGGTGTCGCTTTCGATCCATCGTCTAAAGGCGGCCGCGTAGTCCAGCTGTTCGCAAGCCAAAACCCACTGCCTGACATCGAGAAGAACCTCATCAAGGATGCAGTCGGTTGGCTCTGTCCGCACCCAAAGGCTAGAATCGTCTACGATCTCACTCACTATCCAAACTTTGTGGTTGACTCATGGGATCCCCCTGTTTACAATGAATCGGGCGGATATGCTATCTTACGAGACGCACTTGTCTCGCGTGGATACACTTTCGACAAGCTGTACCCGTCAACCAGTGGAAACCTCACTGATGCCAACCTCGCTCCTTACGATGTCCTCATTGAATTGCTGCCGATGGCTGTCTTTAGTGCGTCTGAGAAGAATGTTGTAGCGAACTGGGTGAACTCAGGCAAGGGTCTCTTAGCCTCGGGTGACAACGTAGGCTATGCGCAGAGAGCGGATTCAAGACTGAATGATTTGCTCTCCTTTACACACATGAAAATGAACCTGACCCTTGACGGTCTCAATTCGGTCGCCTACCACACGGTCCATCCGACCGTAGAGGGTTGCACCGGCTTGTCCTTCGCGGCTCCAGGCTTAATAAACTACAGTTCGCCAGCTCAGCCTATTTGGGGCAATTCTGCAAGAAACATAGTCGCCGCTGGGGAGACCTGCGGGAAGGGTCGTGTGATTCTCCTCAGTGACATCAACTTCCTGGAGGATTCTTTCATTGGCTCTGCCGACAATAAGCAATACGGCATTAACCTCTTCAACTGGCTACCTTCAGGACAATCCAAGACACTGGTCTATGTCGACGACGTTTATGCTCCCAACCTTTACAGAACGCCCGTAGCCCAAGCAATGAATGACCTCGGCCTTTCCTGGTATCTGACTGGTGTCGTACCTGACTATAGTTACTTCAACATGTCATTGTGTCTGTACAACTGGTCCCTCGTAGTTGTTGACAACCCCACTTGGCCTTGGTCGAACGTATTGGCGACCCACGCAGAGATAATCAACTACATCAACGCAGGAGGCCGGTTCATCATGTCCTATTACGACATGAATTCGTATCCTAGCAGCCCCCTGTGGCCCCGGCTGGGGTTTGGATACCAGGGGAACATGCCGAGTTCGCAGCCTGTCTACATATGGCAGCCCAGCAACCCTGTTTTCACCATACCGAACAGGTACGGTGCCAACCGATTCGTTTCTGGCGGCGGCTTCATGGATGAGGGCGATGTGTTGAACGTCTACGCTAATGGTACGGCCTTGGCAGGCATGACCTTGACGGCCAACGCGACTCAAGCTGCTATCGTCGTTGGGAACAACGGACGGACGTTGTACAACGGATATTTGATCGACGACTTCGGTTATGACACCGACAATTCATCGTATGTAGACAGCTTCGAACTTTGGGAGAACGAGATAGCATTCATGCTTCCTCATCCCACAATCGACAGCCCCACAGATATCGAGTACGTCGTCGGCACCACAGGCCATACTATTCTCTGGCACCCGTCGAGTGACAGACCGTTCAATTTCAGCCTGACAATCAACGGCAGCGATACAGGCCATGGGCCGTGGGCTGGAGCGTCTATCTCGCTCAACGTCGATGGTCTAGCGGTCGGCAATCACACTTGCATTGTGAAAGTCTGGGATCTCATCGGATACAGTTGCTCTGACACAGTGATTGTGAGAGTTCAAGCCGTCCCGGCAGGTCCCTTGAATGTCACAACGCTGGCATTGATTGCATTGGCGGTCATCGCAATCTTGGTAATCCTGTACTTCTACATGAAGAGAAGTAAGAGTAAGAGCTAGTTTGAAGCGGGACCCGTCGCAAAGGCGGGCCCCTATTCTCTTTCTTTTCGCTGGAATCCAATTTCTGACTGTGTGCCAGCGGATTGTTGGCTGTCCCAAATGCGGACCACAGATTCGCTATTCCTTCACGTATTGGATTCTGTTCTGAATGAATCCGACCGCATTGCTTAACAGAAGCAACTATAACACGGAGGACCTTAGGTTCACTTCATGAGCGACTACGATGTCATCATAGTGGGGGCGGGCCCAGCCGGTTCAACGACTGCCAGAAGAGCCGCACAGGCCGGACTTAACGTGATGCTGGTTGACAAGGCCAAGTTCCCGAGAGACAAGCCCTGCGCAGGAGGCATACGCCATTTTGTCACAGAGCTGTTGGACTTCGACCCAAAAGAGACCCTGCACAGGCGCATTAGTGGGCTTGCACTGTTTTCGCCGTCGGGATTTCGCGTTGACTGTGTCCCACAAGATCGTTCGAAACAGGGATACACCGTCATGCGCGAAGAGTTCGACAATCTGCTTTTCCAGCAGGCGGTTCAAGCGGGTGCTGAGGCAAAAGAAGAAACAAGCATTGTCAAGGTTGAACAGAACAAAGAGCGAGTAGTCGTCACGACATCAGAAAACGAGACAATGTCAGCAAAATTCATGGTGGGCGCGGACGGAATCAATAGCGTTGTCGCAAAGGAATTGGGCTTCTATCGGGGTTGGGAAGGAAAGACGGCTGGTGTTGCAATCGAGATGGAAGTCGAGGTTGGAGCCGACAAGGTCAGAGAGATTTGCGGCGAACCGAGCGGCTATGATGCCGATCTTCTTTTGTTGTGGTTCGGTGACCTGCCCAACGGATACATTTGGTGTTTCCCGAAGAAGTCCGTGCTAAGTCTCGGGGCGTGGTGTAGGCAGGACATTGCGCGCGATGTTCGAGGCACATTCAACAAGTGGTTCGCCAAGTTCAAGGAGCAGTACTCTATTGACCCAGACATTGTTTCAGATTCTTCTGCGCGCTTTCCCATTGTTCCGGCCAAGGAAATTGTGAAGGGACGTGCGCTCCTTGTGGGTGATGCCGCGGGTTTGGTGGATGCATTTACGGGTGAAGGAATACCGTACGCGATACATTCGGGCATAGTCGCTGCTTCCGTTCTGAAAGATGCGGTCAAGAATCCTCGATTGTTGCGCAACTATCGCGATCAGTGCAGAAAGAGCATTATCAACGACCTGATGGTTTCTTCATCGATGGCCAGTCTATTTTACAAGCGCACAAAGAACATGGAAACACTCTGCCGGTTCTTCAGGGACGACTCGTATGCCAACTTCCTGATCGCAGCTTTGATTGGTGGGTTGCTGGCACCAAAGACCGTCAAATCAAAACTGACACGAAGAATAATGCGAAAGAGACCAAGGGCAGCTCTTTCTCTTCTTGTCTAGTCCGACAGCATGTGCACGAGACCGATCGGAAATGATGCAAAATAAGAACAAAGAAGGAAAGGGTGGACCAGACAGGTCCTGCCCTACAAGTTATACTACCCTACCTTCTGCCCGCATTCAGGACAGAACTTGGCTCCCTTTAGTTCTGCTCCACAGTTAGGACAGAACTTGGTTCCCGCTGGTGCACCGCGTGCTGCTCCGCCACTCTGTGGTGATGCCATATTGCTGACTGCACCCATGAAGCCCATTCCTGCGCCGAAGCCGGCACCCGGACTCTTGCCGAGTGATTCAGCCGCGCTCTTCATGGTCTCCATTCCAGCGAGCTGGCCACCTTCAACCTTACCAGTCTTGAGCCAGAAGAGTCTGTCACGGAACTGGTCAGTGGTATCAATTCCTTCGAACTTGAGGTCTACGAGTTCGAGCCCCAGCCGTTCGAAGTCCATCCGGACACCGGTCTTGACTTTCAAGGAAGTCTCGTCGAGCTGAGTGAAAACTGTCTGCAGGTCGTAATGGGCGAATTCGTCAATGATTTTCTCGTTCATGAATGAACGCAGGTAGTCATCAACCTTTGGAGTTGTGTAGGCGTTTTGGTTGCCCACGACCTCGTTTGTGAATATCTTCGGCTCTTTGATTCGGAACCAGAAGTTACCATGAAACATTAGCGGTGCAAGGTCTGAGGTCTGTCCTCTGCCGCCAAACTTGCCTTGGAACTGAGATCGCGACACGAAGACACAGGTCGCCTCGAAAACGTCGCCCTTGACCTTCTTCTGAAGATAGCCAAACAAACCTGGCATGGCGCTTGTTGTCAGCTTGAATCTCCCTGCGATGAAAGAGTCGAGTGCTTTTCCATCTCTATAGAAGATAGCAGCTTGATTCTCCATGACAACCAGCTGAGCGCCCCACTTTATTCGATTATCCGGGAAGCGCCAAACGATGTCGTCTGCGCTTGCATTGGTCCATTCGACTGCATCGGCCATTTGTTGCACCCGTGTTTGGAATACTGCGGCCTATTGGGCTGTAATCTGTTTTAAAGATTGACATGCTCTGATTCGCAATCGCCCAGTTCAGCCCTCAGGTCGGTTGAGCACCATTGGGTTCGTGTCCACTATATAAGGGGAAGCCCAACCGTCATCTATGAGGCCAGCTTCATCGGGGAACGAAGAGGAAACAGAGCAGATGGCACTCATCGTGCTGGAGGCGAGACAATGCCGAAGTGGACCTACGGCCAGAGGCTGCTGATAGATGAGAATATCCTCTTCGTGGGCATTTTCCCCAGCATCATCGTCTTCATCATGTTCGGCTATTCTGCTCTGATTATACTGATACAATGTGCTCTGGTCATGGTTTTCCGCGAGGCATATCTTGTTCCACGCGGTCTGAAGTACGCTTTCGCAAGAAAGACGGCCTTTCTCAGTGCTGCCATTTCTTCGGGGTTCTTTTTTGTGCTTGTTGTCAACGGCTTAGCGATCACTAGATATGGTCATCCTTTCATATTGCCAGAAATCCCGGTTCTCACTCTCTTTACCTCGTCCTTCGTATTATTGGGCTTGTTTGTATGTAGATACATCCGACTCTTGTACTGTCCCTATGTGCCTCCCGACTAATTGGACCATGATTCAACTGAACACGCTCAACACACGGAATCATAGGTTGAAGGTCATCATGTCCTCGCCAAGAACAACCTCGGTCCCCTGACCTGCGCTGACAGTTGCAATCACTTTGTCGATATTGAAAACGACTTCAGGAAAGACATGAACCAGAATGAGTTTCTTGGGCTGGGCTTTCTTGACAACATCCGCCAGCTGGCTCGGCGATGTATGAACCCCCTCTGTGTGCCGTCCGTCCAACCAGTTGCATTCATGAATGAGCACATCGGCCCCGGTCGCAAGCTCGATGACTTCCTTGCAGGGCGCCGTGTCACCTGAAATCACTAGGGAACGTCCTCCTTGTTCCACTCTAAAAGCCCTTGAATCCACAGTGCCGTGTAGAGTCTTGCGACACAACACCGTGAACAATCCCGTCTTGACGGTATCTCGTTCTCTGAGTTCCGTAACTTCAACATTGACCTTTCCTCTCAGGTAGGGAAAGACTACTTCATTGAGAGTTCGGAACCATTCGCGAGCAGGAGGAGGGGCGTAGAGATGCAGGGTCTTGTCGTACGCCGATAGCCACAGTGTCTGATACAGAGTCATGAAGTCCGACGAATGATCGATATGGAAATGGCTGATGAAAACGCTGTCGAGGGACTTCACATCGGTACCGGTCTCGACGAATCTGTGAAGCACGCCCGATCCTATGTCGAACAAGAACGATTTGTCGCCCTGCTCAATGAGGATGCCTGACTGCACTCGCTTAGTGTCGGGCAGTGATGTGCCGGTACCCAATAAGGTGATTTTCATTCCTATCATGGTTGTTTCCGACGGGCCGGGTAATCAGTCTTCGTATACAAGTCTGAAGGGCACGCAGAAAGTGCACGGACCCTGACTTCCACGATCACTGGGGCGGGCGGCGGCATTCTCCCCCGCTTCGCACCACTTGGCCTAGCTTGCGACAGTGATTCTTCAAAAAGAGAGCGGGATTGTCAGGGAAAGATATCCCATGACAATCCAAAGGGCTTCTACTCCTGATAACCCTTCAAAAATCCATCACGCTGGTTCCACTTTTCCTCGAGGCGCTGCACAATCTGCCACATTCTGTAGGTGTAGTCCCAAGCATCGTTGAACTTGCCTTGGTTCATCTTGTCGGTGAATTCCTCGACTACATCATTGATGGCACCGATGTCGTCAATTATGACCGCATCGAACTGATACATTCTGTCGAGGGATTTGTTGCCGATTTTCTCTTTCGAGCCCCAAGACGAATAGCCATAGTCTGCATATCTTATGCCAGACTCAATCTTGTCAGTCAGAGCGAGCATTCGGTCAAAGGTGTCATAGGTCTTCGTCAGATTGTAATCAACCATCATGCCCTGCAGCTTCTCGAGATCTTGTTTCACCATGCGGAGCTGGTCCGCAAGAAACTCACGAAGTACTTTGTCTGCGGCGCGGCGTTCTTCTTTCGATTGGTACCCGTGCCATCCGGGGATGTAATGGGTAATCATTCCGAAGAAGCCACCCTTGATGTCCTTGGCTGTTTTCTTTCTGATTCGTATAGCAATGGGTTCGGTTACTTTGCCCAACTGTGGTTTCTCCTAGAGAATTGCTCAACCCCTCTGTTTGGCACAGGACAGGGGTTGACGTATGTACGAGGTAGCCACCTTTACTTAAAAAGAATCTCTCGTTCGTGTCCGCTTCATTTCTGTTACAGCATGGTGACGCCGCAAAGGTGGTGTCAAAGAATGAGGAAGAGGCATCGGGCGGATGCCTCTAGAGACGTGAAATCGATTCCCTACCAGAGCTGGTACTCGCGTTTTATGAAGCCCTTCCAGACGTAAGGTAGCTTCGCAATAACCTCTTCGCAGATGCTTTCGACGGAGCTCTTGACTGAGTTGAGATTGACGTTACCAAACAGTTCAATGTTAACTGCCTGCGGTTCCGTTATCGGGGCACCTATCTGGCTCACAACATAGCAATAGACCTGCTTCAACTCGGGATACTCTTTTGCTATCCGGTCTACGATTTCCTTCGCGGCGACGTTGTAGGTCTTGCCGACATGTGAAACAGGGTTCTTACCTGCTGCGGCTTCAAGTGTCATCGGCCTGTACGGAGTAATCAGACCATTGGCCCTGTTACCACGACCGACCTGACCATCATCACCGTGTTCGGCTGACGTGCCAGTCACGGTGAGATAGAATAGACCCTTCTCCGGGTCATCCGCAGTGTTCACAGCAACGGTCACAGGCATCTCAGTAACCTTGGCCGCGTGGTCAATCAACAGGTCCTTCACCGTCTGCATAACGTTTGCATATTCATCGGCATCCCTTGTTTCCGTTGAAATCACGGCTACGGCCACCTGAAGGTGTATCTTCTTGCCCACTCGCGTACCCATGACTTTGATATCCTCACCAATCTGAGGCCACTTCTTCTTGACCGCGGGAGAATTCAGAAGCTGTTCAGATTCCAGAACGAGCTTTTCTGTCGCTGTCATAGGAGCATAGGCAACACCGAAGCTCGTGTCGTTCGACCTCGGGATTTCCACTCCTGCATCGAAGTTGCCAACCAGATCTGTGCTGCCAGCTCGTATCTTGTAGTCGATAATGAGATCCGAATTAACATCAAGATGAGGCAAGTCTTTGCTCATCCATTCACGTGTGTGTTCGACTGCGAATTTTCCCACCGGGACTTGGCGTGTGAAATCCTTACCAACGACATCCACGGCGCGGCCACTCATCAGAATGTATATCGGCTCGATTACGTCTCCTCCTCCAAAGTGAACGTTTGATAGGCCTCCTGCAAGGAGAACCTTGTCGACGTTGTGATGCTGGACTCTGCCAAATTCCTTGATGTAGTACTCGCTAAGGCGTATCGAAAGTTCTTCAGCAGCCTTGTCGCAGAGAGTGTCGGGATGGCCTTTGCCTTTCCTTTCGACTATCTCCACCTTTCGATCTGCTACGCAGATGCCTTCTCCTTTCGTGACTTCTAGATTCAGGCCCATAAGGCTCAACTCACTTTCTTTTCGTCGTGCCCAGAGAGAGTTTCTTAAATAGCTTTGGATAGAGATTACTGCCAGTAATCGTTTTCTTTGAGAAGATGACTGGTGAGAATCGGAGAAGAGCACCATGATACTCACACCTGAGCTGGTAACTGCGATGAGACGACAAGCTGGCATGACACAAGGGGAACTTGCGCGCGCGGTGGGGGTATCGCAGTCGTACATAGCACGTATCGAGTCCGGCACTCTCGACCCGAAGCTCTCGGTCGCCAACAAGATCTTGGAGGTTCTAAGCGTACAGTCCGGCCCGACCCTAAGTGCTGTCATGACAGCCGACCCGACTACTGTTGACGCACGTGATTCTGTGGCCAGTGTCATCCCTGTGATGCAGGAGCGTGCCTTCTCTCAAATGCCAGTTGTAAGGAGCGGAAGAGTCGTCGGCATCATTACTGAACTCGATATTGTTCGCAATCTCAACCGCAATCTTGCTCAGGTCTCCGTGCAGGCAATCATGGATCCTGTTGCACCCCCAATGTTCGACGAGAACACGCCTCTAAGCTTCATCCTACCCCTGTTTGAATCGTTCCAAGCCGTACTCGTTCAGAAGCAAGGACGTCTGATTGGAGTTGTCACGAGAGCTGATGCCATGAAATCTGTGCACTGAAGCGCATATGGACAGATGAGAAGCGATTTGATAAGACTTGGCGCGGAATTTCGTTGTTGACACGAGAATGATGGTGGCCCACCTGGAGTGCCCCTTTGTTTTCATGTCCTCGCAGGAGAGGTTATAAGTCGTCGAGCGAAGTTCGCATCGAAGGGAACGGATTTGACTCAAGAACTCGAAGTCTTGGAAGATCTCCGCGAGGGCATCGACTCCTTTGTTGAGCGCTGGTCCAAGATACAGAGGAACTCAGTCAAGTCCATTCAGGCAGTGACCAACACCCTTGTCCAGATTGAGCATCTCGACGGTCCTATGGGCAAGCTCGATGGTTTCAAGGACATTAGGGAAAACGCTCGGGGAAAGCTCTTGGTCACGCTCTTCGACAAGCTCGTGCCATCTCTCGAGGCATCAATCAGGGAGTTCACCAAGCTGATGAAGATGTTCGAGACTCTCAGACAGAAGGTTTCAAGCATCCAGACATTTGCTGAATCATTGAGAAGCGATGTTCAGGATTCGCCGGAACTCGAGGACCTCATTGGCTTCCTCGATCTTATTGTAATGAGCGTGCATGACATTCTGAACATGTTCGAGGCTGAGTTTCTGGTCAAGATAACAATCTACAACGATATCGAAGAAGGAGCGGCTGATGTAGGCATCATCAGCAACTATCTCACCATCTGGACTGCCGAGCCGAACATTGAACCGCACGCTCTGGAGAAGCTCCTGAAGGATCTTGATGAGCATTACGAGCTCCTTCGAGAGATATTCCAAGGCAAGACTGGCATCAGGATTCCGGATGTCTACAAGAATGTGACTTTCTGAGCGTCCACAATCTTCTGAACCATCATACTTAATTGCCTCGCCAGTCGGTCATGGACAACTCTGGCAGACGCGAGTTGCGAACGAGGAATTGATGATGGCCGACAAGGACGAAGAGATGGTCGTGACCCCTTGGGAAGTCAGAGGAAAAATCGACTACGATCGTCTTATCGAGTTGTTTGGCACACAGAGAATCGACCAGAAGCTAAGAGAACGGATCTACAAGGCTGCAGGTGAGAAGCACTTTCTGCTTGAGCGAGGGCTATTCTTTTCTCACAGAGACCTTGGTTGGCTACTTGATGAACATGCAAAGGGAAACCCGTTCTTCATCTACACGGGCCGGGGGCCCAGTGGCCACGTCCACATAGGCCATCTCATACCTTGGATGTTTACGAAGTGGCTACAAGACCGATTCAAGGCACGCCTTTATTTTCAGTTGACAAATGACGAGAAGTTCTTCTTTGAGGAGGACTTGACAATCGAAGATGTACACCGATTTACTTACGAGAATTCCTTGGACCTTCTAGCGCTCGGCTTCAAACCTGACAATACCTTTCTGATTAATGACATCAAACACATTGACTTGCTGTATGAGCTCGGTGTACAAGTGGCCAAGAAGGTGACATTTTCCACTGCAAAGGCGGTCTATGGTTTTGAGAACTCGATGAATATTGGAGGCATCTGGTATCCTGCCCTTCAAGCAGTGCCTGCATTCCTGCATTCTTGGATTGTCGGCAAGAACGTCCCTTGTCTGATTCCATGCGCCATAGATCAAGACCCTCATTGGAGAGTCACTCGGGATGTTGCGGACAAGCTGGGTTACTACAAACCTGCTTCAATCCAGAACAAGTTTGTCCCCGGTCTGGGCGAAGGTGGAAAGATGTCTTCTTCCGATCCAATGTCAGCCATCTTCACAACTGACAAGCCCAAGTTGGCTCGGAAGAAAGTGATGAACGCATTCACGGGTGGCAGGACTACAGCTGAGGAACAAAGGAAACTAGGCGCGAACCCCGACGTCTGTTCGGTCTTCAAGTACTACGCTTTCATATTCATGCCTGACGATAAAGAGCTTGCAGACATCGAAAGCAAATGCAGAAGCGGCGAGATTCTCTGTGGAGAATGCAAGCAGATACTCGCACCAAGGATGGCCGAATTCTTGGAGCGCCATCAGGCCGCACGAGAAGAGGTGAAGGATCGGGTGGAGGAATTCTCGGCGGCGCGGCTTAGGGACGAAATAAGAAGGTAAGGCGGTCAGCAGTTCCGGGCTTGTCGATGTGAGTCCGGTCGCAGTCTATTCTGTTAGGTTAGCTTCACAAGAAACGCTACTTAGAGAAGTCACTGTACGAAACGTAGTGTAGTTTTATTAAGGGCGTATGAGAGCAGACGTACCGGACATGCGTGACACGATATTGTCCGATCGCAAAGCGTGGAGAACTTGAAAATGGGGACAGAAACAGAGATAGCGGACATTTTCAAATGCCCGGTCTGCAACGGCAACGTACGAATCGGTCCCGATGATGTGGTCATCACTTGCACTTACTGCGGTAGCACTACGACCATAGAAGGCAAGGCAATTGGAGATCATCTCATGGAATTGGCCATAGCTGACAAGGAGCGAATAGAAGGACTTCGCGCCTACCTTGGCAAGCACAAGGGAGTGAACAAGGCCCTCGTGCAAGGCGCGGAGATTGTCGAGAACAACTTGATTTTCGTTCCAGTCTGGACGTCCAAAGTCAAAGCCGATACTTGGTACAAGGGTTACAAGACTGTGTCAGTTCCGGTAGAGCGAACGAGGATGGTGACGGATTCTCAAGGACACAGCCACACGGAAACCTATACCGAGTACGAGACTGGTTACGTGCCAGTACAGAGCGAGATTCATTCAGACACTGATGAGCCTCTCTTGGCGAGGAAGGGCTCTCATTTCTACGGTTTGGAACAGTACCTCAAGACGATTAACGTGAACGACACTCAGCGATACGACTTCGAGAAGATTAAGGATCTCAATCCCATAATGCTCAATGCTGAGATCGGGGCTGATGAGTACGAGGGGACGATTAGCGGTGTGGTCGCTGACAGGCATAGAGCAGAGGCCCAGCATAACGTCAAAGAGCTGTTCGATTGCAACACGACGACAAACGTGCGAGGAACTACTTACCTTCAGGCACCGTTTGCGCTCATTCGATACAAGTTCGGTGGTGGTCTTTTCAAATGCGCCATGGACGGACACGCCGGCAAGGTGCTTATCGGAGAAATTCCAATCACCCGGGAGCAAAGAGCTTTATGGGCACTGCTCGGCTTTTTTGGAATCATCGTAGCCGGTGTCGGTGGTGAATTCTTCTACCAAGGATATCTGAACAACGTGGCCAATCTTCTAATAGGAGGCATAGCGGCCATTGTGTTAGGAATCGTAATGACGATTCTCGGCGTCAGGATACTTGTCATGCCCGAGCGAGAGGAGAAGGGGTGAGAAAGATGACGAAGTGTGCGTTTTGCGGTGGTGACATCAAAGCAGGGCCTGACGACCTTCTGCTGATATGCCCATTCTGCGGCACGGCACAGACAGTTCAGGGTGCCAACTCAAGGAGCATTACATGATTCGTGTTCACTTCGATCAGAATAAAGCCTACACAACGCTGACAGATTGGGTCTCAAAGCAAATCGGTGTGCCACGTGATCTTGGAGCGAATGCTCACATGCTCAAGGCGGAGCAAGTCTGGTACCCGTTCTGGGTGAGTCGTGTCGATGCTCATTCCTCCTACAATGGCCTAGGCCGTGATGCAACGTTTCACGACGAATGGCCGCAGTATCGCGGCGCGTACAAGAGAATCAACTTCTTCTGGAAACCTGAGTCGGGCGAGGTCACGAGAGACTACGAGATCAAGTCACCTGCTGTGGCGGAGATTGACCAAGACATAAAATCGATGGCGATTCCAACAAGGGCAAAGGAATACTTCAGTCATGACCAAGCCGCTCAGTACGGTGGCAGCGTTCTCAATAGCCAAGTGTCTGAGGAAGGTGCTAAAGCGACTGCGAAGCAGATTGCACTTGACAAACAGACTGCTCTAATCATGCAACATGCGCCGAAGATTGAGTCCAGAAACGACCAGATTGACGTGGGTGATACATTTCTCGTTCATGTTCCAGTTTGGCAGATCCAATACCGGTACGGTAGCAGGAGCTACAAGGCCTCAGTGTCTGCGTCGACTGGATACGTTATTGAGAGTGAGTATCCGCGCTCAGCAGCGTTCAGGGCGATGGGGCTCGGACTTGGGTTCTTTCTGCTGGTCATTGGTGCTGGTCTGTTGGCACTTGGTCTTGGTCTCGTACACATACCTGTCGTACCAGAGGGGGTCCTTGTGGGCGGAGGTATTGTGACAGGAGGCATGCTTACAGCAGTCGGTCTCCTCTTCATGTACAAGGGAGCATCCAAGAAGGAAGCCAAGGAGAAGGAGTAGAACACTGGCCCTACTTCTCCACAACCCCTCGCAGATTCCTAGACGGAGACAGTGGGGGTTGGTATAGGTGCCCAGACATCTTCGAGCCCTACGCGAGAGGGTATCGGCGATTCGCGGGCTACTGCTCTGAGTTCCGGAGTCAGAATAGAGTTCAGGATGCGGGACATGTTTGCTCTGGTATCCAACAGAATGGGGTCGGATTCTACTGCTTCGTCCACACCTGCCCTGACTAGCCAAGGTCCCAGCAGTTGGTTTAGCTGCCCTCGAGAGTGGTGGAAGACTACGACATGGGAATTGGCCTTCTGTTTGGTCAGGTACTGGTACGCTGAGAACCGTGCATGGTCTGCATAGATTGACGTCTTTGGATCGGTCGTGGGATGCCGTGGGTCTTCCAGACTATAGCCGCCTGACTGAGACCCGTTTCCTGTTTCCGCCCTAAGGTAGTCCACTCTCGGGTCCCCTGGCTCGAGCAGGACCACGAAAGTGTCTCCATACAGACTTGCAGTGTGAATAGCATAAGTGTCAGATGAGGCTCTTTCGACAATATCCATGAGCGCATTGCTGACGTAGGCGTCGATTGCCGCTTTGTAGGCTCCCCTGAGGGGTACGAATCTTCTGCTGTTGAGCTTACCCAGAAGACCCACAGACAACAAGCGGGCAACTTGGTCAAGCGTGTAGTCGTAGTCAAGGAGCTGACAGATGCCCTCGGATGCAGGGATGTCTTTCCCTGTAATTCTCTCTGCGACCTTGGTAATCTCAGGCTCGGAGAGGACTTCAATTGACTTGACGGTAACTGACGGGCTGGATGGGAGCAGGGCAGGTTGGGTCTGAATTCTGACGGGGGGAATGTCCCCTGCTTCAACGCGGATTGCAACTGGCCTGACAGAAAGAGCTATTGTCTGGAGAGCACGAACAGTGTCTGCGGGATACATCTCTCGGGCGTTTATCGGTGTGACGAATCGATACAGGGAGCGTCTCATTGTGATGACCGCTTCGCGGTCTAGGCCTTTCCAAGCTCCGGGATGATCGTAAATGGAAAGGTGTTCCGAAGCATCTGTGGAAGCAAGAACGCCCGCGAGTACGTAAGGATACTTGGCGGGCTCAACACAAATACCCGGGGGACTGAAGACTGTGAGAGGCTTCCTCGCTGGCGTTTGAACCAGTTGAACTTGGGTGGTCATTACTTGTCCAATCGACATTCTAGGCCGACCTGCTCTTTTCCAGACTGAGTCGTCCTACTGTGAGCATTGCTAAGTCAGTTGTCCAGCACCAGAGTATCACCATTAGAATGAGCGCGTCCTGGGGAGAGGTTCCCGAAAGTATCTGTCTGGTCGGAATCGCTTTGCGGCTGTCGGAATCGACCGAGCGTACTGACACAATGCTCCCAAGCTTTATGTGGCGCACAGGGCAGAGAGCCCGTCTTGGGAGAGTTAGCTCTGACGAACCCGAAGACAACAGTCCCTAACATAAGTTGGCAGCAGATCACCAGCTGCCTCTCAGATTGGCTGAGAAGAAACAAAGAGGTGCTTGAGCTTCTCGTGCTCTCCTTTTCGTTGACTCTCGCGTCGTGTGCATTCTATTTGTCTGTGCTACTAACATGGACTCAGCCAGGGTTTCCTCTTGATGATTCATGGATTCATCTCCAATTCGCACGCACTATCTATGAAGGTCACCCATGGGAGTACTCACCGGGTATTCCATCGACAGGCTCTACAAGCCCGCTGTGGTCCATACTGCTCAGTTTTCTGTTTCTCTTCACTCGGGATTCAGTAAACCTAGTATGGGGAACGTATATTCTGTCAATGGTGTTCTACTGCTCCTGCACATTCTTGGTCGGTCTGATAGTCAGGAGCTACACACAGCATACCGTTTGGGGTTGCTTCGCTGCGGCAACCTTTGTTCTGTTTCCTAGGAACACTTGGCTGATGCTCTCTGGCATGGAGACGCCTCTTTTTGTTTTCATGCTAATGCTCTCCATCTACCTGCTCGGCAAGACAGAGATGAAATACGACCCTGTCTTAGGGGTTGTCGCAGGATTGGCGTACTTGTCTAGACCTGAGGGTATCCTGATAATTGTGGTCTGCCTTCCAGTAAGGATTCTCATCATCGCGGCCAAGAAGCAACTTGACCTCCGACGATTGGGTTCATTTGTCTTGGCCGGAGTGCTGGCTGCTTTGATAGCAGCTCCGTGGGTGATGTATTGCCTGAACACGACTGGCTATCCCTTGCCCGACACTTTCTACGCAAAGATTCACGTACCAACCTCACTTGAGATCGAATACTGGGACTTCTGGTGGATTGCATGGCTGAGCCAGTTTCCCTTCATCAGCATTGGTGCAGTCACGGGCATCTATCTAGCCGCGAGGGGCAAACCGTACGCATGGCTACTTGGTATCTCCCTTTTTCTTCTATACAGATTCTCGATTCCATACGGGGCGCTCATCAACAACGCAAGGTATCTCGTGCCAGTTTTCGACTTGCTGCTCGTCACTGCGGTTGCGGGGGCTGCTTGTTCTCATTCAGCGTGCATACCAGCAAGTGAGTTCGCCAATGGCCGGGTTGAATGAACGGGCTCTGACCACTTTCGTAATTGTTGGTCTGATTATGATCCCGCTTCTTCCCCAGTATTTCGGTCAAGCGCCTTTCTATGGCAACGCCGTGAAGAACATAAATGAGCAGCAGGTTCGCATCGGCATATGGCTGAGATACAACACTCCCGAGAATGCGGTCCTTGCCGTACATGATGCAGGAGCGCTGCGCTTCTTCTCTGAACGTTCCATAATAGATCTGGCTGGATTAGTTACCCCTGGCGTGGTTCATGGTAACATGACTGTTGAACAGACTCTCATCTACCTTAGGCATCAGGGCTGCGATTACTTCGTGTTCTTCGACGAGTTATTCGTGTATGGTGCATACCTACTTGGTGCTTACAAGACACTGTACACAGTTCACCTCACAGACAACGTCATTAGTGGAAGGGACACGATGTCTGTATTCTGGGTGAACTGGAGCATGACGAGCTATGTCTGACCTGCGCATCAGTACGACGCGAACGCAATCCATACGGAGACTGCTGCCTTCTCAGGGCCATGGATTGATGAATAAATTTATGTGGCCTGCTGCTAACTCCGGCAACGGGAGAGCCACTTGACAGACGTGAAGGCGCAAATCTCGGAGTACCTCGATTTCTTGAAGATGAAATACACCTACAAGGATGGAATCTTCGAGCTCTTGTTCAGTGAGAGGAAGGACGAGCGCCCTGCCGCACCTGGACGTACGACAGAGGAGGGCTATTTCCGCTACACCATATGGATCAAACCATCGGAAAAATGGGTCGAGGTCTACTGTGATGTCTACCCGTTAGCCAGCATACCCGCGGAGAAGAGAAACGCTGTTCTCTTGGATCTTCTCGGATGCAACAGGAAATACTCAGAGGTTTGCTTCGATTACGAGGAGTCCAAAGGGATGATTGGGACGTCCCAAGAAATGATGGCTCAAGGTCTCAACTTCGATGAATTCCGTGAGGAGTTCCTAGCTGTACCGTGGGCGGTCAAGAAGTTCTGGAGTGAAATAGCAAAGAAGCATGGCCTCAAGTAGACTCAGAGATTAGCGACACACGACTCCAGTCTGGTTGTCAGTTGTTCGTACAGATCCATAGGGTCGTGCACGCTGACGAAGCCTCCTGCATAGACGTCGTTGCTTCCGCCTCCTTTTCCTCCCATCTGCTTGACGATATCGCTGACGATGCTCCCTGCTGTCACTGTGATATCATTCGTCACAATTATGAAATTTGATTTCTCTCCGGGCGACATTAGGAGGACTACTGAGGGACCCGTCAGGTGCATTTTCTTCACAAGGCGCTTCATTCTGTTTGTATCAAAACCCGGCAGGTACTCACGAACAAAGGAGACTCTTCCAATTTGCTTTGAATCTTGTCTTTCATTGACCAAACGCTCAACAGTGTCAAGTAGTTCGTTCCGTTCACTCCAGGCTGTCTTGCTCTTATCCAGCACTGCCCCCAACTGATCGAACTCGTAGGGATACTCGTACTTTCTTGTCAGAACTGCATTGAAAACACTGGAGACCAGCTCGAATGCCGGCTCGCCCGCCACGAACTCAAGTCGGGCACTGGAGTCCGTGAGCTTGTAGTCAATCACCTTGAACAGCCCGATGTCTCCGGACCTGAGCACATGAGTGCCCGAGCAAGCTGAGCTGTCTGCGTCCCCTATCTTGACTATCCGCAGTTCTTCATGTTTGGAAGTCACTCCTTCCCTGACTCTTACCGCAGGATCAAGCTTCGAAGAACTGACTACTTCGCTCGTCACAGGAACATCGAGTGAGACCGTGTGCTGAACCTCCGACTCAGCTGTCAAAATATCCTCCACCGTCACGGACCCCCCAATGAGTTCGACCGTTCCGTGTTTGCCATCAATCCAGATGTATCCGGGTTGTAGCTGCGGCTTGAGCTTCTTCAGCGCACCAACGAACAAGTGCTCTGCGCTGTGGTTCCTCATTACCGCTCTTCTCCAGTCCATGTCGATTAGCAGAGTGGCTTCTGTGTGCCCTGTTACAGGCTGCTGAGCAACCAAAGTGACACCTTGTTCTCTCATGACAGTATCGACGAATGGGATGCTCTTCTTCCCGATTCTCAGTTCGCCCCTGTCCCCTGCTTGACCGCCACCTTCGGGCCGAACGACCTGCTCCCGGATACGGACTTCAAAGGACTTGCCCACTGGCTGACAATCCAAAATGGCAACTTTGAATTCGCGAACTAGCGGGTCGCTCCAATAGAGAGGGGTTTTGCTTTCCATGGCATCTCACTCAGCCGAAACACACAAAACCCGCCTTAAACTCGACTCTCATCAACTGGTGACGCCGCAGATGGTTGGACTGCTCAAGAGAGACCCGATCTCAAAGGCGAAGAAGCATATTGAGAAGGCTTTGCATGAGCTTGAGGGAAACTACCCTGGTTATGCGAGCGAAGAATACGAGCACGCCGGAAGACTGTTTTTGGAAGCAGAGGAAATCGACTTCGCTGTGAAGTACTTCCGAGAGTCCGCGAACTGCGCTCTCCAGTCAGAAGACCACGTTCGTGCAGCGGACATCAAAATCACTGCAGCAGAGGCGCTCGTCAGCGATGGCCGATTTCAGGAAGCAGGAAGCATGTACTCGGAGGCATCTGATCACTACCACCATGAAAAGAGGGTGAACGAGTCTGCACGAGCCCTATCGACAGCAGTCCTCTGCTACCTTGCAGCCAGAAGCTTCGAGACCGCTGTCAATCTTCTTAGAAAAGCGGAGGGTAGAGTGACAGGGTCTTCGCAGGCAAAGGCTCCTACGCTTAATCTGGCATCTGCGGGTGTTGCAATTCTGTGTGAGGGCGAGGATGTCAAACCCAAACAGTTGCAGAAAGCAATAGACCAATTCAAGGGCAAGCCGTCAGAGTCCGCTCTGCTGGACTTCATCGCATCTTCTCTCAAGTTGGCCCTTGACACCGATGTTGTCATAGAGTGGGCTGGCCAAAAGAATGACAATGTTCTCGTGAAAGAGCCGATCGAGTTCGAGGTCAAGTACAGCTGCCCCGATTCGGTTCGCGTTGTCGATTATCGGGTCTCGTTGTCATCAAATCTGGTTGTGTCGAAAATGCCGAAAATCACTGGCGGCGCTGCAACAGGAGACTCCTGGCTGATGGAAGTGACTCCAATCTTGGATGGTAGTGGGATGGTAGGGCCTATCAAAGTCAGATTGGAAGGCGAGAAGGTTCTCGTCAACAGGCAGAGTAATGCGATCAAGTTCGAAATATCTCCGGCACCACCGCTTCTCGAGGTGACTTTGAACCCGCAACAAACATCCTGCGGGGTGGGTGATGATGTCGTAGTTGATGTTGTACTGAAGAACACCGGACATGGTCCAGCAAGCAACCTCACTGTGACTTCCGAACTGTCTGACGGACTTCAGCTTTCACTAGGAAATGGCCAGAAGACGATCCAGTTCCTTGCTACAGGAGAAGAAATGCGGTTTCTACTATACATCAAAGCATTGGCTCGTGGGGATGGTTCTCGTCACTGTCAAGACAAAAGAACCGAATCATGATATAGAGTTGGTGAAGACAGCCCTGATTAGAGTCACCTAGGGCTTCTTTTGACCTGTCTTCCTGCGCCTCTTCTCTCTCTCTTCAAGGATGCTCAGACAAGCATCCATGACTCCCTGAATTGTTTCTTCCTGCTTGAACATCTTGAGAAGATCGCCAGCATCGTCAAACCGGTTTTCAGTTAGGGCTTGACTGAATGACAACAACGTCTTCAGCCAATCCCACGTTGTCTTGTCAACAATCCTTCTTGCCCTGTCTATTCTCTTCTTTGCCTCTGGGGCCTTCTCAATCGTCGCGAAACCCATCGCTGCAAGAGAGAAATCTATGACAGCTCTCTCCGCCTTTCCATCCTGTACTGCTTCTTCGGCAGCCTTGTCATACAGTTTCGCCATATTGTCGGCGCATGTCAGGAAGTATTCTGCATTGCCGAGCTTGTGACATGCATGCGCGGCCCAAAGGTATGACTGTGCCGCAGTTTCAGTCAATCCCGCCTCTAAGGCTTCCCTTGCCGCATTCTCGAAGAGAGTGAGCGCAGTTGCCTGTTCGTCAACCTGACGATACTGACTTGCCGCCTCAAAGTAGGCCATGGCAGCAGTCTTGTGGTCGCCTTTCTCATAGGTCATCTCAGCATATCTGTGAAAGTACTCGGCTGCCTTGCGAGTCATCTCGACAACGTGATCCAGATAACAGCTTGCCGCTTGCTTATACTGATTCGCGGCTTGGAAGTACTTCTCTGCCTCGGCGAATTCACCTGCGAGCCTTTCCCACTGGCCACACTCATCTTCCATAATCGTCAAGCTCCGGACGGCAAGTCTCTAGACTGCACTGAAACGCTCAACTAGACCTGAGTTGGGGCGTGTGAAGCACAAATA